>CAVPNW010000024.1:0-27387 GCA_963706875.1 uncultured Actinomycetes bacterium | reverse complement strand
GGTCCGACCTTGAGGAGCTGCTCGGCGATCCTGCGGTGGTGCTCAGCCGCGGGTTCGACCTGGTCCGGTTCGCCACCGACGCCAGCCCCTACCGGATGTTCCCGCAGGTCGTGGTCCTCGCCCGCGACGTCAGCGACATCCAGAAGGTCCTGGCCTACGGGCACGCGCACTCGATCCCGGTCACGTTCCGCGCCGCCGGCACGAGCCTGTCCGGGCAGTCCCAGGGCGACGGGATCCTCGTGGAGGTCATGCGTCACTGGATCGGGTGCACGGTCGAGGACGGCGGTCGGACCCTGCGCAGCAAGCCTGGCACGATCCTGGCCCGGGCCAATGCGGCGCTGAAGCGCCACGGCTACCGGCTCGGACCCGACCCCGCGTCGAAGGCGGCCGCCACGATCGGTGGCGTCGTGGCCAACAACGCCAGCGGGATGTGCTGCGGCACGGTCGAGAACTCCTACCAGACACTTCGGTCGATGACGATCGTGCTGCCCTCGGGCACGGTGCTCGACACCGCCGCCCCGGACGCCGAGGTCCGCCTGGCCGAGGCCGAGCCGGCCATCGCCGCCGGGCTCGGCCAGATCCGCGACGCGATCCTGGCCGACCCGGCGACGGCCGACCGGATCCGCACGAAGTTCCGGATCAAGAACACGACCGGCTACTCGATGAACGCATTCCTCGACTCCGACACCCCGGTGCAGATCCTGCGCCGGCTCATGATCGGCTCGGAGGGCACGCTCGGGTTCATCGCCGAGGCCGTGTTCGACACCGTTCCGGACGACGCGCACCACCTCACGTCGCTGATGCTGTTCCCGGACATGGAGGCCGCGTGCTCGGCGGTGGCGCCGTTCGTGGCCGCCGGGGCAGCGGCGGTGGAGTTGATGGACCGCGCCTCGATCGCCGCCGTGCGCGGGCGCCCGGGGGTGCCCGCACGCTGGGAGGACCTGCCCCCGTCGGCCGCCGGGCTCCTGGTGGAGTTCCGCGACGAGACTCCCGAGCGCTCGGAGGAGTCCCAGGTGGCCGCCGAGGCGCTGCTCGCCGGCATGACCCTGCTCGAGCCGACCACGTTCACGCGCGACGCCGAGCTGTCGGCGCAGTACTGGGTGATCCGCAACGGCCTGCTCGCCAGCGTCGGCGGCGCCCGGCCGTCAGGGACGTCGTTCATCCTCGAGGACGTCTGCTTCCCGCCCGAACGGCTGGCTGAGGGCGCGCTGGCCCTGCAGGAGCTGTTCGCGCGCCACGACTACGACGCCGTCATCTTCGGCCACGCCTCGGCGGGCAACCTGCACTTCCTGGTGACGCCGTGGCTGCACGAGCCTGCCGACGTCGAGCGCTTCGACGCGTTCCTGCGCGACGTCGTGCAGTGGTGACCGAGCGGTTCGATGGGTCGCTGAAGGCCGAGCACGGGACCGGTCGCAACATCGCGCCCTTCGTCGAGTCCGAGTGGGGCCCGACGATCGCCGGGCACATGCGCGAGGTGAAGCGCCTCATCGACCCGCACGGGGTGCTCTCCCCCGGAGTGGTGCTCACCGACGACCCGCAGGCGCACCTGAAGAACCTCAAGACCGCCCCGACGATCGAGGAGGTCGCCGACGCCTGCATCGAGTGCGGCTTCTGCGAGAGCGTGTGCCCGAGCCGGCGGGTGACCACCACGCCCCGGCAGCGCATCGCCCTGCGCCGCGAGATGGTCCGCCAGCCGGAGGGGTCGCCCGTGGCCGAGGAGCTGGCCGGCGCCTACGCCTACGACGCAGTGCAGACCTGCGCCGGCGACGGCTCATGCGCCCTGGCCTGCCCGGTGGGGATCAACACCGGCGACCTGATGAAGCCCTTCCGGGTGAAGGCCCACCCGGAACCGCGCAGGGCATCGCGCTGACCGTCGCCAAGCGCTACCGGCTGATGCAGCGGGGCGGGCGGATCGCGCTTCGCACCGCCCATGGGGTCGGGTCGGTGACCGGCGACGGGTTCATCAGCGGGGTCACCGAGGCGGGCCGGGCAGTCGTGAGCAACGACCTGATCCCCCGCTGGCTCCCGGAGATCCCGGGATCGGCGCCGAGGAAGCTGCCGGTGACGTCGCGCGAGGGCGCGGCGGCCGTCTACTTCCCCGCGTGCATCAACCGGATCTTCGGCAACCCGCGGACGCATGCCCGAGCGCCCGAGCCTGCCGGAGGTCGTGGTGGCCCTCGCCGAGCGCGCGGGGCAGCCCGTGTGGATCCCCGACGACGTGGCCGGCCTGTGCTGCGGGACGGTGTGGCACTCCAAGGGCTACGACCGCGGGAACCGCTACATGGCCAACGCCGTGGTCGAGCACCTGTGGCGCTGGACCGACGGCGGTCGGCTGCCGGTCGTGGTGGACGCCACGTCCTGCACCTTCGGGCTGGTGCACGAGGTGGAGCCCTACCTCGAGGGCCCGGCCGTCGCCCAGCACCGGGCGCTGCGGATCCTCGACTCCATCCAGTGGGCCCGCGACGAGCTGCTCCCCCGGCTCGAGGTCCGCCAGAAGGTCGGCTCGGCGGTCATCCACGCCACGTGCGCCGGCACCCACCTGGGCCTCGGCGGGGCGCTGGCCGACGTCGCCGGAGCACTGGCCGAGGAGGTCACCGTCCCGGTGTACGGCACGTGCTGCGGGTTCGCCGGCGACCGCGGGATGCTGCACCCGGAGCTGGCCGACGGCGCCGGCGCCGAACAGGCCGCCGAACTCGCGGGCCAGGAGTTCGACGCCTACCTGTGCTCCAACCGCACCTGCGAACTGGGGATGACAAGGGCGATCGGCCACGACTACGCCAGCTTCCTGTTCCTCCTGGAGACGGCGACGCGCTAGCCGCCGCCCGCCGCCCCTCCGCTAGTAGGGCGACCTCTCCGCGTCGACGCGACGGCACCTTTGATCCCTTGCTCCAGCGTGCGCCAACTGCCATCCACCACGAGTCTGAACGCCCAATTGCCGTCGCTCACGTTCGGCTCGCCTTTCAGAACCAGCCCCGAGAGCCGCGCAATCGTCGTCAGAGCTGAGGCCTAGCGCCCGAGCCTCTCCTTGGCAGTGACCCCGTCGGCCAGGACGCTCGTGGTGGGGGAGCCACCGGCCGAGGCGAAGGCCATCACGTAGATGCGGCCCGCATCACGAGCACGCGGCCGGTCCTCCCCCGGGCCCCCACGAAGACGAAGCGGCAGGACCCTGGTTCACAGTAGTAGTCCCGCACCCTGACAGATGACCCGAAACGATCGCGCGCCGCGAGCCCCGCGATCGACCACATGCGACCTCCTGGCGCCGAGGGGTTCACCCTGAGGTAGGTCACAGAACCTGCGTCCTTCTTGCGTCCGACGTTCTCGCCGGGGGCGCCCACCGCCAAGGGCAGGGTGAACGGACTGCCCTCCATCGGACGCGGAGACGGAGGCGCCGAAGGCGTCTCCCTTCTCGGATCGGTCGGGAACCCCGCGAGTGTTCTGGGTGACGACCGTGTAGAGGCTCACGTGCCGCCCACTCGGCGCGTCATAACGGCTCGTGACAGCGATCACGGCGCCCGAATCCTTGCGCTTGTCTGCGTCCTTACCCGGCACTCCGAACGCGCCCGTGAGGATCGGGCCGCCCCTGCGCGTGGCTACTGCGGCGCCGAGGCGGTCCCCTTCTGGGATCCGCCCGGCAGGCCGGCCCCCTGCCAGAGCAGGTCGTTGCCGCTCAGCGTCCCGTTGGTGAAGTGCAGGATCGCGATCGATCCGGCGTCCTTGCGGTTCTTCCCGCCCTGCTCGATGTCCTCGTCAGGGATTCCCACCACGGTGTACTCGTCCCACGAAGCCAGGACGGAACCGAACCGGTCACCTGCTTCTGCACGACCCTGTAGCCCCGCGGACCCCTGCGTGTACGTGGTTGGAGCGTTCACGCGAACGTTGCCCGGCGACTCGCTGTACCTGAGCAACTGCCAGGAGACGACCATCCCCGCGTCCGGCGCCCCCTCGAGATCCCTCCCAGGAGCTCCCGCGACGACCGCGTGGAAGTTGCCCATCGGCGAGAACCACTCCCACGGCAGGACCGTCAGAGCCGAGCCAAGGGCATCGCCCGGCTGAAGGCCCGCAGGCGCCGGCAACCACACGGCTGCACTGGGGTTCAGCCCGCTGCCGAAGTCGGGGACCACGACGACGCCGCCCGCTCCCCCGTCCTTGCCGGGCATTCCCACCACAAGGTCCTGGCAGTAGTCCCCAGAGCTGATTGAGTAGGCGTCCACCGACGCGCCGAACAGGCCGCCCGGCTGCTCGGGCACTCCCACAGTCGACGAGCTCAACCGAGCAGTCACCCACCCGGAGGCCTCTCGGTACTTGAGCTCGACCACTCCCGCCTGCGGAACGCCGTTGACTGCCCGTCTCGGGCTGCCCAGCGCGATGGTCCCTGCGCTGCGCCAATCGGCGCAGGCCGGACCCACCTCGGCTCCCGTTGACACGCCCACGGGAACTGGCACTCAGAGCCAGCCCAGTGGTGGCTCCCGCCAGGACAAGTACCAGCGAAGCCTCTCATTGACCTCACCACGCCGCCCCCTACCGACATCCGATCGGGCAGCCCACCTGCTCACCTTCCACGGTACTTCCTGCAACCCCGCCGCACAGGGGCCTTGGTCACACGCGGCCACCTGCCCTCCCGGACGCCGCCCGCGAGTGCAGGATCAGGGCGGCCGCGGTGGGTCGCGGCTGCCCTAGCCGCGGGTGAGCTTGCGGTAGGTGGCGCGGTGGGGACGGGCTGCTTCGGGGCCGAGGCGGGCGATCTTGTTCTTCTCGTAGGACTCGAAGTTGCCCTCGAACCAGAACCACTGCGAGTCGCCCTCGTAGGCCAGGATGTGGGTGGCCACGCGGTCGAGGAACCAGCGGTCGTGCGAGGTGATCACCGCACACCCCGGGAACTCCAGCAGGGCGTTCTCCAGTGAACCCAGCGTCTCGACGTCGAGGTCGTTGGTCGGCTCGTCGAGCAGGATCACGTTGCCACCCTGCTTGAGGGTCAACGCCAGGTTGAGCCTGTTGCGCTCGCCGCCGGACAGGACCTTCGACGGCTTCTGCTGGTCCGGACCCTTGAAGCCGAACGCCCCGACATACGCCCGCGAGGGCATCTCGACGTTGCCGACCTTGATCCAGTCCAGGCCGTCGGAGACGACCTCCCACACGTTCTTGGTGGGATCCAGGCCCGCACGGCTCTGGTCCACGTAGGACAGCTTGACCGTGTCACCGACCCGGATGTCGCCGGAGGTCGGCAGTGCGGCCTTGTCGGTGGTGTCCTCGTTGGCCTGCGCCACGATCATCTTGAACAGGGTCGTCTTGCCGACGCCGTTGGGCCCGATGATGCCCACGATCCCGTTGCGCGGCAGGGTGAAGCTCAGGTCGTCGATGAGCACGCGGTCGTCGAAGGCCTTGGTCAGTCCGGAGGCCTCAACGACCAGCGAGCCCAGCCGCGGACCCGGCGGGATCTGGATCTCCTCGAAGTCCAGCTTGCGTGTCTTCTCCGCCTCCGTGGCCATCTCCTCGTAGCGACCCAGACGGGCGCGGCTCTTGGTCTGGCGGGCCTTGGCGTTGGAGCGCACCCACTCGAGCTCGTCGGTCAGGCGCTTGCGCAGCTTGGCGTCCTTCGCCCCCTCGACCTTCAGGCGGGTGGCCTTCGCGTCGAGGTAGGTCGAGTAGTTGCCCTCGTACGGGTAGGCGCGACCGCGGTCCAGCTCGAGGATCCACTGGGCCACGTTCTCGAGGAAGTACCGGTCGTGGGTGATCGCGACGATGGTGCCCGGGTACTTCTCGAGGTGCTGCTCCAGCCACTGGACGCTCTCGGCATCGAGGTGGTTGGTCGGCTCGTCGAGCAGAAGCAGGTCCGGCTGCTGGAGCAGCAGCTTGCACAGCGCCACGCGTCGCCGCTCACCGCCGGACAGGACCGACACGTCAGCATCCGGCGGCGGGCAGTTCAGGGCGTCCATCGCCTGCTCGAGCTGCGCGTCGAGGTCCCACGCCCCGAGGTGGTCGATCTTCTCCTGGAGCACCCCCATCTCGGACATGAGCGCATCGAAGTCGGCGTCCGGATCGGCCATCAGCTCGGAGATCTCGTTGTACCGGTCGAGCAGCGCCTTGGTCTCGGCCACGCCCTCCTCGACGTTGCCCAGGACGTCCTTGGTCTCGTCGAGCACCGGCTCCTGGGACAGGATGCCCACGGTGTAGCCCGCGCTGAGATCCGCCTCCCCGTTGGACACCTGGTCCAGGCCGGCCATGATCTTGATCAGGCTCGACTTGCCCGCGCCGTTCGGCCCGACGACGCCGATCTTGGCCCCGGGCAGGAAGGACAGCGTGACGTCGTCGAGGACGACCTTGTCGCCGAAGGCCTTGCGGGCCTTGCGAAGTGTGTAGATGTACTCAGCCATGGGGGCAAGGGTATCGGCCGCACGGTCATGCCGAGTAACCCGCGAACGGCGGGCCCCGACCCGCCACCGACCCCCCGGACCCGCGTGGACAGGCTCAGGCGGCGTCGATGCGCTGCGCATCGAGCGCGGCCGCAGCCACCGGATCACCGACCCCCTCGACACCGACCCCAGCACCCTCCCCGACTCCCTGCTGACCCTGACCCGGGTCACCGTGCCCGAGCGACTCCCCCTCGACCGGACCGGTCTGGGGCCCGATCGGGGCACGCTGGTACTGCGCCCGGCAGCGGGTGAGGTCCAGTCCGAAGCTGACTGCCTCGAGGTCCGTGAAGGTCACGGCCATCGTGGTTCCGGGTACCCCCGGGACCTCACGGTCGACAGTGCGCTGGCGGACCTTGCCGTGCACCACGACCGGGTGGCCCTTGGCCAGCGACTTCGATGCGTTCTCCGCGGCCCGCCGCCATGCCGTCACGTTCCAGTACGTGGTGTCGCCGTCGAGCCACTGACCGCTGGCGCGGTCGTAGCGCTTGATGGTCGAGGCCACGCGGAACCTCGCCAGGCCATCACCCCGGGTGGTCACCCGGAAGTCGACGTCGGACACCAGGTTGCCCGACACGGTCATCATCGTCTCGTTCATCACTCCCCCGATCGATCGACGCCCCACGGCGCCGCACACCGCACCCTGCCCGACCTCGGCCCCATGCACCAGACCCCCGCAGCGCATCTGTGGACAGCGCAGTTCAGGTCGTCAGCGGCCACGCGATCGTGATCGCCGACGCCAGCCCGTGGGAGAGCAGGTTGGTGGCCAGCTGGCGCTCCACGTCGTCACGGTCGAAGCGCCGTGTGCGCAGGCTGCGGTGCACCCACCGCGATTCCCGGCATCGCCCCAGGACGTGCTCGCTGGACAGCATGCGGGCCTTGACCTTGGACAGGCCGCCCTCATCGGCCTCGGGGTGCAGCCGGTAGGCCGAGGTCGAGGCCGCGGCCTCGAGGATCGCCGCACCCAGGATCTCGCGGGCTCGCGCCGGGGCCTCGGGGTGCACCTGGGCCCCACCGTGCAGCAGGCGACGCTGTTCGTCCACACCGAGGGGATGCAGCTCGGCGGCGACGAAGGCCACGACCTGCGGCCACCGCCCGCTGACCCATGTGGCGCCGGCGCACGCCTCGACCATGTCGGCCATCCGGTGCAGCGACGGGCTCCACTCCAGCCAGTCACCGAGGTCGATCTGGCGGGCGAGCTCCCCGAGGTGGGCATCGGTCGTGAACTTGTCCGCACGTCCGGCGCAGTGCGGGCAGCCGGGGCCGGAGATCACCGAGTGGGCGTGCAGCACCACCTCGAGGATCGAGTCCCCGATGAACTCGAGCCGCTGGAACTCCTGGCCCCGGCACGACCGGATCGCCTCCATCGCACCCGGTGTCAGTGCACCGAGTCTCGCGGCCACCGCCGCCCGTTGGACCGCCTCCAGTGCTGGGTCACGCCGCGCCATGGCACCCGGTTCCCGGGGAGGTCCCGCAGCGGCGCGCACACCGGTGATTCTGCCCTCCCGGGCGGTCACGTTCCTGCGGCCGACACGCGACGCCGCCCAGGGCGACTCAGCCGGTGACGACCCCCGACACCAGCGCCCGCACGGGCTCCTCGCCACCTTCGACCGGCGAGGTGCGGAACAGGGCGAACTCGACACCGCCGGTGGCCCCGACGCGGGAGCACAGGATCGGCGTGGACGGCAGCACGATCGGCCGCTTGAAGGCGATCTCGAGGCGACGACCGGGCACGGCCTCATCGATGCCGAGCTGCGCCGTCGCCCGTCCCGTGGTCCACCACCCGTGGACGATCGCCCTCGGGAACCCGAATGCCCTGGCCGGCAGGGCGTGCATATGGATGGGGTTGATGTCGCCGGTCACCCGGCCGAAGGCCCGCCCGGTTCCCTCCGCCACCGGGATCGGAACCTCGGCGTCCCACGCCCCCGAGGAATCCAGGTGCGGGACCGACGATTCCTCGGCCCCGCTGGCCGAACGGCTGCGGGACAGGTAGATGGATGTGGAGCGCCAGCAGGGCGAGCCGCCCACGCTGACCTCCCCGGAGACGTCGAACTCCAGCCCGGCACGCACGTGCCGGCCGTCGGACACCGCCGCTCGCACGTCCCACGGCCCGGTGACGGGCAGCTCGTCGAGCACCTCGATGACGGTGCCCTGATGGACCAGCCCCAACGCCCGCACCGGGAACGACCACCGCGAGAGCAGGTCGATGTGCAGCGCCATGATCGGCAGCTGCGGGAAGGCGATCGGAATCTCGGCGCCGGAACCGACCAACGACCGGTACTCGGCGAGCTTCTCGCGATCCGGGCGCCAGCCGGTGACCACACTCTGGGTCTCGGGAAGCACGGTTGTCGCATTCGCCGAGCGCTTCCAGGGCGCGACAGCGCGCACGAGGCTCACCGGGTAGCGGGGCAGGTCGGTGCGGGGCGTCTGGTCAGAGGGCGTCATCGCGACCCCTTCCGGGCTGGTGGCGGGCTGCCTTGGCGCCTGACGCTAACCCGCCACGGACGCCCATGCACCCCCGAAGCCGGTGGCAACTCGCCGGCACGGCGCCGGACCGGCACAATGGCCGCGTGGATCACAGCTTCGACCTGACAATCGCGCCCGCGACCGTGCACGCCGACCTGATCAGCGAGGACTTCCTGCGCGCGTTCGCCAAGGAGGTGGGCGTCGAGGTCGACTCCCTGACCTGCGACACCTCCGGCGAGCGCGCTGTTGCGACCATGGAGTGGCGGTTCTCCACGTCCAAGCCCGGCATCCCTGACTTGGCCCAGAAGCTCCTGCCCGGCGAGGTCCGGCTGTCCTGGGCCCAGGAATGGGGTCTCGTGACCGACGAGGGCGCCGACGGCACCCTCGAGGTGCACCTGCTCGGCTCACCCAAGGCCACCTCGATGGGGACGTCGCAACTTCTGGTCAGCGAGGGCGGCTCCACCCTGACGACCTCGACGAGCACGAAGGCATCGCTGCCCTTCCCGCTCGCCGGCACTGTCCAGTCCAAGATCGACAAGGACCTGGTCGGCTGGATCCTGTCGGTGCAGGCCCGGGTCCTGACCCGTCGCCACGCCGAGCACCCCGTCGGCGACTGACGCCGACCGCACGGACCGAATCGCCACTCGCCCGCCGAGTGATCGGGCAGACTGCCCCCATGGCCCCTCGATCCGGCCGGCGCTACCTGGCGCTGCGCACCGGCGTGACTGCTGCCGCCGCCGTCACGTCCAACACGTTCGCCCGTGGCCTCCTGCCGCGCACGACCACTGATCAGGCCATGGCGACGGGTGTGACGGCCGCCATCGGCCTCGGGGTCGGCACTCTGGCGGTGTCGACGGTCGAGGCCACCGCGGAGTTGGTGGCGACCTCGCGTGGCCGGGGCGACCCGGAGAACGCCACGCTCATCGCTGCCGCGATCGTCGCGGGGGCCGGGTTCACCGGCGCACGGCTCCTTCCGAACACGGCGACCACCCGGCTACCCGTCGCAACCGGCAACTCCGTGGCCCGCCTGCTCGGAGGCGGGGCAGCGGCTGCCGCACTCGTGATCGTCTCCGACAAGGCAACTCGAGCGCTGGTCGGCCCGGTGTCCCCAGCCATCGGGATGGCCACGGCCGCCGCCATCGGCGGGACCATCTCCGCGATCCGCGTCAACGCCCGCGATCGTCGCGCCCTGGCGGTCGGCGAGACCGGCGACCGCCGCCAGATCCAGCGCCCCACGACCGCAGTGGGGATGGCCCGGTCCGCCGCCCTTGGCGGATCCGTCGGCGCCGGCCTGATGGCCCTGGCGGGCGTCGAGTACGCACTGGCCGAGGGCTCGACCGCGCTGGTCAGCCGCACCCTGGGTCGCAGCGACGACAAGGTCACGCCGCTCGTCGGCCACTCGATCGCCGCCGCGCTCATGGTCCCGGCCGGGTTCGCCGCCCTCGATCGCCTGCGACGGCGGCTCCAGCACGCCGATGACGTGGTCGAGGCCGCCTACCCGGACGCCCCCACGAGCCGGTCGGTCACCGCGGGTCCCGCGAGCCTGATCGCCTTCGATGACATCGGCAAGGAGGGCCGCCGGTTCGTCCTGATGACGCTGGTCGCCGACGAGATCGCCGATGTCATGGGCGAACCGGCCGTCGACCCCATCCGGGCCGTCGCCGGGTTCGAGAGTGCCCGGACCCCGGAGACGCGCGCCGACCTGGCCCTCTCCGAGCTCGACGTCCTCGGCGCCTACGAGAAGTCCGTGATCGTCGTCGCGGCCCCCACCGGCGTGGGCTACGTCAACTACTCGTTCGCCGAGGCGCTGGAGTACCTGACCCGGGGCGACTGCGCCATCGTGGTGCCGCAGTACGCGCTGGTGCCCAGTGCCCTGGCCTTGAACCAGACCGACGCCGGGGTCCGGATGCAGTCGCTGATCCTGGCAGGGATCCGCGACCGGATCGCCGCGATGCCCGAGGATCGCCGGCCCCGCCTGCTCCAGTTCGGCGAGAGCCTGGGGGCCCAGGTGGCCCTCGACGTCGCCGCCGACGGGACGGCCAACTTCGACGACCTGGGCCTGGATCGGGGCCTCTACCTGGGCACCCCGTTCCGGACCGAGCTGTGGGACAAGTGGCTCGCGGATCCCCGTGCCGTCGACCCCTCGGGGATCCTGGGGACGGTGGCCCAGGCCGACGAGATCACCTCCCTGCCGCCGTCGGTGCGCCACGTGCAGGTCATCCATCACGACGACCCGATCAACAAGTTCTCCTACGACGCCGTGGTGCGCACGCCCTGGTGGATGGGCCCGCCGAATACCCGGCCGCCGAAGGTGCCCCGTGAGACCTCGTTCCGTCCTGTGACGACGTTCGTCATCACGCTGGTCGACCTCAAGAACGGGATGAACTCCAAGCCCGGCGAGTTCGTCCGGCTCGGCCACGACTACCGCGTCGAGCTGTGCGACGCGATCCGCCACACCTACCAGCTGCCGGCCAGCCCGGAGCAGGTCGAGCGCATCGAGTCGGCCCTGCGCGAGCGGGAGCGGGAGTGGGCCACAAGGCGGATGGTCGCCGACAGGTTCGCCTCAGCGCGGGCGTCCGTGCTGGGTCAGCTGCAGAAGTGGGGCGTGGACCCCACGTCCGTCGAGCTGGACGGAGAATCCACCTCCACTCTGGCGCGCGGCGACATCTCCGGGCTGTTCTCCAAGCTCGGCTCATCGGGGTCGTCCGGCTAGCACCGACGTGCTCCGGCACCCTGACCCCGCCGATGTGACCAATGTCACATCGGACCGCCTGGGCGCTCCGCACCGGGCACCCATCGGCAACACCACTAGCGCCAGACGTGCCACCGGGCCGGACATCCCTGCGAGCCGGACACCCGCCGCGTCCACACCTCGGGGCGCCCACCAAGGGTCGGCAGCGCCCGGTGCTGAGCGCACGTCCGCTGCAGCCGCTGGCGTACCTACGGCAACGTAGGTTACGGTGGCGTAGCCAAGCCGCTACGACGCAGGTGGTGCCATGAACGACCAGGACGCGCTCCCGACGATCATCCAGGGTGGGATGGGGGTGGCCGTCTCCGGATGGGAGCTCGCCCGCGCGGTCTGCCAGACCGGCGAGCTGGGCGTCGTCTCGGGGACAGCCCTCGACGTGGTGTGTGCCCGGCGCCTGATGAGCGGCGACCCGGGTGGGCACATGCGCCGGGCGCTCGCGGCCTTCCCGATCCCAGCCATGGCGCTGCGGGTCATGAAGCAGTACTACATCCACGGCGGCAAGGCCGACGACGAGGCCTTCCGGGCCGTTCCCCGGTTCACCGTCACGCCTCCACCCGCTCTGCAGGAGCTGACGGTCGTGGGCGCGTTCTGCGAGGTCTGGCTGGCCAAGCAGGAGCACTCGGGCCCAGTGGGCATCAACTTCCTGCGCAAGATCGAGATCCCGCTGCCCTTCGGCCTCCTCGGAGCCATGCTGGCCGGCGTCGACTACGTGCTGATCGGCGCCGGTAACCCCGCGGAGATCCCGGGCATGATCCGGACGCTGGCCCGCGGGGAGGACCTCGACTTCGGCATCCGGGCCCAGGGCCTGCGCTCCGACGACGCCCCGGTCACGGTGCGCTGCAGCCCCAGTGAGCTGCTCGGGGAGGCCGGCCGTGACCTTGCCGTGCCCAGGTTCCTGGCCATCATCGCCTCCGTTGACCTCGCCGCCGGCCTGGCAGGGGATCCGTCGACCCGCCCGTTCGGGTTCATCGTCGAGGGTCCGAGCGCCGGTGGGCACAACGCACCACCGCGCGGGCCGCGACGCGTCGACGACCTCGGCCAGCCCGTCTACGACGAGCGCGACAGCATCGACCTCGCCGCCCTGGCGGCGGTCGGCCTGCCGTTCTGGCTGGCCGGCGCGTACGGCACCCCCGAGGGCCTGGCCGAGGCGCGGGCATCCGGTGCCCGGGGCGTCCAGGTCGGCACCGCTTTCGCCTACAGCCAGGAGTCCGGCCTCGCCGACTCGCTCAAGCGACAGGTGCTCGCCGACGTCCTGGCCGGCACGCTGGACGTCCGCAGCGACTGGCGGGCCTCCCCCACCGGCTTCCCGTTCCGCGTCATCCAGCTCGAGGGCACGGTCAGCGACCCCGAGATCGCCGCCGGCCGGAAGGCCGTGTGCGACCTCGGCGCACTGCGCACCCCCTACAAGAAGGCCAACGGCGACATCGACTACCGCTGCCCGGCCGAGCCGCTGGCCGTCTACACGCGCAAGGGCGGGCGTGCTGAGAACGCCGAGGGCCGGCGCTGCCTGTGCAACGCCCTGCTCGCCGCAGCTGACTTCCCCCAGCAACGGCCCGATGGATCCACTGAGCCGCCGATCGTGACCTCCGGCGACGACTTCCGCGCGGTTCTCGCGCTCGCATCGAACGGGTCCGGCGGCGGGCCGTACTCCGCCCGCAAGGTCGTGGACTACTTGCGTGCCGGGCTTGCCCCCGTCTGATCCGCACCGACTTGGCCACGGGCCGAACGCCCCGGGACCGATACCCACCGGTAACAGTCCTAGGTCCCGCCAACGAGGTCACTTCGACCACCCATCGGGACCCACCGCGCACCTAGCCTGAGCGGGAGCCCGCGTAGGAGGAAACGAATGAACACTGACCAGGGGTTGGACGCCGAGACGCTCGGCCTGATGTTGGACGGCCTGAAGGAGTACCTCTCCGACGCGTTGCCGCCCGAGCGCCAGCTGGAGCTCGACCACGAGGACATCTGCCCGGAGGACACCGTCCGTGCGATGTCGACCGACCTGGGCATCCAGCTGGTCTTCGTCCCCGAGGCCTACGGCGGCATGGGCGGCGGGGCGTTCGACTCCTACCTGCTCTGCGAGGTCATGGCCCGCAAGGACATCGGCCTTGCCACCGCCATCTTCGCCACCTTCCTGGGCAGCGACCCGATCCTGGTCGGCGCCACCGAGGAGCAGAAGGAGAAGTGGCTGGGGGCCATCGCCGAGGACGGCATGGTCTTCGCCTACGGCGCCACCGAGCCCGAGGCCGGGTCCGACCTCGGCGCGATGAAGACCAAGGCTGTCCCGATCGAGGTCGATGGCGAGGTCACCGGCTACCGGATCAGCGGCGCGAAGCAGTGGATCTCCAACGGGACCATCGCCGACGCGACCACGATCCTGGCCCTGGCCCCCGGCGGCCCGACATGGTTCGTCCTCGAGAAGGACACCCCCGGGTTCACCAGCGCCAAGCCCGAGGACAAGCACGGCATCCGGCTGTCCAACACGGCCGCCCTGTTCCTGGACAACGTCGAGGTCCCGATCGAGAACCTCATCGGCGGGGTCGAGGGCAAGGGCCTGGTGCAGGCCCAGCAGGTCTTCGGCTACACCCGCGTGATGGTGGCCGCGTTCGGCCTCGGTGGCGGCTGGGAGGCTGTCGACCGCGCGATCGAGTACTCCAAGACCCGCATCTCCGGCGGGTCCCCCCTGGCCGAGAAGCAGGGCTACACCCACAAGCTGATCGTCCCCCACGTCGCCCGGCTCGAGGCCGCGCGCGCGTTCATCGAGGAGACCTCGACGCGCATCGACGCCGGCGAGGGCCCCGACGGGGCGCTGAACACCGAGGGCGCGATCGCCAAGTACCTGGCCACCGAGTCCGGCAACCGCGCCGCGGAGGACGCCATCCAGGCCCTCGGCGGGTACGGCTTCACCCGCGAGTACGTGGTCGAGAAGATCAAGCGCGACGTGCGGATCACGACGATCTATGAGGGCACATCCGAGATCCTCGAGATGACGATCGCCCGCGACCGCTGGCAGGAGCACCTGAAGTCTCGCGGCGGCTACTACCTGACCGCCGCACAGGAGATGAACGCCCTGCACGCCCGCAACCCGAAGGTGGGCGCGGACGTCTCCGCCCTGGCGTTCGAGGCGCTGGCCGGCGTGTTCGCGGCCTGCCAGACCGGTCGGCTCACGCGCAACCAGCATGTTCTCTTCCGCCTCGGCGAGCTGGTGGCCAACGTGGAGTGCGCGGGCGCCCTGTGCCGGCGCGCGGCCGCCGCTGCCGACGGGACGCTGGCGGAGAAGGCCAACCGGCGCTTCGACGCCGACGCCCTGGCCGTCATCGCCCGGGTCTTCGCCCGCGAGGCGGCCATGAAGGCCGGCGAGGAGGGCCTGCGCTGGGTCATCGGCTCGGCCGACCCCGCCCTCGGGCTTGCCGCCACGTTGCCGACCACCCTGCGGCTGGACGCCATCCGTGCCGCACAGGCAGGGCTCCTCACGGACATGACTGCCCTGTCCGACGTGCTCTACGCCTGACCCCCACACCGCGCGCTACTGCAGGAGACACACCATGACCCAGCCCGAGCCGATCGCCATCGTCGGGATCAGCGCGATCATGCCCGACGCGCCGACCGCCCAGGACTTCTGGAGCAACATCCGCGGCGCGCGGTACTCCATCAGCGACGTACCCGTCGAGCGATGGGACCCGGAGCTGTTCTATGACGCCGACCCCTACTCCCCCGAGGACAAGACGTACTCGAAGATCGGCGGCTGGGTCAAGGAGTTCCCCTGGGAGCCGATGGCGTGGAAGCTGCCCGTCCCGCCGAGCGTCTCCGCGCACTTCGATGACGGCCAGAAGTGGTCGGTCAGCGCCGCACGCTCGGCGCTGCTCGATGCCGGGTGGCCGAACTGGGGGGTGGACTCCGACCGTGTGGGCGTGATCCTGGGCAGCGCGCTCGGGGGCGACAAGTACGTGCGCACGACGCTACGAATCGCCTACCCGGAGTTCGACCGCGAGCTGGCCGCCTCACCGTCGTTCGCGGCGCTGCCCGCGGACGTGCAGGCGGCGATCCGGGCCGAAGCGCGTGCGAGTTTCGTCTCGGGCCTGCCCACCATCACCGAGGACACCATGCCCGGCGAGCTGGCCAACATCATGGCCGGCAGGGTCTCGGCGCTGTTCAACCTGCGCGGCCCCAACTTCACCACGGATGCCGCCTGCGCCTCGGCACTGGCCGGCATGAGCGCGGCGATCGCCGGGCTGCAGTCCCATCAGATCGACGCCTGCATCTCCGGCGGCATCGACCACAACATGGGGCCAGGTGCGTTCGTTCGCTTCTGCAAGATCGGCGCCCTGTCAGCCACCGGGACGCGGCCGTTCGACGCAGGCGCCGACGGCTTCGTCATGGGCGAGGGCGCAGCTGTGTTCGTGCTCAAGCGGCTGTCGGATGCGGAGAAGGCCGGCGACCACGTCTACGCGGTCATCCTCGGCGTCGGCGGCTCCTCGGACGGCAAGGGCAAGGGCATCACCGCCCCCAACCCGATCGGGCAGAAGTTGGCGGTTGCCCGCGCCTGGGAGAATGCAGGGGCCGATCCGGGCTCCATCGGGATGCTCGAGGCGCACGGCACATCCACCCGCGTGGGCGACGCCACCGAGCTCGGCGCCCTCGACGAGATCTTCGCCGCACACGGCGTCGCACCCGGGTCGATCGCCCTCGGCTCGGTGAAGTCCAACATCGGCCACCTCAAGGCGGCGGCCGGCGCCGCCGGGCTGTTCAAGGCCGTCATGAGCCTGAACGACAAGGTGCTGCCCCCAAGCCTGAACTTCAACGACCCGAACCCGAACGTGGACTGGGCCTCGACCCCGTTCCGCGTCAACACCGACCTGCGTGAGTGGTCCCACTCGGGACCCGATCCGCGTCGCGCCGGTGTGAGCGCCTTCGGCTTCGGCGGGACCAACTTCCACGTGGCGCTCGAGGAGTACGTGCCGGGTCGCCACCGCGCGCCAGACGCCGCGCGCGTGTTCGCCGGCGCACACGAAACTGGCCGATACAGCGGCGGCTCCGCAGGCTCGACCGATCCGAGCACATCGAATCTCCCTAATGGAGCCGCTGGCGGGGCCCAAACAGACGGTTTCATGCGCGGGGAATCGAACGCCCCGAATCACGGGGCGCAAACGGGCGGTTCCGTGCGCGCGGACGGCCCCGCCGGCGGAGTTCCGGGGGCAGCGGGGCTCCGAAAGGCCCCCCTGCGCGGGGCGGCCGTGATCGGCGGGCGCGACGAGGCCGACGTCGTCGCGCAGCTCACGACCTTGTCCGCCGAGGCCACTGCCGGGCGGACCCCCGCCCCGACTGCCCCGGACCCCGCCCTGGCCGGCGCGGCGATCCGCGTGGCCATCGACTACGCCGACGCCGCCGACCTCGCGAAGAAGGCCGACAAGGCAGTCCAGGCGTTCGGGGCCAACAACCCGGCGATGTGGAAGCTGCTGCGCTCGCAGGGCGTCTTCGTCGGCCGCGGCCCGGCGCCGAAGGTTGCGTTCCTGTTCACCGGGCAGGGCTCGCAGTACGTCAACATGCTCGCCGAGCTGCGCGCCCATGAGCCCATCGTCCGGGACGTCTACGACGAGGCCGACCGGATCATGACCCCCCTGCTGGGCAAGCCCCTGTCGGACTACGTGTTCGCCGATGGCGCAGACCCCGAGGCCGTCGCCCGGCTCAACGCCCAGCTGCTGCAGACCGAGATCACCCAGCCGGCGGTGCTGACCACCGACGCTGCCATGGCCCAGCTCCTGGCCGCCTACGGGATCACCCCGGACCTCGTCATGGGGCACAGCCTCGGCGAGTACGGCGCGCTGGTGGCCTCGGGCGCGCTGACATTCGACGCTGCCCTCGAGGCCGTCAGCGCCCGCGGACGCGAGATGACCCATGTCTCCCAGGCCGACAATGGCGCGATGGCCGCAGTGTTCGGCCCGCTGGCCGACATCGAGCGGATCGTGGCCGAGGTCGACGGGTACGTCGTAGTGGCCAACATCAACTCCAACACCCAGGCCGTCATCGGTGGGGCGACCACCGCGGTCGAAGCCGCTGTCGCCGCGTTCCAGGCGGCCGGGATCACCGCCATGCGCATCCCGGTCTCGCATGCGTTCCACACGCAGATCGTGGCCGGGGCCAGCGAGCCGCTGAAGGTCGCGATGCGCCGCCTGGAGGTGCGCGGCCCCAGCCTGCCGATCGTGGCCAACGTGACCGGCGAGTTCTACCCGGACCCGGCTGACACCGAGACCATGCTCGAGATCCTCGGCCGGCAGATCGCCGAGCCCGTGCAGTTCGTCAAGGGGCTGCACACCCTGTACGGGGCCGGTGCCCGGGTGTTCGTCGAGGTCGGGCCGAAGAAGGCCCTCCACGGGTTCGTCGAGGAGGTCCTGGGATCCCAGCACGACGACGTGCTGGCACTGTTCACCAACCACCCGAAGCTCGGCGACATCGCATCGTTCAACCAGGCGCTCTGCGGGCTGTACGCCTCCGGGTTGGGCTTCGGCCCCGCACCCGCGGCCGTCCCGGCGCCTGCCCCCGCCGCCGCGACCGTTGCAGCCGCCCCCGCGGCTGCCGTTGCCGCCCCCGTCCCCGTCACAGCCGCCACGACCCCGAGGATCCCCATGTCGACCGCCCGTTACGAGGAACTGGGCCGGCTCTTCGCCGGCGTGCTGGAGCAGGGCCTGCGCGTCTACTCCGGCGAGCCCGGCGCCGTCGGCGCGCCCGTCTCCGCCAGTGGCCCCATGCAGGTCTCGACCGCCCCGGTGGCCATCACCGGCGCAGCCCTCGGCCTGCCCGGCGTGGACCGCGTCTTCGACGACGAGAACATCTCGCGCATCCTCGACGGGCAGCAGTTCATCGACGTGATTCCCCACCGCTTCCGTGAGGCTATCGTCGACAAGCGGATCACCCGCCTGGTGAAGAAGGCCGGGCAGGACCCGGTGTTCGAGCTCATCGACGACGAGGCCGGCGTCATCAAGCTGGCCGGTCGCGGCGCCCCCCTGGACGTCGTGGCGGAGTTCGGCGTCGAGGCTGCTCGCGACGCTGCGCTGGACCGCACCACCCGCCTGGCCCTCGGCGCCGGGCTCGATGCCCTGCGCGACGCAGGGATCCCGCTCGTCATGCGCTACCGGTCGACCACCCTCGGCACGATGCTGCCCGAGAAGTGGGGCCTCCCGGAATCGATGCGCGACGACACCGGCGTCATCTTCGCCTCCGCCTTCCCGGGGTACGGCGAGTTCGCCTCCGACATCGAGAAGTACATGACCGACCGGGGCCGGCGCGAGCAGGTCCTGGCCCTCGAGGCAGTGCGCGCCCGGATGACCGGCGCCGAGCCGGCAGCGGCCGAGGTCGACCGCCGGATCGCCGAGCTGCGCCACCTGCTCGAGGTCGAGCGCTTCGAGTACGACCGCCGCTTCATCTTCCGCTGCCTGGCCATGGGCCACTCCCAGTTCGCCGAGATGATCGGCGCCCGCGGGCCGAACACCCAGATCAATGCGGCCTGCGCGAGCACCACCCAAGCAGTGTCGTTGGCCGAGGACTGGATCCGCGCCGGGCGCTGCCGCCGCGTGGTCGTGGTCTCCGCTGATGACGTGAGCAGCGACGTCCTGCTGCCCTGGGTCGGCTCAGGCTTCCTTGCCTCCGGTGCTGCCGCCACCGAGGACGTCGTCGCTGACGTCGCCACCCCGTTCGACCGCCGCCGCCACGGGATGGTCGTGGGCATGGGCGCCGCGGCGTTCGTCGTCGAGTCGGGCGAGTCCGTCCGCGAGCGTGGGCTGCAGCCGATCTGCGAGGTGCTCGCGTCGGTCACCGCCAACAGTGCCTTCCACGGCACGCGCCTGGACGTCGACCACGTCGGACAGGTCATGGAGACCCTGGTCCGCACCGCTGAGGCACGTGGGGTCGACCGCACCCAGATCGCCCCGCAGACCGTCTTCGTCTCGCACGAGACCTACACGCCTGCCCGGGGCGGCTCGGCGGCCGCCGAGATCAACGCGCTGCGCCGCGTGTTCGGTGCCGCCGCGAGCTCCATCGTGATCACCAACACCAAGGGCTTCACCGGCCACGCCATGGGCGCCGGCATCGAGGACGTCGTGGCGATCAAGGCACTGGAGACCGGGATCGTGCCGCCAGTCCCCAACTACAGGGAGCCCGATCCGGAGCTCGGCACCCTGAACCTGTCCCTCGGCGGCGCCTACCCGGTGAACTACGCCCTGCGCCTTGCCGCCGGCTTCGGCTCACAGATCGCGATGACCCTTCTGCGCTGGACCCCCATGCCCGACGGCCGTCGCCGCGCCCCCAGCGAGCTCGGCTACGCCTACCGGATCGTCGACCCGGCCGCCTGGGAGCGCTGGCTGGCAGACGCTGCCGGTCGTGTCGGTGCCACCCTCGAGGTGGACCATCACCGACTGCGCATCGTCGACACCGGCGCCCCGTCCGCCGCTCCGGTCATCCCGGCTGCGCCCGCGGTACCGGCCGCTCCGGCTCCGGTCGCGGCCGCCCCGGCGTTCGCCGCCGCACCTCCGGCCGCCCCTGCAGCGCCGGCCCCCGCTCCCGAGGCAGCTGCCGCTGCCCCCAGCGCCCCGGTTGTCGACCCACTGGTCGCCGACGTCGTGGCGATCGTCTCGGAGATGACCGGCTACCCGCCGGAGCTGCTCGACGTCGACCTCGACCTCGAGGCCGACCTGGGCGTCGACACCGTCAAGCAGGCCGAGGTCTTCGCCGCCGTCCGGGAGAAGTTCAACATCGAGCGCGACGACAACGTGGCCCTGCGCGACTTCCCGACGCTGACGCATGTCATCGGCTGGGTCCGCGACAAGACCGGCATCCAGCCCGTCACCGCCGCCCCCGCAGCAGCACCGGCTGCCCCTGCTGCGGCACCCGCCGCCGCTCCGGTCGCCGCCGCTGCGCCTCCTGCTGACGAGGTCACCGACGCCGTCATCGCCATCGTGTCGGAGATGACCGGCTACCCGGCCGAGCTGCTCGACGTCGACCTCGACCTCGAGGCCGACCTGGGCGTCGACACCGTCAAGCAGGCCGAGGTCTTCGCCGCGGTCCGCGAGAGGTTCGGCGTGGAGCGCGACGAGAACGTGGCCCTGCGCGACTTCCCCACCCTGACCCACGTCATCGGCTGGGTCCGCGACAAGACCGGCATCCAGCCCGTCACCGCCGCCCCCGCAGCAGCACCGGCTGCCCCTGCTGCGGCACCCGCCGCCGCTCCGGTCGCCGCCGCTGCACCCGCCGCGGACGAGGTCACCGACGCCGTGGTCACCATCGTGGCCGAGATGACCGGCTACCCGGCCGAGCTGCTCGACCTGGACCTCGACCTCGAAGCCGACCTCGGTGTCGACACCGTCAAGCAGGCCGAGGTCTTCGCCGCGGTCCGCGAGAGGTTCGGCGTGGAGCGCGACGAGAACCTGGCCCTGCGCGACTTCCCCACCCTGACCCACGTCATCGGCTGGGTCCGCGACAAGACCGGCATCCAGCCCGTCACCGCAGCCCCCGCAGCCACCGCCCCGGCACCGGCCGCACCCACCGCTGCTCCGGTCGCCGCCGCGGCACCCGCCGCCGCGGACGAGGTCACCGACGCCGTGGTCACCATCGTGGCCGAGATGACCGGCTACCCCGCCGAGCTGCTCGACCTGGACCTCGACCTCGAAGCCGACCTCGGCGTCGACACCGTCAAGCAGGCCGAAGTCTTCGCCGCGGTCCGCGAACGGTTCAACGTCGAACGCGACGAGAACCTCCAACTGCGCGACTTCCCCACCCTGACCCACGTCATCGGCTGGGTCCGCGACAAGACCGGCATCCAGCCCGTCACCGCCGCCCCCGCAGCAGCACCGGCTGCCCGCCCGCTGCGCACCGACCGCACCCGCCGCTGCTCCGGCCGCCCCCGCCGCGGCACCCGCCGCCGATGAGGTCACCGACGCCGTGGTCACCATCGTGGCCGAGATGACCGGCTACCCCGCCGAGCTGCTCGACCTGGACCTCGACCTCGAAGCCGACCTCGGTGTCGACACCGTCAAGCAGGCCGAAGTCTTCGCCGCGGTCCGCGAGAGGTTCGGCGTCGAACGCGACGAGAACCTCCAACTCCGCGACTTCCCCACCCTGACCCACGTCATCGGCTGGGTCCGCGACAAGACCGGCATCCAGCCCGTCACCGCCACCCCCGCAGCCACCGCCGCCCGCCCCGGCGCCCGCTGCCCCGGCACCAGCCGCGACGCCGTCGGCAACCGCCCCGGCCTTCGTCGGCGACTTCGCGGCCGTGGACGCCCTTCCCAGGCGCGTCCCCGTCCCGGCCCTGCGCCCAGCTCTGGCCACCTGTATCCCCACCGGCGTGAACCTGGGCGAGGGTGCCCGGATCCTCGTCGTCCTCGACGAGGGTGGCGTCGGCAAGGCCCTGGTCAAGAAGCTGACCGGCCTCGGTGCTGATGTCCTGGCCGTCGAGGCGGCAACGCCGACCGACGACCTGCTGGCTGCGGTGGCCGGCTGGAGCACCGAAGCCCCGCTGACCGGCGTGTTCTGGCTACCGGCCCTCGACGACGAGGGCTCGACCAGCGACATGGACCTGGTCGGGTGGCGCGAGGCACTGCGCCGCCGCGTGGTCGCCCTGCACGCGCTGTTCCACGAGGTCATCGAGGCCAAGCCGTTCCTCGTCACGGGCTCCCGCCTGGGCGGGCAGCACGGCTACGGCGCGACCGGCGCCACCGCACCCCTGGGCGGCACCGTCGTGGGGTTCGCCAAGTCCTACAAGCGCGAGCGCGCCGACGTCCTGGTGAAGGCCGTGGACTTCCCGGCCAGCCGCAAGACCGCGGCCCTGGCCGACACGCTGATCGCCGAGGCGCTGGCCGACCCGGGCTGCGTGGAGATCGGTCATCTGGACGACCTGCGCTGGGGAGTGGGCCTGAGCATCCAGCCGTTCCCGGCGGTCGACGCACCGCTCCCGGGCGCGATGGAGCTCGGCAGCGACTCGGTGTTCCTGATCACCGGCGCCGCCGGAAGCATCGTCTCGGCGATCACGGCCGACCTCGCGAAGGCCTCGGGTGGCACGTTCCACCTGCTGGACCTCGCCGCCGCCCCGGACACCAGTGATCCGGAGCTGCAGCGCTACCTGAACGACCCGGACAGCATGAAGCCGCACCTGGCCGAGCAGATCGCCGCCCGCGGCGAGAAGGCGACGCCGGTCCTGATCGAGCGGGAGCTGGCGCGCTTCGAGCGGCTGGCCTCGGCGCTGACGGCAATCGAGGCCGTCACCGCGGCCGGCGGGACCGCGCACTACCACTGCGTGGACCTGCGCGACGGTGAGGCGGTCGCGGCGATCGTGGAGCAGATCCGCGAGGCGCACGGGCGCATCGACGTCCTGCTGCACGCGGCCGGGCTGGAGATCAGCAAGGGCCTGGCGAAGAAGGAGCGAGCGGAGTTCGAGCTGGTGTTCGGCGTCAAGGCCGACGGCTGGTTCAACCTGATGAGCGCGGCCGGCGACATGCCGATCGGCGCCACCGTCGGGTTCAGCTCCGTGGCTGGCCGGTTCGGCAACGCCGGGCAGACCGACTACGCGGCGGCCAACGACCTCCTGTGCAAGATCGCCAGCAGCATGCGCCGCACCCGTCCCGATACCCACGCAATCGCGTTGGACTGGACCGCCTGGGGCGGCATCGGGATGGCCACCCGCGGGTCGATCCCGAAGATCATGGAGGCCGCCGGCGTGCAGATGCTGCCCCCGCAGGCCGGTATCGCCTGGATCCGCCGTGAGCTCACCAGCGGCGTGCCCGCGGGTGAGGTCGTCGTCGCCGGCACGCTGGGCATGATGGCCGCCGAGTTCGACCCGGCCGGTGGCATCGACCCGGAGTCGTTCGCGGAGGCGTGCGCCCAGGCCGGACCGATGGTCGGCGAGGTCGTGCGCGACAGCGTCAACTACGGCATCACCGTGCACACCACGCTCGACCCGAAGGAGCAGCCGTTCCTGAACGACCACCGCGGTGACCGCGTGACGTCCCTGCTCCCCGCAGTGATGGGGATGGAGGGGATGGTCGAGGTGGCCCGGCTGCTGGCACCGGAGTGGTCGCTGGCCGCGGTGGAGGACGTGGACTTCCACGCGCCCCTGAAGTTCTACCGCGACGAGCCGCGCACGGTCGAGATCAGCGCTCTTGTCCGGCCCGACGGCGAGGACCTGCTGGCCGAGTGCCGGGTCGAGGCCGAGCGCCAACTGCCCGGATCAGATACCCCTACCCGGACCACGCACTTCACCGGCCTGGTCCGGCTCACGCGGTCCGCTCCCGACGGGGAGCACGTTGACCCGCCGGTTCGTGCTGGCGCGGAGGTCGCGGCGGACGACATCTACGCGGCGTTCTTCCACGGCCCGGCCTACCAGGTGATCGACGCCGCATGGCGGGATGGGGACCGCCCAGCGGGGCTATTCGCCTCCGACCTCCCGGCGAACCACACCCCGAGCGACCAAGCAACCCAGGCAGCACCGCGACTGATCGAGCTGTGCTTCCAGGTTGCCGGCCTGTGGGAGATGGGCCGCGAGGGCAGGATGGCGCTGCCCACGCACGTGACTCGGGCAGTCGTGCTCGGTTCCGCCGGCGAGGCCGCCGAGGGTCCGCTCACCGTCACCGCGCAGCAGGGCCCCGAGGGGTTCGACTGCATCGTCACCGACGCGGCCGGTGCAGTACTGGTGCGCCTCGAGGGCTACCGCACCGTGACACTGCCCCAGCCGTTGGCCGATGATGTGCAGGCACCCATCCGCACGGTGATGGCGGACTGACACACCATGGGCGCACCACGTCGGGGCAAGAGGGCAGCTGAGGCAGAACAGGTGGCGGTCGTGAAGGTCGAAGTACCGGTGTTGGTCGACACGACCGGGCAGGCGTGGGCCCTTCCGGCCTGCCGCGCGCTCACCGGAGACGGCCTGGTCCCCGGCTGGCTCATCGAGAGTCCCGCCCTGGACGCCGCCCCAGCCGAGGTGGCCGCCCAGGCGGCCTGTGCCGACGCGGCGACGCGCGGCCCCGGACGTCACGACGTCGCGCTGACCGTCACCTTGGATCCGGCCCCCGCGGCCGTCCTGGGCGACGCATCCACCGCCTTTGCCCTGGGCGGCTGGGCCCTGGCCGAGGAGCTGCTCGCCACCGACCTGACGGACCTCGGCGACGCACCGCTCCCAGCCTCCTCGGGCCACGCGATCGAGGCGCGCCTGTTGGCGGCCGACGCCCCGGAGGGCGCATCGGTGCTCCACGTCCGCCCGCCGCGCGGCCCCGGGATCCGGATCGTCGAGTGTGCTGCGGTGGGCGCTTCCGTCGGCTCGGGCGTGGCCCTGCGCATCGTCGCCCATGGCCGTGACCGCGCCACCGCCCTGGCCCGGATGCGCCAGGCGCTGTCCGACTGCGCCCTCGTGGTGGCGAACTCGGCCAGCAACCGCAGCGAGCTGCTCGCTGCCGTCACCGCGGAGATCGGCGATGCCCCCGCCCGCGTGGGTCCCGAATCCGACCCGCTGGCCATCCTGGTCTCGGCGGTCCGGGCCAGCGACTCCCAGCGCGAGACCGCTCGAGCGGCCTTCCACGCCCGGGCTGAGCGTGGCCGCCCGGAGCCGGTCGATGCGTCGGGTATCACGACCAGCCTGGACTACCACGGCCAGCAGTACGCCCTGAAGGTGTTCCAGACCGGGCCGCACACCTACCGCGTGGACTCCGGGGACGCCGTCGCTGAGGTCGCCATCGACCGGGCCAACGACTACGAGTGGACGGTCACTGCCGCCGGACGCGAGCGCCACGTCGTGATCGCCTCGCACGGGACCGGCTGCCTGCTGGAGATCGACGGGATCGCCCACCGGGTGGACCGCGACGAGGGCATCGCCGTGCGCGCGCAGTGGCCGGCGCTCATCGTCTCGGTCGCCGTCTCCCCCGGCCAGGAGGTCGCCGAGGGCGACCCCATCGTCGTGGCCGAGGCGATGAAGATGGAGTCCACGCTCAGGGCGCCCTTCGCCGGCACCATCACGTCCGTCGAAGTGCTGCCCAATGAACAGGTGGACGCCGGCGCCCCGTTGGTCCTGATCCGCCCGGCGACGCGCGGGGACGTGGAGAACAACGTCCAGCCCACCAACGGCTCACGAGTCAGCTTCGCCGGGATGGCCCTGGCCGACACCTCCGGCCGCCCCCCGTTCGAGCGGGTCTACACCGCGCTGCGGGGCTACCTGCTCGGCTACGAGCTGGACCCCGCGTCCCTGTCGGCGCTCCTGGCCGAGCAGCGCTCGTTCGCCAACCGCGCCAGCTCCGGGGACACCAAGCTGCTCGCCGCCGAGGACGGCTTCCTCGACCTGTTCACCGACCTCGGACTGCTCTGGCAGTCCGAGCGTGAGGGCGGCGCCCAGTCCGACCTCCGCGTCACGACCGCCCGCGAGTACCTGCTGGGCTACATCCAGTGGTTGGACCCGGACCGCATCGGGCTGCCCGTGCAGATGCGTCGACGCCTGTCCAAGGTCCTGGCCCGCTACGGCGTGACCGACCTGCACCGCAGCCCAGGTCTGGAGCAGGCCGTCGTGCTGCTGTTCGGCTCCCAGGCCCGGCGCCCGCAACTGGCACGCGTGGTGACCAGCATCCTCGAGCGGCGCCTGCGCTATCGGGACCGCATCCTTCCGTTCGTCGACGACTCGGCACGCACGCGCTACGACCGCCTGACCGCCTCCACGCAGGGACAACTGGAGGCCGTGGCCGATCTCAGCCGCGACGCCCGCTTCAGGTTCATCGACGAGCCCGTCGTGGAGGCCGGCCGGGCCCAGACGCAGGCCCGTATGGAGGCCCACCTCGACGCCCTGGCCGAGGACCCCAACCGCCCCGAGCGCGACGAACGCATCGCCGCACTCGTGGAGGCCCCCCAGCCCATGCGCAAGCTCCTCCTGCGTCGTCGCCTGTCCAGCACGGACAAGGACCTGCAGGCAGCCCTTCTGGAGATCCGCGCACGTCGCTGGTACCGCACCCGTCCGATCCGCGACCTGAAGGTCGTGGAGGTCGAGGGGATCATGCTCTGCCACGCCGACTACGACTTCGAGGGACGCTCGATCCACGTGGTCCTGGCGTTCACGCCGTTCTCGGACATCAGCGCAGTGGGCGCCGCCGTCGCCGCCCACATGGCCGACGTGGACCCCAGCCGCAGCCCGGTGGTGGACGTCATGACCTGGCGCCCCGACAGCCAACCGAGCGGCGACGACCTCTCCACCGCAATTGCCGAGCGAGTGGCCGAATGGGACCTCGGCCGGCCGATCTGGCGCCTCGACGTGACCGTGACCAGCCTGGCCCCGGACATCGATCCGGAGGACCAGACGCAGTACTTCACGTTCCGCACCGGTGACGACGGCGCGCTGGCTGAGGACCACTTCTACCGCAACCTGCACCCGATGCTGGCCAAGCGCCTCGAGCTGTGGCGGCTGGAGAACTTCGACCTGACCCGCCTGCCCTCCATGGAGGACGTGTACCTGTTCCACGGCGTGGCCCACGACAACCCCAAGGACCATCGGCTGTTCGCTCTGGCCGAGGTTCGCGACATGACTGTGGTGCCCGACTCCCGCGGCGGCGCGCCAGGTTACCCCACGCTGTGGCGGATGGGACTGCAGGCGATCATCGCCATGCGCCGGGCCCGGGCCACCTTCCCGGAGCGCGGTCGCCCGCAGGCGAACCGGATCACCCTGTTCGTGAGGCCACCGTGGACGGTGCCCCAGGAGCACTGGTCGGACCTCGCCGAGATGATGATCCCGTTGGCGGGGGGTGCCGGCCT
>CAVPNW010000023.1:0-163700 GCA_963706875.1 uncultured Actinomycetes bacterium | reverse complement strand
CGGCCGCGCCCGGACGACACTGCCGAGTACCTGGCGGTGTTCTCCCAGCCGTAGGCAACGCCGGGAATCACCAGCCATCGCACGGTGTGTACGGAATCGACCATCCGATCGTCGATTCCGTACACAGCGTCGGGGGAATGCGGCGGCTCAGAACTCCAGGGGGGTGGCTCGAGCCTCGCGCATCCACGCGGTGATGGCGTCGGGGTCACGGGGGAGCGCGCCCGAGAGGTTGACCGGGCCGTGGGGCGTGACCTGGATGTCGTCCTCGATGCGCACGCTGATGCCGCGGAACTCGGCGGGGACCGACAGGTCGTTGACCTGGAAGTACAGGCCCGGCTCGACGGTCAGGACGTGGTTGGCCCCCAGCGGCCCGTGCGTGTAGGCCTCCTCGCGGGCCTGGGCGCAGTCGTGGACATCGAGACCGAGGCTGTGTGACACGCCGTGCAGCGTCCAGCGGCGGTGGTGACCGGCGCCGGGCTGCTCGGGATCGTCGCTGCACGAGATCTCGGGGGTGACGTCGAGGATCCCCCACGAGTGCAGGTGCTCGGCCAGGACGCGCATGCAGGCCCGGTTGGCGGCCAGGAAGTCGTTGCCCACCCGGCACTCGGCGATGCCCGCCTCCTGCGCCTCGAGCACGGCCGCGTAGACCTTGCGCTGGGTCGGCGACCACTCGCCGGTCAGCGGGAAGGTGCGGGTGACGTCGGCGGTGTGGATCTCCTCGGTCTCCACACCCATGTCCGCCAGCAGCAGGTCACCGGAGCGGAGCTGGCCGTTGTTGCGCCACCAGTGCAGGGTCGTGCCGTTCGCCCCGGATCCGACGATGGAGGTGTAGCCGACCTCGTTGCCCTCCAGGCGGGCGCGCCGCCAGAACGTGCCCTCGAGCCAGCGCTCGCCGCGAACGGGGCGGTCGAGGACCAGCGGGATCTCGCGAACGACGTCGGCGAATCCTCGGGCGGTGGCGTCGCAGGCGTGCTGCAGGCGTGAGATCTCCCAGTCGTCCTTGACCAGGCGCAGCTCGTCGATGACCGCGGCGAGCTTCTGGCCGGTGCCGCGGGGGAGCAGCGGATCGACGATGGGATCGTGCCCGGTCAGCAGGGCGCACTCCTCGTCGCGCCACGGCCGAGGGCGCGGGGGAGCTCGGCCAGCGGGCGGCAGTCGATGGCCAGGACCTCGCCGGTCTCGGCAGGGGTGGGGACGTTGCCCACCCAGATCGCGCCGAACTGGTGGTCCGTGAAGTAGCCCTCGGACCCGGCGTGGTGGTACGCGCGGACGTAGAGGGTGGCGTCGTGGCCCGGACCGGCGGCTGCGGGGCGCCATCACGAGGACCGCACCCTCGACGGTCTCGCCGGTGAGCCAGACGAAGGCCGACGACGCACGGAACGGGTACTCGGTGTCGTTGGCGCGGGTCTTCATCAGGCCCGAGGGGACGACGATCAGCTGGCCCGCGAAGTGCTCGGACAGGGCAGCTCGCCGTGCGGCGGTATGCGCCGCGACGCCCGATCCCTCAGCCGGGTGGTCCATCCGGGGGGCGGGCTCCCAGCCGGCGCCCATCCAGTCGACCAGGTGCCGGGCCATCGCGGGGCGCTTGCGAACGGGCGGGGGAGTCAGGTCGGCAGCCTGCTCGGACTCGGCTGGCGGGGTCGCGATGTCATCAGAGGCCATGCCTGAGGAGTGTAGGCCTCAGCGGGATTCCGCGATGCCTCAGCCGACATGGCAGGGTATGGCCATGCATGTGTGGCGCGGGTGCGACGAGGTCCCCACCGACCTCTCGCCCACCTCCGTCACCATCGGGGCGTTCGACGGCGTTCACCGCGGGCACCGGATCCTGTTGGACCGCGCCGTGGCGGAGGCGACCGATGGACTGCTCCCGGTGGCGGTCACCTTCGACCCGCACCCGCTGTCGGTGATCCGGCCCGACATGGCCCCGCCCCTGCTCACGTCCATGGCCCACCGGTTCGAGATCTTCGAGGCGGAGGGGATCGGCGGCGTGCTGGTCATCCAGTTCACGCCTGAGCTTGCTGCCGAGTCGGCCGAGCGGTTCGCCTCCCGCGTCCTGGCCGACACCCTGAACGCGCGTCATGTCGTGGTGGGGCGCAACTTCCGGTTCGGGCACCGGGCCGCGGGTGATGTCGCGCTCCTGACCGAGTTGGGCCGCGAGCTGGGGTTCGACGTCACGGTCGTCGACCTCGAGCCGCTGGGAGCCCCTGGGACGGCCTCCGAGGGGCCTGACGAGCCCGTGGCGGTCTCCTCGACCGAGATCCGGGCCCTGGTGGCCGCCGGCGACGTTGTGGGCGCAGCGGCGGCCCTGGGTCGGGCGCACCGTGTGTCCGGGCTGGTCGTGCACGGCGACCATCGCGGTCGGGAGCTCGGCTACCCGACGGCGAACGTTGATGTGGCCGATGCGATGGCCGTGCCCGGGGACGGGGTGTACGCCGGACGCTTCCGGGTGGAGGGCGAGTTTGGAGGCCTGGAGGCCGGCGGCCATCTCGGTGGGGACCAACCCCACGTTCGACGGCGAGACGCGGCGGGTCGAGGCGTTCGTCCTCGACGCCCCGGAGGGCTACGACGTGTACGGCCAATGGGCGGACGTCGAGTTCGTGGAGCGGCTGCGGCCAACGCTCCGTTTCGGGTCAGTCGAGGACCTCGTCGTCCAGATGGCCGACGATGTGGAGCGCACGCGTACGTTGCTCCACAACTGATCGGGCGTCAGGCGAGCCAGCGGCGAACCCACTCGGTGATCTCGACCAGGCTTGCCTCATCGATCTCGCCGGAGGTGCTGCTGAGGCGGCCGCGTGCGATGGTTCGCACCTGCTCGGTCATCGCGAAGGTCGCTACATCGAGGCCGGTCCGGCCCTGCAGGGCCACATGGTTCGGCCACCCACGATCCCTAGAGGTGGCTGGCACCACGGTGACCAACGTGGTCGCGGCCGCAAGGTGGTCCGCCGAGGACACGACGACAGCGGGCCGACGGCCTCCCTGCTCTCGCCCCTGAACCGGATCCAGGTCCACCCAGACAACGCTGCCTGGGCGAATCACCCCAGGCCGTCCGCAGCTGTCGTGTCCCAGGACTCGGTCTCAAGCAGGTAGTCGGCGTCCGGTTCCTGCATCCTGAGACGAGCCAGCGCCATCCGCTCGCGCCAGAGCTGCTCGGTGACGATCCGGGTCAGGTAGTCGTCGATCGTTGATCCCTCGTCCCGTGCGGCGTGCGAGATGAGCTCACGGGTCTCCTTGCGTACCTTCACGGTCGTCATATGCTGTGGCATACTGAACAGCATACTCTCGGTATGTCGGATTGGCATAAACGGGTCAGCCAAGTCGCCTTGATCGCAACAGGCATGCTCGCTGAGGGCAGCAGTTTGGGCACCAGCGATGCCCCGGAAGCGGACCTACTTGTGGGCGCCGAAGTTCTGCGTCCAGTAGACGCCCCACTTGCCCGCGCCCTCGACGCGACCGACGCCGAGCTCCTTGTACTTGCCGTTCATGATCACCCTGCAGTGACCCGGGCTCTTCAGCCACGCCCGAACCACGGCGGCTGGGCTCGGCCAGGCTGCGTCCGGCGGCGATGTTCTCACCGGCGGCGCGGTAGCTGTATCCGGCGGCGCGCATCCGGTCGAACGGTGAGGCGCCGGACTGGCTGTAGTGCGAGAAGAAGTCGGCGTTCGCCATGTCGGCGCTGTGCGCGTCGGCGGTCGAGGCGAGGACCTCACTCCACGAGAGCGGGCGCACGCGCTTCATCTTCTTGCCGCCGCACTTGCGGGACTTGCTGCGGGCCTCGTTGGTGAGTCGCAGGACCTCAGCCTCGAACCCGTCCTGGCTCCGCTCCGCCGCACCTGGTCCGCACCGAGATGCGAGGCGGACGCGGGTGCCGGGGTCGCCGAGACACGGGGCACGCCCGGACGATCGTCACGCATCCGACGGCCAGCGCGGCCGCCAACTTCCTCAGGGCAGGTGTCGGGATGGTGCTCATGCCCCTGACATCGGGGGAGCCGGACACCTCATGCAGTGCGGGCCCGTGAGTTCGCCCGATCGGCGGGCCCCCGAACGGAGCAACGTGACCCGGACAGCCGAGTGCCCGGCCCCGGGACTCCGGGACCGGGCACTTCGGTCAGGTCAGGCCTTGGGGCTCAGGAGCCCCGCCTGCCTTGGATCACTCCTCGCGGCGCCGCCGTCCGAAGGTGACCATCAGCCCACCAGCGAGCATCGCGAGCAGAGCCGCCCCACGAGGTTGCCCACGCCGTTGGCACCGGTGTCGGCGAGATCCTCGTCCTCCTCAGCGGCGACGACCTCCTCGTCCTCCTCGACCACCTCATCCTCGATGTCCTGGACCGGCGGAGTTGCGGCGGGCACAGTGACTGTGTGCTCCGTCGTGGCCGTCAGGTTCTGGAAGGTGACGGTGTTGATCAGCTTCGTCTTGTCGGCCACGTTGTCGTTGACCGCACCCGAGTAGGTGAGGGTCTTCGTCGCTCCGGCGGCCAACGTGACGTTCCACGTGATCTTGCCGCCTTCGAGCTTCCCACCATCGCTGATCGTGCTGGCAGTGAAGCCGGCCGGCAGTGTGTCAACCACTGGCCCGGTGACCTCGGTGCCTCCGGTGTTGGAGACCACGACCGTGTAGGTGATCGGAGCCTTCAACCCCACCGTCGATCCGCTTGCCGGGTTCGCCGTCTTGGTCAGCCCTGGCTTCTCAGCCGTCGGGACGCCGAGGACGACACCCGCGGAGTCGGCCGTGTCGATCCCGCCGGCGGTGGCTGCAACCGCAGTCACCGTGTCAGCCGCGCGGATCATGGACAGGATCCTCATGGGCGCTGCCATGATCGACTTGACGCTGTCCGGGGCACCGGCGCCGGTCGGTGACGTGGGGTTCGCCACCATCCGGAAGGTGTTGACCAGGTTGAACTTGCCCGGAGGCAGGATCACCGAGCACAGGATCTCGTAGCCGTCGCCGGCGGCGAGCCACCCGAGGTCCTTGGACCGGGAGTAGAACGTGCCCGCGCCCTTGCCCTCGGAGTCCGCCCCGAAGGTCGTGTCCACCGGACCGACGTTGAAGAACTCGGGGAAGGCCGGGTTCCTCGGATCGGGGATGACTCCGGTGTACGGCGGATCCGCGGCTTGTCGTAGTCGATGCACTTCATCGTGTCGAAGATCGCCCGACGCTGGTTGGTCGAGAGCCCCAGGGACTGGTTCTCGAAGTAGTCGTAGAGCGTGAAGTACAGCGGCTTGTCGGACACGTTGTCGACCGTCAGGTCGAACGTCACCGTCGTCGGAGCGGTCGGATCACCCAGGTTGTCGAACTTGCGCGGGTTGGTCAGGTCGCTCTTCACGATGTTCTTGATGGGGAAGGCATCGAAGCCCACGATCGTGATCACCGTGAAGTTCGAGTCGGCCTTGACGGCTTCCCCTGTCCGTCATGCCCGAGATGCTCGACGTGTTGTAGATCGCCTCGAAGTCCGCCAACTGCAGGTTCGCCGGGATCGGCAGGTCGCAGTAGATGAACAGCGACTGCTTGGCGCCGTAGCACCAGCGGCGTCGACTGGGTCGACCGACCTCGATGACAGCACCGAATGTGAGACGTGTCCTCGCTGTCCAGCGATCCGACACGGCAGTTCTTGATGTCAGCCTCTGTCAGCTTCGACGGGTTCGACGGGTTGCTCTGCGACGATCCCGACAAACATGTCGTCCGTGAGGACGAGATTGCTCACCGGGCTGTTGGACCGGTTGTTGTATCTCGAAGCGGTAGACCGAGGTCGTCCCCGGCTTTCCACCGACGCTGGTGAAGAAGTCGTCCGGCCCTGTGAACTTGGCCGACCGGCTGACTGCTTCTCGATGGTGAGCTGACCCGAATCGTCGTTGTACGCGGTGCAGGTGACGTTGTCACCCAACCCGAGCGTGATCTCGGCGGGATCGAGGTACCGGGGTGCAATCTGCACCTCGGTAGCACCGGCACCTACGCGGACGTCCTGCTCCGGCAGTCCGGTGCAGATCCAACCCAGCAGGTCGTATCCGGCGGGTCCTGCTCGGTGAGCGTGAAGGAACCTGTCGGCACCTGGCGCTCAAGGACGCCTCCTGTGGCCTCGGGATCGCCGGGACCACTGATGGCTGCGCCTTCCTGCGGCGTCGCCGTCAGCGTGAAGTCGACCGGCTTGGCGGACCCGCCATCGTCGTTCACCACGTTCTTGACCAAGGTCAAGGTCGGGTTGACCGGATCACACGGGTCCTCGGTGTTGTCGCTGCGGGTCGGGTAGAAGGTGGTGGTCTGCCCTGTCGGGTTGACGGTTACCTTCAACAGGGCGTCGGGACGCAGGTTGCCTCCCGGGTCGGTCGGGTCCTCGACCCAGATGCCGTCCTGCAGCTTCCAGCCCGGCCAGTCCAGCGGGCTCTCACTCGCGCCGTACCAAAGCTGGCGACCGGAGTAGACGCCGCCCCCATTGTTGGTGAGATCGCCAACCGCCAGAACGATGGGATCACCCACGTTCGTGCCCTCAATGGTCGCCCACTGGAGCGTGAAGGTGGAAGGTGCCTTGTTGACGACCTTCACCGACCAGTCCAGATAGGGCAGGTCGCCAACGCAGACACCGATCGCCGTGAGTTCCTTCAGCCGCTTGACGTCCACATCGGCGAAGTCGACGTTGTTGGATTCCGGCAGATCCTCGGGGTCACACACGGTGGTCTGCGTCGGGACACCCCCAAGCGCGCACGGTGACGGATCGTCATTGCTCGTGACGATCGCCACGTTCCGGTTCCCAGAGTCCTTGGCTGTCACGCCGACGACGGCCTCGAACGTGATCTCAACTGCTGGATCAGAGGCTTCGAGGGCCGACTTGGGGATCGTGCAACTGAACTCCGACGCTCCGGCAGCACCGGTGCAAGGGGATGCCAGATCGTTCTTGAGGGTGATACCTGTCGGCAGGACGTCCTTCACGGTGGCATCAACCAGCGCGTCGCTGGTCCCCCTCATTACTCACGAGGAGCTTGTAGGTGACAGTCCCGCCCACCTCCGCGGGGGACCCCATCACGGACTTGTCGATCGCGAGATCGACGTCCCGGAACACGTTGGTGTACGTGCACGCGACCTGATCGCCGACTGCGATGTTCTCGAGCGTGACACCCAGAGCGCTCAGTTCGATCGGGTCATCATCCTCCACGGTGCAGACGACGTCGTCCAGCTCCCATCCGGCCTTCTGCGTCTCAGTGATCGTCACGTTGCCGGTGGCATTCGGCGTGTTGAAGTCGAGGGTCCAGGCAACCGCGCCCGTCAGGTTCCCACCGGTCACGTCGGTGACCTGGAAGGTGTCGGGCGTGAGTGTCCCGTTCGTGCTCGCGGTGGTGAACTTCCAGTCATCGCCGGCCACAGGGTCGTTGTCGCCGGTCCTCACGAGCTTGTTGACCGTGATCGTGGCCTGGCAAGCTATGGCCTTAGCGACGTCATCGAGCAGTCCCTCCAAGTCCTGCCAGCTGGACCGGACGAAGTCGAAGCCGTTGAGGGAGTCGTCGGCCGCATACTCGTCCGGCCCGGAGACCGCAGCCAGGTTCCGGTCCGAGAGGTTGCCGCCGATGCCGACTGCCATGACCCGGGCTCCGGAGTCCTTGATCGCGTTCGCGGAGAAGATGGCACGCTCCAACTCACGGAAGGTGGTCCTGCTGCCATTTCCGCTGGTCATCGGATTGGAGTAGGTGGGGTTGCCGTCCGTCAGGACGAGGACGAGGACGAGGCCTCGGCGGTGAGGCTTGCGGCGAAGAGGCCGGCATCCCAGTTGGTGCCCTCATTCGTCACCATGTTGTTCCAGTAGGCGTCGATTCTGGCGTTCAGGACCCCCAGGTTGTCGTCATTGACCTCCAACCCGGTGGGGTAGTTCGCAGTGCCGGCGCGGGGGGCCTCATTGCCGAAGGAGAACAACGCAACCGTGGAACCGGTGCCGTTGAGCGCCGCGACGAACCCCTTCGCTGCATCACGGTAGGTGTTCTTGAAGGGCTCCACCGAGCCGGAGAGGTCCATCACCATGGCTACCTTCACCCCGGCCGTGCACTTCTGAACGAGCGTCGGGTTGGCCAGCCGGTTCGCCCAGTAGTCGCTGGTATCGCTCCAGCTCTCGTCGGTCGACTGGTCTTGGGGCATCTCGTAGGCGCCACCCGACAATGCTGGCGTCCGGTAGCGGTACGGGCGATTCGTGAAGCCACCCGTGGTCGTTCCGGTTGTCAACGATGTGATCAGGCTGCCGTGTGCCTCGTCTGCATCACTATCGGTCACCGGGGCGATCTCGCCGACCCACAAGTAGGTGCCGGAAGCGACGGCGACAGTGAAAGTAGCCACGCCTGCGGAATTCACGGTGCTCACGCACTGCTCCGCACCGGTATTGCCACACACGCTAACCTGTGCGCCTTCGCCGTCGTACAGGGCGAAACGAGCCCCCTCCGCGTACTTATGATCTACATCATCGGCTCCTGTCCCGGTACGGATATCACCCTTGGACACGGTGATCGTGCTGACCGGCAGCGTCGTCGGCGTCAGCATTCTGCTAGAACTCGTCGGTGGCGTTGCGCTTGACGACTCCTCCAAGTCGTTGGCCTCCCCGGGGTTGCTGGAATCGGCTTCAGAGTCCTCGGTCTTGATGGCGTCGCCGATGACTCCCTTGGGCTCCTCGGACTTGGGCTCCTCAGTCTTCGGCTCGACTACCGGGTCTGCGGGAGGCTCGACCACAGGGTCCGCCGGGGGATCCTGCGCCGGCGCTGGCTCGGTCGTCTCCTGGGCCTCCAGGGACTGCGACATGGTCTCGTCGACCGGCGCAGTCGGATCCTCCGTAGCCACGGCCGGAAGGGCGACCGTCCCGATCAACAGGGCGACCGAGGTGATCCCGGCCAGCCAACTCGTGGTGCTCCCGCGCTCTGCGCTGAATAGGCTTCTCTTTGACCCGAACATTCTGTTCCTCCTAGGAACACCCGGCGCCGCCCCCAGGACCTTCGACCCTGTGGTCACAGGGCAGAAGTCCGCATGCGCGTGTTGAGTTGTGTGATAGCCCAATCCAACTCCTGCCCGAAAACGCCTGTCAAAGAACTTGCCGGAGGTGATTGGTCGATCTACGCAGCGTCGATGGAGGACGCCAACTTGTCCCCCGAATGGGGGCTTGCACAAGTTGACTCGGAGCCCCTCAGAATCCTCAGATACCGCCCCCGCATGCCCCCTCTGGTACCCTGTGGGTGACGGCATCGGGGCGGGCGCCCCGTCGACCGCGACTTGAACCAGCCAGGCAGAAGGCCGCTGGTGATCCACGCGCCCGAGAGGAATGCACAGACATCCATGTCTCTTGACACGGACACCAAGAAGTCCATCATCGCCGAGTACGGAACCAAAGAGGGCGACACCGGCAGCCCCGAGGTCCAGATCGCAATGCTCAGCAAGCGCATCGCGGACCTCACCGATCACCTGAAGACCCACAAGCACGACCACCACAGCCGGCGTGGCCTGCTGCTGCTGGTCGGCAAGCGTCGCCGCCTGCTCAAGTACCTGCAGGCCACCGACATCGAGCGGTACCGCGCGCTCATCGAGCGCCTCGGCATCCGGCGCTAGCACTCCCAGGAGCGGTACCCCCACGGGTGCCGCTCCTGGCGCTTGCGCCACCTGCTCTCGCCACCGCGCCGGCCCGGCTGGGCCTCTCGGTCCGCCCCGGCGCGCGGCACCCCGCACTTCCCGCACGACACAACACAACACTGAGGGTCCGGCCCCACGCATGGTCTTGCGGTGGTGGTCCCCGGAACGAGCCGAGGTGCACGACACGACGTCGGCCCCCGCCCGCTTGCCGTGGACTTCTATCCAAGACCCGCACCGGCGCCGACCCTCCCAACACACAAGGAGGGCACCCGTGGAGGGTCCCGAGATCCACTCGTCCGAGGCTGTCATCGACAACGGCGCCTACGGCACCCGCACCATCCGCTTCGAGACCGGGCGCCTCGCCCGCCAGGCCGCCGGCTCCGCCGTGGCCTACCTCGACGAGGACACCATGCTGCTGTCGGCCACCACGGCCGGCAAGCACCCGAAGGACCAGTTCGACTTCTTCCCCCTGACCATCGACGTCGAGGAGCGGATGTACGCCGCCGGGCGCATCCCCGGCTCGTTCTTCCGCCGCGAGGGCCGGCCCAGCGAGGACGCGATCCTCACCTGCCGCCTCATCGACCGCCCGCTGCGCCCCACGTTCGTCAAGGGCCTGCGCAACGAGGTCCAGGTCGTCATCACGGTGATGAGCCTGAACCCCGCGCACCTCTACGACGTCGTGGCGATCAACGCCGCCTCGATGTCCACCCAGCTGTCCGGCCTGCCGTTCTCCGGCCCGATCGGCGCCACCCGCGTCGCCCTCATCCGCGGCCAGTGGGTGGCCTTCCCGACCCACGAGCAGCTCGAGGGTGCGGTGTTCGACATGGTCGTCGCCGGGCGCATCGCCGGTGACGACGTCGCCGTCATGATGGTCGAGGCCGAGGCCACCGCCAACACCGTCGAGCTCGTCGCCGGGGGCGCCAAGGCCCCGACCGAGCAGGTCGTCGCCGAGGGCCTCGAGGCCGCCAAGGGCTTCATCCGGATCCTGTGCGACGCGCAGTCCGCGCTGGCTGCCAAGGCCGCCAAGGAGACCGTCGAGTTCCCGGTGTTCCTCGACTACCAGCCCGACGCCTACGACGCCGTCGAGGCTGCGATCAGCGACGAGCTGGCCGCCGCCCTGGTCATCGCCGACAAGCAGCAGCGCGAGGCCGAGACCGACCGGGTCAAGGGCCTGGCCGCCGAGCGCCTGGCAGAGCAGTTCGCCGGTCGCGACAAGGAGGTCAGCGCAGCGTTCCGCTCCGTGACCAAGAAGCTGGTCCGCCAGCGCATCCTGCGCGACCAGGTCCGCATCGACGGCCGTGGCCTGACGGACATCCGTCCGCTGTCGGCCGAGGTCGAGGTCGTCCCGCGGGCGCACGGCTCGGCGCTGTTCGAGCGTGGCGAGACCCAGATCATGGGCGTCACCACGCTGAACATGCTCAAGATGGAGCAGCAGCTCGACACGCTCTCGCCCGAGACGCGCAAGCGCTACATGCACAACTACAACTTCCCGCCCTACAGCACCGGTGAGACCGGCCGCGTGGGTTCCCCCAAGCGCCGCGAGATCGGCCACGGCGCGCTGGCCGAGCGGGCGCTGCTGCCCGTGCTGCCCAGCAAGGAGGAGTTCCCCTACGCCATCCGTCAGGTCTCCGAGGCCCTGGGCTCCAACGGCTCCACCTCGATGGGCTCGGTCTGCGCCTCGACGCTGTCGCTGCTCAACGCCGGTGTGCCGCTGAAGTTCCCGGTCGCGGGCATCGCGATGGGCCTGGTCTCCGACGAGGTCGACGGCGAGACCCGCTACGTCGCGCTCACCGACATCCTGGGTGCTGAGGACGCGTTCGGCGACATGGACTTCAAGGTCGCCGGCACCAAGGACTTCGTGACCGCCCTGCAGCTGGACACCAAGCTCGACGGCATCCCCGCCTCGGTGCTGGCCGGTGCCCTGACGCAGGCCCGCGACGCCCGCCTGGCGATCCTGGAGGTCATGGCCGAGGCCATCGACGTCCCCGACGAGATGAGCGTCCTGGCCCCGCGGATCATCACGGTCAACATCCCGGTCGACAAGATCGGCGAGGTGATCGGGCCCAAGGGCAAGATGATCAACACCATCCAGGACGACACCGGTGCGGACATCACCATCACCGACGACGGCACGATCTACATCGGTGCCACCAACGGTGAGTCGGCCGAGGCTGCCCGCGCGATGATCAACGCCATCGCCAACCCGCAGATGCCCGAGGTCGGCGAGCGCTACCTGGGCACCGTGGTCAAGACCACGACCTTCGGCGCGTTCATCTCCCTGCTGCCCGGCAAGGACGGCCTGCTGCACATCAGCGAGCTGAAGAAGCTGGCCCCCAACAAGGGACGCATCACCAACGTCGAGGACGTCGTCCAGGTCGGCCAGAAGCTCCTGGTCGAGATCAAGGAGGTCGACTCCCGCGGGAAGCTGTCGCTTCAGCCGGTCATCGAGGATGCCCCCGCTGCGGAGGGTTCGGCTGACGCCGCCTCCGAGGGTGCCTCCGACGACGCTGCCGGCGAGGGCGAGGCCTGAGTCGCATGACGGCCGCGATGCCCGGCCCCTGGTCGATCGATCCTGACCAGGAGCCGGGCTCCACCGTCACCCTGCTGACCCCCGACCAGGGGGGACTGGTCCGCCGGACCGTCCTGCCCGGGGGCCTGCGGATCATCACCGAGCACGTGCCGGGCGTCCGCTCGGCCGCGTTCGGCATCTGGGTGGGCGTCGGCTCGCGCGACGAGTCGCACGCCCAGATGGGCTCGGCGCACTACCTCGAGCACCTGCTGTTCAAGGGCACCCGGCGGCGCGAGGCGATGGAGATCTCGTCGCTGCTGGACTCGGTCGGCGGGGAGATGAACGCGTTCACCTCCAAGGAGCACACGTGCTTCTACGCCCGGGTGCTCGACCGCGACCTCCCGCTGGCCATCGACGTGATCAGCGACATCGTCACCTCCGCGCTCATCCGCGCCGAGGACGTCGACGCCGAGCGCGGGGTCATCCTCGAGGAGATCGCCATGCGCGACGACGATCCCTCGGACCTCGTCCACGACGAGTTCATGCTCGGGATGTACGGCGACACCGACCTCGGCCGCTCGATCCTGGGCACCCACGAGACGATCACCGACATCAGCCGCGACGCCATCGACTCGTTCTACCGCGAGCGCTACAAGCCGCACGCGATGGTCGTCTCCGTCGCCGGTGCGGTGGACCACGACGAGGTCGTGCGCCTGGTGACCGAGGCGTTCCGGTCCGCCGGGGCGTTGGGCGACCCGTCCGTCCGGCCGCTGCCCGCACGCCGGGGCGGGCTCGACGTGGCGACCACCTCGGGGGTGCGGGTCGTCTCCCGCCCCACCGAGCAGGCGCACCTCGTGGTGGGGGTTCCAGGCGTGGCCCGCGCCGACAAGCGGCGCTACACCCTGAGCATCCTGAGCACGGCCCTGGGCGGGGGCATGTCCTCGCGGCTGTTCCAGGAGATCCGGGAGCGCCGCGGACTGGCGTACTCGGTGTACGCGTTCAGCACCGGCTACTCCGACGTCGGGCTGTTCGGGGCCTACGCCGGGTGCCTTCCGGCGAAGGTGGATCAGGTCCTGGAGCTCACCATCGCTGGCCTCGATGAGGTCGCCCGCAACGGCCTGACGCCGGAGGAGCTGGAGCGGGGCAAGGGCCAGACCAAGGGCTCGATCGTGCTCGGCCTCGAGGACACAGGCTCCCGGATGAGCCGTATCGGCAGTGCCGACCTCTCCACCGGTGACCTTCCGAGCATCGACGGGCTCCTGGCCCGCATCGACAGCGTCACCATGGACGACATCGCGCGTGAGGCGGCGGCGATCCTGTCCGTCCCCAAGTCCCTGACGGTCATCGGCCCCTTCGAGGAGTCCCGAACGTTCTCCCTGGGCTGACGGTCGAGTCCGGGCCTCACGCCGGACTCTCGGTTGCCGCCGCTCGCCAGATCCCTGAGGTGAGCGCCCCCGCGACCAACGGACCTCCTGGCCGGAGTTGCCACCTTGCCCCACTGTCCGAGTGCCGTTCTGGCCAGCTGCGCACTCGAAACCGGCCGTTTCGCGGGGGGCACCGGGCCCGACCGGGGTCGCGCACACCAAATCGGCCGATAGGCGCCCGTCAGGAGGGCCTTATGGTCGATTTGGCGTGCGCGGATCCGATGCGGCCCAACGACGCAGGCCTGAAGGGCGATTCCGTGTGCGTGGATTTGGTGCGGAGGCCAAAGAGCGTTCTGAACGCGCGGGACGGGACCAAGTTCTGGTATTCAATCGCCTTCTGAGCGATTGCCGGTCGTCGACGCTGATGGCAGCGGCGGTGCTCGCCCCGGCTGGGACTCCTCGACCGACGGCGCCAATCCACCTACCAAGGGCGCCCGCCATCTGTGGTCCGGCCGGGACCACGCTCCGACCGGCCCCTAGCACCAACCCGGCCGACTCGCCCCAGCACATGCGCGACGCGTCACTGGCGCGGCGGTGGGACAATGCTCGGGTGACGATCCGAGTGGGTGTGCTGGGTGCGCGGGGACGCATGGGGTCCGAGGTGGTCAGGGCGGTGTACGACGCCCCCGACCTCGAGCTGGTGTCGAGCCTCGATGTCGGTGACGACCTCCAGGAGCTGGCCGCGGCTGGTGCCCAGGTAGCTGTGGACTTCACCCACCCTGACTCGGTGATGGGCAACCTCGAGTTCCTGATCGGCGCCGGGATCCACCCCGTCGTGGGCACCACCGGGTTCGACGCCGGGAAGCTGGACCAGGTGCGTGCCTGGCTGGAGGCGTCACCCGGCACGGGTGCGGTGGTCGCCCCGAACTTCGGGATCGCCGCTGTGCTGATGATGCGCTTCGCAGCGGCGGCCGCACCGCACTTCGAGTCCGTGGAGATCGTCGAGCTTCACCACCCCCGCAAGGCCGATGCGCCCTCGGGCACGGCCACCCGCACCGCGCAGCTGGTCGCGGCTGCCCGGGCCGAGGCCGGCAGCCCGGACATGCCCGACGCCACGACCTCGGCCCTCGACGGGGCCCGGGGGGCGATGGTCGACGGGATCCACGTGCACGCCGTCCGCTTGCAGGGGCTCGTCGCGCACCAGGAGGTCCTGCTCGGCGGGCCGGGGGAGACCCTGACCATCCGGCATGACTCGTTCGACCGGGCCAGCTTCATGCCCGGGGTGCTGCTGTCGGTGCGCAAGGTCGCCTCTCACCCGGGCCTCACAGTCGGCATTGACGGCTTCCTCGGCCTGGACGGCTGAGCGGGCGTTCCATGACGGGCAAGCGAATGGCGGCCGTCATGGCCGTGCTGCTCGGGGCCTACCTGTTCTTCACCGCCTCCCGGGCGGTCGACTTCATCCAGGCCGGGGGGATCGCGCCGGTCATGCTCGGGGTGGCGATCCTCGGGTTCCCGGTGATTGGGCTGTGGGTGCTCTGGCGGGAGTGGCAGTTCGGCAGGGCGACCGAGGCGCTGGGCCACGAGCTGGCCGCCCGCGGGGAGCTGCCGGTGGACGACCTGCCCCGGCGACCCTCGGGCCGGCCCGTGCGGGAGGCTGCCGATGCCCACTTCGCCGAGGTGCGCACCCGGGTGGAGGCCGACCCCGACTCCTGGGAGCGGTGGTTCGAGCTCTCGACCGCCTACGACGCAGCCGGCGACCGCAAGCGCGCCCGCAAGGCGATGCGCCGGGCGATCGCGCTGCACGACGGTACCCCGGCGGCCTGACCGGTCCCGACGCGCTCAGCCGCGGGCGCGACGCAGGGCCGCCACGGCGGAGTCGCCGTAGCCGCCGCCGAACAGGGCGGCGTGGACCAGCAGTGGCCACGCCTGATGCAGGGGGACCCGTGCCCGCCAGCCGGGAGGCAGCGGCCGGACCTCCTCGTAGCCGTCGATGATCCGATCGAGATGCGGCACGCCGAACAGCGCCAGCATCGCGAGGTCGGACTCAGGGTGCCCGCCGTGTGCGGCTGGATCGATCAGCCAGACCTGGCCGTCGGAGCCCCACAGCACGTTGCCGCTCCAGAGGTCGCCGTGCACCCGTGCCGGGGGAGCGGTCGGACCTGCGTCGATCTCGCCGGCGATGAGGTCGGTGACGAAGCGATCCACCTCCGCCACCTGCTCTGCGTCCAACCCGCGGCGATCGCGGGCCATCCGGGCCGTGGCGGCGACCCGGTCGAGGGCCCAGAACTCCGCGAACGATTCGCGCGCGGCGTAGGGCATGGGGAGGTCGCCGATCCAGCCGTCCGGGCCCGGGGCGCCCGGTGGGGGGCTCCCGTACGAGGGAGCCCCCGAACCGTGGAGCGCCGCCAGTTGACGGCCGAACTCCTCGGCCATCTCGCGCGTGGGACGCCCCACGGGGATGCGCTCCATCCCAAGCCGAGAGGGGCCAATCTCGACGATCGCCGGCACCCGGGGCCCGCCCGGCACCCGGATCCACTCGAGGCCCGCGGCCTCCGTCGCCAGGAACCGTGCTGCGTCGACGCCGTTGCGGTGCTTCCAGTGGATCCCGAGCATGGGCTGATCATCCCAAGTCCCGAGGCGGGCAGGGGGGTACGTGCGCAGACGCGACCGGCGTCGGGCCTGCACGGGGCCGGGGCGCGAGGCCGCACGGGGCCGGGGCGCGAGGCCGCGCAGGTCCGGGTGGTGGCGGGGCGGATGGTGGACGAGCCGTCAAGCCGGGCCGGCGTAACGCGGCAGTTCGGGCACCGCCGTGGCCTCGGGGGCCGTCCGTACCCGGGGTCGCGGGCGCCGAGGGATAGGTGCACGCGAGGCGGGCCGCGTGGGGTGGATGCACTTCTCGCGCTGACGGTGGCGCGGCGCGCGGGCGACCTGGGGTGGGAGGATGCCCGGGTGACCGGAACCGAACCCACGCCGCCCTCGGACCTGCCGACCCCAGAGCCCATCGAGCCCCTCGAGTTCGACCACATCCCCGACATCCGGCTGATCGCCTGCGACATGGACGGGACCCTGCTCGACGACGACGACGCGATCCACGACGACTTCTGGCCGCTGATCGATGCGCTGCACGCACGTGGCGTCGTGTTCTGCCCGGCGTCCGGTCGGCAGTACCACAACCTGCTCGCGCGCTTCGAGCCGATCGCCGACGAGGTGGTGTTCATCGCCGAGAACGGCACGTACGTGGTCCGTGAGGGTCGCGAGCTGAGCTCGGACTGCCTGGACCGGCAGGTCGCCCGCGACCTCATCGACGTCGCCCGCGACCTGAACGCGCGCGGTGCCGACGTCGGAGCCGTGCTCTGCGGCAAGGCCTCGGCCTACATCGAGCGCACGGACGCACCGTTCGTGGCCGAGGTCGACAAGTACTACCACCGGCTGGAGGTCGTAGCCGACCTCAACACCGTCGACGACGACATCCTGAAGGTCGCGATCTACGACTTCGTCTCCTCCGAGGAGGTGTCCGCACCGGCGTACGCGCACTTCCTCGACACCCACCAGGTCGTCGTCTCCGGGCAGCACTGGCTCGACGTGATGGACCTGCACGCCAACAAGGGCAGCGGGATCCGCCACATCCAGGAGGCCCTGGGCATCACCCGGGACCAGACCATGGTGTTCGGCGACTTCCTCAACGACCTGGAGATGATGGACGAGGCGACCTACTCGTTCGCGATGGCCAACGCCCACCCGGAGCTGGCGGCCAGGGCCCGCTTCCGTGCCCCGGAGAACACGGCCAACGGCGTCGTGCGCACCATCAAGAGCGTCCTGGGCATGGCGTGAAGGACATCATCAACGCGGGCTTCACCCCTGCACCGCCGTGGCTCACCGGGAACCTGCAGACGGTTGCCGACCGGATCCGCCCCCGGCAGCACGACCTCGCGGCGGTGTCGTCCGAGCAGCGACTCGTGGTCGCGATGGACGACGGGTCAGGCGACGCGCTGGCGGTGCGCATCCACCGTCCGAGGATCGGTCCGCGCCGCGACCGTCCGATGGTCCTGGTCGTCCACGGCCTCGGGGGATCGATCGACTCCACCTACGTGCGGGCCACGTCGCTCGGCCTGCTGCGAGCCGGGTACGCCGTGGCGCGCGTCGACCTGCGCGGCGTCGGGGACTCCTCGGAGCACTGCCGGATGCTCTACCACGGTGGCCGCTCGGAGGACCTGCGCGCGGTGCTGCGCGCGCTGACCGATGAGCCCGGTGCCGATGGCGTGGCGATCGTCGGCTTCTCGCTCGGCGGGAACGTGACGCTCAAGCTCCTCGGCGAGCCACTCGACGGGCTGCCCGTCCGCGGCGGCGTCGCGGTGTCCTCGCCGATCGACCTCAGCGTCGGCAACGAGCACCTGCAGCGGCGGATGTTCGGCCTGTACGAGAAGTTCCTGGTCAGCAAGCTGAAGTCCGACTCGGCGCACTCCGGCCTCGCGCTGACCGACGCCGAGCGCACGGCCATCGCCAAGGTCAGCACCCTCACGGAGTTCGACGACCTCATCACCGCCAAGCACAACGGCTGGCGGGACGCCGCCGAGTACTACGACGTGAACTCCAGCGCCCAGTTCCTGCCGAGGATCACCGTTCCCACGCTCGTGGTCCACGCACTCGACGATCCGATGATCCCGGCCGGTCCGTACCACGCGATCGACTGGGCCCAGCTGGAGTCCGACACCCCCGTGCGTCGGGCGATCACCCGCACCGGCGGCCACGTCGGCTTCCACGAGCGCGGCGCGGAGCTGCCCTGGTACGTCGCGCGCACGGTGGCCTTCCTCGACGCGGTGTGACCCCGCCGGCGTGACCCGTCCGCCCCGGCCCGGCCCGGGGACGGGACCTGCACGGTGGTTGGATGGCCACAGACAGCGCCGACCAGGAGGATGCCGTGTCCGAGGGCTTCGCGATCACCGAGTATCCCGATGTCCCGCGCGTCATCGCCGACCTGGACGCGCTGATCGCCCAGCCGATCCGTCGCCTGCGCCGCGATGCCCTGCAGGGGTACCTCGACGAGCACTTCGAGAAGCGCTGCCAGTCATCGAGGGCGATGACCGCCGAGGCTGCCGAGTACATCCCCGGCGGCGTGCAGCACAACCTGGCGTTCAACATGCCCTTCCCGCTGGTGATCACCGGGGCGCAGGGGTGCCATCTGCACGACCTCGACGGCAACGAGTACCTCGACTTCCTCCAGGCCGGCGGGCCGACGGTGCTCGGGTCGAACCCCCCGGAGGTACTCGAGCAGGTGATCGACCTGCTGCGCACGTGCGGCCCATCGACCGGGCTGTTCCACGAGTACGAGCTGAAGCTGGCGCGCCTCATCGCCGACCACATGCCCGCCGTGCCGATGTTCCGGATGCTCGGGTCCGGGACCGAGGGGTGCATGGCGGCGATCCGGGTCGCACGGCTGTCCACCGGCAAGAAGAACGTCGTCAAGATGGGCGGGGCCTACCACGGGTGGTCCGACCAGCTGGCCTACGGGCTGCGCATCCCGGGCACCCGCCACCACGAGGCGCACGGCGTGCCGAAGTACGTGTTCCGGCACACCCAGGAGTTCTTCCCCGGTGACCTCGACGCCCTCGAGCGGACCCTGATGATCAACCGTGCCCGCGGCGGGACGGCGGCCGTGCTGATCGAGCCCGTCGGCCCGGAGAGCGGCACCCGCCCCCTGCCGCGGGACTTCAACGCGGGCGTCCGGGAGCTCTGCGACAAGTACGGCGCCCTGCTGATCTTCGATGAGGTCGTCACCGGGTTCCGGATCGGCATGGCCGGTGCGCAGGGCTACTTCGGCGTGGAGCCCGACCTGACGGTGTTCGGCAAGGTCGTGGCCGGCGGGTACCCCTCAGCCGGCGGGCTGGGCGGCAAGCGCGAGCACATGAAGCTGTTGGCGGCCGGGCTGGAGGCCGGCTCGAAGAAGGCGCTGGTCGGCGGGACGATGGCGGCGAACCCGCTGTCGTCAGCGGCCGGCTACTTCACCCTCGTGGAGATGGACAGGCAGAACGCCGCCGTGCGGGCCGGTGCGATGGGCGACCGGCTCACCGCCGGCCTGCGCGGGTCGATCGCCCGGCGGGGCCTGCCGTTCGTCGCCTACAACCAGGGCTCGATCGTGCACCTGCAGACAGTCGGCACGCTGCACTTCGCGGTCGACTTCAACCGGATCTGGGAGGTCCCGGCGAAGCTCAAGGAGATCAAGGCGCGCAAGACCGTGATGGAGGAGATGGGCGCCGCCTACACCGCCGAGGGCGTGATCACGCTCGCTGGATCACGGCTGTACACGAGCGCCGCGCACACCGACGCCACGATCGACCAGGCGGTCGCCGCCTTCGACCGCGTGTTCGCGCAGGTCGAGGGAGCCCGGCAGTGAGCGAGTCCCAGGCCCGTCGTGACCTCGTCGACGCCGGGCACCGGCTGCTGGCCGAGGGGCTCGTGGCGCGCACGTGGGGCAACCTGAGCGTCCGACTCGATGAGCGGTCGATGCTCGTCACCCCCAGCGGGATCACCTACCCGGACCTGACCGAGAAGATGATCGTGCGCGTGGACCTCCACTCCGACGAGTGGGCGGGCTCCTACAAGCCCAGCGGCGAGCGCAAGCTGCATGCCGAGACCTATCGCCGCCGCCCCGAGGTGATGGCCGGAGTGCACACCCACCAGGTGGCAGCCTCCATCTGTGCGGCCGCGCAGGTGCCGGTGCCCACCCCCTTCGGGGAGGTCCCCTGCGCCCCGTACGCGCTGCCCGGCACGAAGAAGATCACCGAGGGCACGGTCGGTGCCCTGGGCGGGGGCCCCGCGGTGCTCATGGCCAACCATGGGGCGTTCGCCGTCGGGGGCACGCTCGAGGAGGCCTTCGAACGGGTGACCGAGCTGGAGCGGGCGTGCGCTGCGTACGTCGTGGTCAAGCGTCCGTATGAGGGCTCGCACATGCCCGCGGACCCCGATGCGCCGTGGGATCCGGCCTGCCTGCAGCCGGTGAGACTGGCCGACGGGACCGACACCTGGCTGTCCACAGCCCCGTTCACGGTGCGCTTCTCGATCCTGCGCCGGGCGCTGCCCCCGGTGCTCGACGACCTCGCCCAGCTCACCGGCCGTCGGGTGCCATCATTGCGATCGACACCCAGGCGGCGGCCACGCGTCGACGCCGTCCTCGTCCCGGGCCGAGGGGCGCTCGTGTTCGGCTCCGATCATGAGGCTGTGGCGATGGTGGTCGAGAAGGCCGCCCGCGCCTGGATCGGCGCCTCCGGACTCGGCGGGGCCAAGCCGCTGCCCGCGTGGGAGGCCCTGCTGATGCGGGCCGTGTACGTCCGTTCGTACTCCAAGCAGGCCACCGCCGCCCACCCCGAGGACCCGGAGGCCTGACGCCCGGCCGCGGCTGCCCCAACGGCTGGCAGCGCACCAGCCCCGTCCATCGGGGCCCCTTCCCTGCGGGCCCACCCACGATCGGTCCGCCATCGCGCGGCACGATCCCGGACTCGTCCGCTCCTGCGACTGTCCATCGTCGGGATTCTGGACCGATCGGGGGTGCGCGTCCCTGGGGTCAGCTGCGTGCGATCGGCGGCAGGGTGGGCTTCCGCCGGTTATCGTGGAGGGCATGGAATGGATCCTGATCGCCCTGCTCATCGTCGGCGTCATCGTCTTCATGCAGTCGAAGCAGAAGCAAGCTGCCCTCGGATCATCCCGGCAGAACAAGGAGATCGCCGACCGCCGCTGGCAGGCGGTCCGCCGGGTGGCCGAGGAGGACGTGACCCAGCTCGGCCAGCAGATCGCCGACACGCCGGTGCCGCAGTCCCTGGATCCCGAGGCCGCTCGCGACTTCGACGACGCGCTGAGCTCCTACGAGCGGGCGAAGGACACCCTGGCGGCCTCAGCCCACCCGGATGACCTGCAGTGGGTCTCGAAGTCCCTCGACGACGGCCGCTTCGCGCTCGCGAAGCTCGACGCCCGGCGCGAGGGGCGTGAGCTGCCCAGCCGCCGGCCCCCGTGCTTCTTCGATCAGCGCCACGGGCTGTCCGTGGCGGACGCCCAGTGGGCACCGGAGGGTGGGGCGATGCGCGACGTCCCGGTCTGCGCCGCCTGCGACGCCCGGATCAAGGACGGCCTCGATCCGCAGGCGCGGCTGGTCCCGACGGCCTCAGGCGACCGGCCGTACTACGACGCCGGTCCGGAGTACGCGCCCTGGGCACGCGGCTGGTACGCCGGCTCGGGGGCGTACGTCATGAGCAACGTCCTCATGGGCACCATGCTGTTCAACGCCCTCTACCTGCCCACGGGCTACGACTACTTCGGTGGTGACGGCGGCGGGGATGCCGGTGACGGCGGGGATGCTGGCGGGGATGCCGGCGGTGACGGCGGCGGTGACTTCGGTGGGGGCGACTCCGGCGGCGGCTTCGACGGCGGCGGCTTCGACGGTGGGGGCTTCGACTTCGGCGGGTTCTGACGACCCCAGCCACTCAGGCGCAGATGAGGGCACCACGCCCGAGGCACGCGCGTCGACGTGAGCGGTGCGCACCCGCACCGGCACCACCACCGACCTGACCCTCAGCGAACAGGCTCGGGCGTCCGCGATTCCCTCGGCCTGAGCACGTCAGGCTCCGGCATGCGCCACGCGATCACGACGGCCAGTGCGAGCAGCCCGACGGCAGCGACAAGCGCGCGGGTGAACGATCCGTCGGGCGTTCGAAGCGCGGACATCACATAGACGAACACCACCGAGCCCTGGCCGAACAGCTGCATCAGCCCGTTCGATGTGCCCTCGGGGGTTGGACGGGTCACCTCGGCCGCGTACTGGAACCCGATCGGAAGCGCCGAGACGAGGAAGAAGCCGAGCACGAACCCCGACACGAGCAGCACCGGGAGGGATCCGGCCATCATCACGCCCAGCAACCCGGGGATCGCCCCGCCGAAGGCCAGGACCAGGAAACGCCGACGCCGACCCTGACGGTCGGACAGGGCGGGCAGGAGCACGGCCCCGATCAGCCCGCCGATCAGCAGGACGGCGCCCAGGGTTCCCGCATCGGCAGGGGAGAACCCCCGCGGGCGCAGCATCGCCTCCACCCATGTCGTCAGCCCGTTGAACACGCCCAGGCCGATGAAGGCGATCCCCAGCACGGACCAGAAGGCCGGGACCCGCAGCGCGTGGGAGAGGCCGTCGAGCACGAGGGCGCGCTCCTCCTGCCCCGGCGGGCTGGCCGGGGTCGGTGGGTGCTCCCGCGCCAGCCCGAGGAACAGCACAGCGCTGAGGGCCGCGACGATCCCGTACCAGAGCTGGATCTGCCCGAGGGGCATGGACTCGATCAGGATCGGGCCGAGCACCATGCCCGCAGCCGTGCCCACCAGGTTGCCGACGGTCACGACACCGACTGCGGTCGCCCGCTGGTCGGGCGCGAACCACCTCGCGGGCATCTTGGTCCACGCGTTGAGCAGCAGCGGCTGTGCGGCGGCGATCCCGAGGGTGGCCGCCATGGCCAGCGCGTAGTTGGGACCAGCCAGCCCGCGCAGGATGCCGCAGGCACCCATGACGACCGCGCCGAGCCCCGCGGCCAGACGGAACCCCCGGGTGTCGATGAGCCACGCGGCCGGCAGCGAGAGCGGGATGAACGCGAGCATGAAGACCATCGCAAAGGCCCCGATGGCCGTGTCGCTGACGCCGTAGTATGCCGCCGCCGCTCCCGTGATGGGCGCATACCCGATCCACAGCGTCTGGATCGTCACGTTGACCAGGGTGAAGACGGCCAGCACCACCCAGCGGTACGGGTACACGCGATAGGTGGGCGCGGCAGGCATGGCGTGAGTCTGACACTGCGCCGGCCGTGACACGGCGGCCTGCGGTGGCCGTCTGGTCCGTTTCAGTCGCGACCGCACCGCAGCTCAACCGCGGGATTGCCCGGAAAGTCCTCACCGGTGGGGGATGATGGCCCCATGGACCCTCAAATCGTGAAGATCGTCGCCGCCGTCCTCATCATCTGCCTGATCGGAGCCACGTTCGTCGGCGTGCTCTTCTTCTGACCCCGTGACGCCGATGTGGCCGGCCCCCCGAGGGGAGCCGGCCACATCGCGTCGTGCAGGTCGATCAGTCGGCCAGGTCCGCTCCGATGACGTTGATCATCTCGACGACCTTGTTGCTGTAGCCCCACTCGTTGTCGTACCAGGCGACGAGCTTGACGAACGTCGGGTCCAGCGCGATGCCGGCTCCGGCATCGAAGACCGACGTCATGGCCTCGCCCACGAAGTCCGTGGAGACGACCTTGTCCTCGGTGTAGCCCAGGACGCCCTTCATCGGGCCCTCGGACGCTGCCTTCATGGCGGCCTTGATCTCGTCGTACGAGGCGGGGTTCTCCAGCTCGACAGTCAGGTCGACCACGGAGACGTCCGAGGTCGGGACGCGGAAGGCCATGCCGGTCAGCTTGCCGTTGAGCTCGGGCAGGACCTTGCCGACGGCCTTGGCCGCACCGGTGGAGGACGGGATGATGTTCTCCAGGATGCCGCGGCCGCCGCGCCAGTCCTTCATCGACGGGCCGTCCACGGTCTTCTGCGTGGCAGTCGCCGCGTGCACGGTGGTCATGAGGCCGCGCTTGATGCCGAAGTTGTCGTGGATGACCTTGGCGATCGGCGCCAGGCAGTTGGTGGTGCAGGACGCGTTGGAGATGATCGCCTGGCCGGCGTAGGAGTCGGAGTTCACGCCGAACACGAACATCGGGGTGTCGTCCTTGGACGGAGCGGAGAGGATGACCTTCTTCGCACCGGCCTCGAGGTGCTTCGACGCCGATGCATTGTCCAGGAACAGGCCAGTGGACTCCACGACGACCTCGGCGCCCACGTCGCCCCACGCCAGGGCAGCGGGATCGCGCTCGGCGGTCAGGCGGATCGTGTTGCCGTTGACGATGAGGTTCGAGCCGTCAACCGAGACCTCACCCTTGAACCGGCCATGGACCGAGTCGTACTTGAGCATGTAGGCCAGGTACTCCGGGTCGAGCAGGTCGTTGATCCCAACCACCTGGATCGTGTCCGGGTAGTTCTGGACGGCGGCACGGAACACCATCCGGCCGATCCGGCCGAATCCGTTGATGCCTACCTTGATTGCCATGTGTTTCCCTTCCATCGGGTACGGGGGCGTGTGCAAGCACCGGTCACACTACTAGCCGCCGATGGGCATCGCCTGCTGGCCGAACGGCCCAAGGATGACCGTCCGGTGAACGCCCTCCGGGCCCGGTGGCGTGCTCAGGCGGGGCTGGTCGAGGGGTAGCGCAGGTCCGCGCGCCGGTTGTAGCCGCCGCCGTAGGACGCGAGGTCGGCGAAGAACGCAAGGGCCACGAAGAACCACTCGAATCCCGACACCCCACCGGTGGTCCACCAGGAGATCAGGACGTAGACCAAGGTTGTGTAGGGCAGCAGGAACCAGCCGATCAGGGGGATCACCCACGAGCCATCGAAGGCCTTGGTGATCTCGTCGTTGAACAGGGCCATCAGCGCCAGCGCCAGTCGGGGGGCGAACGCGCCGAGCAGAAGGACGAAGCAACCGCACATCATGGTCTCCTTGTCACACGGGTGATGCGCCACACCGTAGCCACAAGGAGCCTGCGTCGCGCGCAGGCGCGCAGGCGGTAGCGTGGCCGCCGCCGACGACACACCCGCCCCACGCACGACCCCTGGGAGGACGCACATGCCCGAGCTGAGGTTCCGCAGCGACGTCACCGTCGAACTCGTCAAGCACGCCGCCAGCGACGCCGACGTGATCTGGGCCGCACGGGTGTCCACGAAGGGCGAGCAGTCGCTGGAGGACCTCGAGGCGGACCCCGCCAAGTCCTCGGGGCTCATCAACTACCTGATGCGCGACCGCCACGGCTCGCCGTTCGAGCACTCGTCGATGACGTTCTTCGTCCAGGCACCCATCTTCATGTGGCGTGAGCACTTCCGGCACCGGATCGCGTCCTACAACGAGGAATCGGGTCGCTACAAGGTCCTCGAGCCGACGTTCTACGTCCCCGCACCTGAGCGCAAGCTCGTGCAGGTGGGCAAGCCCGGCTCGTACGAGTTCGTCGACGGCACGCCGCAGCAGTACGAGATCGTGCGGGCGGAGACCGAGACCGCGTGCCGCGCTGCATACGCCGCCTACGAGACGATGCTCGAGGCCGGGGTGGCCCGCGAGGTCGCCCGGATCGTGCTGCCCCTGACGATCTACTCCTCGGCGTACGTGACCATGAACGCCCGCGCGATGATGAACTTCCTGTCCCTGCGCAAGCACAGCGACGACGCGCGGTTCCCGAGCTTCCCGCAGCGGGAGATCGAGATGGTCGCCGAGCGCTATGAACAGGAGTGGGCCACGCTCATGCCCCTGACCCACGCCGCGTTCGTCGCCAACGGCCGTGTCGCACCGTAGGCGCGCCCGGTAGGCTCCGGGCCGTGACTGCGATCTCCACCCGAGTTGTCCACGGCCGGGCCTACCGGCGCGAACCGGTCAGGACCCACAAGGTGGGGATCGGCGAGGACCTCGGGGGCGTGATCGCCCTGTACGCCGCGGAGCGCATCACCCCGGCGACCACCCTGTGCCTGTCGCAGAAGTTCGTCTCGATCTGCAACGGGGACGTCCGGCACATCGACGACGTGCAGGACAGCTGGCTGGCCCGGCTCATCGTCAAGTACGTGACCGAAGAACGACAACGGCGACATCGGCTACAGCCACCCGAAGAAGATGCAGGTGGCCATCGACGAGGTCGGCTACCCCCGGATGATCGCTGCAGTGATCGGCGGGGGTATCGGCAAGTTCGTGCTCCGGCGCAACGGTGACTTCTACCGCATCGCCGGGAACCACATCTCGGAGATCGACGGCTTCAACCCTGATGCCATGGCGCCCTTCGACCAGTACGCGATGCTGCCCTCGAAGCACCCCGACGCCATCTGCGAGGAGCTGGCGCAGAGGTTCGGCTGCGCCGCCTACGTCATCGACGGCAACAACATCAACGTCGAGGTCGTCGGGCGCAGCATCAACCTGCCGATGTCCGAGGCTGATGCCCGCGAGGTCATGCTCGACAACCCCATGGGCCAGGGTGACGAGCTGACCCCGGTCTTCCTGATCACGCCGGAGGGCTGAGGGCGCACCGGCCGCCCGGCCTCGGGCGAGTCGGGCGAGTCGGGCGACGGTCACCGCAGGGCGGCCGCCGGGCCGATACCGTGTCCCCATGGCATACGACCCCCAGAGCCCCGCACCGTTCGGACACATGCTGACCGCGATGGTCACCCCGTTCACCGCCGAGGGGGAGGTCGACTACGACGGTGTCGCGCGACTGGCGACCCACCTGGTCGATGCGGGCAACGACGGCCTGATCGTCAACGGCACCACGGGGGAGTCCCCGACCCTGCGGGATACCGAGAAGATCGCCTCACTCAAGGTGGTCCTGGACGCCGTGGGGGACCGCGCGACGATCATCACGGGTGCCAGCAACAACGACACCCGGCACTCGATCGACATCGCCCGGGCCGCCCAGGACGCCGGCGCGCACGGCCTGCTGCTCGTGACGCCCTACTACAACAAGCCCCCTCAGGCCGGGCTCGTGAAGCACTTCCTGGCGATCGCCGACGCCACCGACCTGCCGATCATGACCTACGACATCCCGGGGCGCACCGGCATGCCGATCGAGTCCGACACCTTCGCCCGGATCGCCGAGCACCCACGGATCGTGGCCAACAAGGACGCCAAGGCCGACCTCGCGGCTGCAGCGTCGGTGATCGCTGCCACGGACCTGGCCTGGTACTCCGGGGACGACGCCCTGACGCTGCCGTTGCTCTCTGTCGGCGCCGTGGGCGTGGTCTCGGTCGTGGGGCACGTCCTGAGCCAGCGGATCGCCGAGATGATGGACGCGCACCGGTCCGGTGATGTCGCCCGCGCCACCGAGCTGAACGCGTCGATGATCGCGGCCTACGTGGGCATGTTCCGCACCCAGGGAGTGATCATGGCCAAGGCGGCGCTGCGTGAGCTCGACCTGCCCTCCGGCCCGGTGCGCCTTCCCCTGGTCGATGCCACCCCGGAGCAGGTCGCCACCCTGCGCGCGGACCTCGCGGCCGCCGGGGTGCCGGGATTCGACGCGTGAGGCCGGGTCACCATGAGCTGCCGGTACCGGCAGCGCTCGAGCCCGGGGTCCTGCGGATCGTTGCCCTCGGCGGGATCGGCGAGATCGGTCGCAACATGGCCGTCCTGGAGATCGACGGCCGGCTGCTGATCGTCGACTGCGGGGTGCTGTTCCCCGAGGAGTCCCAGCCGGGCGTGGACCTCATCCTTCCGGATTTCAGCTACATCGACGACCGCCTGGCCGACGTCGAGGCGATCGTCCTCACGCACGGGCACGAGGACCACATCGGGGCGGTGCCCTTCTTGCTGCGCGCGCGCTCGGACATCCCCCTGCTCGGCTCCCGGCTCACGCTGGCCATGGTGGAGGCCAAGCTGCGCGAGCACCGCATCAAGGCGTACACGCTGGAGGTGCGCGAGGGCCAGCGTGAGCGGCTGGGGCCCTTCGAGTGCGAGTTCTTCGCCGTGAACCACTCCATCCCCGACGCCATGGCCGTCGGCATCCGGACCGCCGCTGGCACCGTGCTGCACACCGGGGACTTCAAGATGGACCAGCTTCCCCTCGACGGCCGGATCACCGACCTGCGGGGGCTGGCGCGCCTGGCCGAGGAGGGGATCGACCTGGCAATGGTCGACTCCACCAACGCCGAGGTGCCCGGGTTCGTGCCCGCCGAAGCCGACATCGCCCCGGTCCTGGACAGGGTGTTCCACCGTGCACGGGGCCGGATCATCGTGGCCAGCTTCGCCTCACACGTGCACCGGATCCAGCAGGTCCTGGACACCACTGCCGCGCACGGCCGCAAGGCTGCCTTTGTCGGGCGGTCCATGGTGCGCAACATGGGCGTGGCCCGCGACCTGGGCTACCTGACGATCCCGCCCGGGCTCCTGGTGAGGGCCGATGACCTGGTCGGGCTGCCCGATGACGAGGTGGTGCTCATCTGCACCGGATCCCAGGGCGAGCCCATGGCCGCACTGTCGCGGATCGCCAACGGGGACCACGCGATCACGGTGGGGGAGGGCGACACGGTGATCCTGGCCTCCTCGCTGATCCCGGGCAACGAGAACCCGGTGAACCGCGTCATCAACGGCCTGACGCGCTGGGGCGCGGACGTCGTGCACAAGGGCAATGCGCTGGTGCACGTCTCCGGGCATGCCTCGGCCGGCGAGCTGCTCTACTTCTACAACCTGCTCACCCCGGCCAACGTGATGCCGGTGCACGGGGAACCGCGCCACCTGCGAGCCAACGCCGCACTCGCCGTGCGCACCGGCGTCCCGGCCGACCGCGTCCTGATCGCCGAGGACGGCGTCGTCGTGGACCTCGTGGACGGTCGGGCCTCGATCGTCGGCGCGGTCCCGTGCGGCCACGTGTACGTCGACGGCTCATCCGTCGGGGACATCACTGAGGCCTCGCTGAAGGACCGCCGGATCCTGGGCGAGGAGGGCTTCATCTCAGTGTTCGTCGTCGTGGACCTCGAGACCAGCCTGGTCGTCGCCGGCCCCGAGCTGCACGCCCGCGGGTTCGCCGAGGACGAGGAGATCTTCCGCGACGTCCTGCCGCAGGTCACCCGTGCGCTCGAGGAGGCGCTGCACCACGGCGGCACCGACGTCTACGCCCTCGAGCAGGTCGTGCGCCGCCAGGTCGGGCGCTGGGTGAGCTCCACGCACCGCCGTCGGCCGATGATCGTGCCGGTGGTCGTCGAGGTCTGATCCCCGGGCTGCCCACGCACGGACCGGGGGCTCCCCGTACGGGCACGACACGAACGCCCGCGGGATCGGGGACGCCCTCCGGGAGGCCCCACCCCCGGTAGCCTCGCGTCATGGCCACCAAGTCGCCTGCGCGCGCCCGCACGTCGAGCGCCTCACGCAGCTCCCAGGGGGGCACCCGCAAGGGCTCGGCCCGATCCGCCCAGTCCCGGGGCGCCTCGTCGCGCTCGGTCCCGCGCACCGCTCCCAAGCAGTCCGCCCGCCGCCAGCCGGGGCCCGTGGCACGCGCCGTCCGGGCGATCGGTCGTGGGGTGTCGCGCATCTGGTTGCTCCTCGCGGCGATCCTCGGTGGGGTCGCGCGGGCCATCGGTCGCAGCGCCCGCGACCTCGACGCCACGCACCGTCGTGACGGGATCGGCCTGCTCCTGTTCACCCTGACGATCGTGGTGGCCGCCGTCACCTGGTTCTCCATCGACGGCTGGCTGACCGGCATCGTCGGCTTCCTCGTGACCGGTGCCGTCGGTGCGCTGGACGTCGTCGTCCCAGTCTTCCTGCTCTGGGCGACCCTGCGCGTGCTCCGCCACCCGGACCAGGGATCCACCACTGGCCGCCTCGCGATCGGGACCGCCATCCTGCTGGCCTCAGCCTGCGGGATCTGGTCGCTGGTCAAGGGTGCCCCCACCCCGAGCGACGGGTCCGAGGCGATGCGGGCGGCCGGTGGGTGGGTCGGCTGGCTCGTCACGGCGCCGATCGTGTCCGCCGTCGGGATCTGGCTGGCCTACCTGTGGTTGATCGTCCTGCTCGGCTTCGGCCTGCTCGTGGTCACAGCCACCCCGATCCACGCCGTTCCCGAGCGTCTCGGAGCAGTGCGCGATGCCGTTTTGCTGCGCCGCAACCCAGCCGCACCTGCCGGTGAGGCGGAGCCGCCCGCGGGCGACATGGCTGTCGACGGCCGGGCCAAGCACGCAGCCCTGGCCCCGGATGTGGATCCCGAGGCGCCGGTCCCGGCCGAAGCCTCGGAGCTCGAGGCTGTCGAGGGCGCCACTGCGGCACCCGTTGCCAGGCCGTCCGGGGCGGCCGCCGTCCTCAAGGCGCGCGCGCTGGGCCTCATGCGCGGGATGCGTCGCCCGCGCAAGCCGGCCGAGGCCCCCACCTACGACGGGCCGCTGGCCGGCGACGAGGCGTTCGTGTCCGCCGTGGCCACGGTGCCCGCTGAGCCGGCGGTCGGGGATGACCCGACCCTCATCGACGCGCTGTTCGACGCCGACGCGCCTGTCGCCGACGGGACCGGACCGCACGACCAGACCGTCCAGGTCGAGGGCATCGCCGCCGCTGAGGCCCTCGGCGTCGACAGCGGCCCTGCCGACCCGAACCTCGCCTCCCTGGTGGCTGCCGTTGGTCCCGCGGCAGCAGCCAAGCCGGGCAAGCACAGCACCGTGGCGATCGCCCGGCCCGAGCAGCTGCGCCTCCCGGGAGCACCGGACTACCGGCTGCCGACCCCGACGATGCTCAAGGCCGGCACGGCGCCGAAGGCGCGCAGCGTGTCCAACGACCGCGTCGTGGCCGCCCTGACCGACGTGCTCACGCAGTTCGAGATCGACGCCCAGGTGACCGGGTACATGCGTGGGCCGACGGTCACCCGCTACGAGGTCGAGCTCGGCCAGAGCGTCAAGGTCGAACGCGTGACGGCGCTGACGAAGAACATCGCCTACGCCGTGGCGACCTCCGACATCAGGATCCTGTCGCCGATCCCGGGCAAGAGCGCGATCGGCATCGAGATCCCCAACACCGACCGCGAGATGGTCTCCCTGGGCGACACCCTGCGCGCGCCCTCAGCCCAGGCCGATCACCACCCGCTGCTCGTGGGCCTCGGCAAGGACGTCGAGGGCGGCTACGTCTGCGCGAACCTGGCCAAGATGCCGCACATCCTCGTCGCCGGGGCGACGGGTGCTGGCAAGTCCAGCTGCATCAACGCACTTGTCACCAGCATCCTCATGCGTGCCACCCCGGCCGAGGTCCGGATGGTCCTCGTCGACCCCAAGCGGGTGGAGCTCACGGCCTATGAGGGCATCCCGCACCTCATCACCCCCATCATCACCAACCCCAAGAAGGCTGCTGAGGCCCTCCAGTGGGTGGTCCGTGAGATGGACGCCCGCTACGACGACCTCGCGCACTTCGGGTTCCGGCACATCGACGACTTCAACCGGGCGGTGCGTTCCGGGACGCTGGCCGTCCCGCCGGACTCGCAGCGTGTGCTGGCGCCCTACCCGTACCTGTTGATCATCGTCGACGAGCTGGCCGACCTCATGATGGTCGCTCCCCGCGACGTCGAGGAGTCGATCGTGCGGATCACCCAGCTGGCCCGCGCCGCCGGCATCCACCTGGTCCTGGCCACCCAGCGCCCCAGCGTGGACGTCGTCACCGGGCTGATCAAGGCCAACGTGCCCTCACGACTGGCCTTCGCGACCTCCAGCCAGACCGACAGCCGGGTCATCCTCGACCAGTCGGGGGCCGAGGCCCTCGTCGGGCAGGGTGACGGGTTGTTCCTGCCCATGGGCGCCTCGAAGCCCATGCGGATCCAGGGTGCGTTCGTCCCGGAGTCCGAGATCCGCGCCGTCGTGGGCCACGTGAAGAAGCAGATGGCGGCCCAGTACCGCGACGACGTCCTGACCGAGGCGTCGGCCAAGCGAGACGTCGAGGACGACATCGGTGACGACCTCGACCTGCTGATCGCCGCCATCGAGCTGGTGGTCACCACGCAGTTCGGCTCCACGTCGATGCTCCAGCGCAAGCTGCGCGTCGGGTTCGCCAAGGCCGGTCGCCTGATGGACCTGATGGAGTCGCGTGGGGTGGTCGGCCCCTCGGAGGGCTCCAAGGCCCGCGACGTCCTGGTGAAGCCCGATGACCTCGACGAGCTGCTCTCCGACCTGCAGCACGACAGCTGACGTTCGCGGTGGCCTACGCTGGCATGGTGAGCACCACCCGAGTGGCCCTGGTGACACTCGGGTGCGCGCGCAACGAGGTGGACTCCGAGGAGCTCGCCGGGCGCCTGGCCGCTGAGGGTTTCGAGCTCGTGGCCGACGCCGACGACGCCGACGCGGTGCTGGTGAACACGTGCGGGTTCATCGAGGCCGCCAAGCGGGAGTCGGTCGACGCCCTGCTGTCCGCCGGCGGGACGACCCCTGACGGGCGCCACCGCTCGGTCGTCGCGGTCGGATGCATGGCCGAGCGGTACGGCACCGAGCTGGCCGCCGAGCTGCCGGAGGCTGACGCGGTCCTGGGGTTCGACGACTACCCGGACATCGCCGAGCGGCTGCGTCTCATCGTCGAGGGAGGCACGCTGACAAGCCACGTCCCGCGCGACCGACGCACGCTTCTTCCGATGGCACCCACCGACCGGCCTGGTTCGGCGGTGCATGTCCCCGGACATGGTGGGACCTCCGAAGGATCAGCTGGCGGGCTTGAGGAGCTCGGGGCCATCGGACCGGGCTGGATCCGGCGGCGGATCACGTCGGGACCGGTGGCCTCACTCAAGATCGCCTCGGGCTGCGACCGCCGGTGCGCGTTCTGCGCCATCCCGTCGTTCCGCGGATCCTTCCTCTCCCGGTCTCGAGCCGATGTCGTGGCCGAGGCGCGCTGGCTTGCCGGCGACGGGGTCCGGGAGCTGGTGCTCGTCAGCGAGAACTCGACGTCCTACGGCAAGGACCTGGCCGACCCGCGGGCCCTCGAGGACCTGCTCGAGGAGCTCGGGGCGGTCGACGGGATCGAGCGGATCCGCGTCTCCTACCTGCAACCCGCCGAGGTCCGCCCCGGCCTGGTGCGCACGATGCTCGAGGCGCCGAGGGTCGCGGACTACTTCGACCTGAGCTTCCAGCACGCCAGCGGCCCCCTGCTGCGCCGGATGCGCCGCTTCGGCGGGACCGAGTCGTTCCTCGAGCTCATCGCCACGATCCGCGGCGGCGCACCGGAGGCGGGCATCCGCAGCAATGTGATCGTCGGGTTCCCCGGCGAGACCGAGGACGACCTCGAGGAGCTCATGGCCTTCCTCGGGAGCGCCCAGATGGATGCCGTGGGCGTCTTCGGGTACTCCGATGAGGAGGGCACCGAGGCGGTGGGCCTGGGTGGGAAGCTCGACGAGTCCGAGATCCGGGCCCGGGTGACCGAGGTCAGCGACGTCGTCGACGAGGTGATGGCCCAGCGTGCGGAGCAGCGGATCGGCCACGACGTCGAGGTCCTGGTCGAGCACGTGGACGGGATGACCGCCGAGGGCCGGGCTGAGCATCAGGGCCCCGAGGATGGATCGACCAGCGTGCACCTGACCCCGGATCTCCGCGGACGCGTGGCGCCGGGATCGATGCTGCGCGCCCGCGTGGTGGCCAGCGACGGCGTCGACCTGCAGGCCGTGGAGGTGTCCGTTGTCCGGATCTGAGCCGAATGGGGCCGACAGGGCTGAGCCGGCGATCCCTGCGGCGCCGGGTGTATCGCCCGAGAAGCCGGAGATGTGGAGCCGGGAGCGGGTCGTGACCGGGTGGGCCCAGCTGTGGAACCTGCCCAACATGCTCACCCTCCTGCGGATCCTGATGATCCCGCTCTTCTGGTACCTGCTGATGTACGACGGAGGCGGGAACGCCGCAGCGCGCGTCGCCGCGACCGTGGTCTTCGTCCTGGCTGCCATCACCGACTGGCTCGACGGCTGGCTGGCCCGCAAGCAGGGGCTGGTGACGACCTTCGGCAAGATCGCCGACCCCTTGGCCGACAAGGCCCTCACGGGTGTGGCTCTCATCGGGCTGTCGGTGCTCGGCGAGCTGTGGTGGTGGGTGACGATCCTGATCATCCTGCGCGAGGTCGGTGTCACGGTCATCCGCTTCGTCGTCCTCAAGCACGGGGTGATCCCGGCCAGCCGGGGCGGCAAGGCCAAGACGCTGTTCCAGATGGTGGGCATCACCCTGTTCCTGCTGCCCATCACCCCGGAGATGGATCTCCTGTGGTGGATCCGGATCGGCGTGATGGCCATCGCCGTCATCCTCACGACGCTGACCGGGTTCGACTACATCCACAAGGCGTACTGGACGCGCAGCGACTCGAAGTCCGACAAGGCGGCGCGCAAGGCCGCGGCGGCCGCCCCGGTCGTGTCCGGCACCGGACCCGCAAGCATCGGTGAGCCCGGCAGCGCGCACGGTGACGAGGACGGGCCACGGCAACCGGGCTCCACCGCGTGACGGCAGACTACGGGCAGGTGGTGCAGGTGGCGCGAGCGGCCGATGTGATCGCTGACCTGATCGCGGACCGATCGACCGTGGCGACCGCGGAGTCGATCACGGGTGGGCGTCTCGTTGCCGCGCTGACCTCGGTGGCCGGTTCCTCTGCGGTCGTCCGCGGATCAGTGGTGGCCTACGCCACCGACGTCAAGACCGCGCTCCTCGGCGTGGATCCCGACCTCCTGCAGGAGCAGGGAGCGGTCTGTGCGCAGGTGGCCGAGCAGATGGCCCGGGGGGTGCGGGATCGGCTGGGCGCGACCTACGGTGTCTCGACCACGGGGGAGGCCGGCCCGGCATCATCGAGTGGGAGCCCCGTCGGGACGGTGTTCATCGCTGTCGCAGGCCCACGCGGCACGGTCAGCCGCCGGCTCGACACGACCGGCAGCCGGGAGGCGATCCAGGAGGCGGCTGTCGAGGCGGCGCTGATCCTGCTGGCTGAGGTGTTGGCCACGGCCGCCAGCGGCGATCTAGGCGGTGGCTCTGAGTCCGGGCCAGGACTCGGGAACATTCACGCCTGACCGCGCGTTCAGGTGACACGTACCCGCACCGGCGGGTGACTCGCGATAGGCTTGGTACGTGGAGGGAAGGGGAAGGTCATGGTGATCCTGCGACGGGTCGTCGGCGAGCAACTGCGTCGCCTGCGGCAGGACCAGGGCCGGACGCTGCGCGACGTGAGTTCCGCGGCGCGCGTCTCCCTCGGGTACCTGTCCGAGATCGAGCGCGGCCAGAAGGAGCCCTCCAGCGAGTTGCTGGCTGCCATCTGCACGGCCCTCGACGTCCCGCTGTCGGTCCTTCTTCGCTCGGTCAGTGACGAGGTTGCGGCGGTCGAGTCCGCCCAGGCCGGAGTTGCGCACGCAGCCTGAGGCAGTGCCTCGCACGGCCCGCGGGGCAGCCCACCCGCCCATCAGCGCGGGACCCGGTACCCCCGGGGTGTCAGTCCGAACCCTGCTGCCTCCAGGGTCTTGCGCACGTGGTCGGATCCGCCGGGTTCCATGACAGGCGTGCCGTTGACCTTGGTGAGAGTCAGCGCACCGATCGTCCCGGCCTTCACAGCGTCGTGGAGCAGTCGGGCGGCAGCCGCCAGCTCCACGGAACTGTCGGAATCCTCAGCAGTTGGGTGGGAGAAGGTCAGCAGCGTGTGGCCGCCACGCTCGGCGTAGAGGACCGGCCGGCCCCCGATGAGGACGACATGGCAGCCCGCGCCCCGTGCTGGCCGATGAGGTGACCCGGGCCCGCCGGCCCAGTCGCTGACCGGCCACTCGAGGGCGGCACCGTAGGGATTCGCGGGGTCCGCGGTTGCCAGGAGCAGGGCGTCAGCCTGCCCCTCGGCGAGCTCGCGCTCCACTGCCCGCACCTGGTCGACGACACCTGTCAGGGCGAACTGCGATGCCCCGAGTCCCTCGACGGCGTAGACACGCTGGACCCTGCCGCGCTCCTCCATCATCGACAGGGTCCGGTAGGCAGAGGCGAATCCGCCCGGGTCGCCGGAGGCGAGGACCGCCCCCCGGGTGACGATGCCGAGCCGATCCAGGTGCGCCTGCGCGCGGGCGACGGCCATCACCTCACGTGGTGGCAGGTCCGCGGGCAACGCGAACCATCGACCGGGAAGCTCGGGGGTGGTGCTCGCCCCTGTCCGTGTCGCGCCAGCGGCTCCGGGAGCGGGGACCTCCTCGCCCCAGCCAGCCTCCCCAGCGGCGGCGCCCCCGAGGGAAGTCGGTCGCCAGAGGTCCGCGTAGCGCCCCCGGGCAGGTCGCCGTGGGCGCTGGGTACCGACGATGCTGCGGGGACGGCGGCTGCGCGAGCGATCCACCATCGCCCGAACGGGCTCGATCGTGTCGTTGCTGACCAGTCCGGCCCAGAGGAGATCCACGAGCGCGTGCGCCACCTGGCCGGGGTCATGCTTCATCAGCCGCCGGCGGAGGTCGGCGAGGAACCAGCCGCCTCCGGAGCGGAGCAGCTCCAGCAACTCCACGCTCACGTGACCGTCGGGAGGTTCGCTGGCCCTCGGCAACAGGAAGCCGACATCAGCTGGTGCCAGCGCGATCCACCCATCTCCCCCGGGGAGCGGCGCACTTCCGGTCCAGAGGACCTCGCCGGCCGACGTGAGTTCATCGAGCATCCCCGGCACGTAGCCCGCAACACGCAGGGGGAGTATCGACTCCTCGAGCGCCGAGGCAGGCACAGCCAGCCCCGCCATCCCTCGGATGGCCAGGAGCACTCCATCAGGTCCCCTCAGCCTGGTTGAGGCGCGACGGCCGATGTTCTGCCAACGAGGCAGGAACGTCGCCAGGGCGGCCTGCGACACCGGTTCGATCTGCTGGCGCAGAATGGCCACGGACCGCCGCTTGATGAGGCGCAGGACATCCGGGTGGCACCACTGCGGACCGGGGGAGTCCGGGACGAACCAGCCCTCGATGATCCTCCCGGCGGACCGACCCATCGACAGCCGATGGGCGACGACCGCCGGCGGGAGGCCGAGCTCGGCCACGACGTCGTCGACCGTGAAGGGGCCGTGCGTTCGGCTGTAGCGGGAGATCAGGTCAGCCAGTGGATCCTCCACCGGGCGCAGGTGGGCCTCAGCAATGCCGGCGGGGATGGGCGCCCCCAGCCCATCGCGAAGGCGGGCAGCATCCTCCACGACGGCCCACACATCCCTGCCCGCCACCCTCGTGCGCAGGAGCCGGCGCTGGGCCTCGAGCTCCTCCAGCCACGTGGGGTCGACTCCCCGGAGTCCGATCTCGGTGGTGCCCAGGGGTCCGAGGCCCCGAAGCATGTCCACGGCGTCCTCGGGGCCGCGCGCGCGACGCTCCGGCGTGAGGTGCTGGATCTGGGCGACCACCTGGAGGATCGCATCAGGTTCCAGCAGGTCACGCAGGTCCGTCTGCCCGAGGAGCTCGCCGAGCAGCGAGGGGTCAAGGGTCAGTGCAGCGGCACGACGCTCTGCCAACGGCGAGTCGCCCTCGTACAGGTACTCCGAGACATAGCCGAAGAGCAGGGATCGGGCGAACGGGGAGGCCGCCGCAGGTGTGACCTCGATGACCCGGATCCGCCTCTGCTGGACCGAGGCCATGAGGTCCACGAGGGCGGGCAGGTCGTAGACGTCCTTGACGCACTCGCGGACTGCCTCCAGCACGATGGGGAAGGTGGGGTGCTCGGCGGCGATCTGCAGGAGCTGAGCCGATCGCTGACGCTGCTGCCACAGTGGCGCGCGCCGACCGGGACGGGGGCGCGGGAGCAGCAGGGCACGTGATGCGCACTCCCGGAACCGGGAGGCGAACAGGGCCGAACCCCCGATCAGCCGGGTGACATCGGCCTCGATCTCGTCCGGGTCGGGGAACAGGCAGGCGGTCGCATCGGCGAGCCACTCGTCGTCGGGCAGGTCCGGCAGGCGGGCCACGATCCCGTCATCACCGTGCAGGACCGCGGCATCTACCCCGAATCGCCGGGTCAGCCGTTCCCGGGCCAGCAGCGCCCACGGCGCGTGCACCTGCGCTCCGAAGGGGGACAGTACGGTCAGCCGCCAGTCACCGAGCTCGTCACGGGTGCGCTCCACCACGATCGTGCGGTCCGTCGGGAGGTGGCTGGCAGCGGACTGCTCACCCAGGTAGGCCACGAGGTTCGCCCCCGCCCATGCATCGAGGCCGAGCCCGGACAGGTGCGCGCGGGCCGCGTCGGGTGGCAGGTCGGCCATCTGGCGGGTGAACTCCCCGATGGCGCGGCCCAGCTCAGCCGGGCGCCCGAGGTTGTCACCGCGCCAGAACGGCAGCCGTCCCGGTGCGCCGCCGGCCGGCACGACATTGACGCGGTCATGGGTGATCTCGATGATCTGCCAGCTGCTGGCTCCGAGCGCGAAGATGTCGCCGACCCGGGACTCGTAGACCATCTCCTCGTCGAGCTCCCCGACACGCCCGCCGCCCACGATGTGGACGCCGAACAGGCCGCGATCGGGGATCGTCCCCCCGGAGGTGACAGCCAGCTGCTGTGCGCCGGGTCGGGCGGTCAGCAGGTCGTCAGTGCGGTCCCAGACGATCCGGGGGCGCAACTCGGCGAAGGCATCCGAGGGGTACCTTCCCGCGAGCATCTCGACGACGGCCTCGTAGACGGCGGGCGTCAGATCGGCGAAGGGGGCCGTCCTTCGCAGGAGCGCGAGGAGGTCCGCGGCGGGCCAGTCATCCATCGCCACGCAGGCGACGATCTGCTGGGCGGCCACATCCAGCGGGTTGGCCGGGATGCGCAGCTCCTCGATGGCGCCGGAGCGCATGCGCTGCACGACCACGGCGCTGGTCAACAGGTCGGATCGATACTTCGGCAGCACGACCCCGGTGGAGACCGCCCCGACCTGGTGCCCGGCCCGGCCGACGCGCTGGAGCCCCGAGGCCACCGACGGCGGAGCCTCGACCTGGATCACGAGGTCCACGGCACCCATGTCGATGCCGAGCTCGAGGCTGGAGGTGGCCACCACCGCCCGGAGCCGACCCGACTTGAGGTCGTCCTCGATGTGCGCCCTCTGCTCCTTGCTCACCGAACCGTGGTGGGCCCGGGCCAGGACCGGCTCCGCGCCCAGCGTCGACCCCGCCTGCGCCATCACCTCAGCCGGAGGGCGCGTGCGCGGGGCAACGGAGGGCTGCGCGCCGGTTCGCTCGGCGTGGATCTCGTTGAGCCGCGCGGTCAGCCGTTCAGCCAGCCGCCGGGAGTTCGCGAACACGATGGTCGAGCGATGGTCCTCGATCAGCTCGACGATCCGCTGCTCCACGTGCGGCCAGATCGACGCCGTGGGGGAGCCGTCTGGACCGGGGCCGGTCCCGAGCTCCCCGAGGTCCTCGACGGGGACCTGGATCGTGAGCTCCCATTCCTTGGCCGAGCCCTGTTCCAGGATCTCGACCGTGGTGTCCCCGCCGAGGAACTGCGCGGCGACCTGGGTCGGGCGAACGGTCGCTGACAGCCCGACCCGGGGGATCCGACGGCCTGCGAGGTGGTCGAGTCGGGCCAGGCTGACCGCCAGGTGGGCGCCGCGCTTGGAGCCGGCGATGGCGTGGACCTCGTCGATGATCACCGACTCGACGCCGGCCAGGATGCTGCGGGTGGCCGAGGTGAGCATCAGGAACAGCGACTCGGGGGTGGTGATCAGGACATCCGGTGGTCGCCTGGCCATGACCCGCCGTTCCTGGGCCGGTGTGTCGCCGGTGCGCAGCGCGACGCTGATGTGGGCGGCGGGCAGTCCGAGGAGCTCGCACTGGGTCGCGATCCCGGACAGTGGCGCCCGGAGGTTGCGCTCGACGTCCACGGCGAGGGCCTTCAGCGGGCTGATGTAGAGCACCCTGACCCCGGGCTCCTCGCGGGGCGTCAGGCACCGGTCGATCGCGCACAGGAAGGCCGCGAGCGTCTTGCCGGACCCGGTCGGGGCCACGGCAAGCACGTCGGCACCTGACAGGATCCGTGGCCATGCCGCGGCCTGGACCTCCGTGGGCGCCGAGAAGGCTGCGTTGAACCACCGCCTCGTGGGCTCGGAGAACGCGGCCATGGGATCCACGCGAACCATCTTGGACCCTGGGTCCGACATCGGCCGACCCGCTGTCCACAGTTCACGCGAGATCCCACGGGATGGCACCATTCCCCTGTGCGTCTGACGGACTTCTGGGAGCGGATGGAACTGACGTTCGGGCGGGCCTATGCCCGGTCGTGGGCGTCGGACCAGCACCTGGCAGCACTCGGCGGGCGCACTGTCGAGCAGGCCCTGGCCCAGGGCGAGGACACGCGCGACGTCTGGCGGGCGGTCTGTGCCCACGCCAGGGTGCCCGGCGACCTGACCTGACCGGCGTGTCGCTACCGGTCGAACACGTGTTCGTACTACAGTGACGATGTCAGTCGCGGGGTGGCCCGAACGGGTCGTCCACAGGATCGCATCGGAACGGGTCGCAATGTCGGTGACCCGGTCTAGTGTCCGCTCCTGTCAGACCAGAGGGTGCCGTCGGCACCACGAGATCCAAGGAGTGGGAATGGCTGGACAGGACCGGGAGAAGGCGCTCGAGTCGGCACTGCTGCACCTCGAGAAGCAGTTCGGCAAGGGCACCGTGATGCGTCTGGGCGACCAGCCGATCGTGCCCATGGATGTGATCCCGACCGGATCGATCGCCCTGGACGTGGCGCTGGGGATCGGTGGGCTGCCGCGGGGACGTGTGGTGGAGATCTACGGCCCGGAGGCCAGCGGCAAGACGACGGTGGCCCTGCACTCGGTGGCCAGCGTGCAGAAGGCCGGGGGGATCGCCGCGTTCATCGACGCAGAGCACGCCCTGGACCCGGTGTACGCCCAGCGGCTCGGGGTCAACCTCGACGAGCTCTACGTGTCCCAGCCCGACACCGGTGAGCAGGCCCTCGAGATCGCCGACACGCTTGTCCGGTCCGGGGCGGTCGACCTGATCGTGATCGACTCCGTGGCTGCACTGACGCCCAAGGCCGAGATCGAGGGGGAGATGGGCGACAGCCACGTCGGACTGCAGGCGCGGCTCATGAGCCAGGCGCTGCGAAAGATGACCGGGGCCCTGAGCAACACCAACACGACCATGATCTTCATCAACCAGCTGCGCGAGAAGATCGGCGTGATGTTCGGCAGCCCGGAGACGACGACCGGTGGCAAGGCGCTGAAGTTCTACTCCTCGGTCCGCCTGGACGTCCGGAGGATCGAGACCCTCAAGGACGGGACCGAGCCGGTGGGCTCCCGGACCCGCGTGAAGGTTGTCAAGAACAAGGTGGCCCCGCCCTTCAAGCAGGCGGAGTTCGACATCCTCTACGGCCTCGGGATCTCCCGGGAGGGGGGTCTGATCGACATGGGCGTGGAGCAGGGCTTCGTGCGCAAGGCCGGCGCCTGGTACACCTACGACGGTGACCAGCTGGGGCAGGGCAAGGAGAACGCCCGTGCCTTCCTGCGCGACAACCCGGACCTGTCCGACGAGATCGAGAAGCGCATCAAGGAGAAGCTGGGCATCGGTCCGCAGGTCGACGCACCCATCGACCTGACGGCGGTTGAGGCCCCGCGACCGATCGACCTCTGATCTGTGCCGGCCAGTCGTTGGGCCGCGGATCCGCCGGAGGATCCCGACGATTCCCCGGCGGATCCAGAGCAGGTGGCCCGCACGATCCTGCTCCGTCGACTCGAGGCGGCGCCGCGCACCCGCGCGGAGCTGGCCACGACGCTGCGCGAGCGCAACGTCCCTGACGACGTCGCCATCCGGGTGCTCGATCGGTTCGAGGAGGTCGGGCTCCTCGACGATCAGACGTTCGCCCGCATGTGGGTGGAGTCCCGGCAGAGGGGCCGAAGCCTCTCTGGTCGAGCCCTGCGCAGCGAGTTGCGTCGCAAGGGGGTCCCCGACCCGATGATCGATGAGGCCCTCGAGCAGCTGAGCCCGGAGGACGAGCTCAACGCGGCACGGGCGGTGGCCGCCCGCAAGGCGCGCTCGCTCGTGGGCCTGCCCCGCGCCACCCAGGTCCGGCGACTGTCCGGCGCCCTGGCCCGCAAGGGCTACGGTGCCGCCCTCACCGCCCAGGTGGTTCGCGAAGCCCTTGACGGGACCGACGACGATCCCCCCGAGGGCTGGGACTGACCGGCACCGCGCGGTTCCCACGATCTGGGCTCCAGCGCCTACCCTTGAGCCCTGATGGACACGACACTCACCACCGGACGCACCTACCAGGTCCGGACCTACGGCTGCCAGATGAACGTGCACGACTCCGAGCGGATCGCTGGGCTGCTGGAGTCCAGCGGCTACGTTCGGGCTCAGGGCGACCAGCAGGCAGATGTCGTGGTGCTCAACACGTGCGCGGTGCGTGAGAACGCCGACAACAAGCTCTACGGCAACCTCGGTCATCTGGCTTCCGTCAAGCGCGGCCACGAGGGGATGCAGATCGCCGTCGGCGGGTGCCTGGCTCAGAAGGATCGCGAGCACATCGTGGCCCGCGCCCCGTGGGTCGACGTGGTGTTCGGCACGCACAACGTCGACGCACTGCCAGCCCTGCTGCGCCGGGCATCGGTCGCACGCGAGGCACAGGTCGAGATCCAGGAGTCCCTGCAGGTCTTCCCCTCGACCCTGCCGAGCCGGCGCGAGTCCGCGTACGCGGCGTGGGTGGCCATCAGCGTCGGCTGCAACAACACCTGCACCTTCTGCATCGTGCCCAGCCTTCGCGGCAAGGAGCGGGACAGGCGTCCGGGCGAGATCCTCGCCGAGGTCGAGGCCCTCGTCGGCGACGGCGTCATCGAGGTGACCCTCCTGGGCCAGAACGTCAACGCCTACGGGGCCGAGTTCGGCGAGCGCGAGGCCTTCGCGGACCTCCTGCGTGCGGTCGGGGCAGTTCCCGGCATCGAGCGTGTCAGGTTCACCTCCCCGCATCCCCGGGACTTCACGAGTGCCGTCATCGCCGCCATGGCCGAGACGCCCACGGTGATGCCATCCCTGCACATGCCGCTGCAGTCGGGCAGCGATCGGGTCCTGCGCGAGATGCGGCGGTCCTACCGTCGCGATCGGTTCCTGTCCATCCTCGATGAGGTTCGGGCGTCCATCCCCGCGGCTGCGATCACCACCGACATCATCGTCGGCTTCCCGGGGGAGTCCGAGGCCGATTTCGCCGACACCCTGGAGATCGTGGAGCGCGCGCGGTTCAGCGCCGCTTTCAGCTTCCAGTACTCGCCGCGCCCGGGTACCCCGGCCGCCGAGATGGTTGACCAGATCCCGAAGGCCGTCGTCCAGGAGCGCTACGAGCGCCTGGTGGAGGCGCTGGAACGGATCTCCTGGGAGGAGAACCTGCGCCTGGTCGGCACCACCGCCGAGGTCCTCGTGGCCGAGGGGGAGGGACGCAAGGACGAGCAGACCCAGAGGATGTCGGGTCGGGCCCGGGACGGTCGGCTCGTGCACTTCTCCGGCGCCGGCAGGGCGCGACCCGGCGACTGCGTGATGGTTCGGCTCGAGGCGGCAGCCCCGCACCACCTGACCGGTCGGGCCACCAGCATCCGCACAACCCGCGCGGGCGATGCGTGGGAGGCAGGCCAGCTGTCGTGCGGCACGGGATCGGCACCGGACGACTCGGGCGACCAGGGACCGGTCACCCTGGGCATGCCCGGCCTGCGACCCGTTGGCTGACATGGCGCAGCCCCACCCCGTGGTGTGGCCCACGGTCGTTGCCGTCGTCGGGCCAACTGCGGTGGGAAAGTCCGACGTCGCGCTCGAGGTCGCCCGACTCCTCGGTGGCGAGGTGGTCAATGCCGATGCCTTCCAGGTCTATCGAGGCATGGACATCGGCACCGCCAAGGTCCCGGAGGGCCGGCGCCTGGGGATCGCGCACCACCTTCTCGACATCCTCGACATCACAGAGGAGCTCAGCGTCGCCCAGTACCAGCGCGAGGGCCGCAGGGTCCTCGGGGAGCTGGCCGTCAGGGGGGTCCCCGCAGTCGTCGTCGGTGGGTCAGGGCTCTACGTGCGAGCACTGCTCGACGACCTCCGGTTCCCGGGCAGCGACCCAGCTGTCCGGGCGCGCTGGGAGGCCACCCTGGTGGCGGTGGGTCCGGTTGAGCTCCACGCCGTGCTGGCCGCCCGGGATCCTGAGGCAGCCAGTCACATCCTGCCGACCAATGGGCGTCGGATCGTGCGTGCCCTCGAGGTCGGCGAGATCACGGGGGAGCCCTTCGTCGCACAGCTGCCTGCCGATGGGCCGGTGCTCGTGCCGCACCTGAGCATCGGCCTGGACCTGTCCCGCGAGGTGCTGGACGAACGGATCCGGGTTCGAGTGGGGCGGATGTTCCACGAGGGACTCGTCGAGGAGGTCCGCGTCCTGCTCGCCAGGGGGTTGCGCGACGGCCGCACTGCCAGCCGCGCCCTGGGTTACCCCCAGGTCATCGATCTGCTCGACGGCACCACCACGCGGGTACAGGCCGAGCAGGACATCGTCCTGGGAACCCGCCGCTTCGCCCGCCGTCAGCAGCGCTGGTTCCATCGTGACCCGCGAACCGTGTGGCTGGACGCGACGGCCCCAGCGTCATCCACAGCTTCGGCGATCGCGGCCCTCTTGGCCGGATCGGGCCGTAGGCTGGACCCATGAGCCGACCCGGGATCCCCTTCGTCAAGGGGCACGGAACCGGCAACGACTTCGTCATCCTGCCGGATCCCACCGGATCCCTGGACGTGACCCCGGCGCTGGTCCGTGCGCTGTGCGATCGTCGCATGGGCATCGGCGCTGATGGGGTCCTCGTGGTTGCCAGGACCGCCGCCCACCCCGAGGTCGCCGACCAGGCGCAGCTGGCACCCTGGTTCATGGACTACCGCAACGCCGACGGCAGCGTGGCCCAGATGTGCGGCAACGGGTCGCGGCTGTTCGTGGCGCACCTGCTGGAGGAGGGGCTCACCCGCCCCGGTAGCTTGCACATCGCCACGCGCGGGGGGGCGCGACGGATCACCGTCGACGAGGGTGGTGACATCCGGGTCGACATGGGTACTGCGGAGTTCCTCGAACGCGACGACATCCAGGTTTGGCCGGCGCAGTCGGATCCCGGCGCGGGTGGATCGCCTGCGGCCGGGGTCCTGATGCCCAACCCGCACGCCGTGACCTGGGTGGACGACGTGCAGGCGGTGGGCCCGCTGCTCGTCGCGCCCCGCGTCACACCCGGCGAGGCCTACCCCGAGGGCGTGAACGTGGAGTTCGTGCGGGTCCTGGCCGAGGACCACCTGCAGATGCGGGTGTTCGAGCGGGGCGTGGGGGAGACCCTGAGCTGCGGGACCGGCGCCTGCGCGGCCGCCGTCGCAACCGTCCGTCGAGACGGCCGGGAGCCGAACGGTCGTCGGATCCGCGTGGATGTGCCCGGTGGGACGGTCGGGGTCACCTGGCACCCCGACAGCTCAGTGGAGCTCGACGGACCCGCCGAGTTGGTGGCCCGCGGGGAGATCGATCCGCACTGGTGGGAGATGCATGTCTGAGACCCCCGACCTTCTCGACCGCCAGGCGCTGCGCCGGGTCCCCGGACTGAGCACCGAGCTCGAGGATGTCACCGAGGTCGAGTACCGACAGGTCCGCCTCGAACGGGTCGTCCTCGTCGGCGTCTGGACCTCCGGCACGCTCGAGGAGGCCGAGCGCTCCCTGGCCGAACTGGCCCGCCTGGCCGAGACCGCCGGATCCGAGGTGTGCGACGGCCTCATCCAGCGACGGGACAAGCCCGACACCGCCACCTACATCGGCTCGGGCAAGGTCAGCGAGCTGCGCGAGGTGGTCAACCTCGTGGGGGCGGACACGGTCATCTGCGACGGCGAGCTCACCCCTGGCCAGCTGCGGCGGCTTGAGGAGCTCGTGAAGGTCAAGGTCGTGGACCGCACGTGGCTGATCCTGGACATCTTCGCCCAGCACGCCCGCAGCCGAGAGGGCAAGGCGCAGGTGTCCCTGGCCCAGATGCAGTACCTGCTGCCACGCCTGCGTGGGTGGGGCGAGTCCCTGTCCCGGCAGGCCGGTGGGCGCGTGGCCGGCGGCCAGGGAATCGGCTCGCGAGGCCCCGGTGAGACCAAGATCGAGACCGACCGGCGCCGAGTCCGGGAGAGCATCTCGCGGCTGCGTCGGGAGATCGCCGCGATGTCAACCGCGCGCCGCACGATGCGTAGCGCACGCAGGCGAGGCAAGGTCCCCTCAGTCGTGCTCGCCGGCTACACCAACTCCGGCAAGTCGAGCCTGCTCAACCGCATGACCGGTGCGGGGGTCCTCGTCGAGGACTCGCTGTTCGCGACCCTGGACCCCACGGTGCGAAAGGCGAGCACCCCCTCCGGGCGCCTGTTCACGCTGGCTGACACAGTCGGGTTCGTGCGCCACCTTCCCCATCAGCTGGTGGAGGCCTTCCGCTCGACCTTGGAGGAGGTCTCCGACGCCGACCTGATCCTGCATGTCGTCGACGGCTCCGACGACTTCCCCGAGGGGCAGATCGCTGCAGTCCGGGAGGTGCTGGCCGAGATCGGGGCAGGCGAGGTCCCCGAGCTCATCGTGATCAACAAGGCCGACATCGCCGACCCGCTCGTGGTCGGGCGCATCCGCTCCCGTGAGCCGCACTCGGTGGTGGTGTCCGCCGCGACCGGCGCTGGCATTGCCGAGCTGCTCGGGGCAGTCGAGCTGGACCTGCCCAACCCGACCGAGCGGGTCGACCTGCTGGTCCCGTTCGACCGCGGAGACCTCGTGGCACGTGTGCACGAGGAGGGCCGGGACGTCACTGTCGAGTACAGCGACCAGGGTGCCATGATCCGGGCCGTGGTGGGTGAGCAGCTCGCCGCCGAGCTGAACTCCGTGGCGGTCGCGGGCTCGGGCGATTCGGCCCTCGAGGTCGGCCCGGAGTGACCGACCCAGACGCCCCGGATGACGACCGTGTCGAGTCGCCCTCCGTGGGCGAGTTGCTCGAGTTGGCCGTGAGTGAGCTCGGTGGCGAGCCGCGGGCGGGGCAGGCCCAGATGGCCGATGAGATCGGGCGATGCCTGGAAGCAGGCTCCGGGACGGTCCTTGTGCAGGCGGGCACGGGAACCGGCAAGTCGCTGGCCTACCTGGTGCCCGCGGCCCGGCACGCGATGGTCACCGACGAGCCGGTCGTGATCGCGACCGCCACACTGGCCCTGCAGCGCCAACTCGTGGACAAGGACCTGCCCGTCGTCAGCCGGGCGCTGTCACCGGCGCTGGGGCGCGAGGTCATCTTTGCCGTGCTCAAGGGCCGCAGCAACTACCTCTGCCTCGACCGGCTGAACCGCGGCTCGCCTGATCCGGAGGAGTCGGCGCTGTTCGACACTCCCACGACCCGGCTGGGCCGGCAGGCAGCACGCCTGCAGAAGTGGGCCACCACGACCACAACCGGCGACCGTGATGACCTCACCGAGCCCGTCGACGGCCGGGTCTGGTCCGGGCTCTCGGTGTCGGCCAGGGAGTGCCCGGGCTCAGCCAACTGCACCTACGGCCAGGACTGCTTCGCCGAGGCCGCGAAGGCGCGCGCGCGGGAGGCCGACGTCATCGTGACCAACCACGCGCTGTTGGCCATCCATGTCCAGGGCGAGGTGCCGGTCCTTCCCGAGCATGGGGCGGTGATCGTCGACGAGGCCCACGAGCTCGTCGACCGGATGACCACCTCCCTCACCCGGGAACTGTCCGCCCCCGTCGTGGAGCGTGCGGCTGGGCGTGCGCGCAAGTTCCTCGGCCAGGAGCTCACGGACCCACTGCTGGATGCCGCCGGATACCTCGGCGACGTCCTCGCGGAGCTGCCAGAGGGACGCCTGCGCGCCCTCCCCGAGGAGCTCGTCGTTGCGATCTCAGCCCTGCGGGACGCAGGCCATGCGGCTCTTGGCGGCATGCGCGGGGACAGCGCCGACGCTCCTGAGGCGGCCGCTGATCGGACCACTGCCCGGGCCGCGGTCCAGGGCGTCCACGAGGTGGCCGCCGAGGCACTCCTGTTGAGCAGCGCCTCCGTGGCGTGGGTGGGAGGGCGCTCTGGGGCGCCGCCGAGCCTCCACATCGCCCCGATCTCCGTTCACGACCTGCTGGAGGCCAACCTGTTCGCGGGGCGACCCGTGGCACTGACCAGCGCAACCCTGGCGATCGGGGGCTCGTTCGACCCCCTGGCGGCCAGTCTCGGGTGCCCCACCGGATGGCGCGGGGTCGATGTCGGCTCGCCCTTCGACCACGGTCGCCAGGGGATGCTCTACTGCGCCGCCGACCTGCCCCGTCCCGGACGCGACGGGATCAGCGAGCAGGCACTCGAGCAGATCGCGGACCTGCTCGACGCTGCCGGCGGGCGCACCCTGGCGCTGTTCTCCTCGTGGCGATCGGTCGAACGGGCCGAGGAGGTCCTGCGCCGGCGACTGGCAGGGCGCACGGATCGCCCTCTGATCGTGGCCCGGCGCGGTGACGCCGTGGCGGGGCTGGTGCGCCAGTTCGCCGAGGAGCCCCGGGCATCCCTGCTCGGAACCTTGTCGCTCTGGCAGGGAGTCGACGTCCCCGGGCCCTCGTGCACCTTGGTCATCATCGACCGGATCCCCTTCCCCCGACCTGACGACCCCGTGGTCTCGGCGCGCCAGGAGCTCATCGACTCCCAGGGTGGCAGCGGCTTCGCGGCGGTGTCCGTGCCCCGAGCCGCACTCATGCTGGCCCAGGGCGCGGGGCGGCTCATCAGGACGCCCGATGACCGCGGCGTTGTGGCCGTCCTCGACTCACGGCTGGCGACCACCGGCTACGGGGCCCGGTTGCGCAGCAGCCTGCCGCCGCTGTGGTGGACCACGGACCTGCCCACGGTCGTTGCCGCACTGGGTCGTCTCGACACGGCCCTGAGCGCCCAGTCCGAGGGCTGAGCGGGCCACGCCCCCGTGCACCGGGGGGCGTGGCCCGCTCAGGTCAGTTCAGCGATTCGGCTGGCGGATCGCCTCGTCGATCTCCTCGGCGGAGATCTCCTTGGTGCAGAAGAACCAGTCGACGCAGGTCACCCCATCGACATGACCGTCCATTCGGTCCTTGGCGACGCCGCAGCTGCCGGCGGGTGGCACGATCACGGGGTCGCCGGGACGCCAATCGGCCGGGGTGGCCACCGAGAACGCATCGGCGGTCTGAAGTGCGGTCACGACGCGGAGCAGTTCGTCGAAGTTCCGTCCGAGGCTCAGGGGGTAGTAGATGATCGTGCGGATCACGCCCTTGGGGTCGATCACGAAGACCGCGCGCACCGCCTTGGTCGAGTCCTCGCCGGGCATGATCATCCCGTAGGCGCGCGCCACGTTCATCGTGATGTCCTCGATGAGCGGGAAGGTGACCTCGACGTCGGACATCCCGCGGAACTCGATCGTCTCCTTGATCCGGCGCAGCCATGCGATGTGGCTGTAGAGGCCGTCCACGGACAGCCCGACCAGCGCCGTGTTGAGCTCGGCGAACTGGTCCTCCAGCGAGGCGAAGGTCATGAACTCCGTGGTGCACACCGGGGTGAAGTCGGCGGGATGGCTGAACAGGATCACCCAGCGGCCCGCGTAGTCACCGGGGAAGTCGATGGGCCCCTGGGTCGTGACCGCAGTGAAGGCGGGGGCGGGATCGCCGATGCGTGGCATCGTGGGCGCGACGGTGGTGATGGTCTCGGTCATGGCGTCTCCTCGGCGCAGTGTGCCTGCCCTTCCGGCGGGATGCCCGGCGCGGACGGCGTTCCCAGCGCACTGCCGTGCCCGCGTCGTCTCCCGCTGGGGCAGGTCCAAACATACCCCTGGGGGTGTGGGGGTCGGACGTCGGCCCCGATACCAGGCGAGGACTACACCCCTGTGATGGCAGGCAACCGGGCCATCCTGATCGCGTGCACCATCGCCTCGTGATCAGCCTGGGCCTGATCGGCGTAGTCCATCGACCAGGTCGTGATCGCGTCGTCGAACTTGCTGCTGCGACCCAGGTAGGCCGTGATCGCCAGGCGGTCGCCGGAACGGGCATGTGCCCGAGCCAGGGTCCAGCCACAGGCATGCAGGTACATCTGCAGGCTGCCCTCATCCAGGGCGGAGAGGTCGGGGGAGAACTTCATGTCGCGCAGCTGGCGCACGTAGGAGTCGTGCACGACGTTGTGGGCGTCCGTGGCCGAGGTCCACCCGATGAAGATGTCCGAGGCGGCCTGCATGAGCCGCTGACCCGCGACCACCCGGGCGCCATGGTGGTCGAACTCGCTGGGTTGCGTGTACGGCTCGAGGACCGAGGCCGTCGCCTCCTTGAACTGCAGGACCAGGGGATCCCCGCCGTCCACCCCCTGCATCAGCAACACGTAGCAGCGCGTGCCAACACTGCCCACGCCGACCACCTTGCGGGCCACGTCGACGACGTGGAACTGGTCGAGCAGTGCCGCCCTGTCGGAGACCAGGGTCTGGCGATAGGCGAGCATCGCATCAGAACCAAGGAGTTCGGCGTGCTCCGAGCCGACCCGCATCAGCAGGGGTGGGTCCTCGACGAACTGGCGCTGTCCATCGACCACCGTCGTGAGCTTGCCCATCGCCTGGAGGTTGGTCCGGCGCCGAGCCCCCTCGATCGAGCGCTCGACTCGCGCGAGCGCGGAGTCCGGCGGGATCGCGCTGGCCAGTCGTCCGATGTTCGACACGTCCAGGCGCGAGTACCAGACGTCCAGCGTGCTCATGCCGGCGAAGGTCCGCATGGACTCCCGGTAGGCCTGGGCTGCGGTGCGGGCCATGGCTCGTTGCGCAGGCGTGCGCCACCCGTTGGACCGGGCCGTGAGCACGGCGGAGGCGGCCAGTCGCTTCACATCCCATTCGAACGGACCGGGATGCGTCTCATCGAAGTCGTTGAGGTCGAAGAGCAGGGTGCGCTCGGGGGAGGCGAACATCCCGAAGTTGGCGATGTGGGCATCGCCGCACAGCTGCACGACCAGCCCCGTGTTCGGCTGGCTGGCCAGGTCCGCGGCCATGACGATCGCCGACCCCCGGTAGAACGCGAAGGTCGAGGTGCTCATGCGCCCATGCCGGATCGGGACGAGACTGGCGATCCGGGTGCTGCCCTGGGCGAGCAACAGGTCGACAGGATCGGGCCGGTCGGGATCGGGGGACCACTCGCCCAGTGACTGGCGGGGCAATGCGCGTCGGGCCTCGGCCCCGGCGAGGGCACGCTCGGCGGGGCCTGGCTTCGGTGTCTCCTGCACGCTCCGAAGACTAGGCCAGCCGGTGTGACCCGGTCTCCCCGCTGCCGCGATCAGACCCGACGGAGCACCGCCACGACCGTGCCCATGATGACTGCGCTGTCACCGTCGATCGGCTCGTAGGCGGGGTTGTGCGGCATCAGCCAGGTATGTCCATCACGGCGCTTGAGGGTCTTGACGGTGGCCTCGTCCTCGAGCAGCGCCGCCACGATGGCCCCGTTCTCCGCTGCCTGCCCGGCTCGGATGACCACGAAGTCGCCATCGCAGATGGCCGCATCGATCATCGAGTCGCCCTTCACCTTGAGCAGGAACAGGTCTCCGTCGCCCACCAGCTCCCGCGGCAGGGGGAACACCGACTCCACCACCTGCTCGGCCAGGATCGGCCCACCGGCCGCGATCTGGCCCACCAGGGGAACCAGCACGGCGCTCGGTGAGGCCTCGCCGCTGTCCGTGGGATCGGCGGCGTGGCTGTAGGGGTCGAGCACCTCCATCGCGCGTGGCCGGTTCGGATCCCGGCGCAGGACGCCCTTTGCCTCGAGGACCTTGAGCTGGTGGGCAACGCTCGAGGGTGAGTTCAGACCAACGGCCTCGCCGATCTCACGCACGCTCGGCGGATAGCCGCGGCCCTCGACGGACTCCCTGATGACCTCCAGGACCCGGCGCTGACGCGCAGTCAGTCCGACATGGTCCTCCGGGGAGTCGGGGAGTGGGTGGATCGTGGCCATGATGCCCTCCAGTTCGGTCCCTCGTGAGCCGTCCGACGTGGCGATGTCAGACCCCTGCGCGAGCCTTGGTTCCAGGCGGTCGATGGGTGGCCGCCTGGAGGTAACGCTACCGCCGACGTCACGATTGTTCAAACATCTGTTCGATTTGGGCTTGAGCGTGTCGGTCAGTGGTGGTACAACTAGCACAGGTGTTCGAGCGAACACCAGTTCGAGGAGGAGGTCGCGATGTCCACAGTAGGAGCCGCCGCAGTCTGGGCCCCGGGTCGGCCGGCTTCGGCCCATGACGTTCGTCTCACCCGTCGCGGCCGCCTCGCCCGCAGTGGCGCCCTCGCGGTCCTGGTCATCCTGCTGGCCATCAGCGTCCTGGACGTGGTGGGCGGTGGGCGCGCGCTCGCCTCCGACGACTCGGCGCCCCGCCGCGTACCCACACAGACCGTCGTGGTTGAGCAGGGCGACTCCCTCTGGCTCATCGCCGGGCGAACGGCTCCGTCGGCAGATCCCCGTGAGGTCGTGACCCGGATCCGAGAGCTCAATGGCATGCGCTCGAACCTCATCCAACCCGGCCAGGTGCTCCTGGTTCCCAGCACGCTCTGAGGCCGCGTGGAAGTTTTTCGCGGCAATGCTTGCGTCCCAGGAGTCCAAGGTCTACGGTTCACCACATCTAGTAGTTACACCGGTGTAAGTCATCCACAGGTTGTGGTTGACCATCCACAGGTTCTGGACAGGTAATCCCCAGGGCGATCCCCAGGTGACCACCGGTCCGCCCGAATCGAGACCCGCCGAGATGCCTGGAGGTGATCCATGTACTGCCCGTTCTGCCGATCCGCAGAGACCCGGGTCGTGGACTCGCGCTCCACGGACGACGGCACCGCCATCCGCCGGCGTCGGCTCTGCCCCGCGTGCAGCCAGCGCTTCACCACGGTCGAGACGATGAGCATGCTGGTCGTCAAGAGGTCCGGGGTCGTTGAGCCCTTCAGCCGCGACAAGGTGGTCTCGGGCGTGCGCAAGGCCTGTCAGGGCCGCCCGGTCAGCGAGGACGACCTGGCCCTGCTCGCCCAGCAGGTGGAGGACAACCTTCGGGCCTCCGGCCAGGCGGCGATCGCATCGCATGACGTGGGCATGGCGATCCTCGGTCCGCTCCGCATCCTCGATGAGGTGGCCTACCTGCGCTTCGCCTCGGTCTACCGGTCCTTCGAGTCCCTGGCGGACTTCGAAGCCGAGATCACCCTGCTTCGAGCCGAGCCGGAGGTCGGGTCCGCGTCCGTGGACCTGCGCTCCGGAGCGACCTGATCCATCCGCCCTGAGCACCACCCGCACCCGGGAGCCGGTGCGCACAGCTGACCGACCAGAACGTCCATTCCCGCCCGGGTTACCGGGGAACCACCGCGGACCCCGCGGCCGATCCATAGGAGAGCGCATGACCCGAGCATCGTCGGACAACCAGAAGGCTGCCGATACCCGCACCAGCGCAGAGAGGCGGCCCCGCGTCGTGCCCAGCGTCCGCTTCGAGCGTGTCTTCACCACGGAGGGTGTGCATCCCTATGACGACATCGTGTGGGAGAGCCGGGACGTCGTGCAGACGAACTGGAAGACCAACGAGACGGTGTTCGAGCAGCGCGGTGTGGAGTTCCCTGACTTCTGGTCGGTCAACGCCTACACGATCGTCACCACGAAGTACTTCCGTGGCGCTGTGGGGACCGAGCAGCGCGAGCACAGCCTGCGCCAGCTGATCGATCGTGTGGTGCTCACGTACGGTCGGGCAGGACGCGAGCACGGGTACTTCGCCACCGAGCAGGACGCCGAGATCTTCGAGCACGAGCTCACGTGGATGCTGGTCCACCAGGTCTTCTCGTTCAACTCCCCGGTGTGGTTCAACGTCGGGACTCCGTCCCCCCAACAGGTCAGTGCATGCTTCATCCTGTCCGTCGACGACACGATGGACTCGATCCTGAACTGGTACCGCGAGGAGGGTTGGATCTTCAAGGGCGGCTCCGGCGCCGGGTTGAACCTCTCGCGGATCCGGTCGAGCAAGGAGCTCCTCTCCAGCGGCGGGACTGCCTCGGGCCCGGTCTCCTTCATGCGTGGCGCCGACGCCTCAGCGGGCACGATCAAGTCCGGTGGGGCCACCCGCCGTGCGGCCAAGATGGTCGTGCTCGATGTCGACCACCCCGACATCGAGGAGTTCATCGCCACGAAGGTCCGGGAGGAGGAGAAGATCCGCGTCCTGCGCGATGCGGGCTTCGACATGGACCTCGGCGGCAAGGACATCACCTCGGTGCAGTACCAGAACGCCAACAACTCCGTGCGGGTCTCCGACGAGTTCATGCGCGCCGTGGAGGAGAAGCGCGAGTTCGGCCTGGTGGCACGGGGGAACGGCGAGGTGATCGATACCGTCGATGCCAAGTCCCTCTTCCGATCGATGGCCGAGGCCGCGTGGGCCTGTGCCGATCCGGGCATCCAGTACGACGACACGATCAACGACTGGCACACCAATCCGGAGACCGGACGGATCACCGCGTCCAACCCATGCTCGGAGTACATGAGCCTGGACAACTCCTCGTGCAACCTTGCGTCGCTGAACCTGCTGAAGTTCCTCAAGGAGGATGACACCTTCGACGCGCCCCTGTTCAAGAAGGCCGTCGAGTTCATCATCACCGCGATGGACATCTCGATCTGCTTCGCGGACTTCCCGACCGAGGCGATCGGTGACACCACGCGCAAGTTCCGCCAGCTGGGAATCGGCTACGCCAACCTCGGCGCGCTGCTGATGGCGACGGGACTCGCCTACGACTCCGACGGCGGTCGGGCCCTCGCGGCGTCCATCACCAGCCTGATGACCGGCACGGCATACAAGCGCTCCGCGGAGCTCGCGTCGGTGGTCGGCCCGTACGAGGGCTACGCCCGCAACAAGGACGCGCACACGCGGGTCATGCGCAAGCACGCTGCGGCAACCGACTCCCAGCGCACGCACTCCTCCCTGGACTCCGACATCCTCAAGCTCGCCTCACAGGTCTGGCAGGAGAGCATCCAGATCGGAACGGTGCACGGTTGGCGCAACGCGCAGGCCTCCGTCCTGGCACCCACCGGCACCATCGGCTTCATGATGGACTGCGACACCACAGGCATCGAGCCCGACTTCTCCCTGGTCAAGTTCAAGAAGCTGGTCGGTGGTGGCTCCATGCAGATCGTCAACCAGGTGATCCCGCGCGCCCTGGTGCGCCTGGGCTACACGGGGGAGACGATCGAGGCCATCGTCGAGTACATCGCCGAGCACGGCCACGTGATCGACGCCCCGGCGCTGAAGCCCGAGCACTACTCGGTCTTCGACTGCGCCATGGGCGAGCGCGCGATCACGCCGATGGGCCATGTGCGGATGATGGCGGCCTGCCAGCCCTACTTGTCCGGAGCCATCTCCAAGACGGTGAACATGCCGGAGACGGCCTCGATCGAGGAGGTCGAGGAGATCTACTTCCAGGCCTGGAAGATGGGCATCAAGGCCCTGGCGATCTACCGGGACAACTGCAAGGTCGGCCAGCCGCTGTCCGACGGCAAGGCGAAGAAGGCCGACGCGGATGTGCCCACCCTCGAGGTCGAGTACCGCCCGATCCGCAAGCGCCTTCCCAAGTCGCGACCCAGCCGCACCGTGTCGTTCGCGGTCGGCGGAGCCGAGGGCTACATGACTGCGGGTTCCTACCCCGATGACGGCCTCGGCGAGGTCTTCCTCAAGCTCGGCAAGCAGGGCTCCACCCTGGCCGGTGTCATGGATGCCTTCTCGATCGCCACCTCGATCGCCCTTCAGTACGGAGTCCCCCTCGAGGCATTCGTCAACAAGTTCGTGAACATGCGCTTCGAGCCCTCGGGCATGACCGATGACCCGGACATCCGGATGGCACAGTCGATCGTCGACTACATCTTCCGTCGCCTGGCACTGGACTACCTCGACTACGACAGCAGGGAGGCGCTGGGGATCTTCACTGCCGAGGAGCGTGCCGCTCAGGTCGCTGCGACCTACGGCGGCTCGCAGTTGGAGATCGACGTCGAGGGCCTGGCGCAGTCCGTGCCCGTCGATGAGCTCCCGGTCGTGCAGAGCGGGCCCCTCACCGCCGGGCATGGGGCCGGAGGGATGTCGCTGAACGGCGTGCACTCCTCGGCGGAGCTGCTCGAGGCGATCAATGGGAAGTCCTCGGATGCGCCGTTGTGCATGACCTGCGGCGTCAAGATGCGCCCGGCGGGCTCGTGCTATGTGTGCGAGGGCTGCGGGAGCACCAGCGGCTGCAGCTGATCCGGCACCTCGCGACGGCGTCGGCCCATCACTGGGTCGGCGCCGTCGGCGTTGCAGCGCGCGACACGCCCGCCTCGCATGGTGCGCGCATGCTGGCCCCGATGCCTCGAGTTCGTTCGGCCGGAATGTGGGGCGGCGTGGCACTTACGGAGGCCCCCTGCGCACTCGTAGGCTCAGGTCGCATGCTGACCGTCCAGGTCGGCAGTGAGGAAGAGGACCATGACCGATCCCACGTCGACTCCGCCCCCTGAGCGGCCGGAACCCAACGAGACCCCCGAAACCGAAGTCACGTCCGCGCTCGGCGAGTCGTCCCTGGCACCCGAGCCAGCCGACGCCGAACAGTCCGGTGCAGCGGCCCCCCCGCCGCCGCCCCCGCCGTCGAGTGAGGTGCCCCCGGCCCCGGCGGGTGCTGGCTACCCACCCCCTCCGCCTGCTGGTGCTGGCTACCCGCCTCCGCCTCCGGGTGGGGCTTACCCGCCCCCGCCCCCGCCTCCGGGTGGGGCTTACCCGCCCCCGCAGGGGTACGGCCCGCCGGTGTCACCGGCACCTCAACGTGCCCCCTTCTCCGCGACCGACGCCATCGGGTACGGGTGGAAGGCCTTCACGGCCAACATCGGGCCGCTCGTGATCATCGGGCTGGTGCTGGCACTCGCCTCCGTGGTGAGCAACTGGTTGTCACAGGGTTTCGACAGCTGGTTCCTGACGATGATTGGCTCGGTGCTGAGCCTCTTCATCTCGCTGGTGATCGGCCTGGGACTGATCCGCGCAGCCCTGACTATCCTTGATGGCGGGCGCCCCAGCGTCGAACAGCTGCTCTCCACCAAGGACATCGGTCCGTACATCCTCGCGTCCCTGCTGGTGGCCCTCGTCGTCACCGTCGGGCTGATCCTGTGCGTGATCCCCGGGCTCATCGCCGGGTTCCTGCTGCAGTTCTACGGCTACGCGATCATCGACAAGAAGGTCGACTCTGTCACGACAGCTCCCCAGTCGACTCCCACCGGTGCGATGCGCGCATCCTTCGAGGTCGTCGCCGGCAACATCGGGCCGCTGATCCTGCTGGCCGTGCTGTCCTTCCTGCTGAACGTGGCAGGTGCGCTGCTGTGCGGCGTCGGGTTGCTGGTATCGCTGCCGGTAACGGCCATCGCGATCGCCTACGCCTGGCGGTACTTCTCCGGCGGCAGGATCGCAGCCCCGACCGCCTGACCCGCTCCTGCGCTGGTCAGCCCCAGGGTCCAATGGCTTCGGGGTTGACCAGCGTCGCGGTTTCCCGCAGGGCGCTCATGCAGGGTCAGGTGGAAGCGCGACCCCGGACTGCTGGCTCACGAGGTCCCAGAGCGCCTCGGCATCGCCCGGACGTGGCCCAGTCCCCGGGTAGCGGACCGTGCTGCGCGGTGCCCGATCCAGCCAGAACGAGCCGCTCGGAGCGGGGATCGGGTCGACTCCCGCGAGCCAGACAATCGTGTCGGCGCCCTCCTGGGGCGTGCGCAGGATCGGGCGCGTCACCCTGCGGAACGTGGGCAGCGACACCTGCACGCCGCGCGTGTCGGCCCAGCCGGGGTGCATGGCGTGGAATCCCACCGACGGGAGGCGTCGTGCCCACTGCTCGATGAGGGTCACCTGGGCGCGCTTAGCCCGCGCGTAGGCCCGGACCCCGTCGTAGTCCGCGGCCGACATCTGCACGGTGGCCACATCGAGCTTCTCGGCGTACATGCCGCCCGAGGACACGACGATCACCCGCGGACTCGTGGAGCGCCACAGCGCCGGGAGCAGCCCCGAGGTGAGGATGTGCTGGCTGAGCACCTGCGAGGCGTAGGTCGCCTCGAAGCCATCGTCCGTGCGCCGGTACTGCGCCGACAGCGCCCCAGCGTTGTGGACGAGCACGTCCACCGCGCGCCCATCGGCGACGATCTCGTCTGCGACCCGGCGGGCATCCGCGAGCACGTCGAGGTCCGCGATGTAGGCATTGACCTCCGGACCCGACTCAGTCCCGAGGGCTTCTGCCGCTGCCGTGGTTCGGGCGGCATCACGGCCCACGATGGAGAGCTGGGCACCCTGCTGCACCATCTCCAGGGCCGACGCCCACCCGATGCCGGAGGTCGCACCGGTGATGACCACGTGGCGCCCATCGAGCCGGGGCAGGGCCGACCAGTTGAACATGCGCCGTCGCAGCCGGATCCCGGTGCTGCCGAAGCCGCCGGCGACGCTGACCTCCAGAGCCCCATCCGCCAATCGAGCGGCCCCCGTGACCGCCGAGCCCAGGATGCTCACGTGGGCCCCGCGCCGTGCTCGGCTGCGAGGCTCTCGAGTTCGGCACGCAACCCCTGCTCAGCCCGCCGCCCGATCACCTGGAAGCTCTGGTGCAGAGGCCAGTCCATGACGCGGCCGAGCCCCCGTAGGGTCAGGACCGCGTCGTAGTCGACCTGGCACCTGGTGGCCGTCGGGCTGACGGTGATCGTGTCGTCAGAGGTGAACGAGCCGGTCTCGGCCCTGAGCACCACGCGACCCGGCGCCTCCGCGTGCACGTCGACGCGCTCGACGACGACGTACTCGAGGGGGATGCGGCGGGGGCCGAAGGCAGCCATCACCAGGTACCGGGCGCCCACCTGCCCCGGTTCCCCGGAGATGAGGTCCGCCTCGGTGATGCCCGGGTCCCAGTCGCCGACTGTTGCGAAGTCCGCGAGGTGGTCAAGGACGCGTTCTGCGGGCGCGGTCGTCTGCAGGGCGGTGCTGAATCTGGCCATGGACCAAGTCTGCGGCCTCGGCGGATCGGGCGCATCCGCCCTCGACGGCCACCGGGGCGAACCACCGGCGCGGCGTTGCGCAGTTCTGGAGAGGAGCCGAGGTAGTTTCTCAACAGGGCCCGGGCGCTCTGCGGAGGGGAAGCCGCAGGATGTTCGGGCCCCTCAACGTCCGTGACTGTCCCGGCAGCCGCAGATCCCCCCCAGCATGCGTCATGACCGGGCGTCGCAGGGTAACCTCGCGGCCATTGCCCAGTTGGGCGGGGGAACCGAGACGACGATGTTGGGAGCACGTATGGCGCGGCACGGACAAGTGATGCTGACCCCGGAGGGCAGGGCCAGCCTCCAGGCGCGTGTTGACGAGATCGCCGATGAGGAGCTCCCCGCCATGCGGCCCCTGCTCGTCGAGGACGAGCGCGACGAGCGCGTCGTCGCCGATTTCGAGCGGCTTCAGGCTGAGCACGATCGGCTCGTGGTGCTGCTGGGCACCTCGGGCACCCTGGACCTCGGGTCGCTGGGGTCCGTGATCACCCTGGGCAGCCGAGTGGCTCTCACCGACGCCGACGGAGAACGGCTCGTCGTGCGGATCGTCGATCCGGTCGAGGCCTACCTCGATGAGGAGCGCATCAGCGACACCTCGCCCCTGGCCCTGGCCCTGCTCGGCCATTGCGTGGGCGACGAGTGCGTGGTGGTTGCCCCTGCCAGCACCTGGACCGCGAAGGTCCTCGCCGTCGGCGAGGAGATCTGAGCACAGCTGTCCACAGATCCACCCGAACCACCTTCCCGATCTCGCCATCGGGAACCACGGTTGGGCCATGACAGCCGACCCGCTCCTGCCCCCGATCACCTGTCCGAGCAGCCTCGTGGCCTCCTGCGCCCCCCTGCTCGGCTTCGTTCCTGAGAAGTCCCTCGTCGCCTTCATCTCTGGAGTGCCCGGAAGGGTCTCGCCGGTCATCATGCGCGTTGACCTGCCGCCCGCCGGACCGTGCGCGGAGGTGGCAGCCCAGACTGCCCTGAGCATCGACGGCACCGGCGGGATCGCCGTCGACTGGGTGGCGTGGGTCGCGGATGCCGACTCCACGTCACGCGATGACCTGTCGAGTGCCGACTTCCTCCTCGAGCTGCGCTCGGCGCTGGACCTCGTCGGGATCGAGGTCGGCGGCAACCTGAGCACGAACGGCCGGATGTGGTGGTCGCACTCGTGCACGGAGCCGGCGTGCTGCCCGGTGCAGGGCACCCCGCTGGATGCCACGATCATGAACGCCGTACGTGCCGAGTACGTCTACGCGGGGTACGCGCCCCTGGCCAGTCGGGACCAACTCGTGGATCGGATCACCCGGGACGATCAGCGCGCGGCCGAGGTCGAGCAGGTGCTCAGGCGGCGCCGGCCGGCCCAGCCCACCCAACGATGGCGCGACTCGCAGATCACCTTCCTCACCGGGCTCCTCCTGCCCAGGGGCGCCTGCCGCGCCCCGGTGGTCGCGCTGACACCGTCCAGAACGGCACGTGTCCTGCGCGCTCTGGTCGACATCCGCGTCCGCGACGTCGTGCTCCACAGGCTGGTGGTTCGCGGGCACCACTGCGCTCGATGCTGGGAGGGCACCATCGAGACATTGTGCGACGTGCTGCGGGCCGCACCGCCGGGCACTGGGGCTCCGCCGGCGACCATCCTCGCGCTGGTCTCCTGGATGCGCGGGGAGGGCGCCCTGGCCACCGTCTGCGTCCACCTCGCCCTGGCCCAGGACCCCGAGTACCGCCTGGCGTCGCTGGCCGCACAGCTGATGGGCCGGGGCAGCGATCCCCGGACCTGGCGTGAGTCACTGGCTGGCCTGCCCGAGTCCGAGTGCCGCAATCCGGGGCGGCGCTGACCAGCCGACGTGTCGTGTCGCGTGTTTGCGAAGCGCGGTGGGTCCGTGTACCTTCTGCGGCAGGTCAAGAGTCCCAGCATCAAGCCCTGGCTTGCTGGGCGGCAACCCTCCGACCGCGGTGGGGTGCCCCAGGTGAGGACCTGGTTGCTACCGCCTCCCGGCGGGACGCAGCAAGCGCGGGTCTTGCCCCCAGCAAGGCCCCGGACCCCGACGCGGGTCTGGGACTCGGCACCGCCGATTCGCAGACCAACGTCACACCCGCAACGGCCCTCCGGGGCCATCACGAGGAGACGTCGAGATGAACAACGCCTGGTCCTTCGAGACCCGCCAGATCCACGCCGGCCAGAACCCGGACAGCGCCACCAACGCGCGCGCCCTGCCCATCTACCAGACCACCAGCTACACCTTCGACAGCACGGACCATGCCGCGAACCTGTTCGCGCTCAAGGAGTTCGGCAACATCTACACCCGGATCATGAACCCGACGCAGGCCGCGGTCGAGGAGCGCATCGCCTCCCTCGAGGGCGGCGTCGGGGCCCTGCTGGTCTCCTCCGGTCAGGCCGCCGAGACGTTGGCCCTGCTCAACATCGCCGAGGCCGGCGACCACATCGTCTCCAGCCCCAGCCTGTACGGCGGCACCTACAACCTGTTCCACTACACCTTCAAGAAGCTCGGCATCGAGGTCTCCTTCGTGGCGGACCCCGACGACCTCGACAGCTGGCGCGCCGCGGTCAGGCCCAACACCAAGGCCTTCTTCGCCGAGACCATCTCGAACCCGAAGAACGACATCCTCGACATCGAGGGCGTCGCTGGCGTTGCCCACGAGGCTGGCGTCCCGCTGGTCGTCGACAACACGGTGGCCACGCCGTACCTGATCCGCCCGATCGAGTTCGGTGCCGACATCGTGGTCCACTCGGCCACGAAGTACCTTGGGGGCCACGGCACGGCGGTCGCCGGTGCCATCGTCGACTCCGGGAACTTCGACTTCGGCGCCGATCCCGAGCGCTTCCCGAACTACAACCAGCCCGACCCGAGCTACCACGGCCTGGTGTACGCCCGTGACCTCGGTGTGGGCAGCGCCCTGGGGGCGAACCTTGCGTTCATCCTCAAGGCACGCGTGCAGCTCCTGCGAGACCTGGGCAGCGCCGTGGCACCGTTCAATGCGTTCCTGATCGCCCAGGGCCTGGAGACCCTCAGCCTGCGCATCGAGCGCCACGTGTCCAACGCCAAGGCCGTGGCGCAGTGGCTCGAGACCCGCGACGAGGTTGAGAGCGTCAACTACGCGTCCCTGCCGAGCAGCCCGTGGTACGAGCTGGGCCGCAAGTACGCGCCGCTGGGCACCGGGGGAGTGCTGTCCTTCGAGATCAAGGGCGGAGCCCAGGCCGGTCGCAGGTTCGTGGAGGCACTGGAGCTGCACAGCCACGTCGCCAACATCGGCGATGTGCGCAGCCTGGTGATCCACCCCGCCTCGACCACCCACTCACAGCTGACTGAGCAGGAGCAGCGCGCCACGGGGGTCACCCCGGGTCTCGTGCGCCTGGCGGTCGGGATCGAGAACATCACCGACATCCTCGCGGACCTCGACGCCGGTTTCCGCGCCGCCAAGTCCGACTGACGCTCCCTGCACTCCCCGGCCCCTGGGTCGCTGCAGTGACGACCTTCCCCGCGAAGGCCAGCCACACGCAGCGCCGGGGGCCGGTGTGCGTCACGGCCAGTCCCTCACGACGGCTCGGCGGCGCCTGACCGGAATCCCAGCGCCCGAACCACTACGGTGGACGAAGGCACGCCAGGGAGGTACTGATGAGTGGAGTCGTGGTCGGGTACGTCGCCAGCCCCGAGGGCGAGGCAGCCGTGCGTCAGGGGATCGCGGAGGCGAAGCTGCGCGGGACCATGGTCGTGGTCGTCTACTCCGACCATGGTGAGAAGTTGGACAGCGCCACAGCGTTGGAGCGCAGTGAGGCTCTGGAGCGCGTCCACGCCATGCTGCACGCCGCGGACGTGGAGCACGACCTGCGCCACCTGGTGCGCGGCAAGGACCCCGTCAACGACGTGCTCCAGACCGCCGAGGAGATGCAGGCGGACCTCATCGTCATCGGGATCCGCAGGCGCACGCCCGTCGGCAAGCTGGTCCTGGGATCCAACTCGCAGTCGATCCTGCTCGAGGCCAGCATCCCGGTCCTGGCCGTCAAGGCCTGATCTGTCCCGATTCGACGATGCCGAGGGGTTTGCCCCTGTGCGCGGCCGGGAACATACGGGGGCGCATGTGTCGTTGTAGCAGGGGTGCCCGCCCCAGCGCGCACGCGTGACAGAATGACCAACGTTCCCGGGCCCGGCGCATCGCCTGCGCGCCCGGACGTCGAAGTGAGAGGCATCTGCTGGTGAGTCCGAACAAATCCGTCGCGGCCAAGTCGACCGAGCTGAGCGAGGTGGCCCAGGCCCCCGCCACCGCCAGGACGAAGGCCCCTGCCAAGCGCGCGACGAAGACGGCTGCAGCGGCACCCGCCGCCGCGGTCAAGGACGCTTCGGTGGACAAGGCACCCGCTGCACCTGCGAAGAAGGCCTCGGCAACGAAGCCGACGGCGAAGAAGGCCACGGCAACGAAGCCGACGGCCAAGTCGGCCGCGAGCTCCAGCGCCGAGGACGACACTTCAGCTGCTGTGGTCGATCCGGCTTCGGGGGGTCCTGCGAAGAGGGCCACGGTGCGCAAGTCCGCGGCGAAGAAGGCCCCCGCCGCGAAGGGCACCGCGAAGTCGGGGCCGAGCCCCGAGGTGCCGGTGGACCTCGATGTCGAGGAGGACCCGAACGCCGAGCCCATCGTGGACCTGTCCGACGTCGAGGAGATCGAGATCGATCTCGACCTCGATGTCGATGCCCTGAGCCCGGAGGCTGCGAGCACCGAGCTGGCCAGCGCGGCCTCCCTGGAGGCAGAGCTCGAGGTGGACCTGGCCAAGGACCTGGAGGAGGTCAAGGCCGAGGAGACCCCCGCACCGGCGGCCGCCGACTCCACGGAGACTGAGGCGTTCGAGATCTCGGACGCCGACATCGAGGACGAGCCACAGCAGCAGGTCACCGTCGCCGGTGCCACAGCGGACCCGGTCAAGGACTACCTCAAGCAGATCGGCAAGGTCGCCCTGCTCAATGCCGAGCAGGAGGTGCAGCTGGCCAAGCGGATCGAGGCCGGACTGTTCGCCGAGGAGAAGCTGAACTCCGGCATGTCGCTGGACCCGAAGCTGCGCCGCGACCTCGAGTGGATCGCCGAGGACGGCCGCCGGGCCAAGAACCACCTCCTCGAGGCGAACCTGCGGCTCGTGGTCAGCCTCGCCAAGCGCTACACCGGTCGCGGCATGCTGTTCCTGGACCTGATCCAGGAGGGCAACCTGGGCCTGATCCGCGCTGTGGAGAAGTTCGACTACACCAAGGGCTACAAGTTCTCCACCTATGCCACGTGGTGGATCCGCCAGGCGATCACCCGCGCGATGGCCGACCAGGCGCGCACCATCCGGATCCCGGTGCACATGGTCGAGGTCATCAACAAGCTGGCCCGCGTGCAGCGCCAGATGCTCCAGGACCTCGGCCGTGAGCCCACCCCGGAGGAGTTGGCCAAGGAACTGGACATGACGCCCGAGAAGGTCGTGGAGGTCCAGAAGTACGGACGCGAGCCGATCTCCCTGCACACCCCGTTGGGTGAGGACGGCGACTCGGAGTTCGGTGACCTGATCGAGGACTCCGAAGCGATCGTCCCCTCGGACGCCGTGTCGTTCACCCTGCTCCAGGAGCAGCTCGACGGGGTGCTCGACACCCTGAGCGACCGTGAGGCCGGCGTGGTGAAGATGCGCTTCGGCCTCACCGACGGCCAGCCCAAGACCCTCGACGAGATCGGCAAGGTCTACGGCGTGACCCGCGAGCGGATCCGCCAGATCGAGTCCAAGACGATGTCCAAGCTGCGCCACCCGAGCCGTTCGCAGGTTCTGCGCGACTACCTGGACTGACGACCGTGGGGCCGACGGACGGGGGCGACTCGCGCCTGATCCGGATCGACCACGATCCGGTGCAGGGGCTACCGGCGGATGTCCTGGAGCGGCACGCGGTCCGTGCCGTCATCCGTGATGGAGACCTGCTGCTCATGGTGCACTCCGCGGTAGCCGGCGACTACAAGTTCCCGGGGGGTGGCGTGGAGCCGGGGGAGTCCGCGCGCCAGGCGATCATCCGCGAGGTGTCCGAGGAGTGCGGGCGCACCGTCACCCACGTCGGCGAGGTGCTCCTGCGCGTCGTCGAGCATCGGCGGGCCCTCGAGCCCGGGCTCACACTGCGCATGGAATCCACCTACTACCCGTGTGTCGTGGGCGACGAGGTCCACGACCAGCGTCTCGACGACTACGAGCACGAGTTGGCGTTCGCGCCGGCATGGGTCGGCACTGACCAGGCGATCGCAGTCAACCAACGAGTCCTCGATGAGGGCAGTGCCCGGACCTGGGTCACCCGCGAGACCCTGGTCCTGCGCGCACTCAGAGACCTGGGCTGAACAGCCTCAGACCGGCTGGAACGCCTCAGCATCGATCGACAGGGTCCGCAGCAGCTCACCAGGAGTGGTCAGGCCTGCCACGGCGGCCTCCACCCCGAGCCGCTGCAGCGAACGGAAACCATCGGTGGTGGCAGCCGCGGCGATCGCAGCCTCGCCCGCCCCGGCCACGAGCGCGGCCCGGACACCACGGCTGATGGGCAGCATCTCGTAGAGCCCCACTCGACCGGAGTAGCCCGACATCCCGCAGGCACGGCACCCCACAGGCGCCACGCACGCCGCAGCCTCCGCATCGGTCATGCCCAGGCGCCGGCGAGTGTCGGCATCCGCAGGCGTCCGCGTCGCACACTCGGTGCACGGCTTGCGCACCAGCCTCTGGGCCATGGACAAGGTCAGCGAGGAGGCCACGAGGTAGCTGGGAACCCCCATCTCCACCAACCGGATCACGGCCGACGCCGAGTCGTTGGTGTGCAGCGTCGAGAGGACCAGGTGACCGGTGAGGGCAGCACGGACAGCCAGCTCCGCGGTGATCTGGTCCCGGATCTCACCCACCATGATCACATCCGGGTCCTGCCTCAGGGCCGCGCGCAGGCCGGCGGCGAAGGTCATCCCCGTCTTCTCCGAGATCTGCACCTGGCCCACACCCGGCAGCTCGATCTCCACCGGATCCTCGAGCGTGATCAGGTTGCGCTCGTCGTCGAGCATCTGCCTGATGGCCGAGTACAGGGTCGTCGACTTCCCAGATCCGGTGGGACCGGTGATGAGGACCAGTCCCTGGGGCAGGTGCAGTGCGTTCTGCAGTATCAGCTCCTGCTCAAGTCCCATTCCCAGGTCGGTCAGGCTCGGGAGCATGTCCTGGTTGGCCAGGACGCGCACCACGATCTTCTCACCGTGCAGCGTGGGCAGGGTCGACACACGCAGGTTGCGATCACGGCCCTCCACCCGCAGCCGTGCTCGACCGTCCTGCGGAACCCGTCGCTCGACGATGTCCAACCCCGAGATGATCTTCATGCGCGCCACGATGGAGCTGTGACCACTTCGGGGCAGGGACATCAGCGGGCGCAGGGTGCCGTCGATCCGGACCCGTACCCGGACCCCGTCGCGCATGGGTTCGATGTGCACGTCGCTGGACCCGGCACGAACAGCCGCGGAGAGGATCTGGTGGACTGCGGCGACGGCGCCCTCGTCGTCGCCGGCCTCGAGGCTGACCTCCTCATCCGTGGACAGCTCCGAGACGAACTTCTCCAGGGCGTCCTCGGTGACCGCCTGGCTCCACAGCTCCGCGATCTTCTCCCGCAGCTGGGCCTCGGCGGCGACCACCACCTCGAGGCGCAGTCCCTGGGCCCGCATCCGCAGGTCATCGAGTGCGACGACGTCGACCGGATCGGCTACAGCCACGCGCAGGACGCCCTCGCGGACGGTCAACGGCAGCACGACATGCTGCACAGCGATGCTGTGCGGGATCCGCCGGGCGACCCCCGGGTCGATGATCTGCATATCGAGATCCACGACCTGAAGACCGTGCATGTCAGCAAGCGCCGCGGCCACGGCTCCGTCGGTGACCAGGCCGGCGTCGACCAGCACGCGACCCAGGCGACGGCGAACCGTCCGCCCGTCCCGGGCCTGGACCTCGAGGGCAGCCTCCAACTGCTGCGGGGTGATGACCCCCCAGCCGACGAGCGTGTCTCCGAGCTTCCTGCGCGCCATGGTGCGCCCCCTTCTCCTGGGGTGATGGTCGGCATCCGTGGGGGCGGGGTTGAGCCGAACGGGTGGGGGAGCGCGTTGCTGGGCTCGGTGGGTATCGACGATGTGCCGACATCCTCAGTCGGCCCGTCGATCTCGGCACCCGCCGTTCGGTCCACCCTGATCCGAGAGGCTGTCCCTGCGAGGCGAGGCAGATCCCGGTGTCGTGACGCACGGATCATCGCCAAGGTGATCGAGGCGTGGTCTCCTCGAGCCACACGGCCACCGCGGCCGGCGACCGCAGTCGGTACCAGCGCAGGTCCGCCCATGTGGTGCCGGCCATCGCTGGGACGTAGAGGCGACGGTAGCGCTCCACGCCGTCCCACGCCCAGCGGATCACGCTGCGCTCGGGGTCGTGCAGGGCCAGCAGGTTCGCCGGGGACTCCCGGTTGCCGTTCCACAGCTCCGTGCGCCGCACCACCCGGCCGAACGAGCGGCTGGTCACCCGCCACATCACGACTGGGCGCGGCAGGTCCAACCAGACGATCGTGTCAGCCCGGGCCCAGATCTGCGTCCGGACCGACCGGTAGTTGCCACACACCACCCACCCGCCGGACGTCGCATCGGCACCGTCAAGGGCGGACCGGACAGCATCCGCGAAGTCCTGCTCCGGCAGGGGAGTCCACCCGGCTTGGTGGTAGTGCGCGTCGAGCTCGACGTGCGGGACGCCCAACAGTTCGGCCACAGTGTCGGCAAGGGTCGTCTTGCCCGACCCGGAGTTGCCAACGATCACGACGCGGCGCACGAGCTGAGCCTACGCAGGAGGCGCTCGTAGCCGGCCCCGCCCGGGATACCGTGGCGGCATGCGCTTCCTCCACGAGCTGCCCGCCCACGACCTGACCTACGACGACGCCTTCCTGGTGCCGACCCGCTCCGCCGTCGCCTCCCGGTTCGCCGTCGACCTCAGCGCCCCCGACGGGTCCGGGGCCACCATCCCGATCGTCGTGGCCAACATGACGGCTGTGGCCGGTCGGCGCATGGCTGAGACCGTGGCCCGACGGGGCGGCCTCGTGATCATCCCGCAGGACATCCCTGTGGAGGTCGTCGCCGATGTCGTGGCATGGGTCAAGGCCCGGCACACGGTCTACGACACCCCGGTCCGGCTGTCCCCGGACGAGACGATCGGTGCCGCGCTGTCGTTGATCCACAAGCGCGCCCACGGAGCTGCGGTGGTGGAACGCGCCGGTGTGCCCGTCGGCATCGTGACCGAGTCCGACTGTGTCGACACCGACCGCTTCAGCAGCGTGGCCGACGTCATGAGCGAGGAGGTGTTCACCCTGCCGGACGGGGTCGAGCCGCGCGAGGCCTTCGAGGCGATGCACGGCGCCAGGCGCAGGGTCGCGCCGATCGTCGGCGGCGACGGAACGATGGTGGGGCTCCTGACCTCCGCCGCCGCCCTGCGGGCCACGGTCTACACCCCCGCGGTCGACTCCCGGGGGCGGCTGCGCGTGGGTGCGGCGATCGGGGTCAACGGCGACGTCCACGGTCGGGCGGAGGCCCTGCTCGCTGCGGGGGTCGACATCCTGGTCGTCGACACCGCGCACGGCCACCAGGAGAAGATGGTCGAGGCCCTCGGCGCGGTCCGCCGGGCGCGGCACGTCGCCCCCGACGTGCCCGTCGTGGCCGGCAACGTGGTCACCGCAGCGGGCACCCTGGACCTGATCGAGGCCGGCGCCGACATCGTCAAGGTCGGGGTCGGACCCGGCGCGATGTGCACCACCCGGATGCAGACCGGGGTCGGGCGGCCCCAGCTCTCGGCAGTCGTTGACTGCGCGACGGCGGCCCGCAAGGAGGGCCGCTGGATCTGGGCCGACGGAGGTGTGCGCCACCCACGCGACGTTGCGATCGCGCTGGCCGCCGGCGCCGGGGCTGTCATGATCGGCTCCTGGTTCGCCGGAACCTACGAGTCGCCCGGCGACCTGCAGATCGACCCCTCCGGCAAGGCCTACAAGGTCAGCTTCGGGATGGCCTCGGCCAGGGCTGTGCGTGGGCGGACCACCGACGAGTCGGCGTTCGACCGAGCGCGCAAGGCGATGTTCGAGGAGGGGATCTCCCACTCACGGATGTACATCGACCCGCTGCGTCCCGGCGTCGAGGACCTGCTCGACTCGATCACATCGGGTGTTCGTTCGGCGTGCACCTACGCTGGGGCGACCTCCATGGCCGGCTTCCACGAGCGCGCACTGCTGGGGGTGCAGTCGGCCGCTGGGTACGCGGAGGGTCGACCACTGGACCGGTCCTGGTAGCAGCCCGGTCCGGGCGCCCCGTCGAACATCGGGCGCCTCTCGTGGGCCAGACCCGCGAGGCCCTGGAGGAGGACCTCGCCGACATCGCCGCCGCGGCGGAGGCTCGAGCGACCTGATCCGTGGGCCACGGTGTCCGAGGAAGCGCCACCCACCCTGTGGGAACCTAGGCACACCATGCGCCTGTCCGTTCCCGAGCAGCTGCCCATCGCTGAGCACGTCGAGGAGATCACGCGCGCCCTGCGCGACCATCAGGTGGTGATCGTCGCCGGCGAGACCGGGTCGGGCAAGACGACCCAGCTGCCCAAGATCGCGCTGGCCGCCGGACGTGCGACGAACGGGATGATCGGCCACACCCAGCCGCGGCGGATCGCTGCCCGGACCCTGGCCGCCCGCATCGCCGAGGAGTGCGGCGTCGAGCTCGGCGCCGAGGTGGGGTTCGCGGTGCGGTTCACCGACCGCACCGCGAGGGGCACGAAGGTCAAGGTGATGACCGACGGCATCCTGCTCGCCGAGCTGCAGCGCGACCGGGACCTGCGCCGCTACGACACGATCATCATCGACGAGGCGCACGAGCGAAGCCTCAACATCGACTTCCTGCTCGGCTACCTGGTGCGTCTCCTACCGCGCCGGCCCGACCTGAGGGTCATCGTGACCAGCGCCACCATCGACGTCGAGCGGTTCTCCGCGCACTTCGGCGGCGCGCCGATCATCGAGGTCAGCGGACGCACCTACCCCGTCGAGATCCGCTACCGGCCGACCGAGGATGTGGCCAGCGACGACGTCGATGCCGTGTGCGACGCGGTCCTGGAGTGCCTGACCTCAGGCGACGGGGACGTCCTGGTCTTCCTCTCCGGCCAGCGCGAGATCCACGACGTCACCGACGCCCTGCGCCCCATGCTCGACGTGACCACGAACGTCCTGCCGCTCTACGCCCGGCTGAGCTCGGCCGAGCAGCACCGCGTGTTCGCGCCCGGCGGGGGCCGCCGTGTGGTGCTCGCGACGAACGTCGCCGAGACGTCCATCACCGTGCCGGGGATCCGCTACGTCGTGGACCCCGGGACGGCCCGGATCTCGCGATACAGCAAGCGCCTGAAGGTGCAACGCCTGCCGATCGAGCCGATCTCCCAGGCATCGGCCAACCAGCGCGCCGGGCGCTGCGGACGGGTGCGCGACGGGATCGCGATCCGCCTGTACGACGAGCAGGACTTCCTGGAGCGACCAGCCTTCACCGACCCGGAGATCCTGCGCACCAATCTGGCCTCGGTGATCCTGCAGATGGCGGCCCTGCGCCTTGGCGAGATCGAGCGCTTCCCGTTCCTCGACCCGCCCGACACCCGGCAGATCCGCGACGGCATCGCACTGCTCCACGAGCTGGGTGCCCTGAAGCCGGGCGACGGGCCTCCGCGCCTGACCCCCTTGGGCAAGCAGCTGGCACGCCTTCCACTGGATCCGCGACTGGGCCGGATGGTGCTGGCCGCCGCCGAGGCCGGCTGCGTCCGGGAGGTCGTGGTGATCGTTGCCGGGCTGACCATCCAGGACCCCCGGGAACGACCGGAGGCTGAGCAGGGCAGGGCCGACGCCGCGCACGCGCGCTTCGTCGACAAGCGTTCGGACTTCTCCACCCTGCTCAACCTCTGGGACCACATCCGAACCCTGCGCAGCAGCACGTCTGCCAATGGCCTGCGCCGCGCCTGCAGGGACCAGTACCTGAACTACCTGCGGATCCGCGAATGGCAGGACCTGGTCAGCCAGATCCGCGAGGTCCTCTCGAGCCTGGGCCTGCCATGGAGCAACGGACGCGACGACCACGACGGCATCCACCAGGCGCTGCTCACCGGCATGCTCTCCCAGGTGGGGATGTGGGACCCGCAGCGTCGGGACTACCTGGGCGCGCGGGGGGCGCGGTTCGTGATCTTCCCGGGCTCGGCCCTGGCCAGGCAGAGCCCCGAGTGGGTGATGTCCTCCGAGCTCGTGGAGACCTCGCGGCTGTTCGCCCGGCGCAATGCAGTCGTGAAGCCCGACTGGATCGAGGCGGCAGCCGCGCACCTGGTCTCCCGCACCTACTCCGAGCCGCACTGGTCGGCCAGGCGCGGCGCCACTGTCGCAGTCGAACGCGTCACCCTGTACGGGATCCCGATCGTCACCGGCCGGACCGTCGACTACGGCCGGATCGACCCGGCGCTGTGCCGCGAGCTGTTCATCCGCGGTGCGCTGGTCGAGGGGGAGTGGACCACGCGGCACCGCTTCTGGCACGCCAACGTCGCGGCGCTGCGGACCGCCGAGGAGGTCGAGGAGCGCAGTCGCCGACGCGGTCTGGTCATCGACGACGAGGGCCTGTTCGCGTTCTACGACGCGCGCATCCCCGCGGACATCACCTCCGTGCGGCACTTCGACTCGTGGTGGAAGAAGGCGTCGAGGCAGACTCCGGAGCTGCTGACGCTGACGCAGGCCGACATCCAGGTGACCGGCGAGGATCTTCCGGACGAGGGTGACTTCCCGCTGCGCTGGAGCGCCGGGCCCGAGGTGACCCTGAACCTGTCGTACGCATTCGAGCCGGGGGACGCCGCGGACGGAGTCACCGTGGACGTACCGCTGGCAGTGCTGCCCGACCTGGATCCAGCCGACGTCCCAGGTGCCGCCCCCGGCCTGCGCGGGGACCTCGTCACGGCGCTGCTGCGCAGCCCCGCCAAGACGATCCGCCGCCAGGTCGGCCCGGCACCGAACCTGGTTCCGGCGGTCCTCGACGCACCGGAGCTCGGCGAGCAACCGATCCTGGAGGCCGTGGCCGCCGCGGTCACCAGGCTGACCGGCGTCCGGGTGCGCACCGACGACTGGGATCTCGCCCGGGTGCCGATGCACCTGCTGCCGCGCTACCGGGTCGTCGACGAGTCCGGGAACGTCCTGGGTGAGGGACGTGACCTTGGAGCGCTGCAGCGCCACCACGCACCGGACCGCGCGGCGATGCTTGCCCGTGCCGCCGACGACGTGACGGTCTCCGGGGCGACCGCCTGGACGTTCGCAACCATCCCCGAGACCGTCGAGCGGGCCGTCTCCGGCATCGCGGTCACCGGATACCCGGCGCTGGTCGACCGCGGCACATCCGTGGACCTGGTGGTGCTCGCCGACATCGGTGAGGCGCAGAGGACCCATCGGCGCGGGGTTCGCAGGCTCGTTGCCCTGGCTGTCCCGAACCCGGCCCCGCGAGGGTACGCGTCGCTGGACATGACCGGGAGGCTGATCCTCGGCCGCTACCCGCACGGCGGGGCCCAGGCCCTCCTCGACGACTGTGCTGACGCCTGCATCGACGCCCTGCTCGCGGGACCACCGGTTCGCGACGCGGGGACCTTCGCGGCCACCGTGTCCAGGATCACCCTCGAGCTGCCCCGGCACTACGCGGGTGTCCTGGCCGCTGTGGTCACGGCCCTGGGCCTGGCCTGGGATGCGCAGCGGGGCATCGATGCCCTCACCTCGCCCGTGATCGCGAACTCAGTGGCCGACGTCCGCTCCGAGCTGGACCGCCTCGTCGGACCCCGCCCTGTCTCGCGGATCGGTGCCGATCGCCTGCCGGACCTGCGCCGCTACCTGCAGGCCCTCGCCTGGCGCACGTCGAAGCTGGCAGACGATCCCGCGGCCGACTCGCGCCGTCTGGAAGCCGCCCGCGCGGGGGAGCGGTTGATGGCTGCGAACGTGGCGCAGTGGCCCGTTGCGGATCCGATGGCCAGCGGGGACACGGCGCGCGCCGCCCGACGGATGATCGATGAGTACCGGGTGAGCCTGTTCGCCCAGCACATCCGAACCGCGGTCCCGGTCTCGCAGCGGCGGATCGAGAAGTTCGTGGCCGGGGTCAGATCCGGAACGGGAGCTTGAGCAGCTTCTTGATCGACAGGTCGGTGGCCAGCTTGAACTCGCGGCGGGCCTCGGACATCGCCGAGGCGTACGTGGCCCGGGCACTGGCGATCGAGCGCTCGTAGGCCAGGCGATCCTTGGCAGACGCGGCCTGGAAGTCCAGCCACGCCTCGAGGCGCTCCGACTCGGTGATGGTCTCCTCGAGGTCGGCCACCAACTGCGCACGCTCGTCCGCGGTGTCGGTCTTCAGGGTGTCGCGGCCGGACTTCAGGGCCAGCTCGAGGGTGTCACCGGCGATCGAGGTCGCAGCCCGGTAGGCCTTCAGCGCCTCAGCGATCTCCGGTTTGCCGGTCTCCTCGAGGTACACGGCAAGGGCTTCGTCGATCACCGCGTCGCGCTTGGCCTGCAACGCCTGCTTCACGGTCCGGTACTCCCGCAGCACGGGCGCCGCGCTGCGATCGTAGGCCCGTCGGGCCAGGCGCCGCTCAGCCTTCGTCTCGGCCAGCTTCAGGGCCGCCACGCGCTCTGCCCTCGGCGCAGCCAGGCCGGCCTCCCGCTGCACCCGCGCAGCCGTGATCTCCGTCTTGTACTGGGCGCGCGCGGCCTTGACCGTGGTGCGCAGGACATCCTCAGCCGTCTCCTGCAGGGCGACGATGTCGGGGTTCCCGGAGCGCAGGGCCTGATCGGCCGACACAGGAATCGCGAGTGCTCCCGTGAACAGGGCGGCGCAGACCCCGATCGTGACGACCCGCCTGGCTGCTGACACTGCCCCTCCCACGACCCACACCCCCGCTGTGCACAGCCTAACCCCGGGAGGACCCCAAGCCCAACGTGTGCGCCGCGCGTCACCTGATCCGCCCAGACCGCGGTGGTCCGGCCGACGTCAGAGGGCCAGGACCAGAGCCAACCAGGCCATGCACACCAGCAGTGCGACGCCCGATGTGAGCAGCCCCCACAGGGCACCGACGCGGCCCACCTTGCGGGAGGCGCCCACGAGCAGGCCGATCCCACTGCTGAGCAGGCCGATGGGCGCAAGCACCCAGGCAACGATCCCGATCAACGGAAGCAGCGACAGGAACAGGGACACCGAGCCGAGGGTGGCTCCGATCACCGCGGCGTTGTTGCGCATCACCAGAACCGGGGGCGCCGTCGGAGGCATGAACGGGGGGACCTGGCTCCACGCGGATGCGGGGTGCGTCGGGGTCCGGGCCCAGCCAGCGGGTCCCCAGGCGGCCCGTGGATCAGTGGCCCCAACCGGCTGCCATCCCGTGGCCCCATCGGTGCGCGCAGCGCCAGTGACCGGCAACTGCACGGGGGCCGTGGGACGGGCCAGGGCAACCGTGTCGTGCGTCAGGACGAGCGTGTCGTGCTGGTCGGCGGGCGTGGCCATGCCGGGAGCCTACCTCCCGTCACTGCTGGGACAGCAGAACCAGGGCCGCGGCCCACGCGGCGCCGGCGAACATCAGGGCACCAAGCTCGATGAGGATCGAGAACCCGGTGGCCTTCATGGCCGCCCAGGTCGACTCCTTGGCCAGGGTCCAGTCCCGCAGCCGAACGTGCTCAGCGACGTAGAGGCCACCGATGAATCCGACGATGAGCCCCACCACTGGGATGACGAAGAATCCGACGATCGCCGCCACACCGCCAACCAGGATGGACCGCCCCGGGACTCCCGCGGACGTCAGCGACTTGTGTGGCAGCAGGTATTTCAGCACCTGGCCCGCAGCGATGATCACGGCGATGACCCCGAAGGCCGTCCACGCGACCGGCCCGCCAGTGACCAGTGCCCAGGCGAGGAAGGCACCCAGTGCCAGGAACGTGCCCGGGAGCACCGGCACGATGATCCCCGCGGCAGCCATGACCAGCGCCACGACAACCAGGAGGTCTACGAGGACCTCGTTCACTCAGCGGCGCTCAACTCACCGCTGCCGGGGTGGTGGACCGCGCCGGAGGTCTTCGCGATCCGGGCGGAGACCTCCCGGAGGCTGGCCTCGTGGGCCCTCAGGTGATGACCGCAGAAGAGCAGGTGCGCTCCCGAGGACAGGGTCGCGCGGGCGATTGCCTGGGCCCCGCACCGGTCACACCGGTCAGCGGCGCTCAGCGCCACCTCCACCTCAAGAGTGCCAACCATGTCCCCTCCTACATCTGTGTGAACTCAAGTGTGGCATCCCGGACTGACATTCGCTGGCACGTTCGCCAGACGCGCAACCTGCATCCAACCGCGGGTCCGCCACGGAATGGGATGGTGCGCGGTGCACCGTCGCTGTCGGTCGGCCCCGGTACCCTTGGCCGGTGACTGCAGAACCCCTTGAGCCGACGCGGCGCGCGCGACGCACCGAGAAGCCCCCAGCCGGGTACTCGGCGAAGAACCTCTCGGTGCTCGAGGGCCTGGAGGCGGTGCGCAAGCGCCCCGGCATGTACATCGGGTCGACGGACTCACGGGGCCTGATGCACTGCCTGTGGGAGATCCTGGACAACTCGGTCGACGAGGCCCTGGGTGGGTGGTGCACCCGGATCGACATGATCCTGCGCGCCGACGGGTCGGTCGAGGTCCACGACGACGGCCGCGGCATCCCCGTGGACGTGGAGCCCCGGACCCGCCTCACGGGCGTCGAGGTCGTGATGACCAAGCTTCACGCCGGCGGCAAGTTCGGCGGAGGCTCCTACACCGCCTCCGGTGGCCTGCACGGCGTCGGGGCCAGCGTCGTCAATGCCCTGAGCTCACGCCTGGACGTGGAGGTCGACCGCGATGCCCGCATCCACCTGATCTCCTTCCGCCGCGGTGTTCCCGGACTCTTCGAGGGCGAGGGTCCGGACGCGGAGTTCACCAAGAAGTCCGGCCTCCGGCAGGCCGGCTCCTGCCCAAGGGCCAAGACCGGGACACGGGTTCGGTTCTGGCCGGACACGCAGATCTTCACCTCCGACGCGCAGATCGACCTCGACCTCGTGCACGCCCGCGCACAACAGACCACCTTCCTGGTCCCAGGGCTCACGATCGTCGTGCGCGACGAGCGCGACCCCGAGGCGCCGCAGGAGCGCATCTTCGCGCATCGGGGAGGGATCGCCGAGTTCGCCGAGCACCTGTCGACAGGTGAGGCGGTGTCACCCATCCTTCGCCTGGCAGGGTCCGGGAAGTTCACCGAGACCGTGCCGGTGCTCGACAAGCGTGGTCATATGGTGCCCACCGAGGTCGAGCGCGAGCTCGTGGTCGACGTGGCGCTGCGGTGGGGCAACCACTACGACACCGAGGTGCGCTCGTTCGTCAACATCGTGGCCACCCCCAAGGGCGGAACGCACGTCGCCGGCTTCGAGCGGGCGCTGGTCAAGACGCTCAACGACTACGCCACGGCCGCCAAGGTGCTTCGGGCAAGTGAGGGCGCGATCACCAAGGAGGACGCCCTCGAGGGTGCCACCGCCGTGATCACCGTCCGCCTGGCCGAGCCCCAGTTCGAGGGCCAGACCAAGGAGATCCTCGGAACGCCCGCCGCGTCGCGGATCGTCGCCGGGGTCGTCAGCAAGGAGCTCAACTCCTGGCTCACCAACCCCCCGCGTGGCGACAAGCTCGTGGTCAAGGCAGTTGCGGACAAGGTGGCCAACGCCATGCGGGCCCGGGTCGCGGCCCGCACGCACCGCGACGTCCAGCGGCGCAAGAACGCCCTCGAATCATCGTCCATGCCCGCCAAGCTGGTGGACTGCCGCAGCGAGGACCTCGAGCGCACCGAGTTGTTCATCGTGGAGGGCAACTCCGCGCTGGGCACCGCCAAGCTGGCGCGGGACTCGGAGTTCCAGGCGCTGCTGCCGATCCGCGGCAAGATCCTCAACGTCCACAAGGCCTCCTTGGCCGACATGCTCAAGAACGCTGAGTGCGCCGCCATCATCCAGGTCCTCGGTGCCGGCTCCGGGCGCACCTTCGACATCGAGGCGCTGCGCTACAGCAAGGTCATCCTGATGGCCGACGCCGACGTCGACGGCGCGCACATCCGCTGCCTGCTGCTCACGCTGTTCCACCGGTACATGCCGCAGATGCTGGCCGAGGGACGCGTGTACTCCGCTGTCCCGCCGTTGCACCGCGTCGAGGTGCCGGCGTCGGGAGGCAAGAAGGCAGAGGTCCGCTACACGCACTCGGATGCGGAGTTGAAGGCCACCCTGGCCGAGCTGTCGAAGGCCGGTCGCAGGTGGAAGGACCCGCAGCGCTACAAGGGCCTCGGCGAGATGGACGCCAGCCAGCTGCGGGAGACCACCATGGAGCCGGGCAAGCGCACGCTGCGCCGGGTCCGCGTCGAGGACGCCCACGACGCGGCCGGTGTCTTCGACCTGCTGATGGGCTCGGATGTGGCCCCGCGCAAGGAGTTCATCGTCGCGGGTTCGGCGGGCCTGGACCGCGAGCGCATCGACGCCTGAGGAGTCGGCTGGGGACAACCGCCTCCGGCGCTGCGCTCGGGTCACCCTGCCGCGCAGGCGCGCGCCACAGGGCCCGGGAGGCCCTTGGTCCTGAACCGGGGCCGGGGCGGTTACTGACCGGGTGCGCGCCGCCGGCGACCCACCGGCGGCCCACCGGACTGCCGGCAGGTCCCGCTTGACTCCCGCCCGGTCCGCTGCCCTCCCAGCGGCGGCCACGCACATGGATCCGCCCTTCTCACGCGGGTGGCCGGCGCTACCGGCGGTCACGCACACCGAACCGCCCGATTGAGGCTCTCCCGGGCAGCCATCAGGTCGGTTCCATGTGCGCGGCCGGCCAGCGAGGCGATCCATCCACGTGTGAAGGGCGACATCGTGTGCGTCTCGCCGCCTCGGGCTCCGGCTTGCGCTGACGACCCGTCCGACGAGCCCATCCGGGCCTTGCGGCGTCCTACCGGCCTCGGCTCAGGCGTCGATCGGCCGGAGCTCGCCCGTGTCGACGTCATAGACCGCGCCGCCGACCACGAGGTCCTGGGGCAGCAATGGGAAGCTGCGGATGCGTTGCAGGTCGCGGCGCAGTGCGGCCACCTCATCCTCGACGGTCCGGAACTCCATGCTGTACGTGTCCACCCCGTACTTCTCGGCGATCAGGGCGTGGATCTCCTCCTCGGCCGTGCCGACCATCTTGCAGCGGGTGTGGGCCACGACCAGGACGCGGGTGACGTCGAGCAGGTACGTGGCCAGGACGAGCGTGCGCAGGACGTCATCGGTGACCCGCGCGCCGGCGTTGCGCAGGATCTTCACGTCGCCGGGAGCCATGCCCACGATGTTCAGGGGGTCGATCCGGGAGTCCATGCAGGTGATGATCGCCAGCCCCTTGGCTGCCCGTCCGCCCAGCCCCAGTCCGTGGAACGACGCGGCGTACTTGGCGTTGGCGGCCGTGACGTCGGCGAAGGCCTCGGCGGGGAAGCCTGAGCCGGACCCGTCGTGGGAGTTCGAGGTGACGTGATCCACAGCGCTCATTCCGAGGATCCTCCTGAGGAGTGCCCCGGGAAGATGCCCATCCCGGGGTCAACGATGGGTGCCGCGTTGTTGACCGCCAGCGCCGCCTCACCGAAGCCGACTGAGATCAGCGGCACCTTGCCGGGATACGTGACGATGTCCCCGGCGGCGAACACGTGCGGCAGGTTCGTGCGCATGGCGGTGTCGACGACGATGTGGCGCTTGAGCAGCTCCACGCCCCAGGTGGCGATCGGTCCGATGTTGGCCACGAAGCCCAGGGCCGCCACCACCGTCTGCGCGGGCAGCAGCGTCACCTCACCGGTCACCTTGTGGGTCACCTCGACCTCGGCGATGCGCTCCTGCCCGCGGATCGCGCTGACCTCGCACGAGGTGAACAGCGCCACGCCCATGTCGCGCACGGTGTCGATCATCGACCCGTGGGCGCGGAACTGCTCCCGGCGGTGCACCAGGCTCACGCTGCGGGCGATGGGCTGCAACGCGTAGGCCCAGTCGAAGGCCGAGTCGCCGCCGCCGACGATCACGATGTCCTTGTCTGCGTGGTCGGCCAGCTGGGGGACGAAGTAGACGAGCCCGCGGCCCTCCCAGCCGTCGTCGGCGGGCAGTGCTCGTGGGGTGAACGAGCCGATGCCACCGGTGATGATGACGGCCTTGGCCGAGATGACGGTGCCCGCGGATCCTGTGACCGTCACCGGGCCCTCATCGGGGGCGTCAAGGTCCACGGCCTGCTCGCCCAGCACGTAGGTGGGGGAGAACGGCGCCGCGGAGGCCACGAGGTTCTCCACCAGCACGCGGCCCTTGACTGCCGTGTACCCCGCGACGTCGAAGATGTCCTTCTCCGGGTACATAGCGGTGATCTGCCCGCCGGCCTCGGGCAGGGCGTCCATCACCACCACCGACCAGCCGCGGAACCCCGCGTAGTAGGCCGCATACAGCCCCGCCGGGCCAGCGCCGATGATCAGGATGTCGCACTCGTGGGTCACGACCCCAACCTACTTGTCGACGGGCCGGCAGCTCAGCACGGGGCGCTTGCGGACTTGGGGCTCGCTGATGCCCGGGATCCCGGGGGTGGGCATCGTCCTGCTCGGTCCGCGTTGGGGGTCCGCTGCTGATGGCGCGTGCCCTGAGCACCCGGGCGCACTAGATTCGCGCGTGGGCAATGGGTGGGAGGTGGGTGCGTGGCGGGTTGGATGCAGGCTGCTGGACGGCGGTTCTCGGGCAGCGCGCTCGGCGATGCGTTCGTCGTGGCCTACCAGACCCGCACGACGGGCCTGGCCGCCGAGGCCTCGTTCTGGGCCGTGTTCGCCCTGCCCTGGCTGATCCTGGGACTCGTCGCCGGGATCTCGCGCTTCCAGGGGCTGCTCGGGATCGACGCCGTCGAGCAGCTGCGCACCCGGGTGCTGGACCTCGCCGATGACGTCCTGACCCCCGAAGCCATCGACGACCTTCTCGTACCACTGCTGGACAGCGTCTTCGGACGTGGGCAGACCACGCTGGGCATCCTCGGCGTGCTGATCGCCATCTGGGCCGGCTCCCGCGTCGTCGATGCCCTGGTCAACGCCATGACCATCATCTACCAGCGTGAGGGGTTGCGGTCGTTCATCCACAGCAAGCTGCTGTCGCTGGGGGTCTACGTCGCCGGCCTGTCCGTCCTGATCGTGGCCATCCCGCTGATCCTGGCCGGGCCCACGTTCCTGGCCCGGGTGGTCCCGGGTGTCCAGGGCACGGCTACGTCGGCCTTCCTGATCATCGCCCAGGTCCTGGTCGTGGTGCTGCTGGTCGTCTCCCTCTACCACTGGGCCGTTCCGCACCGCACGGCCTGGCGGGCAGACGTCCCCGGGGCGTTGATCGCCATGGGCCTCTGGGTTGTGTTCTCGTGGCTCCTGCGCTGGTACTTCGCATGGATCTTCCGGGCTGGATCGGTGTATGGGGCGATCGCCGCACCGGTTGCGATCATGTACTGGGTCTACGTCACTGTGCTGGCACTCATGCTCGGTGCGGCGTTCAACGGTGCACTGGCGATCCGCCGGGGCTGGTTCGTCCATCCGGACGCACCGGGCGAGGACCCGGATGCAGTGCGCGTCCCGTCCGAGTCAGAACTCGGCTCCCGCACGGAGGATCGCTGATCCGGCGCGACGAGCGCCCGACGAGGGGGCATCCTTCGTGATGTGAACATCGTCTTCGTCGAGCCCCGGTTCCCGGACACCCAGCGCCGGTTCGTCAGGGCACTGCGAGCGGTCGGCGCCTACGTCATGGTCATCAGCGAGTACGACTACGACCACTACGACGACGAGTTGAAGTCGTGGATCGACTGGCACTACCGCGTCGACTCGGTCACCGACGAGGCAGCCCTGGAGTGGGCGGTGCGCCAGGCGCAGCGGCACACGTGGGTGGATCGCCTGGAGTGCTCGATCGAGTCGCACGTGATGCCGGTCGCCCGGGTCCGCGAGCGATGCGGGATCCCGGGCACCTCAGCCCGCGCCGCATACCTGTGCCGGGACAAGCCGACGATGAAGCAGGTGCTGCGCGAGGCGGGCATCCCGACGGCCGCCTCGACCGCGGTGGAGACCACCGGAGAGGCACTGGACTTCGCGAGGTCGGTGGGCTACCCGCTCATCCTCAAGCCCCGCGACGCCGCAGGGGCCGCCGGCACCTTCCGGATCGACTCGGACGAACAGCTGGTGGCAGCCTGCGCCGCCTCCGGCGTCGACGCGGGGACGTCGGTGGCCCTCGAGGAGTTCGTCGAGGGCCACGAGGGCTTCCTGGACACGATCACGATCAACGGGCACGTCAGCCATGAGTTCGCCTCGCACTACTTCCCGAATGTCCTCGAGGCGATGCGCACTCGGTGGATCTCGCCGCAGATCATCGCAACCAACCGGGTGATGGAGGCTGATTACGAGGAGGTCCGGGAGATGGGCCGCCGGGTCATCTCGGTCCTGGGCCTGGACACCTCAGCGACCCACATGGAGTGGTTCTTCGGGCCCAAGGGGCTGAAGTTCTCCGAGATCGGTGCCCGGCCGCCCGGGGTGGGCCAGTGGGACATGTACAACGAGGCCAACGAGATGGACCTGCACTACGAGTGGGCCCATGCCCTGATGTACGGCCAGCCCAAGCACGCCCCGAGCTACCGCTACTCGTGCGGCCTGGTTGCCCTGCGCCCCAACCGGGACGGTCTGATCAGCGGATACTCAGGGCTCGACGAGGTCCACCACAGGTACGGCCATCTGGTCACCGCCGCGCACTTCCCGAGTCCGGGTACGCCCACGCAGCCGGTTGAGGCCGGCTTCCACGCCAACGCCTGGATGCGCCTGCGCCACGAGGACTTCGACACGCTCAAGGGCATCCTGTCCGACGTGGGGCGCACGGCCCAGGTGTGGGCGGACTGAGCTCGTCTCTGCAGTTAGGCGACCCTAACCGGATGACGTAGGATCGTGCCGTGGCCAGGCCGAAGAAGAAGTGCTGCTCGAACAAGCCCCGCTGTCGGCGTTGCCCGATCCGCATGCTCAAGGACGGCACCCTTCCCGCCGGCTACACGGTGCGCAGGCGCAAGCTCGTACGGCTGTAGGCGCGATCAGTGCGCCGCGGCCTCGGCGCGTCGCAGTCGGGCGACCACCACCCGCAGGATGGGCAGCAGCACCTCCGGATGCTCCTTCACGACGCTCTCGAACTCCCACTTGGGCAGGGCCCAGGTCGTCAACGTTGAGTCACCGGCGACCACGTCGGCAGATCGGGGCTTCCCGTCGATGAGTGCCAGCTCGCCGAAATAGTCGTCGGCGATCAGCGTGCCCGCCACCTGGCCATTGACTCGCACCGTGGCAGTGCCCGTGAGGATCACATGCATCTCGACCCCCTCGGGGGAGAAGGCACGGAAACCAGAGACAGGCTCACCTGCATGGATGATCTCAGCCCCGGGCGGCGCCTCCACGACCCGTCCCGCCTCAGCCAGCCGCTTGAGGACCTTCGGGCTCAGGCCGGCGAAGATGTCTATGGAGTGCAGGATCGTTGCAATGTCATCGTTGTTCACGGTGCGCCTCCAAGGGGGGGTCATCGGGGCCTTGCGGATTCGAGACGCCATCATGCCAGCAGACGGGCAGCGAACGTCGTCCGGTGAGTCCGGCATCGCGGGCGTCGCACCCGCCGTGACCGGCACGGGTGTGAGAGCCTAGAGCGGTCCCGCAGCAGGAGGTGCCATGGCCAAGCCGACGACCGGTCGCGTGGAGCACGTCCCGGAGCCGCAGCCGGACCCCGACCAGATGGCCACCGACACCCTGATGACCTCGGTGTTCAGTGGTGTCAGCCTGATCGTCGCCACCGTCGTCCTCGGGCTCTTCGGCACCCTGGGCCTCGCGGCCGGTCGTGCGGTCGCCGACACCGCGGGCGCGAAGTCCGGCTTCGGCCTCGGGCTGGCCCTGGGCATGTTGGTCATCGCGTGGGCCCTGCGCCGGAACACCGACCGGATCCGTGCGCGCAGCGCGAACCTGTACCGCGGGGCGTGGATCGGCTCCATCGCCTCGCTCGTCATCATCGTCCTCATGGCCTACCTGCCGCAGGTGGCCTTCCCGCAGTACTGCCCGCCAGGGCAGATCTGCACCAACGGCCGCCGGTAGGTCGGCACCGGATGCGCCCATCGGGTGCGCCGATCAGCTCCAGCGCAGGTTGGCGACCAGCTTCCCATCCACCTCACGGTCGGCGAGCCGCTGAAGCCCCCGGGGGATCTCGTCGAAGCTGATCACCTCGATGTCGGGGGGATGCAGGTGACCCTCGATGATCAGCCGCATGAGCCGCTCGAGTCCCCACGTCAGCCATCGACGCCCCTCGAAGCCACCGTGCGTGTAGGCGGCCCCGAGGGCGACCTCCGACACCGTGGGGGCCATCCCGAACTCGGGGATCGTGCTCAGGTCGGCGCGCCCCGCGATGCTGACCAGGTGGCCCGCATGGCGCAGCAGCGCCAGGCCCTCGGTCGCTGAGCGGGCCGAGACGGTGTCGATGATCGCGTCCACGCCGCCGGGTGCGATGCGCCGAACCTGCTCGGCGAAGTCCGGCGCGCGGTAGTCCACGACGTACAGGGCGCCCAGCGACCTGACGGTCTGCTCATTCTCCGGGCGCGCCGCGGCGATCACCTTGGCGCCGAAGAGCTTGGCCAGCTGCACCGCGAACGAGCCGACACCCCCGGACGCCCCGTGGATGAGCACCGTGTGCCCGGAGATCTGGCGAAGTCGGCGCTCCACGGCATCCAGGGCCGTCAGACCGGGGGTCGGCAGGCTGGCCGCGGCGATGGGGTCCAGCTCCGCGGGGATGACTGCCAGAGCCTCCGGTGGGACGGCGACGTACTGCGCGAACCCACCCGGCTCGCGCAGGTCCTGGTGGAAGACGACGCGAGTGCCCGGCGCGGGGAGCATCCACCCGATCTCCCGACGCGCAGCAGGTTCCGCGTGCACGGCCACCACCCGACCCGCAACGTCCAGTCCCAGGACGTGCGGGTAGTGCCACGCGGCGTTGCCGGTCGCCGCGCTCTTGAAGTCCACAGGGTTCAGGCCGACAGCCTCGACCTGGACCAGAACCTCGACCTCTCGCCGCCCGGACGCGGGGGACTGCCAAGGGCTGGGGATGTCTGCGAGCCGCAGGGAACCAGGTGGACCGGGGTGGTCCAGCAGCCAGGCGCGCATGGCCCCCAGCATCCCACCTGGGCAACCCCCGATGTGTCGTGCGCGAGCAGAGGCCCCGCCGTGCGCGAGCAGAGGCCCCGCCTCGGGCGAGCAGAGGCCAGCCTCAGGCGAGGAACATCCCGATGCCGGCAAAGATGGCTGTGTACACCGCCATGGGGATCACTGTGACGCGGATGATCGACCCCTCCGAGCCCAACAGGCCGCCGACGGCCGCCACGGTCACCACGTTCGTCACGCACACCATGTTCCCCGCGTTGGCACCGCCGACCTGCTGCGCCAGGACGACCTCGGGGTCGACGCCCACGCTCGTGGCGACGGACTCCTGCAGGGCGCCGAACATGAGGTGGCTGAAGGTGGCGCTCCCGGAGACGAAGGATCCCAGTGCCCCGACCCAGGGCGCGGCCAGCGGCCACCCCGCCCCGATGCTGGCCGCTGCCGCCCCCGCCAGTTCTAGGGGCATCGACTCCAGTCCCGTGGAGTTCACCCCGGAGTTCAGGAAGACCCGAACGATCGGGACCGCGGCCATCAGGACCAGCGCAGAGCCGATCACGGCCTTCTGGGTGCTGCGGGCCGCCTCGCGTACCTGCGCGCCCTTCAGGTGGTGCAGCCACGCGGTGAACGCAGCCACGATGAGGAAGATGATGCCGGGGGAGTAGAGCGGCTCGAAGCCGGCTGAGATGTCCGTCCCGAGGATGTTCTGCCAACTCAGTGTCCACGAGTTCAAGGTGGCCTTCACCGCGTCGACCACACGGGAGACGAGCAGCAGGACGGTCAGCAGCGCGTACGGCGCCCACACGCGGGCTGTCGACAGGTGTGCTTCCTCGGCCTCTGCGGCGGTCTTCTCGACCATCTCCTCGAGTTCGGCAGGGTCGATGTAGCCCACACTGACCGACCACGGCGCCCTCGGCACGAGGATGCCCAGCTTGACCACGACGAACAGGATCGCCATCCCTGTGGCGCCACCGAGGATCCCCCCGAACTCGACGCCGAGGAACCGGGTCCACAGGAACGCCGGGATCGAGAAGCTCAGCGCCGCCACCACGGTCAACGGGATCATCTCGACGAACGGCCGGCGGCCCTTCTCCTCGGCGAAGACGTTGGTCAGGAACCACAGCATCAGCAGCGGGATGGTCATGCCTGCCACCACGTCGATGGCAGCAGTCGTGAGCGCCACGTCGGTCATCGCCTGGGCGTCCTGCGGGTTGGTCCAAACACGTCCGGTTCCCTGGGTCAGCCCCACGATGATCGGCGTCCCCACCGCGCCGAAGGTGACGGCCGAGACGTCGGCCATCAGGGCCAGGCAGACGGCAGCCATCGCGGGGAACCCAAGGGCGATCAACAGGGGGGCAGCCACAGTGGCCGGGGTTCCGAACCCGGCAGCGCCCTCGATGAAGCACACCAGGAGCCAGCCCACGAAGAGCATCTGGATGCGGCTGTCGGGGCTGACCTTGAGCACGTCCAGCCGGATCAGGGCCAGCGAGCCGCTGGCGCGCATCACGCCCAGGAAGGCAAGGGCGCCCAGGACGATCAGCACCACCGACCCGGCAATGATCAACCCCTCGATGACCGATGCCGATATCTGCAGCGCGGGAACACCCCACGCGGCCATCGCGAGAACGATCGTGATCACCAGCGCGATGGGCATGGCACGGGAGGCCGGCATGCGCAGGATGACGAGCAGGATCGCCACAGAGAGCACGGGCATGAGTGCTGCGATCCATTGCGCGACGGTCATCGATGTCCTCTGCTCGGCATCCCGCGGACACGGTATCGGCGTCACGGTCATCGGCGCGCTGCGGGCGGCTCAAGGGGGCATCGGAGCCCGCACGGGGCGGACCTCCCGCACCTCGCGACACAGGATGGCGAACTATAGGGGCACAGGCCCGAATACTCCTGCAATTGCATCAGATCGGCGTGTCTGCCACGGTATGCCCGGGGATGGTGCCTGCAGGCGGGTCGTGGGGATGCCGGCGCAGGTTCGATGCGGGAGGGGAAACTCATGGCTGGGGCAGGTTCGCTGACCTCGCGGGCGGTCGCGTCCCTGGCGTGCGCCCTCCTGGTCGCTGCAGGGGTCCCGACCGTGGCCGCCGCGGCAGAGCCACCACCGGTGGGACCGGCGACGGAGTCGGGCACGATGCTCGGGACGCTGTCGCTCATCCCGTGGTACGCCGCCCCTTCGCTGGTCGGCCTGCGCAAGGAGGTCGACGCCCGTTGGCCGGGACGCAGCCGCATCAGCGACGGGGTCATCGGAGACACCCGGCACGCAGCGCGCACCAACAGCCACAACCCGGTGGGCGCCGGCAACGGTCCTGCGGTGGGAACCCGTGGCGCCGTCCATGCCATCGACATCACCTCCGACGGCATTGACGTGGGGGCCCTTCTCGCTGCGGTCGTCGGTGACCCCCGGGTCTGGTACGTGATCCACGACGGCCAGATCTGGAGCCGGACCACCGGATGGGCCCCGATCGCCCATCGCGGAGATCCGCACACCACGCACATCCACGTCAACCTGCGTGAGGACAGCCAGGCTGACGCCGTTGCCGCGGAGAACGACACCCGCTCCTGGTTCGGCAAGGGCAGCACCTCCCCGGCCTTCCTCAAGAAGCCGTCGGCGGGCAGCACGCTGACCAAGGAGCAGACCTCACGGCTGCAGCAGGCGCTCATCAACGCGGGGTACCCGATCCCAGCAGGTGCCACCGGCAAGTACGGCGCCCAGACCACCGCCGCCGTCGCGGCGTTCCAGCGAGCCCAGGGGTGGAGCGGTTCGCAGGCCGATGGGATCGCGGGCCCCGAGACACTGCGCCGGCTCGGCGTCAATGGGCCCAGCGGGGCCTCGGGCGGTCGCGGGGCGTCGGCGGGCTCGCGCACCGGCAAGCCCTCGGCCCCCAGCACGCCCGTGGCCACAGCCGCCCCCGTCTCCGCCCGCAGCAAGGGGGCCCGGTCCTGGGACGCGGGGAACGCTCGACTGGTCTACGACCTGCAGACTGCGCTGATCGCCAGGGGCTACTCCATCCCGGCCGGGCCCACCGGCTACTTCGGCACCCGCACCAAGCAGGCGGTGGCGCAGTTCCAGGAGTCCTTGGGCTTCAGCGGCGACCAGGCCGACGGGATCCCCGGCGCCCAGACCCTGCGACGACTGGGGTTGTGACTCGCGGGCCAGGCGGGCTACTCGCGCGTCGGCAGTAGCGGCACCCAGAAGCCGATCTCTGCGCCGCCGTCGGGCCGGTTGGCAGCGAAAGCCCGACCGCCATGGGACTCGGCGACGTCGCGCACGATCGCCAGCCCCAGGCCGGATCCCGGGAGCGATCGCGCCGACGTCGATCGGTAGAAGCGGTCGAAGACGTGCCCCAGGTCCACAGCATCGATGCCTGGTCCGCGGTCGCGGACCAGGACGGCCCCCTGATCCACGACCAGGTCGATCGGTGTCCCATCGGGGGCGAACTTGCACGCGTTCTCCACGAGGTTCCACATCGCCCGTGACAGCAGGGCACCCTGCCCGAGGACGATCGACTCATCGACGTGCAGCGCCACCTCGCGGCCGGTCCGACGGTGCGCGCGAGCAGCGACCGCCCGCGCCAGTCCGGCAAGGGCGACTGCCTCCCTGGGGGCGTCCCCGGGCACCGCGACCGCGAGCGTCACGACCTCGTCGACCAGCGCCGTCAGCTCCCGGGTCTCCCCATCCAGGTCGGCGATGACGCGCTCCCGGACCTCCGGGGACATGGCCTCGAACTGCCGCAGCAGGCTGACATTCGTGCGCAGGGACGTCAGGGGCGTGCGCAGCTCGTGTCCGGCGTCCTGGACGAGTCGCTGCTGGTCGTCGCGCGCCTGCCCGAGGCGCACAAGCATGGCGTTGAACGACGTCCCGAGCCTGCCGACCTCATCAGTGCCGGAGACCGGGACGTCTGTGTCCAGTCGTCCGGTGGCCGTGACCGCCTCCGCAGCCTCCGTCAGCTCGACGAGCCGGGCCGAGGTGCGACGGGCGACGAGCCAGCCCGCCAGCGCCGCCAGGACCGCGACCAGCAGCCCGATGCCACCCAGGAGCCAGGCCAGGGAGGTCAGGACCCGGGCGTTCTCCGAGACGTCGCGACCCACCTGGACCGCTCCTTGGGAGCCACCAGCTGTCTGCGTGACCATCCGGTAGGGCCGCGCGTCGATGCTGGTATCGGCGAAGACCAACGCCGGCGTCGACGAACGGGCGACGACCAGGTCCTGGCTCCCGGTCGGCAGGGCGACGAACTCGGGGTCCGCGATCACGGTCCCGTCCGGCAGGAGCACCTGGGTGGGCAGGACCAGCTCGGACCCGCCACGTCCACCGCGGCCCTCCCGGCCGTCGTCGTCCCCCTCGAGCTGGCGGGGCAGGTCGCCCCGGGCGAGCTCGCGCGCGAGCGGTGTGGAGACCTCGAGCAGTGACTGGTCTATCTGGGCCTCCAGGCGAGAGGCCATCGCCAGGTAGCTCAGGGTCCCCATCAGGATGGCCGCCGCGGTGACGACCGCGCCGAACAGGATCGCCAGGCGGGTCTGCAGGCGCACGTCAGTCCTCCCGCATGGTGTACCCCACGCCACGAACCGACCTGATCACGGTGTCGCCCGGGACGTCGAGCTTCCTTCGGAGGTAGCCGATGAAGACCGCGAGGTTCTTGCTCTCCGGGCCGAAGTCGTAGCCCCAGATCCGGTCGTAGATGACGTGGTGCTCGACCACGATGCCCGCGTTGCGCATGAGCAGCTCCAGCAGGTCGAACTCCGTGCGCGACAGGGACACCTCCGGTCCATGCGCCCACACCCGTCGAGCTGCCGGATCCAGACGCACGGGACCCACCTCGAGTGCAGGCTCCCGCTCCACGTCGGAGACGGGCGCTGGGGCCAGTTGCGTGTCCACCCGGCGCAGCAGGGCCCGGATGCGGGCCAGGAGCTCGTCGAGGTCGTAGGGCTTGGCCAGGTAGTCGTCGGCCCCGGCGTCGAGCCCGGCCACGCGATCCGGGGTCTCGGTCCGGGCCGTGACCATGAGGATCGGCACGCGGTTGCCCTCGGCGCGCAGCACGCTGCACACGCCCAGCCCATCGACCCCGGGCATCATCACGTCCAGGATGATCACGTCGAAGTCCCGAGCGCGCGTGGCCGCCAGGGCCTGGACACCGTCCGCGCAGGTGGTCACCTCGTACCCGGCAAGCTCCAGCGCGGTGGCCAACGACTCCCGGATCGCCCGGTCGTCGTCGGCCACCAGCACTGTCGAGCTCATCGGCACAGTCTGCCCGATCTCAGGCAGACGGAGTCGCCGATGGTGTGGCGTCATCGTCCGCGTCATCGTGGCCAGGTCCGCGTCCCTGGAACTCCTCGACGGCGGTGACCTTGAAGTCCTTGTCCATCTTGACCTCGACCTCGGTGCCGTCGGACTTGCGCACGTGGGCCTCGTAGACGCCGTCCGCGTCGGTCTCGACCCGGATCACGGTGCCAGCGGACACGGCAGCCTCGGCCGCCGCGGTCGCCTTCGCGGCATCGTCACCGGTCAGCGGCGTCTCGCCCATGCCGGGTCCGCCGCGGTGACCACCACGGTGTCCACCACGGCCCGTGTGCTCCTCGACCGAGGTGACCTTGAAGTCCTTGTCCATCTTCACCTCGACCTCGGTGCCGTCGGACTTGCGCACGTGGGCCTCGTAGACGCCGTCCGAGTCGGTCTCGACCCTGATGATGGTGCCACCGGGCACGGCAGCCTCGGCCGCCGCGGTTGCCTGGGTGGCGTCGTCGCCGGTCAGCGGGGTCTCACCGGCATGTCCGCGACCGGTGCCCTGCTTGTCCTGCTGGGCATCAGCCGTGGCTGTCGGCGACGGGTCCGCCGCGGTCAGGCTCGTCGTTACGGGGGAGGCGGTCGCCATCATCCCGGCAACAGCCACTGCGGCCGCTCCGATGGCGATCCCGGAGCCGATCTTCAGTGTGCGGTTCATCGTTGTGGTCCCTTCCTTGCGTGGACTGGTCGAGTTCTCGACCGTGGATCCACAGTGACCGACCGAGGTAGGAGGTCGATCGCGGGAGGGTAAGGGCGCGGTGTGAGCCTCAGGTGCGGTCGGGTCGTTCCTCGTCCGGGCCATGATCGGCGTTGCGAGCGGCTTCCTCGGCCTCCATCGCGGCCAGCCGCTCGGCGTTCAGCGCCCGCAGCTCCCCGGTGTCGTCGATGGACCGACCGGTCTCGAGATCCATGGCGGTCATGCCCGGGGGCAGGTTCGAGAGGTCCGGGGCGATGATGATCTCCGGCAGGCCGGAGTCGGGCAGGCGCAGGGTCTGCTCCTCGTGGTCGAGCGCGACAAGGACCAGGTCGGAGTCGACCCGCTTGGACAGGGTCTCGCCACGGAAGAAGGCGGGCGCGATGATGTTCCAGGTGACCATCGCGACCAGGCCGAGCAGAAGGGCGCCCATCCCCAGGACGAAGACGCCACCGATGCCGAACACCGTGGTCGAGCCGTAGCTCGGGTCTGCGTACTGCACGCTCGCGATCACGAACGCGCCAAGGAGCATGAGCCCGCCGAGCGCCGGCATGATCCCCTTGCGCATCGCGTCCTGCCAGCTGTTCGTGAGCTCCCGACGGTAGTACCAGACGCAGGCGAAGCCGGTGATGCCGTAGTAGAAGGCGATCATCAGGCCGACCGCAGCGATCGAGTCAGCCAGGACGTTCTGGCTGAAGGTCGTCAGGCCCACGTAGAAGATGATCGAGACCAAGCCCATCATGATCGTCGAGTAGGAGGGCGTCAGGTAGCGGGGATGGACCTTCGCGAAGGCACTGGGCAGTGCCTTGTAGGCACCCATGGACAACGAGGTGCGTGCGGTCGGCAGGATCGTGGTCTGCGTCGAGGCCGAGGCTGAGGTCAGCACAGAGATGATCAGCAGGAACTCGAAGGCCGCACCCATCGGGCTGTCACCGAAGACCGCCGGGCCGAGGGCTGCGAACACGTCATCGGCGTTGGCCTCGTTGGCCAGGCTGTACTCGGTGTCACCGACACCGCCGAAGGCGACGGTCGCGATCGAGACCAGCGCGTAGGTCACAAGCAGCAGGAGCGTGGAGATGATCGCCGCCCGCCCTGGGGTCTTCTCCGGGTCGTCGCTCTCCTCGTTGACCGACACTGCGGTGTCCCAGCCCCAGTAGATGAAGACGGCGATGAGGGTGGCCGTCACCATGGAGCCCAGGGTCAGGCCCGAGGGCCACAGCCACGACAGGCTCGGTGTGACGTACCCCTCGGGTGCGCTTCCGGTGTACACCCGCAGGAGGGCGATGAACGAGAAGGCCACGAGGATCACGAGCTCGATGCCCAGCAGGGCATACTGCATCCGGGCCGACACCTCGATCCCCCGGAAGCAGATGTAGGTCATCAGGACGATCCAGATGACGCCTGCGACCGTGCTCCAGAAGGTGCTCTCGGCCATGGTGTCCAGCCCGAAGAGCTGGAAGGTGTACGAGCCCGCGATCTGGGCGAGGTTGGCCATCACGATGACGTCAGCGGCGATGATGCCCCAGCCACCCATCCATCCCGCGCGGGGCCCGAAGGCGCGCGTCGCCCATGTGAAGGTCGTGCCGCAGTCGGGCTCGGCGCTGTTGAGCTGCTGGTAGGCGATGGCGATCAGGAACATGGGCACGAAGGCCAGCAGCATGATGGCGGGGGCCTTGACGCCGACGATGCCATCGCCGTTCTGGGTGGCGACGACGAATCCGAGGCTGGCGGCCAGGCTGTAGGCGGGGGCCGTGGAGGCGACACCGATCACGATGCTGGCGATGAGCCCGAGGGCCCCGCGCTTGAGCCCCTTGTCGACGGTGAGCTCGGGGTAGCCGATCATTGCCCCCGGTTCATGCCTGGACATGACGCACTCCATCCCGGCCCCGGCCGGCGCGGGACTCATTGGCCGCAAGGTAGTACCCCCGGAGGTACCGATGCCGGGCAGGTGGGTTGGCCGGGTCACATTCGGTCGTGCCGAAGGTGGAAGATGGCGGCATGCGGAACATCGTGATCATGGGTGCAGGTGGCAGGGACTTCCACGTCTTCGCGACGGTCTTCCGTGACGACCCCACCTCGCGCGTCGTGGCCTTCACTGCGGCCCAGATCCCCGGGATCGACGATCGCACCTATCCGGCGTCCCTGGCCGGCCCGCTGTACCCGGACGGGATCCCCATCGTGCCGGAGGAGCAACTGGTCGAGCTCATCGGCGAGCAGCAGGTCGATGAGGTCGTCTTCGCCTACTCCGACGTCGCCCACATCGACGTGATGCACAGGGCATCGATCGTGATGGCGGCCGGGGCGGACTTCCGGCTGGCGGGGCCGGCCGCAACCATGCTGCGCAGCACCAAGCCGGTCGTGGGGATCGGGGCCGTGCGCACAGGCTGCGGCAAGAGCCAGACGACGCGCGCCGTGGGTCGGATTCTTCTCGACGCCGGGCTCCGGGTGGCCCTCATCCGGCATCCGATGCCCTATGGCGACCTCGAGGCGATGCGCGTCCAGCGGTTCGGGACCCTGGCCGACATCGATGCCAGCAACCCCACCGTCGAGGAGCGCGAGGAGTACGAGGCGCCCGTCGAGATGGGCATGGTCATGTATGCGGGCGTGGACTACGAGGGGATCCTCCGAGCCGCCGAGCAGGAGGCCGACGTGATCGTCTGGGACGGCGGCAACAACGACTTCCCGTTCGTGCGCCCGGACGTGATGATCACTGTCGTCGATCCCCTGAGGCCCGGGCACGAGTCGTCCTACCACCCCGGGGAGACAACGCTGCGGATCGCCGACGTCGTCATCGTCAACAAGGTCGACAGCGCCGACCCCGCCGACGTCGAGCGCGTGGTGGAGGCCGTCGGACGCATGGTGCCCGACGCTGTCCTGATCCGCGCGGACTCCCCGGTCACCCTGGAGTCGGGGGAGTCCCTGGCCGGCAAGCGCGTGCTGGTCATCGAGGACGGACCCACCCTGACCCACGGGGGCATGCCCTTCGGCGCCGGGACTGTCGCCGCCCGGGCCGCCGGGGCACAGGAGATCGTCGACCCGAAGCCCTACGCAGTGGGGTCGATCGCCACGACCTACCAGACCTATCCGGACACCGGGCCGATCCTGCCTGCGATGGGCTACGGCGACCAGCAGCTCGCCGACCTCGCGGCCACCATCCGGGCCACGCCTGTGGACGTGGTCGTGTCCGGGACGCCGATGGACCTCGGGCGGATCATCACTGTGGACCAACCGCTCATCCGGGCCTCATACGTCCTCAGGGAGATCGGTTCACCGACCCTCGCCGACGTCCTGTCGCCCTACATCGCCGACTGGGTGGGCGATCTGGGCTGAACGCCCCGTCGCGGCAGGTGGCCAAGGAGCCGCGTGCACCCGTCGTCCGGCAGTGCGGGATCGACCAGGCCCCTGAGTGGGGAATGCACGCATCAATAGATCCTGTTACATTGATGTGCATGCGCACCCTCGAGATCACCCCAGCCACGACCCCGGACCCTGCGACGCATGCCCGACTGTTCCACGCCCTGTCCGACGAGCGCCGGCTGAGGATCCTCACGGCACTGCGGGGTGGGGAGCTGTGCGTCTGCGACCTGCAGGACGTGCTCGGGATGGCGCAGTCCCTGCTCTCGTTCCACCTCAAGGCCCTGCGCGACGCCGGCCTGGTCGACGTCCGGCGCGACGGGCGCTGGGCGCACTACTCGATCAGCACCCAGGGGCTGGCACACGCGAGCGCAGCGATCGCCGAGCTCGGGCAGGCTTCGTCCACCCGGACCACCGGACCCTGCTGCGGCTCCTGACTCCGGGCGGGCGCGACCCGCCGGACCGCGAGCTCGATCCGACCACCCCATGACCCGATCCATAACCCCAGGAGAGTCCCATGACAACCGAGACCAACGAGATCCACCAGATCGTCCGCGACCACTACGCCGCCGCGGCCATCCGAGCCACGACCACCGGAGTCAGCGTCCTGCTGTGGCGACGGCTGCTGCGGCGGGCAGTCCGCTGATCCCATCAGTGCCGACCTGTACGACCCCCAGCAGGTGGCCGACCTGCCGCGTGATGCCGTCCTGGCCTCCCTGGGCTGCGGGAACCCGACCGCGCTCGCCGAGTTGAAGGCGGGGGACGTGGTCCTGGACCTGGGCTCGGGTGGTGGGATCGACGTCCTCCTGTCGGCACAACGAGTCGGACCGACCGGCAGGGCCTACGGCCTGGACATGACTGACGAGATGCTGGTTCTGGCCAACCGGAACATGGCCCAGTCCGGCGCCACGAACGTCGAGTTCCTCAAGGGCACGATCGAGCACGTGCCCCTGCCCGACTCCGCGATCGACGTGATCATCTCCAACTGCGTCATCAACCTGGCAGCCAACAAGGGCCAGGTGCTGCGCGAGGCGTTCCGGGTCCTGAAGCCCGGGGGGCGATTCGCCGTCTCCGACATCGTCGTGCGCGGTGACATGCCTGCGGGGGTGCGCGAGTCCATGGAGGCCTGGGCCGGGTGCCTTGCCGGGGCACTCGAGGAGCGGGAGTTCCTCCACCTGCTCGGGGAGGCCGGCTTCGTGGACGCGAGCATCGAGCCCACCCGGGTCTACACGGCCGAGGACGCCCGCTCCGTGCTCAGCGAGGCCCTGGCGACGCAGGCCACAGCAGACCTCGCCGATGGGGCCTTCGCATCCGCGTTCATCCGCGCCCGCAAGCCCGAGGCAGACTGAGGGCGTCGAGCGCGGCTCGCGCGGAGGTGAGGCGGACATGAGGAGCATCGCAGGCATCCGGTTCCGCCCCCCGGCGGTACTGATCCGTCCGGTCGTTGCCGGGCTGGCGGTGGCCGCCCTGGCGCTGGCCGCCGGATGCTCGCGGCCCCCGGTGGGGCAGGGCGCCGCGGAGCCTGATGCCTCCACCCGCGCACCGGACTCCACGAGCGAGTACCTGCCCGGGCTTGAGGCCGATGTGTACCTGCCCGACGCCGACCAGGGGACCGACGGCGCCGCGGTCGTGCTCCTGGTCCCCGGTGGGGGTTGGCAGACGGCGGACCGCACCGGCCTTGCCCCCCTGGCGGCCAGCCTGGCCGATGCCGGTTTCGTCGCCGTCAGCGCCACCTACCGCGCGGGCGAGGATGGAGTCGCCTTCCCGGTCCCCGTACAGGACGTCGTGTGCGCCTCGGCCTTCGCCGCGGAGGCTGCGCGTGCGGCTGGGGTGGATCCCGGCCCGGTGGTCGCGCTCGGGCACTCAGCGGGGGCTCACCTGGCGTCCCTCGCTGCCCTGCAGGGCGCTGGGCTGGAAGCGCAGTGCCCCTACCCCGCGCCCCGGATCTCCGGGCTCATCGGCGTGGCCGGCGTGTACGACGTCAGCGCGTTCGAGTTCGGGCTCGTCGACTTCTTCGGGGGCACGCCGCAGGAGAAATCCGAGGCCTGGCGCGAGGGCGACCCGATCGGGCGGGTCGACGCCGGCGGCGCCCAGGAGGACCTGCAGGTCCTGCTCCTGCACGGGGACACCGATGCTGACGTCCCGGTGGAGCAGTCAGAGGCGTTCGTGGCAGCGTTGACACGTGCCGGCGTCCCCGTCAGCCTCGAGGTCGTGCCGGGCGCGACCCACCAGACGATCTACTCGGCCGATGTCGCAGGTCCTCCTGCGATCGCATGGATCAAGGCGCTGGCCGCGGGGCGCTCCACCGGCTGATCGGTCTACTGTGCAGCGGGTGGACATCACCGTGGGCAACCCAGACATCCGCTTCGGCCTCGAGGGGCGGGTGTGCCTGATCACCGGCGCTGCTCAGGGGATCGGGGCCGCATGTGCCAGGCGCTTCGCCCGCGAGGGCGCAACGGTCGTCGTCGCCGATGTCGACGACGTGCGCGGGGCCGCAGTCTCCGAGGAGGTCGGTGGGCGCTTCCTGCACTGTGACGTGGGGGAGGGGCGCGACATCACCGCGACGGTCGCAGCCGTCATCGCCGAGTTCGGCCGCATCGACGTGCTCGTGAACAACGCCGGCATCGCTCGTCCCGCTGACCTGCTCGAGGTGACGGAGGAGGACTTCGATGCGGTCCTTCGGGTCAACCTCAAGGGCGCCTTCCTGATGACCCAGGAGGTCGCACGACACATGGTGGCCGCCGGCACGGGGAGCGTCGTGAACCTCAGCTCGGTCAACGGCACGTTCACCATCCCGACGATTGCCAGCTACAACATCAGCAAGGGCGGCATGAACCAGCTCACCCGGGTGTTCGCCCTCGGCCTGGCCGACAAGGGCGTGCGGGTCAACGCAGTCGCACCCGGGACGATCGCCACCGAGATGGCGGCCGCCTCAGTGCTGGTGGATGAGGCAGCCCGGCGGCGCGTGATGAGCAGGACCCCGATGAAGCGCTTCGGCGAGCCGTCGGAGGTGGCCGATGTGGTGGCCTTCCTCGCCAGCGATGCCGCGAGCTACATGACGGGCGAGATCGTCGTCATCGACGGAGGACGCATGACCCTGAACTACACAGTCGATGTGTGAGGGTTCCATCCCCGAGCCCACGACGGGCCTGCGCAGGCTCGACCCCCGAACGGGCCCGGACACACAGAAGGGGCTGGAAACCAGCCCCTGACCTGTGCCGTTCTGGTGGGCGATACAGGAATCGAACCTGTGACCTCTTCCGTGTCAAGGAAGCGCGCTAGCCCCTGCGCCAATCGCCCAGACTGTTGATCTTACGAGGTGGCGACGGGATTTGAACCCGTGTACACGGCTTTGCAGGCCGTTGCCTCGCCTCTCGGCCACGCCACCGTGAGCCCTCGATCGGACCCCTTGCGAGCGGACGACGGGATTCGAACCCGCGACCCTCACCTTGGCAAGGTGATGCGCTACCAGCTGCGCTACGTCCGCAATGCCCGTTGGGCACCACCGAAGGATAGCCCATCGCGGCAGCGCCGACCAAAATCGGTGGCCCACCACACAGGCAGACAGGGGGGCCGCACGACTCATAGTCTCGCGGTGTGTCCACGACCCCCCACGACCCGATCGCGGTGGTCGGGCGATGGACCGCCACGGACCTTGTCGAGGTGACGCAGGACGCGGCGGCCCTGGACCGCGGCGGGCGATGGATGGTCGCGATCTCCTTCGAGGGCCGTGCAACGCTGGCCCGCTTCGCCACGTGGGAGCAGCGCTCACCGACTGCCGACGAGGTTGGGGAGTGGGTGGGTCCGGACCTCGGCACGTGGACCTCCTCGCTCGAGGAGGACGGCTACATCGCCGCCGTCGAGGCCGTCCGCGGGCACATCAGCCGGGGCGAGGTCTACCAGGCCAACATCTGCCGCGTCCTGCGCACGCCGATGCAGCCGGCGTCCGACATCGTGGCGTTGCACGCGCGCCTCGTCGGCCGGAACCCCGCACCGCACGCCGGGGCGCTACGGCTGCCCGACCATTCGGTCCACATCGCCTCGGCGTCACCGGAGCTCTACCTGCGCCGATCCGGTCAGCACGTGACGTCGCGGCCGATCAAGGGCACGGGCCAGCACGCAGCGGACCTGCTGTCCAAGGACGAGGCTGAGAACATCATGATCGTGGACCTGGTCCGCAACGATCTGGGTCGCGTGTGCGCCACGGGTTCGGTCACGGTGCCCCGGTTGCTCGAGGTCGAGTCACATCCCGGGCTCGTTCACCTGGTCTCGACCGTGGCCGGGGACCTGCGCCCGGGCACCACGTGGCCACAGATCCTGGCAGCGACATTCCCACCGGGCTCGGTGACCGGGGCCCCGAAGCTCGCCGCGCTGGACATCATCCGCGCTCAGGAGCCAAGTCCCCGGGGTCCGTACTGCGGCGCGTTCGGCTGGGTCGATGCCGACACCCGGACCGCTGAGCTCGCGGTCGCGATCCGGACCTTCTGGCGCGAGGATTCGGACTCCGGGTCCGTTCTGGCCTTCGGCACCGGCGCGGGCATCACCTGGGACAGCGATCCGGGGGCAGAATGGCGCGAGACGCAGTTGAAGTCCGCGCGACTGCTTGCGGTCGCGGCCGATCAGGAGGTGCCGTGAAGTTCTGGGTCGCAGGTGGGCTCGTGCCCGCGGAGAAGGCCGCGGTGGCCGTGCTGGACCACGGCTTCACCGTGGGAGACGGCGTCTTCGAGACGCTCAAGACCGTGACCGACACCTCCGTCGGTGTCGTGCCCTTCGCGATGGACCGCCATGTGGCCCGGCTGTCGCGCTCCGCGGCCGGGATGGGAATGGCGATGCCCGATCCCGACGACGTCCGGGATGCCCTGCTGGCAGTCTGCGCTGCCAACCCGGAGCTGGCCGACGGTGGGCGGCTGCGGGTCACGTTGACCTCAGGACCCGGGCCGCTGGGGTCCGACCGCAACACCGGCTCCCCGACGCTGGTGGTGGCCGCGGCACCCGCGTCGAGGTGGCCAGCGTCGACGACCCTCGCCCTGTCCCCGTGGCCGCGCAATGAGCGCAGCCCACTGGTGGGTCTGAAGTCCACGTCCTATGCCGAGAACGTCCTTGCCCTCGCCCACGCGAAGTCCCTGGGTGCCGGGGAGGCGCTCCTGGGCAACCTGGCGGGGGAGGTCTGCGAGGGGACTGGCTCCAACGTGTTCGTCGTGGCCGACGGACGGATCACGACGGCTCCGCTGACGAGCGGGTGCCTGGCCGGGATCACACGGGCACTGGTCATCGAGTGGTGTGCCGACGCGGGGATCGATATCGAGCAGCGCGCGATCCCGCTGGCCGACGTGGCCGGCGTCGAGGAGATCTTCATCACCTCCTCGACGCGGGATGTGCATCCGGTCGAGGCGGTGATCGACGCGGACGGCCAGCGCATCTGGGCGGCCGGCGACGGGACCCTCACGTCAGCGGCAGCCGAGGTGTTCGCCTCGCGCGCCGCGGCCCAGTGGAACGCCTGACGGCCCGCACGGAACGTCAGCGCAGCGGCCCGCTCAGACCTCCTTGAGACCCTCACCGAGGATCAGGTCGATGCACCGATCGATGTCGATGCTGGTGCCCTCCTCGCCCACGGCAACGATGTCGAAGGTGCGCCGGACGAAGTGCTCGATGTGGGCGCGGTCGCACTCGAGAACAGCCTGGCCGGTGGGGGAGTTCAGGGCGATGAGGACCAGCGGGGTATCGCCGTGGTTCTCGGGCCAGATGACGATGTCACCCTCGCCGGAGGGTCGCTGGAGCCCTTCGAGGATCAGGTCGCGGGCGAACATCCACTCGATGTCGGCAGCCCCGGTGCGGAACGTCGCCCGCACGGCATAGGGCTCGTCCGAGCGGTACTCAAGCTCGCAGGGCACCTCAATGGTGCGGTCGGAGTCGACCACCATCCGCAGCGACAGTTCTGCTGTCACGGCGGTCGGAATGCTGCGGGACATCTGGCTCACCTCTCAAGGTCAAGGCAATAACACCACCTTCGTACCCGAAACCGATGTCACCTACCCCCACTAACATGTGAGTCGTGTCACGAATCCCGTCCGAGGACGACCCGAAACCGGCCAATGTCGGCAACTCGGGCACGCCCAGCGACGACGAGAGCTTCGCAGGTCACATCAAGGAGGCCTCGACAGCCGCCTTCCACAAGATCGAGGCCAGTGCCCCACCGAGTGTCGCCGTCCGACTGCGCCGATTCCGGGAGGCAGTGCGGCGCAACCGCGGACTCGACACGGCCTGGCGCGTCATGGTCTTCGCCCTCGGCCTCACGCTCGTGGTCGCGGGCGTCATCATGTTCGTGATCCCCGGCCCCGGGTGGGCCACGGTGATCCTCGGCCTGGTAGTGCTGGCCTCGGAGTTCAGCTGGGCCAATCGTGCGCTCACCCCCGTCAAGGACGCGGCCAAGCGCGCCTCCGACGCCGCGCTGGACCCCCGCAAGCGCCGCCGAAACCTCACGCTGGCGGCCATCGGCGGGGTCCTCATCGGGATCGTGCTGGTGTGGTACCTGGCCAACTACGGCTTGACCCTCGGGCCGATCCTGGCCCTGGTCGACTCGTTCCTGGCCTGGTTCACCGGCCTCTTCTGAGGGGGTGCGCTCGTTTTGGGTGCTGCCGGGGGAGTTGGTAGAGTTCTGGGACCGGGCGATTAGCTCAGCGGTTAGAGCGCTCGCTTCACACGCGAGAGGTCACAGGTTCGATCCCCGTATCGCCCACACCGGAGAAGCCCCACACTGTGGGGCTTCTCGCGTTCCCGAAGTGGGCCGGGACATCCTCGGGGCGACCGGGACGACTGGCCCAGCCGTTCCCGGGGGCCGCTATGGCCCGCGCACAGCCCCTTGGGATTCGGACCTACCCTTCTTGACGCCCGCGTCGAACCCGGCAAGCGCCCCCAACGATATGGCGACGATGGGCAGGACGAACCACAGCATCACAGCCGAGTAGACCGGCAGGCGCGCGTGGTCCGTCGCGTTGAGCAGCAGGTAGCTCGTGTAGGCGACGTACAGGCCCAGGAAGAGCGCACCCTCCCAACGGCGGATCTCGAACCCGGTGTAGAGCACCGGGAGCAGCGCCACCGACACCGCGATCATGATCGGGATGTCGACCCGGATCGCGGACTGGGCCACCGGGACGCCCTCAGGGGCGAGCAGGCTGCTGAACCCCAGGACTGCCCCGATGTTGAAGATGCTGCTGCCCACCGCGTTGCCCACCGCAAGGTCGCGCTGCCCGCGCAGGGCCGCGATCACGGTGGTTGCCAACTCGGGGAGGGAGGTGCCGATGGCCACGATGGTCAGGCCGATCACCATCTCCGGGATGCCCCGCTCGACGGCGATCCGGGTCGCCCCCTCGACCAGCCACCCGGCACCCACCACCAGCAGCGCCACCCCGACTGCCAGCAGCACAACATCGACAACCAGGCGCCCCCGACCCCGATCGGGCATCGTCCCGCGGGCAGGATCAGGGGGGACATCCGACGGCGGCACTGGCGTGGATCGGGCCGATTCCCGCCGACCCATCAGCACCGCAAGGATCACGTAACCCACGAGGCAGCCGAAGAGCAGCGCCCCATTCCCACGATCGAGCAGCCCGTCGAGGCTCAACAGCAGGAGCAGCACCCCCATGCCGACCAGCACCGGCACATCGACGCGCACCAACTGGGAGCGGACAGCCAGGGGACCGATCAGCGCAGCGATCCCAAGGACCAGCAGCACGTTGGCGATGTTGGAGCCAACCACATTGCCCACCGCCAGGTCGGGGCTGCCGTCGCGCACCGCCTGCAGGGTGACCGCCAGCTCCGGCGCGGAGGTGGCGAAGGCGACGACCGTGAGCCCGACGACCAGGGGCGACATCCCCATCGCCTCCGCCAGGCCGCTGGCCCCACGAACCAGGAGCTCCCCACCGGCGACCAGGACCACGAATCCCGCGACGAGCAGTCCGGCGGCGCCCATGTCCACGGGCGAAACGTAGCGCCCTGAGACGCGCGTCGCCGCCCGGAGCTCAGATCACCAACCCGAGGTGCCCCGCCTGCCGCTTGCCCACGAAGGACTTCCCAGCTGCATCGTCGCCGAACCCGTGCGCCCGCTGGCATCGCCGCACCGCCTGGTCCGTGAGCTTCAGGTAGTTGCCGGTCGTCGGCAGGTCCAGCCCCGGGAAGTGCGCGTTGAGCGCCTCCTGCAACTGCCGGACGTCGGGGTTGCTGCGCACTCCGAACTTGAGGTGGGCCAGGGCGACTCGCCGGGGCACAGCCGTGGTGATCGTCATTGTCATGCCGCTGCCGGAGACATCGACGATCTCCAGCCCCGAGGCAGTGCCGTCCCACCACCGGCTACTGGGAAGGGTGAAGGCACCGAACGCGCGCCGATCAGGGCCCGCGAAGAGATCACCGGCATCGCCGTTGTTCTCCATGTACTCCAGGTCGAAGCGTCCGTCGGCCTGCTCCAGCGCGCACTCGTAGTGCTCGCTTGCGGTCATCGCCTCGTTGTCATTGGTCCCGGTCTCATCGGCGTGCCAGATCGCGATCCCGGCGTCGGGCAGGGCTTCATCACGGCCAGCTCGCTGGCGGTTCTCGATGATGAAGTACTCAGTCCGGCTTCGCCGATGGATCAGGAAGTCGTTGGTTCCCGCGGTGAGGTTCATCGTGGTCCCGGGGATGGCCTCCGAGATCCTCGACGTCCAGCCGGCCTGGCTCTTCAGGTAGGCGCAGACCTGCACGGGGTTGAGGTCCGAACCACCGCCGCACATGAGGCAGAAGTCGCCCACCCCGTAGGACTCGTAGCCGTAGTCGTAGAGGTCCGGGAAGTCGCACACCATGTGGCCGTTCTCGTGGCAGAACGTGCGCAGGGTGAGCTCCGATCCGATGTTGGTGATCTGGTAGTCGGAGAACGTGCGCGTGCTCGACGCAGCGAACGGCTCGTCGAGTGACCATGAGTGCGGCCACAACCCCTCGCTCCAGCCGTTCACCGTCGGTCCGACGTAGAAGACGTTCAGGGCCCGCACGTACCCATCCGCGTCAGCAGTCAACTGGTTGAAGTCGAAGCCCTGTGCCTTGAGACCCTTGAGCGCCTCTCGGATCAACTGCCTTGCGCGCGTCCCGAACGCCACCGCCGGGTCGGTGTAGTGGTCGCGGGGCTTCTTGGCCTTGATGTACTCGGTGACGACGCTCGTGTAGTCCAGGCGGCCGTCGGACACCGTCAGGAAGTAGTCACGCACCGACCCGTTGTTGCCGAAGCCGGTGTAGCCCTCAGCGTTGCAGTACCGCGTGACCTCGGACCTGGGGATGGTGGCGGGCACATCGGGGAATCGGATCAACAGGCAGAGCCCCACGTAGGAACCCACCGCGTGCCCGGCCGGCGCCGAGAGGGCGGTCCCCAGCGACGGTCCTCGATCGCCGGGCTCGTCCTCGCCATCCAGCGGGGGTGCCGGCGTCCGCGGCTTGCGGGCTCGGCGTCGCTGGGCCCACCGTGGTGTCACCCCCGTCTCGCGAATCGCGGATCGCGCCCGGTCCCGCGCTGACTCGGGGGACGGGCGCGCGTGCTTGGGCAGGTCGAGCCCTTCCGGCTCGACGGCCCCGACGCGGGGGCCAGTGGGCTCCAACTCCGTCCCGTCGGGGGACACTCGCGCGTAGTGGTAGAAGCCGGTCTCCGGGTCCTTGGCCACCGTGAACCCATCGATGGTCTCGAAGACGGCAACGAACTGGTTGCCGTAGCCGCGCACCTGGACCTGTGTGCCATCCGGGTTCGTGAACGTGAACTCGCGTCCTGCATAGGGGGTGGGCATCCGGGCACCTCCGCACCGGGTTGGTCGGCGGGTGAGTGCACCTCACACTACTCTCGGCCACCGTCCGGCAACAGGCCCCGACGAGGGCCGATGCACGGATCGTGGGCGTCAGGGATCGTGGGCGTCACGTCTCGCCTGTCCTCCCGGCCTGGCGGTCCAGGGCCTCCAGCGCCTCGGGGTTGCCGCGCACGAAGGCGCGGACGTGGGCTGTGAGCGGCCCGTCATCCAGGACCCTCCCGGAGGACCGCAGGGCGCGGCCGAGGGCGCCCCGCACCTCCATGAGGCGCTCGGCGTCAACCACGGCGAGCAGGGCCGTGGCGCCGACCGGGATCGCATCGTCGAGCAGCGCCACCAGTCCGTCGACCTCACGGCGGCTCACGCTGCGCCCGACAAGCCCGCCCACGAGGGCCCCAGCCGCCGCCCCGACCAGCGGCAGGGCCAGGAAGACGCCGATCACGATGCCCGCCGCCGCCCCCGTGCCGATCCCGTAGGCCAGGGTCCCACCGCTGCCCTGTTGGAGCACCGAGCGCCGCCAGCCCCGGTGCAGGATCCCCGACCCGGCAATGGCCCCGGTCTGTCCGCCAGGGGCGGTGATGTCGCGCAGGTCGGCCACGGCCTCGTCGGCATCCGCGTAGAGCGCGACGACGAGGGCGTACTCGTCGCTGGCCATCGCCACCTCCACCCGGACCGGCCCCGAGTGCACGACGCTACCGGCACCTTCGCCCCGGGGCCGGCGTTGGCCTCGCGTTCATGCGGGCGCCCCGCGGGGACTGGGTAGGCTGGGACCCGAATCACCAACCCCGGACCAGCGCCGGGATCGCATCGAGGAGTCCCATGTCCGCGCAGGTCACAGTTGTCGTCGCCGGGGAGACCCACGTCCGGTCGATCGACGACACGACGACATGGGCCGACGTCCTCGGCGAGCTCATCCCGGGGCTGCGTGGAGTCGCCGTCGCCCGTGTCGACGGCGAGCTCGTCGACCTCGACCAGCCGGCGCGGGCCTTCACCATGGTCGAGCCCGTCATGGTCACCGATCCCGACGGGCTTCGCGTCCTGCGCCACTCGTGCGCGCACGTGATGGCCCAGGCGGTGCAGGACGTGTTCCCCGACGCGAAGCTCGGGATCGGCCCGCCCATCGAGAATGGCTTCTACTACGAGTTCGACGTCCCCGAACCCTTCGATCCCGAGGGCCTGGCACGCGTCGAGAAGCGCATGGTCGAGATCGTCAAGTCCGGCCAGCGATTCGTCCGCCGCGTCGTGTCCGAGGCCGATGCCCTGGCCGAGCTCGCCGACGAGCCCTACAAGTGCCGACTCATCGGCAGCCAGGGCGGCGCGGACGTCATGGAGGTGGGCGGCAAGGAGCTGACCATCTACGACAACGTCGACATGCGATCCGGGGAGACCCTCTGGGGCGATCTGTGCCGCGGCCCGCACGTGCCGACCACCCGGATGATCGCCCCGAACGCGTTCAAGGTCATGCGCTCGTCGGCCGCCTACTGGCTGGGCAACCAGGCCAACGAGCAGCTGCAGCGCATCTACGGCACCGCGTGGCCGGACAAGGACGGGCTGCGCGCCCACCTGACGTTCCTGGAGGAGGCCGCCAAGCGCGACCACCGGCGCCTGGGCCAGGACCTGGACCTGTTCAGCTTCCCGGACGAGATCGGCTCCGGCCTGGCCGTGTTCCATCCCAAGGGCGGCATCATGCGCCGCACCATGGAGGACTACTCGCGCCGGCAGCACGAGGCCGCCGGCTACGAGTTCGTCTACACCCCGCACATCACCAAGGGCCACCTGTTCGAGACCTCCGGGCACCTCGAGTGGTACGCCGACGGGATGTACCCCCCGATGGTGATCGACGAGGAGCGCGACGCCGAGGGCACCATCCGCCGGGCGGGCACCAACTACTACCTCAAGCCGATGAACTGCCCGTTCCACAACCTGATCTACCGCTCCCGCGGGCGCTCCTACCGTGAGCTGCCGCTGCGCCTGTTCGAGTTCGGGTCTGTCTACCGATACGAGAAGTCCGGGGTCATCCACGGCCTGACCCGCGTGCGCGGCATGACCCAGGACGACGCGCACATCTACTGCACCAAGGAGCAGATGGGCACCGAGCTGCAGTCCCTGCTCGGCTTCGTCCTCGACCTGCTCAAGGACTACGGCCTCGACGACTTCTACCTCGAGCTGTCGACCCGCAACCCCGACAAGTACGTCGGCGAGATCGACGAGTGGGAGGAGGCGACCGAGGCCCTGCGCCTGGCCGCCGAGGAGTCCGGTCTCGACCTCGTGCCCGACCCCGGAGGGGCGGCGTTCTACGGCCCGAAGATCTCGGTGCAGTCCCGCGACGCGATCGGGCGGACCTGGCAGATGTCCACGATCCAGGTGGACTTCCAGCTGCCGCAGCGCTTCGAGCTCGAGTACCAGGCCCCGGACGGCACCCGACAGCGGCCGATCATGATCCACCGTGCGCTGTTCGGCTCCGTCGAGCGTTTCATGGGCGTGCTGACCGAGCACTACGCCGGAGCGTTCCCGCCCTGGCTGGCCCCGGTGCAGGTGGTCGGCATCCCGATCACCGAGCGGCACGTGGACTACCTGCATGAGGTGGCGGTGACCCTGCGCGCGTCCGGCGTGCGTGTCGAGGTGGACTCCTCCGATGACCGGATGCAGAAGAAGATCCGCAACGCCCAGAAGCAGAAGGTGCCCTACATGCTGATCGCCGGTGACGAGGACCTCGCCGCCGGGGCAGTGAGCTTCCGATACCGCGATGGCACGCAGCGCAACGGTGTGCCGATCGCCGAGGCCGTTGCCGAGGTGGTTGCGGCCATCGCCGACCACCGTCAGGTCTAGCCGGGGGAGGGGCCGTGGAGCAGAACGCGTGGGACATGCTGTGGACGCCGCACCGGATCGCCTACATCCGCGGTGAGAGCCGTCCGACGGACACCGAGGCCGGTCCGCAGTGCCCGTTCTGCCGCACGGACGACACCGAGGAGGCGCTGATCGTCGAACGCGGACAGCACACGTACGTCGTGATGAACCTCTTCCCGTACAACCCGGGCCACGTGCTCATCTGCCCGTACCGGCATGTGGCGGACTACACCGACCTCACGGCCGAGGAGTCAGGCGAGCTCAGCTGGTTCCAGGCCCGGATGATGCGCGCGATCCGCGCGGCCAGCAACCCTCAGGGGTTCAACATCGGCCTGAACCAGGGCTCGGCCGCCGGAGCCGGGATCTCCGGGCACCTGCACCAGCACATCGTGCCGCGGTGGCGCGGGGATTCGAACTTCATGACGACCGTGGGCGGCTCGCGCACGATGGTGATGCTCCTCGAGGAGTCCCGCGACCTGTTCGCCGCCGCACTGGCCGAGCTCGACTGACCGACCCCGTCCTGCAGGAGGACGGGCGTGGGCGGGACCTATGGCCCCTCGTTGGGGCCCGCGCGCGTGGTGGGATGGGCCCATGCCCCAGCCCACCCGTTCCGTGATGGATGCCAACGAGGCGGTGGCCCGCGTGGCCCACCTCTACAGCGAGGTCATCCCGATCTACCCGATCACCCCGGCCTCGCCGATGGCCGAGCATGCGGACGCGTGGAGCGCCAAGCAGCGCCCCAACCTGTGGGGGACCGTCCCCGAGGTCACCTCGCTGCAGAGCGAGGCGGGAGCGGCCGGCGCCCTGCACGGTGCGGTGACCCGAGGCGCGCTGGGCACCACCTTCACAGCCTCGCAGGGCCTGCTGCTGATGATCCCCAACATGTACAAGATCGCCGGGGAACTCACGCCGACAGTCATCCACGTCGCCGCGCGGACGCTGGCCACGCACGCCCTGAGCATCTTCGGCGACCATTCGGATGTCATGTCCGCGCGGCAGACCGGGTTCGCGATGCTGTGCGCGTCCAGCGTCCAGGAGGCCGGCGACTTCGCCGCAGTCGCGCATGTGGCGACCCTGGCCAGCCGGGTGCCGTTCATGCACTTCTTCGACGGCTTCCGGACCAGCCACGAGCTGGCCACCATCGACGTGATCGACGAGCAGACACTGCGCGACCTCATCGACCCGCGCGACCTTGCGGCCCACCGCCTGCGCGGCCTGGACCCCGACCGCCCCGTGCTTCGCGGGACCGCCCAGAACCCCGATGTCTTCTTCCAGGCACGGGAGGCGGCCAACCCCTTCCACGAGGCCGTTCCGGGCATCGTCACCGCGACCTTCGAGCGGATCGCCGAGGCCACCGGACGCCGCTACGGGCTGGTCGACTACGTCGGGCACCCGGAGGCCGACCGCGTGATCGTCCTGATGGGCTCCGGAGCGGGCGCCGTCACAGAGGCCGTCACGACGCTGGCCAACCGCGGCGAGAGGGTGGGCCTGCTTGTCGTGCGGCTCTACCGACCGTTCCCCGTGACCGAGCTGATCGCCGCACTGCCCACGACCGTGCGCACGCTGGCCGTCCTCGACCGGACCAAGGAGCCCGGCGCCCCAGCCGACCCACTGCACCTCGACGTCCTGGCCGCACTGGCCGACCCCCGCGCCGCGGCACGGTTCACGTCCGGCGGACCCCGCACGATCGGCGTGCGCTACGGCCTGTCGAGCAAGGAGTTCACCCCGGCCATGGCCGCGGCGGTCTTCACCGAGGCCGCGACGCCGACCCCGATGCGCCAGTCCGTGGTGGGCATCGTCGATGACGTGACGCACAACTCCCTCGAGGTCCCGATGGACTTCCCTGCCGACAGCTCACGGGTGCGGGCCGTCTTCTTCGGCCTCGGCTCGGACGGCACTGTGGGCGCGAACAAGAACACCGCCACGATCGTCGGCGGCGCCACCGACCTCAACGTCCAGGCGTACTTCGTCTACGACTCGAAGAAGTCCGGCTCGGTCACCGTCAGCCACCTGCGCTTCGACGAGGCGCCGATCACCAGCACCTACCTGATCAGCGAGGCGACGTTCGTCGGCATCCACCAGTGGGGGCTGATCGAGAAGCTCAACGTCCTGGGCGTGGCCGGCCACGGGGCCCGCGTCCTGCTCAACTGCCCGTACCCCGCCGAGGAGGTGTGGGACCACCTGCCCAACGAGGTCCAGCAACAGGTCCTGGCCAAGGACCTCGACCTGTGGACCATCGACGCCTCCGCGGTGGCCCGCAAGGCCGGCATCGGCGGGCGGATCAACACCGTCATGCAGGCGTGCTTCTTCGCGATCTCCGGGGTCCTGCCCCTCGAGGAGGCCATGCCGCGGCTGACCGAGGCCGTGCGCAAGAGCTACGGCAAGCGCGGTGCGGTGGTCGTGGAGCGCAACCTCGCGGCCATCGACGCCGCCACCGCCGAGCTGCACCGGGTGGCCGTCCCCGAGGTCGCCACCTCCACGCTGCACCGCCGCCCGGCCGTGCCCGAGCACGCACCGGAGTTCGTGGCTCGCGTCACGGCACGGATGATCGCCGGCGAGGGCGACCTGCTGCCGGTGAGCGCCCTGCCCGTCGACGGGGCGTTCCCGACCGGCACCGCGGCGTACGAGAAGCGCACCATCGCGACCAAGATCCCGATCTGGGAGTCCGACCTGTGCATCGACTGCGGCAAGTGCACGATCGTCTGCCCGCACGCGGCCATCCGGATGCGTGTCTTCGACCCGGCCGAGAACCCAGACCACGCACCACATCCCTCCAAGGGCTTCCGCAACCGGGAGAAGCCGGGGCTGGAGCTGACGATCCAGGTGGCCCCCGACGACTGCACCGGATGCGGCGTGTGCGTCGGCCAGTGCCCGGCCTTCGACAAGTCCGAGGTCCGGCGCAAGGCGATCAACATGCGGCCCATCGAGGAGCACCTCGAGGTCGAGCGTGCCCGCTGGGATGCGTTCCTGGAGATCACCCCTGCCGACCAGGCGCTGTGGTCGCCTGACACCGTCAAGACCTCGCAGATGCGCCAACCGCTGATGGAGTTCTCCGGGGCGTGCTCCGGCTGCGGGGAGACCCCGTACCTGAAGCTCATCACCCAGCTGTTCGGCGACCGGCTGCTGGTGGCCAACGCCACCGGCTGCTCGTCGATCTATGGCGGGAACCTGCCGACGACGCCGTACACCGTCAACGGTGACGGCCGGGGTCCGGCGTGGTCCAACTCGCTGTTCGAGGACAACGCTGAGTTCGGCCTGGGCATGCGCCTGGCCTACGAGCGCCAGCAGACCCACGCCCTGACCCTCCTGGCGGAGCTGGAGCCGCAGCTGGGCTTGGACCTCGTGGGCAGGATCGCTGGCGGCTACACAGCCGGTGACGACGAGGGGATCCGCGCACAGCGCGCGCATGTCGCCGAACTCGTCGATCGGCTGTCGGAGATCGCTGACGACGAGCCGCGGGCATCGGCGCTGATCGACCTGTCCACCGCGCTCGTCCGGCGCACCTTCTGGATCGTCGGCGGTGACGGCTGGGCCTACGACATCGGCTACGGCGGGCTGGACCACGTCCTGGCCTCCGGGCGCGACGTGAACATCCTGGTGATGGACACCGAGGTGTACTCCAACACCGGCGGCCAGCAGTCCAAGGCCACCCCGCGAGGCGCCGTGGCCAAGTTCGCCGCGGCCGGCAAGGGGCTGCACAAGAAGGACCTCGGGCTGGAGGCCATGGCCTACGGCGACGTGTACGTGGCGCAGATCGCGCTGGGTGCCAGCGAGGTCCAGACCGTCAAGGCGCTCACCGAGGCCGAGGCGCACAACGGGCCGTCGCTGGTCATCGCCTACTCGACCTGCATCGCGCACGGCTTCGACATGGCCGACTCGATGGGCCACCAGAAGCTGGCCGTCAACTCCGGGCACTGGCCGCTGTACCGCTACCGGCCGGCGGCCGCCGATGGGGCACCGTTCCAGCTGGACTCCAAGGCGCCGAGCATCCCGTTCGGGGACTTCGCCCAGAAGGAGGCCCGGTTCGCGATGCTGTTCCGCTCTGACCCTGCACGGGCCAAGGAGCTGATGGCGCGCTCGGAGGAGGACATCGCCGAGCGCTGGAGGTACTACGAGCAGCTCGCCGGTGTGCAGCGCGCTGCACCACTACCGGATCCGGACGGACCACGTGCCCGCCGCATCGATGAAGGGGAGAGCGACGAATGAGCGTTGACCTGACCAGCACCTACCTCGGGCTCACCCTGCGCAACCCGGTGGTGGCCTCACCGGGACCGGTGACCGGCGACCCCGACCAGTGGCGCCGCCTCGACGACGCCGGCGTCGGCGCGATCGTGCTGCCCAGCCTGTTCGAGGAGGAGATCGAGTCGGAGTCCTGGTGGGTCTCGGACCTCCTGGACGAGGGCCGGGACACGGTCGCCGAGGCATCGGACTACCTGCCGGAGTTCGAGGACTACTCCATCGGCCCCGACCGGTTCCTGGACCTGGTGACGCGCGCGAAGGAGACCGTCAGCGTCCCCGTCATCGCCAGCCTCAACGGGACCACGAGCGGCGGGTGGGTGAAGTACGCCTCGCGACTGGTCGATGCCGGGGCCGATGCCATCGAGCTCAACGTCTACGACGTGATCACCGATCCGCGGGTGACCGGCCTGGAGGTCGAGGACCGCGTCGTCGACCTCGTCCGCGCGGTGCGCGCCGACATCCCGGTCCCCGTGGCGGTCAAGATCGGCCCATGGTTCAGCGCCCTGGCCAACATGGCCACGAAGCTGGCCGACGCCGGGGCGGACGGACTCGTGCTGTTCAACCGCCTCTACCAGCCCGACATCGACCTCGAGGTCCCCTCGGTCCGGCCGCGGCTGATGCTCAGCGTCCCGGGGAACGTGCGGCAGTCGGTGGCGTGGATCGGGATCCTGTCAGGCCAGGTCCCGCTGTCGCTGGCCGCCAGCGGCGGGGTGGACTCGGCCGAGGACGTCGTGAAGCTGATCCTCGCCGGGGCTGACGCCACGATGACCACCGCCGCGCTGCTGCGCCACGGGCCGGGGCACGTCGAGACGTTGGTCTCTGGCCTGGAGACCTGGCTCGACGAGCGCGGGTACAGCTCCGTGGCCCAGGCGAAGGGCTCGGTGTCGTTCAGCAAGGCGGCCGAGCCCGAGGCCTACCAGCGCGCCAACTACTACCAGACGCTGCACTCGTGGGGCCCGGTTCGCTGACCCCGTGCTGGCTACAGTGATCGCGTGACAGACCACCTCTCGCCGGAGCTCGCCGCCGCTGTCGTGTTCGCGCTGCTCGTGCTCGGGTTCACCGCGGTCTCGGCAGCCCTCGGCCGGCGACTGATCACCGCGCCGCTGGCATTCTTGGCGATCGGTGCGGTCCTCGGATTCACGGTCGGCCCGATCCAGGGGTCGGCGACCTCGTCGGTCAAGCTCGTCGCCGAGATCACCCTGGTCCTCATCCTGTTCCACGACGCCGCCCAGGTGCGTCCCAAGGAGATCGGCTCCGACGGGGGCCTGTACGCCCGCCTGCTGCTCATCGGGTTCCCCCTGACGATCCTGCTCGGCTACCTGATCGCACTCGCCCTGTTCCCGGACATCCCAGTCATGATGGCCTTCCTGATCGCCGCCGCTCTTGCACCGACCGATGCTGGTCTCGGCGCACCCACTGTCCTGAACCCCGTCGTGCCGACCCGGGTCCGACGTGCCCTGAATGTCGAGAGCGGGCTGAACGACGGCCTGGCAACGCCGATCGTCCTGTTCGCGATCGCGGTCATCGCCGGCCAGGAGGGCCTCGCCCCGCGGGAGTCGATCGTGGACGCCCTCATCGAACTCGCCCTCGGCGTCGTGGCCGGGGTCCTCGTGGGTGCTGCGGGCGGGACCCTCCTGGGCTGGTCACGCAGCAGGGGCCTGAGCACGATGGCCAGCCGGACCCTCGGGGTCCTGATGATCCCGCTGCTGGCCTACGGGACGGCGCTGGTCCTGTCCGGCAACGGCTTCGTCGCCGCGTTCGTCTCCGGGTCGGCCTTCGCCGGATCCGCCCGATGGATCCACGAGGAGGAGACCGCGCTGCTCGGGGCCGAGGAGCTCTCCGACCTCCTGGGCTATGCGGTGTGGCTCGTGCTGGGCCTCGTCGCCGTGCCGCTGGTCTGGCGGGAGGCTGGATGGCGTGAGGTGCTGTTCGCGGTCCTGGCCCTCACCGTGATCCGGATGCTGCCGGTCGCCCTGAGCCTCATCGGCACCGGGATGCGACCGCAGACGGTGGCCTTCATCGGCTGGTTCGGCCCCCGGGGCCTTGCCTCCGTCGTGTTCGCGTTGATCGCACTGGAGTCCCTGGACGTGGACGACCCCCTGCGCGTGGTCCTGGCGACCATGTCCCTGACCGTTGTGCTCAGCGTGATCGCCCACGGCTTCTCCGCACAGCCGCTGGCCACCAGGTACGGGGCGTGGGTGACGCGCACCGCCCCGCCTGCGGAGCTGGCCGACACCGATCACGGCGAGGAGCCGCGGACCCGTGGTGCACGGCTGTGGCGCTGAGCCCGGGCGACACCGCCTGGCCGTGGGACGACAGTGACGTCGCCGACCCCCGGGATTGGATCCTGACCGGCGATGACCCGGCAGCCCGCTGGCTGCTCCTCACCGGCTCCATCGGCCGCAGCCCGGACGATCCCGACGTCCGCGCCGCGCGCGAGCAGGTCCTCGCGGACCCCGCCACCGCCCACCTCATCGCCCGGTTGCCCGACTGGGAGGGTGGCGCCGGGTTCTCCGGGCACAACAGCCCGGCCTTCGCCCCCAACCTCCTGAACCTGTTGGCCGACATGGGCATGCAGTCCGGTGACGACGCGCAGATCGAGGGGCTGCTGGACAGGATGCTCGACCACCAGGACTCCGACGGGAGGTTCCAATCGTTCGCACCGTTGCGCGGGGCGGAGGAGCCCGTCTGGGGGGCCCTGCTGTGTGACACACATGCGATCACCGAGGCGCTCGTCCGGTACGGGCGAGGCGACGACCCACGGGTCCGCGTGGCACTGGATCGGATGCTCGCCGATCTCACGGTGACCGCGCAGGGTCCGGCCTGGCCGTGCCGACCGGATCCGGCCACCGGCTTCCATGGCCCGGGCCGACGGGGCGACCTGTGCCCACAGGTGTCGATCGAGGGCCTGCGAACCTTCGCCCTGCTTCCGCAACCCGTGCGCCCCGCGCACCTGCCCGAGGTGGCACGCGTGGTGCTGTCGGCCTGGGGTGAACGGGCCGCGAGCACGCCCTACATGTTCGGCCACGGTCGCAGCTTCAAGGCCGGCAAGTGGCCGGCCACCTGGTACAGCGCGCTGACGGTCCTGGACGCCCTGGGCGGCTACCCCGCGCTGTGGCAGAGACCGGGTGCCGATCCCGTCGATCGCCGTCGGCTGGCTGAGCTGGTCGCATGCCTGATCGCGTACACCATGGACGCGCAGGGTCGGGTCCGGGCGCAGTCGACCTTCCGGGGCTTCGAGGACTACAGCTTCGGCCAGAAGAAGCAGGCGTCACCGTTCGCCACGGCCAAGGTCCTGTCGGTGCTCGCACCCTTCACTGAGCTGGCCGACGATGTCGCGGACGTCGACGTCCTTGCACTGACGAGCTCGAAAGGCGGAACCGGGACGGTGGTCGGCCCACGCACCCGCTGACCGGACTCAGTCCTCGTGGGCGATGACATCCCCGGTGAACGGCGCCTCGGTGATCGCCACCTTGGGCTCGGGCACGAAGTAGTTGGGGTCATCGGGGGTACCCCGCACCTTGACTGCGTTCACCAGGATCACGGCGAAGTAGGGGAGCAGGATCCCGGCGGCAACGGCGATCCACCGCCAGAAGCCGGGCACCACGACAGCCACCACGATGGCCACCATGCGCATCCCCATGAGGAAGAGGTACTGGCGCTCGCGGTGGACCAGGTCCGCCGACGGACCGGGCTGCGCCGATGTGATGCGATGTACCTCCACCCGACTCACGCGCCCAGCCTACGACCGGGCCGCGGATAGGGCATCCTGCGGAGGGTGCCAATCGACCACAACGAGGAGACCCCATGACCAACCGGACCTACCGCCTGACCGAGATCGTCGGGACCAGCCCTGAGGGAGTCGATGCCGCGATCCGCAACGGGGTCAACCGGGCGGGCAAGACCATCCGGCACATCGACTGGTTCGAGGTCGAGCAGATCCGCGGCTATGTGCGCGACGGCGAGGTCGACCACTTCCAGGTCTCGATGAAGATCGGCTTCCGGCTCGAGGACGCCTGATCAGACCGCCTCGCTGGTCGTCGACAGGTTGAAGTCCTCGATGGCCAGCGGGGCGACCCGCGCCCGCGTGAACCAGTCGGCCCACTCGCGGGGGAGGCAGTCGACCGGCGTGCCGGCGTCGGCGATCCGGTCCAGCATCCCCAGGGGGGAGTCGTTGAACCGGAAGTTGCCGGCGGCCCCGATCACCTTCCCGTCACGGACGACGTAGACCCCGTCGCGGGTCAGTCCCGTCAGCAACAGGCTCTGGGCGTCGACCTCACGGATGTACCAGAGGCAGGTGACCAGCAGGCCATCGCCCAGCCGTGCGGCCAGCTCGTCGAGGGTGCCCTCGCGTCCTTCGACACCGGCGATCATGTTGTCCACGAAGGGCGTGTGCGCGATGTCCGCGAGGCCGGCGGAGTGCCGCGTCGTGACCAGGCCGCGCAGCATGCCGTCGGCCACCCAGTCGGTGGCCACGCGCGGCAGACCGGCATCGAAGGTGCTGGACATCGCCGACGACACGGTGTCCTGGACGTGGTCGGCGCACTCCAGCCGCGCGGCCCCAGGATCGGATCGCAGCCAGAAGGGCAATCGGGCCAGACGCTCACCGACGAGGGTGCCGCCCCCGTGGCGGCTGAACGCACTGCGGCCCTCGATGGCATCGCGGGCACCAGCCGACCACAGCAGGTAGATCAGCATGTCGGCCGCCGCCGAGGGCGAGAGCAGCACCCTCTGCCTGCCCGGGGCCACGTCGATGCGAGTCTGCTGGGCCGCCAGCCCGCGGCGCACCTCCGCCGGTGTGCCAGCGAGGTCCATCTCCGCGAAGTAGCGTCCAGACCGCCCCGCCCACGCGGAGCGACTGCCGGATCCGGACTTCCCGCACAGCTCGAAGCGGGCCGCTGGCTGGTCGTGCCGCAGCCGCAGGCCACCGGTCGTCCCGAAGTAGGTGCTGGTCAGGCTGTGCTCCGCGTATCCGAAGTGGTCGATGTCCGTCGCGGGAAGCACCTCGCTGAGCAGCGTGCTGACCGGCGCCAGCTCCTCGGGGGCCGAGAGTGCGGGCGGCAGGTCCCACGCGGGAGTGGCCGGGCGCGTCGCAGGTACCTCCGGGGCGACATCCTGCGCCGGGCCCGCCCCACGGGCCTCGGAGCGGGCCTGCGCGATGAGGGCCTCCAGATCGTCGCCCGAGCGGACCACCGAACTGGTCGTCCCCGACCCGATCCCCCCGGGCACGTCGGGGTGCGCCACGATGTGGACCGTCTGCCGCGCGGTCATCCCGTTGGTGGTCAGGGTCGAGTTGGCCCACCGGAGGTTCGCCTTCGTGGTGCTCTCGACGATCACGGTCCCGCGGTCGGGCCCGAGCAGCTCGAGTGCGCGTTCCACCAACTCCTGGGGCCTCATGCGTGCGCCTCCTGCTGGGTGTTCAGCACGTTGATGCCCTCGAACACGGCCACAGGGCATCCATGGCTCACGGGGGCCACCTGGCCGGGCTGGGCCTTGCCGCAGTTCAGCGCCCCGCCCAGCAGGTAGGTCTGCGGTCCGCCGAGCGCCTTGAGCCCGGCCCAGAAGGTCGGGGTGCTCGACTGGTAGGCGACATCGCGCACCTGCCCGATGATCCGCCCCGAGCGGATCCGGAAGAACCGCTGCCCGGTGAACTGGAAGTTGTAGCGCTGCATGTCGATCGACCACGACTTGTCACCCACGATGTAGAGGCCGTCCTCCACCCCGCCGATCAGCCCCTCGAGATCGGGCCCGGCAGGATCGGGCTGCAGGCTCACGTTGGGCATCCGCTGAACGGGCACGTGCACCGCGGAGTCGGCGAAGGCGCACCCGTTGGACCGCCCGAAGCCGTGCTCCGCGGCCATCCGGCGATCGAGCTGGTAGCCCACGAGCGTGCCGTCGCGCACGAGGTCCCAGGACTGCGCAGCCACGCCCTCATCGTCGAAGCCGAGCGTGGACAGCCCGTAGGGCGCGGTGCGGTCACCGGTCACGTGCATGAGGGCGGATCCGTACTTCAGGCTCCCCAGCTGATCCAGCGTCGCGAAGCTGCTGCCGGCGTAGTTGGCCTCGTAGCCCAGTGCGCGGTCGAGCTCCGTGGCATGCCCGACGCTCTCGTGGATGGTCAGCCAGAGGTTGGTGGGGTCCAGCACCAGGTCGTACCGGCCGGGCTCCACCGACGGCGCGACCGACTTCTCCGCGAGCAGCTCGGGCAGGGCCGAGAGCTCGGAGTCCCAGTCCCACGCGCCATCCCCGACGAGGTACTCCCATCCCCGCGCCACGGGAGGCGCGCAGGACGACATGTCGTCGAAGCGCTCGTCGGTGATGTGGAAGGCCGCCACATCCCCGGCCACGCGCGTGCGCTGCTGCAGGGTGTCCGTACCGGCGCTGTCGGCGTAGTAGGTGATGTCCCGGAAGGCATGGAAGCCGGCGTCGACCCGCTGGATGTGCGGACTGGCCAACAGCGCCGCGCTGCGCGACTCCAGCAGCGCCAACACCTCGGAGTCAGGGACCAGGAACGGGTCGGTCCCGACAGGGTTGGCCCACACCTGCCCCGCATGGACCGGCTCTGCAGCCAGCTCGACCCGCTCGCGGGCCACAGGGGTCGCCACCCGGGCCATCGCGACGGCCAGTGCGGCCACCTCGGCGGCGGACTGCGGTGCGACCAGGTCGCCCGCGGCGAAGCCCCAGACCCCGTCGACGAGGACCCGCACGCCCAGCCCCGTGACGGTGTCGGCGACCACCGCCAGGGGACGGGCATCACGCGCAGACGCCGATCGGGTCCGCTGTCGCGAGATCCGGACGTCGACGTGCTCCGCCCCCCGCGCCTGCGCAGCCTCGATCGCGGCCTGTGCGCATGCCGCCAACGGCAGCGCCCGGAAGTCGGCCTCGATCACGTCGAGGGCCACCTGACCACTCAGTCCCCATTCCACGCCGGTCACAGTAACGCCGCCAGCGGGATCCGGCGGCAGCGACGTGGCAGAGTTCGGCCATGCTGATCGAGCTTCGCGTGCTCCTCGGCCCGAACGCCGACATCCCGGCTCCGGCCATCCGGGTCACGCTCACCGGTCCGACCGAGGATGGTCTGGACCTGTGCGAGGTCACCGACCGGATCGCCCGGGCAGCCGACGCGTATGTCGGGCCAGCCGTGAGCCGCACGGCCGGGGATGGGACCGTGGTCGTGGTCTTCCCCTGGGTGCGGGAGGGGACCGGCGAGGCGATCGGCAATGCCCTGGTCGAGGTCCTGCGGATCGGTCCGGAGGCTCCGCTCGACGAGCGGATCGCCGCAGCGGCGGAGGGCGTGCGTCGTGCGGACCCCGGTGACCCGCCCAGGCTGCTGGATCCCCAAGTCCCCACCGTTGCCGTGACGGGCACGAATGGGAAGACGACCACGACCCGGCTCCTGGGACGGATGGCTGCGGAGGCCGGCCTTCTGGCCGCATGGAGCAGCACCGACGGGGTGTTCCTGGCCGGGCGGTGCATCGAGCCGGGGGACTGGTCCGGGCCGGGCGGCGCGCGCATGGTGCTCGGGGAGCCCGGGGTGGGATTCGCCGTCCTCGAGACCGCGCGCGGCGGACTCATGCTGCGCGGGATGGGCGTGTCCGCGGTGGACGTGGCGGTGTTCACCAATGTCAGCCCTGACCATCTGGGCCTGCAGGGGATCGACACGGTCGAGATGCTGGCGTGGGCGAAGTCCACCGTCGTGAAGGTCGTGCGCCCGGGGGGCTGGGCAGTGCTCAACGCCGAGGACCCTCTGGTGAGCCAGCACCACGGGGCCGGGCCGGGGCGCCCCTGGTTCTTCGCGCTGGACCCTGATGGGCCCGGTGCCGCCCTCGCTCGGAGTCTGCACGCGCCCTTGACCACGGTGCGGGCCGGCAGGATCGTCGTGGAGGACCATCCGGCGGGGCCGGTCGATCTCGGCGCGGTGCTGGACGTCCCCGTGACCATCGCCGGACTCTCTCGGGAGAACCTCGCCAACGCGCTCGCGGCGGCCAGCGCCGGGCTGGCCGCAGGTCTGGACGCCGCGGCAGTCTCAGCCGGCCTGCGGACGTTCCTCCCCGACGCCAGCTCGAGCCCGGGGAGGATGAACATCTGGAGCGCCCCGACACCCGACGGGGGTACGGCCAGCGTCATCCTCGACTTCGCCCACAACGAGGCCGGTGCCGAGGCACTGTTGCGCGTCGCCACGGGCCTGCGGCGACCGGGTTCGGCAGTGCATGCCTCGATCGGCAACGCGGGGGACAGGACCGACCAGGGGATCGCTGAGGTGGGCCGGCTGGCCGCAGTGGCCGCCGACACCGTGCAGCTGGCCGCCAAGTCGCACTACCTGCGCGGGCGGACCCAGGAGGAGATCGACGCGCTGCAGCGGGCGGGGATCCGCGCTGGGGGCAAGGAGCCATACGAGGAGGTCCCGGACGAGCCCACGGGCCTGCGGGCACTGCTGGCCCGGTCCCACGACGGCGACGTGATCGCGATGATGATCCACCAGGACCGCTCCGCGTGCGTGGACCTGCTGGAGCGGGCAGGGGCAACTGAGGACGACCCGGCGACGATCCGCGCCAAGGTGCAGGCCGCACGCCCGGCCCTGCGCTGACCCGCCCCTACTCGTGCATGGCTGAGTGGCCCAGGGCCTCCAGCTCGGAGTAGACGGAGTCGGTCTGGTCGGCGCAGATCGCCACGACGTCGCCGGCGGTGGCATGCTGGACTGCCCAACGCACCGCCTCGATCTCCACCGGGAGGGCGCGCACCTCCTTGGCGCGGGCCCCCTGGGCCATCGCCTCGCGCACGCCCTGCTCGAGCAGGGCCCCGACCTCTCCGGGCTGGCGACCACGCAGCTTGGCGTCCTCCTTGACCACGACGAGGTCGAAGTGCTGGGCACCGGTGCGGCCCAACTCGAGGATGTCGGAGTCCCGGCGGTCCCCGGCGGTGCCGATGACGCCGATCCGTCGACGCTTGTGGACCTCGGCGCGAGCTGCGTCCAGGCCGTCGGTGTAGGAGGCGATGAACTCGCCGAGCGCGGCCAGCCCCGCTGGGTTGTGCGCGTAGTCGACGAACACATTCACGCCGTTGACGTCGATGTGGTTCAGGCGCCCCGGGGCCAGGTGGTAGTTGGTTGAGAACGTGCGCAGTCCGGCACGGATGTCGTGCAGGTGCGCGCCACCGGCGAAGCAGGCACCCGCCGCCGCCATCGCATTGGCCACGTTGAACCGTGCCTTGCCGCCGAAGGTCGCCGGCAGCAGGTGCGTGAAGGCCACCTGCATCGAGCGCTTGCCCTGCCGCAGGACGATCGACTCGCCGAGCTCGCCCTTCTCGAGCACCAGTGCCAGGCCGCCGTCGCGGCAGTGCCGGTCGACCATGATGCGCGTCGGGGACCCGGGCTCAGTCATCGTGAACCAGACGATCTCCCCGTGGCAGCGTCGCGCCATTGCGGCCACGTGCGGGTCGTCGGCGTTGAGCACAGCATGCCCGCCGCGGGGGACCGCCTCGACGACCACGCTCTTGACGTCGGCGAGGTCATCGAGCGTGTTGATCCCGCGCAGGCCGAGGTGGTCGGAGGCCACGTTGAGCACGACGGCCACGTCGTTGCGGTCGTAGCCCAGGCCCTCACGCAGGATCCCGCCGCGGGCCACCTCCAGCACCGCGAGGTCGACGCGCGGGTTCTGCAGCACCATCCGGGCGCTCTTGGGGCCCGAGGCGTCCGAGCGGATCACCAGGCGCTCGTCGATGACCACGCCATCGGTCGAGGTCATGCCCACCTTGCGGCCCATGCCCTTGAACACGTGGCCGATCATCCGCGAGGTGGTGGTCTTCCCGTTGGTGCCGGTGACGGCGATGATCGGGACGCGGCTTGGGGACCCGGGCGGGAACAGCAGGTCGATGACGGGCTTTGCGATGTACTGCGGCTCACCGATCGTCGGGTGGGTGTGCATCCGGAAGCCCGGGGCCGCGTTCACCTCGCAGATCGCCCCGCCCGCCTCGCGCACCGGCAGCGTGATGTCGGGTGCGATGAAGTCGATCCCGGCCACGTCGAGTCCCACGACGCGGGCCGCCTCCTCGGCGATCTCGATGTTGTCCGGGTGCGCGTCGATCGTGCGGTCGATCGAGATGCCACCGGTCGACATGTTCGCGGTCAGCGCCAGCTTCACCATGGTGCCCTGCTCCGGCACGGAGTCCATGGCCAGGCCCTGGGCGGCCACGAGCGCGATGGCCGCGTCGTCGACCTTGATCCGGGTGAGCACCTTCTCGTGCCCGACCCCGCGACGGGGGTCTGCGTTGGTCGCCTCGACAAGCTCGGCGACCGTGCCATGCCCATCGCCGATCACGTGCGCCGGGACCCGCTCGGCCACGGCGGCGATCCTCCCGCCGACCACGAGGAACCGGTAGTCGTTGCCGGTGATGTAGCTCTCCACCTGCAGGTAGCCGCTGCGCGACTCCGACTTGGCCACGTCGTACCCCGCCTCGAGCGCGGCGTCGTCGGTGATGTTGAGGACAACGCCCCGGCCGTGGTTGCCGTCCAGTGGCTTGATGACCACCGGGTAGCCGATCCGCCGGGCGACCTGCAGGGCGCCGCGAAGCGTGCGCACGGAGTCGCTCTTGGGCACCGGCAGCCCGGCGGCGCTCAGCAGCTTGTTGGTGATGTCCTTGTCGCTGGCGATGTCCACCCCGAGGGCTGAGGTGTTCGACGTCATGGTGGCGCGGATCCGCTGCGCGTAGCGGCCCTGGCCGAGCTGGACCAGCGAGGCGCTGTTCAGGCGCATCCACGGGATGTCGCGCGAGACCGCCTCGTCGATGAGCGCCTGCGTGGACGGGCCGAACGCCGTCCGCTCGGCGAGCAGGAGGAACTCCTCGAACTGCGCGTCGAAGTCGAACTCGGGGTCATGGGCGACCAGGTCGTTGACCATCCGCACGGCGAGCTTGCCGGCGGCCAGGGCCACCGACTCGTCCTGGTAGCCGAAGATCACGTGGTAGCGCCCCGGCTCGCCGGTGCTGCGGGTCTTGCCGCGCCGGGTGTCATGCCCGACCTCGTTCTGCAGCTGGAGCGCGATGTGCTCAGCGACGTGACCGACCCAGGTGCCCTCACGCAGGCGCTCGGCGAACCCGCCCTTGCGTCCCCGGGAGCAGGAGTGCTCGCCGACCCCCGGAAGCCACTCCAGGAGCTGGTCGGTGAAGCCGGGCAGGGTGTCGCTGGGGTACTCCTCGAGCGAGCCGAGGTCGACGACCAGGTGGATCGCCGGCCCGTAGGACCAGATGTTGGGTCCGCGGTAGACCCTCGTCTCGACGATCGTGAGATCCGGTGCGGCCGGACCGGTCGGCACGGGGCGGTCGGTCACGGTGACTCCTTGAGCTGCTGCTTGGTGCGGCGTCGGCGGCGTGCGTTGCGGGCGACCACCGAGTCATCAACGCCCTCTGCGGCCACCCGCCGGGAGATCGTGGCGAGGTCGTGGGTGGGCTCGGGCAGGTCGCCCGGATCCACCGCGCTGTGGTCACGGTAGGACACGAGGGCGCGCGAGGCGAGGTCGAAGCGCGCCCCGTTGGGCAGGAAGTGGACTCCAGCCCCGGAGATCATCAGCGGACTCGTGCCCCGCGCCGTGGCGGCATCGGTCAGGGCAGTGCGCATGTCGACGCAGAACACCGACCCCTTGCCGATGACCTCGAGGTCGGTCTCGTCAGTGACCAGGATCGAGGTGTCCTCGTCCAGGCCGATGCCGAGCAGGTCGGGGGAGGAGGCCACCAGGTTGATCAGCCGGCCGAATCGCTCACGCTGCGAGAAGTGCTGGTCGACGATCACCCCCGGCAGCAGGCCGAGGCCCTGGGCCTGGGCGACCATCCGGAACTTCGGCTGGGCGCCGGGCGATCCGTAGCCGACCATGTGCTCGCTGACCACCGAGGCACCGGCCGATGTCCCCCCGACGATGACCCCATGTTCGTACGCCGACACCACCGCGTCACCGAAGCGGGTGCCGCGGATGGCCGCAGCGAGCTTCATCTGGTTGCCGCCGGTGAAGAAGACACCGGTCGCCCAGGCCACGGCGTCGCTGTGCTCCTGCTTGTCGGCCTCGCGCCGGTCCCGCGGGCGGGCCGAGATGACCTCGGCAACGCCGAGTCTGGCGAACAGCCTCTCGTACAGCTCGACGATCTCGGGACCGAGCGCTGAAGCGGTCGCGCAGACGACGATCCGGGCATCGGCACCGCCTGCCTCGGCGACGAAGCGCCGCAGGATCCGGGTCGCGCCCAGCTTGTCCTCAGCGCCCCCGATCGCCATGAGTCGACGCCGGGGGACCTCCACTGTGGGGCTGCTCACCTGTGGCAGGGTAGTGGGTGCGCGGCCCGAACGTGGTCGCCGGGATCGGGGACCCCATGGACGTGGCGAGCAGGAAGCTGCTTGTCGTGCGGCACGCCAAGTCGGCGTGGCCCGTCGGAGTGCCCGACAGCCTGCGCCCCCTGGGGCCCCGCGGGCTGCGTGATGCACCCCGGATGGGCCAGCGGATCCGTGAGCTCGTCGGCACCGTGGACCTCGTCGTGGTCAGCCCGACCCAGCGCACGCAGCAGACCTGGGCCCTGATGAACGAGGAGCTCGGCCATGGCGGCCCGGTGGTCACCGACCCTCGGGTCTACGACGCCTGGGGCGCCCACATGCTCGACCTCGTCCGCGACCTGCCTGCCGACGCGCACACGGTGATGATCCTGGGCCACGAGCCGGGAGTGTCGGAGCTGGTCCTGAGCCTTGCCGGGTCCGCCGAGGACGACCTCCGGGACCTGGTCGCGACGAAGTTCCCCACCTGTGCCGTCGCCCTGCTCGGCGCCGATCGGCCGTGGGTGGACTTCGCACCCGGCTGCGCGGCACTGGAGACGTTCACGACCCCGAAGGACTGACGGGCACGATCCCGGCTGCTGCATCGGCCTGCTCGACCTCCTCGCGGGAGATCCCCATCAGGTAGAGCACGGTGTCCAGGTAGGGCACGTTGATCGCCGAGTCGGCGGCCGCCTGCACCACCGGCTTGGCGTTGAACGCGATCCCGTGGCCCGCCGCCGAGAGCATGTCGAGGTCGTTGGCGCCATCCCCGATCGCGATGGTCCGGGCGGTGTCGATGCCGAACTGGGCGGCGAACTCCCGCAGCGCCTGCTCCTTGGCCGCCCGGTCGATGACCGGCCCGCGCACGCGCCCGGTCAGGCGGCCGTCGACGATCTCCAACCCGTTGGCGCGGACCGCATCGACACCCAGCTCGTCGGCCAGCGGTCCGATCACCTCGGTGAACCCGCCGCTGACCAGGGCGATCCGGTACCCGAGCCCGTTGAGCGTCCGGCACAGCGTCCGGGCACCTGGCGTCAGGCGGATCTCGGCCCGGGCCCTGGCGATCACGTCCTCGGGCAGGCCGGCGAGCTCCGCGACCCGGGAGTGCAGGGACTCGGCGAAGTCCAGCTCGCCGCGCATGGCGGCCTCGGTGATCGCGCGGACCCGGTCCTCCTTGCCGGCGAACCGCGCCAGGACCTCGATCACCTCGTCCTGGATCAGGGTGGAGTCCACGTCCATCACGACCAGGTGGACCCCCCGGCGCGCGAGCCCGCGGGGCTGGACCGACACATCCACGTCCAGGTCATGGCAGCGGGCCACCAGGTCACGACGCAGGACGCCCGGGTCGGGGGCAAGGACCTCGAGGGCCAGGACCGTGACGGGATAGTCAGCGACCCGGTCGATCCGCACGATGTTCGACCCGCCCGCGGCCATCGTCGAAGCCAGGGCGCTGATGTCGCTGCCGGTTATGGTGGGGCCGACGATCGTCACGGTGCAGTTGGAGAGCATGCCGGAGACGTCGGCGGCGTGCACCTGCCGGACCGAGACCTCGAAGTCCGGCACGGCCGCGCGCATCCGATCGGCCAGGACCCCGTCCGAGCCCTCAGGGGCAAGCACCACGGCGCCCAGGACCAGCTGGCCGGCAACCACCACCTGCTCCACGTCGAGGACCGTGGTGTCGGCCAGTGCGGCGAACATGCGCGCGGTCACGCCCGGGCGATCGACGCCGACGACGGTCGCGTGGAAGGTCATGTCAGTCACGTGGGCCACGCTACCCGGCGCACACGGACGCAATGGTCCGGTGCGCCTGGCCGGTCAGGCGCTGCGATCGGCCGCCGTGGCAGGGCGGGGGTCCCGCCTCGGGGTGGGGGCAGTCGGGGCGTTCAACCCACCCACGACGCCCGCGATCACGTCCTCCACCTGGCCCACGACGCCCCTGATCTCGGCGGACCGCCCGCGGGCCTCCGCAGCGGTCACGGCCGCCCCCTCCTCGACGAGGGCGAGGTCGAGGGCGTCGTGCAGTGCCGCGAGCCGGACGAGCAGCGCCTCGACCTGGGGATCCAGCCCGCGGGGCATCCGACCGAGTGCGAGCTCCCACTCCCGGGGCATCGACCGCGTGGCTGCCCGCTCCAGGCCGAGATCCTCGAGCCGTTCGGCAGCTGCCGTCACGGCCTCGGCCAGCGCCCGGGAGCCGGAGCGCGCCGTGAGCATGCCGGCCTGGACCGCCGCGAGCGCCACGGACCGCACGGCGTCCCAGCGCCAGCCGGTGGCCTCGTGCCGCAGGAGCCCGATTGGCAGATCACCCCGGCTGAGCAGGACGGCCGGGACCGGTGCACCGTCCGCAGCCGGCGGCCATCCGATCGTGTGCCCGGGGCGCGGCAGGACCAGCCAGGTCCCGTCCGCGCCGGACATCCGGATGGCCCTCAGGAGGTCGGGCAGCGCGGTGGGCCGGGCACCGAGGACGCTGCCGACCGCGGGGGCGTCCGGGGATCCCTGCGCCATGGCCTCGAGCAGGTCGTCGGACCCCGCCGAACCGCGCAGCCACGATCCCAGCCATATGGCGGTCGTGGTCATCGGCGCGGCGCTCACCTGCAGGAGGGTAGGGCACGTCGCGGCCCGGCGCCGCGGATGAGCGCGGGTAGGGTGTCGGCGTGGTCGAGGTGCTCAACTTCCGCGAGGTGACCGTCCTCCGCGGCGGACGGCCCATCGTCGACCGCCTCGACTGGGTGGTCACCGACGACCAGCGCTGGGTCGTCCTCGGGCCCAATGGCGCCGGCAAGACCACGATCCTGCAGCTGGCCGGGGCGCAGATCCATCCCACGTCCGGCCTGGTGGAGGTCCTCGGGGAGGCCCTCGGCGCGGTGGACGTCTTCGACCTGAGACCCCGGATCGGCCTCGCGAGCGCGAGCCTGGCCGAGCGCATCCCCGGCGACGAGCGGGTGCGCGATGTCGTCGTCACCGCGGCATGGGCGGTCACCGGTCGTGGTCACGAGGCCTACGAGGACCCCGACACCTCACGTGCCCGCGACGTCCTGGAGCTGGTGGGCGCCGGAACGCTGTCCGAGCGCCTCTTCGGCACGCTGTCGGAGGGGGAGCGCAAGCGGGTGCAGATCGCCCGCGCGCTGATGACCGACCCCGAGCTGCTGCTGCTCGACGAGCCCGCCGCCGGGCTGGACCTCGGTGCACGCGAGGACCTGGTCACCCGACTGGCGGGGATCGCCACGGACCGCTGGGCACCCGCACAGGTCCTGGTCACCCATCACGTCGAGGAGATCCCGGCAGGATTCACCCACGTCCTGCTCCTGCGTGACGGCCGGGCGGTGGCCGGTGGACCCATCCACGAGGTCCTCACCGGACGCAACCTGAGCGAGACGTTCGGCACGCGGCTGCGCTGCGGCCACGTCCGCGGGCGGTACTGGGCACGGGCCGTCCCTGGCGACACGGTCGCCCGTGGACGACGGGGCCGAGAAGTGGTTGAGCCGATGACCTCAGATCCGGACGGAACGGGCGCGAGCGACTAGACTGGGCACGTGGACGCAGGGGACGCATGGATCGTCTGGCTGATCATCGCCCTTGTCCTTGCCGGGGCTGAGGCGGCCTCCGCCGGGCTGCTGCTCATCATGTTCGCCGGGGGGGCACTGGCCGCATCGCTGGCTGCGGCCCTGGGGGCCGGGGTGGTCGGCTCGGCGGCGGTGTTCAGCCTCGTGAGCGTGGCCCTCATCGCCTTCGTCCGTCCCATCGCCAAGCGCCACGTCTACCAGGCACCGCTGGAGCGCTCGGGCACGGCCGCCCTGATCGGAACCCAGGCAGTGGTGATCGAGGCCGTCGACGCCGACAACGGGCGGATCAAGCTGGCGGGCGAGATCTGGTCGGCGCGGACCCTCGACGAGGGTGCCCGCTACGAGCCCGGGGAGAAGGTCTCGGTCTTCGAGATCGACGGGGCCACGGCGGTGGTCGGATAGCCGTCCCCGCCGGTCACACTCGCGTCCCAACCCACACAGAACCCTAGGAGGGTACCGTGGAGAGCCTCATCATCGCCGGCGTGCTGGTCCTCATCGCCATGCTGGTCGTCTTCAGCACCATCAAGATCATCCCGCAGGCGCAGGCAGGGATCGTGGAACGGCTCGGGCGCTACCAGCGGACCCTCGATCCCGGGCTGACGATCATCATCCCGTTCATCGACCGCCTACGTCCCCTGATCGACCTGCGCGAGCAGGTGGTCTCGTTCGCCCCGCAGCCGGTGATCACCTCGGACAACCTGGTCGTGAGCATCGACTCAGTCATCTACTTCCAGGTCACCGACGCCAAGGCCGCCACCTACGAGATCCAGAGCTACCTGCAGGGCGTCGAGCAGCTGACCGTCACCACGCTGCGCAACGTGGTCGGCTCCCTGGACCTCGAGGAGACGCTGACCAGCCGCGACAACATCAACGCCCAGCTGCGCGGCGTCCTCGACGAGGCCACGGGCAAGTGGGGGATCCGGGTCAACCGGGTGGAGCTCAAGGCCATCGACCCGCCGGCGAGCGTGCAGCAGTCGATGGAGAAGCAGATGCGGGCCGACCGCGACAAGCGCGCTGCGATCCTTTCTGCCGAGGGCAGCAAGCAGGCAGCCATCCTCGAGGCCGAGGGCGGGCGGACCGCCGCGATCCTCAAGGCCGAGGGCCAGGCGCAGGCCCAGGTGCTGCGCGCCCAGGGCGAGGCCGAGGCGATCGCCAAGGTGTTCAACGCGATCAACTCGGGTCATGCCACCGACCAGGTGATGGCCTACCAGTACCTGCAGTCGCTGCCGCTGCTGGCCCAGGGGACGGCGAACAAGGTGTTCGTCATCCCCGCTGAGCTCTCCGGGGCCCTGGGCGCGGTGAGCCGGGCGTTCGCGCCGGGAGCCGGGGGAGCGCCGCCCGTGCCGGGCTGGCCGGGGCAACCCGAGCCGTCGTCCTCGGCCGACGACGCAGACATCGTCGATGCCGACCTCGTCGACGACCCGCCACCCGCAGATCCGCCCGCGGCCCCGACTGCCTGAACCCCGGTGCTCCGATCGGGCGCAGTCCGTGACCCCGATGACCCCCGAGTGGCCGACTTCACGAACCTGACGGATGTCGCCGCACGCTCGGCGCGGGAGCCGGCAGAGGGCCTGTTCATCGCCGAGGGCACGAAGGTCATCCTGCGCGCGCTCGCGGCGGGCTACCAGCCGCGATCGGTGCTGACCGAGCCCAAGTGGCTCCCGGGCCTGGAGCAGGCCCTCGACGGGACCGACGCCGAGATCCTCCTCGCGACACCCGACGTGCTGCGGTCGGTGACCGGGTACCGGGTGCACCGGGGGGCACTGGCGTCGTTCGAGCGCCGCCCGCTGGCCCCTCCGGCCGAGCTCGTGGCCGGCGCGGGCTTCGTGGTCGTCCTGGTCGACCTGGTCGACCACACCAACGTCGGGGCCGTGTTCCGCAACGCCGCGGCCCTGGGTGCTGACGCTGTGCTCGTCACCCCCGGATGTGCCGACCCCCTGTACCGGCGCTCGGTGAAGGTATCGATGGGCGCCGTGCTGGGCGTGCCCTGGACCAGGACCGGCACGGATCCGCTCGGGGACCTGGGGGGATTCACCACGATCGCCCTGACACCGGCAGCGGACGCCATCGACCTCAGCGACCTACCGGTGGGTCTCGGGCGCCGGGCCGTCATGCTCGGCACCGAGGGCGACGGCCTGGCCGACGGCCTGGCCGCCGGGGCTGACCTGCGCGTGCGCATCCCCATGGCCGGTGGGGTCGACTCCCTCAACGTCGCCGCCGCCAGCGCGATCGCCCTGTACGCGCTGGCGCCCCGGTCCTGACCTCCCGCTCAGCGAGTTGGGAGGCCTCCGGTCGCGGCGGGCCGCATAATGGCCGCCTCACACATCCCTCGGGGAGGCCGTCATGAACAAGGTGCGCAGCAACACCTGGTCCAAGGTACTGCTCACGCTCGGAGCCATCGGGCTGTTCATGACCGGGATCCTGGGCTGGTTGAACGCGGCGGTGGTCAACGGCGAGAACTTCGCCGCGCTGGTGAACGAGATCCGCCAGGATGAGGCCGTCAAGACCGAGATCGGCCAGGCCGTCGCGGTGGCAGCCCTCGACGCCCAGCCGGACCTGATCGCAGTCGAGCCGGCCATCGCCGCCGGAGCCGCAGCAGTCGCAGGCAGCCCCCTGCTCGACGCAGTCTTCACCCCGGCCATCCGCTCCTTCCACGACGCATTGACGGTGGAGGGCAGCGACACGGCGGTGCTGAAGCTGGCCGACCTCGGGGCCACGGCCACGACGGCGCTGGAGAGGTTCGTGCCCCAGGCGGCCGACATCGTGCCCGCGAACCTGAACCTGACCCTGGCCGAGATCGGTGGACAGGAGGGAATCGCCAGCCAGATCATCCCGATCATCCAGGTGGTGTCCACCTTGGCCTGGGTCGTCCCGCTGATCTCCCTGGTGCTCGTCGCCCTGGGCATCTGGCTGGCCCCCCGGCGGCGCCTTGCCATCGTCCGGTTCGGCTGGATGATGCTGGTCGTCGCCGGATTCCTGGGCCTGGTCGTCCTCGGGCTGAACGTCGTCGGGCTGTTCCTGGACGACTCCACGCTGCCGGGTGCGGTCATCAGCGCAGGCCTGGCCGTCTTCAGCCAGCCGCTGTCCCTGAGGTTCATCGCCATTGGGGTGATCGGCGGGCTGCTCGTGGCCTCCGCCGGCGCGCTCCTGCCGCAGGTGGACGTCGGGGACCATGCCCGGACCGCAGTCAGCTTCGCGACCCGTCGTCCGAAGGCGACCGGCTGGGCAGTCGTCCGGGCCCTGGTCGTCATCGCCGTCGGCCTGCTGATCGTGCTGTTCCCCACGATCAGCTCCCAGGTCGTGGCCGTCGTTGCCGGGCTGGTGGTGCTCTTCTACGGGGTGACCGAGCTCGATGTGATCGCGGAGCGCTCCCGGGCCCAGGACGAGGCCGAGCTGGCGGCCACAGGACAGACGCAGGACAAGCGTCGCTCGCCGGTGCGCTGGCTGATCCCGGTCGCGGCCGGCGCAGTGGGACTGCTGGTCCTGGCTGCCCTGATCATCCCCGGGAACCTGCCGCAGGACGACAACCTCGAGGCCGCCTCGTCGGTCAACACCACGGCATGCAACGGCTTCGACGCCCTGTGCGACGTGCCGTTCGACCAGGTCGTGATCCCCGCATCGCACAACTCGATGTCGATCGCCGACGGCACCTGGTTCCTCGCGGAGAACCCCAAGGACATGGTCGAGTCCCTCGACGACGGCATCCGCGGCCTGCTCGTGGACACCTGGTACGGACAGCCCACAGCGGACGGCGGCGCCATCACCGCGCCGGAGTCACTGGCCGGCGCCGAGGCGGAGCTGACCGCCACCTACGGCAAGGGCGTGGTCGCCTCGATCCAGCGCACCATCGACCGGGTGCGCCGCTCCGAGCCGTCCGGGCCCACCGAGCCGTACTTCTGCCACACCGTGTGCGAGATCGGCTCCGAGCCGATGGCGCCGGTGATGGATCGGCTCAACGACTGGATGGACGCACAACCCTCGTGAGGTCCTCGTCCTGTTCATCCAGGACACCGTGACGCCGGCGGACACCGATGCGGTCCTGAGGAAGGCGGGGTTGGCGGACAAGGCCTACGTCCATCCTGACGGCGCCGAGTGGCCCACACTGCGCGAGATGATCGACGCCAACAAGCGCCTGCTGGTCCTCATGGAGAACGAGGGTGGCGGGGACCAGTACCCGTACCTGCACCAGGGCTTCGACCTCGTGCAGGACACCGAGTACAGCGTCCAGACCGCGGCGGACTTCGAGTGCTCGCTGAAACGGGGCGAGCCTGACAGTCCGCTCTTCTCCGTGAACCACTGGCTGGCCAACTTCGACCGACTGATCTCCAGCGCCGAGGAGGTCAACGCCTACGACGTCCTCAAGCCCCGCATCGACGAGTGCGAGATCTACCGTGGCCGGGTCCCCTCGATGATCGCCGTCAACTGGTACGACCGCGGGGACCTGTTCCGGGTCGTCAACGAGCTCAACGGCGTGGGGTAGCCACGGCTGGATCAACCGGGCAGGCATCGGCGGACCCTGCCTGACAGGATTGCGCCCGTGCGCGCCTTCTACCTGACCTCCGTCGAAGCTGCCAGTGGCAAGTCCGTCGTGGCCATCGGGCTCATGGAGACCCTGACCCGACGGGTGACCCGGGTGGGCTTCTTCCGCCCCGTGATCCGGTTCCACGACCGGCTCGACAGCCAGATCGAGCTCATGCGTTCCCGGTACCGACTCGACCAGACCTACGACGAGTCCTATGGGGTGACAGGTCGGGACACGCGCGACTTCGGCGGTGCGCACGTCGATCCGGCGCTGGTCTCCCAGATCCTCGAACGCTTCCAGGCCCTGGCCTCACGCTGCGACTTCGTGCTCGTCGAGGGGACGGACTACCAGGGCGCGTCCAAAGCCTTCCAGTTCGCGCTGAACGCGGAGATCGCCTCCAACCTCGGGGCGACCGCCCTGATCTGCCTCTCGTCGGCCGAGCACCGACCCGATCAGGTGAACGCGGCCCTCACCGCAGCCATCGACGGCCTCGCAGACCGTGGCGTCCCGACCATCGGCGCGTTCGTCAACCGGGTGCTACCCGAGGACTCCCAGGCCATGTCCGATGCAGTCCGCGGCAGCTCGGTCCCGGTCTGGCTCCTGCCGGACACCCCGTCACTGGGCTGGCCGAGCATCCGGGAGATCGGGGTGGCGACCAACGCGCGGATGATCGCGGGCACCGAGGAGGACCTCGGGCGCGCCGTGCCCGATGTGAAGGTCGCTGCGATGAGCGTGCCGCGGTTGATGGACCGGCTGCGCGACGGGACCCTCGTCGTGACCCCCGGTGACCGCTCCGATGTGCAGATGGCCGCCTTCGCAACGCGGCAGTCCGATGCCGTGCCAGCGGTGTCCGGGCTCCTGCTGACCGGGGGCCTGGAGCCCGATCCCACGATCCTTCGGTTCGCCCAGGGGATCAAGGACAAGGCCCTGCCGATCCTGATCACCGACATGGACACGTTCGAGACGGCCGCCGCGATCGCCGGGCTGCACGCCGAGATCGCACCTGAGGATGCCGTCAAGATCACCGACGCGCTGAGCCTGTTCGAGGACAATGTCGACGCGGCCGAGCTGGAGGCACGGGTCGAGGTGACGCGCTCCACGACCATGACACCGATGATGTTCGAGCACCAGCTCATCGAGCGCGCCAGGTCCCAGCGCAAGCACATCGTCCTGCCCGAGGGTGAGGATGACCGGATCCTGCAGGCCGCCGATCGGCTGCTGCGCCGCAACGTGGTGGACCTGACCATCCTCGGTCGCCCGGAGGCCCTGGCCGACCGAGCGCGCGTGCTGGGCCTGGACATATCCGGGGCGACGATCATCGATCCGCAGACCGACCCGCTGCGCGAGCAGTTCACCGACGACCTGTTCGAGCTGCGCAAGTCCAAGGGGTTGGCCCGGGACGCTGCCTTCGACCTCGTGGCCGATGTGTCCTACTTCGGAACCATGATGGTGTGGAAGGGGCTGGCCGACGGGATGGTCTCCGGAGCTGCGCACACAACCGCCCACACCATCCGGCCCGCGCTGCAGATCATCAAGACCTCGCCGGGCGTCTCGATCGTGTCCAGCGTGTTCTTCATGGCCCTGGAGGACCACGTGCTCGTGTACGGCGACTGCGCGGTCAACCCGGACCCGGACGCCGCCCAGCTTGCCGACATCGCGATCTCCTCTGCGCACACCGCCGCGGGGTTCGGCATCGAGCCGCGGATCGCCATGCTCAGCTACTCGACCGGCTCCTCGGGATCGGGCGCCGAGGTCGAGAAGGTGCGCGCCGCCACCGAGATCGTGCGCCAACGGGCCCCGGAGCTGCTCGTCGAGGGTCCGATCCAGTACGACGCGGCGGTCGATGCGTCCGTGGCGAAGTCCAAGCTGCCCGGGTCCGAGGTCGCCGGCCGCGCGACGGTGTTCATCTTCCCCGACCTCAACACGGGCAACAACACCTACAAGGCGGTGCAGCGCTCGGCCAACGCCGTGGCGATCGGGCCGGTCCTGCAGGGCCTGCGCCTGCCGGTCAACGACCTGTCCCGCGGGGCCCTGGTCGAGGACATCATCAACACCGTGGTGATCACTGCCGTCCAGGCCCAACAGGTGGCCGCGGCCACGTCGAAGGAAGGTGGGCAATGATCGTCCTGGTCGTGAACGCCGGCTCGTCGTCGCTGAAGTACCAGCTCGTGGACACGATGTCCGAGGTCGTCTGGGCCTCCGGCCTGGTCGAGCGCATCGGCGAGGAGGAGTCCACGGTGACGCACCGGACCCGCATCCGCGGCGGTGCGGACTCCGAGCTGATGGAGTCGACCACGACCGCATCGATCGCCAACCACGCAGAGGCGTTCCACGCGGTCACCGCGGAGTTCGCACGCACGGGTGAGGTGTCCGAGGTCGGCGAGCTCGCCGGGGTCGGACACCGGGCGGTCCAGGGCGCCGACCAGTTCAGCGAGCCCACGGTGGTGACCCCAGAGGTCATCGACGTCATCCGCGAGCTGATCCCGCTCGCGCCGCTGCACAACCCGGCGACCGTCGCCGGCCTCGAGTCCGCGATGGCCGAGTTCCCGGACGTCGCGCATGTCGCCGTCTTCGACACGGCCTTCCACTCGACCATCCCGGCCGCGGCCTACACCTACGCCATCGACCAGGCGGTGGCCCGGGAGCACAGGATCCGCCGGTACGGCTTCCACGGAACCTCGCACAAGTACGTCACGGCGAAGGCCGCCGAGGTCCTGGGAAAGCCCGTGGACTCTGTCGACCTGGTCACGCTGCACCTGGGCAACGGGGCGTCCGCCTGCGCGGTCCGTGGTGGTCGCAGCGTGGAGACCTCCATGGGCCTGACTCCGCTCGAGGGCCTGGTCATGGGCACGCGGTCCGGTGACGTCGATCCGGCCCTGGCGTTCCACCTCATGGCGACCGCGGGCATGTCGGCTGCGGACGTCGACACCATGCTCAACAAGCGCAGCGGGCTGATGGGCCTGTGCGGCCAGAACGACCTTCGTGAGGTGCACCGGCTGGCCGCTGAGGGCGATGCCGACGCCGAGCTCGCCCTGGCCGTCTACGTGCACCGCATCCGCAAGTACCTCGGGGCATACCTGGCGGTGATCGGGCGGGCCGATGCCATCGTGTTCACCGCCGGAGTGGGCGAGAACGACCCTGAGATACGGCGTCGGGTGATCGCCGGGCTGGAGATGATCGGGGTGGCCATCGACACCGAGCGCAACGCAACCGTCCGGGGGAGCTCGGTGCCCGTGGACCTGTCGTTCCGGGGTGCGCCCATCCGCGTCCTGGTCGTGCCGACCAACGAGGAGCTGGAGATCGCCCGACAGACCGCGACGGCCGTCGCCGGGTAGCGCCAGGGGACGGCTTGTGACGCGATTGCGACGCAAGTGGGAGGCGCCTTCCATGTACACGAAGGCGCTCGGGCGTCAGTCTGGGGCCACCTGGAAGGAGCCCACATGACGGCGATCACCCCGGACGCGGTGGACAACACGCTGCTGCGAGTCATCACGTTCTCCAGTGTCCAGACACGGCTCACCCACCTGCTTGAGGACCATCGCGGACTCACGTCATGGTGGGTGGAGATCGCCCGTCAGCTCGACGACCTCGCCGATTCGGTCCGCCGGGAACCGGGGGACCTCGTCGACGCCGAGGGCTTCACCGAGCAGATCCGCGACGACGCCCCGCACATGATGGGACGGTGGCTGCGCCTGTCGAACGAGCGCGATGGGCTCTATGAGGCGGTGACCCACGTGCGCCTCCAGGTCGGCCGGGACGCCGGGGACCCCAGCGCCGTCGACGCAGCAAGGACCTCGATCCGGGCGCTGCTCGCGCGGGCGCGCAGGTTCCAGGAGCGCACCACCGAGGTGCTGCTCGACGCCTACGAGCGCGACCTCGGCGGCGAGTGACCCAGCGCGCCGGGCTCAGCGCAGCCCGTGCGCGTCCACTTCGGCGTCGATGAGCCGCTGGAACGCCTGGCGTCCGGTCGAGGAGAGGTGAACTCGGTCGCCGGCGAACCACTCGGGGTGCCCTGAACTGTGGGTGTGCCAGTCGATGACCCGGACCCTCTTCGACGCATAAGTGGCGTCGCAGGCCCTGATCGTGCGGATGTTGCCCGCCTCCCAGCTGCGGGGCACGCGAGCCGTCACCAGGAAGACGCGTCGGTACTTCCCGGCGGTCTCGATCACTGACCGGCAGGCGCCCAGGGACACGGTGCCGTTTGTGCCCAGCTCCACCACCACGTTGCGTGGGAGCTTGGAACCGAAGCTGCGCACGATTCCCGGTGCCGTGCTGAACTGGCGACCCACCTTGGCGTGGACCGTGAACCCCTGCTGGCGCATCCACGGGGTCACGCTCACCATCAGCGAGTCGCCGACTGCAAGCCGACCGCGCGGACCGGCCGCCTTGGGAACGCTGACCGCGACGCTGACCTGCTCGACTGCGACCCCGGGCGTCTCGACCGGCTCCGCCACGGGTACCGCGACGTCGGTGGCGCTCGGCTCCGGGGAGGGGGTGGCCGTACCGTCGTCGGCGAGGGCCTGGCTCGGCAAGAGCAGCCCGCCGGTCAGGATCATGCCGGTGAGCACTGCCCCCAAACGCACGCTACGTTCACCCCTGGTCACGCTGCGCAGTCTGCCAGTTGCGACACGCGGAGTAAAGGCGGCCAGATCCCCTGGAGTCAGCCGAATGTGCAGTATCCTTCGCGGGCCCTGCTTGAGGAGTGTGCGGAATGCAGACCGAGAAGCTCGTGACGCAGTTGCGCAACCCTGCCTCGGCGGCCGTGGCAGGGATCATCTTCTCCGTCATCCTGATCGGGGTCCTGGCCCAGTTCCATGCGTCGGTACCCGCGACACCGTCCACGGACTGGCTCAACGACCCGAGCCGCCGCCAGAACGTGCAGAACGCAGTCAGCCTCATCCCGTTCGCCGGGATCGCATTCCTGTGGTTCATCGGAGTGATCCGCACCCGTCTCGGCGAACGCGAGGACAAGCTCTTCGCGACCGTGTTCCTGGGCTCGGGCCTGCTGTTCGTGGCCCTGCTGTTCCTGGCCGGCGCCCTGCTGACGACGGTGCTGATCCTCTACGACCGCGGGATCCCCGTGGGTGCCGACTCGCTGCTGCTCCTGGTCGTCTTCACGAAGTCAATGATGGGCCTGTTCGGTGCGCGGATGGCCGCGGTCTTCACCATCTCCGTATCGTCGATCGGGATGCGGACCAAGATGGTGCCCAAGTGGCTGGCCCTCGTCGGCTACGCAACAGGCGTGCTGCTGCTGCTCTCACCGCCGCTGTCCAACTGGACCCAGCTGCTGTTCCCGACCTGGGTGCTGTTGTTCAGCGTCTACATCCTGGTCGCCTCGCGCCGCACACCTGAGGGCGCGTGACCTAGGCGTTGCTGGCCAAGCGCGCCGGTCGCAGGTCGACCTCGCGCACGTCGACGCTCGGCCGGTCCCACATGACCTGCTCGACCAGGTCGCGGATATCGATCGCCCCGAGATCCTGATCGCCTAGCACGGCGTCGAGTCGGGCATAGAGGTCGCTCAATGGCGCGCTGTTCACCACGGTCGTGACGGTCGAGCGCGGCCGCTCGGGCAGTTGGGCGAGGACACTGTCACGCACCCGGCGGATCGCTGCCGACTCGCCCTCGGCAGTCACCAGGGCGGTCAGCCAGATCGTCCCGCGCGCTGACGTGCGCAGGATCTCCATGCCGGGAAGGCAGATCCGTCGGGCCAGGTCCTCGACGCCGATACCCCTCGAATCGACCTCAAGGACCATGTCCACGACGAAGTCGTCCATGTGGTCCACCGTGTGCCCCATAACGACCTCCCGGTGACGTGCAGGTGCCACCATGGTGGCCGGGATCACACCCCGGGTGGTGAAGGCGCGCCGACAGGGGGCCGGCTGTTCCCCGGCCCGTGGGCCCGCCTGCGGACCCCGGGGAGCGCTGTTACTGTCGAAGCCATGCGTTGGCTCGTGCCCGGAGCGCCCCCTTCGGTTGATCTCACCGACGCCTACGACTGGCCCGCCGAGACCTGGGTGCGCGCCTGCATGGTGATGGGCCTCGATGGCAGCATCGCCGGCCCCGATGGCCTGTCCGGGTCCATCTCGTCGCCGACGGATCGTGCGGTGCTGTCGGCCGTCCGGCGGTTCGCCGATGCCTACCTGGTCGGCGCCGGCACAGTGCGGGCTGAGCGCTACAGCGCAGTCCGTGCCCAGCCCGAGGTGCTCGAGCGCCGACTGGCCGCCGGTCAGGCAGCAGCGCCGACCCTGGCGATCGTGTCAGCGACGTGCCGCTTCGACTGGGAGGACGCTGCGTTCACCGCGTCTGACAACCGGCCGATTGTGCTGACCGTCCAGAGCAGCGACCCCGCCGACCGGGCTGCGGCCGCGCGCTCGTGCGACGTGATCGTGGTCGGCGATGAGCGCGTGGAACCGAGAGTCGCGCTCGACGCGCTCGGCGAGCGTGGACTGACCCGCGTGACCTGCGAGGGAGGCGATGGGCTGCTGGCCGACATGGTGCGTGCCGAGGTTCTCGACGAGGTCGACCTGACCGTGGCGCCGGTGGTGGCAGCCGCAGCCCGCCCGGCCAGGCCCGGACCGGGCGTGCTGACTGGCATGCGACTGCATCAGCTGCTCGAGGATGACGGATTCCTGTTCGCCCGATACGTGCGTGGAGACTGAGGCATGGTGGACCTGACCTCCTTGGCCCGCCTGGCCTCAGAGCACCCCGAGGCCCTGGCACACCGTGTCGCCCCTGTTCGGATCGCCGGTGCCCTACGCGACCTCGACGCCGAACCGCTGATCATGGGTGTGGTCAACCTGTCGCGGGACTCCACGTACCGCGACAGCATCGCGGTCTCGCCGGAGTCAGCGATCCGCCGCGCCCGAGTCATGCACGCCCAGGGAGCTGGTGTGGTGGACCTCGGGGCGGAGTCCAGCACCCTGCGGGCAGCCCGGGTGGGGGAGTCAGACCAGGCCGCCGCGCTCGTGCCGGTCATCGAGGCCCTTGCAGGTGAAGGCGTTCCCACCTCGGTGGAGGCGTACAGCCCCCGGGTCGTATCCGAGTGCTTGAAGGCTGGCGCCTCGGTCGTGAACCTCACCGGGGGGACTGACCTCGAGGCGATCTACGAACTGGCCGCCGCTCACGATGCAGCGGTCGTCATGTGCTTCGTGGCAGGGTCGAACGTGCGCGAGGTCGCGGACGTCACCCTCGACGTCGACCCCATCCCGGGGCTCATCGACTACTTCGCGGAGCGGATCACCCGCGCGCGGTCGCACGGCGTCGACAACCTGATCATCGACCCGGGGCTGGGGTTCTACTACAGCAACCTCACGGATCCGACCGTGCGGGTCCGTCACCAGACCCAGGTCCTGCTCAACTCCTTCCGCCTGCGAGTGCTGGGCACGCCGATCTGCCAGGCCCTGCCTCATGCCTTCGACCTCTTCGAGGAGGAGTTCCGCACCGCTGAGGGGTTCTTCGCGGTGCTTGCGGCGCTCGGGCGGGTGAATGTCTACAGGACCCACGAGGTGGCTCGGGTGCGCGCGACCCTCCGGGCGCTCGAGGCCCTGAGCAGCGCCGGCCACTAGCACGGTCCCGCCGGCTCCGAGCCCTGCAGGGGGGCGGGTCGTGCTGATGCGGCAGGATCTCCGCATGAGCGATGCGCCCGGCCCATCAGGTGCTCGTCCGGGGCCAGCCGGCGCAGCGACTGGGACTGCGGGGTGGATGGACGACGCGCCAATGTTCCGGGCGTGGAGGCAGGTCGTGGGGTCCGATGCTGCTCCGTTCACGATCCCGGGGCACAAGCGGCGCGCCGACCGACTCCATCCCGACCTCGGTCGGCTGCTGGACGCCGACGTGCCGCTCTACGGCGGGCTTGACACCGTCAAGCTGACCGGGGGAGTGCTGCGTGAGGCCGAGGGACTGGCTGCCGACCTCTGGGGGGCCGACATGTGCCGGTTCTCGACGGGGGGCTCCACCCACGCCAACCAGGTCCTGTGCCTGACGCTCGGACAGCCAGGAGACTCGGTGCTGGTCGCGCGGAACGCCCATCGCAGCGTCCTGTCCGGGCTGGTGCTGGCAGGGTTGCGACCGATCTGGATCGAGGTCATGACCGACCCGGTCACAGGCGCACCGCTCGGTCTCGACCCGGCAACCGTCCGGCTCGCCCTTGCCGGGAATCCGGACGCCGTCGCACTCATGTGCACCGAGCCCAGCTACCAGGGCACCCTCTCGGACCTGCCGGCGATCACCGCCGCTTCCCATGAATTGGGCATCCCGGTCGTCGTGGACCAGGCGTGGGGGGCGCACCTGGGTTTCGCCCCCGGGTATCCCCAGCACGCCCTGCAGGCCGGCGCTGACGCGATGGTCACCAGCGCCCACAAGATGCTGCCCGCGTTCAGCCAGGCGTCCCTCGTCCTGACGCGCACCGAGCGGATCGATGCCGATCGGCTCGAGCGGGCATTCGAGGCCACCCATACGACCAGCCCTTCGGGGGCGATCCTGGCGAGCATCGATGCCGCAAGGGCGTTCCTGGCCTCGTCGGATGGCCGCGCCTGCCTTTCCTCGGTCGCTGGGCTGGTCGCCGATGCGCGCACGCGGTTGACAGCTGCCGGGCTGCACGTCCCAGCCCCCGAGGATCACCCGCCGGGGCGCTTCGATCCCGCCAAGCTCGTGGTCCACTTCATGGGGTCGGGAGGCAACGGCCTCGACGTCGAGCAGGAGTTGCTCGCTCACGGGGTTCCAGTGGAGATGGCTGACCGGGACACCCTCGTTGCCCAGGTGGGCCTCACCGACGACGCCACGACCGTCGACCGCCTCGTCGAGGGGATCCTCGCCGCTGTGCAGGGGCTTACCGAAGCGTCATGTCCACCCCGGTCCGAGGCGTTCGGCGGCTGGGCCCTCCCGCCGACCGTGATGTCGCCCCGCGACGCCTTCTTCGCGGACTACGAGGTGATCGACCGCGCCGAGGCGGTCGGACGGATCAGCGCGGAGCTCGTGGCGCCCTACCCCCCGGGTGTGCCTGTGCTGGTGCCCGGGGAGGAGATCACCGTCGAGACCCTTGAAGCCCTGGACCTGTCGCTTCGGGCAGGCAACCGGATCGCCTATTCCGCGGATCCCACGCTCGCGACGCTGCACGTCGTCAGGTCACGCCGGCAGCCGTAGTCGAGCTCATCCCCCGTCAGGCTGCGGTGGTGTGCTCCTGGTGGGCGTGGTCGGTGTCGGGCCAGGTGTCCCGGGTGGTGCCCAGAGGGCTGGTCCAGCGCAGTCCTGAGCTCGGCAGGGGTTCGACCGTCCAGCCGTCCTCGTGCGACCCGACGGACGGATGTGGATGACGGACGCGAGGTGCTTGACTTCGCCCATGACCTGGTCGACGCGGAGGTTGAAGCTGTCCACACTGGACATCAGCGACGCCCCGGGGCTCTTCGCAGCCCTGAACCATCCTGAAGTGGGACAGTTCATCGGTGGTCCCGATGTGACCACGCTGGAAGCACTTCGCGTGAGGATCCAAGGGCTCATCGCCGGTCCGCCACCGGGTTCGACAGATCAGGAATGGCTCGACTTCACGGTCCGTTCGACGGAGCTCGACGACCGGATCATCGGACAGATCCAGGCCACCGTCCACGACGGATGGGCGGAGGCCGCGTGGGTCCTGGGCCCTGAGTTCTGGGGGCAGGGCTACGGGACCGAGGCCACCGCCTGGCTGGTGGCCCACCTCGACAGGACCCACGGCGTGAGCGAGGTGTGGGCCACCGTGGACCCCGCGAACACCCGTTCGATCGGGCTGCTGCGAGCGCTCGGATTCGTCCAGCAGCCAAGCCCCTACCGCCGGGTCCCCGAATCGCTCGTGGACGGAGACCTCGTATTCGCGCGCGAGGGCTGACGTGCCCCAGGATCACGATGCGGCGGGCGCAGGGGACCGGGTCGCCCAGTAGGCACCCAGCAGCACGAGGGGGAACCCGAGGGCCATGCCCCATGTCAGCGGCTCACCGAGGACCAGGAGCCCGAGTCCGATCGCGACCGCTGGATTGATGAACGTGATCACTGTGGCCCGCACGGGTCCCGCGAGTGCGATCAGCCGGAAGAACAGGATGAACGCGAGCGCCGTGCACACCAGGCCCAACACCACCACCGCCGCCAGCACCTCGGCCGAGACCCCACCCCCGGCGAAGCCGGCCGCAGTCCACGGCAGGTAGACCACGGCCACCACCGCAACCGAGACCGCGATGACGCCGATCGACGGCACGTCGGCCAGGACGGTGTTGGCGATGACCGGCGCCGCGGCATAGCCCACCGCGACCAGCAGCAGCTCCACGACGGACAGCACGTCGATGTGCCCAGCGAGCGAGTCGATCCCGACCAGGCAGGCCACGCCCACGATCCCCACGCCGAGTCCGCGCAACCGCACCGGTGCGAAGGCGTGCGGATCGCCGCGGAGCCGGGCGATCAGCACGCCGAAGAGCGGCACCGTTGCCAGCATCAGCCCGGCGAACCCACTTGTCACGCGGATCTCGGCGTGCCCGAGAAGCAACCAGGGCCCTGCCATCTCCAGCAGTCCGAACGCGACGACCCACTTCCAGAGCCGGAGTGCGGGCCGAAGCGCTCCCAGGTGGGCGGCAAGGGGGATCAGGATGACGGCGGCCAGCAACGTCCGTGACCCGGCGACGGCGGCCGGAGTGAGCTCGGCGACGGCAACCTTGATCAGCAGGTAGGGGATGCCCCAGATGACCGACATCGCGGCGAACAGCAGCCATGCCTGCCGCGTCATGTGCGCTGGAGCGGCCACCCCTGTCGATCCCACCGCGTCAGACTACGGCGATCCCAGGTCCCGATGGATGTAGCGGTGCGGCCCGATCCCCGCCTTGATCCACTCATCGCCGTCCACCGTCCAGCCCGTGCGCTCGTAGAACCCGAGTGCCGACGACCGGGCTTCGGCCCACAACGAGCCCACGCCCTGCGAGACCGCGAGCTCCACCGCCCGATCAAGGACCGCACGACCGACCCCGGTGCCCCGCTCGGCCTCGGCGACGACCATGGCCCGCAGGCGCCACGAGGGATGCCGGACGACGCCCGGCCCGGGCCACTCCTCGGGCAGCAGCGTCGCCGCCCCGATCACGGACCCGTTCCGCAACGCCGCCACGTGCAGGGCGTCCGCCGAGGGCGGACGGTCCCCGGGCAGCGGCCCGTTGGGCCTCAGCACCGCACGCTGCAGGGGCCGCACCTCATCGAGCTCAGCAACACGCACGACCAGCTCCACGATCGACAGCGTAGACACTCGCGTTGTCCGCCGTGACGACGCCGGACGCATGGCGCGCCTTGGGCCACAGCTGAGCCGTGCCCGCTGAGCCGTGGTATCGCCGAAGGCCCCCGAACCGCTCAGCGCATGCGGGGTCGAGGGCCTTCGTGTCGGTGTCCGAGGGGGGACTTGAACCCCCATGCCCCTGAGGGCACTAGCACCTCAAGCTAGCGCGTCTGCCTATTCCGCCACCCGGACGAGGTGTCCCCACAGCAGCACCGTGGGAGCCCGCACAGGATAGCAAGCATCGACGACCGACCACCAATCGCCGGTCGAGGGGCGAGCGGCTCAGAGCATGATCCCCACGAACAGCATGCCGGCTATGAGCAGCGTCCAGCCGGCCACGATGATCACGTCCAGCCCAGAGCGCACCATGGTGCCCACGGCACCCGCGACCCCCCGATCAGCGCGGTGCACGTCGGCCCCGGCCAGCCGGACGGCTGCGAGGACGACCACCATCACGCACCCCGCGCAGACGGCGCAGAACGGGCACAGCGAGCCGATGGCGAATGCCACCTGCTGCATGTACCAGGTGAGGAACAGCCCGAAGAACACGGCGAGCCCGAGCAGGACATACCGGTACGACCGCGGGAACCACGTGCCCATGGCCCCCGCCAGGGCGGCGGCGGCGAACATCGCGAACAGCACCACTCCGATGGCCGCGTTCGGCGGACCCAGCACCGACGACTGGGGGGCGAGCAGGACCGGAGTGCACCCGATCTGGGCGTTGATGTCGCAGAACGCTGCCTGCCCGGGGTCCTTGAGCAGGGCGATCTTCTCCACCACGGTGGTCATGCCGGAGGCGATCCCCAGCAGTGAGCTGATCAGCATGGCCCACCACCAGCGACGCGACGACCGGTCGAGGGCTGCGGGGGACTCGTGGGCTACCTGCACGACCGGCGGTTCAACGACTGTGCTCATGTCGCCATTGTCGGCCCGCTGACCCACCCTGCATGAGGACCGTTGGTCCCGATCACGCCACCCAACCCCGGCGCCCTGACTTCACGGCAGACGGCCCCCGAACGCCATCGCCAACCGGATCAACCGGTCCTGCCCGCCGGAGAACTCCGCGAGGACCGCCTCCGACGTCGCCTCCTCCGGGGTGAGCCACGCGAGGTCGATCGCCGACTGGCTCGGCTCGCAGTCGCCGTCGACCGGCACCACGTAGGCCAGGGCCACTGCATGCTGGCGTGGGTCGTGGAACCCGGTGACCGTGGGGTCTGGGAAGTACTCGACGATGGTGAAGGGCGCGATCGACACCGGAAGGCGGGGAAGCGCCACCGGCCCGAGGTCCTTCTCCAGGTGCCGGATGAGGGCGTCGCGGATCCGCTCCTTGTACAGCACCCGACCGGCAACGACCGCCCGCGAGAGGCTCCCGTCGGGGCGCGCGCGCAGCAGCAGCCCGACGGCCGTGATCCGGCCCGCGGCATCGACACGCACGGGTACGGCTTCGACGTACAGGATCGGCAACGTCCCGCGCGCGGCGGACAGCTCCTCGTCGCTGAGCCAGGGGGACACCACACCGAGGGTCTCACTCATGGGGGAGATTCTGCATGGTCCCGACCGCCCGCGCGCGACCCGAACCCGGCCCGGACACGGCAGGATGGGCTCGTGGCCGATCTCCAAGACCCTGCCCTGAGTCCGCTGTCGGACGCCGAGGCCGACGTGGTGACACTCATCCGGGACCTGATCCGCATCGACACCACCAACGCCGGGGACCGCCCGGAGACGGTCGGCGAGATCGCTGCCGCCGAGTACGCCGAGGCCGCACTTCGCGAGGCAGGCTTCGACCCGGAGCCGTTCCACACGACGTCGGCCAGGCGCGCAGGGATGGTGGTGCGCATCCCGGGCACAGAGTCCGACGCCGCACAGCGGGCCCTGCTGCTACACGGCCACCTCGACGTCGTCGCCGCACAGGCATCCGACTGGACCCATCCTCCGTTCGGTGCCGAGATCGCCACCGACCCCGACTCCGGCCTCGACATGGTGTGGGGCCGCGGGGCGGTCGACATGAAGGACATGGTCGCGATGATCCTGGCCGTGGCCCGGCACTGGGGCCGCACCGGGATCCGGCCCCGCCGGGACGTCGTGCTCCTGCTGCTCCCGGACGAGGAGGCCGGAGGCGCGCACGGCTCCCACTGGTTGGTCGACAACAGGCCGGACATGTTCGCGGGCGTGACCGAGGCGGTTGGGGAGGTCGGCGGCTTCTCGATGACCGTGCGCGACGACCTGCGCCTGTACCTGGTCCAGACCGCGGAGAAGGGCATCGGGTGGCTGCGCCTGCACGCCGCAGGGCGCGCCGGCCACGGATCGATGCTCAACGACGACAACGCGGTCACGACGCTGTGCCAGGCGGTTGCGCGCCTAGGGGAGCACCGGTTCCCGGTGCGGGTCACCGACACGACCCGCGCCTTCGTGGCCGAGCTCTCTGATGCCCTCGGTGTCGACCTCGACCCGTACGACACGGAGCAGCTCATACGGGTGCTGGGTCCGCTTGCCCGCATCGTCGGGGCCACCCTGAGCAACACGGTCAACCCGACCATGCTGGACGCCGGAGCGAAGGTGAACGTGATACCCGGGGAGGCCACCGCCCACGTGGACGCGCGCTTCCTGCCCGGCTACGAGGACGAGATGCTGGCCACCATCGACGAGCTGCTCGGTGACCGCGTGACCCGCGAGTTCCTCACGCGCGACATCGCCCTTGAGACGACCTTCGATGGCCCGTCGATCGACGCGATGGCTGCCGCCCTTCGTGCAGAGGACCCGTACGCCCGCGCCGTGCCGTACACGCTGTCCGGGGGCACCGATGCCAAGGCGTTCTCCCTTCTGGGGATCCGCTGCTACGGCTTCGCGCCCCTGCAGCTGCCACCGACGCTCGACTTCGGCGCGCTCTTCCATGGCGTCGACGAGCGGGTGCCGATCGACGGACTGCAGTTCGGCGTCCGGGTGCTCGACCGCTTCCTGCGGGCCGTGTGACCCGAACGACCTACGCGGACACCTCGTCCAGCGCCGCACGGATCTCCTCGGGCAACGTCAGCTCCTCGGCCCGCAGCGCCCCTCGCAGCTGGGCGGCGGTCCGCGATCCGAGCAGCACCGACGCCACTCCCGGACGGTCCCTGACCCACGCGACAGCGACCTCGACCGGTGCCACGCCCAGACCCTCGGCCGCGGTGCACACCGCGTCCACCACTCGCCGGTGGGGCACATCGAGGTACTCCCGGACGAACCCGCCGAGGTGCGGTGATGCCCCCCGGGAGTCCGCCGGCGTGCCGTGGCGGTACTTGCCGGTGAGCACGCCGCGCCCGATGGGCGACCACGCCAGGAGGCCCGTCCCCACCGCCGTGGCCGAACCCAGGATGTCGTCCTCGCCCTCCCGGGCCAGCAGGGAGTACTCGACCTCGTTGGCCACCAGGCTCAGCCCGTGGCGATGCTCGCCGGTCGAGGCCGCCAGGGCCAGCTGCCACGGCGCGTAGTTCGAGACCCCGACGTACCGGGCCTTGCCCGACTCCTGCGCGGCGGCCATCGCCGACAGCGTCTCCTCGATCGGCGTGGCCGAGTCCCAGCCGTGCACCAGCCACAGGTCGACGAAGTCGGTCCCCAGCCGCTCCAACGACCCGTCGAGGGCCCGCAGCAGATGCCGACGTGAGGCGTCGAACCGGCGCTCGGGCGTGCGCCGCCCGCCGGCCTTCGTCACGATCACCACGTCGTCGCGCACGCCGGCCTCGGCCACCAGTGTCCCGAGCAGCTCCTCGGCAGCTCCTGAGGCGTACACATCGGCGGTGTCGAACAGGGTGCCACCGGCCTCGATGAACAGCGAGAACTGGTCCCGGGCCTCGTACTCGTCGGTGTCGCGACCCCAGGTCATCGTTCCCAGACCTGTGCGGCTGACCTGTAGCCCGCTGCGCCCGACCGCCCTGCTCTCCATGGCGCGCCACGCTATCTGGTGGGGGAGCGGCGCGCAGTGAGCGACTAGGCTCGGCGCGGCGCGGCGCGAGGTCGTCACGGCCACGAGGAGGCGTAGGTGCGGGGCAGTTCCGGGACGACGCAGGGCCGCTGTCCGGCCCCGGTGGGGGAGCAGGGCCCCCGATGATGGCACCCCTGGTCTCCCTGGCCGCGACCACGACCGAGTCGACCACGACGGACCCGATCACCTGGGCCCAGGCCGTGATCCTCGGGGTGCTCCAGGGGCTCACGGAGTTCCTGCCGATCTCCAGCAGCGCACACCTGCTGATCGGATCCCAGCTCTTCGGATGGTCCGACCCGGGGGCCGCCTTCACGGCAGTCACGCAGATCGGCACCGAGACGGCGGTGGTCATCTACTTCGCGAAGGACATCTGGCGGATCCTGCGGGCATGGTTCGGGCAGTTCGCCCACCCGGAGACCCGGGGCGACCCGGATGTGCGCATGGGCTGGCTGGTCATCATCGGCACGATGCCCATCGCCCTGCTGGGGTTCGTGTTCTCCGACCAGATCGAGACGGTCGCCCGCAACCTGTACCTGGTCTCGTTCACCCTCATCGTCTTCGGCATCCTGCTCGGCATCGCCGACCGGACAGCCCGGTCGATCCACGACCTCGGCGAGCTCACCGTCCGCGACGGGATCATCTACGGGCTCTGCCAGGCCCTCGCCCTGATCCCCGGGGTCTCCCGATCCGGGGCGACCATCACCGCGGGCCTGTTCATGGGCTACACCCGCGAGGCTGCCACGCGCTATGCCTTCCTCCTGGCGATCCCCGCGGTTCTCGCCTCCGGCTTCTACCAGGCCCTGGACATCGGGTCGGACCCCGCGGTGGCGTGGGGCCCGACGATCCTGGCCACGATCATCGCGTTCGTCATCGGGTACGCCGTGATCGCCTGGCTGATCCGGTACGTGTCGACCAACTCGTACATGCCGTTCGTGATCTACCGGATCGCGCTGGGCACGCTGGTGCTGGTGCTGCTCGGGACCGGCGTCCTCACGAACCCCTGATCGGCGCCGGGGATCACAGCCACTTCGACCGCTTGAACGCCCGGTACATCAGCGTGAGGATCGTGGCCATCACCAGCAGAGCCGCCGGGTAGCCGAACCGCCAACCGAGCTCGGGCATGTAGTCGAAGTTCATCCCGTAGATGCCGGCCAGTGCCGTGGGAACGGCCAGCAGTGCGGCGTAGGCCGCCATCTTGCGCATGTCGGTGTTCTGCTGCAGGCCCTGACGCGCGTTGTGTGCCTGCAGGATGGTCGCCAGCAGGCTCTCGTAGGACTCCACATAGTCGTTGACGCGCAGCAGGTGGTCCCCGAGATCGTGGAAGTGGGTCCGCAACTCCTCTGGGATGTTGGGGACCCGGCCCTCCACCAGTCGTTGCGCATGGGGCACCAGGGGGGATACCGCCCGACGCAGCTCGAGGTTCTCCCGCTTGAGCAGGTAGATCACCTCGCTGTCGTCGGTGATCGCCGGGGAGAACACGTTCTCCTCGATGGTGTCGAGGTCCTTTCCGATCTCGTCGGCGGCCTCGAGGTACCCGTCGACGATGGCATCGGCGATCGCGTGGACGGCCGAGGCTGGTCCCAGGGCCAGGATCTCCGGTCGCCCGGTCGTGTCGAGCCGGACCTGACCCAGGGAGCCGACAGGCCCCAGCCGCACGGTGACGACGTACGAGGGCCCGACCAGCAGGGAGATCTGGCCGGTCTCGATGGCCGACGTGGGCTCGTCGTAGACGACGACCTTGAAGACGATGAGGGCACCGTCACCTCCGGAGAACTCGGCCTTGGCCCGCTGTCGCGGATTGAGGGCATCGGCGATCCAGAGGTGCGGGATCCCGAACACCCCCGCGAGCGCGTCGAGCTCCTTGCGTGTGGGCGAGGCCAGCGCGATCCAGAGGAAGTCCGACGGGTCGGCCGTGGCCCGCTGGTACATCGCGTGCACAAGGGACACCGCATCGGGGGTCAGGGTGCCCGCCGACCTGATCACCTGCGACTGCGCCGCATCGACCTCAGCACCGCCGCAGTAGCGGCCCATTCCCACGATCACATCGGCATGATCGCACCCCGGGCAGGTCGTGGCTAGGCTGCGGGACTGTGACCACCGTCCTGTTGATGCGCCATGGCCGGACGTCGGCGAACGCGACCGGGATCCTGGCCGGTCGCACACCCGGGGTCAGCCTCGACGCCGTCGGCCGCCGGCAGGCGCGAACCCTGGGCACGCGCCTGCGGGACGTGACCCTCGACGCGGTGGTTCACTCACCGCTCGAGCGATGTGTCCAGACCGCCGAAGGCGTGCTGGCCAACCGCCACGACGTCGAGCGCCATCCCGACGAGCGGCTGTCCGAGTGCGACTACGGGGACTGGACGGGCAGGTCCCTGGCCGAGCTGGCGAAGGAGCCACTCTGGCCGGTGATCCAGACCGCGCCCTCGTCGGTGACCTTCCCGGGAGGTGAGTCCATGCTCGCGATGGCACAGCGGGCCACCGGCGCCATCGCCGACTGGGCTGCCAAGCACCCTGAAGGAGTCGTGGCAGTGGTCTCCCATGGGGATGTGATCAAGGCGATCCTCTCCGACGCACTCGGCCAGCCACTGGACCAGTTCCAGCGCATCGTGGTCGGTCCCGGGTCGCTGAGCGTGGTGAAGTACCACGGCGACCGGGCCATGGTGCTGCGGATGAACGACACCGGGCGCTCCTTGCCGGTCCGGACCGGGGACGGGCGCCCCACCGTCGGCGGCGGGACGGGATGAGCGCCCGACGACCGGCACCGGCCACGCGCCCATCCGCGGGCACGTCTGTCAGAGCCCGGCTAGTCTGACGAGCATGGCCCGGCAGATCCTCCTCCATGACCCTGTGGAGCGTTTCGTGACGGGAACGGTCGGGATGCCGGGGGAGCGCACGTTCTTCCTCCAGGCCCGCTCAGGCAACCTGATCAGCAGCGTCGCACTGGAGAAGGCCCAGGTGTCGACGCTGGCCGACCGCCTCGAGGAGCTCATCGCCGACGTGGCCCAGAGGCTCGACCTCGACGTCCCCGAAGCCGGTGCACTGGACCTCGACCCTCTCGAGGTCCCGCTGGTGGAGGAGTTCCGGATCGGTGCGATCGCGTTCGGATGGGATCCGGCGACCGACCAGATGCTGTTCGAGCTGCACGGCCAGAGCACCGATGAGGAGCTCGACCCGACCGAGCTCGACGACGAGGACGACGGTCCGCCGGTCCTGCGCGTGCGCACGACCCTGCGACAGGCGGTCGACTTCATCACACGGGCCCGCAAGGTCGTCGCGGCCGGCCGTCCGCCGTGCCCCTTCTGCCAGCAGCCGCTGGACCCGGGGGGTCACATCTGCCCGCGGGCGAATGGCTACAGGCGGTGACGCTGCCGCCGCAGGCGCTGGCCTCCGGGGATCTGCACGTGCTCGGCCGTCTCGCGGAGGCCTCGAACCTCGCGCTGCTCGCGGAGGTCGCCACGGACTCCGGGCCGCTGCGCTGCATCTACAAGCCCGTCTCGGGGGAGCGCCCGCTCTGGGACTTCCCCGGGGCAGCGCTCGCCGCCCGCGAGGTGCTGACCGCCGAGGTCGCTCGCTGCTTCGGCTGGGACCTGGTCCCGCCGACCACATGGCGCGAGGACGGCCCGTTCGGCGCCGGGATGTGCCAGGTCTGGGTCGAGGCCGTCGAAGACGACCCCGTCGCGCTGTTCCCAGCCGGGAGCGTTCCGGAAGGGTGGTACGAGATCGCACGGGGTCACGGCGCAGATGGCGCGCCGATCGTGCTGGCCCACGAGTCCAGCCCGCAGTTGCAGCGCATGGTCATCCTGGACGCCCTGGTCAACAACGCCGACCGGAAGGGCGGTCACGTCCTGCGCCGCGCCGACGGATCGGTCGCCGGGATCGACCACGGGGTGACCTTCCACGCCGAGAACAAGCTGCGCACGGTCCTGTGGGGATGGGCCGGACAGCCGATCCCGACGGACCTGCTCGCGGAGGTGGCGGACGGCGGCGAAGCCTTCCGAGTCCTCGTCGAGGGGTGGGGGAGTGACACCCCGCACCGGGCCGCCCACCTCTCCACCGCCGAGGTCCGGGCCGCCAAGGACCGGCTGGAGGCGCTGGTCGACGCGGGCACCTTCCCGATGCCCGGGGCAGAGTGGCCCTCACTCCCATGGCCGCCCATGTGACACCGGCCAGCCGGATCATTGTTGGATCAGTCCGCTGACCCCATCCACGATCACGTCGGCGGCCGCGCGCGTCCCGTCGGCGGCGAAGTGCGCCTGCTCGTGGGCCTGCCACTCGCGCCACTGAGGTGCCAGCGCCACCCCGTCGCGCTCCAATCCTCGTTGGAGCCTCAGCCCGGCCGGCGCCTCCACCCAGACGACGAGGCTGGCCCGCTCCCGGATCCGCGCTGAACCACTTCCGCATCCCTCGAGGATCACAGCCGGGCCGACCGGGACTGTCACCCATTCGGCGTAACGCCCGAGGATCCAGTCGAACCTCGGATGCATCCCCGGCAGGCCGGCCTCCCACCCGAGGAGCAACCAAGCCTCGACCCGGGAGGCCAGCGGCTCTCCCAGCGCCTGCGCCCAACCCTGGTAGAGGTCGTCCATGTGCACGACGGGCGCATCACCCAGTGCCTCGGCAAGGGCCCCGGCGAGGATCGTCTTGCCGGACCCTGCCGGTCCGTCGATGCAGACCAGCCGCGTGGAACCGCAGCGCGGCGCGGCGACCGCGACCAGCGCAACGAGGTCAGGGACGCAATCGGGGATGGGCACCGACCCATCATCGCGCGCCGCCGGTCCGATCAGCCCGCGGGTCACGGGTAGCTGACGGGCGCGCCCGCAGGCGGGCACTGGGACAAGCTTCCCTCACCGTCGCTGAAGGCAAGGGTGGCCGACCACTGGAAGGCGCTGCCGATCTCGGGCATCGCCGACATCGGGTAGGTGGCCGTGATGACCCTGCTCGGCTCGGCCCAGACAGCATTGGGGGCGGTAGCGCCGGGTGTCGGGGTTTCGCCGTCAGGGAACTCCACCACAACCATGTACTGCGACCCACCGTCACCGCTGAAGATGTTCGCGGCGTAGCTTCCGGTCGCTGGGGGCACGGCGTTCGCTGTCCACGTCAGCCTCAGATCGTCACCGAGGCGCTCCAGGGTGACCGACTCCAGTTCGACCGGCGGTTCGCCCTCGGGCCCGCACTCGAGAGTCATCGGGGTGGACGACGAGGCGGCAGCCGCGGTCGGCTCGGTTCCCTCATCAGAGCACCCGGCCAGGGCAAGGCCCAGCAATAAGGCGATCGGCGCCAGCGCTCGGTTGTGCATGTCCCACCCCCATCACGTCATGACCACTTGAGGACCAAGGATCGCATGGGGTCGATTCCGTCCGGCTGTGGGACGTGGACACACCCATGGTCGGCATCGACCCACGATCGGGCACCCTCCAGCGGTGGGCCATCATGGGGCACATGCAGACACCCAGCGAGCTGGCGGGACTATGGCGGGACTCGCATCGCGTCGTCGTCCTGACTGGCGCGGGAGTCTCCACGGACTCGGGGATCAGCGACTTCCGCGGGCCCAACGGGCTCTGGACGCGCAACCCCGGCGCCCAGGCGATGTTCGACATCGACACCTACATGCGCGATCCCGGCGTCCGCCGGCGGGCGTGGGCCAACCGCCGCGAGAACCCGGCCTGGACTGCTGAGCCGAACCAGGGGCACCACGCCCTGGCCGAGCTCCAGCGGTCCGGTCACCTTGCGACCCTGCTGACCCAGAACATCGACGGCCTGCACCAGCGGGCCGGATCGAGTGGTGTCCTCGAGCTGCACGGGACGATCTGGGAGGTGGCGTGCATGTCGTGCGGGGGCCGATGGCCCACTCCCGAGGTGCTTGCCCGTCCGGAGCCCGACCCCCGGTGCGTCCTCTGCGGGGGGATCCTCAAGACGGCGACCATCTCGTTCGGCCAGTCCCTGGACCCGGACGTGCTCGATGCCGCGTTCACCGCCGCCGACGAGTCCGACCTGTTCGTGGCGATCGGGACGTCCCTGCAGGTGAACCCGGTCGCGGGCCTCGCGGGCGTCGCCGGGACGCTGGCAATCGTCAACGCCGAGCCGACCCCGTACGACGACGGAGCCGAGGTCGTGGTGCGCGACTCGATCTCCGACGTCCTCGACGAGGTGCGGCGTTCACTGGCCTGAGTCAATGCGACAGGATCAGCCCATGACCATCCTGCAGACCGGACGCGGCGACTTCGAGACCATCATCGCGGGCCCGCAGGACGGCCCTGTCATCGTCCTGCTCCACGGGTTCCCCGAGCTCAACATCTCGTGGCGCCACCAGATCCCGGAACTCGCAGCCGCGGGGTACCGGGTCGTCGCGCCCAACCAGCGCGGGTACGCCGGGTCCGTGCGTGACGGGTCGTACGCCACGGCCGACCTCGCCGCGGACGTCATCGCGATGCTCGACGCGGTGGGCGCTGAGCACGCGATCGTGGTCGGCCACGACTGGGGCGGGGCAGTGGCCTGGACCGTGGCCCAGCTGCACCCCGAGCGGGTGACGGCACTCGTCGCGATGAACTGCCCACCACTACGGGTGCTCATCGAGCACCTGATGCGCAGCCCGAGCCAGCTGCGCAAGTCCTGGTACATCTTCTTCTTCCAGCTCCCGGTGCTGCCCGAGAGGTTCGTGAGCCGCTCCATGCCGGGCATGCTGCGCGGCGGCTCCCACGTCCGCGATGTCTGGAACCGCGAGACCCTGACCCCGTACGGCCAGGCGTTCGCCACGGAGTCCGACGTGCGGGGTCCGATCAACTGGTACCGGGGCGCCTTCCGGGGTGCCCTTCGTCGGGCACTGCGCCCGTCCGCCGGCCACCTGCAGCCGATCTCCGCCCCAGTGCTGATCATCTGGGGCGTCCACGATGCCTTCCTCGGCCAGGAGCTCGTCAGCCCCGAGGCCCTGCGCGGCACGCTGGCCTTCCCGAACGAGGCCACCGTCGTCCCCATCGGGTCAGCGGGGCACTTCGTCCAGAACGAGGCAGCCGAGGAGGTCACCGCCACGCTGCTCGACTGGCTCGCGCGCAACGCGCCCGTGACTGACTGACCGACTGCCGGGTCATCCGGCCCTTGCCGCACCCGCACGGCCGGGAGCAGCGTGGGTTGTGTGAGCGCAGCTGCTCCCTCCCGGGCCCCGGGACTGACCAGCGCCGAGGCCGCCGAGGCCCTGACGCAGGTGGGGCCCAACCTGCTTCCGAGTGCCGAACAGGTGCCGGTCTGGCGGCACCTGGCCAAGCAGTTCGTGCACTTCTTCGCACTGCTGCTGTGGGTGGCCGCCACACTGGCCGTGGCTGGCGGGATGCCAGCCCTGGGCGCGGCCATCGTCGCCGTCGTGCTGGTCAACGGGGTCTTCGCCTTCGTGCAGGAGAACCGGGCTGAGCGCGCGGCCGCGGGCCTGCGCGACCTGCTGCCGGTGTACGCCACAGTCCTGCGCGATGGTCGCGAGCAGCAGGTGACCGCTGACCTCATCGTCCCCGGCGACGTCGTCCTGCTGGTCGCGGGGGACCGGATCACCGCCGACATGACCTGCCTGGAGGCCCAGTCGGCCCTGGTCGACACCTCGACGCTGACCGGCGAGAGCGCGCCGCGCGAGACCCTCGCAGGCGACGAGGTCCTCGCCGGATGCTTCCTCGTCCAGGGCCGGGTCACCGCCCACGTGTCTGCCACCGGGGCCGCGACCCGGCTCGGCGGCATCGCGAGGCTCACGCAGCAGCCCCGCCCGGCCACGCCGCTGGAGCGCGACATCGCGCACCTCGTGCGGACGATCGCGCTCATCGCCGGTTGCGTGGGGGTGGGGTTCTTCGCCCTGATGCTGGCCCTGGGTGTCCCCGCCTCGGACGGGTTCATCTTCGGGATCGGGGTCACGGTCGCGCTGGTTCCCGAGGGGCTGCTGCCCACGGTGACCCTGTCGCTGGCCATCGGGGCGCAACGGATGGCTGGGCAGAACGCGCTCGTCCGACGGCTGGAGTCGGTGGAGACGCTGGGGGCGACCACCTTCATCTGCACCGACAAGACCGGGACGCTGACGGAGAACCAGATGAACGTCGTGTCGGTCTGGACCCCGACGGGGCAGGCGCAGATCCAGGGGCACGGCTTCAGTGCGCGGGCCGAGATCCGGCTGTCCGATCCGCAGGCCGCGGACGCTGTCCACGCAGCAGCGTTGGCCGCCGCGCTGGCCTCGCCACCGCCGGAGTGGGTGGGCGCCCAGCGGGTGGGCGATCCGGTCGAGGTGGCGATCGCGGTCCTCGTCCAACGCCTGGGCATCGTCGAGGAGCCGACGGTGGAGGGGTACCTGCCGTTCGACGTCCACCGGCGACTGGCCGTGGCGATCCTGCCCGATCGAGTCGTCTGCAAGGGAGCACCCGAGACCATCCTCGCGGCATGCATCGAGGTCCCGCCGACGGCCGATGGCGCCCTGGCCGCGCTGCTGGAACGTGGGCTGCGCGTCCTGGCCGTCGCCGAGGGACCCCGCGACGTGGTTGCACCGCCCGGAGGCCGGGGCACGGGGGACCTCGACCACCTGAGGCTCCTGGGCCTGCTCGGCTTCCACGACCCGCCCCGCGAGGGCGTCACGCAGGCCATCGCCGAGTGCCGGCGCGCCGGGGTGAAGCTCGCGATGATCACCGGCGACCATCCGACCACCGCGCGCCGGATCGCCGACCAGATCGGACTGGCACTGCCGGACTCGCCCGTCCTGGTCGCCGGCGACCTGCCCGACGACATGGCCGTGATGGGGGCCATGGTCGACCACGACGGGGTGGTCCTTGCGCGGGCCGACCCGGAGGACAAGTTGCGCATCGCCCAGGCCCTGCAGGCGCGCGGTCACATCGTGGCCATGACCGGCGACGGCGTGAACGACGCCCCTGCCCTGAAGATGGCCGACATCGGGATCGCGATGGGCCGCTCGGGCACGGAGGTGGCCCGCGAGGCCGCCGATCTCGTGCTGCTCGACGACCACTTCGCAACCATCGTCGCGGCCGTCCGCCAGGGCCGGGAGACCTTCCTGAACGTCCGGCGCTTCCTGACCTACCACCTCACCGACAACGTGGCCGAGCTCGCCCCGTTCCTGCTCTGGGCGTTGTCCGGTGGCCGGTTCCCGCTGGCCCTCGGGGTGATGCAGATCCTGGCCCTCGACCTGGGCACGGACACGCTGCCGGCCACAGCACTCGGCGCCGAGCGGGTCGGCTCGCGGGTCCTGGACCACCCACCGGTCAGCGGCCGCCTGCTCGACCGGACCGTGGCATGGCGGGCCTTCGGGATCCTCGGACCGACCGAGGCCTTCGCCGAGATCGCGGTGTTCACCGCAGCGCTCTGGGCCGCCGGGTGGAGGCTGGGGGAGTCCTTCCCGCACGGGTCAGCGCTGGCCGCGGCCTCCGGGGGAGCGTTCCTCACGGTGGTCGTGATGCAGATGGCCAACTCGTTCGCATGCCGCAGCACGAGCCATCCCGCGTGGCGCCTGCCGTGGACCAGCAACCGGTTCCTGATCGTGGCCGTGGCCACGTCCACGGCGTTCGCCCTCACATGCCTGCTGGTGGACCCGATCGCGCGGCTGCTCGGGCAGGCGTGGCCCCCTGCGACGGTGCTGCCGATGATCGCCCTGAGCGCCCCCGTGCTGCTGGGGGTGGATGCGGTGTGGAAGAAGTGGCTGCGCCATCGGGTGTGACCAGTTGACAGGTGCTCACCTGAGTGATTACATCATTACATGACGACACAGCACCGAGGACGCGCGTATCAGCGACTGGCTCAAGGGCCGGCTCCCCGACGACTGGTTCGAGTCCTTCACCGTGGTGGGGGACCGGGAGGAGATCACGATCGTGGGGACCGTCAGCGCCCCGGAGTCCGGCGCTGCAGAGGGCCAGTCCGGGCGGATCCGACGGTTCCGCGAGGAGACCCGATCCACGCGGATCACGATCGCCAAGGAGCTCGAGTCGAGCACGGGACGCAAGGTCACGTGGGGTGCGACCTGCGGCGGGACGACTGAGATCTTCACCCGGCTCTCGGTCCCGGTCATGACCCGCCTGACCCAGCCGCAGCGGGTCGTCCTGGACACGCTCGTCGAGGCCGGCGTCGCGCGCTCACGCTCCGATGCCCTGGCCTGGTGCGTGCGTCTCGTGGCCCAGCACCAGGGGGAGTGGCTGGCCGACCTCGACTCCGCGATGACTGCGGTGCGCAAGGTGCGCGAGGAGGGTCCCAGGGCCTGACCGGCGCGGCGGGTCGCGCACAGGTACGGGACTCCGGCGCAGAACCGTGCTACCGTTGTGAACGCTGCAACAGCAGGTTTCGCCACACGTTGGGACGCCCGCGGATTCTCCGGCGGGCGTTTTGATTTCTGGCTGGCCCACCGAGGCAGCCCAGGGATCGGCACTTGCGTTGGCCCTGCAGAACCAGCACACACAAAGGAAATACGAAATGGCACAAGGCACAGTCAAGTGGTTCAACGGCGAGAAGGGCTTCGGCTTCATCGCTCAGGACGGCGGCGGTCCGGACGTTTTCGTCCACTTCTCGGCCATCGCGGCTGATGGGTACCGCTCGCTCGACGAGAACCAGCGCGTCGAGTTCGACATCACGCAGGGCCAGAAGGGCCCGCAGGCGGAGAACGTGCGCGTCATCTGACCGCCGCTCAGTCTTGGGAGGGTCTCCACCGCACGGTGGGGGCCCTCTCGTCGTTCCCGGGGTCCGCAGCGCCGTCATGCGGGGTTCGGGTACACCTGCGGGTTCGGGTACACCTGCGGGGTTCGCCCGCCGATACACCGGGCATGGTGCCGGCAGTGACGACGACCTTCACGGTGGGTGGCCGGCGCGTAGGGTGGCATCGCTACGGCGACCCCAGCGGTCGGCCGATCCTGTTCGTGCACGGCTGGGGGATGATGCTCCCCGGGTACCGCACGGCCCTCGACGCCCTGGCGTGCTCGGGGTGGTCGGTCCACGCCTGCGACCTGCCCGGGTTCGGCGGCTCCGAGCCCCTGCCCCTGAGTCGATCCTCGCTCGCGGGGTACGCGCAGTTCGTCGCCCATGCACATCGGATGGGACCACTCCAGGGCGAGCCGGTCCCCGTGGCCGGACACTCGTTCGGCGCGGGGATCGCCGCCCGGGCCGCGGCGATGGACCTCACCACGTTCGCGGCACTCCTGCTGATCTGCCCCGTGGGCGGAGCCGGATCCTCGGTGTGGTCCTGGCTGGCGCTGGCCCGCGGGATGGCCATGGAGTTCAACCAGGAGCTGGCGATCAGGGCCTCCGACTCAGTCACAGCGGTACTGCGCCACCCGTTGCCGCTGACCCTGTCGGCCTATGCGGCGAAGACCGCGGACCTGACCGGTGAGCTCACGATCCTGCACCGCCGGGACGTGCCGGCGCACCTGGTCCTGGCCGACCGTGACTCGATCGTCCCTGCCGGGCGACTGCGCACCGCCCCGTCGGCGTCCACGCGCGTCGTCGCCGGGAACCACGGGTGGATGCTGCGCAACCCGGAGGAGTTCGCAGCCACCGCCGACCGGGTCCTGGCCGCCGCGTAGGCAATGCCTGGCAGCATCCGCACCGTCAGTGCCATGCGACGGCGGGGGTGCTGTTTCGGGGTACCGTCTGGTGTGGCCCCGGGAGTCGCCGACCGTCCGGGGCCGTCGCAACCAAGGAGAGACGCGTGAGCATGCACCCCGTCACGGCACCGTTGGCACCGGTCGCCGACCCGTTCGCGGCCACCACGGCCGAGGTCCTGGCAGGCCTGGACGCCTCGCCCGAGGGGCTTGCTGGCGGCGAGGTCGTGCGCCGCGCAGAGGTGTTCGGTCCCAACCGGCTTCCGGAGGCGGCCCGCGAGTCGTTGGTGCGGCGCGTGGCCAAGCACTTCGACGATGTGCTGATCTACATCCTGCTCGCCGCGGCCGTCCTCAAGGCGATCATGGGGGAGTGGATCGACTTCTGGGTCATCCTCGCCGTGGCGGTCATCAGCGCAATGATCGGCTTCATCCAGGAGGGCCGCGCTGAGGACGCCCTGGAGGGGATCCGCAAGATGCTCTCCCTGAACGCCCACGTCCTTCGCGACGGGCAGTGGCAGGAGGCACCTGCCGAGGATCTCGTCCCCGGCGACGTGGTGCGGGTGCGCTCCGGCGACAAGGTCCCCGCCGACATCCGGCTGCTCGAGGCGGTGAACCTCCGGGTGGAGGAGTCCGCCCTGACCGGGGAGGCGGTTCCCACGGAGAAGTCGACCGATGCGGTTGCCGCCGATGCCGGCGTGGGGGACCGCACGAGCATGCTGTTCTCCGGGACGCTGGTGGCCGCCGGGCAGGGTGTGGGTGTGGTCACGGCGATCGGTGCGGAGGCTGAGATCGGCCGGATCCAGACCATGCTCGCCGGGATCGAGGACTTCGACACGCCGCTGACCCAGGAGATGAACAGGTTCGGCAAGCAGCTGTCGGTGGTCATCCTCGCCATGGCCGGCCTGATGCTGGTGATCGGTCGGGTGCTCCACGACTTCGCGCCCGCCGAGCTGATCTCGGCGGCGATCGGGTTCGCGGTGGCGGCGATCCCGGAGGGCCTGCCCGCACTTGTCACGATCACCCTGGCCCTGGGCGTGCAGCAGATGGCCAAGCGCAACGCGATCATGCGCAACCTGCCGGCGGTCGAGACCCTGGGAGCGGTGACCACGGTCTGCTCGGACAAGACGGGCACGCTGACCCGCAACGAGATGACCGTCCGGCACGTGGTGACCCGGCGTGGGCAGTACGACGTCGAGGGGCTGGGCTACCAGCCCGAGGGCCGGATCACGATCGACGGCTTCGACGCAGGGCTGGAGGAGTTCGGCGACCTGCGCACCCTGGTGACGGTGATGTCCGTGGCCAACGACTCACAGGTGATGTCCGAGGACGGGCATTGGCGGGTGCTCGGCGAGCCCACGGAGGGCGCCCTGTGCACGCTGGGGATGAAGGCCGGGTTCGACCCGGGCACGTATCCCCGCCTCGCCGTGCTCCCGTTCGAGTCCGAGCACAAGTACATGGCCACCCTCAACGAGACCCCGAGCGGCCAGCGCGTGGTCCTGCTCAAGGGTGCCCCCGATCGGGTGCTGGACCGCAGCGCCACCGAGGTCGACCCCGAGGGTCGCACTCACCCGCTGGACCGGGCTGCCTGGGAGGCTGCGATCGACCGGCTCAGCGCGCAGGGCCTACGGGTCCTGGCCGCAGCGGCCCGCCCGGCGCGCCCCGAGCAGGATGACCTGGACCATGACGCACTGGCCAACATGCGCTTCGTCGGCCTTGTGGGGATCGTCGACCCCCCTCGACCGGACGCCATCGAGGCCATCGACACCTGCCGCCGGGCAGGCATCCGGGTGAAGATGATCACCGGCGATCATGCCGGCACGGCCACGGCCATCGCTCGGGAGATGGGCATCGCCGGGCCGGACGCCGGCGATGCCGTCAGCGGACCGGAGCTCGAGCGCGCGACCAACGAGCAGCTGCGCAAGCTCGTCGGCACGACCGACACGTTCGCGCGCACCAGCCCAGAGCACAAGCTGCGCCTGGTCAAGGCGCTGCAGGCCAACGGCGAGGTCGTGGCCATGACCGGCGACGGCGTCAACGATGCACCTGCACTCAAGCGCGCCGACGTCGGCGTGGCCATGGGGATCAAGGGGACCGAGGCCACCAAGGAGGCCGCTGACGTCGTCCTTGCCGACGACAACTTCGCCTCGATCGAGCGCGCGATCGAGGAGGGGCGGCGGATCTATGACAACCTGCAGAAGTCTCTGGTGTTCCTGCTGCCGACCAATGGCGCCCAGTCGCTGGTGATCCTCGTGGCCGTCCTGTTCGGACTGGCCCTGCCCCTGTCGCCGGTCCAGATCCTGTGGATCAACATGGTCACCGCGATCACCCTGTCGCTGGCACTGGCCTACGAGCCGGCCGAGCCCGACCTGATGCGGCGCCCGCCACGCGACCCACGGGCCTCCATCCTGAACCGTGACTACCTGGTCCGGATTGCCTACGTGTCAGCCCTCATCGCAGGTTCGACGATGGCCGTCTTCTACCTGGCGCGGTCCTGGGGCTGGCCGACGGACGAGGCGCAGACGATGGCTGTGACGATGCTCGCCCTGGGCCAGGTGGCCTACCTGTTCAACGCCCGGTCGCTGCGCGAGTCCAGCATCCGGGCCGACATGCTCACCGGGAACCCGGCGGTCTGGGTGTCCATCGCTCTCATGCTCGCCCTTCAGCTGCTGTTCGTGTACGCGCCGTTCATGAACTCCTGGTTCGGCTCCGCACCGCTGCCCATCGAGGGCTGGCTGATTCCCCTGGCCCTGTCGGTCCTGATCTTCCTCCTCGTGGAGGCCGGCAAGGCAGTGTTCCGCCGCGTCGTGCGGGCACCACAGGTAGCGACCCCCTGAGACCAACGGCCTGCCTGCTTCCTGTGGCCAGTGGGGAGCGAGCAAGTCAACATTACATAATGTGCATTATCGGTCACATACTCACGGGAGTTGCAGTAGATGCAAGAACTCCCGTCTGTGGTCGATGTGGTGCGTTGCCGCAGGTCAGATCAGGTGTTTCGGGGTGCTCGGCTACAGGGCCCATCGCGCGGGGCCGCGTCGCGGCGTGGCCGCAGGTCGGCGTAGGTTTCCTGCATTAAACGCAGGAAACCACGATTGGATGCAGACGGTGGACCATGTTCCGGGGTTCGTTCCGAGGTCAGTTCGTGATCCTGAGGTTCGGTTGTTCCGGGCTGAGGATCGGGTGTTCGAGGCGATGCTCGACGGTTGGCGAACGCAGATGCTGGCCCGAGGGCTGGCGACGGCCACGATCGAGGCGCGGGGTCGCCTGATTAGTCGGTTCCAGCGGTTCACGGGCGAGTATCCGTGGACCTGGCGGCCCGTGGATGTCGAGGAGTTCCTCGGTGAGCGGCGATCCGGCCGAAGCCGCTGAGTCTGACGACGTTGCGTGGGGACAGCAACGCGATCGCGATGTTCTGCGCCTACCTGACCCACCCCGCGTATGGCTGGGCCTCGTTCTGTGAGCAGACTTTCGGCGATGTTCCCTCGCAGGTGTGCTTCGAGTGGAACACCCCGCGGCACACCACCGAGGATGCGGTGCCGCCAGGGCGGCGCGCGTTCACCAAGGTCGAGTTGCAGGGATTGTTCGACCAGTCGACGATCAGGTCGACCGGGAGTTCGCCCGGGGTTCGAAGCGCTGGCTTCCGGCCTTGCGCGATTCGCTGGCGATCAAGGTCTGCTACGCCTTCGGCCTGCGCCGCCGGGAACTCGTGATGCTCGATGTTCAGGACTTCGGCCCCAACCCACACGTGCCGTCCTACGGCGGATTCGGTGCGGTCCAGATCCGGTGGGCCAAGGGCACGGCCGGGTCGGGGCCACGACGACGCACCGTGCTGACCGTTCCTGAGTTCGACTGGTCAGTGGACCTTTTGAAGTTCTGGACCGCGCCCGGTGGGCGTGACCGCTTCGCGACCGCCGACCGCTCGAGCGCGTTATGGCCCAGCGAGCGCGGCCAGCGCATCACCTTGGGCAGCTCTGGGTGACTCGTTCGCCCGCGTGCGGACCGAGGCTGGGCTGCCCGCTGAGCTGGGCCTGCACTGCCTGCGTCACTCGTATGTGACCCATCTGATCGAGGCCGGCTATGACCCCGCCTTCGTGCAGACCCAGGTCGGGCACGCCTACGCCTCCACGACCGGGCTCTACACCTCGGTATCCGCGGACTTCAAGCAGCGCGCGGTCCAGCAGATGATCGCCCGACGGATCGCAGCCCCCAAGGAGGAACCGCATGGCTGAACAGCGTCGCATCGGCTATCAGTGGAACCTGCGGGCCCTGATGGCCCAACGGAACCTGTGGAAGAGCACCGAGCTGGTCCCCCTGCTCCGATCTCGGGGCATCAACCTGTCCGAGAGCCAGGTCTACAGGCTGGTGACCACCACACCCGAGCGGATACCGGCCAGGACGTTCGCCGCGTTGTGCGACATCCTCGACTGCACGCCCAACGACCTGTTCGAACCGTTCGTCGAGATGCGCTCCGCGGCCACGGCCAACGCACCCGAGCGCCCAGAACACCTCGGGATCAAGCCCGGCGAACCGATCGCCCGACGGGTCCGGCTGATCCCCAACGAGCCGGGCGACGGCGATGACACCACCCCGTAAACGAGAGGATCCGGCGCGCTGGCCCGAAGCCTGCGGCAGATGCGGCCGGCACTACCAGGTGGTCGCGAACTGGCCCGATGCCCGGGTCTGCGGCTACTGCTACCAAGCAGCCAAACGGACACACGGCACCTGCGGGTGCGGCCACATCGGCGTCCTGCCCGGACGCGTTCACGGCAACCCCGCCTGCCGGACCTGCAGCGGGGTCCGGCTCAACCTCGACTGCCGCAGCTGCGGCGCGGAGAGCGAACTGCACTCCGGCGACCTGTGTTGGGCCTGCGTGCTCGGTCTGACCGTGAATCGGCTGATGACCGATCCGAACACCGGCCAGATCCCCGACACCCTCATCCCGCTGGCCGGCGCCCTGAAGACGATGAACCGAGCCAACAGCGGCCTGACCTGGATCAACCAACCCCACGTCACAGGGTTCCTCACCGAACTCGTCACCAGCGGCACATCACGCACACCTCGCTGGACGCCCTGCCCCGCCACCCAACCCGCGAACACGTCCGCGGCCTGCTAGTCGAGCACGGAGCCCTGCCACGCCGCGACGAACGACGCATCCGGTTCGACCGCCTGGGCAGCCGCAGCGCTGCTACGGCTGCCCGCCGGAGAGCACCGCGAGACCATCCGCCAATTATCCGCTGGCACATCCAACGCCGCATGACGACCACCGACCAGATCTCCGAGGGCACCTTCCTGCGGTCCAAGCAGACCGTGACCGTGGCAATCGACTTCCTGGACTGGCTGAACACCGAGCGCGCCAAGCGCCTTGCCGACCTAACCCAGTCCGACCTCGACCTCTGGCAGGCCAGCGGACCCACGACCCGCGAGCTCGCCAGCAGATTCCTCGCCTGGGCCAAACGCGCCCATCGGGTTCCATCTGACCTGCGCATGCAGCCCCACCGGCGAGGGACCAGCCACCGACTGCCGTCGAGCGAGCAGGCTCATGCCCTCAACGTCGTCACCCACACCGACGAACTGACCCCCAGAGACCGACTCGCAGCGATCCTCGTGCTGGTCTTCGGACAGCAGATCGAGGACGTCGCCCGCCTCACCTGGCAATCCGTGACGATCACCGAGGACCTGGTGACCATCACCCTCGGAGCCTTCCCCATCGCGCTGACGGCACCTCTGGACCAACCCGTCCGGGATCTGGCCGACTCCCCCGACCACCGCAACACAGCCGCGCACCCCGACAGCCCCTGGGTCTTCCTCGGCCGCGCACCCGGCCGACACATCACCGGCGCCGCCCTCCGGCACCGACTCAAGACCCTGTTCGCCACCCGCGCCGCCCGCCTCGGGACCCTGCATGAACTCTCCCGCACCACACCACAAGCGATCCTCGCCGAAGCGCTGGGCTACTCCCCCGGAACGATCGAGAGCCACGCAGTCGCCTCGGCAAGCACCTACGCCCGATACATCGGGACACGCCACAACCCCCGACCCCACCAACTGCCGTGATCACAGTGACGACCACCAGACTCCAAGATCACGTCGACGTCCTGCCCGCAGGAGACTCAACTCCCG
>CAVPNW010000022.1:0-86726 GCA_963706875.1 uncultured Actinomycetes bacterium | reverse complement strand
GCGCCGGGGCGGCGTGACGCCCGAGAACTTGATCATCTGGATCGCGCGGTAGCGGTGCCCGGCGTAGGGCTCGAGCAACTCAAGCATCCGGGCGTCGTCGCCTTCCTCGCCGGTCAGGGCGTACGTCACCATCGCGGGCAGGTGGTAGTCGCCCACGGGCACCGCGTCCGGGTCCCCGAGAGCCTGCTGGCGCACCAGGGCGGACGTCCACGGCCCGATCCCGGGGATGCTGCTCAGCCCGCGCTCGAGGGCCTCGGCGTCCGCGAAGGCCAGCCGCTCCAGGGAGCCGGCGACCGCCGCCGCCCGGCGGATCGTCCGCATCCGCTCCGGCCCCACGCCGGCGCGGTGCCACTCCCAGTCAGGCAGCGCCGCCCACCGCTCGGGGGATGGGGAAGACCCGCATCCTGTCGGGGGTGGGACCGGGCACCGGATCGCCAAGCTGGGACAGCAGCGCCCGCCACGAGCGCCTGGCCTCCAGGCCGGTCACCTTTTGCTCCAGGATCACCGGGACGAGCGCCTCGAACACGAGCCTGGTGCGCACCGGCCGCCAATCGGAGCGGCGGTGCCACTGCTCGGCAATCAGCTGGTGGCCGGGCTGGAAGCCGGACGGGTCGTCATCCTCGGCCAGCAGGTCAGGGAGCTGCTCACACAGCCACCCGGCTCCCGGACCCCAGGCCTCGCAACGGATCTCGTGATCCGGGCCCGTCGACAGCCGTTGGGCTCCCGGCCCATGAGGCGTCCGAGCCGTCCGCCAGATCGCGCCACCCTCGGCGACCCGCACCGTCGGGTCGAATCGGGTGCGGCCGAGAGCAGCAAGAGAACCCCGCAGGGCCAGCGGCCGACTCGCGGCGAGCGATCGGACGGCGGTCTCCTTGGCGCGCATCGCAGAGCTACGCGTCAGCCGACATCCGAACGGACTTGTCGCCGAGCACCGCGTCCACCCAGATCCTCGTCCCGCGGGGCAGCTCGCAGTCCGCCCCCACGACCGCCCCGTCTCCGACCACGCCGCCATCGAGGACGGTCCTCGCGCCGATCACCGCACGAGCACCGACCACCGAGTCCAGCACCACGGCGCCGGCCCGGACGACCGCGTCTTCTTGCACCACCGAGCCGTCGACCACCGCGCCCTCCTCGATGCGGACGCGGGCACCAATCGCCGACCCGCCCCGCACATCGGCCGCTTGGTCCACCGTCGCCGAGGGATCGACCAGGGCCTCGCCGGGGCGGCCCGGAAGGGCAGGCGACGCCACGCGGCCAAGGACGAGATCGCGCGAACCTTGGACGAATGCGAGCGGGGTGCCAAGGTCCAGCCAGTACGACGTGTCCACGAAACCCATCAGCCTGCGCCCGGCTTCGAGCATCGAGGGGAAGGTCTCCCGCTCAACGCTGACGACCCGCCCGGCCGGGATCTCGTCGATGACGGAGCGACGGAAGACGTAGCAGCCGGCATTGATTCGGTTGGTCACCGGCTCGGCCATCTTCTCCAGGAACTCCAAGACCCGACCCTCGCCATCGACCGGGACGCACCCGAACGCGCGGGCGTCCGCGACCTCGGTGAGGTACAACGTCACGTCGGCCTCGGACACGCGGTGGAGAGTCAGTTGGGCCTTGAGATCATGGCCGCTCAGCACATCGCCATTGAAGATCACGACGGGGTCATCGGCCCCCGACTGCAGGCGATCGGCGACGTTGCGGATTGCCCCGCCCGTTCCGAGGGGCGCGTCCTCGACGGCGTACTCGATCTCCAGCCCTAGCCGCGAGCCGTCACCCAGCCAGTCCTCGAACACCTCCGCCTTGTACGACGTGGCCAGCACGACACGCGCGACGCCGGCGGCCTTGGCCTGGGCCAGTTGATGGGCCACAAAGGGAACGCCGGCCACGGGAAGCATCGGTTTGGGGGTGTTGACGGTCAGCGGGCGCAGTCGAGTGCCCTGGCCCCCGACGAGGAGCACTGCTTCCACGGTTCACGCCTTCCGGTTGACGGCCTTGGCTCGGACGCTGAGCGCCGCACGTATCGGCAGGGAAACCACCGCAGGGTATCGGGCCGCCAGGTAATGACCGGCGCTCGCGTGATGGGCCGTGACCATGACTGCAGGCGCCCGTGCGGTCGTCGCACCTCCCACGTGGTGCACCCGGGCTGCGGGCGCGTAGACACTCAGCCAGCCAGCGCGTCCCAGGCGGTCGCCAAGATCGACATCCTCGAAGTACATGAAGTAGGCGGGATCGAACCCGCCCACCTGCTCGAACGCCTCCCGGCGCAGGAGCACGCAGGCGCCAGAGAGCCACTCCGCCTCGCGTTCGTGGACCAGGTCCTCGCCAGCCCGATAGGCCCGCGTCCACGGGTTGGCAGGCCACACCTTCGCGAACAACGCATGACCCGTGCCGCGGCCCAGCGACGGCAGCGTCCGCGCTGACGGGTAGACCGACCCATCCAACTCCAGTAGGCACGGCCCGACGGCACCCGCTCCGGGGTGGCGCCCTGCCGCCGCGACCAACTCGTCGACGGCAGCCGGCTCGAATCTCAGATCGCTGTTCGCCACCAGGATCCAGTCGCCTGCGAAACCGCGCGCGCCGATGTTCGCCGCCCGCCCGTAGCCCACGTTGCCGCCCGTGCGCACAAGGGTGACCTCTGAACGCACGGCGGCCGCCCGCTCAGGCACTCCGTCTGTGGACCCATTGTCGGCCAGCACCACCTCATACGGCAGGGAGCAGGCTTCGGGGAGCGAGTCCAGCAGGTCAGCCAGCATCGGCCCCGGTGAGTAGGTGACGATGACCACCCGGACGGCGGCGCTCACGAGCGAGCCGCCCGCTCGTAGGCCTCGACGTGGCGCTCGGCGCAGGCGCGCCACGTGAAGCGCGCCGCCCGATCCACCCCTGCCAACCCCAGTCGCTCGCGCTCAGCCGCGTCGTCCAGCAGTCGGCCCAGCGCCCTGCCGATCGACCCGGCGTCCGGTTCGGTGTACGCCACCGCGTCTCCACCCACTTCCGGGATCGCCAGCAAGCGGGTCGTCAGCACGGGCGCGCCACACGCCATCGCCTCGAGCACAGGCAGGCCGAAGCCCTCGCCGAGACTCGGGTACGCGACAACCTCGGCGCCGCTCAGGTACGCGGAGAGGTGCTCGAACGCCAGGTAGCCGGGCCGCACGATCTTCACTCGACTCGATACCTCGGCGATCGCCACATCGAGCGACCCATCCCACCCGCGCCCACCGGCGAGGACCAGCGCGGGCGGCTCGGCTCGGCCCGCGACCGCCGCGGCGAAGCCCCGCACCAGAGCCGGCAGGTTCTTGCGGGGCTCAAGCGTGCCGAGAAACGCGACATACCGCGTCTCACCCAACCCGAGCATGCGGCGAACCTCCGCCTGTGTAGCGAGATCGGCCGGCTTGAACTGCTCGTGGTCGACGCCGAGGTGCGCCACCACGAAACGCTTCGGTTCTGCTCCTGCGTGGCGGGCCAACTCGTCGAGCGTGGCCTGCGAATCGGCGATCCCTACGGCGCAACGGCGCGCCGACAGGCGGATCCAGGTTCGGAAGAACCTGGCCTTCGCAGCCAAGTGCAGACTGGGATCGGAGAAGAACGTGGCGTCGTGGAACGTCACCACCGCAGGGGTGCCGGTAGCCACGGGCATCGTGTAGTGCGGCGAGTGAACGACGTCGACGCCCGCCCTGCGGACGAGCACCGGTAGTCCGGTCTGCTCCCACGCCAGACGGGCCGGGCGCCGCTCGATGGCCGCCGGCGCCGAGATGACCTCAGCGTGCGGGACAAGGGAGGCGATCAACTCGGTGTCGCGACGCTGGGCCGTAACCACCAGTCGGCAGCCCAAGGCGTCCAGCTCAGGCAGCAGCGAATCGACGTACCGGCCGACGCCGCCGCGGTCCGCGGGCACGGCGGTGGCGTCGAAGAGGACCCGCGGCAATGACGGCATTGGGACTCAGCCTATGAGGTCGCGGTAGAACCCCCACAGCTTCTCGGCCTCGGACTGCCAGGTGCGCCGTGCAGCCACCGCAAGGCCGCGGGCCCGCATCTGCTCGCGCAGCGCCGGGCTCCCGACCACCTCGGCGACGCCCCGAGCCAGGGCCGCGCTGTCTCCGATCGGGGAGTGCAGCGACGCGCCCTCGCCCACCTCGACGAGGGCCGGGTCGTCCGAGGCGACCACGGGTGTGCCCATCGCCATCGCTTCCAGCAGCGGCAGGCCGAACCCCTCAGCTCGGCTCGGGGCGACGAGCGCAATAGCCCCTGAGACGATCGAAGCGAGATCGTCATCGGCCACCCGGCCAAGCCCAAAGACCCGGTCTGACAGCCCCCGGCGCTCCACTTCGGAGGCGACGTCGACGCCGCCCCACCCCGGGGGGCCGATCACGACGAGCGGCAGATCGAGCTCCGTGAGGGCATCCAGCAACACGTCCAGCCCCTTGCGAGGCTCGACGGTGCCGACGAATGCCAGGTAGTCGGTCGGGACACCCAAGTGACGGCGGCGATCGCCTGCATCGGCCGGCTCCACCAGGCTCCAGCCAGCCCCCAAGACCCGGACTCGATCACCGATGTCGAGATGGCGACTCAGCTCCCTCGCCACCGCCTCGGTGTCCACGGTGATGAGGTCCGCCTCATCTGCCGCCCGCTGGCCCATACGGTGGTGCCAGTCCACGCCGCGCGGGGTGAGGGTTTCCGGGTGCGTCCACGGGACCGCGTCGTGGATGGTCACCACGACCGGGGCCTTGCGTCGCGGGGGCATGAGGAGAGTCGGCGCATGCAGGACGTCCGCTTCGCGGGGGTTGGGGCCCACCCCTCGCGACCACGCCTCAGCGAGCCCGCGTCGACCCAGCGCGAGGCGCCGCGGACCGCCAAGTCCGTCCAGCCGGCAACGCCCCACGTCTGCGTGCCACGCGGTCCAGCCCACAAGAGAGTCCTCGGGCGAGGCGGCAGCCGCAGCGGCAAGCGCCAGTTCGCGAGCGAACCGCCCTGTTCCGCCAGGCACAGGGGCCAGCAACTGCTCGAGCACGAAGGCGACCCGCATGGGGCAAGAGGCTATGCGCGCGACCGAGTCCGGTGCGGCTATCTGGCCTGTGACCGGAGGTAGTACTCCTCGCTGGCAGCCAGGTTCGCCGCCAAGACGATGTCCCCCTGCGCCTTGATCACCGCCGGCCAGCCCTGCAGACCACTCGGGTCTGGGGCTCGCCCCAGCAACTCGCGGTAGAGACCCGTGATGCGCAGCGCAAGCGATTCTGGCGACTGATAGATCGACCGTGCGACCTCTGTCCGGCCTCGGGATGCCGCTACTGACGTCCACATCGCCAGACCCGCTGGGTCAACTTGGCGGCCCAAGACCCCCGAGTAGAGCAGCCCCACCCAGGTCGAAAGCGAGGACCCGGCGCGGGTTGCGAACACCTCTTCCGATGCGTAGAACGAAGTTGCGACCTCGGACACGGGCAGCCCGGACCGGATCGCCTTGATCCACCCTGCCCGACCGACCGGATCGGCGCCACGGCGGAGGGTCTCAAGGTAGAGCCTGTCCACGACGTAGCCCACGCGCTCCTCAGAGTTCGAGAACCCCAACGCGGCCTGGTACCGAGATAGCCCACCGCTTGAAATCATCGAAGACCACATGTCCAGCCCACCGCTGTCCGCGGCGCGTCCAAGGAAATCGAGGTAGAGCGCCGAGACAAACGTGCGGTCTTGCGGTGTGGGCTGTCCGGTGATGGTGAACCAGTCGGACTTCAACCCCAGTTTGGACCGCGCCGAGCTCCCGGAGAAGACCGCCGTTCCGGCCCCGGTGTCCACGGCCAGTTCGACCACGCGGCCGCCCCACTCCCCTAGCCCATTCCGCTTGGTGATCTGCAGGGCCTGGAATCCCTGAAGCCCAAGGGCGCTGCGCAATTGAGCCACGGTCAGCTGGGTGGTCCACGTGTTGTTCTTGTTGCCCGAGTACGAGTCGCCCTCGTCGATGACGGCGGGGAAGGTGCCTCCCGCCGTCCACCCGCCCGATGAGGATCCGAACTCGGTGCGGGCGATGGAACCGTTGGGGGACCGGCGCACCGTGCCCGACGTCTCTGCGATGGCCCGATCGGTGCGTGCGTCTTCAAGCACCTGCATGGCCTGGCCGTAGGGAGTCCACGCAGCGCCGCTGTACACCTGGCAACTGGTGGTGTCGCAGGTCTTGGCGTAGGACCAGCGCTGCTCGCTCAGAGCGTACGAACGGGCGGCGACCGCCTGCGCACGCAGAGCATTCATCCCCTTGCCCGCACCCAGGTCTCCGAAGTACGCCGGAGACTCGCGAGGTACTACCCCACGCAGGTAGTCCTCAGCCGCGACGCGATTGGTGGTCTGGATCGTCGCTCCATCGTCGACGACCGCCAACTCGCCGCGGTACGAACGCAGCCCGGTCGGCTCGCACAATTGAACGAGGTCCGCGGGGTTCGGGGCGGCAGTCGTGGACACCGCGACACGGCCCGCCACGTCGCCCAGAATGGACCACGGGCCTCCACACCCAGGGGCGGTGAAGACCCGCATCACGCCGGCAGCCACCCGCTGCACCTGCACGGCGCTCTGCCCGGTTGCGACAGGACCTGCGGGGCCGGCGATCGTGAGGGTGCCCGGCCGTCCGGTGGCCAGCAGCGTCTGCCCAACGCGAGCCTCCAGGCGGACGTCCAAGACGGGGTTACCTGCGTCACCAGCGAGCGCCGTGCCGCCGTAGTAGTGGTCGAGGATCTGGCGCCAGTCCCACGAGCGGTCCACCGCGTAACCGACGGCACCCCACTGCGACATGCCGCGTCCGTGGCCGTAGCCGTGCCCGGTGACAGTGAGGACGGTGCCGTCCGAGAGGGCCGATGCGGACGGCGCAAGGCCCGCGCCGCCCAGGGACACGGCGATGGCGGTGGCTATCAACGCGCCGATCGGACGGCGCAGGCGGGCACGATCGAGGGACAACCAATGCATGGGGCAACTATCGGCCGTTCACCCGTTCGGCTGAAGCCTCCGAAGTGACTCAACGTCGGCATCCACCATCAACCCGACCAGCTCCGCGAAGCCGACAGTGGGCGTCCACCCCAATTCGCGGTGAGCTTTCGACGCGTCTCCGACCAGCAGAGGCGGATCCGTGGGCCGCATGAAGGCCGGATCCCGCCGGACCAGTCGGGACCAGTCGGAGATACCCACCCGCGCGAAGGCTGCCGTGACGAAGTCGGCCACCGAGTGAGCCTCACCCGTGGCGACGATGTAGTCGCCCGGAAATGGGGCCCGGGCCATGCGCACCATCGCATCGACATAGTCCGGGGCGTAGCCCCAGTCGCGACGCGGGGTGAGGTCGCCGAGTACCAGCTCATCGGCAAGGCCCAGCGAGATCCGGGCCACGGTGGCGGTGATCTTGCGGGTGACGAACGTCTCGGGACGGCGCGGTGACTCATGGTTGTACAAGATCGCGGTGCAAGCGTGGAGCCCCTGCTGACGCATTGCTTGCGCCATGAAGTGCGCGTACGCCTTCGCGGCCCCGTACGGCGAGACGGGCCGCACGGGAGTCCCCTCGTTCTGGGGGGCGGAGTCCGGCGCGCCAAAGATCTCGGCACTCGACGCCTGCACCAACCGGACGGGACGGCCGGCGGCGGTCTTGCGCGCCGCGGCGTCGAGCAGGCGGACCGCCCCGAGGCCGGTGATATCCCCCGTGAGCAGGGGCTTCTGCCAGGACAACGCCACCGAGCTGATGCCAGCCAGGTTGTAGACCTCGTCCGGATCTACGGCTCCGAAGACGACGTCGATGGACGCCCCGTCCGCGAGATCGCCCTCGTGCAGCTGAGCACTCGGCACTCGGCCCAGCAGGTCCTGAACGAGGCTGTCCCCGGGGCCGACAAGCCCATGGACCTCGTAGCCGTCGCCGATGAGCCGCTCGGCGAGGTAGCCGCCGTCCTGACCGGTGATGCCGGTGATGAGCGCGACCGGCATGGAGGTCAGAGTCCGGCCAGCGCGCGCTGCTCGGCGAGGTCGTTGTCAACCATCATCTCCACCAGCTCCACGAAACCGACCTTGGGCTCCCAGCCGAGTACCTCCTTGGCCTTCGACGGGTCGCCGATGAGGAGCTCCACCTCAGCAGGCCGCATGAAACGCGGGTCCTGCGTGACATAGGGCTCCCAGTCCTCGATGCCCACGTGCTTGAAAGCCACGTCCAGCAGCTCACGGATGGAGTGCGTCTCCCCTGTGGCGACCACATAGTCATCCGCGGTCGGCTGCTGGAGCATGCGCCACATCGCCTCGACGTAGTCGCCGGCGAATCCCCAGTCGCGCTTGGCGTCGAGGTTGCCCATCACGATCTCGTCCTGCAGGCCGAGCTTGATGCGCGCGACCGCCTGGGTGACCTTGCGGGTCACGAACTCCGGTCCGCGGCGAGGCGACTCGTGGTTGAACAGGATCCCCGAGCTGGCGTGCATGCCAGTAGGACTCGCGGTAGTTGATCGTCATGTAGTGGCCGAAGACCTTGGCCACGCCGTACGGCGAACGCGGCCACAGCAGTGTCGTCTCGCGCTGCGGGACCTCTTGGACCTTGCCGAACATCTCCGAGCTGGACGCCTGGTAGAAGCGGACCTTCGTGGGGTCGTCATGGGAGTAGAGGCGCACGGCCTCGAGCATGTTCAGCACGCCCTTGCCCGTGACGTCGGTGGTCAGGTGGGCGTTCTCCCACGAGTAGGCGACGAAGGAGATCGCTCCGAGGTTGTAGACCTCATCGGGCTGGGCTGACTCCATCGCTCGCAACAGGCTCGACAGGTCGGTGAGGTCCCCGGTGAGGAGCTTCACCTCGGGCACCGTGGCCTCGACGAGCGCCAGCTTGGGGTTGTTCTGCCCCCGGATCAGGCCATAGACCTCGTAGCCCTTCGAGAGCAGGAGCTCAGCGAGGTAGAGGCCATCTTGGCCAGTGATCCCGGTAATCAGGGCGCGCTTCATGCGTGACGTCCTCTAACGGCGGCGTGGAACGGGCAGACCGTCATTCGACCTGCGCCGTGGCTCTCAGGATGATCCCCTTACGATACCCGCATGGGTGCCCAACCGTTCGTCTCGTATGCCCAGAACGGCGAGGACGTCGTGCTCTGGCGCGCGCTTGGCCATATCCCCAACGGCAACTACGTCGAGATCGGCGCGAACGACCCGGTCTTCCTGTCTGCAAGCAAGGCCTTCTCCCTTGCAGGTTGGTCGGGCTTGCTCGTAGAACCCGTCCATGAGTTCGCAGAGCGCCTGCGAATGGATCGCCCGCTCGACCGAGTCGTCCAGGCCGCGGCGTCGGCGCCGGGAATCGATGAGGTGACCCTCCACGTGATCCCGCACACGGGGCTATCGACCACAATCGACTCAGTCGCGGATCGTCACGCCGCCGTTGGATGGCCGTCCGAGGATCGACTGGTCCCAGCCATGACCGCCGACCGGCTCCTTGAGCAGAACGACTTCGGAGACCGTGAGATTCACTTCTTGTTGATTGACGTGGAGGGCGCAGAGGAGGCGGTGCTCGCTGGGCTCGACTTGCGCCGATTCCGCCCGTGGGTGCTGGTGGTCGAGGCCACCGAACCCCTCGGCGTTGCCCCGAGTCACTCGTCCTGGGAGCACAGTGTCCTGAGCGCTGACTACGACTTCTGCCTCTTCGATGGCCTGTCGCGCTACTACGTGGCTTCAGAGCACCGCGATCTCGCTCCCGCCTTGTCGTACCCCGCCTGTGCGCACGACGACTTCGTCACGGCGGAGTTGAAGGAGGCCAGGGAGCAGCGCTCTGAAGCCGTATCTGACCTTCTTCGTTGGCGCAGCGCCGCCCTCACCCGGTGGTCGGACGCGGCGGGGGCTTCCTCTGGGAGCGAGACCTCAACGCAGGAGATCGGTCGGCTGCACGGTGAGTTAAGCGCGATGCGCGCCAGCACCTCGTGGCGTGTGACCGCTCCCCTGAGGCGCTTTCGAGCGGCCCAACTGCGTCGGAGCGGCGGGGCATGAGGAGCGCCCCAACGGACGCTGATCGGGCGGCACGTGCTCTGGCCGATCGATTGGCCACGGCGGCGGGGGTCCTCCTCGAAGAGGGCGACGACTCGAGGCCGGGGATCACGGGTAACCCTTCGCACGATGCCGCGGCCCTGCTGGCTTGCCTGGTTCGCCATGTAGCGGGTCGCGCGCAAGACCCACGATCCCTCTGGCTGCTGTTGACCGCGGTGAGTGCGTCCTTTCCCACCCAGGGCGAGTTCCATGCCATGCGGTACACGATCGACGGCAGCGACCCAGTCTCTGCCGAGCTGGCTGTCCTCGACTGGGCGCTTGATCGGCTCTCCCGCAACGGCCGCGCGCACACGACCATGACCATCGTCGGTCAGCCCGTGATGGATGTGAATCTGTGCGCGACGAGCAATCTCCACACCGGGATCCAAAGGGTTGTACGGGAGACCGCTCCCCGCTGGGTGAAGCAGTTCGACGCCATCCCTGTCGGCTGGGCCCCCTCAAGGGCCGGGTTCCGACCCCTGACGCACACAGAGACCCAACGTGTGCTCGATTGGTCTGGTCCGATCACCGAGGCCGTCGACACGGATGAAGGCCCGCTACTCGTCCCCTGGGAAACCATGGTGGCTGCCATGGAGCTCCAGCCCAGCATCGAGATCAGCGATCGGCTCTCCTGCCTCGCGCGATACAGCGGCAACTCCTTGGGAGTCATCGGCTACGACTGCATCCCGGTGACTAGCTTCGAAACGATCACTCCCGGTGACCATGGTTTCTTCGCCGCCTATCTGAACATGGTCAAGTACGCGGAGTCGATCGTCACCATCAGCCGATCAGCACTCCAGGAGTTCGCCGGATTCGTGGACATGCTGGGGGCTTCGCACCACCGGGTACCACGGGTCCTCGAATGCCAACTCCCCACCGAGCAGCCGCTCGCCGAAGCACCGAGAGTCGAAGGGCCGGGCGGGTCGGAAGCGTTGCCGCTGGTGCTTTCGGTCGGCAGCCACGAGCCACGCAAGAACCATCTTGCGGTCCTCTTCGCCGCCGAGAGTCTCTGGCGCGAAGGCCTGCCCTTCTCCCTGGAGTTCGTGGGAGGCAGCGGTTGGATGAGCGAAGACTTCTACCGCGAGGTGGCTCTATTGCAGAAGAAGGGGCGATCGGTCACGGTCCGCAAGGGGGTCTCAGACCGGGAACTGAACGAGACCTACCGACGCGCGGCGATCACCCTCTTCCCCTCCCTGCACGAGGGCTTCGGGCTGCCAGTCGCTGAATCGCTCGCGTTCGGGACCCCGGTGATCACGAGCAACTTCGGAAGCATGAGTGAGATCGCGGGAGCTGGCGGGGCCATCCTCGTCGACCCGCGAGACGACACTGCACTCATCGATGCGCTACGACAGTCGCTTACCGTCCCATCCCTGCTTGCCCGGCTAACAGCTGAGGCGAAGGCCTCCAGGAAGAGGACCTGGGACGAGTACGCCCAGGAACTCATGGGAGCGATGGCTGGAGACCGGAATGAGTGATCCGTCGAACCGGATTGACCTGTCCGGCTCCGCGCGAGTGGCGGCACGCCTCTCGCGCGCGCGGGCACTGAGCGAATGGCACCAGGTCCTCTCCACCGCGCGCACAAACGATGAGCTGTGCTGGGCGCTCAGTTCGCTGAGCTCGGCAGGCATTCCTGGGGCCCAAGCGGTGAAGGCCCGTACCCGACGCGCCTCTCTCGATGGCTTTGACGCCGCGTTCGAAGACCTGAGGCGCCCGAGTCTCGACGCGGACATGCGGTCCTCCGAGGTCCTCATTGACGCCACATGCCTGATCGAATCGGATCGGCCCACGACTCCGTGGAGGCTCGCGAGGACGCTGGTGCGCGAGTCACTGGTCGCCGATGGGACCTCTGCTGTTGTCGCCTACCAACGGTCCATCAACTGCTGGCGCCAGGTGAACGAACCCGCGCAACTGCTGGGGCAAGAAGCACATGAGGCCCGACTGGGATCTCCCGTCGTGCCATGGCATTCAGCACTCGTCGTTCCCGATGCCGCCGGCGAGCCGGCTCGGGCGAACGCACTGCTGTCCCTGTCCCGTTACTCCAACAACCAGGTCGTGGCGATTGGGTACGACTGCTCGCCCATCACCACTGCGGAGACGGTCGCCCCGAACGCGCCGGACTTCATGAGATTCGTCTCATGGTTGAAGGAGTCGGATCTTGTCTTGGCGGTGTCACGCCACTCGGTCGCCCAGTTCGAGGGCCTCAACCGAATGCTGGAGGGAACCGGCCTTCCTGGTCCCGAGGTGGAGCTCGCTGGTCTGGATGAATACGACTGGGGGGTTGGCCCGGCGTCCTTGGACGAGGCACGCGATCTTCTCAGCATCTCGTACCTCCCTGCGGTGCTCAGCGTTGGCAGCGGAAACCCTCGCAATCACAGGCTCTCGATCCTGCGTGCCGCCGAGTCGCTCTGGCGACGCGGCCGCCTGTTCACCCTGCATTTCGTCGGATCCCCGGGCCATGAGGATCCCGAGTTCTCGTCGCTGCTCGCCCGCTGTGTGCGAAGTGGGCGCCCCCTCACCCTTCACGGCCAACTGCCGGATGCACTTCTTGGGTCCGCCTATGCCCTGGCGACCTTCACGGTCGTCGCGGCCGAGGACGAAGGATTCAGCCTCCCCATCGCCGAGTCAGTGGCGGCCGGGACCCCCGTCGTGGCGAGCAGACGTGGACCTAACGGTGAGCTGGCGGAACGCGGCGGGGTGCACTTGGTCGATGCGAACGATGAACGCTGCCTCGCGGCGGGCATGGATGCCCTCCTGATGGATGAGGGGCTCTTGGCGAGTCTGCGACGCGGTGCCCGTGACGCGCAACGCCCTTCACCGGCTGAGTACGCCCGTCACGTCGTGAAGCGAGCACACGCGAGTCTGATGCCGCGGCCGAGCAGACCCGCGGGTGCCGGGGCATGGAGTGCCCAGCCTCCTTCAACGGCGTGAGGCGGCCCTTCCGGGTGTCACGTCGATCCACCCGGGCTCACTTCGAAGACGCGGTGGCCTCGGCGCTTCGCGTCCGGCTCTCCCAGGTTGCTCTCGCTCTCGGGCCATTCCCGGCCGAAGACCCGGCCTCCGCGCCTGCGGAACTGCAGGGCGACAGCGACCTTCCAGCCGCAGTGCTCCTCGCCCTCGTTCGCTGGCTACAGACGACCCCCGACGAGGCCGCTCTATGGCTGACCATGGTCGGGTTGTCGACCACGTTTCCACGGGATGACGAACTCCAGGAGATTCGCCGCCGCCTCAGGACGGAGACGTCTGCGGATGCGGCGCTCCACCTCCTGGATTGGTCATTCGCTGCTCTGGCTGATCGGGGCAACCCACGAGCCACCCTGCGGATCACCGACCGGGTCGTCGTCGACGTGGACTTCTGCGCCCGGCACGACCTGCACACCGGGATCCAGCGAGTGGTCCGCGAGACGGTGCCGATCTGGGATCGTCAGCGCGCCGTGGACATCGTCGCTTGGACAGGTGGCTTTGGGGGGTTCCGCACCCTCGATCACCTTGAGCGAGAACGCGTCCTTCGGTGGGCTGGTCCGCTCGGCCGCTTGTCCGTCTTCGTGCCCGAGGTCACCGAGATCGTCGTCCCCTGGCGCAGCACCGTCATCGTCCCGGAACTCACCTCCGACTCCCGCATCGCCGAGGCACTTGCCTCGGTTGCGAAATGGAGCGGCAACCGTGTCGCGGTGATCGGCTACGACTGCATCCCAGTGACCAGCGGGGAGACGCGACCCCCAGGCGCCGACACGTTCTTCGGGGCCTATCTCGGCATGGTCAAGCACGCCGGACTGGTGCTGGGCATCAGCCGTTCGGCGACCCAGGAGTTCGCCGGGTTCGCGTCGATGCTCGCCGCCCAAGGTCTCAAGGGTCCGGAGGTTCGCGAGTGCCTGCTCCCCAGCGATGCCCCCTACCGACCCGTCTCGCGGACGACGTCGAGCCCGGTCGTTCTGGTCGTCGGCAGCCATGAGCCGCGGAAGAACCACCTGGCGGTCCTTGAGGCATGCGAACTGCTGTGGCGCGAAGGCCTCGTCTTCGAACTGCGTTTCATCGGAGGCAGCGCCTGGCTGAGCCAGGCCTTCGACCGACGCGCTGAGGAATTGTCCGAGGCGGGGCGTCCGGTCCGCATCGAACGCGACGTCACCGAGGCCGACCTATGGCAGGCCTACGCCGACGCGCGGGTGAGCGTGTTCCCATCGTTCCACGAGGGTTTCGGACTTCCCGTCGCGGAGTCCCTGGCGCTTGGGACCCCGGCCATCACCAGCGACTACGGAAGCATGCGCGAGATCGCCGATCTCGGGGGTGGTTGCCTCCTCGTCAATCCTCGTGATGACTCCGACATCGCCGCCGCAATACGCACGGCGATCACCGATGACGCGGTGATGGCTGAACTGCGCGTACAAGCCGCCGGCAGACAAGCGCGCACCTGGCAGGACTACGCGGACGAGTCGTGGGCGATGATCGAGGGGTTGGGGTCATGAGCGGCGCCGACCGACAGCCAGATCGGGCCGCGGTCCTGGTTCAGGCCCTCACCGGGCAGCGGCCCCCGGCCGCAGATGCGCGCCATGCACTGGCCGAGCAACTCGACAGAGTGACCGAGGACGAGGGTGATCGCACCGCCTCCACGTACTGGCTCGTGCAGGCCGCACTCTCCGACACCCTCCCGCTAGCTGGTGACGTCGAGAGGGTCGTTCGACGTGCGCGCCTAGACGGAGCGGCGGCCGCTCTCGCCGCCATCCAGCCCCGAGGACATCGGACTTTCCGGTCCCCGAACGCACGCAAGGCTCCTGAGCTTGAGGTAGTCCAGGACCGAGTGTTAGTCGATGTCAGCCACACGTCGAGCTACGACGTCCTGACCGGCATCCAGCGCGTCGTACGCGAGACGGTGCGCCGCTGGGTGCGCGACGAACGCCCCATAGAGCTCGTCGTCTTCGACCCGCGTCTGCGGACGTACCGTCGCGCGAGTGAGACACAGGCCCGGCGCGCCCAGGGCCTGCCCGTTCCACCCGCGAAGCGCCTGGAGCGGTCCGATGGCCCGGTGCTCATCCCCTGGAAGACCACCGTGGTGGTTCCCGAGCTCGCCGGTGAGTACGACCGCGCGATGCGGCTCTTGGCCGTCGGGCGGCACTCAGGCAACCGACTAGGCCTGGTCGGGTATGACTGCATCCCCGTGACCTCGCCCGAAAGCGTGAACCCCGCCGCGGTCGCCGCGTTCTACAAGTACCTCTCTTGGGTCAAGGAGGCTGACACGGTCGCGACCATCTCGGCGGCGGCGAGAATCGAGTTCACCGGATTCACCGCAATGGTGGGAGCCCTCGATCAGCCCGGTCCTTCCGTGGTCGAAGTCACGCTCCCGACCGAAGCGGAGGACGCCTCGGACGCTGAGCTGGCAGCCGCCGCGAAGGTGCTGGGAGTCACGGCTCTGCCGCTCGTACTCGTCGTGGGCAGCCACGAACCTCGCAAGAACCATTTGGCCGTGCTCCAGGCCGCGGAGATCCTCTGGAAAGCCGGACACGGATTCACGCTGGCCTTCGTGGGGGGCCAGGCGTGGAGGAGCGAAGGATTCGATCGGCGAGTCGCTGAGCTCAAGGCGGCCGGACGCCCCGTTGATGTTCACCGATCGCTCGATGACCGGCTTCTGTGGGCGGCCTACCGCTTAGCCCGATTCACGGTGTTTCCCTCGCTCAACGAGGGATTCGGGCTCCCCGTGGGAGAGTCCCTGGCGGTCGGAACTCCTTGCATCACGTCCAACTTCGGTTCGATGGCGGAGATCGCCGCAGAGGGCGGCGCGCTCTTGGTCGACCCTCGCGACGACGCAGAGATGGCCACCGCGATCGCCCGGTTGCTCGATGATGAGCCGTTCGTCGCTGAGCTCCGAGATCAAGCGGCAGACAGGTCGCGCCGCACCTGGGACGCCTATGCGGACGACCTCTGGAACACGCTGCTTGCCTAGGGCTTGACCGCGTCAGCCGGCGGGAAACCTGTCCTGCGCCCGCAGGAAGTACTCCTCAGATGCCGCCACTACCCCGGCGAGGACGATGTCCCCTCGAGCGGCCACGACCGGTGGCCACCCGGCCAGCCCTGCGGGGTCTGGCGCCCGGCCGAGCAGCTTCAGGTACACCGACGTGACCCGGCGGTTGAGCGACTCCTCGGCCTGCACCAGCGCGTAGGCGACCTTGGTTCGATCGCCTCCGGCGAGAACCGCAAGCCACCCATCCCTCCCAGCCGGGTCAACCGCTCGGCCGAGAACCTGCTCGTAGGCGGCATCGATCCAATCGGGGTTCGTGCCACCAACCCGCGTGAAGTACTCCTCGCTACCGGTGATGCCCGCGTCAACCCAGGCCAGGGCTCCGGGATTGGCCCCCAAGAGCCGGCTCCAGTAGTCCCACCCCCATGGATCCGGTTCTCGACCTAGCCGGTCGGCATACAGAGTGCGGACGAGAGTGCGGGTCCACTCTGTCGATGCCGTGAACCCTCCCGCCGCCTCCTGGCGCGTGAGCAGCCCCCGAAACACCTGGTCGGCCCAGTAGTCGATCTCTGAGCCCCCCGCCGTGCGACCCAGGAAGTCCCCGTACAAGGACTGGACGAACGCGCGCGTGGCACCCGGGGGCGGCTTCAGCGGCGTCGCTGCTGCCACCTGTGCAGCCCTCGCCCGGATCTGGGCCATGAAAGGGAACAAGGTGTTGCCTGGACACTCGGTCGACCCCACCTGGCGGTGGCCCGAGACCACGGGCGCGACGACCGTGGTCCCGTCGGTGTACTTGGCCGTGGTGCCCGCGCCCCCAGTGGCCGTGAGTTGAACGCTGCCAAGAGCATCGCGGCCGTATCGGCCCAGCTTCCAGCCCACCATCGCGCCGATCGAGTCAACCATCGCGGCGGTGGGCACCGCCGTCGAGTACGTGCCCAACGCCGACACCGCGAACGAATTGGTGTTGAAGCCGCCGGTCGCCGCGCTGAGGACGGCCGCGTCGACACCTCCATATCGGCCCTCGAAGATGCGTCCGTACTTGTCAACGATGAAGTTGTAGGGGATGTCGCAGTAGCCCCTCGTATTGACTGAGTACGCGTAGATCCCGCGGATCGCGGCTGCAGCCGTGTCAGCGCCGTAGTCGTTCCCGCTTGCAGTGTGATGGACGAAACCCACCTTGAGCGGCTCGGTGTACTTGGGGCCTTCTGGGCATTCAGCAAGCCGCAGCGTCTCGTCGGCACCCCACTCGGCGCGACTGATGATGGTCGGCCGTCCGTCCCCAGCCACGGCATTCGCCGCCGAGACTACGGCCGACCCGGCCTGGCCCAAAGCACTATCCGCCGGCGACTGCCCAGGGTCGATCAGATCGATCCTGAGGTCACGAGGGCGCTGCGAACCTGCCGACGCTCTGACCTGATACGCGTCCGAAGGGCCGACCCACAGGGGCGTGGTGGCCCCTCGAAGACCGACGTCCGAACCGCCCGCGTTGGGGAAGGCGTCCGCGAGATCCATGGCGGTCCATCCGCTCCACCGCCCTTCAGACCGCGTGCGAACCTGGACCGACACCGCGCGGGCGGACTCGAGTTCCCAACTCACCGCGATCATCGAGAAGGGAGCCGTCCCAGAGCCGTCTGCCTCGGCCTCGAACCCCGAGGCTTCGACCACACCCGCGAGCGCCACCTCGCTTACCTCAGGTGTCACGGGCCCACCGAGGGCTTCTGCGCTCGGCAGGGGCAGCACCGGAAGCCCGATGGCCGCGGCCGCGGCAAGGGCGCTGATAGCAGGGAAGAGGTGAAGGCGGCTCACGGCGAACAGGCTCCCGGGGAAGTGGGGGCGTACAAGGACATGACGCTACTTGGCGCGGCGCTTGATCGGCACTCAGGCGAGGCAGTGTCGGCGTGTCGGCCGCTTGGACCACCTGGTGAGCCACAGCGGGCACAATGAGGGAGCACGACCGGAGAGCGGCCACTTCGAGGAGCCCAGTGGAATCCCCTGACGAAGCGACGATTGGCTCGGTCTCGTCGTTGGCACGCGCACGATACGGGGCGCTCTCGGAGGAGCCACTGGCACCAGCGACCGGCTCCGGAAGCTCCTCAGGCCAGCTGTGGGCCAACCGCGAGCTGCTGGGCCAGTTAGTCCGCAGAGAGCTGAAGGTTCGCTACAAGGACTCTTCACTCGGGTTCCTATGGTCGCTGCTGCGACCCCTGGCACTGCTCGTCGTCTACTACGTGGCCATCGGGCAGTTCCTTGGGGCCCAGCGGTCAATCCCGTCCTTCGCCATCTTCATCTTCACCGGCCTGACGCTATGGCAGCTCTTCTCCGAGATGGTCGGCGGCGGAACCGGCTCGATTGTGGCCAATGCGGGCCTCGTCAAGAAGGTCTACCTCCCACGCGAGATCTTCCCGCTGAGCATCGCGGGTTCGGCTCTGTTCAACTTCGTCATCATGTTCTTGGTGTTGATCGCCGCGACCATCGTTGCGGGGCAGGTGCCAACGGGCCTGCGGCTGGCGTATGTCCCTCTATCGCTCTTGGCGCTGCTGCCGTTCGCGCTGTCCCTCGGCATCGTGCTCGCCGCAGCCAACGTCTACCTGCGCGACATCCAGTACCTCGTCGAAATCGGATTGATGGTGCTCTTCTGGGCATCGCCGATCGTGTACTCCTGGGACCTCGTCCAAGGAGTACTCGCCGGCCACCCCTGGGCCCAGGAGCTCTACCTTGCGAACCCGGTGACCCTGGCGGTCCTTGGCTTTCAGCGCGCGCTATGGGTGGCGGGCGACGCCACCGCCACCTATCCCCCACACCTGGCGGCTCGACTCCTCGCCTGCACCGTCGTCAGCCTTGCCCTGCTGTGGGTTGCGCACAGGGTGTTCGCCCGGCTCCAAGGCAACTTCGCGCAGGAGCTGTGACCATGAGCGACCGGCCGGCCATCGTGAGGGTGGAGAACGTCTCGAAGCGATTCGTGATCCGCAAGGACAAGTCGCTCAAGGAGCGGCTGGTCAACGCACAGCGGGGTCGTGCGCACCGCGAGGACTTCTGGGCCCTGAGGGACATCGACGTCGAGATCCAGGCCGGACACACGGTCGGGCTGATCGGGCCCAACGGCTCGGGCAAGAGCACCTTGCTCAAGACCATCGGTGGAATCATTGAGCCGACGCAGGGTCGGGTCTTTCGCCGCGGCAGACTCGCTGCCCTGCTTGAGCTCGGCGCAGGCTTCCACCCCGACCTGACGGGCCGCGAGAACGTCTTCCTCAACGCGTCCATCCTCGGGCTGACCCGCCAGCAGACTGAGGGCTACTTCGACTCCATCGTCGCGTTCTCGGGCATCGAGCCGTTCATCGACACCCAGGTGAAGTTCTACTCGTCGGGCATGTACGTCCGGTTGGCCTTCGCGGTTGCCGTACACGTCGACCCGGATCTGCTTCTCGTAGACGAGGTGCTTGCCGTCGGCGACGAAGCCTTCCAACGCAAGTGCCTCGACAAGATCAAGTCCTTCCAGCGGGAGGGTCGCACGATTGTGCTGGTGACCCACTCCCTTGATCAGGTCCGGGATATCTGCGATCGCGCGATTCTCTTGGAGGCCGGACGCGTTGTCGTCGACGGACCTCCCATCCAAGCACTTCGCCGCCTGCGCGACGACTTCGAGGATCAGCGAATCGCCGAGGCTGAGACCAACGAGGCGGCGGGGTCTGACGAGCCCGCCGCCCGGGTGACCCAAGTGCGCGTGCTGAACGGGTCGGGAGAGCCCCTGGTGAGCGCCGCCCCAGGCGACGCGGTGACCGTCGAGGTCACCGTGCAGCCCTCCGGGACCATCGAGGACTGGAATGTCGGCTTCTCCATCGAGACGCCTGGCGACCAGTTGCTGTACGGGACCAACACGCACATCAGCAAGGTGGACCTGCCTCTCCTCGACCGGCAGCGGACCGTCAGGTTCTCGGTGTCGCATCTGCCACTCAACGAGGGGCAGTACTTCGTGTCTGCGGCAGTGGCGGGACGGCAGGGGCCGGCGTACGACCAAAGCCAGCGCGCGGCGGCATTCACCGTTCGTGGGTCTGGCCAAGGAATCGGACCAGTCGAGCTGGCCCCGGTGGTGTCCCTGCTCGGCATCTCCGCTGATTCTTAGACGCGAGGAGCTCGGATTCGCGCAACCTGCTAGTCCCCCGGGCCGCCTGACCTGAGCCGATTGCCCCGCGTCGCTACGATCAGCCCATGAACGCCTCCACCTTCGACAAGCGAGCGAAGGCCGTGGCTCGTCGGGTCGCCGACAGAGTCCTGTCGCCGTACTTCGACCGCCAGTCTGCCGAGATCGCCTCGCTCAGAAGTGAACTCGGCGCGGGCGGGGCCTCGCCCGCGGAGTTCACCGACTTCAACCAGCTGCTCCACACTCTGCGCACAGTGGAGTTGCAGCGCATGGCCCGGGCTGATCAGGTCCTGCTGTCCGTGGGCTGCTCTGACCGCTACTACTTCGACTGGATCGAGCAAGGTCACGGTCCGGTGCCTGAGCATTGGGGTGTCGAGCTCTACCGTCCCGAGCCCGAAGATCTGCCCGCCAACGTGCGCTGGTTCGTTGCCTCCGCCAGTCACATGCCCGATGTCGCAGACAACTCAGCAGATGTCCTCTTCTCGGGCCAGAACATCGAGCACCTGCCCACCGAGGACCTTGTGGGGTTCCTCCTCGAGAGCCGGCGCGTTCTTCGGGCCGGCGGGCATTTGGTCATCGACAGCCCCAACCGCCTGATCACCGAACCAGCCGTGTGGCGCCACCCGGAGCACGTCATCGAACTCAGCCCAGACGAGGCGGTCGAACTGATCACTCTGGCGGGATTCGACGTCACCGTCTGCCGCGGCTACTGGCTCTGCGCAGAGGCGGATGGCACCGTCCTGCCCTTGCTTCCCGAGCCTCCAGAGGCGTCGGAGTTCCTGAGACGCGCTGTTCTTGCCGCCGAGAACCCCGAGCGCTCGTTCTGCTGGTGGCTGGAGGCAACCGCCAGCGAACGGTCGGTTGACCGAGAGGCCTTGTCCGATCACGTGGCCGGACTGGTCAAGCGCCTGTGGGACGACAGGGTCAACCGGGGCGCCTGGAGCCCAGGGGCTCGGTCCCCTGAGGGCTTCTCCGTGCCTGCCGGGACCTCTGGATGCGTGTTTCGCGCAGGCCCCTTCCCCGTCTTCCCGGGCACCGTGACGGCGACGCCCGTCGGTGCGGGTCTGGACCACTTGTCGGTGCGGTTGCTGGCTGATGGGGGGGCCGTCCTCGCGTCTGACCTGGGATCGGTGCACCTTGAGACCGAAGAGACGCTGTTCGGTGTCTGGGTTGACGTCACGGCCGAGCGGCCGCTGGGGGCGGGCGTACTCATCGAGAGCGTGGCCATACGACCCGTGGCCCTCACCGGCCCCACCGACTAGGCGGTTGTGCTCCGGCAGCGTCTACTATGCGTGAGATGACGGAGCGCGATAGTGATGGCCCCAGCAACCAGCTCAACGCCCGCCACAGCGGGGATGCCGAGGCATACGAAGCCTTGCGCGACACCTGGCTTAATCGTCGTCGGGCCGCGTACGTGCTGGATTCCATCTCGACAGTCAAGGCTGGCGCGCGTGTCCTGGAGATCGGGAGCGGCACGGGCTACCTGCTGCTGGCCTTGGCCAAGCACAGGCCAGAACTGCAGTACGTGGGAGTCGATCCCCTCCCCAACTACATCGAGCACTCGCGTAACCGGGCGGCGGAAGCCGGTCTAGAGGTGCGCTTTGAGGTCGGATACGCCGAGGATCTCGGGGGCCTCCTCACCGATACCCCAGTGGATGTCATCCTCAGCAACGACACGCTCCACCATGTTGCGGACATTGAGCAGACGGCGGCACAACTGGCAGCGGTTTCCGCTCCCGGGGCGATCTGGGTGGCGATCGAGCCCAGCAACCTCAACCCCTACATCGTCACCAGGCACTACCTTGAAGACGGCGAGCGCAACTTCCGCCCGCGGAGCTTCCGGGCCGCTGCCCGACGGGCCGGCTGGGAACCCGTCTCGCAGCGTTTCCTGTTCGCGATCCCTCCAGCGATCGCCGACCCCCCGACGTGGATGACCCGGATGGAGCCGGTGGTCGAGCGCATCCCTGTCGTTGCTGGCGGCGTCGTCCAGCACCTCCGGCTCCGCCGCGAGGGCGCGGCCTGAGGGTCGGCTTCAACTCGGTCCGGCCCCACGCAGGCTCATGAACAGGTCCTCGTAGGAGTCGACCGTGCGGTCAATACCGAATGCCGCAAGCGCCCTGCGACGCCCCTCGCCAGCATCCAGCGGCGACGCCTCCAGATCGAGGATGGCCCCTAACAGCGCTTGAACGTCACGAGGTGGGACCACCTTCCCGAAGCCGGTCTGGCGAACGGGTTCGCGCACCCCCGGCAATCCGGACGCGATCACCGGCACGCCCGCCATCATCGCCTCGACTTGGACTATCCCGAATGCCTCAAGGGCGTTGACGCTCGGCAGGGCGAAGATGTCCAGCGAGGCGTAGAACTCCGAGAGCGCGTCATCGGGCAGAAAGCCGAGAAGCTCGATGCGCGGGTCTCGGCCCATTCGCTCTCGAACGCGGCCCACCACGCTCCCCCCTGCCACGTTGGAGTACTCGCCGGCGATCAGCAGCCTGGCATCGGGATCTGGCACCTGCCGAAAGGCCTCGACGAGGTACTCGACGCCCTTCTCCTCGACGAGCCGGCCGAGGAATCCGACATGCAATCCGGGCGACCGACGAAAGGACGCCGGACCGGGTGGCCGAGGGATGCAGGGAGGCGGGATGACGTGTACGGAGCGAGGGCGTGCCGCATCCCGGACCCGGCTGGCGTCCAAGTAGTCCCGACTCGAGGGGACCACTGCGGCACTCCGGCGGAAGGCCCACCGGCTCGATTGATCTATGGCCTGCACCTGCACTCGGTTGACCAAACCCTCAGGGAGGGTCACGTCGCACTGGTACGTGGTCACCACGGGAGCAGGCGCCGCGAGGCGCGCGATCGGGCCGGCTTCGAGCAGGGGGGCGTGGATGTTAAGGAGACCAGCCCTGCGGCCCTCTCTCGCGGCGGTTGTCGTGAATCCCGGGCTGATCACGCCCTTGCCTATCCGAGCAGCGACAGCAGTTCGGATGACGTCGACTCCCCCACCCGCTCGCAGGGCGGCAGCTCGCGCTCGTGTCGACTCGCCACCACGGTGACCCGCCAGCCCCGGGCCACCAGCCCCTCGGCCACCAGGCGCGCCGCCTCCGTGAGACCGCTGACGTAGGGGTGGTAATAGGTCAAGGCCATCGCCACCGACCGCTCAGAGCCGGTCATGGCCGCATCCCCTCCAAGACCATCGAGTAGGTGGGGCCTCCATCCACGGAGTTGGGCTGCCGGCCGCTCACAAGCCTCCACCGGGACAGCTTCCCCGGGACGCTGACCGCGAGCTCGCCGTCCCCGCGTAGGACGGTGTCGGAACGCCCCTGGCCGGAGAGGTCGGTCTGGGTCGCCTCAACCGGCAGGGGCTCAAGTGCCGGCTGCGGCTGCAGCAGCAGACCGACGGAATCGTCCACGCCGTCGACGTTGACGATCGTCAACTCCCCGTCGTTGGTCATCCGGCGAACTGTCGCGCCGTCGACCTGCTCGGCCGGGTACCACTGGCCCTCAGACAGGCAGCAGGGCACGCCCACCACGGCGGGCGCGATTTCGAGATCGACCAGGCGGAACTTGCCGTTCTGACGCACCACCGCGGAGGGGTCCACCTGGGTGACCACGCCTGTGTCCACGAGTAGCCAGCGGCCCAACTGACCGTCAGTGTGATATCGAACGCGCAGGTAGGAGGGATCGAGCGAGACCCAGTCCACAGCGCGCTCCTGCCTCAGCGTGTACGTCAGCCAAAGCTGCTGCCAGAAGTCGGCGCTGGCCACCGAAACCCCCACGCCTCCTGCTTGGCCGTACTCATCAACCCAGCGTGCCGCCTCCGCGTAGTCCCCATCCAGCGGCAGGAATCCGGCTTGAGCACGATTGAGGAAGAGCGCCGAGCTGAATGCGTTGGTTGACAGAGCCAGCAGGCCCAGAGCGGTCACGGCAGCCAGCCCTACGGCCGCGGCAGGCGAGCGCCTCCGTCGCTGGGGCGATCGCCCCACCGGATCCGGCCCAGTCGCCCGCGCGCGGCTTGAGGACCAGCGGCGCGCCCCTTCAGCCCAGCCAAAACACGCCAGGAGAATCCACAACGGGCCCGTGATGAGCAGCCCCCGGTCAAAGGCGTAGTAGCGGCCGCTGGCATACATCCAGACCAGCAGGGTGGGCATCCACAGGGCAGCAGCCGCGTAGAGGGCCCGTAGCTGTCCCCACATCAGGGCGCCCACGACCCCGGCGAGCAGAGCAAGCGGCAGCACCATCCCGCCCACCTCAAGCAACACCCGGATGAACGGGTTCGTCACCTCGGCCGACAGCTGCGGCCAGCCGGCCCCCACGACGCGCTTGGCTGAGTCCTGCCATGGTCCGTAGATCCAAAGGGAGGGGCCCAGGGTGTTGGGGACACCCGCTAAGAAGATCAAAGAGCGGAGAGCCCGTAACCACACGTAGGGCGCGAAGATCAGACACAGCAGGCCGAATCGCCCAACACGTGCGAGTCCGGTGGCCGGCCGGCTTCTGTACTGCCAGATGGCAAAGGCAACCAAAGGCGGCGCGAGAAAAGGCAGGATTTCGGTGTAGATGGCGGTGGTCCCCGTACAGAGGACTGCGGCGAACCACAGCGGCGGAGCGGAGGCCCTGTCACGCAACGCCAGACCGCTGACGGTCAGGGCGAGGGGAGCAAGGGCCGCTCCCATCGCCGCGGGGGCGTTCGCGTTGTAGAGCGGGAACATGAAAAGGGTCGAGGTGCCGACCACGAGACCGGAGAGAGCGGCAGGCACGCGACCCACACCAAGAAGCCGCAGCGTCGCGACGGCGGCCACCACGGCCAGAGGAGCGGCCAGCGCCATCCAGGCGTACCAACTCGTCTGCGGCGTGGTCGTGAGAAGGGTGTTGAGGCCAGCGTGCACCAGCTCCGAGCCAATCCGCAGCTGGCCTGCGTCCTGCGAGACGGCGGGGGCGAAGGCAACCGAGTCGCCGGCGAGGGTGCTCGTGACCTCCGGGACCTCAAGAATGGTGTGCCGTTGGAGCCAGTCGATAATCGAGACGTAGTAGAAGGCGTCGTTGTTCGCGGTCACCCGGGTCAGAAGGGACGTCGTCAACCCAAGGGGCCCGATTGCGATCGCGAGGGGAATTGTGCTGGCCAACCAGGTGCCAAGGGTCAGGCCCCAGGTCGCGGGCGGGAGAGACGGTCGACCGTACCGGCGCAGCCCCCACACGCCTAGGGCCACCGCGGCCGCCAGGACAAGCCATACGCCACGACCCACCGGGACGACGAGACCGGCCCATGACAGGCCAAGGGCCATCACCACGAAGCCGACGAGCGGGGCAGCAGGCCATACGGCATCACGAACCGGGTGCGGAAGGTGAACCAGCAGAGCGGCGCCGACAAGCGCCATCACCAGCCAAGCGGCCAGGGCCAGCGCCGCAACGAGCGCTAGCGTGCCCACGACGCCGCCTTCCGCCGAGTAGTGGCGATGAGTCCCCAACCCGATACCAGCACTGCGGCTAAGGCACCTGCCAGAAGTCCGACCTCGACGTTGGCCGGCACGGAGCGCACGGCCACCGCCGAGGCGGCGAACACCAACAAGCCCAGGGACCAGCTGGCCAGCGACCATCCGTTTCGTCGCACCGCCACCAGCGCAGAGGTCACGAGGAGCGCGGCGATGAAGACGAATGTCGCGGCGGACAGGATGGCCAGGTTGATGGGCGGAAGCTCGTAGGCGCTGCCGAAGAGCAATGCAACCAGCCAGTCGCCGATCCGAAGGCTCACCAAGGCGGCCGCCAGGGCGCACCCAAACAGGGTGGCGACGAGAACCGTGGCGAGGCGAACGAGGCGGGCGGTCTCGTGCCTCTCGTGTTGTCGGACCATCACTGGCAGCAACGGTGCGAGGAGGGCCGGGGCCAAGAAGACCGGCATTCGTGCGATTGCCAGAATGGCAAGAACCTGACCGGCGAGCTCTGCGTCAGCGGTGGCCTTGACCACGATAGGGGGCAGGTTGATCAGGGCCTGGGCGGAGACCGTGGCAACCACCAGCCACACGAGTTGCCGGGAGGCCCCCAGGCCGCCACTCCGCGATCCGGAGGATCGAGCGTTGGTAGGCGGGCCTGACGCAGCAGTCCGGCTCAATGCAAACGCAGGCCAATCCTGCGGCCATGATCGTGGAAAGGGGCATCAGCAGGGAGTAGGAAGACAGCGAGCCAGCACCGGAGGCCGCGAGCAGCACCGCCCCACCAGCGCGCACCGCAGCCTCGAGAACCACGACAAGCCCGTACCAGCGGAAGGAGTGGCGTGCCGCGAGGATCCCCCGGGCGGGGCTGACCACGGCGGATGCCGCCGCAACTGCGAGCAGCGTCCACCAGAGGCCCCAGTTCCCGTTCAGGAGAGTCGGGACCGCCCAAGGGGCGGTCGCCACAGCCGCCAGGGCGATGACCCCCAACACCCGCACTCCCGCGGTGAGACCCTCCTGCAGCGCACGGGCGGATCCCGACGCCTCGGCTCGCGAGGTCTCCTGCTCAACGGGGATGAAGACCCCGGCCCCGATGGCCACCGCCAGCGACCAAACAACCGACAGCAACCCGAAAGAATCGGGGCCCAGCTGCCGCGCCGCAACGATGAGGTAAACGTAGGAGAGCAGGCCAGCGATCGCGAGAGACGCGGCAACGAACGAGACGTTGAGGCCGTGCCGACGCCACAGCTCGCGCACGGGCACCAGCCTTCCCAAGGGCTCCTGGACCTGCCCTACGCTACGGCAGGGGCAGCCGAACGCGCCCGGTGCCCGCCGTCCGACTCACCGCTCATCCGGGGGCCTTGTGCTTGCTCTGCCAGAAGAGAATCGGCCCTCCACCGATCTCCGACTGCTCGTTGCCGTCCAGGGCCGATTCTCGGGCCCGCCCTCCGTCGCGGCATCCGCCGCGCTCTCCCGATTCGCCGAGCACGCGGCGGGATGGGTCGCCGTGGGAGCGGTAGGCGCCGCGCTCGATCCCGTCCGGCGCGATCGCTGGATCGCCGCGGCAGGCGCCGCCGTGGCTGCCCACGGGGCGACCGTCGTGACCAAGCGCCTCGTCCGCCGGCCAAGACCGGCAAGCCCGCTTGTTGCTGTCCGCTCGCACACGCCCGGGCGCTATGGCTTCCCCAGTTCGCACGCGGCAAACACCGCTGCCTTTGTCGCGGTCGCGGCCGGGCCTGATCGGGCCCCTGTGGCCGCCGCCGTATCAGCTGCTTGGGGGGCGATGGCCTGGGCTCGCCTTGTCGCAGGGGTGCACTATCCATCTGATGTTCTTGTCGGCGGCGTGGCGGGTGCGCTGGCGGCCCTGGTCGCCGAGTCTGCCCTGGCCGCGCGCCAAGGCAGCCAGGCCGCCTCGTGACGGCGATCAGGGACCTCGTCCGCGGGGCAAGGCCCAAGCAGTGGGTCAAGAACATCCTGGTCGCGGCGGTGCCCCTGGCCTCCGGGACGCTGCTCCAGCCTGAGGTTCTCCTCAACACGGCGTTGGCGTTCGTCGCCTTCTCCTGCGCCGCGTCGGGGATCTACTTCCTCAACGACGTGCGCGACGTCGAGGCCGACCGCAATCACCCGACGAAACGCCTCCGCCCGATCGCTTCGGGGGCGGTGAGTCCTCGGGTGGCAGTTGCCGCCGGGATCATCTTGCTCGGAACGTCGCTCGTGGTTGCGGGGCTGGCGTCGGTGGGCTTGGTGACGACTATCGCCGTGTACGCCGGCCTGTCGCTCGCCTACGTGCTCTGGCTCAAGCACGAGCCGGTCATCGACCTGGCGATCGTTTCCTCGGGGTTCCTGTTGAGGGCTGTAGCGGGTGGCACGGCATCCGACATCGCGCCTTCCCAGTGGTTTCTGCTGGTGGCGGCTTTCGGATCGCTCTTCATGGTCAGTGGCAAGCGCTACTCGGAGTACCGTGCCGTCGAGCTGTCGGGCGATGAGATGGGCTTGACCCGGCCATCGCTCCGCGAGTACTCGGCGTCGTACCTTCGCTTCGTCTGGAGCGTCTCGGCGGCGATCGCGATCACCGCTTACGCCCTGTGGGCCTTCGACATCAACGAGGCCCGGGAGTCGGTCTACGCGGTGCTGTCGATCGTGCCGTTTGTCCTGGCGATCCTGCGCTACGCGAGGGACATCGACCAAGGCGCGGCGGGGGAGCCAGAGGACGTGGTGCTTCGCGACCGCGTACTTCAGCTTCTCGGGGCCGCGTGGCTGGCGTGCTTCGCGCTGGCGGTGGCTATCGGCTCGTGAGCATGCCGGCTAATCGGCGCAATGGAGCCCGGCCATGAAGCCGTGCAGCGCCTCGCGCCAGTGCGGCATCGGCGTTAACCCTGCCTCGATCCAGCGCCGGTGTGAAAGCACGGAGTAGGCCGGGCGCGGCGCCGGCCGCGGGAACGCGTCGGTGGTCGTAGGCAGTACGCGTGCCGGATCCGCGCCCAGCTCCTCGAAGATCGCCCGGGCGAAGCCATACCAGGTGGTCTCGCCAGCACCCGTGCAGTGGTAGACGCCCGGGGCGGCCTGCGAGCGGCCTAGCTCAACCAGCCCCCGCGCCAGGTGCTCGCGACCAGGTGGGCGAGCCACGCTGGTCGTCGACCACCGAGACCGTTTCGCCCTGCGCCTCCACAGCGCCATCGTCTTGACGAAGTTGCTGCCCGTCCCCCCGTAGACCCAGCGCGGTGCGCACCACGTAGGCCGATCGGGTCCGCGCCCAGCACCGCCCGCTCACCGGCTAGCTTGCTGCGGCCGTAGGCGGACTCCGGCCCGGTCGGCGCGTCCTCGGCGTAGGGCTCGGTGGCGTCGCCGGGGAAGACGTAGTCGGTCGAGATCTGGATCGTGCGAGCGCCGATCTCGTGCGCGGCGGCAGCCAGCCAGCCAGGCGCCGCCGCGTTGACGAGCATCGCGGTAGCCTCCTCGGCCTCTGCCTCGTCCACCGCGGTGAAGGCCGCGGCGTTGATCGATCAGGTGCGGTCGGACGGCCATGACCATCGCCCGAACCGCCGCCTCATCAGTGATGTCGAGGGTGTCGCGGTCGACCGCGACGACCTCCTCGCCGGTCGAGGATGCGGACTAGGTCGCTGCCCACCTGGCCCCAGGCGCCGCGTCACCAGCCACCGCGTCATCGGGCCGATCGCCAACTTGTCCTTGAGCGGGCGCCACCAGGACTCGTGGTCGCGGTACCACTGCACGGTCTGGGCCAGGCCGGCCTCGAACGTCCACTGCGGCTCGTAGCCCATCGCGCGCAGCCGCGAGTCGTCGAGGGAGTAGCGGCGGTCGTGGCCCTTGCGGTCCTCGACGTACGTCACGCGGTCCCAGCCGGCGCCCATGGCCTCAAGCAGCGCGCCGGTGAGCTCCTTGTTGTTGAGCTCGCGGCCGCCGCCGATGTTGTACGACTCGCCCGCCTCGCCCTTCTCCAGCACGAGCTGGATGCCGCGGCAGTGGTCGTCGACGTGCAGCCAGTCGCGGACGTTGAGTCCGTCGCCGTAAAGCGGGACGTTCTTGCCGTCCATCAGGTTCGTGACGAACAGCGGCACGACCTTCTCGGGGAACTGGTAGGGCCCGTAGTTGTTCGAGCAGCGCGTGGTCGAGATGTTCATCCCGTACGTGACGAAGTACGCGCGGGCGAGCAGCTCGGCGCTGGCCTTGGCAGCCGAGTACGGCGAGTTGGGCTGCAGCGGCGATGCCTCCGTCCACGAGCCCTCGTCGATCGAGCCGTAGACCTCGTCGGTGCCGATGTGGACGACCCGCGGGATCGCGTGGCGCAGGCAGGCGTCGAACAGCGTCTGCGCGCCGACCACGTTGGTCATCACGAAGTCCGCCGCGCCGGTGATCGAGCGGTCAACGTGGGTCTCGGCGGCGAAGTTCACGACCACGTCGTGGCCCGGCAGCACCTCGTCGAGCAGCGACCCGTCGCAGATGTCGCCCTGGACGAACCGGTAGCGCGGATTGTCGGCCACCGGCTCCAGGTTCGCGAGGTTGCCCGCGTAGGTGAGCTTGTCGTAGACGGTGACCTCGGCTTCCTCGTACCCGGGGTATCCGCCGGACAGCAGCGTCCGCACGTAGTTCGAGCCGATGAAGCCGGCGGCGCCGGTGACGAAGATCCGCATGTGGTGTGGGCTGTTCTGTCCTGGGGGTCGAGCCGCCGTCAGGCGAGCGACACCTTGGAGTGGTCGCCGAGCATGAGCCGGTGGGCCCGCGGCTGGGCGGTCGAGGGGGTGACCTCGACCTCCTTGCCGATGAGCGAGTCCTCGATGCGGCCGACCCCGCGGATCGTGCTGCTCTCCAGGATGATCGAGTACTCGACCTCCGTGTCCTCGAGCACGCACGAGTGGTAGATCGAGGTGAACGGGCCGACGTAGGTGTCGATGATCCGGGTGTCGCGGCCGATGATCGCCGGCCCGCGGACCGTGGAGCGCTCGATGACCGCGCCTTCCTCGATGACGACCCGGCCGATGATCCGGCTCGTCGTCATCCACCGTTCCGCGGATATCCGGCTCCATGCCCTCGAGCACCTTGCGGTTGCACTCGAGCATGTCCTCGAGCCGGCCGGTGTCCTTCCAGTAGCCGGTCACCAGGTGACTGCGCACCGGACGGTCCTGGTCGATCAGCCATTGGATGGCCTCGGTGATCTCCAGCTCGCCGCGGGCGGACGGTTTGATCGATGCGACCGCCTCGTGGATCGCGGGGGTGAACATGTAGACGCCGACGAGGGCCAGGTCGCTGGGCGGGTCCTTCGGCTTCTCCACCAGGCGGACGACCTGGCCGGCATCGTCGAGCACGGCGATCCCGAAGGATGACGGGTTCGGCACGTGGGTGAGCAGGATCTGCGCCTCGGCCCCGCCGCCCTCGAACTCGCGGACGAATTCGGTGATGCCGCCGATCAGGAAGTTGTCACCGAGATACATGATGAAGTCGTCGTCACCGAGGAAGTCGCGGGCGATCAGGACGCAGTGCGCGAGGCCGAGCGGGGCGTCCTGCTGGATGTAGGTGACGCTGATCCCCAGATCGGACCCGTCGCCCAGTGCCGCCTCGATCTCGGCAGCGGTGTCGCCGACGATGACGCCGACGTCGGTGATTCCCGCATCCCGGATCGACTCCAGGCCGTAGAAGAGCACCGGCTTGTTCGCCACGGGGACCAATTGCTTGGCCGAGGTGTGGGTGATCGGGCGCAAACGCGTCCCGGCCCCGCCCGGACAAGCACGAGTGCCTTCACCCGTGAAGGGTATCGGTCTAGCGCGGGCATCCCATCTCCCTGTGCCGCCGCGTAGCGTCTGGCCACGCCCCGCCCCGGATAGGTTGGCAGCCAATGCGGGCCCCCTCAAGGGCCAGACCGTCGACTCGATCTGGGCGGCCGACTTCGCAACGACCCGGCAGGAGCCGAGAGTGACCGACCAGGACAGCGCGGAGGCCCGGGCGCTCCGAGCCGAGATCCTGTCGCTCTCCGCGCAGTACCAGAAGCTGGCCTTCCCGGAGACCGCCTTCGAACCGGGCGTCTCCCCGGTGCCGGTGTCCGGCAAGGTGCTCGACGCCGACGACCTGGTCAGCCTGGTCGACTCCTCCCTCGACATGTGGCTGACCACCGGCCGCTTCGCCGAGGCCTTCGAGCGCCGACTCGCCCGTCGAGTCGGCGTCCGGCACGCGCTCATGGTCAACTCGGGCTCCAGCGCCAACCTGCTGGCCCTGACCACCCTGACCAGCCCCAAGCTGCTCAAGCGGGCGCTGCGCCCCGGCGACGAGGTGATCACCGTCGCGGCCGGGTTCCCCACGACCGTCAACCCGATCATCCAGAACGGCCTGGTGCCCGTCTTCGTCGATATCGAGCTCGGCACGTACGACGCCCTCGTCGACCGGCTGGAGGACGCGGTCTCGCCGCGGACTCGAGCGGTCTTCATGGCCCACACGCTGGGCAATCCATTTGATGTCGCCGCCGTCCGCGAGCTGTGCGACCGGCACGGCCTGTGGCTGCTGGAGGACAACTGCGACGCGCTCGGCGCCCGCTACGGCGGTGTCAACACCGGCACCTTCGGCGACCTGGCGACCCTCAGTTTCTACCCGGCCCACCACATCACCACCGGCGAGGGCGGGGCGGTCCTGCTCAAGCGGCCGAGCCTGAAGAAGATCGCCGAGAGCTTCCGCGACTGGGGCCGCGACTGCTGGTGCGCGCCGGGCAAGGACGACACCTGCCAGAAGCGGTTCGGCCACCAGCTGGGCGCGCTGCCCTTCGGGTACGACCACAAGTACACGTACTCCCACATCGGCTACAACCTCAAGGCCACCGACATGCAGGCCTCGGTCGGCCTGACCCAGCTGGACAAGCTCGACGGATTCGTCGCGCGCCGCAATCGGAACTGGCAGACCCTGCTCGACGGCCTCGGGGACCTCGAGGACGTGTTCGTGATGCCGCGCGCCACCCCGAACTCCGAGCCGAGCTGGTTCGGCTTCGCGCTGACCGTCCGGCCAGAGGCCGACTTCGACCGGCACTCCCTGGTCCAGTTCCTGGACCGCCGGCGGATCGGCACCCGGCAACTGTTCGGCGGCAACCTGCTTCGCCAGCCCGCCTACCGGTCCATCGAGCACCGCGTCGTCGGCGACCTCACCAACGCCGACCTGGTGACCACAGGCACCTTCTGGCTGGGCGTCTGGCCCGGTTTGACCGACGAGATGCTGGCGTACGTGATCGACTCGGTGCGCGCGTTCGTCCGCGACCCGAGCGTTCGGGACAGCTGAGGGGGAGACAGATGAAGGTCGTGCTGCTGGCGGGCGGTCTGGGGACCCGGATGCGCGAGGAGACCGAGTTCCGGCCGAAGCCGATGGTCGAGATCGGGGGACGGCCAGTCCTCTGGCACATCATGAAGAACTTCGCCCACCACGGGCTCAACGAGTTCATCGTGTGCACGGGGTACAAGTCCGACGTGATCAAGGACTACTTCCTCAACTACGAGGCGCGCAACAACGACGTCACCGTCACCCTCGGCAAGGGTCAGGGCATCGAGTTCCACGGCGCCCACGAGGAGTCCACCTGGAGGGTCACCATCGCCTTCACCGGCGACTCGACGAACACGGGCGGCCGGGTGAAGCGGGTGGAGAGGTACCTCGACGGCGAGCCCTTCCTCTGCACGTACGGCGACGGGCTCGCCGACGTCGACATCACCGCCCTCCTGGCCTCCCACCGCGCCGCCGGCAAGCTCGCCACGGTGACCACCGTCCAGCCGCTCAGCCGTTTCGGAGTCATGGACGTCTCGGGCGACGGCGTCGTCGAGCAGCTTCCGGGAGAAGCCCCAGGTCGAGGGCTGGGTCAACGCGGGCTTCTTCGTCTTCGAGCCCGAGGTCATGGGCTACCTCGACGACGACTGCGTCCTCGAGGAGGAGCCCCTCGCGCGGCTCGCCGCTGACCGACAGCTGGTCGCCTACCGGCACTCCGGCTTCTGGCAGCCGATGGACACCTACCGCGAGTCCCAGATGCTCAACCAGCTCTGGGATGACGGCGTCGCCCCCTGGAGGGTGTGGTCATGAGCGTGCAGCCCTGGGCTGGCCGACGGGTGATGGTCACCGGGGCCACCGGCATCGTCGGCTCGTGGCTCACCCGTCAACTGGTCGACGACGGCGCCCACGTGGTCGCGCTCGTGCGCGACATGGACCCCCAGTCGGAGCTCCTGCGCAGCGGCACGATCGACCGGCTCAGCGTCGTCAACGGCGCGCTCGAGGACTACGACGCCGTCGAGCGCGCCGTGGTCGCCGACGAGTGCGACACGATCTTCCACCTGGGCGCGCAGACCATCGTGGGTTCGGCTCGCCATGCGCCGGTGCCGACCCTGGCCGCCAACGTCCAGGGCACGTGGCACGTGCTTGAGGTCGCCCGGCGGCACCCCGGCATCGTCCGGGCCGTCGTCGTGGCCTCAAGCGACAAGGCCTACGGCACGAGCCCGGTCCTGCCCTACACCGAGGACATGCCGCTGCGCGGTGAGGGGCCCTACGACGTCTCGAAGTCCTGCACCGACCTGATCTCCCAGTCCTTCGCGACGACCTACGGGGTCCCGGTCGCGATCGCCCGTTGCGGCAACATCTATGGGGGCGGCGACCTGAACTGGTCGCGCATCGTCCCCGGCACGATCCGCTCGCTGCTGCAGGGCCAGCAGCCCGTCCTCCGCAGCGATGGCACCTTCCTGCGCGACTACCTGCACGTCGACGACGTCGTCACCGCCTACCTCCGGCTCGCCGAAGCACTGGCGGATCCGGCGATGGCCGGCGAGGCGTTCAACTTCTCCGACGAGTCACCGCTCACGGTGCGCGCGATCTACGACGCCATCTGCCTCGCCACCGTTGGGGTGCAGGTCGAGCCGGTGGTCCTCGGCCAGGCCCAGGGCGAGATCCACGACCAGTACCTCGACTCCTCCAAGGCGCGGGACCCACTCGGGTGGACCACGTCGGTCATGCTGGACGAGGGCCTTCGCCGAACGGCTGAGTGGTACCGCCACCTGCTCGCCTGATAGCGATATACCGGCCCGAGAGCGACAGGCTGAGCCGGGTGTTGACGTTGTCCCTCGCTGAAGGGTGAGACCGGATGCCGTGGGACGTGACACGAGACCGGGTGCATAGGCGCCTGCGGAGTGTCGACGCCGGAACGGCATATGCGGCGACGGCCGTGACTGGCTTTGCTGTCTTCTTCGCCGCCGCTTACGTCGGCGCGTTCTACCTCAAAGGCTTCGACTTCCCCACTGCGGTGTCCTTCGACCCGCAGGACGCGCCCTTCGTCCGCGAGGACCTGTGGCAGGACCAGTCCGTGGGAGTGCACTTCTTCGGCGACTACCTACTTCCTTGGCAACAGTCGAACCGGCCATCCCCCTATTCACCGGGGACTGACGCATCAGTCAGCAGCTACCTCCCGTTTGCTCACATCCTTGTGAGCCCCTTCACCTGGCTTCCGTACCACGTGTCCCTGTTTGTCTTCCTGCTCGCGTCCCTCGTGGTCCTTTTCGCCCCGGCCCTCTACGCCTTGCGCAATCGTCCCGTGGCCGACCGGGTGCTGCTCGCCGTCGCAGGGGTAGTCCTGACCTACCCGATGCTCAGCACACTCGACCGGGGCAACCTGCAAGGGTTCATCTCGGCGTTGGTGATCGTCGCTGTCCTGCTCGTTGAGCGACGCCGCTACTGGTTGTCCGCGGTCCTGATTGGACTCGCGGCGGCCGCCAAGGGCTACCCGCTGGTGTTCGTCCTCCTCCTTGTCAGGCAGCGCAAGTGGTCGGCTGCTGCCGTGGCGGTCGGCGTCTTCGTCGTCACAGTCACCATCCCGCTGGCGGCGTGGAGGGGCGGATTCATCCAGAACACAGCGTGGCTCATCGCCGCGACCGGTGAAGCCCGTGGCGGTGCCGGCGAGGATCGCCTCGTGTCCTCGAGCCAATCGCTGGCCGGCCTGTTCTCCGCTGTGGAACAAGGCGACCTGGGCGCCCTGTCGGCCCTCGCCAAGGCGGCGGGAGATCACTACTCGGTCGTCGCCACCATGATCGGCCTCGCTCTAGTCGCGCTCGTGCTGCTGGGTCGACGCGTCACCACCCTTGAGGCGACGATCCTGCTCGCCTGCTCTGTGACCCTGTTGCCCCCGCTTGTGGGGGGGTACACCCTGACGCTCTTCTTCGCACCCATCCTGTTGATCTTCCAGCGCGGACGGGACAGCGACCTCGCGGGGCTGGCGTACGCGATCCTGCTCGGGCTGCTCATGGCCCCCAAGGGCATCCCGATCGGGACGGATGGGGCGACCCTGTCGACCTACCTGAATCCCCTGCTGGAGCTGGCACTGATCTGCTGCGTGGCGGTCGCGGTGCTCATCCGCCCACGTCCTCGCTCACTCGCTACTCCCGTGCCCAATCTGGAGCCCCCTCAGCCGCAGGTGACCCCGCGGGCGACAGCCCACTGACCGCACCGCCGCTCACCGTTCGCCGGCGCCAGCTGGGAGTGCCAACCCACTGCGGAAAGCCCAGAGGCGCTGCGCTGCGAACTGGGCGACGATCACCAGGGCTGTGATGACCACCTGGCTCGCCAGCACCGGCAGGTGGAACACGTCGACTGCCACGGCCAACAGAACGAGATTCAGCAGGAGCCCCAGCGAGTAGACGACCGAGAACCGCGAGAGCTCGGCGAGATAGGGGCCGCGCGACCGCCAGACGAAGCGGCGCTGGGTGGCGTGGGACTGGACCACGGCGATCACCTGGGCCATCAGCAGGGTCGCGACGTAACCGACCTCTTCACCGAGCCACCACCAGATGAAGGTGAAGGTCGCCAGGCCGAACACCGTGTTCCACCCGCCGATGATGAGGAACCGGACCATCAGCCCGCCGGTGACTGGGGCTACCGGCCCGGTGCTCAAGCACCACCGGCTAGTGCCATGGAGACTCGCTCGATCTGCTCGTCGAGGTCCGCCGGGTCGAAGGCGTGCCGTCTGCAGGCCTCCCTCCACGCCCGATCGTCGGAGTGGTATTGGTTGACGGGACCGCGCCCTTCGCTCGGACGTTTGCGGACCGAGGCGCCGCTCCGTTCGGCGATCGCCTAGGCGAGGCCGCCGATCTCGGTGAGTGGTCCACCTGAGTCGAGGACGCGCACGAGACCACCAAGGGCGTCCGCCAGAGCCACGGCGAGGAAGTCCTCCACCAGGCTATAGCGACGCCACACCTCCTGCGGAGATCGGACCCCGACCTCGCCCCCTGGCGCCTGGAGGATGAGGTCGCTGAAGGCGTAATCGCGCGGTCGGGTGACGAAACCCCCCGAGAGCGACCAGGCCCGGGCCACGGTCATCCCGATTCCACTCTCGTGCGCCGCCTCCACCGCCATCGTCTCCGCCGCGCGCTTGAGGAACCCGTACGGGTTGCGTTCCAGGTCCCAGCCGCTGTGCCCGCCGAGGCCGAGGGCGGCCCCGCTGGAGGCCGTGACGGCCGCCCGAACGCCGGGGAGCGAGGCTGCCATGAGGAACTGCGAGGTCAGCCTCGAGTTAGCCAAGACGTAGGCCTCAAGGCCCAACGCCTCGACCTTCTCCCGGGTCAGGAAGGCCAGGTCGAGGACGACCGTGGGCCGAAAGGCCCTGACCTGCTCGAGGTCGAAGGCCTCCAGGCCCCACTGCCGCCCGGCGGCGCGAACCTGGCGGGGCCGGCCCGTGATCGGCCGCAACCGAGCAGCGCCTAGCGACGGAGCAAGCAGGTGCAGGGCGGTCGTGCCGAACCACCCTCCGGCGCCGAGGAGCAAGACACGGTCGCCCTCGCGGAGGTAGGAGGAGGCCAACGCCACGGCTGCGGGTCGAAGCGCCGTGTCACCGACGGCTGTGCCCGACATCCCCGTCCAGCCCCAACGTCCCACGCACCACGAAGTTCGGACGCCCCTTGACCTCCTCGTAGATCAATCCGATGTACTCGGCGATCACGCCGAGCATCACCGTGATGGCGCTCGCCACGATCAGGCCGAGCGAGACCAGGCTGCCGAACCCGGCAAACGGCACACCGCGGGTCAGCCACACGCCGGCGAACACCAGGAACGCGAGCAAGGACAGCACGGCGAAGACGACACCGAACGCGCTGATCAGCCGGATCGGCACGAACGAGTTCGCCAGGATCCCCCGCACTGCGAAGCCGAGGACCGGCAAGCTGTACGCCTTGGAGTCCCCCGCGAACCTCGGCGGTCTCGTGACCGGGACAGGAACCGAGTGGAAGCCGGTCCACGCCACGAGCCCGCGCATGAACCTGTTGCTCTCGTCCAGGTCGCGCACGGCCTCGTAGACCCGCCGGTCCATGAGCCGGAAGTCGCTGGCGTTGCGCGGCAACTTGACGTTGGTCATCCGGTTGGCAAGCCAGTAGAAGGCCTGTGAGTTGAACCGCGGATCGGCCGGTGCCTTGCCGCTCGGTCACCAGCCCGTACACGTTGTCGGCGCCGTCCTCCCACGCCCGGAGGAACTCCGAGATGGCCTCGGGGGGGTCCTGCAGGTCGGCGGTCATGAATACCGCGGCATCGGCCGTCGCGAAGTTCCAGGCCCGCGGTCAACCCGCCGTCCATGCGGAAGTTGCGGGACAACTGAACCACCGTGATGCGGTCGTCGGCCGCATGAGCCGCCGCGCGCGCCCAGGCCTGTCTCCGGAGCCGTTCTCCACGATGATGGCGCGCCAGTCGTACGCGGTCTCTCGGTCGAAGAGCTCCCCAGCCGGCGGGTGAGCTCCGGGATGCACTCCTGCTCGTTGTACGCCGGGATGATCACATCGACCGAACGCCGCGCCGAGCGATCCGCAGGGGTGCGATGCGCCTCATCTGCGCTGGGTGCGGCGTCGGTCATCGGGCTACTGATCCCCCAGAGCGGCGTGAGAGACGGGTCGCCCGGCCTGTCCGGACTGGTCAACCCGCAGCCCGAAGGGTACCCCGCGAGGGGTCAATTCCCGGTCCGCGCCACGGCAGGGCCACACTGCCTAGAGCCTCGCGGGCTTCACCTCGGGGGCGGTCGGCGCGAGCGGCTCGCCGTGTCGTCCGGGGACTCCGGCCGAGGCACGCGAGACTAGTGCCTGCACAACACCATGGCACGGCCTGAGAGGTGGAAGTTGATCAACAGCGTGCGAGAGGTCCTCCGTGCCACGCGTGACGCCTCATCGAACTCGGCGCCCCCCGGCGTCCAAGCCGAAGGGCAGTCGACCCTCGCCACCTCCTGCGGTGCCCATGTATGAGCTAAGAGCGCTGACCAACCCGGGGTGAGCCTGACCCTCGTCTTCGGCGCCTCGGGCGCACTCGGCAGGGTGGTTGCTCGACACCTTGAGCGAGACGGCGCCTCGGTCGTGCGGGTTACTCGGTCAGCCACTCGCTCAAGTGCGGGCCCTCGTTGGCTGAGCACGGATATGGCTGACTGGGCACAGGGGTTCGCTCCGCTCTCAGTCGGCGGCGCGGTGTGGGCGGGGGGTGCCAACGTCGCCAACTCCCTCTCCGACGGGTCTCGCGCCCTGGCCGACATGTACGCGGCAAACGTCCCTATGTCTCGGACACCCTGGCGGCCCTCCTCGCCGCCGGCAGCCTGGCACGTGGGAGCAGCCTCGTGGTGTTCGGATCCGTCTGGCACGCGCTGGCTCGGATCGCAAGTCCGCCTACATCGCGTCGAAGGCGGCCGTGAGCGGCTTCGTTAGGGCGGCGGCCGTCGACCTGGGCCCCCAGGGCATCAGGATCAACGCCCTCCACCCGGGCGTGATAGACACCCCAATGACGCACGCCAACCTCAGCCAGCAGCAGGTCGAGTCCGTCATCAGCGGGACCCCTCGGCAGGCTGGTGAGCGCCGGAGAGGTGGCGTCAGCAACGCAGTTCCTCCTTGACCAGCGTTCCTCCGGGATCACGGGGTGCGACCTGGTCGTCGACGGCGGATGGGGCTACACCCGTGACCCTCTGAACTGGTGGTGGCCTCGTCCTCGGGCGGCTATCGCATCTCGATCGGGGCAGGCGGCACCGAACGAGCCGTCGCTGACGCCACGATTGTGGTGGTGGACGAGGCTCTCCTTGGCCTGGTCCACTTGGATGGGGTGGCCCACCTGCCGATCCCCGCGACCGAGGCCACCAAGACCCTCGCCGGGGTGGAAGCCCTGGCCGTGCGCATGTGTCGCCTCGGGATCAATCGCTCGTCCACCCTGTGTGCGATCGGCGGCGGTTCGATCCAGGATGTGGCCACGTTGACTTCAGCCCTCTATATGAGGGGCATTCCTTGGACGTACGTCCCATCCACGCTATTGGCGATGGCTGACTCATGCATCGGCGGGAAGAGCGCGATCAACGCCGGAGGCTTCAAGAACCTACTCGGCAACTTCTACCCCCCAAACACGTCTACGTCGACCCCCACCTGGCCCTCACGCAGTCCCAGGTTGAGCTCATCGGAGGCCTCGCCGAGGCAGTGAAGATCTGCTTCGCCTCGGGCCCGGACGTCTACGCGAGGTTCATCGACACGGTCGATTCCACACGGGTCCTCGACGACGGCGCACTCGAGGACATCGCCAGGCTGGCCCTGACCGCGAAAAGGGACATCGTCGAGGCCGACGAGTTCGACCAGGGCCAGCGCCAATTGCTGAACTTCGGCCACACTTTCGGGCACGCGCTTGAGGTGGCGACCTCCATGGCGTTGCCCCACGGGCTGGCGGTGGCCCTGGGAATGCGGGCCGCGATGGCCTACCCACTGGCGGAGCGAACACCGCTCACGGCGAGCCTGGATCACTACTGCGGCGCTCTCCTCGATCGTGCGGCGGCCGCCGGCTGGAGAGTTCCCGCGATTGACTGGGAACGATTCGCCGAAGGCTTCAAGTCCGACAAGAAGCACTCACCAGGCGGGTACCGCCTGGTGCTACCGGGCCATGCGGGACGGCTCGAAGTCATCCCGTTGGAGCGAAGCGCGGCGAATCTGGCCGAGGCGGTAGCCGCAGCGCGCCGAGCGATCGGCGAAGCGCATCGAACTTCGCCGAGCAAGTCGCCGAACGCCTGGCTGACCGCGGCTACACGCACTGCATGTTCGTGGCTGGCGGCAACATCATGCACCTGGTGGAGGCCTGCCGAACCCGCTTCGCCATGGTGCCCGTGGTCCACGAGTTCACGGCGGTTGTCGCCGCGGAGTACTTCAACGAGACGCACACGGAGGGCCGCAAGGCCTTTGCCCTCGTCACGGCGGGACCCGGGTTGACGAACGCGGTCACTGGGATCTCCGGGGCCTGGCTGGAAAGCCGTGAGGTGCTGGTTATCGGGGGGCAGGTGAAATCCGCCGATCTGTCCCGCAACGGGGTCCGACAGCTTGGGATTCAGGAGATCGACGGGGTCCGCATCGTGGAAGTGGTGACGAAGGCCGCCGTTCGCCTTGAGCGGCCCATCCCGATGGTCGCCTTCGACGCCCTCATCGAGTCCGGACAGGTCGGTCGTCCCGGGCCCGGTCTTCGTGGAGATCTGCCTTGTGCCCAGGCGTCCCCTGCCATCGCCCCTTCGCCAGACGCCGCCCAAGTCGCTCGCACGCCGATGCCATCGGTCGAAGCCGGCATGCCTTCTGAATGGGCGGAGGCTCTCAATGCCTTGCAGGAGGCGGAGCGTCCGCTGATCCTCCTTGGTGGCGGAGTAGACAGGCGCACCGCGCGAACGCTCCGACCGAGGCTGGAGTCCCTGGGCGTCCCGGTCGCACTGACCTGGAACGCCATGGACCGACTGCCCGCCGACAGCCCCGTGTATGGGGGCCGGCCCAACACCTGGGGCATGCGTTGGGCCAATCTGGCGATCCAGCAGTCCGACCTCGTCCTCGCCCTCGGCACTCGTGGGCCTCCAGCAAACAGGTTTCGCCTGGCAGGACTTCGCGCCCCTGGCACGGATCGCGCAGGTCGATGTCGATCGCACCGAGTTGGACAAGGGCAGGCCGAGCGTCTCGTGGGCCGTGCATGCCGACGCAAACGCAGCCCTTGCCTCCCTGGTGGACGCGACCTCCCTGCCCAATTGGTCTCAGTGGCGGGGCTTCATCGCGCGCCTTCGCCAGGAGCTCCCACTGGTCGAGGAGGCCAATCTGACTGCCGGTCAAGCTCTGGTGCCGCAGGTGTTCGTCCAGCAGTTGTCGGAACTCCTGAACGGCACGGACATTCTGATCCCCTCCAGCAGCGGGGGTTCGTTCACCGTGGCGATGCAGGTCTTCGAGAACAAGGAGGGCCAGACCGTCGTGAGCAACAAGGCCCTCGCCAGCATGGGGTACGGACTCGCGGGCGCTATCGGGGCCGCAATGGCGAACCCCTCGAAGCGCGTCGTGCTGACTGAGGGGGACGGCGGCTTCGCGCAGAACCTTCAAGAGCTTGGCACGGTCGCCTGGCATCGCTTGAACTTGAAGATGTTCATCATGGCCAATGGCGGCTACGCATCGATCCGCATGACCCAGCGCAACTACTTCGATGGGGCCTATGTCGGGTGCGACCGGGATACCGGGCTAGGCCTTCCGAATTGGGAGCGGCTGGCGGCGGCCTGGTCGGTTCCCTACCGAAGACTAGATCGGAACTGGACCACGGATCCCACAGTTCTCGCCCTGCTCGACGCGCCCGGACCGGCGCTTCTCGAGGTCCCCGTCTCTTCAGAGCAGCCCTACTGGCCCAAAATCGGATCCCGCGTGCTCCCGGATGGGTCCATGACGTCCGCCCCGCTTCATATGATGTCTCCCGGCCTCACCGCGAATCTCGCTGCCCAGCTGATGCCCTTTCTCGCGAAGGTGAAGTCTGATGAACCCGACTGAGCGCAAGATGTGCGACCTGCTCGCCCTCGGCCGAGAGATACGGCGTGGTCAGCGTCAAGGCCGAGTTCGAGGCGGAGGGGACCGGGTCGATGAGCTGCTCCGCCTGGTCGACATCGCCCGTTCTGCCGGTCTCCCCCTCACCGTGAAGATCGGGGCTGTGAGGCCCTTCGCGACTTGTACGAGGCCAAGCAGATTGGCGTCCGATACATCGTGGCCCCCATGGTGGAGTCGGTCTACGCGGTCAGCAAGTACATCGGGGCCAAGAACATCGCCTTCGCCGAGGACGAGCAGTCTGACGTTGACTTCCTCTTCAACCTTGAGACTGTGACCGCCTTCGGCAACCTCGCCGAACAGGTGAGCATGGCCGCTCAACCCGGCGGCTTGCAGGGCCTGGTGTTCGGACGAGTCGACTACGTCGGCAGTGCGGGAATGATGCGCGACGACGTCAACTCCGATCGGGTCTTGCGCGACGTCCTCGATGCAGCGAAAGCCGTCTCCTTCCGCTGGCCTGGACTTCGTCTGCGGCGGGGGCGTTTCCATGGATGCACTGCCATTCCTCCGTGAGATCGAGAAGGTCCACCTCACCCGTTTCGAGACCCGCAAGGTGGTCTTCGACGGGGTTGCGGTCGCGCACGAGGGAATCGAGCAGGGCCTCCTCAACGCGGTCCACTTCGAGCTTCTCTGGCTCATCAACAAGCGCGACTACTACCAGCACATCACGCAGGAGGACGCCAAGCGGATCGAGATGCTCGAGTCTCGCTGGACCGTGCTCAACACCTGATCACCGCAGTTTCCGCATGCCGAAGTCGGGGTCCGATCCGGCGGCATAGGGCCGCCGGCAGCTGAGGTGGACTATGGGCCCCGCGTCAGTCCCGAGTCGCTGACCAGCCACCCCTCGCTCACAGCCAGCAAGGCGACGACCGGCGCCCCCGAGGGGCCGGTGACCTCGATCGACGCCGACCCTCTCGGCGCCACCTCCACCTCGATGCTCTCCCTCGCGCCCGTCGCCCCGCCGAGTGTGACGCCGGCGGCGACCGACGACGGATCGAGGGTCACCCGCACCGATCGAGGGGCCTCGCCGACGTTGTGGACCTTGAGCACCCCGGGCTCCGCCGACAGCAGCTTGGTGGTCAGAGAGTCGCCGACGAGCCGGAAGCGCGCCAGGCCGGCACCCGCGGTCGCGACGACCGGGCGGGTTAGGTACTCGCGCGCCGAGGCTGCCTGCGCCCCCCATTCCGCGGCCTGCTGCTCCTGCAGCGGCAGGAGGGAGTAGGCCACCAGCCCAAGCGCTCGGTCCTCGCTGATCGGGGCGCCGAGAAGTCCCGTAGCGAGCACCTCCTGGGCCGCCGGATCCGCATAGCCGTCCAGGTCGACGCTCAGCCAGCAGAAGCCCATCGCCGCGGCCAGCTGCGCGGTCGTGGCCGTCGAACTCAAGTAGTACGCCTCCTGCCACGCTGCCGCTTCGGTGCCCTTCACGGCGCCGAAGCTGACGGGGGTCGGCCACACCGCGAGGGCCACCCGCCAGCTCTCGCTTAGGTCCATCCGCTCGACCTGGGGGTACTCGGGCCACGGGGTCAGGGGTGCCAGCGCGATGGGGCAGCCGGGCGGCAGCGGCGGCCTTCGCTTGATCGACGTACGCCTCGATCGACCGACGCAACGCATTGCGCTCCGCGTCGTTGACGGGGGCGACCACGACGGCCGCGTTGGCCGCGGCGGCTAGGACGAGGACGCCCACCAGGGCAGCCGACGCGACCGCCGTGCGCCGGCCTCGGCGGCGGAGATAGGTGGCGATCAGCCCCGCGCCCAGCAGGGAGATGGCGATCAGGAAGGGCGTCAGGCGGCCGTACGCCCGCAGCTGGGGGGAGACCAGGGTCGCGAAGAGGAAGTTGATCCCGGCCCGCTGGTACCACGCCAGAAACCAGATCACCGACAGACCCACCCAAACCGCAACGAGCGCCGGCCCCTGGCCAGGCAAGGAGAGGGCCGTCGCGCTGCCCTTTCGGGCGGCCCTGACCCGTCGAAGCAGCACCACAGCCGCCGCCGCGCACGTCGCAAGCAGCGCGATGAGCCCCGCCAGCCCGAGCCCGAAGGCTTCGAAGTTCGCCGACGAGGCGTCAGCCACCAGCGGGTACCGAAGGATCCGACCCACGACGTCGAGCGCGTCGTGGAGCAGGTCCGCCGCATCGCCCGAGTACAGAAGGGTCTCACCGGGGTTTCGCTCTGCCACCTCGGTGAAGGCGGGTCTTGCTGCGACGAACCGACTGCTCGGGAGAAGCCCGAGGGCGACCGTCCCGACCACCGTGACCGGCGCGGCCATCCAGCGCGAGCCCTTGTCGCCAGCGCGGCAGCAGCAGCAGGGCGGCGGGGACCCAGGCCAGCAGGGTGAAGAACGCGTAGTAGACCCCCGCGGCCCCGACCACCGCCGACGGCACGATCAGCACCGCCCCCATCCGAAGCCTCCCCCAAGGCTCCCTGCCTTCGGGAGCCCCACGCAAGGCCACGACGATCGGGATCAGAGCCAGGGGGATCACCCACACCTGCGCCAGGAAGAGGTGCACGCTGCGGTAGAACACGTACGGCGAGATCGCGAAGGCGAAAGCGAGGGCGGCGGACACCCAGAGGGTCACCCGTGCGCAGCGGGCGAACGCGAAGAACGCCACCGCAGACAGGCCGACGCCGAGCAGGAAGAAGACGCTCAGCGCCAGCTGCGGATCCCCGCCGGCGAGGACCGATACCGCCTTGAGGATCGCCGAGGTGGATCCAGTCCGTCGACGGGAAGTACTGCGTCTGCGTGCCCAGCGGCCAGCCGAAGCTGCTGCCCGAGAACGGGTAGTCCGTGAGGCCGTTCACGGCGATGGTGTGGGCGAGGGCCTCGATGTCGAGCCCGTCTCCCTGGTAGACGAAGAACGTCTTCAGATCCTCGGGCCCACCGCCAACCGATCTTGGCCCAGGCCACAGCCATCGCGCCGAGGGCGGCGACCAACACGGCCACCACTGACAAGAGCCGGGGATGCCTCGCCGGATTCGCCGGAGCGCTGCCCCCGGACGCCCGGCTCGGAGAGGTCCGGTGCCTGCGGCACCTCCGCCTCAGCCGCCATGGGCCGAGATCGTATCCGGGCCGACCCCCGCAGCCCCGCTTACGGCGAGCCAGGCGCCGGCCCCCGCACGCTCAAATCCGGGGTGTCGAGCGTCACGCGGGTATCCTGTTTCCACCGCTGGCGGTGGGGGAACCCCCCCATCACCGGCGGCGTCCCATTGCGGAACCACCCGCCCACACCGAGCGCAGAGCGCGTACCCACGCGGTCACCCGCGTACGCGCCGCCCAGGAGGAACCCCGCATGACCTCGGCCACCCCCGGATTGCCCCCGGAGCTGAACCCGCGCGGCCCCGCGCGGGCTTCCGGACGTCCGGCCGCGGCCCGGGGCCACGTCCGCTGGCCGCGGCTGATCGCCGGGGTCGCCGCCGTCGCCGTGCTGGCCACCAGCGGCGCCGCGTGGGCGGGGCTGAACAAGATCGACAACAACATCACCCGGATCGGCGGCATCCTCACCGGCGACGGCAGCAAGGAGCCGCCCGCCCCCGACGAGGCGCAGAACATCCTGCTCGTCGGCTCGGACTCCCGCGACGGCGAGGGCAACGCGGCCTTCCAGGCCGGCAAGGGCGAGGCGAAGGTCGAGGGCCAGCGCTCCGACTCGATGCTGCTGGTGCACCTCGCCCCCGGCAACGCCAAGGCGACGATCATCTCGTTCCCGCGCGACCTCTACGTGCCGATCCCCGCCTACACCGACCCCAAGGGCAAGGTCTACGCGTCCTCCAAGGAGCGCATCAACGTCGCGTTCCAGCGCGGCGGGCCCGCACTCACCATCCAGACCATCGAGGCGCTGACCGGCGCGACAGTCGACCACTACGTCCAGGTCGACTTCGCCGGGTTCCAGCGGATCGTCGACTCCGTCGGCGGCGTCGAGGTCTGCCTGAACAAGAAGATCTCCGACAAGTACTCCGGCTTCAAGGGCGTCGCCGGGACGCAGACGCTGAACGGCGCCCAGGCGCTCGCCTTCGTGCGCCAGCGCCACGGCCTGCCCGCCGGCGACCTGGACCGGATCAAGCGCCAGCAGGCGTTCCTCGCCGCCACCCTGAAGCAGGTCCAAAGCGCCGGCACCCTGCTGAACCCGGTCACCCTCAACAACCTGCTCGACGCCGCGACCCAGTCGGTGTCCGTGGACGACGCCCTGACGGTCTCGGACATGAAGGACCTCGCGCTCAAGCTGCGCGGGATCGGGGCCGGCCAGGTGGGCTTCCTCACCGCGCCCATCGCCAAGCCCACGAAGGTCGACGGCCAGAGACGTCCTGCTGCCGGACATGGAGCAGCTGGCGGTCATCTTCAAGGCCCTCGAGGCCGACGACGCGGCCACGCTCGAGGCCCTCACCAACCCCAGCGAGCCCGCGGCGCCCGCGGTCGCCGACGCGGTGCTGCCGCCTGGCGAGGTCACCGTCAAGGTGCTCAACGCCGCCGGGGTCGCCGGGCTCGCCCGCAAGGCCGCCGACAGCCTCGCCGCCCTCGGCTTCGCCGTCTCCGGCGCGCCCGCCAACGCGCCCGTCAGCGGCCAGGCCGAGTCCGAGGTCCGCTACCCGGCGTCTCTGGAGAAGCAGGCCAAGACCCTCGCCGCCGCAGTCCCCGGCTCGAAGCTCGTGCCCGACGAGACCGTCACCACGGTCACCCTGTACGTCGGGTCGGACTTCGGCTCGGCCCAGGCCACGGCCCCTGCCCCGCATCGGGCAGCGCCTCGGCCACCGGCCAAGCCCTCCCCGAGCGCCCCCGCCAGCACGGTGCCGAAGACCGCCGACCAGATCACGTGCGTGAACTGACCCTCGGCCGGCTCCTCGAGCCCGCCCTGCGGCGCGACCCCACCGGACCGCTGCTCACCTGGTACGACGAGGCGGGCGGCGAGCGCGTCGAGCTCTCGGCGACCACCCTCGACAACTGGGTCGCCAAGACCGCCAACCTGCTCGACGAGGAGCTGCTCGGGCTCCCCCGGCGTCGTGGGCATCCGGCTGCCCGCCCACTGGCAGGCCCTCGTCGTGGCGCTCGCCGCCTGGCGTACCGGCTGCTCGGTCGTCCTCGGCGAACCCGCCGGCCCTGACTGCGACGTCCTCGTCGTCGGCCCGGATGAGGTCGCGCTGGCCGCCGACGCTCCCGTGGGGATCGCCCTGGCGCTGCGCCCCCTCAACGGCCGGCTCCTCGAGGCCCCTCCCCCCGGAGTGCTCGACTACGCCGCCGAGGTGCTCGGCCACGGCGACGCGTACGCCGGCGCCGGCTCGATGGAACCGGCGATCCCGCTCGACGGCCTCGCCCCCGGCGACCGCGTGCTCCTCTCGATCGGCCGGGACGACCTGGCCGCCCTCATCGACACCGCGGTCGGCGTCTACGCCGCGGCCGGCATCGCTCGTCGTCTGCCTCGACGCCGACGCCGCGACGGTCGACCGCCGGGCCGCCGCCGAGCGCGCCACCCGCGTCCTGCCCTAGCCCTCGCAGCGCAGGGCCGGGCGGTCACCCCGAGGCGGCTGGGGTGGCTTTCGCCGCAGCGGGGGACGGACGGCCCAGCAGCGGCAGTCGGGCGGAGGGCCCGGGGCTCACAGGTCGTCGACGGCGACCTCGCGGGAGGCCAGGATCGCGGCGCGACGGGCCAGCCGGTACTCCCGCCGCACGGTGGCCTCGTGGAAGCGCCGGTGGTCGAGATCGGTCTCGGGGGCCACCTGCGGGATGGCGCGCGGCCCCCCATCGGCCCCGACGCCCACGAACACCAGGTACGCCGTCGCCACCCGGACCGGCGGCACGCTCGCGTCGTCCCACCGCTCGGCCAGCACCTGCACCCCGATCTCCATCGAGGTGCGGCCGGTCCAGTTGACCTGCGCCTTGGCGTGCACCAGGTCGCCGACCCGTACCGGGATCAGGAAGAGCATCTCGTCCATGGCGACGGTCACCGCGGCGCCGCCCGAGTGGCGGGCCGCCACCGCGCCGGCGACGTCGTCGACGAACTTCATCACCTCGCCGCCGTGGATCGTGCCGAGCAGGTTCGTCTGGGTGCCCGTCATGATCCGCGAGAGCGTGGTGCGGGAGGCCGAGGTGGGCTTCGGCGGCGGGACGTCGGCCGCGGGGGTGGTCGCCATGGGGCCATGATCGCGCGCCGCGGCGGGACGACGTGACCGGCGCCACCCGCTACGGTTACGCAACCGTAGGTTCCAGGAGGACCGTGACCGTCACCGCCGATCGCGCCGAGCAGCGCATCGACCAGACCGCGCTGCTGCGCGACCTCGAGCCGGTGGTCGAGGACAACCTCAACCGCCACCTCGGCGTGGCCAAGGAGTGGTTCCCGCACGAGTACGTCCCCTGGAGCCAGGGCCGCGACTTCGACGGGCTCCTCGACGGCGAGGCGTGGGACGTCGCGCAGTCCGGCATGTCCGAGGTCGCGCGCACCAGCCTGGTGGTGAACCTGCTCACCGAGGACAACCTGCCCTCGTACCACCATGAGATCGCCACCGCGTTCGGCCGCGACGGCGCCTGGGGCACGTGGGTGCACCGCTGGACCGCGGAGGAGGGCCGGCACGGGATCGCGATCCGCGACTACCTGCTCGCCACCCGCGCCGTCGACCCGGTCGCCCTCGAGCGGGCCCGGATGGCGCACATGGGGGTCGGCTTCGAGTCCGACAACCACAACGACCTGCTGCGCTCGCTGGCGTACGTCTCGTTCCAGGAGCTCGCCACCCGCATCGCGCACCGCAACACCGGCAAGCTCACCGGCGACCCGATCTGCGAGCAGCTGCTCGCCCGGATCGCCCTCGACGAGAACCTGCACATGCTCTTCTACCGCAACCTGCTCGGGGCCACCCTCGAGCTCGCGCCGAACCAGGCGATGCGGGCGATCACCGAGGTGGTGAAGTCGTTCCAGATGCCGGGGCACACCATCGAGGACTTCACCCGCAAGTCGGTGCAGATCGCGATGGCCGGCGTCTACGACCTGCGCATCCACCACGACGACGTGATCGCGCCGGTGCTGCGCGCCTGGGGGGTCATGGACCTCGAGGGGCTGGACGCCGACGGCGAGGCCGCCCGCGAGGAGCTCGTCGCGTTCCTGGCCGGGCTCGACGCCGCGGCGACCCGCTTCGAGGACCAGCGCGCCGCCCGCCGCGAGCGGCTCACCGCGCGCGGCCAGGCGTACGAGTCGGTCTGACCTCCTCGGCGGGCTACCGCAGGATCTGGCGGGCCATCACCAGGCGCTGGATCTGGTTGGTGCCCTCGTAGATCTGGGTGATCTTGGCGTCGCGCATCATCCGCTCGACCGGGTAGTCCTTGACGTAGCCGTAGCCGCCCAGCAGCTGCACCGCGTCGGTGGTGACCTCCATCGCGATGTCGGAGGCGAAGCACTTGGCCGCCGCGCCCGCGAAGGTGAGGTCGGCGTCGCCGCGCTGGCTCTTGCCGGCCGCGGCGTACGTCATCTGCCGGGCGGCCTCGATCTTCATGGCCATGTCGGCGACCATGAACTGCAGGCCCTGGAACTCCGCGATGGCCTTGCCGAACTGCTTGCGCTCCTTGACGTACCCGACGGCGTAGTCGAGCGCGCCCTGGGCGATGCCGAGCGCCTGCGCCGCGATCGTCACGCGGGTGTGGTCGAGGGTGCGCAGCGCGGTCGAGAAGCCGGTGCCGGGCTCGCCGATGATCCGGTCGGCGGGGATGCGGCAGTTGTCGAAGTACAGCTCGCGGGTGGGCGAGCCCTTGATGCCGAGCTTCTTCTCGAGCGCGCCGAAGGTGAAGCCCTCGTCGTCCTTCTCGACCACGAACGCCGAGATGCCGCGCGCGCCCCTGGTCGGGCTCGGTCATCGCCATGACCGTGTAGTACTGCGAGACGCCGGCGTTGGTGATCCAGCGCTTGCCGCCGTTGAGCACCCACGCGTCGCCGTCGAGCACGGCGCGGGTGCGCATGCCCGCCGCGTCGCTGCCGGCCTCGGGCTCCGACAGCGCGTACGAGAACATCGCCTCGCCGCGGGCGACCGGCGGGAGGTACTTGGCCTTCAGCTCCGCCGAGCCGCTGAGCATGATCGGCAGCGTGCCGAGCTTGTTGACGGCCGGGATCAGCGAGCTCGACGCGCAGGCGCGGGCGACCTCCTCGATGACGATGCAGGCGGCCAGCGCGTCGCCGCCCATCCCCTCGTACTCCTCGGGGATGTGGATCGCGTGCAGGTCGGCGGCCACCAGCGCGGCGTAGACGTCGTGGGGGAACTCGGCGGTCTCGTCGACCTCGGCGGCCCGCGGCGCGATCTTGTCGTCGGCGAGCTGGCGGACCGTGGCCCGCAGCATCTCGTGCTCCTCGGTCGGGCGGTACAACTGCTCTGCGGACCCCTGCTCTGCGGACACCGTCGCCTCAACTCCCGTCACGTGGTGGCGCGGCCGGAACGCCGGCCGGACGGCCGAATCCTACCGCCGTGGAACACCGTTCCATTCCGGCCGAAGGTCCCCTCGGCCCCCGTCCCGCAGAGTGCGACGTTGGCGGCCTCTCCGCCGGCGTGTCGCCCGGCGAACGTCACACTCTGCGGCGGCGGGGGGTGCGGCAGGCTGGCGGGCATGTCCGACGAGGTCATCCGCAGGCTGCGCGACGAGACCGCGGTGTGGGCGGTGGTCGGGCTCAGCCACAACCGCGCCCGGGCCGCGTACGGCGTGGCGGCCTTCCTGATCGGCGAGGGCAAGCAGATCGTGCCCGTGCACCCGGCCGCCGAGACCGTGCACGGCCAGCGGGGGTACGCCTCCCTGCGCGACATCCCGCACCCCGTCGACGTGGTGGACGTCTTCGTCCGCTCCGCGCTGGCCGGGGCGGTGGTGGACGACGCGATCGCGATCGGCGCGCGGGCCGTCTGGCTGCAGCTCGGCGTCATCGACGAGGCCGCGGCCGCCCGAGCCCGCGCCGCCGGCCTCGACGTCGTCATGGACCGCTGCCCCGCCATCGACTTCCCCCGCCTGTGACCAACCGTTTGCGGCCATACCCCCGTCCTAACGTGCGACCCGTCCACCAACGGTGTGGGGCGAAACACACGTTCTAATGCGTGACCCCCGCCTCAACCGTTGAGGTTGGGGCGGGGTGTCAGGCGGAGAAGCCGGTGGCGGTGCCGCGGCGGGCGCGCAGGGCGGCGCCCTTGGCCTCGGCCTGGTGGCGCAGCTCGTCCTGGAAGTCGCGCCATCGCCGCGAGCAGGTCCGGGTCAGCCAAGGCCAAGATGCGCACGGCCAGCAGGCCGGCGTTGCGCGCCCCGCCGACCGACACCGTGGCCACCGGGACGCCGGCGGGCATCTGCACGATCGACAGCAGCGAGTCGAGCCCGTCGAGGTGGGCCAGCGGCACCGGCACCCCGATCACCGGCAGCGGCGTGGCCGCGGCGAGCATCCCCGGCAGGTGGGCGGCCCCGCCCGCGCCCGCGATGATCACCTTGCAGCCCGCGATCGACGGCCGAGGCCCCGTACGCGAGCATCTGGTGCGGCATCCGGTGGGCCGACACGACGTCGACCTCGTGGGCGACCCCGAACTCCTCCAGCGCCTCGGCAGCCGCCTGCATGACCGGCCAGTCGGAGTCGCTGCCCATCACGACGCCGACCCGCACCTGCTCACTCATCGATCTCTCCCGCCAGATAGGCCGCCGCGTGACGAGCCCGCGCCAGGCAGTCAACCGGATCATCGCCCACCACGGTCACGTGGCCGACCTTGCGCCCGGGGCGCACCTGCTTGCCGTACACGTGGATCCGCGCTCCAGGGTCGCGCGCCATGCAGTGCAGGAAGCCCGGGTAGAGGTCGGGCAGGTCGCCGCCGAGCACGTTGGCCATCGCCGCCGCCGGCGCCACCGCGCGCGGCGAGCCGAGCGGCAGGTCGAGCACGGCGCGCAGGTGGTTCTCGAACTGGCTGGTCACCGCGCCGTCGATCGTCCAGTGGCCGGAGTTGTGCGGGCGCATGGCCAGCTCGTTGACCAGCACACCCGCGGGGGTGTCGAACAGCTCGACGGCCATGACGCCGACCACCCCGAGCGCCTCAGCGATCCGCAGCGCCGCCTGTTGAGCCGCGGTGGCGTGGTCGTCGGCGATCGGCGCGGGGGCGATCACCTCGCGGCAGACGCCGCCGACCTGGACGGTCTCGACGACCGGGTACGCCACGGCCTGGCCGCTCGGCGAGCGGGCCACCAGCGCGGCGAGCTCGCGGGTGAACGGCACATGCTGCTCGGCCAGCAGCCGTACGCCGTCGGGCAGCGCGGCCTCGACCTCGGCGGCCTGCGCGGCGTCGGCCACCACCCAGACGCCCTTGCCGTCGTACCCGCCGCGGGTCGACTTGAGCACGACCGGCCAGCCATGTTCGACCGCGAACGCCCCCACCGCCTCAACGGCCGCCGCCCGGTCGGCCGGGAGCAGCAGCCACGGCGGGCAGGGCACCCCGATCGCGTCCAGCCGGCGGCGCATCTCGCCCTTGTCCTGGGCGTGGACGAGCGCGTCCGGGCCGGGGTAGAGGGTGACCCCCTCCGCCACGAGCGTCCGCAGGTGCTCGGTCGGGACGTGCTCGTGGTCGAAGGTGAGCACATCGCAGCCGGCGGCGAAGGCCCGCAGGGCGTCGAGGTCGCGGTGGTCGCCGACCACGACCTCGGGCGCGGCGAGCGCTGCGGAGTCGTCAGCGGACTCGGCCAGGACCCGCAGCCGGATGCCCAGGGCGATGCCGGCCTGGTGCGCCATCCGGGCCAGTTGTCCACCTCCGACGACTCCCACCACCGGGAAATCGGGGGGGATGCGATTCGGGACTAAGGTCACAGCGGTGAGCCTAGCCGGACGCGATCCGGGCACCGAGCGTGAGGATCCGTCGCGCTGCGTGATATCGGGAATCCGTTGGTGTCATTGGGGTCATCCGAACGGCCACAGTCTCCGCCAGGGGGTTGCGTCCCATGATCGAACGCGCGCACACTCCAAGTGAAGTCGCAGGGGAGGCATTGATCCGAGGGCGCTCCTGGTCGCATACGAGCCCTCGTTGAGCCACAGCGAAACCGGCCCCTGCGGTGCCGCCCAATTCTCGGAAGGTGCCGCTATGTCCGGAACACGAACTCCTGTGCTGCCGCGTTTGCGCAATCGCGCGCTCGGCGCCGTTACCGCTGGGGCGTTGGGGGTGCTCGCGCTCGGCGCCTCCGTCCCCGCCTCTGCCACGCCGACAGGTCCCCAGCCGAACCCCGACCTCGCCGTGCGGTGTGGTCTTGACATCGCACTGGTGCTGGATAGCTCCGGCTCTATCGACGGCTTCGAGAGCCAGGTCAAGGGCGCCGCTAACGCCTTCCTGGCCGCCCTGGCCGACACCGGGTCCCAGGCGGGCACGCTGCAGTTCAAGACCGCGGTCGTGACCTCGGGTGACAGCTACGTCGACCGGTTCGTCCCGGTGACCTCGGCCTCGATCGCGCCTTCGGGTGAGCTCGGCAAAGCCATCGCTGCCTATGACGTCCCCAACGGCGGCTGGACCAACTGGGAGGACGCCCTCAACAAGACGCGGACGGGCATCCTGAATGACGCCACGAACCGCGCGGGGATCGGCGACCTGGTCTTCTTCATCACCGACGGCCGCCCCAACACCACGATCGGGAGCGCCGGCGGCGACGCCGCCCCCGGCGGCGGTACTGACACCACGGCGGACTTCATCGCGGCACGTGACAAGGCCGTGATCGAGGCGAACCTGATCAAGGGCACCGGCGCCCACATGCTGGCCGTCGGCGTCGGCAACGCGTTCAACACCAGCGGCAACGGACCGGGCAACCGCGACGCGCTGCGCCAGGTGTCGGACTCCAACGCCTTCAACTCCAGCGCCCTGTCGGACGCCACGCTGATCGGCGAGGGATTCACCGTCGGCGCGTTCAACCCGGCGACCACTGATGTGATCTTCGAGAACGACTTCAACGACCTCAAGCAGGCCCTGAAGGACGTCGCGACCAGCCAGTGCCAGGGTTCGCTGACGATCAAGAAGCTCGCCTCGACTCCGCAGGCGCCGGACACGTACAACGCGGCCAGCGGCTGGGTGTTCAACGGCAAGCCGACCGCCCCCGGCACCGCATACTCGTGGGTCGCCCCGAACTCCACTCCGGCCGTGTCCAAGGACGACACCACCGGCGGCGACGGGCTGGCGCAGTTCCAGTGGAACGTCACCAACGCCACCCAGTGGGGCTCCGGTGAGATCACCGTCAAGGAGACCGTGCAGAGCGGCTTCAGCATGCAGGAGCCGGTGTGCACGAGGCAGGACGGCGACGACGCCGGCGATGCCCGCGACCCGGTCGCGGTCACCGGTTTCGACGCCGCCACGGGCATCTTCAAGGTCAACGTCGGCAAGACCGACGTCGTCACCTGCGAGGTCAAGAACAAGAGCCAGCCGGCAGCGGGCACGCTCACGCTGACCAAGAAGGTCGAGAACGGCGCCACCGGCGCCACAACCGCGGCCTCGGCATGGGACCTGACGGCCACCGGACCGGCGACGATCACCGGCAAGACTGGCGACGGTACGGTCACGAACGCCTCCGTGCCCGCAGGCGACTACACCCTGAGTGAGAGTGGCCCGGGCGGCTACACCGGGGCCTGGGCCTGCATCGGCGGAACGCTTGCCGCAGGCAAGGTCACCGTCGCCAACGGCTCCAACGTCAGCTGCGAGCTCACCAACACCGCCATCGCTCCCAAGCTGACCTTGGTGAAGGTCGTGGCCAACAGCCCGGCCGACCCCGAGCTCTGGAACCTGCAGGCCAAGGACAGCGAGCAGACGGTCGTCCTTGAAGGTGACGGCGGGGCCTCGGGCAACGTGCAGATCGGCACCTACACACTGCACGAAACCGGCGGGCTCCCCCGCTATGACCTCACCGGCTGGGTCTGCAAGGACGTGACCGGCAGCACTGTCTCCACCACCGCCTCCGTCACGCTCGGGCTCGGCGACGACATCACCTGCACCGCGACGAACACCGCCCAGCCGGGGCTGCCGAAGGTCGAGAAGACCGGCCCGCCAACCGCGCTGGCCGGCTCGGACGCCACCTACACCTACACCGTCACGGTGACGAACATCGGCGGGCTGCCCCTCGAGGGGTCCGGCTTCACCGACAACGTCCCCGCGGGCCTGACCGTGACCGGCGCGACCAGCGCCGACGCCGAGTGCGACTTCGACGCCCAGACGGTCACCTGCGCCCTTGAGTCAGATCTGGCCGTGGACGACTCGTGGACCGCTGACATCACCTTCACCGTGCCGGCGAGCTACTTCGCCGACGGCGGCGAGCCCACCGTGACCAACTGCGCGATCTACGGCGTCGAGAACATCAACGACGACGTCCGCCTTGCGGCGCTGAGCAGCGAGCTGCCCGACTACTGCTGGCAGACCGACATCGAGAAGGACGTCGACCTGGCCGTCAACAAGCTGGGCCCGGCTGAGGCACTGAACGGCGACACGATCGAGTACTCCATCGCCGTGCAGAACCTCGGCGTCACCGACGCGGCGGCGGACGCCACCGTCTCCGACGTCGTGGACGAGCCGTTCGCCCTGGCATCGGAGCCGTTCGGGGACCTGCCCGATGGCGTCGACTGCGAGGCCACCGATGACAACGACAACGCCTTCGAGTGCACCATCGACAGCGACCTGCTCGCGGCGGGCGCCGAGCCCGTGGTGATCACGGTCCTCGTCGAGGTGCCCGACTTCGCCGAGGCCGGCGACTACGACAACTGGGTCGTGGTCGGCAGCGACGAGGATCAGGCTCCGTGCACACTCGATCCCGAGGTTGACGCGGAGTTCTGCAACGACGAGGTCGAGTCCAACAACGTGGACAAGACCACGACCACCATCGCACCCACCACCGGCCTGACGATCGCCAAGGCCGCCAACCGCGGCAAGGGCTTCCTCGACGAGCGATGACTTCTTCAGCTCGGTCGGCGCCCAGCGCGGCAACACGGTCACCTACCGCTACGCGGTCACCAACACCGGCAACCAGCCGGTGGACGAGGTCGTGCTGACCGATGAGCTCAGCTTCGGCCCGTCGGAGGGCGTGGCGATCCTGCCGAGCCCGAACGAGGGCGACCTGAAGAACTGCCAGGTGGGCAACAGCGACACACCCCTTGATGGCTACACCGGAAGCACCGTGACCTTCGGCACGCCCATCGCGGGCCTGGCGATCGCCCCGCAGCAGACGGCCTACGTCTTCTGCGACCTCCTCGTCCCGACCAGCATCACCGACGCCCAGATCGAGCTCAATGCGATCTACAACCGGGCCAAGGCGGCTGGGGCGACCGAAGACCGGACCGGTCAACGCCACCTCCAACCTGGTGAGCGTGACGATCGTCGTCGCCGACGTCTTCCCGATCAAGAACCTGGTCGACAACGACGGCACCAACCCCCGGAAGTTCGAGACCCTCGGGACGCTCACGGCGCCGGTCACCAAGACCTTCGATCTGACGGTCGACAACACCAGTGACACGCCGCTCTACTTCGCCCTGTACGACTACTTCTCCAACCAGTCGCCGGGCCTCACCACCGCGCAGCGCAACGCCGTCTTCGATGGCATGAAGTGCATCGACTACGACAACCCCGGCCCCACCTTCCCGAACCCGATCGCCGGCCCCGAGTTCTTCAAGGACCTCGGCCCGACGAACCTGACCTTCGGGCCGGGCACCGGGCCCACCAGCCAGGCCGGGACGTACTACACCCGCGGCATGATCCTCGACGCCAACCCGGCAACCCCGGCGATCGACCCGATCGTCCCCGGTGACGGCTACGAGATCCTCTGCAGCGTCACCTACCCGGCCGGCAACTACGCGCTGACCAACGTGTTCCGCATGGTGGCCAGCCCGCAGCCGATCACCTCGCTCACCGGCGGCGCCGCTCCGGCGGCGGTCGTGGGAGCGCTGCCGAGCGTCGCTCAGCTGGCAGGAGCGGCGGCCCAGGCCGCCCTCACGCCGGCGACGCTGGCTCAGTCGCTCGGCCAGCTGTTCACGGCCCCGACACCGACGGCCACCACCGGTCAGTACGACCTGACCGCCAAGGCCGGCGTCCAGTCCGGCACCCCGCCGGCCGACACCGCGGTCCTTCCCGAGGCGATCGTGAAGACGGGTGCCGCGATCGGTGGCCTTGCCCTCCTGGGCATGGTCCTGATCGGGCTCGGCTACACCACCCGCCGCCTGGCCCAGCAGAAGAGCTGACCACGCGGTAGGCCCCACGCTGAGGGCCCCCTCCCACCCGGGAGGGGGCCCTCAGCGCGTCCGGGCCCTAGAGGCCGAGGTCGCGGGCGATCAGCATCCGCTGCACCTCGGAGGTGCCCTCGCCGATCTCGAGCACCTTGGCGTCTCGGTAGAACCGGCCGACGGCGTAGTCGTTCATGAAGCCGTAGCCGCCGTGCACCTGGGTCGCCCAGCGGGCGTTGTCCATCGCCGCCTCGCTGGCGACCAGCTTGGCGATCGCGGCCTGCCGCTTGAACGGCTCGCCGCGGCTCATCCGCGCCGCCGCGTCGTACCACGCCAGCCGGCTGGTGTGCGCGCGCACCTCCATGTCGGCCACCAAGAACTGCACCGCCTGGTAGCGCCCGATCGGCTGGCCGAACGCCTCGCGCTCGCCGGCGTAGCGCACCGACTCGTCGACGCAGCCCTGCGCGAGCCCGGTCGACAGCGCCGCGATCGCGATCCGGCCCTCGTCCAGGATCGAGAGGAACTGCGCGTACCCGCGCCCGCGCTCGCCGACCAGGTTGGCCGCCGGCACCCGACAGTCGGCTGAACGCGAGCTCGTGGGTGTCGGACGCGCCCCAGCCGACCTTGGAGTACTTCGGCGCCGACCGTGAAGCCCGGCGTCCCGGCGGGCACCAGGATCGTCGAGATCTCCTTGCCGCCGCCCGGCTTCTCCCCCGTCACCGCGGCGACCGTCACGAACGCCGTGATGGACGTGCCGCTGTTGGTGATGAACGCCTTGGTGCCGTTGATGACCCACTCGTCGCCGTCGAGCACGGCGGTCGTGCGGGTGGCGCCCGCGTCGGTGCCGCCGCCCGGCTCGGTCAGCCCGAAGGCCCCGAGCGCCTCGCCGGATGGCCAGCCGAGGCAGCCACTCGGCGCGCTGGGCGTCGGTGCCGAAGCGCAGCAGATCGGCATCGCCCCGAGCGAGACGGCCGCCTCCAGGGTGATCGCCAGGCTCGAGTCGACCCGGGCCAGCTCCTCGATCGCGACGCACAGCGCGACGTAGTCGCCGCCCATGCCGCCGTACTCCTCGGGGATCGGCAGGCCGAACAGCCCCATCTGGCCCATCTGCGCCACCAGCGGGTACGGGAACTCCTCGCGCTCGTAGTAATCCCCGATCACGGGGGCCGCCACATCGTGCGCGAAGGCCTCCACGGTCTTGCGCAGCGCCTCGTGCTCGTCGGACAGCCGGAAGTCAGCCAGATCGCCCATAGCCGCATGGTCGCACGAACGGACGATGCCTCCTGCGGGCCGGTCGCCTACCGTGGGGGGCGATGGACACCACCGCCACCGCCGAGCGCACCGTGCGCGAGCGCGCCACCGCCCTCGTCGCCGACGTGGGCCGCTTCGGCGTGGTCGGGGTCGTCGCGCTCGTGGTCGACGTGGTCGGCTTCAACCTGCTGCGCTTCGCCGGCGGCGAGGGCCCGCTGTACGACAAGCCGCTCACCGCCAAGGTGCTGTCCACCGTCGCCGCCACGCTGGTCGCGTACGCCGGCAACCGCTACTGGACCTACCGCCACCGCGCGCGCAACGGCTTCGCCCGCGAGTACGTGCTGTTCTTCGTGCTCAACGCGATCGGCCTCGGCATCGCGCTGGCGTGCCTGTGGATCAGCCACTACCTGCTCGGCCTGAACTCCCCGTTGGCCGACAACATCTCGGCCAACGTGGTCGGGCTCTTCCTCGGCACGACGTTCCGCTTCTGGTCGTACCGGCGCTGGGTCTTCCGCGAGCACCCCGCCCTCGCCGACTGAGCCGCCCTCAGACCGGGGTGACCCCGTGGCGGCGCCGCGAGAACGAGCGGTCCTTGCTGCGCGCGGCAGCGATCCGGCGGATGAGCTCGCCGCGCAGCTCCTCGGGCTCGACGATCGCGTCGACCACCAGCTCGCTGGCCAGCCGGACGACGTCGATGTCCTCCTCGTACTCCTCGCGCCGGTCGGCGACGAAGGCCGCCCGCACCTCGTCGTCCTCGAGCGCGGCGATCTTGTTGGCGTAGACCGCGTTGACGGCGGCCTCCGCCCCCATCACCGCGATCTTCGCGGTCGGCAGCGCCAGCGTGGCGTCCGGCTCGAAGCCGGGACCGGCCATCGCGTAGAGCCCCGCGCCGTACGCCTTGCGCACCACCACGCAGAACTTCGGCACGGTGGCCTCCGACACGGCCGTGATCATCTTCGCGCCGTGCCGGATGATCCCCTGCTTCTCGACGGCCGTGCCGACCATGAAGCCGGGCACATCGGACAGGAAGACGAGCGGCACGTTGTAGGCGTCGCAGAGCTGGATGAAGCGGGTGGACTTGTCCGCGGAGTCGACGAAGAGCACGCCGCCCTTGAACATCGGGTTGTTGGCCACGACGCCGACGACCTCGCCGTCCAGCCGGCCGAAGCCGACCACGACCTCGCGCGCCCACAGCGCCTGGATCTCCAGGAACGAGCCGGCGTCCAGCAGCCCCCGTACGTAGCGGCGCATGTCGAACGCCTGCCGCTCGCTCGCGGGCACCAGCGCCGCGCAGGTCGATCGGCTCGGGCTCGGCGGCGCGCGGCCGGCGGCGGGGCGCCCGCGTGGTTCGACGGCAGGTACGACAGGTACGACCGCACGACGCCGAGCGCGGCGTCCTCGTCCTTGCACAGGAAGTGGCCGACCCCCGACTCCGCGCAGTGCACGCGGGCCCCGCCCATCTCCTCGAGCGTGGTCTTCTCGCCGGTGACCATCTCGACCATCCGGTCGGAGCCGAGGTACATCGAGGCGTTGCCCTCGACCATCGCCACGACGTCGCAGAAGGCCGGGATGTACGCGCCGCCGGCCGCCGATGGGCCGAAGAGCGCGCACACCTGCGGGATCGAGCCGCTCGCGCGCACCTGGTTCCAGAAGATCTTGCCGGCGCCGCGGCGGCCCGGGAAGAGGTCGACCTGGTCGGTGATCCGCGCGCCCGCCGAGTCGACGAGGTAGACCATCGGCACCTGGGTGGCGTAGGCCCGCTCGATGATCCGGATGATCTTCTCGACGGTGCGGGCGCCCCAGGAGCCGGCCTTGACGGTGGAGTCGTTGGCCATCAGGCAGACCGGCCGGCCGTCGATGGTGGCCGCCCCGGTGATCACCCCGTCGGCGGGCAGGTCGCCCGCCAGCACGTTGGCGAGCTGGCCGTCCTCGGTGAACGAGCCGGCGTCGACCAGCCGGGCGATCCGCTCGCGGGCGAAGAGCTTGCCGCGCCCGGCGTTCGCCTCGTGGTACTTCGCCGCGCCGCCGCCCTCCACGGCCGCCCGCAGCTCCGCCACCGGCGGGTGGGTCGGCGGGTGTGGGTGGTGCACGGGGGTCGCCTCAGGGCGCTGAGCGGATTCGGTCACAGGACGTTTCTACTCGCTCTCAGGGGCCGTAGACGGCGACCGCGAGAAGCGGCGCGCAGGACGGGGGCCAGCTCGCCCGCAGGATCCTCCGGGTCGAAGAGCAGCTCACCCACGTACGCCCCCGCGGCGCCGACCGCGACCTGCGCGCATCCGCGGACCCCGGCCAAAGGCACCTCGGCATCCGGCCCGACGACCAGCCCGGACGCGCCCGCCGCCTGCACCCAGGCGTCTCCATCGGCGGCCGGAACGCTGACCTCGAGCAACAGCCCGTCGCGTGCGGCGCCTCCCGCCAGCGGCGTGGCCGCCCCCCGGGCGCGCACGGCGAGCACCCAGCCGGCCGCCCCGGAGTCCTCGGCCAGCCCGGACACGACCGCCACCGCGCGCTCCTCCGCCGTCGACGACCGCAAGGCCTCGCACCGCGCCAGCCCCCGGCCCAGCAGGTCCGGGAGGGGCACCTGGCCGCGCCAGCGCCTGCGGTCGCGGCCCAGGCCGTCGCCGGCGCCGGCGGCGACCGGGGCGGCCGACCCGGTGCGCTTCGCCTCGTACTGCGCCTCGTCGGCCCACGCCAGCAGCTGGCGCGAGCCGAGCACCCCCGGCGAGCCCTCGGTGGACGCCACCCCGACCGCGACGCTGATGCCGAAGGGGGCATCCGCGCTGCGCTCCACGAAGTCGCGCGCGACGCCCAGGGCCACCTGCAGGCCGTGGCCGTCCATCACCACGCAGAACTCGTCGCCGCCGAGCCGCCCCGCCGTCGCACCCGAGACCGCTCCCGCGGCCGCCGCGAGCGCGCCGGCCACCGACTGCAACGCCCGGTCGCCGGCCTCGTGGCCGTACCGGTCGTTGGCCCGCTTGAGCCGGTTGACGTCGGCCATCAGCAGCGACACCGGGGGGCCGCCCTGGGCCGCCCGGGCGAGGGACTCGTCGAGGCGCTGCTCGACGAGCCGCCGGTTGCCGAGCCCGGTGAGCGGGTCCTCGAAGGCCATCCGGGAGACCCGCTCCAGGTGCTCGACCTGGGCGAGCCCCGAGGACACCAGCCCGGCGAACGCCTGGATGAAGTCGAGGTCGTCGCCGCCGAACGCGGGCCGCTCACCGCTGCGCGCGACGAACAGCTCGCCCCAGACCCGGCCCTCGGTGAGCACCGGGGCGGCCAGGCCGGAGTGGCGGCCGAGCCGCCGCAGCAGGGCGACCTCGGCCGGGTCCGCCAGCGGGTCGTCGACATCGAGCAGCCAGGGCCGCGCCTCCTCGACCATCGCGAGCAGCAGCGGGAAGTCGGCGACCGCGTACGTCTCGTGCTCAGGCTCGGGCAGCTCACCCGGCCCGAGGTCGCCGACGTTGAGCAGCACGCGGATCAGGCCGTGCTGCGGCTCCAGCCGGGCCAGCGACACGGCGGTGGCGTCAAAGGCGAACAGCGCCTCGCGGGCCGCCGCCTGGAGCACCTCGGGCAGCGAGCGGGCGCCCGCCAGGGCGCGGGCCACCGAGGCCAGCGAGGCCAGCCGCTGGCGGGGGTCGGCCTGGCCGACCGCCTGGTCAGGGCGCTGGTCCGTGCCGCCGAGCTCGCGCACCACGCACCTCCCCTCGACCATCGGCCCTGACCCGCCGTTCGGGCCCTGCCCCCCATCCTCGCGCACGGCCGCCGCCGTCGCTCAGCCCTCGGGCGGATCGGCCCGGTCCTCGGGGGGGGCGCCGGGCGCAGGGCGGCCACCCCCACCGACCCGAGTCCGCGCACCTTGCGGGCGCGCATCGGCACCACCACGAAGCGCGGATCGTCACGCAACGCCTCCGCCGTCTGCTCGTCGACCAGCACCGCGCCGGGACGGGCCAGCGAGGTCAGCCGCGAGGCGCGGTTCACCGTGGTGCCGAAGACGTCTCCTCGCAGGGTGAGCACCGGGCCGGTGGACACGCCGATGCGCAGCTGGACCGGCGCGCCATCCACCAGGTCCTCCTCGGCGCCGGCGATCACCGCCTGCAGCCCCAGGGCGATCTGGGCGCCCGAGCCCTCGTCGGGCGCGGTGAAGAGCACCTCGTCGCCGAGCGTCTTCACCACCCGCCCGCCGTGGGCGGCGACCAGGTCGGTGGCCTGCGACTCGAAGCGCCCGACCAGGGCCGCGAGGTCGTCCTCCGACAGCTGCCGGGCGAGGCGGGTGAAGCCGACGATGTCGGCGAAGCCCACGCACTGGCTGGGTGCCTCGCCCACCGGCTGGGCCGCCACCCGGGCCACCGCGGCCGACAGCTCGCGGTGCCAGGCGTACGCCATCAGCTCCTCAAGCGCGGGGCTGAGCGCCTCAGCGGCGGCGTACGCGGCGTCGATCGGGATCTCCCCGCTGCCGTCCTCGGGCCACAGCTCCTCGAGCACGGCGTCGACCACCCAGCCGGCCAGCCTGGTCATGGTGTGCCCGAGCGCCCGGGTCAGCGCGAGGGCGAGGTCCTCGTCGATCGTGCCGGCGTCGATCAGCCCGCGGAGGCGGTCGAGGGCGACCAGGTCCTCGACGGTGAAGGCCACCTCCTCGTCACCGACGTTGGCGAAGCCGAGCGCCCGCCAGTACGTCCGGGCCCGCTCGAGGTCCACCGTCGCCCGGGCCGCGAACTCGTCGCGGGTGTAGACGCGCGGGGCGCCCAGCAGCAGCTCGTCGAGCTCGGCGTAGGTGTGCGCGTCGGCCGCGTCGTCGCCGCTCATCGCGCCCCACCCCTGACTTCTGGCCTCAGCCCTGGCTGCTCAACCCGCGCCCGTAGTCCGAGCAGCAGAAGTCGCCGCTACTGGATGTCTCCGGCGCTGGGGCCGCCCCGGCGACGGCGGGCGTCGTCCTCCTCATGCAGCCGGGCGATCTCGCGCTGGATCTCCTCGACGTGGGGGACGTTGGCGATGAGGATGCCCTGGTTCTCGCCGGCGGACTGCACGTCGATCGTGCCGCAGCCGAACAGCCGGTCGATCACGCCGTAGGTGAAGCTCACGTCGTTGACCTTGGACAGCGGCATGTCGCGTCCGCGCCGGGCCAGGACTCCGCTACGGGTGATGATGCGCCGGTTGGTGATGACGTACTGCGAGGAGATCCAGGTCAGGAACGGGACCACCACCAACCAGACCAGCAGCCCTAGCGCGATGACCAGCACGATCCAGCGCAGGGTTCCGTCGACCTTGCCGGCCAGGTACGCCCCGGCGCCGGCGATCACGATCAGCCAGAACGCCGGGAACACCAGCGCGCGCCAGTGCGGGCGCATCTCGTGGACGACGGTCTCGCCCTCGGACAGCAGCTTCTGCGGGTACGCCATGACGGCAATCCTGGCACGGCCGCGCCGCGGGGGGCGAGATCTAGGCGTGGGTGGCGTGCACGACGTCGCCCGCGGAGACGATCCGGCGGGCGCCCGACGGCGACTCGACCACGAGCCGGCCGTCCACATCGACATCGACGGCCCGCCCCTCCAGCGACTCGCCACCGGGCAGCGCGACCGTGACGGCGCGGCCGACCGTGGCGCAGCGCGCGACGTACCCGTCGCGCAGCCCGCTCGTCCGCGGGTCGCCGGCATGCGCGTCCCATTGCCCCAGGAGCACCCCCAGGTGCGCGAGCACCGCGTCGAGGACCTCCTCGCGCGCGGTCGGCGCCGCCCCCGCGAGCCGCAGCGACGTCGCCGCGGCCACCGGGCGCTCGTCGGCCGCCATCGCGACGTTGACGCCGAGGCCGAGCACCACGGCCATCGGGCCGCCCGAGGGGTCGACGATCCGCTCGGCGAGGATCCCGGCCGCCTTGCCGTCGCCGAGGAGCACGTCGTTGGGCCACTTCACCTCCGCCGAGCCCGCCTGCGTCCTCAGCCGCCAGGTCCCCCAGCGCCTCGGCCACGGCCAGCCCGGCGAGCAGCGGCAGCCAGCCCAGCCGGGCCGGGGGCGCCTCGGGCCGAACGAGCACCGACGCGGTCACGCAGGCCCCCTCCGGGGCCGACCACGCGCGGCCCAGGCGGCCCTTGCCGGCGGTCTGCCGCTCCGCGACGAGGACCAGCCCGCCGGGCTCGCCCGCCCGGGCCAGCGCGGCCAGGTCGGCGTTGGTCGACCCCGTCTCGGCCACGAGCCGGACCTCCCGCCACGGGGGGCGCGCCAGAGCGGCCAACCGGGTCGGGTCGTACGGGCCCCGCAGCGCGGCCCAGGCAGTGTCCCGGTCCTTCGGAGTCGACGGCACCTGACTACGCTACGGGCGACCCGTGAAGGGAGCCATCGTGTCCCCCAGTTCCGCCGCCGAATCCGCCGCAGCCGCGGCGGCCGACGCCCCCGCAGGACCCGATCTGCGCACCACCGCCGGCCGGCTCGCCCAGCTGCGCCACAAGCAGGACGAGGCCGCCCACGCCGGCTCGGCCAAGGCCATCGAGGCGCAGCACGCCAAGGGCAAGCTGACCGCCCGCGAGCGCGTCGAGGCCTTCCTCGACGCGGGCTCCTTCGTCGAGACCGACGCGCTGGCCCGCCACCGCGCCCGCGCGTTCGGCCTGGACAAGCAGCGCCCGTACGGCGACGGCGTGGTCACCGGCTACGGCACGGTCGACGGCCGCCAGGTGTGCGTGTTCGCCCAGGACTTCACCGTCTTCGGCGGCAGCCTGGGCGAGGTCTTCGGCGAGAAGATCGTCAAGATCATGGACCTCGCGCTGAAGACCGGCTGCCCGGTCGTCGGCATCAACGACTCCGGCGGCGCCCGCATCCAGGAGGGCGTCGCCTCGCTGGGCCTCTACGGCGAGATCTTCCGCCGCAACGTGCTCGGCTCGGGGGTCATCCCCCAGCTGTCGCTGATCATGGGCCCGTGCGCCGGCGGCGCCGTCTACTCCCCGGCCATCACCGACTTCACCGTGATGGTCGACAAGACCTCGCACATGTTCATCACCGGCCCCGACGTGATCAAGACCGTCACCGGCGAGGAGGTCGAGTTCGAGGAGCTCGGCGGAGCGGTCACCCACAACTCCAAGAGCGGGGTCGCGCACTTCGTGGCCGCCGACGAGGAGGACTGCCTCGACATCGCCCGCGCGCTGCTGTCGTACCTGCCCAGCAACAACATGGACGACGCGCCCGTCTTCGGGGCCGACCTGACCCCGGCCGAGCTCGAGCCCACCGACGAGGACCTCGCGCTCGACGCGATCATCCCCAACAGCGCCAACCAGCCGTACGACATGCACCACGTCATCCAGACCGTGGTCGACGACGGCGAGTTCCTCGAGGTGCAGGCCCTGTGGGCGCCCAACATCCTGATCGGCTTCGGCCGGGTCGAGGGGCGCTCGGTGGGCGTCGTCGCCAACCAGCCGATGCAGTACGCCGGCACGCTCGACATCGAGGCCAGCGAGAAGGCCGCGCGGTTCGTCCGCACCTGCGACGCGTTCAACGTCCCGGTCCTGACCTTCGTCGATGTGCCCGGCTTCCTGCCCGGCACCGACCAGGAGTGGAACGGCATCATCCGCCGCGGGGCCAAGCTGATCTACGCGTACTCCGAGGCGACCGTGCCGCTCGTCACCGTCATCACCCGCAAGGCCTTCGGCGGCGCGTACGACGTCATGGGCTCCAAGCACCTCGGCGCCGACCTGAACTTCGCCTGGCCCACCGCGCAGATCGCGGTGATGGGCGCCCAGGGCGCGGTCAACATCCTGCACCGCAAGGAGCTGGCCAAGGCCGAGGACGTCGAGGCCGAGCGGGTCCGGCTGATCGAGCGGTACGAGGACACCCTGCTCAACCCGTACATCGCCGCCGAGCGCGGCTACATCGACGCCGTGATCGAGCCGTCCCAGACCCGGGCCCAGGTCGTCCGGGCGCTGCGGGCCCTGCGCGGCAAGCGCGCGACGCTGCCGCCGAAGAAGCACGGGAACATCCCGCTGTGAGCGGCCTCCCCGAGCCGGACCGCCCGGTGCTGCGGGTGGTCCGGGGCGAGCCGACCCCCGAGGAGCTCGCGGCGCTCGTCGCCGTCCTCGCGGCCCGCGGCTCCGGCCCCAGCGCGCAGCCGGCCGCGCGCGCAGGCGGCGGCTGGGGAGACCACGGCCGCTCGATGCGCACGTCCCTGCCCCACGGCGCGGGCCGCTGGCGGGCCGCGGCCCTGCCCCGGTGACCCGGTTCGTCCTCGCCTCGGCGTCGCCGGCCCGGCTGCGCACCCTGCGCGCAGCCGGCCTTGACCCGCATGTGGTCATCAGCGGCGTCCGGGAGGACGACGTCGTCGGACCGCCGGACGCCGTGGCCCTCGAGCTGGCCCGCCGCAAGGCGCGGGCGGTGGCAGCCCAGGTTGGGCCGGACCAGCTCGTGCTCGGCTGCGACTCGGTCCTGGACCTCGACGGCGAGGTCATGGGCAAGCCCGCCGACGCCGCCCAGGCGGTGACGCGCTGGCACCGGATGCGCGGGCACGTCGGCACCTTGGTCACCGGCCACTGCCTCGTCCACACCACGACCGGCGAGGAGGCTGCCGACGTCGCGAGCACCGTCGTGCGCTTCGGGACCCCGACCGACGACGAGCTGGCCTCCTACATCGCCACCGGCGAGCCCCTGGCGGTCGCGGGCGCCTTCACCATCGACGGCCTCGGGGGCTGGTTCATCGACGGCGTCGACGGCGACCCCGGCACGGTCGTGGGGCTCAGCCTGCCCTTGCTGCGCCGCCTGCTGGGCGACCTGGGGGTGCAGGTCACCGACCTCTGGTGACCCTGGGCGCTGGAGGCCCGGTCGTCGGGCGCCTGCGGCACGCCTGACTCGACCCGGGCTGGTGGGGCCGCGCACTACGCTGACGCCGCCACCGTCTGCACGCGAGCCCAGGGAGCTGAGGTTGTCCGGACCCACGCCCGAGCAGGTCATGGAGATGCTGGCGTCGTTCTACCCCTACCGCGACCGGTACGCCGCCCATCGCACGATCCCCGCCGAGCCGATGGCCCGCGACGACGTGCTGCAGCTGGTACGCACCCTCGCCGCCGAGGAGGACCGCCTCGGCGACTCGGGCAAGGTGTCGGGCTCGCTCTACCTCGGCGACCACGAGCAGTACCACTTCCTCGCCGAGGTGTTCGAGGCGTTCGCCCACGCCAACGTCCTGCAGCGGGACATGTACCCGTCGGCGACGAAGTTCGAGGGCGAGATCGTCGCGATGACCGCGGCGATGCTGCACGGCGACGCGGCGACCTGCGGGGTGCTCACGTCGGGCGGCACCGAGAGCCTGATCAACCCGATGCTCGTGTACCGAGAGCGCGGCAGGCTGCGCGGCATCACCGCACCCGAGGTGATCATCCCCAACTCGGCCCACGTGGCGCTGGACAAGGCGTGCCACTACTTCGGGATCACGCTGCACCGGGCGCCGCTCACCGAGGGCTTCGTCGTCGACGTGGACTGGGTGCGCGACCACGTCACCCCGAACACCGTGGCCCTGGTGGGCTCCGCGGGCTCGTACCCGTACGGCCTGGTCGACCCGATCGAGGAGCTCGGCGCGATCGCGCAGGAGCACGACCTCGGCCTGCACGTCGACGGGTGCCTCGGCGGGTACGTGCTGCCCTGGATCGAGCGCACCGGGGTGGACGTCCCGCTGTGGGACTTCCGGGTGCCCGGGGTCACCTCCATCTCCGCGGACACCCACAAGTTCGGCTTCGCGCTCAAGGGCACATCGGTGCTGACCTACCGCAACGCCGAACTGCGCCGGCTGCAGTACTTCGCCTTCCCGAACTGGCCGGGCGGGCTCTACGTCTCTCCCGGCCTGTCCGGCAGCCGGTCCGGCGGGGCCATCGCGGCGACCTGGGCCGCCCTGCTCACCACCGGCGAGGCGGGCTACCTGGCGGCGGCCCGCGACATCCACCGCACCGCGATGGAGATCAAGGCGGCCGTGCAGGCGCTGCCCGAGCTGCGCGTCTACGGCGAGGGCCAGACGTTCCACGTGGCCTGGGGGTCGGCAACCGACGAGGTCGACATCTTCCACGTCAACGATTTCCTCGCCAGCCGCGGGTGGCGGATGAACCCGAACCAGCTCCCCGCGGGGTTGCACTTCTGCGTCACCCGGCCGAACACCCGACCCGGCCTGACCGGGGAGTTCGCCCGCGACCTGGCGGACGGCGTCGCGTACGCGAAGACGGCCGCCGGCACCCCGGCGAACAGCGGCGCCCTGTACGGCATGGCGGGCACCCCCGCGGGCGAAGAAGGCCTGGAGTTCCTCCTGTCCGGGGCGCTGGACGCCATGTACGCCGTCCCGGAGCCCACCGGACCGGCGCCCACGGAGGGCTGACGTGACGGGCACGCCGTGGATCCTGGCCGTCGACCTCGGCACCTCGGGGCCCAAGGTTGCCGCCGTCGCGCTGTCCGGGGAGATCCTCGCCACCTCGTTCACGGCGACGCCGACCGAGCACACCGCGGACGGCGGGGTCCTGCAGCACGTGGACCAGTGGTGGGCGGGCATCGCGGCGGCCGCGCGGGGCTTCGTCGCCGACGGGGTCGCAGCCGCGGACTCGCTGCACGCGGTGGTCGTCACCGGCCAGTGGGGCTCGACGGTGCCCGTCGACGCCGACGGGCACGCGGTGGGCGGGGTCTGCTACATGTGGAGTGACCTGCGAGGCGCACCGTGGGCCAAGAAGATCGTCGGCGGACCGATCGCCGGCTTCGCCCCCGACGCGCTCGCCAACGGGCTGCGGGTCGCGGGAATCGCGCCCCTGCCAACCGGCGAGGGCGCCCTCGGCCATGAGATGTTCCTGCGGCACCGGCGTCCCGAGGACTACGCCCGCACCCGGACGCTGCTCGAGCCCGTCGACTACCTCGGCCTGCGGCTCACCGGCAGGGCGGCCACCAGCCCGGCCGCCTCGTTGCTCTCGGGACTCGTCGACACCAGGGCGGGGCGGACGCGCACCTACGATCAGCGGCTCGTCCGCCGCTACCGACGTGACCCGGCCAGGCTCCCACCCCTGCTCCCGACCGGCTCGGTGCTCGGCCCCCTCACCGACGAGGCCGCGCGAGATCTGGGAGTGGTCGCCGGCGCACCGGTCATCGCCGGCCTGCCCGACCCGCACGCGGCCCACCTCGGGTCGGGGTGCGTCGACGACTTCGCCGGACACCTGGCCGTGAGCACGACGTCCTGGATCTCCTGCCAGGTCCCGTTCAAGAAGCTCGACGTGTTCCGGTACGTCGCCTCCGTCCCCGGGATCGACGCGACCTCCTACCAGGTGCTCAACGACCAGGCCTCGGGCGGCGCGTGCCTGCAGTGGTGGCGCGAGCGCGGCCTCGGCGCCGGCCCGGACGGCGCGCTGCCCTCGTACGAGGAGCTGCTCGCCGAGGCGGCCGCGGTCGCCCCCGGAGCGGGTGGCGTCTTCTTCCTGCCGTGGATCAACGGCGAGCACTCGCCGATCGACGACCGCTTGGCGCGCGGCGGCTTCGTCAACGTGTCGATCCACGCCGACCGCGCCACCCTCACCCGGGCGGTCCTCGAGGGTGTGGCCTTCAACAGCCGGTGGTTGCTGGACGCCGTCGAGCACTTCACCAAGCGTCCGTTCGGATCGCTGCGGATCCTGGGCGGCGGAGCCCAGTCCGACCTGTGGTGCCAGGTCTTCGCCGATGTGCTGGGCCGGCCCATCGAGCAGGTCGGCGACCCCATGCACGCCCAGCTGCGCGGAATCGCGCTGTTCGCCCGGGTCGTGCTCGGCGAGCTGTCGCCGCACGAGGCAGGCGCGCTCGTTCCGATTGCCCACCGGTTCGAGCCCGACCCGGCGACCCGCGCGACGTACGACCCGATGGCCAAGGAGTTCAGGACGCTCTACAGCCGCTTGAAGGGCACCTACCACCGGCTCAACCGCTGACGGAGGCGCCCCCATAGACTCGCAGCGCAGCCGCTTTCGAGGGAGAAACGCCGTGCGCAAGGTCCTCATCGCCAACCGAGGCGAGATCGCCGTCCGCGTCGCCCGCGCCTGCCGGGACGCCGGCCTGGCGAGCGTGGCCGTCTACGCCGACCCGGACCGCGACGCCTTGCACGTGCGCGAGGCCGACGAGGCGTACGCCCTGGGCGGCGACACCCCCGGCACGAGCTACCTGGACATGGCCAAGGTCCTCGACGCCGCCCGCCAGTCCGGCGCCGACGCCATCCACCCCGGCTACGGGTTCCTCAGCGAGAACGCGATCTTCGCCCAGGCGGTCCTCGACGCCGGCCTGATCTGGATCGGGCCGCCGCCCGCGGCCATCGACGCCCTCGGCGACAAGGTCCAGGCCCGGCACATCGCCCAGCGCGTCGGCGCCCCGCAGGTGCCCGGCACCGCCGACCCGGTCGAGTCCGCCGACGAGGTGGTCGCCTTCGCCGAGGAGCACGGCCTGCCGGTCGCGATCAAGGCCGCCTTCGGCGGCGGCGGCCGCGGCATGAAGGTCGCCCGCACGATCGAGGAGATCCCCGAGCTGTACGACTCCGCGGTCCGCGAGGCCGTCACGGCCTTCGGCCGCGGCGAGTGCTTCGTCGAGCGGTTCCTGGACAAGCCCCGCCACGTCGAGACCCAGTGCCTGGCCGACTCCCACGGCAACGTCGTCGTCGTCTCGACCCGCGACTGCTCGCTGCAGCGCCGCAACCAGAAGCTCGTCGAGGAGGCCCCCGCGCCGTACCTCACCGACGACCAGGTGAAGCGGATCTACGCCTCCAGCAAGGCGATCATGCGCGAGGCCGGCTACGTCGGCGCGGGCACCTGCGAGTTCCTGGTCGGCCAGGACGGCACCATCTCCTTCCTCGAGGTCAACACCCGCCTGCAGGTCGAGCACCCGGTCACCGAGGAGGTCGCCGGCGTCGACCTCGTCCGCGAGCAGTTCCGCATCGCCAACGGCGAGGCGCTCGGCTTCGACGACCCGGTCCTGCGCGGGCACTCGTTCGAGTTCCGGATCAACGGCGAGGACCCGGGCCGCGGCTTCCTGCCGGCGCCCGGCACGGTCACCGTGTGGCGGCCGCCGTCCGGTCCGGGGGTGCGCCTCGACTCCGGCGTGGTCGAGGGCACCGTCATCGGCCAGGCCTTCGACTCGCTGCTCGCCAAGCTCATCGTCACCGGCGCGACCCGGCAGGAGGCGCTGGAGCGCTCCCGGCGCGCGCTGGCCGAGTTCGAGGTCGACGGCATGGCCACGGCGATCCCGTTCCACCGGGCGGTGGTCGCCGACCCGGCCTTCGACACCGACGACGACACGCCCTTCACCGTCCACACCCGCTGGATCGAGACCGAGTTCGACAACCAGATCCCGCCGTTCGCCGGGGCGGCCGCCGGCGCCGACGACGACCCCGCCGAGCGCGAGCGCGTGGTCGTCGAGGTCGGCGGCAAGCGGCTCGAGGTCGTGCTCCCGGCCGGGCTGGGCGTCGGATCCGGCGCGCCCGCCGCCGCCAAGGCCAAGCCCCGCGCGGGCCGCAAGGCCAAGTCCGGCGCCGCGGCGAGCGGCGACTCGCTGACCAGCCCGATGCAGGGCACGCTCGTCAAGATCGCCGTCGAGGAGGGCCAGACGGTCGCGGTCGGCGACCTGGTGGTCGTGCTCGAGGCGATGAAGATGGAGCAGCCGCTCACCGCGCACAAGGCCGGCGTGATCACCGGGCTGACCGGCGAGGTCGGCGCCACGGTGGCGAGCGGCTCGGTGCTCTGCGAGATCAAGGACGCCTGACCGGCGCCCGCGCGGACGCTCCGCGCCTGTCCGTCCGCGTGGCCTCCGGGCCGCGGACAAGGTAGACAGGACGTATGGATCTGTTCACCATCGCCCTGATCGCCGGTGGCGCCTGGCTGCTCTGGCGCCTGGTGCGCTCGGCCAACCCCAACAACCCGGCCAACTACGGCCAGCGGGCGGCCGGCGGCTCGCCGCGACGCCAGGCCCTCGACGCGGCCAGCCAGCAGCGGATGGCGGCCGTCCGGCGGGTCGCCGAAGAGGACGTCACCCAGCTCGGCGAGCAGCTGCAGGCCGAGCCGGTCGAGGCCGGGCCTGCCCGACGAGGCGCAGGCCGACTGGAAGAAGGCGCTGGACGCGTACGAGAGCGCCAAGGCGGCGCTCGCGGCCGCGCAGACCCCCGAGGACCTGCAGTGGGTCAGCCGGGCGCTCGATGACGGGCGGTTCGCGCTGGCCTGCCTGCGGGCCCGCCGCGAGGGCACCGAGCCGCCGGTGCGCCGGCCGCCGTGCTTCTTCGACCAGCGGCACGGGCTGTCGGCCCAGGACGCCGCCTGGACGCCCGAGGGCGGCGCCACCCGCGACGTCCCCGTGTGCGCGGCCTGCGCGGCGCGGCTCGCCGACGGGCTGGAGCCCGTGATCCGCCAGGTCGACACCCCCACCGGGCGGCGGCCGTACTACGAGGGCGGCCCGGAGTACGGCCCCTGGGCCCGCGGCTGGTACGGCGCCCAGGGCGCGTACCTGCTCAACGGGATGCTCATGGGCACCATGCTCGGGATGATGCTCAGCTCGCCAGTGGGCTACGTCCCGGCCGGGTACGACCCCGCGGTCGACGAGGCCGGCGGCGACACCGGCGACGGGGGCGACGGGGGCGACGGCGGGGCCGACGGCGGCGACTCCGGCGGGGACTTCGGCGGCGACGGGGGCGGGTACGACGCCGGCGGCGGCGACTTCGGGGGCGGCGACTTCGGCGGAGGGGACTTCGGGGGCGGCGACTTCGGCTTCTAGCCGGGCCGGGGCCCCTACCCCTCGAAGACGGTGTGCAGCTGCCGGGCGGCCTCGGCGATCGAGCCGGTGAGCGACGGGTAGACCGTGAAGGCCCCGGCCAGGTCGTCGACCGTCAGCGTGTGCTCCACGGCCAGCGCCACCGGGTAGATCAGCTCGCTCGCCCGCGGCGCGACCACGACGCCGCCCACGACGATCCCGGTCGACGGCCGGCAGAAGAGCTTCACGAAGCCGTCGGAGATGCCCTGCATCTTCGCGCGCGCGTTGGTGGCGAGCGGCAGCTTGAGCACACGGGCCGTGCTGCGGCCCTCGTCGACATCGCGCTGGGTGACCCCGACCGTGGCGATCTCCGGATCGGTGAAGACGTTGGACGAGACGGTGCGCACGTCGAGCGGGCGCACGGTGTCGCCCAGCGCGTGCCACATGGCGATCCGCCCCTGCATCGCCGCGACCGAGGCGAGCATGAACGTCCCTGTGCAGTCGCCCGCGGCGTAGACCCCGCGCGCCGACGTGCGCGACACCCGGTCGACCGAGATGAACCCGCCGGCGTCGACCCCGACGCCGCACTCCTCAAGGCCGATGCCGGTGGTGTTGGGGATCGAGCCGACGGCCATCAGGCAGTGGCTGCCCTCGACCCGCCGGCCGTCGGCCAGCTCGACCACGACCCCGTCGCCCTCGCGGCGGGCCGCCGTCGCCCGCGCGCGGGCCAGCACCTCCATGCCGCGGCGCCGGAAGACCCCCTCCAGCACCTCGGCCGCGTCCGGGTCCTCGCCGGGCAGGACGTGCTCGCGCGACGACACCAGGACGACCCGGGAGCCCAGCGACTGGAAGGCGGAGGCGAACTCCGCCCCCGTCACGCCCGACCCGACGACGATCAGCCGCTCGGGCACCTCGTCGAGGTCGTACACCTGCTCCCAGGTGACGATCCGCTCGCCGTCCGGCTCGGCATCGGCGAGCACCCGCGGCCGGGCCCCGGTCGAGACCAGCGCGACATCGCAGGCGATCTCCTCGCGACCGCCGTCGGCGCGCTCGGCGACGATCCGGTCGCCCGGCTCGAGCCGGCCCACGCCCGCCACGACCCGGACGCCCTCGCGCTCCAGGCGGGCCGCGATGTCGGCGGACTGCGCCGCGGCCAGCGCCTTGACCCGGGCGTTGACCGCGGCGAGGTCGGCGTGCACGGCCTGGGCCGACGCCCGGGCGCCGCGCTCGCCGAGGACCACGCCGAGCTCGCCGGACTCCGCCGTGGCGGTGACGACGTCCGCCGTGGCGATGAGCGTCTTGGACGGCACGCAGTCGGTGAGGACGCACGACCCCCCGATGCCGTCGCGGTCGACGAGCACGACCTCGCCGCCGAGCTGGGCGGCGACCAGCGCCGCCTCGTAGCCGCCCGGCCCGCCTCCGATGATCCCGATGCGCGTCACGGCCGCATCATGGCGCACCGGCGCCTACGCTGCTGCGCCATGGCCCTCTATGCCGCGTACGGCAGCAACCTGGACCCGAGCCAGATGGCCGACCGGGCCCCGCACTCACCGCCCGCGGGCAGCGGCTGGCTGGTCGGCTGGCGGCTCGGCTTCGGCGGCGAGGACCTCGGGTGGGAGGGCTCGATCGCCACCTTGGCCGAGTCCCCGTCGGACCAGGTCTTCGTGATGCTGTACGACCTCACCCCCCAGGACGAGGCCGCCCTGGACTCGTGGGAGGGCGCCGACCTCGGGCTCTACCGCAAGCTGCGGGTCCGCGTGCAGACCATGGAGGGCTCGCCGCTGGCCTGGGTGTACGTCCTCGACGCGTACGAGGGCGGGCTGCCGTCCGCGCGCTACCTCGGCATCGTGGCCGACGCCGCGGAGGTCGCCGGCGCCCCCGCCGACTACGTCGCCGACCTCCGGTCCCGGCCTTGCCGATCCGTGGGTCCGTGAGCGCCTCCCGGCGATAGCGTCGGGGGCGTGACCGACCTCTACGCAGACCCGCAGGCAGCCGCGCGCGACGCCGCCGCGGCCCTGGCCGCAGCGACCGGAGTCGAGCGCCACGACGTGGCGCTGGTGATGGGCTCCGGGTGGGTGCCGGCCGCCGAGCTGCTCGGCGAGACCGTGGCCGAGGTGGCCCTCACCGACCTGCCGGGCTTCCCGCCGCCGGCCGTCCAAGGGCATTCGGGCAAGCTGCGCAGCGTCCGCGCCGGCGACCACCGGCTGCTGGTCTTCCTCGGCCGCAACCACCTGTACGAGGGGCTCGGGGTCGAGCCGGTGGTGCACGGGGTGCGCACCGCGGCCGCGGCCGGCTGCCGGGTCGTCGTGCTGACCAACGGCTGCGGCGGCCTCGACCCGGCGTGGAGCCCCGGCACCCCGGTGCTCATCAGCGACCACATCAACCTGACCGGCATGACCCCGCTGCGCGGGGCCACCTTCATCGACCTCACCGACCTCTACTCCAAGCGGCTGCGGGCGCTGTGCCGCGAGGTCGAGCCGGACCTCGCCGAGGGGGTCTACGTGCAGTTCCGCGGGCCGCAGTACGAGACGCCCGCCGAGGTCGCGATGGTCGGCCGGATGGGCGGCACCCTGGTGGGCATGTCCACCACGGTCGAGGCCATCGCCGCCCGCGAGCTCGGCGTCGAGGTGCTCGGCCTGTCGCTCGTCACCAACGCCGCGGCCGGGATGACGGGCGAGCCGCTCAACCACGCCGAGGTCCTCGCGGCCGGGCAGGCCGCCGCCGAGCGCATGGGCCGGCTGCTCGCCCAGGTGGTGACCCGGCTGTGAGCGCCGAGGCGATCGACGTGCGCGCCGCGGCGGAGGCCTGGCTGGCCGACGACCCCGATCCGGAGACCCGCGAGGAGCTGCGCGCCCTGCTCGACGCCTGCGACGCCGGCGTCGAGGCCGCGGTTGAGGACCTCGCGGACCGCTTCGCCGGGCGGCTGGAGTTCGGCACCGCCGGGCTGCGCGGCGCCCTCGGCGCAGGCCCCAACCGGATGAACCGCTCGGTCGTCATGTCAGCCGCCGCGGGGCTGGCCGCGTACCTGTCCGAGCGGGGCGGCGGCGCGGTCGTCATCGGCTACGACGCCCGGCGCAACTCCGATGTCTTCGCCCGCGACACCGCCGCGGTGATGCGCGGCGCCGGGCTGGGCGCGATGGTGCTCCCCAAGCCGCTGCCGACGCCCGTCCTCGCGTACGCCATCCGCCACCTCGGCTGCGCGGCCGGCGTGATGGTGACCGCGAGCCACAACCCGCCGCAGGACAACGGCTACAAGGTCTACCTCGGCGACGGCTCGCAGATCGTTCCGCCCGCCGACACCGAGATCTCCGCGTGCATCGACGCCGTCGGCCCGGTCTCGGCCATCCCCCTCGGCGGGGAGTGGGAGACGCTGGACGACTCGGTCCTCGACGCCTACCTCGACCGGGCCGCGTCCCTGGTGCGCGCCGAGGCGCCGCGCGACCTCGCGGTCGCGTACACCGCCATGCACGGCGTCGGCGGGCAGGTCGTCGTCGACGCGTTCACCCGCGCCGGCTTCGCGCCGCCCGTGCTGGTCGGCGCGCAGTTCGAGCCCGATCCGGCGTTCCCGACCGTCGCCTTCCCCAACCCCGAGGAGCCGGGGGCCATCGACCTGGCGCTGGCCACCGCCCGCGAGGCGGGCGTCGACCTCGTTATCGCCAACGACCCCGACGCCGACCGGTGCGCCGTGGCCGCGCCGATGCGCGACGGCCAGTGGCGGATGCTGCGCGGCGACGAGGTGGGCGTGCTGCTCGGACTGCACCTGATCGCCCGCGGCGAGCGCGGCATCTACGCCAACTCGATCGTGTCGTCGTCGATGCTTGGCGCGATCTGCCGCGCCGAGGGGCTCGAGCACCTGGAGACGCTCACCGGCTTCAAGTGGATCGGCCGCGTCGACGGGCTGTCCTTCGGGTACGAGGAGGCGCTCGGCTACTGCGTCGACCCGGTGGCCGTACGCGACAAGGACGGCGTCTCGGCGGCGTTGATGATCGCCGAGCTGGCGGCCCAGGCCAAGGCCCGCGGCGAGACCCTCGAGGACCTGCTGGAGGCGGCGGCCGCCCGGTACGGCCTGCACGCCACCGACCAGCTCTCGGCGCGCGTCACCGACCTCTCGCTGATCGGCGCGGCCATGGGCCGGCTGCGGCAGTCCCCGCCGACGTCCCTCGGCGGGCGGGCGGTCGAGCGGGTCGACGACCTGGAGCGCGGCGAGGGCGGGCTGCCCCCCACCGACGGCCTGCGGTTCACCCTGGCCGACCACGGCCGGGTGATCGTCCGGCCGAGCGGCACCGAGCCGAAGATCAAGTGCTACCTGGAGGTGGTCATCCCGGTGGCCGCGGACCTCCCCCTGCCCGAGGCGTTCGCGGCCGCCAAGGCCGCAGCGGCCGCGGATCTCGCCGCCCTCAAGGCCGACATCGCGGCCGCGGCCGGCCTTGAGCATGGCTAGGCTCCGCAGGTGACCGCGACCGCATCTCCGCGCGCGGGCGGGCTGCCCGCCGTCGACGAGATCACCTCCTCCAACGGGTCGCTGCGCGGCTTCCTCCACGGCCTGCCCGGAGTCGACCAGGTGGGGGCCGAGGGGCGCGCCGCCGACCTCGGCACCCGCTCGATCAAGACCACGGCCAAGGCCTTCGCGATCGACCTGGCGATCCAGATGATCGACCTCACCACGCTCGAGGGCGCCGACACCCCGGGCAAGGTGCGCGCGCTGTGCACCAAGGCGATGCACCCCGACCCGATGGACCCCTCGGTCCCCACGGTCGCGGCGATCTGCGTCTACAACGACCTGGTCGGCATCGCCAAGGAGGCGCTGGGCTCCAGCGGCATCAAGGTCGCCGCCGTCGCCACCGCCTTCCCCAGCGGCCGGGCCAGCCGCGCGGTCAAGCTGCAGGACACCCGCGATGCCGTTGACGCCGGGGCCGACGAGATCGACATGGTCATCGACCGCGGGGCCTTCCTGTCCGGGCGCTACCTCGACGTCTTCGACGAGATCGTCGCGGTCAAGGAGGCCTGCGGCGACGCCCACCTCAAGGTGATCCTGGAGACCGGCGAGCTGCAGACGTACGACAACGTGCGGCGCGCCTCGTGGCTGGCCATGCTCGCCGGCGGCGACTTCATCAAGACCAGCACCGGCAAGATCCAGCCCGCCGCCACCCCGCCGGTCGTGCTGACGATGCTGCAGGCGGTCCGCGACTACCGCGAGGCCACCGGCATCCAGATCGGCGTCAAGCCCGCCGGCGGGCTGAAGAACACCAAGGACGCGCTCAAGATGCTGGTCATGGTCAACGAGACCGTCGGCGCGGACTGGCTCGACCCCGACTGGTTCCGGCTCGGGGCCTCCAGCCTGCTCAACGACCTGCTCATGCAGCGCACCAAGATGGCCACCGGCCGCTACTCCGGCCCTGACTACTTCACCCTGGACTGAGGCGACCCATGGGCACCCCCTTCGACTACGCCCCCGCGCCCGAGTCGCGCGCGGTCGTCGACCTCAAGGCGTCGTACGGCCTGTTCATCGACGGCGACTTCAGCGAGGCGGCTGACGGCGGCGCGTTCAAGACGATCTCGCCGTCCAGCGAGGAGGTGCTGGCCGAGGTCGCCGAGGCGGGCGCCGCCGACGTCGACCGCGCCGTCAAGGCCGCGCGCACCGCGTACACCCGCACCTGGTCGAAGATGAGCGGGCGCGAGCGGGGCAAGTACCTCTTCCGGATCGCCCGGCTGATCCAGGAGCGCTCGCGCGAGCTGGCCGTCCTGGAGACCCTGGACGACGGCAAGCCGATCAAGGAGAGCCGCGACGTCGACGTGCCCGCTGGCCGCGGCGCACTTCTTCTACCACGCGGGCTGGGCCGACAAGCTCGGCTACGCCGGGCTCGGCCCCGACCCGCGGCCGCTCGGCGTGGCCGGCCAGATCATCCCGTGGAACTTCCCGCTGCTCATGCTGGCGTGGAAGATCGCCCCCGCCCTCGCGGCCGGCAACACCGTGGTGCTCAAGCCCGCCGAGACCACCCCGCTGACGGCCCTGCTGTTCGCCGAGATCTGCCAGCAGGCCGACCTGCCGCCCGGGCGTCGTCAACATCCTCACCGGCGCCGGCGAGACCGGCCGCGCGCTCGTCGAGCACCCCGGCATCGACAAGATCGCGTTCACCGGCTCGACCGAGGTCGGCAAGCTGATCCAGCGCGCCGCGGCCGGCACCGACAAGCGGGTGACCCTCGAGCTCGGCGGCAAGGCCGCCAACATCATCTTCGACGACGCGCCCATCGACCAGGCCGTCGAGGGCATCGTGCGCGGCATCTTCTTCAACCAGGGCCACGTGTGCTGCGCGGGCACCCGGCTGCTCGTGCAGGAGTCGGTCGTCGACGAGGTCGTCCACTCGCTGAAGCGCCGCCTCGCCACGCTGCGCCTCGGCGACCCGCTCGACAAGAACACCGACATCGGCGCGATCAACTCCTCGACGCAGCTGGCCCGGATCCGCGAGATGAGCCAGGTCGGCGAGGACGAGGGCGCCGACCCGGTGGTCGGCGCCCTGCGACCTGCCCGACCGCGGCTTCTGGTTCCCGCCGACGGTGTTCACCGGCGTCTCGCAGGCCCACCGCATCGCCCGCGAGGAGATCTTCGGCCCGGTGCTGAGCGTGCTCACCTTCCGCACCCCGAAGGAAGCGCTGGAGAAGGCCAACAACACCCCCTACGGACTGTCGGCCGGGCGTCTGGACCGAGAAGGGCAGCCGGATCCTGTGGATGGCCAGCCACCTGCGGGCCGGCGTGGTGTGGGCCAACACCTTCAACCACTTCGACCCGGCCAGCCCCTTCGGCGGCTACAAGGAGAGCGGGTTCGGCCGCGAGGGCGGACGCCACGGTCTCGCCGCGTACCTCAAGGAGCAGGCGTGAGCACTCGGGTGGACGTCCGCAAGACGTACAAGCTCTACCTCGGCGGCAAGTTCCCCCGCTCGGAGAGCGGCCGCTCGTACGAGGTGGCCGACGCCAAGGGCCGCTTCCTCGCCAACGCCTCGATGGGCTCGCGCAAGGACGCCCGCGAGGCCGTGGTCGCCGCGCGCGCCGCGTTCGCCGGGTGGAGCGGCGCCACGGCGTACAACCGCGGCCAGGTGCTCTACCGGGTGGCCGAGGTGATGGAGGGGCGGCGGTCGCAGTTCATCGACGAGGTGGCGCGCGGCGAGGGGCTGACCGTGCGCCAGGCGACGGCCGCCGTCGATGCGGCGATCGACCGCTGGGTCTGGTACGCCGGGTGGCCCGACAAGCTGGCGCAGGTGCTCGGCTCCTCCAACCCGGTCGCGTCGCCGTTCTTCAACTTCTCGCTGCCCGAGCCCACCGGCGTCGTCGCGGTGATCGCGCCGCAGCGGTCCTCGCTGCTCGGGCCTGGTGTCGGTCATCGCGCCGGTCATCGTCAGCGGCAACACCTGCGTCGTGCTGGCCTCGCAGGAGCGCCCGCTTGCCCGCGGTGACGCTGGGCGAGGTCCTGGCGACCTCCGACGTCCCCGGCGGCGTCGTCAACCTGATCACCTGCCACACGGCCGAGGTCGCGCCCTGGCTCGCCTCGCACATGGACGTCAACGCGATCGACCTGGCCGGCGCCGGCGCGCTCGCCGCCGACCTCGAGGTCGCCGCCGCCGACAACGTCAAGCGGGTGCTGCGCGCCGACCCGGCCGGCGAGGCGGACTGGACGGCCGACCCGGGCCTGTCCCGGGTCCGGCCCTTCCTGGAGACCAAGACGGTCTGGCACCCCATCGGCCTGTGAGCGCCCTCCTGGCCCAGGTCGTCGTGATGGCCGGGCCGTCCGGCAGCGGCAAGTCGCACCTGGCCGAGTCCAGCGGCCTGCCCGTGCTTGAGCTCGACCACTTCTACAAGGACGGCGACGACCCGACGGCGCCGCGGCACCACTCCCTGGGCATCGTCGACTGGGACGACATCGGCTCCTGGAACGCCGACAAGGCGATCGCGGCCCTCGACGAGCTGTGCCGCACCGGGCGCACCGAGATCCCCGTCTACGACATCGCCCAGGACCGGGCGGTCGGCGCCGAGCCCTTCGCCCTCAACGGCGCCGCGGCCGTCATCGCCGAGGGGATCTTCTCGGCCGAGCTCGTCGCGCCGCTCCGTGAGCGGGGCCTGCTGGCGGACGCGATCGTGGTGCGCCGGGCCGCCTGGAAGAACTTCGCCCGCCGCCTGCAGCGCGACCTGCGCGAGCGCCGCAAGCCGCCGGCCACCCTGGTGCGACGCGGCTTCGCGCTGATGCAGGCGGAGGAGGCGACGGTCCAGCGCCAGATCGAGTTGGGCTGCCGCCCGTGCGACCGGCACGCGACGGTGTACGCCCTGCGGCACGCGGCCCGCGGCGAGGGCCTTGGGCGGCCTCCGGGCCAGCCCGGCTAGAGCCCCTCGCGCATCAACTTGGCGTAGCCCGGCTTCACGATCTCGTCGATGATGGCGAGGCGCTCATCGAAGGGCAGGAACGCCGACTTCATCGCGTTGACGGTGAACCACTGCAGGTCGGCCAGGCCGTACCCGAAGGCCGCCACCAGCCGCTCCATCTCGCGGCTCATCGAGGTGCCCGACATCAGCCGGTTGTCGGTGTTGACCGTGACCCGGAAGCGCAGCCGGGTCAGCAGGCCGATCGGGTGCTCGGCGATCGACGCCGCCGCCCCGGTCTGGATGTTGGACGAGGGGCACATCTCCAGCGGCACCCGCTGGTCGCGCACGTACGCGGCGAGCCGGCCCAGATGCACCGACCCGTCCTCGCGCACCTCGATGTCGTCGACGATGCGCACGCCGTGGCCCAGCCGGTCGGCGCCGCACCACTGCAGCGCCTCCCAGATGCTCGGCAGCCCGAATCCCTCGCCGGCGTGGATCGTGAAGTGGGCGTTCTCCCGGCGGAGGTACTCGAACGCGTCCAGGTGGCGGGTCGGCGGGAAGCCCGCCTCCGCCCCGGCGATGTCGAAGCCGGCCACCCCCTGGTCTCGGTAGGCGACCACCAGCTCGGCGACCTCGCGGGAGCGCGCGGCCTGCCGCATCGCGGTGAGCAGGGTGCGGACCCGGATCGGGTGGCCGGCCGCCGCCGCGAGCTGCTCGCCGTCGCGGAACCCCCGCTGCACCGCCTCGACGACCTCGACCAGGTCGAGGCCGCCGGCCAGGTGGAGCTCGGGGGCGTAGCGGATCTCGGCGTAGACCACCCCGTCGGCGGCCAGGTCCTGGGCGCACTCGGCGGCGACCCGGCGCAGCGCCTCGGGGGTCTGCATCACGGCGACGGTGTGGGCGAAGGTGTCGAGGTAGCGCTCCAGCGAGCCGCTGTCGGCCGACTCGACGAACCAGGCTGCCAGCGCCTCGGCGTCCTGGGACGGCAGCCGGTCGTACCCGATCTCGGCGGCCAGGTCGATGATCGTCTGCGGCCGCAGGCCGCCGTCGAGGTGATCGTGCAGGAGCACCTTGGGGGCGCGGCGGATGACCGAGGGCGCGAGGGCGGGGGGAGGCGTCACGGTTCCCGACGCTATCGGCTCAACCTCAAGGCCGTACACGGCCGATGGGTCAGCAGGGCCACCTGCGGCCCGCCGCCGCCCACGGAGGGATGCATGAGCGCGCTCACGGAGGACGTCCGGATCATCCGGCCGGCCGCGGTGCTGGACACCCGGACCGCCGCGATGGTGATCTCGGAGCTGTCCCGGCTCGATGTGGCCCACGGCGGGATCTGGAACGCCACCTCGTCGCTGTGGCAGCGCTACGACTCCCCCTGGGACGGCATTGGCGGCTCCCGCGGCGGCTCGCAGCTGCTCGGCTCGATCGCCGTGATGTACGACGCCCCGCACCGGCACGAGATCACCATCTACAAGGTGACGGTGAGCCCGTACGGGCTGGAGCACGGCTGGAGCGTGGACACCCTGTGCGGCTGACTCTTTTCTGTTGCCAATTAGAATTAACAGAATTTGTTTCTTCGATCTTTAAACCCTCAAGATTTTTTGATGGAAGGACGTTTTTAAAAGAACATTTAATGTTCAAAATCTAGATTGTAAGGTTCCAAATTTTCAACTTTATTTTTAAGACGATCAGTGACCGGAACATCCATTCCCACAACTTTAATCTCCAGATTATCAAACCATATCTGACCTTTTCCATCAAGCAGCACTCCGAAAGATATTTCAGAACTATTCGTAGGAACATCAAGAACTATTTCATATTTCACCCAATCAGAATTACCGAGGATTGGTCTATCATTCATATTATCAAAACTTAGTGGTCTGCCAATTACATCGTCAACACGCATCCACAATCCTGCCCAATCTGAAATAAACTTAGCTTTTACATAACCCGAAAAGATTATACGTTCACCTTTATACTTATCTGATTTAATTGTCTTGCATCAATGTAACATATCCTTGCGGGCGATTTACAATTGATTGGAGCGAACTTGAAAAATATCCGGAGTACGGATCGTATTATCCTGAGTCACTTCGTAATCGCGGGGATTGCTGCCTGCAAGAATCCATCCATTAGGAATAGTTTTGACAACTGAAAGTGGTAGGTTCACATTTGGATATTGGTTTTCTTGAGCTAAAACTGGAAACAAAAAACCAAGCAAAATCATTGGGATCAAAACTCTTATTTTCATCTTTTTACCTTTCACTTAATGATCTTTGATATTTTTCATAATTACTTTATTTTCGCTATTCAAATATCAGTTAAGAAACGTTCTCAGTCAAGTAAACAAATTACTTGCCAAGAGAATTATCGCTCGATTGAGATAAAACGGATTATTCGCGGTATGTATCAAAATATGCATGGTAATTTTTCTTCAACAGATCGAAAAGACAACATTAATTATCATTGCACTTAGTACCAAGCTTTTCTAATTTTGAATCAAAAATACTCAAAGCTGTGAAATCTAAAATACTTCTGCTGCTCTGCATCACATTTAGTTCAATCCTTTCTTATAACGCTGTCTTGTATAATGGAACTGGAGCAGTCGCGTCTGATAAGATTGCTGCTTTAACTTTAGCTGGAATAGTTAATCGTGATTCTGCCCGCCTTTATTTACTGAATGTTTACGAAACATGGAGCTATACTCGAACCGATGAACAATGGCGGGATGTTTATCGTTCGAACGGAAATGTTGTGTTCGACAGTGTTGCTTCGCTTTCGTCGCTGGTTAATAAGTTCAGAAGTTTCCTGAGCGGTAGCCATAACTTACGATCCTAACCGTACATTCGGAAATTTTTCGGGTCAATCATTTCGCTGGCAGGCCGAATATGCTGCTATGATTGGCGGATTAACAAAAAGAGGCTTCCCCTTACTTCTTCTAATGCTGCAGCACTTGGACTTGAAGTCTCTGATTCCGTTCTTGTAACCGATTCTTTTGATGGTGATCCTTCGATTTGGGTTTCAGGTAAATTGGAATCGGCTTCTCATTCATGGAATAATACTTCCTTAACCGAAGAGCAAAGATATCTCAATATGCTAAACTGGGGAATCACAAAATTGCTTCCTCGATGTAATCCCTCAAAGTTTTACATCAGGGAAATAACTGATTGGACGATTTCTAAAAAAATGTTTCGAGTTAACTTAGCCGCACCGATCATTTTGATTTAAATTCAATGCCGACTCCACGAGCCGATATTCTTGAAAATACTTTAAACTTCATGCATTCGAAAAATCCCAATTCAATTTTTCATATTTACGGCTGGATTCGTCCTGAACCTATGACACAATGGTTTGCACAGTTTGGATCAAGCTTTCACGAAACATTACTTGGAAACCTTTCATGGCATTCGTCATTTCCAGCTTCTAATGTTTCTTTAGCTCCTCCTTCAATAGTAAATAAAGATACTGTTCAAGTAAGAGATAGATATTATTTAATTTTTATTGGGACTGAAGGTGATGCATCAAACTGGAATTTTGGATTTCAATCAGGCTCCTGGCTTTCATCTCAACGAGGTACTGTTCCTGTAAATTGGGGATGGAATCTTCACATGCTAAACGAATGCCCGTTTGCAGCACAGTACTATTTTCAAACTGCAACTCCCAATGATGGATTCATTAGTGTTACTTCTCCGCTCGGGTATGCTTATCCCGATTTATGGGGAAATGATGTATGGAATTCAGCAGTAACTGATTCAAGAAATTTAATGAATCATTTTAGTGTGGATAAAATTTATGGTTATAAACATTATGCCGGCAGTGGTACTATGGTTTATCGTGGAAAAACAATTAACAATAGTTTCAACTTCGTAAAATACGGTCAATTTCAAGCTGCGATTCAGTCACCATTGACATTAATACCCGATCCTTTGCTCCCCACTCAAACTTCAAACACTAATTATGGCTCGTTGATTTTTAATCATGTGAACGATGGAACATTTTATGGAAATGTTAGTAATTTGAATACTGCTGCGATAAACATTATCAATTTAATTAAGAACAAACCCCGCCCTAAGTTCCTTTTAGCTGGATATCAAAGGTTACGCCAAGACGATTTCGCCAATCGTACAGATCCTTCAAGTGTTGATCTATCTATTCCTCGGTTAAAACAATTGGCTGATTTAATAAAGCCAGATACATCAGTTGGAGCATATGTTGATGTAGTTACAATCGAATATTTTTCTGCTCTGATGAGAAAGCACCTTGGTTTAACAGATGCTGATGACGAAACCATATCTCCAGTGAATTTTATCTTTCACAGAATTACCCAAATCCATTTAACCCCATAACTAAAATTCATTATAAGGTAGCAAGTCTGTCGAATGTCTCAATCAAAGTTTACGATATTCTTGGAAATGAAGTCGCTGTTCTAGTAGATGAACAATTAAACCCCGGAAAGTTTACTGTCACTTTCGACGCACAAAAACATTACTTATCAAGCGGTATTTACTTTTATCAGTTGCTTGCAGAAAAGAAAGATTGAAACAAGAAAAATGATTTACCTTCGATAATTGCAAATGAATTTTATAATCATATGGTTAATTCCCGATGCTAAAAAAAATTTTACATTTCCTGAACCTTGATAGTGAAATTGAGGATTTTGATAAAATCCATGCCTCAATAGAGAAAGACATAATTTTCAAGGGGACAAATTTGTGGATTCTTGCATTTGCAGTAGTTGTTGCTTCAGTTGGACTGAATATGAACTCGCCAGCGGTAATAATTGGAGCAATGCTGATTTCACCGCTAATGGGTCCAATCAATGGAATGGGATACTGCCTTGCCACTTATAATTTACCACTGCTTGGCAGAGCAATTAAGAATTTTACATTCGCCGTTTTTGCAAGTCTTGTCGCATCAACCGCATATTTTTATATAAGTCCAATTTCAACCGAGCATTCGGAGCTTCTTGCAAGAACTACTCC
>CAVPNW010000021.1:0-555527 GCA_963706875.1 uncultured Actinomycetes bacterium | reverse complement strand
CCTCGGCCACGAGTCGTGGTCGCGCTCGCGCGTCGAGGTCGCCCAGTGGGAGACCCGGTCGCGGTCGCCCTGCTCGCGGCGGACCCGGTCCACGGCCCGGCGATGGGTGAGCATGGTGATCCAGGACCGGACCGACGACGCCTGCGGATCGAAGCGCGAGGCCTGCGCCCAGAATAGGCGAAGGCCTCCTGCAGGACGTCCTGGGCCAGGTGCTCATCGCGGGTGGCCCGCAGGCCAGGCCGTAGGCGGCTGACGAATGCGACCGGTAAGCATCCGGAATGCGTCCTCGTCGCCGGAGGCGACGCGCGCGATCAGCTCGCCGGCGGTGGATCCGCTGCACGCAGGGTCACGAGGTTCATCGTCGCATCAGCCGATGAACTGTGCGTCGAGGTTCCACGGGGCGAAGGGGTCTCGACCACGATCCAGGTCTCGATCGACTTCATCGCGCCGGTGGCGACCAGCACGCCGACCACGATGAACACGATCCCCATGCCGCGGCGGAACCACCCGTGGGAGTCAGCCGCCCAGCCGAAGCGCGCTACGACCCGCTGCCCCGCCAGGGCGATGATCAGCAGCGTGAGGCACAGGCCGACGATGTAGGCGCCCAGCAGGACCAGCCCGCGAACGGGCTCGGCGGGCCGCACCGTCACGATGACGTAGCCGTCGAACGGTGAGCACGAGGTGAAGACCGGGCCGAGGGCAGCGCCGGTGAGGATCTCGCCGGACACCCCGTCGCGCCTGCGAGCTGCTCCCAGCCGTTGCGCCGAGCGACTCTGCAGCCCGAGGCGCGCGGACAGCCGCTCCCAGAGGTCGGGGAACGCGCCGACGACACCCAGGGCGATGAGCACGCCACCGGAGACCCACTGCCAGGCCTGCGGCGGGATGCCGATCAGGGCGGTCGTCGCCTTCAGCGCGAGCGTGAAGACCAGGATCGACACGCCCAGCGAGATCGTGATGACCAGGGCGCGGGAGACGGCCGAGCGTTGCCTGACTGTCGGCTCGGTCCGTGTGCCCACGGCCAGGGAACCGGCCCCGGACTCCGCGCGCTCCTCGGCCAGCGCACCGGCCATCGATCCGCCGACGATGATCGGCAGCAGGGGCAGCACGCACGGCGCCAGGGTGGTCAGCACCCCGGCGACCAGCGCCCCGATGAGCTCGATCATGGTCCCTCTCCCTCGTGTGTGGTCGTCGTCTCCGGAACGGTCAGGCCGTCTGGGCTGCGATCGCCTCGCCGGTCGCGGCCCCGGTGAACTTCGCCACCTCGCTGCCCTGGTCATCGACCTGGACGAACGTGTGCTGGACCGTGACGCCGTACTGCGTGCGCAGGTCGTTGGCGGCGTCGTAGTCCACGCTGACGACCGTTAGCCCCGCCGGCACGCCGTCGGCATCCAGGCTCTCCACGGTCGCCTTGCAGGTCGGGCACCAGGACGCGTTGAAGAACAGGACGACATCACCGGCCTCATGGAACTTCGCGGCATCGGCCTCGTAGGCAGCCTGGTCGATCCAGGCCCCCTCCTTGGACATGGCCGCGCCGTCCTCTGCCATCGCGGACTCGCTGGGGTCCTTCTCCATGGCCGAGGCGCTGGGCGCCTTCTCCATGGCCGACTCCGAGGCAGCAGCCGGGGCGGTGGCGGTGTCGTCGGAGGCGCACCCGGAGAGGGTCAGGCCGAGCAGCAGGGTCAGTGCGGCGGGGATGGTGCGGTTCATGTCGTGGTGCCTCTCGTTGGGGTGGGGACCGGCTGAGCTGGTCATCGGGACTGGTTCGCAGCCCTGGCGGGCCCGGATTGGTTCTGCCGTGGGCAATTGCCGTGTCGCTGGGCCCCGCACTCAGCCGAAGGTGAAGGCGTAGGCGGACATGCCCTGCTCGAGGTAGACCCCGATGCGCGAGCGCCCCGCCGCCCCGGAGCGCACCTCGTACAGGGTCGGTGCCCCCGAGACCGCCACCTCGCGGGTCACGTCGCCCTCCATGACGGTGGCCGTCCCGTCCCCGCCGAGGACCAGGAAGACCCTGGCCGCGGCGAAGTCGAGGATCAACCCGGCGTCCGGACCAGCATCGATCCGCTCGTCGCGCACGGTCCAGGTCCCCTTCAGGGTGACCCGGTCCTGCCCGCCCGGGCCGAACAGCGGATCCGAGTCGTACCTCTCAGCCTCGTCCCGGGCGATGGAGTGCGTGTAGGCCTGCGCGCGGGCGAAACCGAGGTACGTCTCCGGGGTCTGGGCCTGATTCGCCTCCGGGGTTCCAGGCGTGACCGCGCCCTGGGCCACCGGCGCGTCTCCCTCGGCGAGCAGCTCGCGGATCAGGGCCTCGGTCTCCGCATAGGCGCCCTCGCCGTAGTGGACCTGGCGGACGGTTCCCGAACGGTCGATCAGGTAGTGCGCCGGCCAGTAGCGCTGGTCGTAGGCGCGCCAGGTCTTGAAGTCGTTGTCGATCGCGATCGGGTACTCGACGCCGAAGTCCTTCGCCCGCTCGGCGACGTTGGCCGCGTCACGCTCGAACGCGAACTCCGGGGAGTGCACCCCGATGACGGTCAGGCCCTGGTCGCGGTAGGCCGCGTCCCAGGCGGTGATGTAGGGCAGGGTGCGCTGGCAGTTGATGCAGGAGTAGGTCCAGAAGTCCACGAGGACGACACGGCCCTCGGCCTGCAGCCCGGTCAGGGACAGGGGCGCTTCGCCGGGGGTATTCAGCCAGTCGACGATCCCGGTGAGCTCGGGGGCCTTCCCGCAGTCGGCGAGCTCGGCGGAATCCTGGGCGCACTCGTCGAAGGTCTGCTGCCCGATGGGGGCAAAGGCAGCGGCGACGGGGTCGGGGTCGGACCGCAGCGCGTCCAGCGCGCCGCGGGCGGTGTCGTTGTCCTCCAGCCGCTGCTGGACTGCCGCCACGTAGCCCGGCACCGCGCGCTGCACGGCATCAGCCAGGCCGAACGCCATGGCCAGGCCCGTGATCAGGAACACCGCGCCCGCCACCTTGCGCACCGTCGGCATCCGGTTGGCGAGCCGACGTCCGGCGCCGACGCCCAGGCGGGCCACCAGGAGCAGGGGGATCGCGAGCCCAGCCGCGAACGCCAGGGTGAGGACGACGAGCCCGGCGCTCAATCCCTGTGAGGCGGCGAGGACCGTGATCGCGGCCAGCACCGGCCCGGCGCACGGGACGAACACCACTCCAAGGGTCAGGCCGAACACGAACGCCGACCCGCCGCGGACAGGACCGCGACTCGGGAACCGGTAGAACACCTTCTCGAACTGGTGCCCGATCCCCGGGATCAGCAGGCCCAGGCCCACGCCGATGAGGGTCGCGAGGGCGATCCCGCGCAGGAGGCCGTCGGGAACTCCGAGCACCGAGATCAGCGTGGCGCCCAGCAGTGTCAGCAGGGTGAAGGACGTGAGAAGGCCGGCGACGATCAGGTACGGCCGACGGCGACTGACCTGAGGGGGAGCCGCCACCGCCACCGAGCCGCCGCCCGGGCCGACGCCGGTCGTCGCGCCCGACCCGGCGGAACCGGCGGACAGCGAGGAGGCGGCCAGGATCCCCGGCAGGACGGGCAGGACACAGGGGGACAGGGCGGTCACCAGACCGGCGACGAAGCCGATGGCCACGAGGGTCAGCACGGGAGGTGTTCGCAGCCGACAGCCCTGTGGATTGCCGTGGCCACGATGATTCTGCGCAACGACGGCGGTACGTTCGGTCGACGGATCAGCGGCGACAGAGGGGTGCAGGGCCCATGACGACGATCAGGTGCTCCCAGGTGCTCCAGAACGGCCATCTTGTGGGCCCGCGAACAGTGACGATCGACGGTGGTCGGATCACGGCCGTCACCGACGATGCTGCCGCCGACCTCGACCTGGGTTCCGGCGTCCTCACCCCCGGGCTGATGGACCTGCAGAACAACGGGTCCTTCGGCGCGGACTTCGCCGATGCCACCCCCGCGCAGTGGGAACAGGTGCTGGCCGGCCTGGCCGCGCGGGGCGTGACCGGCCTCGAGCCGACGATCATCACCGCACCCCTCGACGAGCTGAACCGGGCGTTCGACCGGGCGAGGGCTGCCCGTGATGCGGCCGAGGGCCGGCCGACCTGCCGGATCCTCGGCGTGCACCTCGAGGGGCCGTTCATCTCCGAGGCGCGCAAGGGCGCGCACCGGGCCGAGTGCATGCTCGACCCGACGGACGCCGCCCTCGACGTGCTGCTCGGGCACCCGGCCACGAAGGAGATGCTGCTCACCGTCACCCTCGCACCTGAACGTGACCACGCACTCGATGCGATCCGCCGGCTGGCCGGAGCGGGGATCATCGTGTCGGTCGGGCACTCCGACGCCTCAGCCGAGCAGGTCTGGGCTGCCGCAGACGCCGGTGCGACGATGACGACCCACATCTTCAACGCGCAGCGACCGTTCAGCCACCGCGAGCCGGGCGTCCCGGGGGCGGTGATGTCCGATGAGCGCTACTTCATCGGCACGATCATCGACGGCCAGCACGTGGCTGCCGCCGCGGTCAAGATCGTCTTCGCGGCGGCCCCCGGCCGGGTCGTCGGCGTGACCGACGCGATCGTGACCGCCGGGCTGCCCAACCGCACACCCCTGATGTTCGGCGGCCAGCCGGTCGAGAACGACGACTTCGGCCTCGGTCGCCGCGGGAATGGGACCATCGCCGGGGCTGGGATCGTCCTCGACGAGGGGATCCGGCGCATGGTCGCCGCCGGGATGGATCCGGCGACCATGCTGGCGTCCTGCACCGAGGTGGCCGCCCGGTCGCTGAACCGCACGGATGTCGGGCGCATCGCCCCGGGCGCCCTGGCCGATCTCGTCTGGTGGGACGCCGATTGGTACCCCCGCCGCGTCTGGATCGGCGGCCAGGAGATCGAGGCAGCCGCCCAGGGGGGCACTACGCGTCGATGACGATCGCCATGATCACCGGGTTGCGGCGGTAGGTCTTGAAGACCCACCTGCTGACCGTGCGGTGGATGATCTGCTCGAGCTGGTGCTGGTCGCCGATCCCGTCGGCGGCCGCCTTGGCCAGCGCCTTGTCGATGTGCGGCACCACCTCGGCGAACATGGTCTCGCTGTTGACCAGGCCCCGGGTCAGGAAGTCCGGCGGCTCGGCCAACCGGCCCGTGTCCGCGTCGACGATGGCCACGATCGTGACCAGGCCCTCCTCGGCCAGGGTGCGACGGTCCTTCAGCGAGGCCTCCGTGGCCCCGCCCACGGTCATGCCGTCGACGTAGACGTAGCCGGCTGGGACCTTCCCGGCGATCCGTGCCCTCCGGTCGATCAGGTCCACGACGACACCGTCCTCGGCGATGACCACGTTCTCGGCCGGGACGCCGGTGCGGATCGCGATCGAGGCGTTCTCAGCGAGGTGGCGCCACTCGCCGTGGATCGGCAGGACGTTGCCCGGCTTCACGATGTTGTAGCAGTACGCCAGCTCACCGGCGCTCGCGTGGCCCGAGACGTGGACCTTCGCGTTGCCCTTGTGGACCACATTGGCGCCGTAGCGGGTCAGGGCGTTGATCACCCGGTAGATCGCGTTCTCGTTCCCGGGGATCAGCGAGCTGGCAAGCAGGACGGTGTCGCCGGGGCCGATCCGGATCTCGTGGTCGCGGTTGGCCATCCGCGCCAGGGCAGCCATCGGCTCGCCCTGGGACCCCGTGGACACCAGCGTGATCCGGTTGTCCGGCAGGTTCTTGATCTCCTTGAGGTTCACCACCAGCCCTTCGGGGATGGTCAGGTAGCCCAGGTCGCGGGCGATGCCCATGTTGCGCACCATCGACCTGCCCACGAAAGCGACCTTTCGGCCGTGGTGGTGGGCGGCGTCGAGGACCTGCTGGATCCGGTGCACGTGGCTGGCGAAGCTCGAGACGATGATCCGCCGCGGAGCAGTGCGGAAGACCTCCTCGATCGCCGGGGCCAGGTCGCGCTCGGAGATCGTGAACCCGGGGACGTCGGCGTTGGTGGAGTCGGTCATGAACAGGTCGACGCCCTCCTCGCCCAGCCGGGCGAAGGCGCGCAGGTCGGTGATCCGGGAGTCCAGCGGGAACTGGTCCATCTTGAAGTCCCCGGTGTGCAGGACCATCCCGGCCGGTGTCCGGATGGCGACGGCCAGGCCGTCGGGGATCGAGTGGTTGACTGCGACGAACTCGCAGTCGAACGGCCCGAACGTGCGGCGCTCGCCCTCGGCGACCTGCCGGGTGACCGGGGTGATCCGGTGCTCCTTGAGCTTCGAGGTGATGAACGCCAACGACAGCCGGGAGCCGACCAGGGGGATGTCCGGGCGCTCGCGCAGCAGGTAGGGCACGCCGCCGATGTGGTCCTCGTGTCCGTGGGTGAGCACGATCGCCTCGATGGCATCGAGCCGGTCACGGATCCAGGTGAAGTCCGGCAGGATCACGTCCACCCCGGGCTGGGTCTCCTCGGGGAACAGCACCCCGCAGTCCACGACCAGCAGTCGGCCGTCGAACTCGAAGACGGTCATGTTCCGTCCGATCTCGCCGAGCCCTCCCAGCGGGACGATCCGCAGGCCGCCCTCGGGCAGCGGGGGCGGGGGTCCGAGTTCGGGATGGGGATGGCTCATGGGGCCAGTCTCTCAGGAAACGGGAACGCGAGATCCCGCGTGCGGCGGCTGCTGCCGGGTTGGCATGGCGGTCTCGGTACGGTCTGGCCATGGAGATGGACCCGAACCACCCCTCAGGTCCCGGAGGGTCCCCTGAGGTGCCGCCCCCGTGGCTCGACCGCACGGAGTACCCGTTCGACAGCCACTGGTTCCAGACCGGGTCGGGCCGGATGCACTTCGTGGATGAGGGCCAGGGGCGACCCGTCGTGTTCGTCCACGGCAACCCCACCTGGTCGTTCCAGTTCCGCAAGGTGATCAAGGAGCTGCGCGCGACGCGTCGGTGCATCGCGCCCGACCACCTCGGCTTCGGCCTGTCCGACAAGCCTCCGGCGTTCTCCTACCTCCCGGCCGACCAGGCCCGGAACTTCGCCGAGTTCATGGAATCCCTGGATCTCGCGGACGTCACCCTCGTGGTGGGCGACTGGGGCGGACCGATCGGCTTGTCGTGGGCCCTCGACAACCCGGAGCGCGTGTCGTCCGTGGTGATCACCAACACGTGGCTCTGGTCGGTGCGCTCCGACTGGTACTACCGGGCGTTCGGCGGCTTCGTCGGCGGGCCCATCGGGCGTGAGTTGATCCGGCACCGGAACTTCTTCGCCGCAACGATCCTGCCGGCCGCGTACGGGGACAGGGCGCGCCTGACCCCCGAGATCCACCAGCACTACCTGGCCCCGCTGGCCAGTGGCGATGACCGCCGGGGAAGCTGGGTGCTCCCGGGGCAGATCATCGGGTCCAGCGACTGGCTCGCCGCTCTGTGGGACCGCCGGGAGGCCCTCGCCGAGAAACGCATCGTCATCGCCTGGGGAATGAAGGACATCGCCTTCCGGGCCAAGGAGATGCGCCGCTGGCAGGAGGCGTTCCCCGGTGCGCGCTCGGTGCAGTTCCCCGACTGCGGTCACTTCGTCGCCGAGGAGCAGCCCGCCGCGCTGGTCGAGGAGATCTCGCGGCTGGATACCGTCTAGAGAGGTGGGCCCGGCAGGGCACCTCCAGTACCCCACGAAGCTGCGGGGCATCGATCTGGGCGCTTCTCTCAGTGGTCGGATCAGCCAGATGTGACCAGCCCGGACTCGAACGCGGCGACCTCCACGAAGCATGCTGGAACGAGGTTCCAAGCGATGATGGATCGGGCCCAGCAGCCGAGTGCTACTTGGCATCGGGACCGGCCGAATTGATGCCTGCGGGTGTGCCCGAGGTATCACTTCGATGTGCCGAGCATGTACGTCTATGGCCGGCGCAAGGACTCATCCGCCGCGATCCACTGGAGTCCGCCGGGGTCCCAGATGCCGGTTCCCCACCTGCGAGTACGGGGTCGAGGAACCCGGCCGACGATTCGAACAGCGTCTTCGTATGGCAGGACGGGCCGTCGCTCGGTTCGAGCAGCTTCGGCCCGATACCCACGCGCCCAGATCGCTGAGTCTGGGACCACGAATCGCGGTGGTAGGTCGAGCTGTCGCCGGTCGGCTTCACTGTCGAGGGCTCGTCTCATTGCGTGCCCCGCATGGGCGTCTGCCCCGATGAGCACCGGCAGGTCGATCAGGTCTTTGTAACGGGTCGAAGCTCGCTCCTGGGAGCCGTGGGTCTCCACGATGGCGCAGAACTTGTCCGCGAGGTGGTCCACCAGCGGATAGACGGTCAGGTTCGGGATCTCGATCCCAGCGAGCTCCACCCGAACGAGTCCTCTCGCGGACTCCGGCGTGCCCGTCATATGCAGGCCGGACCCCACGACATCGACGTGGAATCGCGTCCACACGCTTACCCCGATGCTCACCTCAACGGGAACTCGTGCGGCCTGTGATCCGGCCTCGATTGTGGTGGTCTGGCCAAGCCGGAATGTCATCCAGTCGCCGAGGTCAAGATCAGCTGCCCGTCGCAGGGAAGCCACTGCCTCCTGGACCTCAGCATCTCGATACACATCGATATCGAGGGTGTGGCGAACGGCGATGCCCCGGGCCAGCATCGCCGCAGCGCCCTTGACGACCCAGTCCCCGTCCAGCGCGTAGCAGCGGGCCAAGAGCCGTTCGTAGGCGAACTGCCGTTGTAGGGCAGGCAATCGCCACGGCCCGACGGCCGCTCGTGACTTCAGCCGATCAGTGAGGGCTTGTCTGAGGGCTGCCGGAGACTCGTATCGGGTCGGGTCACCCATTCGTCGAACCCCCCGACCGGAAGGAGGTGACTCCACGGAGCATGCCGCTGGGCGATTCGGTCAGGAGCGATTCCATCAGTGCCTTCCCGTCTCTATGCTGCCAAGCTCGGGCCAGGGGCTCCAGATGCTCGGAGCAGCTGGCCTCGTCATCGAGCCCGCGACGCAAGGCCTCGGACAGGATCCGGCCGACTGCCTCCAGGTCCTCTCGCGTCCGGAGCAGGTCCGCAACGATCCGAGCGGGTCGTGTCACCAGAAGCCCCCCCACCCGTACGACGTCACCCGTGGCCAGTGCGCCGACGTGAAGCCTTACATCACGTCGGCGGGTCTGCCGTCGGCCCGCCAGCGTGAAGTCGTGCGCATCGGCGGGCAGCTCGCCGATTCCGAACGCCGACGCTGCCGAGCGATGTGAAACCACGCCCTGGCTCGGGACTCGCTGCCACGCGGGGACCGTGGGTGCAAGCTGGAGCCACGCGGCCCTGAGAGGCTCCAGCTCGTGGTGCGGAACACCCGACCACCGGTACACCCCGTGGGCGACTCGCTCGACCTCACCATTGCGGGCCATCCTCGCCAGCGTCGACCACGCCATGCCGGTCTCCTGCGCCTGGGCGCGGGTGAACAGGCCCCACTGCTCCTCGACGATCGCAACGAGGCCATACCGTGATCCAGGGGATGCCATACTGCATAGTGTAGCGCAATCGCTATACTATGCAGGTCGAAACGCGACCTAGTCTCGTGCTTGTCTTGACGGTTGGACTCGCGCGCTCGCTCCGCGCGTCAACCGTTCGAGGCGGTCCGGGTTGGCAGTTCGAGCTCCACTCCACCCAGGTCACCGAACGACCGGTGGAGTGCTGTGAACAGGCCTTCTCCGGCAGGGAGTACAGCCTCGGTAGGGGTTGCCCCGGCCTCGCCTTCGACGGACCGGTAATGCTCTGCCGCCCGCCTCTGCGAGCCAGACTCGGCCGTTGGGTCCAGGTCGCGATTCGGCACCACGCACATGGCGTTCACCCCTCTCCGAGTGCTGGCGATGCTGCTCAAGGTAGCGGCGATCTGGCCACCGATGAAGCAGTTACCTGAAAGGTAAGGCGAATTCCCCGTATGAGAACTGCCGCGCCACCGCTGCTCCCTCTGCTGCGTTCCCAGGCCCAGGAGGAGCTGCTCGCGCTTCTCTACCTGAACCCGGATCGCGAGTTCAGCCTCACTGAGGCTGCTCGACGCTGCCGTACTTCCGTGAAGACCATTCATCATGAGGCCAACCGGCTGGTCGAGGCCGGATTCGTCGCGGAGCGCAGGCTGGGCAATGTCCGGCTGCTCCGGGCGGGAGATCCTGGCCCAGTGGGTCGGCCCCTCGCCGGACTGCTGGCGGCGACGTATGGGCCGCTACCGGTGCTGGAGCGCGAGCTCTCGGGAGTCCCGGGCGTTCGTGAGGCCTACCTCTTCGGCTCGTGGGCTGCGCGCCACGAGGGGGCCCCGGGGCCTGTGCCCAACGATGTGGACGTGTTGGTTGTGGGAACGGCCGACGCACATGACCTTGATCAGGCGGCCCAACGCGCCGAGGCGGTGCTTCTCCGCGAGGTCAACATCGTTCGGATCCTCCCAGCCATTTGGGACGATCCAAGCCCTACGGATCCGTTCGTGGTGACAGTGCGCAGCGCACCGCTCGTGGGCCTGTGCGTCAATGAGTCGGAAGGACCCGAGACGTGACCTGGCAGCAGGGTTCACAGACGATCCGATCGATGGTTGTCGCCGGGGAGGTCCAACAGGTCGCACCCATCCGGGATGCAGTGCCTCAGGACGGGATCGGGGCCGACTGTGAGCCATTCATGCAACCCCCGTAGTCAACCGGGCGAATCGGGCGCTATGGTGCATTCCAGCACTACTAGGACGCATGAAGAAGGGCCCCTGACCGGTGTTTGTGCTGGTCAGAGGCCCTTTTCCTGTGGAGCGGGTGACGGGAATCGAACCCGCACTGTCAGCTTGGGAAGCTGATGTTCTACCATTGAACTACACCCGCAGCCGCCACCGTCGCCGGTGGGACGCCCTGATTATGCCCCACGTCCGGCACCGGCCTCAAACGCCCACCGGCTCCTCGCAGAATCCCGTCGGGTTCGAGTTGATCGCGTTCGTCGAGACCCGACGCGATCCGGGTGCGGTCCCAGCAGACCCGACGCGATCCGGGGACGCCGGACGCCGGTGCGCCGCTACGATCCGGACATGATCCTCTCCGATGGCACCATCCGCCGACTGCTCGACGAGGGCCGCCTGGTCATCGACCCGATCGAGGACGCCCAGATCCAGCCCGCCAGCGTCGACGTCCGCCTCGGCCCCGAGTTCCTCGTCTTCCGCAACCACACGACTGAGGTGATCGACCCCTACGACAAGCCGGCCGACCTCAACGAGCGGGTCCGGGTGCCCGATGGCACGGCGTTCATCCTGCACCCCGGCGAGTTCGTCCTCGGCACGACGGTCGAGGCGATCGGCCTGCCCGACGACCTCGTTGCGCGCGTGGAGGGCAAGAGCAGCCTCGGCCGGCTCGGCCTGCTCATCCACGCCACTGCTGGCTTCGTCGATCCGGGCTGGCCGCGGGGCCAGATCACCCTCGAGCTGAGCAACGTGGCCACGCTGCCGATCAAGCTCTGGCCCGGGATGCGGATCGGCCAGCTGAGCTTCCATGCGCTGGACGCACCCGCCGAGCGCCCCTACGGCCACATCGACCTGAACTCCAAGTACGTGGGGCAGTCCGGGCCGATGGCCTCGCAGTACGCCCAGAACCCCAAGTAGGGCGCTGCGCTCTGGCAGTGGAGGGGACCAGTGCCCTCCGGTCCACCGAAACGAACGAAGCCCCCGCGGCGTCCGAGGACAGCGCGGGGGCTTCGTGACGACCGTGAGGTCAGGCTCCGACGACCAGCACCGGCTGCGAGGTCAGCCTGATCTTCGAGCCAGCACCTGGCAGGGTCGACCCGTCGAGCGTGCGGACCGCTCTGGCTCCGGACGGAACCGTGAAGGTCCTCGCCTTCGCGGAGTACCGGATCGTCTGCTTCTCGCCGCCCGGGGCGCGCATGGTGCAGGTGGTGATCTTCGCCTTCACCTTGCAGCCGAGCCAGGTCTTGCCGACCATCCAGTCCTGGATCTCGAGGAAGGCCTTGCCCCCGGGGGTCAGGCTGCGGTCTGGGGTGCGGCTGGTCATGTCGGTGCCCAGGACGTTGATGTCCCAGCCGTACCAGAACACCCGGTACACCCCGTAGCGCATCGAGTCGATGTAGGTCCGCGCGACGTAGGTCGCTGCCGTGGTGCCGGTGTACTGGCGCTTGACCTTCATGTAGGAGCGCGTGTCGCCGTAGTTCATCTCGGTGTCCCACAGCGGCTTGCGACCCGCCCCGTAGCGCTTGTAGTACTTCTTCACCGTCTTGATGTACTTCGCCCGGGTGGCCGGGCCCTCCTTGGCGGGCGGGTAGAAGTGCGCCGACACGGCGTTCACCGCGCTCCACGCCCCAGCCTTGCGCATGGCCGCTCCGTAGGCCTTGCCGAACTTGCCGACCGGTCCCTTGGCCCGCACCGTGGTGCTGGCCGCGACCAGTGCGGCTCCGGATCCGACGGAGTTCAGCGCGACGCGGGCGTCCTTGGTCAGCTGTGCCATCTGGGCGGGGGTGCCGAGGTAGAAGTCCTTCAGGTTGGCCTCGTTCCAGACCTGGAAGGCGGTGATGCCCTTGACCCCGTTGGGTCCGGCCACGGCCTTCAGGAAGTCCGTGTAGTACGTGTTGCTGGCCGGATGGCTGTTGGAACCGGGACCGTAGAGGGCCAGGCTTGAGTCCTTGACCGACGCCGCCCATCTGGGGGTGTTGCCGAGGGTGTACATGATCTCGGTCGCCCCTGCGGCTATGGCGTTGTTCACGGCTGCTTGAAGAGGAGCCAGATTGGGTGGCTGCCCCTCATTGGGCTGCAGGTCCCGCCAGGACACCCCCGAGTCCCAGATGCGGACAGCCCCCATCTTGAGCCCGCCCGGAGCTCCCGCGGCGATGCCGGCCACGTGCTGGCCGAACAGCGGACCGGGAACGGTCGGCGCGGCGGAGGCAGCGCCGACGGGCAGTGCCGTCGCCAGCAGCCCCGCTGCCGTGGCCGGGATGATGACCTTCAAGAACCGTCGCACAGTGGACTCCCCCCACTTCGGAATGGTGACCTCACCCTGCCTGTCCGCGGGGCGCAGGTCAATCGTGCCCGAGCCCGAGTCGCGGGATTCCGGTGACGTTAACACGGCCTTAGGCTCACCCCGAGAAGCGGACCAGGATCGGGTCGGCCGTGACCTTGATCGAGTCCCCGGACACCGGCTCGCAGGTCCCGTCGAGACGGCACACCTGCGCCGCGCCCTCGGGCATCGGGATGGTCGCCTGCCCCTTGTGGCTGAAGAGGATCTGGGCGGGGAGCCCGTCGCCTGTGGACAGCTGGCAGGTGGTCAGGGCGCCGTCCTCCCCGGTCGGGTCCATCAGCTCGCCGGTGCATCCCTGCCAGTACGCCCCGTCGAACCAGTCCTGCACGGTCAGGTACGCCTGGCCGGCGGGCAGGATCTCGCCGGTCTGGGCGTCGACCTGATCGATGCCGAGGATGTGGTCGTTCCACGAGTACCAGTACACCCGGTCGACGCCCAGCGCGAGGGAGTCGATGTAGGTGCGGGCCACCCAGCCGGCCGCGCGATCCTGCGCAACGGTTACCTTCTCCGTGGCGAAGTCCCGGCGGTCGCCGTAGTTGATCTCGGTGTCCCAGAGCTGGCCCGTCCAGCCCCGCTCGGCCAGCCACTCACGCATGAGCCGCAGGTAGGCCGCGCGCGTGCCAGCCCCCTGGTCGGCCAGCGGGTAGAGGTGCACGGCCATGGCGTCGACCGGCCACCCGCGCTCGGCCAGGGCGGCGGTGTACTTGCCGTACCAGGGCTTCACCGGACCGGCCGCGCGCACTGTCGTGCTCGCCCCGACCAGCAGCGCGTCGGGGTCGACCTCGTCGAGCACCTCCTTGGCCTTCAGCGTCAGCTCTGCGAGGTAGTCGGGCTTGCCGCGGTAGAAGATCTTGATGTTGGCCTCGTTCCAGACCTGGTAGGAGGTGATCCGGCCCTTGTAGCGTTCGGCCACCTGTCGCAGGAAGCTCAGGTACGCCTCCTCGTCGGGAGCTGAGGAGGTCCCTGGCCCGTAGATGCCGGGTGCCTCCGGGTCCAGCGCAGCCCAAGGGGCCGGGCTGCCGTGCACCCACTGGATGTCCGCCGCTCCGATCTTCTCGGCCTGGGCGACTGCGGAGTCCATGGGAGCCCAGTCGATCTGGCCCTGCACCGGTTCGAGCTGTCGCCAGGTGACCCCGGAGTCCCACAGGCGGATCGCCCCGGCGGTGGGGGGCAGCGGCTCGGTGCCGGAGGCCAGGTTCCCCACGTGCGTGCCGAAGAGCTCCCTCGCGACGGGTTCGCCGGGGGGAACGGTGGCGGCCTTCGATGTGTCGGCGGTCGGCGTGGTGGGCTCCTCGGGGGCATCTGACGCAGCGGGCGCCGCAGGGGACGAGGTGCAGCCCGCCATCAGGAGACCTGCCAGGCACACTGCAGCGGACACCGCGAAACGGCGGGAAACGGGCATCTGTCCTCCCTCATCAGGGGTGCAGGATACCCACGTCGACATCGCCGACAGCCCGAACCCGGCCGGCCCGGATCGGCCCGTGGGCTTGGAAACGGCGCCGCAGGTGTCTAGTGTCATCAGTTGCTGGGCCGTCTACGCTGGTGGGAGGGGAGATGGCAGGCAGCATGTCAGGCAACGAAGCCCGCGCCGGGGAGTCCAAGCCCCCGGTGCTGCGCATTGCTGGGGACGAGGCCGAGAGGCGCGCCCCGGTTGCCACCGTCGTGGAGCGTCCCGAGGCACGGGGACGCTCCGAGGTCGACCCAATGTTCTCCGTGGCCCTGCGCGCCTTCCTGCTCGACCTGGGCATCCTGGGCACGAGCATCAGCCTGTACATCGCGGTGATGATCAACGCCGGCTACCTCATCGACCAGGTCGAGACCCCCCTGACCGGCGCCGCGATGGTCGTGTGGTGGTTGCTGCTGATCCTCCTGCGCGGCGGATACGAGGCACGGTACCTGGGCGTCGGGAACGAGGAGTTCAAGCGGGTTGTCAACGCCGGGGTCACGATGCTGGCCGCGATCGCGATCGCCTCCTACGTCGCCAAGTCGGCTCCGCCGCTGCGACTGGTCCTGCCCTCCCTGTTGATCGGAACCATGCTGATCCTGCTCGGCCGGTGGCTGTTGCGGGTGTGGCTGGGTCGGCAGCGCCTCGAGGGGCGGTTCCAGCAGAGCACGCTGATCGTCGGGGATCGGCTGCGCAGTGCCGCCCTGTCGGAGTCGTTCGCCAGCGATGCGGTTGCCGGCTTCAAGGTGATCGGCACGGTCCAGCCGCCGCGGGTGTCGGTGTCGGACCCCCGTCCGGACGCGCGCGACAAGGTCGTGGAGGCGTGGCTCGACGACGTCATGGACTGGATCGACACCCACAATGTTCACGCGGTCGCCGTTGCCGAGTCGACCGCAGTCGACCCCGCGCTCCTGCGGCGCCTGGCGTGGCGTCTCGAGGGCCCCCGGATCGACCTGCTCGTCTCCCCGGTCCTCTCCGACGTTGCCGGGCCCCGGATGTCCGTGCGGCCCGCCGCCGGCCTGCCGCTGATCCACCTCGACGAGCCGAGCCTGACCGGGCCGAAGCGTGCGCTCAAGCGGATGGTCGACCTGATGGTCGCCGTGCCCCTCGTGGTGATCCTGGCGCCGGTCTACCTGCTGATCGGCATCGCGATCAAGTTCGACTCGTTGGGTCGGGCCCTCTACATCAGCGACCGGATCGGGCGGTCCGGCGAGACCTTCCGGTGCATCAAGTTCCGCACGATGCATGTGGGGGCCGACTCGATCCGCGATGACGTGATCGGCGACCTCGACGACGACGTCGCCGACCGGTACCGCGACGATCCGCGCGTCACGCGGGTCGGCGGAGTGCTGCGGCGCTGGAGCATGGACGAGCTGCCGCAGCTGTTCAACGTGATCAGCGGGTCGATGTCACTGGTCGGTCCGCGTCCCATGCTCCCCGGTGAGCTGGCCCTGCTCGGCGACGCAGAGCACCGCCGGCACCTGACGAAGCCGGGCATGACCGGGCTGTGGCAGATCTCCGGGCGCAAGGAGGTCTCGTGGGACGACCGCATGCGCATGGACCTGCACTACATCGAGACCTGGTCGATCGCCCTCGACGTCGTCATCCTGGCCAAGACGGCCAAGGCGGTCATCACCGGCCACGGCGCGTACTGAGCAGCTCCAGCGCGAGATCCTCGTAGGCGTCGGCGACGTCGGACCACCGGTACCGGGTGGCCACGTCGGCCTGTCCGGCTGACCCGCGCGCGACTGCGGCCCGTGGGTCAGTTTCGGCTGCCTCGCACAGCTCGGCCACCTCCCCGGGGGTCGTGAAGTACACACCCGCGCCGGCCGCCACCTCCCGGTTGAACACCACGTCGTAGGCGCTGACCGGAGCCCCGGCGCCCAGCGCCCGCAGCAGCGAGGGATTGGTGCCCCCGACGCTGTGGCCGTGCAGGTAGGTCAGGGCGTGGGCGTACAGGGCGTCGAGCAGGTCGGCATCCCAGAGGCTGCCCAGGAACCGGATTCGGGGGTCGGTGCCGGCTGCGGCATGGACCTGCGCCCGGTAGGCATCGGCGTACGGTGCGTCGCCGACCACGATCAACGGCATCTGGGCCCGGGATGCCGCGTAGCCCGCGACGATCTCCCGCACATGGTTCTCTGGCTCGAACCTGGCGACCGCGAGGTGGTACTGGCGCGCTCCGATCCCGACCTCGGCCAGCCGGGTCGCCCCGGGGGTCACGATCGGGGCGCCGTAGGGGATGAAGTGGGCCTGCACGCCGTGCGCCTCGCGCAGGTGGTCGGCGATCCCGTGCGCATCGGCGATGACGGCATCGGCCCAGCGCGTGCTGCGGGCCTCCGCCCAGCGGTAGTAGCCCGACCCGCGCACGCCCCACTTGGCCCGCTTCCACTCGAGCCCGTCGACATGGACCGCCACCGGGATCCGGGCCGCGCGCAGGGCTGGCAGGAAGGGCGCGTTCGCGGCGTTGAAGACGATCGCGACGTCCGGGTGCTCCCGTGCGATCGCATGCCCGACCGACAGCATCGTGTGGCTCAGGGTCTCGGCCGCCCGCTGCCGCACGGCCGGCAGGTTGACCAGGCGCATCCCGAGGTACTCGGTCCTGGTCTGCCCGGGGTTGCGGCAGTAGACCACCACGTCGTGGCCGCGCTCAACGAGCCGCCGGCCGATCTCCTCCGCGGCGGTCTCGAAGCCGCCGTACCGGGCGGGGACTCCCCGGGTGCCGAGCAGGGCGATGCGCATCAGCCGACCGTCAGGTGCAGGGGGTGGTCCAGGCCCCCCGACCACACGAGGCCCGCACCGGACTCGGTCCACCCTGGGCCGGCGGACAGGGTTGTCCCAGGCGCGGGCCGGACCGTGACCGTCAGCTGCGCGGGATTGGCCAGTGCCTGGGGATCGGCGTGGACCTCGTAGGTCCCGGGCTCGAACGTCCCGTCGCGCAGCCGGTACTCCATGACGACGGTGGTGGTGTCGCCGGGGGAGGTCTCATGCCCCTGCCAGAGCACCTGCCCACCGTGGTCGTCGGGGAACGGGCCCGTGCGGGCGACCGGGACCAGCGAGATGGAGTTCCCTGTGGTGATCCGGGTGTCGGTGGCCGTCAGCGGCAGCCGGTAGGCCACCCGCATCCGGGCGCGCAGGGCCAGGTAGCCGGCGTAGGTCGTGGGGTCGCCCTCAAGGCCCTCGGGAACAGCATTCGTGAACGAGATGGTGCGGCGTACGGTGGCGCCACCGCCGGGGGTCAGCTGGACCTCCTGGGTGATGCGACGATCCTGGAACACCGAGAGCTTGTTGGGTGCGCTCTGGGAGTGCACGGCGATGAGGTCGCCGGTCCCCCGTGCGAGCTCCCCGCCGGCCGCCAGGGCGTCGATCGCGTCCTGCAGTGCCGGCGTGTCGAACGAGGCCTGGATGTGCCGGGGTGGGATCGCGTCCATGGTGCCCCGGACCGCGGACAGGAGGTTCAGCGGCTGAGTCAGGTGCGTCATGAGGGCCTTGGTCAGCTCCTCGTTGCGAGCGTGCCGCTCGATCACGCCCTCCGGGCTGTTGAACTGCCGGTAGGCGTCCACCAGGACCGTCCGCAGGAGGTTCTCGGAGCTGATCTGCCCGAACCCCGGCGATTCGACGGGGCCGGTCCACGCCAGGATGGAGGCGAGGGCGCTCATGTCCACGGTGATGACCCCGTCGACCTCCGGGTAGCCGAGGGCAGCCCATGCCCGACGCATGTCCACCGAGGCCGCGCCGAAGTCCGGGTGGAAGTTGGAGTTCACGAACGGGTAGCGCTTTCCCTCCCGGTACCAGGGGGGCCCACCCTGGTGCTCCCAGTCGATCGGCGGGTTGTTGGGGGAGAGCTTGGACTCGAGCTGCCCGGAGATGGGCACCGACAGGGATCCCTTGTCAGCCTGGACCACGAACGCCGACAGCGGGGCGCCGCCGGAGCCGAAGACCTCAGCGTCGTTCAGGGCCGCCACCAGGTAGCGCTTGGGCTCCTCGGCACCGAGGGCCTCCGCGACGTCGGGCATCGCGATCTCGGCAGCGCCGGCCAGCTGGGTCAGGTCAGCGACCGACCCGGCCACGGAGTCGGCGACGGCGCCTATCGGGCGACCCAGCGGGCCCGACCCCTCGACCTCGGCGAGCGCCTCGCCGGTTGCCTCCAGGGCACCGTGGAACGCTGCCACCGGTCGGGCGAGGTCCTCGGCCTTCAGCGGATCGATCGTCGTCCCGGTGACGATCGGGGGCTCACCGTCGAATCCGACTGCCGCAGTGCCCATCTGCGCGAGTGGCTCCAGCGCCTGCGTGCTCACGGCCAGTGCGTGCACCGACGCACTCAGGTCGTCCATCGCCCCCAGAGTCATCGGGTTGTACTCGAGCACGCGAGCGGCGGGCGAGGACCAGGTCCGGTCGAGGATGTCGGCCGCGACGCGGATGGTCCCGAGCCCGCGATCGAGCCCGGCGCTGTCACGGTCACGCCCGGCGAGCGCCGTCTGTGCCACTCCCACCAGGCCGGTCAGCAGGGCCACCTGGGTGCCGATCGCGATCAGGGCCAGTGGCGCCAGCAGGACCAGGGCGAGCCATCCCCTCCTGCGCATCGCCCACCCCCGCTGCGACTCGGAACGCCTGGATCTGGAGCCCCATGGTAACCCGGGGCGACGCTCGGCAGGTCGGACGTGTTCGGCGGACACGGCCGCTAGGGTGAGTGCGTGCGGGCCTCAGCGATCGTCCTGGCCCACGGCGCAGAACCCACCCTCGTGCAGTGCGTGGCCGCACTCGTGGCTGACGGGGCCGAGGACATCGTCGTCGTGGACAACGACGCAGCGCCCGGGCCTGTGGACGCCGTCCGCGGCATGCCGGGGGTTCGGGTGCTCTCCGCCGGGCGCAACCTGGGCTACGCCGGCGGCTGCAACTACGCGGCCAGCCACGCCACTGGCGATGTCCTGGTGTTCGTGAACTCCGATGCCCTGGTGCAGCCCGGTGCCCTGGCGGCGCTGGTGCGGCGCGTCGCTGAGCCCGACGTCGGGCTGGCCTCGGCCAGCATCCGGCTCGCTGAGCGGCCGGAGGTGCTGAACACCGTGGGCAACCCGGTGCACTACCTGATGTTCTCCTGGGTCGGGGGCCTCGGGGAGCCGGCCGCGGACCATGCCGAGCTCACCGAGGTGGCCTCGATCACCGGCGTGACCTTCGCGGTGCGCCGGGAGGTGTGGGATGCCCTGGGCGGGTTCGACGCCGACTACGTGGCCTACTGCGAGGACGTGTACCTCTCCCTGCGCGCCTGGCAGGCGGGGTACCGGGTGGTCCACGAGCCGGGGGCCGTCGTGCTGCACCACTACGACTTCGCCCGGAACGCGGCCAAGTTCTACCTCCTCGAGCGCAACCGGCTGATGAACCTGATGCTCCTGCCCGAGCGGCGGACCCGACGGTTCATCGCCCTGCCGGCGCTGGTCGTCGAGGGTGGCGTCCTGCTGGTCGCCGTCCGCGACGGCTGGGCCCGCGACAAGGTCGACGGCTGGCGCTGGCTCGTGGCTCATCGACGGTCGCTGGCGGATCGGCGACGCGGCATCCAGGCGGCGCGCCGGGTCCCCGACCGCGATCTGGCCGGACTGCTGCGCGGGCCCCTCGATCCGCCGGTCGGGCTCGGACCGGGGGTTCCGCAACCCGTGAGCAGGGCCCTGGCTCGCTACTGGAGCTGGGCGGTGCGGCGGCTGTGAGATCGCTGGAGTGGGGCCGGACGATCCACCTCCGCGACCTGGGGTGGGCTGGGTTGGCGGCGGTCATCGCGATGGGAATCGCCCTGGCGTACCGCTCCGCGCTGGTCCCGACCGACCCCTGGCACTACGTCCAGGGCGCGTTGGCGTTCCCGGATGGCACCTGGCGACCCTCGGGACTGTCGCGGTGGGGGTTCCTTCTGCCGATCATCCCGTTCGCCCGGATCTGGGGGGACGCGACGGCCACGTACTACGTGGTACCGGTGCTCAGCACGGGCGTCCTGGCCGGCGTCCTCTACCTGCTCGGCACGAGATACGTGTCGCGGACCACCGGGGCACTGGCGGCGATCTTCGCCCTGGGGACCCCGCTGGTCTTCGTCAACCTGACCCGTGGGTACACCGACCTGACCGCAACGACCCTGATCGGGCTGGCCCTGCTCCTGGCGACCCTGGCCGCGGATGCTGCCGACGATGCGCGGGAGGCCGGCCGGAGCTGGGGGTGGCGCGTTCCTGCCCTGCTCGTGGCCTGTGGGTTCGTGACCGGGTGGAGCTTCGAGGTCCGCGAGACCGCGATCTTCGCGTGGCCGGTGATCGGGTGGGTGCTGTGGCGGATCGGGCGGCCGCTGGTGACCCTGGCGTGGTTCGCCCCACCGGCGCTGGCGTGGCTGGTCCTCGATGTGCTGCTCTGCGCGCTGGTCTACGACGACCCGTTCCTCAAGTTCCGGATCATCCTCGGGGCCGACATCTCCACCTCGGAGGTCACCTCGGACGCCGGATACGTGGGGCAGTCGCGCTGGTGGTACATGACGATCCTGCCCCGATCCATCCTCGAGGTCTCCGGCGGGCCGGCCCTGCTCGCCTGCCTGGCTGTGGGCGCCGTCGGTGGGGTCGTGTTCCGCGCGCAGCTGGGCCGGATCTGGGCCTGGGGCATGCTGACTGTGGCCCTTCTCTGGATCCAGGGGGGCCCGCTGGATCCCGGGCATCCCTCTGTGCGCCTGGACGTCGCACGCTACTGGTTGTCGTTCATCGTCCCGCTGATGCTGGCTGCGGTGGGCACGATGGTGATCGTCGTCCGCAGCACACGTGGAGCATGGCGGGTCGGGGCCGCGCTGGCCGGCGGTGTGCTCGCAATCGGGGTGCTGGTGCCGGCAGTGCGGTTCGCCTCCTCCTACCCGGGGTTCGCGCCGAACGGCGGCGACGCGATGGTCGAGCTGCGTGCCCACCTCGCGGCCGAGGGCGGTGGGTTGGCGGACGCGCGCGTCTGGGCCGACTGGGGCACGCAGCGGGTGCTGCCCGCCTACCAGACCGGTCCGTTCGGCGACCCGCGCTGGCAGGCCGGCAGCTTCCGCTCGCTGAACCGGTTGGTCCGATTCCCGCCGACCTCGGTGGCCGAGTACCCCCAGTCCGGGGAGTACGTCGTGATCTACAGCGCCGAGGACCGCACCTGCTGGCACTGCCGGCGGGCGCTGCAGCCCGTCGAGCAGGCGTTCGGCCCCCTGCCCGGACCGGGGTGGCAGGAGCTGTTCACCACGTCGGAAGGCAACCTGACGCTGTACCGCCTTGGCCCCACGGTGGTGTGGCCCATCCCAGCCGCTGGCGACCCAGGACCAGACCCGGGCGAAGAACCAGAAGACGACCCCGCCCTCTGACCCCCGGGGAATCCTGTCGGGTCTGCTGGGTCCGGATGCCGATCGTTTGCGGTCTCGAAGCGCGCGATCCACTCGCACCCGACACGATTCGTCAGCGCCGCGTAGTCTGGCGGTACCGTCCCGATTCCTGAGGATCTCTCGTGCCTGCCCGCCGTGCCCCTGTCGTCCTGCTTCAGGTCGCCAACCTCCTCGGGGGCGTGGCCAACTCGACGGTCGCCGTCCTCGTCCCGTGGCTGGTGCTCCAGGAGACCGGGTCAGCCGCTGACGCGGGGCTGGTTGCCGCAGCCGCGGCGATCCCCGGGATCTTCGTCTCGCCCTTCGTGGGCGCCCTCGTCGACCGCTTCGGCCGGCGTCGGGTGTCGATGGCCTCGGATGCGTTCTCCGCGTTCTCGGTCAGCCTGTTCCCGATCGCCCAGGGTGCGGGGATCCTCACCCTGGGCATGATCCTCGCTCTGGCCGTCCTCGGGGCCACGTTCGACCCCGCCGGGTACACCGCCCGCAAGTCGCTGATCCCTGACGTCGCCCACGCCGGGCGGTTCTACATCGACCGCATCAACGGGGTGCACGAGGGCGTGTTCGCGGCCGGTTGGGTCATCGGTCCAGCGCTCGCCGCGCTGGGCATCAGCACGATCGGCGTGGTCTCGACGTTCTGGGTCACCGCGGTCGCATTCGTGCTCGCGATCGTGGCGGTCGGCTTCATCCGTGTCACCGAGGCCATCGGCGAGTCCCGCCACGAGGCGGGCGACGACGCTGAGCTGTTCTGGTCGTCCATCGTGCGCGGGGCCAGGATCCTCTGGCACGACAAGGCGCTGCGGGTGCTGACCCTGGCGATCGCCGTGCTGGCCATGGTCTACCTGCCCACGGAGTCGATCCTGATGCCGGTGCACTTCGAGGAGATCGGCCAGCCGGGAAGCTATGGGCTGACTCTGACTGCCCTGGCCGCGGGCGGCATGATCGGGTCCTTCTCGTACGGGTGGCTCGCGGCCCGCATGTCCAAGCACCGGATCGTGGTCCTGGTGATGTTCTCGGTGACGGCGGCCATCATCCCGATGGCCTTCCTGCCGCCGCTGCCGGTCTTCGTGGCGGCGGGGTTCCTGCTCGGGCTCGGCTGGGGTCCGATGAACCCCCTGCTGAACTCGCTGGTGCAGACGCGCGTGCCGGCGCACGTGCAGGGTCGTGTGTACGGCGTGCAGACGGCCCTGTTCTATGCCGCCCCGCCGTTGGGGCTGCTGCTGGCCGGGATCGCCGTCGAGGCCTGGGGGGTGCAGCTCGTGTACGCCGTCATCGGCGTGCTGCTGGTCGGTCTGTCGCTGCTCATCGCGGCCATGCCCTCGCTGCGTGGCCTGGATGACCAGGGCCCAGCCATGGCCGAACCTGACGGCTCGCGCCCCACCTCCGCGGGCCCGGAGGCCTGAGCCCGCCGATCTCCGGTCCGGGGAAGCGCCGCGCATGGACGGCCGGTGGGGTCCGACCCCTCGGTCGGACCCCACCGCGTTGCCTGCTTCGAGAACCGTTCAGTCGTTCGCTGGCGCCCTGACCGAGCCCAGCAGCAGCGAGGCCACGTCCAGGACCTCGACCACGGGCGCGTCCTCGCCGGCCTCCTGGGCCCGAACGGTCACGCCGTCGTGCAGCATCACCGAGCAGAACGGGCAGGCCACGGCGATCTTGTTGGCTCCGGTGCCGATCGCCTCGTCGGCGCGGTTCTGGTTCACCCGGGTTCCGAGGCGCTCCTCCATCCACATCTGGGCGCCACCGGCGCCGCAGCAGAAGGACTTGTCGGCGGTCCGGTCCATCTCGACCAGCTTGACGCCGGGCACGGACGCGACGAGCTCGCGGGGCGGCACGTACACCTTGTTGTGCCGGCCCAGGTAGCACGGGTCGTGGTAGGTCACGGTCTCGTCCACGGGCGTCAGCGGCTTCAGTCGGCCGTCACGCAGCAGCGTGGCGAGCAGCTGGCTGTGGTGGACGACCTCGTAGTTGCCACCGAGCTGCGGGTACTCGCGGCCGATCGTGTTCATGCAGTGCGGGCACGTCACGACGATGCGCCTGGCCTTGACCTCGTTGAGCACCTCGACGTTCTGCATCGCCTGCATCTGGAACAGGAACTCGTTGCCGGCGCGCCGGGCGGGGTCACCGGTGCAGGTCTCGCCCTCGCCGAGCACCATGTACTTCACGCCTGCGACGTTCAGCAGCTCGGCGACGTCCTTGGTGGTCTGCTTGGCGCGGTCCTCGTAGGCACCGGCGCAGCCGACCCAGAACAGGTACTCGACATCGGCCGGGATCTCGTCCTCGCCCTCCATGCCGAACACGGGGACCTCGAAGTCGACCTCGCTGATCCAGTCGTTGCGCTTCGAGGCGTTCATGCCCCACGGGTTGCCCTTGTTCTCCAGGTTCTTGAACAGGCTGTTCAGCTCGTTCGGGAACTCGGTGGCGATCATCACCTGGTGGCGGCGCATGTCGATGAAGTGGTCGATGTGCTCGATGTCCACGGGGCACTGGTTGACGCACGCGCCGCAGGTGGTGCACGACCACAGGGCGTCGACGTCGATGACCGGGCCCTCGTGCGAGCGGTGGCCGGCGGCGTCGTAGCCGTCGGTGTCGCGGTGCGGATCGAAGTCGCGCTCGCCGATCAACGGGCGGCCGACCTCGGCCTGGACCCTCTCGGACATGGTCGCCAGGACCTCGTCGTCGACCTCGCCGAACTCCACGTTCTTCCCGTCGAGCTTGGCCTGGGTGGCCTTGATGTACGGCGCCTTGATGAACGCGTGGTCGCGGAGGTTCATGATCATGAGCTTGGGGCTCAGGGGCTTCTCGGTGTTCCACGCCGGGCACTGGCTCTGGCAGCGACCGCACTCGGTGCACGTCGCCATGTCCAGCAGGCCCTTCCAGGTGAAGTCCTCGATGCGGCCACGGCCGAAGATGGCGTCGTCGGCGGGGTCCTCGAAGTCGATCTTCTCGGTGCCCGAGTACATCTCGAGCAGGGGCCCGAGGCCATCGGGACGGCGTGAGAAGTACACGTTGATCGGGGCGGCGAAGATGTGCAGGTGCTTGCTGTGCAGGACGATCAGCAGGAAGCCCAGGATGACCGCGACGTGGGCCCAGAGCCCGAGGGTCAGCAGCCACTCGTTGGCCGTCTCACCGAGGGGCTCGAGCACGACGGCGACTGCATGCGATGCGAACGCCCCGTCCATGCCCTCGGGGCCCTCGGCGTTGATCTTGGCGCCGCGGTAGAACAGCAGCGTCGCCACCACCATGAAGATCATGAACAGCACCAGCCATGCGCCCGAGGTGTGCGAGCCGAAGAACCGCGACCAGCGGCCCTCCTTGGCGGGGTTGTTCCGGAAGCGGATGGCCGCGAAGACCAGGATGCCGACGAGCACCAGGACCGCGAACAGGTCCTCGAGGAAGCGCACGACCGGCCAGGTGCCGATGATCGGGAAGGCGAAGCCCTCGATGAACAACTCGCCGAACGCCTCCACCACCGTCAGGGTCAGGATGAGGAACCCGAAGAAGACGAAGACGTGGGCGATGCCGGGCACCGACCACTTGAGCAGCTTCTTCTGCCCCAGGACCTCGGTGGCCTCGACCTGGACGCGGGCACCGACCTGGTCGGTGCGGCCCTGCGCCGGCTGACCGGATCGGACCAGCCCTTGCAGGAACCACGCGCGCTTGAGGGCCAGGAACCCGGCCACCACAATGATGATCAGGCCGACCGTTGCCCGGATCAGCTGCATCGAATCCATGTCCGCCAACCTCCTGGCCAGGGGTGCCCCGCCCGGCCAATTCTCGCCCCAGTTCCATGCGGTCCCGCGCGGGGGACCCTACCGATCAGTAACATAGCCGATTCGCCCGAGGGGTGGGCAATCCGGGCGGGTTCTCCACCGAATCCGCCCATGTGCCTGCCCGGATGCATCCAGGCCCCACTGGCTCCCCGTAGGGACGGGTCGACCGGCAGCTGACGGCAGGGTGCGCGTTCCGCGCCAGTCGTCAGGCACCTCGCGCGTTGGCGGCCGCATGTGGCGCGCAACGCGCAGACCCCGACCCGGGTGGCGTGGAACGCGCGATCTGCGGGGTCGAGCGCCGGGCCAGAGGAGGACGGTGGCCGTTCGGTGGTGGGCATGGCAGGAGGGCCGCCGGATCGCTCCGAAGGCCCTCCCGCGTGCTGTTCTGTCAGCGGTCTACCGGGGCCCGTTCCCTCCGCCGTCCTCGCCACCGGGTAGGTCGGTCCCAGTTGCTTCCTCAGCAGCACCGTCGATCGCGTCCGCGGCGTCCCCAGCGCCATCGGACGCCGCGCCCTCGACGGAGTCGGCCGCCTCGCCAACCGCGCCCTCGGCTTGGTCGGCCACGTCGCCGACTTCACCCTCGACGGAGCCGGCCACGGCGTCCGCCTGGTCGGCAATGTCGCCGCCCGCCCCCTTGGCCTCGTCGGCGACGTCGCTGACCGCGCCCTCGGCGGAGTCGACCGCCTCGGCCGTCACCTCCGGTGCATCCACAGGAGGAGCCGCCGTCGCGTAGCCCCCATCATCGTCGGCCATGGCAACCGCGGTCACACCCGCGCCCGCTGCACCTGCGGCGGCGAGACCTGCAGCTGATCCACCTTGGTCGGACCCGTTGGGTTGCCCGCCGCCGATGGGGGCGCTCGCATCCGGACCGTCCGGTCCCGAGCCACCTGCGGTGGCAGCGGCGGCCCGGCGGCGCTCGGTGACGAACCGGCTGCCGACGAAGCCCGCGACCAGGAGAACGACCAGGCCCAGCAGGACGCGTGGCAGCGTGCTCGGTGCCTCCTGGTCGGCCGGGTCCATCCGGAACTCGTAGGCACCGGCGAGCTTCGTGCCCTCAGGCGCTTCGGTCACGTCACACCCGTACGGCAGTGGGCATTCGTGCGCCATGGTGACCAGTCCGGCGACCTCGGCCTTGAGGGTGTCAGCCTTGGAGATGACCGCCCCCGCGGTCTCCTTGCCCGACTCCACCGCCGAGTCAACCTGCGCCTTCGCGGCCTGCAGGGCAACCGCAAGTTCGGCGACGTAGCTGCCGATCTCGGTCTTCGCTCCCGCGATGCCGCCGCTGATCTGGTCGAGCCCACTGGTGACCTGCTGCCCGCCCTCGGAGGCGAGGATCGATGCCGTGATCTCGGCCAGCACCGCATCCAGGGTCGGCAGGTCGACGTTCTTGCTGGCGATGCCCTCCCCGACGATCTTCATCTGAGTCGACAGCGCAGTCAGTGCCGTCTCCAGTTTGGCGAGAACGTCCTGAAGTGCCGTGAGCACGGGCTTCAGCGTCGTGATGACACCAGGCAACTGCTCATCGAGCACCTGGAGGCTCTCGGACAGGGGGACCAGGATGGGCGCGACCTTCGCGAGCGCGTCGGCAGCCTTCGCGAATTGGGGGGACGCGATGATGTCCGCGGCCCTCTGGAACTCCGGGCTGTTGAGGATTGTTGCAGCCTGCTGCAGCTCAGGAGATTCGAGGATGGCGATCAACTTGTCCTGCTGGTCGCACACCTCGGGTGGCAGGGTTGGCCCAAGTGCCTCCCCAGGTGGGTCCACGCATCCCAACTTGATGCTGGCAGCGATGGCCCCGGCGTTGTCTGCGATTGCCTGGATGTCCTCCGCCGAGTCGGCCAGCTTGGTGATGGTCTCGGAGTTGTCGGCGAGCTTGGTGATCGTTGGGCTCAGCTCGACGAGCAACGCAGCGTTCTCGGGGGTGAGCGCTGTCGCGGCTTGGTCGATCTGCTCGATGACCCCCGATTCCTCGATCTGAGTGATTGTGGCCAGCGCATCGTCGACGGTCGTCTGCAACTCCCCGACAAGCGCGGTGGCGCCGTCGGGGTTGTTCGGATCCACGAGGGTGGAGATCGTCTCGATGTTCGTCCCGAACTCCGTGAAGAAGTCGTTCACCTTGCCCTCGACCGTCGTCAGGGGGTCCTCGCCCCCGTCGTCGGCCGTCAGCGTCTCCAGGCCGGAGATCACGTCGGCGACGCCTGCCTTGATCGCGTTGACGTCGCCGCTGACATCCGGCGGCGGGACAGCCTCGAGGGCCGCCTGGCGGGCGGCCTCATCGACTGGCGCCCTGTCGCCCTCCTCGCCCGGCGGGATGTAGACCGGTAGGACCTGAACCAGCATCGAGGGGATCACCGCGTTGGTGACGTTCGCGGCCCAGCCGAACGACGCCGTCCCGTCCTTGCTCAGCGGGGCGAACGGCAGGGAGATCCACTTCACCTGGGTGTTGCCGCGGCCATCCGCCCCGCCCAGGCCCCTGCCGGTGTTGAGCGCGGAGAACCGGTCAGGGAGCAGCGTGACAGCCTCGACGACCATGGGGACGTCGGCCTCGACGTCCTTCTCGATCTCGTCGCCGGTGACGCTCGTGATCGGGACGGTGATCTCCTGGCGGGTCTTGTTGATGACCGTGTACTTGGCCGTGACCACGCCGTCCTTGCCCACGAGGTCCTGGGCAAGGATGGGCTCACCGTCGAGGGTGAACTCGGTCGTCAGCTCGACTGGCAGCTCGAAGTCGTCCGGTGGGACGAGGCTCACGGAGCGTGCCGTGCCGAACCCTGTGTCGTTGAGGCTGATGTCGAACAACCCCCTGCCGTCCTCCTGCGGGATGAAGCCGAACTCCTGCAGGTTGTGCAACAGCAGGCCTTCTTCGGGGACCGCCACGGTGATGTCGGCGCCGGGATCGCCCTGGGCCCCGATCTGGGTGACCGACCAGCGGAAGTCGGTCGTGCTGCTGTTCGGGTTGCCGTCGGCGTCGGTGCGGATCTGCACGCTCTGCCCGACGGAGTTCGACGATCCGCGGACCGCCAGGGGCTCGGTCGGGGCGTCATCGCTGGCGCTGGCCGAGGTGGGGGCCAGCGCGAGGGTGAGTGCGGTGACTCCGGCCAGTGCGGCCCGCGCGGTGCGGCGGCTCATGAGGCCACCTCTGAAGGAGCCTCGGCGGGCACATCGGTGCTGCCCGACTCGGCAGGGTCGCCCCCCTTGCCGGCCTCCACCTGAGCATCTGGCCTGGTGAGCCACTGCACCACCATGCCGGCGACGAAACCCAGCGCCAGCGGGAAGATCGTCTGCCCGAGCGCCACCGGCAGGGAGTAGTTGAGGCTCTGCGGGTCGAGGTTGAACTGGAACGCGTACACGCCGGTCAGGGCGCCTGCTCCGAGGATCCCGGCAAGGAAGTCGGTCTGCCGCTTGGTCCACATGGTGGCCAGGGCGATCAGGGTGATAGGGACGACTCCGCCGAGGAAGAGGCCGATGTTGGTGTCGGGGAAGATGCCGGCGCCGAGCACATAGCCGACGGCACCGAACAGCACGCCGACGAACAGCCAGATGCCCCGGGCGAACATGTGGTTCGTGCTGCCGAGGAAGCTTGCCGTTGCGCCCCCACCAACGCACAGTGAGGCGGTCAGAAGCGTCCTTGGCCCGCCGAGCGGTCCCGAGAGCAGTACGACGAGCAGTGCCAGAATCAGTCCGAGGGCCAAGGCCCATACGCGTCCCATGGCGCATCCCTTCGTTCGGTGGTGTCGCGCGAAACTAGCGGGGCCCCGGGACCAGACGCGCGCCAGACGGTCACCAGTCGTGATCTGGATCACATGACTCGAAAGGCTCGGGTGAGTTGATCACCTCCCAAGGACTCGGCCACCCCCGCCGAAGGCGCGGTCTGCGAGCGTGTTCACCAGTGACTCCATCCACATTGAGTCGGATCGACTCAAGTTAGATGAGCAAGGGATTGACACAAGGTCGAAGCCGGGGGACGATAGGAGCGTCATAACGCGCCCGACGGCGACGCCGCCGGGCATCCGAACGGAAAGGAACCATCCTTCATGAGTCGTGCTGTCGGCATCGATCTCGGTACCACCAACTCCTGCGTCGCCGTCCTTGAGGCCGGCGAGCCCGTCGTGATCGCGAACGCCGAGGGCGCGCGGACGACTCCCTCTGTTGTCGCCTTCGCCAAGAACGGCGAAGTACTGGTCGGTGAGGTCGCCAAGCGCCAGGCCGTCACCAACCCGGATCGCACCATCCGCTCGATCAAGCGCCACATGGGTGACGGCACCTTCAAGGTGCGCATCGACGACACGGGCTTCACGCCCCAGGAGATCAGCGCCCGCGTCCTGGGCAAGCTCAAGCGTGACGCGGAGGCCTATCTCGGCGAGTCGGTGACCGATGCGGTCATCACTGTCCCGGCCTACTTCAACGACGCCCAGCGCCAGGCCACCAAGGAGGCCGGCGAGATCGCGGGCCTCAAGGTCTCCCGGATCATCAACGAGCCCACCGCGGCCGCGCTGGCCTACGGGCTGGACAAGGCCGACCAGGAGCAGCGGATCCTCGTCTTCGACCTCGGCGGCGGGACGTTCGACGTGTCCCTGCTGGAGATCGGCGACGGTGTCGTTGAGGTCAAGGCGACCTCCGGTGACAACCACCTCGGCGGCGACGACTGGGACCAGCGCGTCGTCGACTGGCTGGTGTCGCAGTTCAAGAACGCCCACGGCATCGACCTGAGCAAGGACAAGATGGCCAGCCAGCGCCTGCGCGAGGCGGCCGAGAAGGCCAAGATCGAGCTGTCGAGCTCGATGCAGACCGGCATCAACCTGCCCTACATCACCGCCGGTGCCGACGGCCCGATGCACCTCGACGAGACCCTGAGCCGGGCCAAGTTCGAGGAGCTCACCGCCGACCTGCTCAACCGCACCAAGGCGCCGTTCGCCACGGTCATCAAGGACGCGGGGATCTCCGTGGCCGACATCGACCAGATCGTCATGGTCGGCGGCTCGACCCGCATGCCGGCCGTCAGCGACGTGGTGCGCGAGCTGACCAACGGCAAGGAGCCCAACAAGAGCGTCAACCCCGACGAGGTCGTGGCCCTCGGTGCTGCCCTGCAGGCCGGCGTGCTCAAGGGCGAGGTCAAGGACGTCCTGCTGCTCGACGTGACCCCGCTGAGCCTGGGCATCGAGACCAAGGGCGGGATCATGACCAAGCTCATCGAGCGCAACACGACGATCCCGACCAAGCGCTCGGAGATCTTCACCACGGCCGACGACAACCAGCCGTCCGTGCTGATCCAGGTCTTCCAGGGTGAGCGCGAGATGGCGGCCTACAACAAGAAGCTCGGCACGTTCGAGCTGACCGGCCTGCCTCCGGCCCCGCGCGGGGTGCCGCAGGTCGAGGTCACGTTCGACATCGACGCCAATGGCATCGTGCACGTATCGGCCAAGGACCTGGCCACCGGCAAGGAGCAGAAGATGACGATCTCCGGCGGCTCCGCGCTGCCGAAGGACGACATCGACCGGATGATGCGCGACGCCGAGGCCCACGCGGCCGAGGATCACGCGCGTCGTGAGGAGGCCGAGGTCCGCAACACCGCGGAGTCGCTGGTCTACCAGACCGAGAAGTTCCTGCGCGACAACGCCGACAAGGTCCCGGCCGAGGCCAAGGCCAACGTCGATGAGCCGATGGTCGAGCTGAAGCGCGCGCTCGAGGGCACGGACATCGAGGCGATCAAGACCGCCTCGGAGAAGGTGGCCACCGCCTCGCAGGCCCTGGGCTCGGCGATGTACGCCGCCGCCCAGGCCGCAGCACCCGCCGGTGACGGCAACCCCGGTTCCGCCGATGAGGGCGCTGCCAACGCCGACGAGGACGTCATCGACGCGGAGATCGTCGACGACGAGGGTGCGACCGAGGGCGAGCAGAAGTGACCGAGCGTCCCGAGCGGACCCCGCCCCCGGAGGGCTTCGTGCCCCCGGTGGCGGGGCAGGCCGATCCCGACATCGTCGACGCCGAGATCCTTGAGGGCGACGTCGTCGAGCCGGACCGGCGGCCTGATGCTGATCTCACCGAGGGTGAGGTGGTCGAGCCGTCCACGGTGGAGGCTGCCGAGGTCGATGCCCTGCTCGCCGAGGCCCTGGACGCCGACGCGATCGAGGCCGAGTTCAGCGCCGCGGAGGCCGACATGGCCGCGGCAGCCGGAGGGTCGGGAGCCGTCGCCGAGCAGGTGGCGATCCTGACCACCGACCTGCAGCGCGTCCACGCGGAGTACTCCAACTACCGCAAGCGCGTCGAGCGCGACCGTGAGCTCGTGCGCGAGCGCGCCGTCGAGTCGGCCCTGGTCGAGCTGCTCCCGATCCTCGACGACATCGGACGTGCGCGTGACCACGACGAGCTCGTGGGCGGGTTCCGCAGCGTGGGCGAGGCCCTCGAGGCTGCTGTCGTGCGGCTGGGCCTGACCCCGTTCGGCGCGGTCGGCGAGCCGTTCGACCCGACGCGGCACGAGGCGCTCATGCGCGAGGAGCGCGAGGGCGTGACCGAGCCGACGGTCGTCAACGTCCTGCAGGTCGGCTACGAGATGGGCGGACGCGTCGTGCGCCCGGCCCGGGTGTCAGTCGCCGGTACCGACTGACCGGGGTGCAGACGAGGAGGTGAGGGTGCGGTGAGCACGAAGGACTGGATCGACAAGGACTTCTACAAGATCCTGGGCGTCAAGAAGGACGCCACGGCCGATGAGATCAAGAAGGCCTACCGCACCCTCGCCCGCAAGCATCATCCGGACAAGAACCCGGACAACGCGGCCGCGGAGGCGAGGTTCAAGGAGGTCTCCGAGGCCTACGACGTGCTCTCGGATGCCAAGACCCGCAAGGAGTACGACGAGGCCCGCTCGTTGTTCGGCGGCGGCGGCCCCCGCTTCCCGGGCGGCTTCGGCGGCGGTGGTGGTGGCGCAGGCTCGGGTGGTGCCGGGGGCATCAACTTCGATGACCTGCTGGCCCAGATGCGCCAGCAGGGCGGCGGCGCCGGGGGTCCGGCCGGTGCCGGTGGCGTCGGCGGGGTGTTCGGCGACGTCCTCGGTGGGCTGTTCAACCGCGGCGGCCAGCGAACCAGCGTGCGCCCGGCCAGGCGCGGGGCAGATGTCGAGAGCGAGGCGACGATCTCGTTCGCCGAGGCCCTCGACGGCGTCACCGTCTCACTGCGCCTGACCACCGACGAGCCCTGCTCGGCATGCTCCGGGACCGGGGCGGCGGCGGGCACTGCACCCCGGATGTGCCCGACGTGCAACGGCACCGGGCAGGCCGTGCGCAGCCAGGGCGGCTTCGCCCTGTCCGAGCCGTGCCGTGCGTGCCTGGGTCGGGGCATGGTCGTCGACACGCCCTGCACGACCTGTGCCGGCTCGGGGCGCGGCCGCTCCGCTCGGCCGGTCAGCGCCCGGATCCCCCCGGGCGTCACCGACGGCGCGCGCATCCGGCTCAAGGGCAAGGGCGCCCCCGGCGAGAACGGCGGGCCTCCCGGCGACCTGTTCATCGTGGTGCACGTCAGCGCCCACCCGGTCTTCGGCCGGGCCAAGGACAACGTCACCGTGACCGTCCCGATCACCTTCGGCGAAGCCGCCCTCGGGGCGGATGTCCCGATCCCGCTTCCCCGTGGCGGGAAGGTCACGCTGAAGGTCCCGGCCGGGACGGCGAACGGGCGCACCTTCCGGGTGCGTGGTCGGGGCGCGACCCGTCGCGACGGCAGCATGGGCGACCTGATGGCCACCGTCGAGGTCGCTGTCCCCCGCGCTCTGTCCGACGAGGCCCGGACCGCCCTGGCCGCCTACGTGGCGGCCGCCGACGAGCCCGACCCACGCGCCCAGCTGATGTCCATCACTACGAGCACCAAGGGAGGCACCTGATGGATTTCGATGACGACACCCCGGTCTACGCGATCTCCATCGCGGCATCCCTGGCCGGGCTGCACCCCCAGACCCTGCGCCAGTACGACCGCCTCGGCCTGGTCTCCCCGAACCGCACCGGTGGACGCAACCGCCTGTACTCGATGCGCGACGTCGCCCGCCTGCGAGAGGTGCAGCGGCTGGCGGCCGACGGCGTCAACCTCACCGGGATCATCCGCATCCTCGAGCTCGAGGAGCACCTGGACAGCATGCGCCGCCGCCTGGATGCCCTCGAGGGCCGCGAGCGCTCGACGGCCCTGGTCGTCTGGCGCCCCGACCGCCGCCACTGAAGCTCGCAAGTTCCATCGCTGTGCACGATTTCGACCATCCGATGGTCGATTCCGTGCACACCGATGATCGATCGAAGGAGGATCGCTGTGGCTGACCAGTTCACCACCCGGACCCAGGAGGCCCTGCAGGCCGCGGTGCGCGACGCCGCGGGGCGGGGCAACGCCCACGTCGAGCCCGTCCACGTGCTCAAGGCCCTCCTCGACCAGCGTGACGGGATCGCTGTGGCACTGATCGAGGGTCTCGGCGCCGACGTCGACGCCCTCGCCCGACAGGCGGAGCGCTCCATCGCAGCACTCCCCGTCGCCTCGGGGGCGACCGTGGCCAGCGCCGATCTGGCCCAGGCCACGTACAAGGTGCTCAAGGCAGCCGGCGACCTCGCGCGGACCCGCGGCGACTCGTTCGTCTCGACCGAGCACGTGCTCATCGCCCTTGCCGCGCCCGATGCGGCGACCGGCCCGATGCTGGCTGCGGCCGGTGTGACCCCCGACGCCCTGAGCACCGCGCTGGACGCTGCCCGGGGTGGCCGGCGCGTCGACTCCGCCGACCCCGAGGGCAGCTTCAAGGCCCTGGAGAAGTACGGCGTCGACCTCACGGCCCGCGCCCGGGAGGGCCGGATCGACCCCGTGATCGGCCGCGACGCGGAGATCCGCCGGGTCATCCAGGTGCTGTCCCGGCGCACGAAGAACAACCCCGTCCTGATCGGCGAGCCCGGCGTGGGCAAGACCGCCGTCGTCGAGGGCCTGGCGCAGCGGATCGTCGCCGGAGACGTACCCGAGTCGCTGCGCGGCAAGCGCCTGATCTCCCTGGACCTGGCCTCGATGGTCGCCGGGGCGAAGTACCGCGGCGAGTTCGAGGAGCGGCTGAAGGCCGTGCTCAAGGAGATCGCGGACTCCAACGGCCAGGTCGTCACGTTCATCGACGAGCTGCACACCGTGGTCGGCGCGGGGGCGGGCGGGGACTCCGCCATGGATGCCGGGAACATGCTCAAGCCGATGCTGGCCCGCGGCGAGCTGCGGATGGTCGGGGCCACGACCCTGGACGAGTACCGCGAGCGGATCGAGAAGGACCCGGCCCTGGAGCGGCGATTCCAGCAGGTCTTCGTCGGCGAGCCGAGCGTCGAGGACACGATCGGGATCCTGCGTGGGCTGAAGGAGAAGTACGAGGCGCACCACAAGGTCGCGATCTCCGACGCCGCACTGGTCGCGGCGGCCACGCTCTCGGACCGCTACATCACCAGCCGGTTCCTGCCCGACAAGGCGATCGACCTCGTCGACGAGGCCGCCTCGCGCCTGCGGATGGAGATCGACTCCTCGCCGGTCGAGATCGACCAGCTGCAGCGCCAGGTCGACCGGTTGCGGATGGAGGAGCTCGCGCTGGCCAAGGAGACCGACGAGGCCAGCGTCGCCCGCCTGGCCAAGCTGCGCACCGACCTTGCCGACAAGGAGGAGCAGCTGGCCGCCCTGCGCGCCCGCTGGGACCAGGAGAAGGCCGGCCTGGACCGGGTCGGTGACCTGAAGATCCAGATCGACGAGCTGCGGATGGCCGCCGACCGCGCCCAGCGCGAGGGTGACTTCGAGTCGGCAGCCCGGATCCTCTACGGCGAGCTGCCCGCTCTCGAATCGCAGCTGGAGACCGTTGCGGCCGAGGCCAACGACCGCTCCGCGATGGTCCGTGAGGAGGTCGGCCCGGATGACGTGGCAGAGGTCGTGGGCGCCTGGACCGGCATCCCTGCCGGGCGGCTGCTGGAGGGCGAGACCGCGAAGCTGCTGCGGATGGAGGACGAGCTGGGCCGGCGCGTGGTCGGCCAGACGACAGCCGTGCGCACGGTGTCCGACGCCGTGCGTCGCGCGCGCGCCGGGATCGCCGACCCGGACCGGCCGACCGGCTCGTTCCTGTTCCTCGGCCCGACCGGCGTCGGCAAGACCGAGCTGGCCAAGGCCCTGGCGGAGTTCCTCTTCGACGACGAGCGGGCGATCACCCGGATCGACATGAGCGAGTACGGCGAGAAGCACTCCGTGGCCCGACTGGTCGGGGCACCCCCCGGCTATGTCGGCTACGAGGAGGGTGGCCAGCTCACCGAGGCCGTGCGCCGTCGGCCCTACTCCGTCGTGCTCCTCGACGAGGTGGAGAAGGCCCACCCGGAGGTCTTCAACGTGCTGCTGCAGGTCCTCGACGACGGCCGGCTCACCGACGGCCAGGGTCGCACTGTGGACTTCCGCAACGCGATCCTGATCCTGACCTCCAACATGGGCTCCCAGGCCCTGATCGACCCCACCCTGACCACCGAGCAGCGCCATGACGCCGTGATGGCCGTGGTGCGCAGCGCGTTCAAGCCGGAGTTCCTCAACCGCCTGGACGACACGATCATGTTCGACGCGCTGAGCCGTGAGGACCTCGCGGCGATCGTCGACATCCAGGTCGAGGCCCTGGCCCGCCGCCTGGCCGACCGTCGGATCGCCCTCGAGGTGGAGCCAGCCGCCTGCGAGTGGCTGGCCGACCACGGGTTCGACCCGCTCTACGGTGCCCGCCCGTTGCGCCGGCTGATCCAGACCGCGATCGGCGACCCGCTCGCGCGCGGAATCCTGTCGGGCGAGTTCCGCGACGGCTCGACCATCGTGGTCGAGGTCGGTGCCCAGGGCACGGACGCGGGCCTGGTCCTGACCGCGTCCTGAACCCGGGGCTGCGCGTGGCGTCACACACCGCGCGCAGGGGGGGCCGGGAGCACTACTCTCCGTCAGGGGTCGCCATACCCCGGCGGGTACGGAGTCGTTGCGCTAGCCCATCACGGGGCCTGTGAGTCGGCTCAGTCGGGCGTTCGGCGAGCGCTGATGCCGTGACCGTCCAGGGACGACGAGAGAGCGGGTGCATATGAGCGCGGACGTGCGTCCCGACTCCCGGGCTCTGGAGACAGTGAAGCGCGGCCGGGTCTCCAGCGGCACAGTCCTGGGGATCGCCTCGTTCGGGGCGTTCCTGGCGTTCCTCGACGCCACGATCGTCAACGTCGCGTTCCCCAGCATCCGCGAGTCGTTCCCGGACTCCACGATCAGCAACCTGTCGTGGATCCTCAACGCCTACAACATCGTGTTCGCGGCGTTCCTGGTCCCGTTCGGCCGGATGACCGACCTGATCGGCCGACGTCGCACGTTCGTGTGGGGTGTCCTGGTCTTCACGGTCGCCTCGGTCGTGTGTGCGTTCTCGCCGTCGGTGGGCTTCCTCATCGGCGCCCGCGTTGTGCAGGCCCTCGGCGCGGCAATGCTGGTGCCGGCCTCGTTGGCGCTGGTCGTCGCGGCCTTCCCCGCCGAGCGCCGGACCCACGCGGTCGGACTGTGGGGGGCGTCGGCAGCCCTTGCCTCTGGCCTCGGCCCGCCGATCGGCGGCCTGCTCGTGGAGCTCGGCGACTGGCGCTGGGCGTTCCTCGTGAACCTCCCCTTCGGGATCGCTGCCTGGGTCATCGCCCGGCGCTCGCTCGTGGAGAGCCGGGCACCGGGGCGCCGGACCCTGCCGGACCTCGGCGGGGCGGCGCTGTTCGCCCTCGCCCTCGGGCTGCTCACCCTGGGGATCGTCCAGGGCGACGACTGGGGCTGGACGAGCTGGGCCGTGATCGGCTGCTTCGTCGTCTCTGCGCTCCTGCTGGTCTTCTTCGTGCTCAGCTCCCGGCGCCACCGCTCGCCGCTGCTGGACCCCGAACTGCTCAAGGTCCGCGCCTTCAAGGTCGGCAACGTCGCCACGATCGCGGCCGGGATGGGCTTCTACGCCTACCTGCTGACCAACATCCTGTGGCTGTCCTACGTCTGGGGCTACAGCGTCCTGCGCGCCGGTATGGCGCTGGTCCCGGCCGCGCTGATCGCCGCGGTGGTCGCCGCGGTGCTCGGTCCGATCGCCGCGAAGCGCGGGTACCGGCTGTTCATCGTCCCCGGCGCGCTCATCTGGGCCAGCTCCTACGTCTGGTACGCGACCCAGGTGGGCACCACCCCTGCCTTCCTGACCCAGTGGCTCCCCGGCCAGGTGCTCAGCGGGATCGGGGTCGGCATGACCCTGCCGCTGCTGGGCAGCGCCACTCTGGCGGCCGTGCCGGGCGGTCGTTACGCCACAGCGTCGGCAGTCGCGTCGAGCACCCGGCAGATGGGCGGCGTCCTGGGCATCGCCCTGCTGGTGGTCATCATCGGCACGCCCACGCCGGCGACCTCGGTTGACTCGTTCCGCTCGGGCTGGTGGATGTCCGTGGCCTGCTTCGTGGCCGTCGCGGTCATCTCGATGTTCCTCGGCCGGATCCAGCCGGCCAGCGAGGAGCCCGACGACCCGTCGAGCCGACGGATCGAGGTGCACCTGCCCGAGTCGGGGACCGCCCAGGGGCCGGCTCCCGCGTCGATCGGGTCCGTGCCGCTGTTCAGCCGATTGCCCGAGTCGGTCCGATCTGCACTGGACCGAGCCGCGGACGACCGGCACCTCCAGGGCGGCCAGTGGCTGTTCCGAGCCGGCGACACGGCCGACTCCGTCTTCGTCCTGCGGGCCGGGCGGCTCGAGGTGGTGATCGGCGACGAGGTCGTGCGCGAGCTCGGGCCCGGTTCGGTGGTCGGGGAGCTCGCGCTGCTCACCGCGGGGACGCGCTCGGCCTCGATCCGGGCGCGCCGGGACAGCATCCTCAGTGCGGTGTCACGCGCGGAGTTCGACGCCGCGATGTCCTTGGACGCCAGCGCCTACCCCGCCCTGGCGGGGGTGCTCGCCGAACAGCTCAGCGACGCCCGGCCCCCGGCACAGGCCCTGGGGACCCGGCCGGTGGTGGTGTCCATTGTCGGGATGCACCCGGGGGCACCGGTCGAGGCGGTCGCCGCCGAGCTGTTGGCGCACCTGCGCACCCGTCTGCGGGCAGACATGCTGGCCGAGCCGGGCCCCGAGGCCCTCGAGCGCGCGGAGGGGGCCCTCGACCGGGTCCTGCTGGTCGCAGCAGCCGATGACCCGAGCCGGGACTTCTGCCTGCGCCAGTCCGACCACGTGGTCCTGGTGGCAGTGGCCAGTCAGGAGCCGCCGGGTGGACCTGACGGCGCCGGAGCGGGCGCCGAAGCAGGCGCCGACCTCGTCCTGGTGGGCACCCGGCCGGCAGAGGACACACTGCGGCGCTGGTGCGAGGCGCTGGATCCCTGGCAGGTCACGATCGTCGCCGAGGGGATCCCGCACGACGACCTGCGCATGCTGGCAGCGCGGATCGGCGGCTGGTCTGTGGGCATGGTCATGGCCGGCGGTGGGGCGCGTGGGTTCGCCCACATCGGCGTCCTCCAGGAGTTCGCTGCCGCGGGGATCCACGTGGATCGCGTGGCCGGCAGCAGCATCGGGTCCATCGTGGCCGGCGGCTATGCCACGGGGATGGACGCCACGACGCTCCACGAGGTGTGCTACGAGGACTTCGTCCGGGGCAACCCGATCGGTGACTACACCCTGCCGACCGTGTCGCTGATCAAGGGCCGCCGCGTCCGGAGCCTGCTGCGCCACCGCCTGGGGGGCCTGGAGATCCAGGCGCTGCCGCGGCAGTTCCGGTGCATGAGTGTGGACCTCCTCGGCCGTGCGCCCCTGGAGCACCGCAGCGGCGATCTCGCGGAGGCGATCAGAGCCTCGTCCGCGATCCCGGTGCTGTTCCCGCCGGTGCGCTCCGCCAACCGGCTCCTGGTCGACGGAGGGGTCCTGGACAACCTCCCGGTGCGGCTGCTGACCGAGCGCGACGAGGGGCCGATCGTGGCCGTGAACATCGCGATGGGTAGCGGTGGGGGCGGGAAGGCACGCACCGGACCCCCGCGGATGCCCGCGATGGGCGACACGCTGCTGCGGGTCATGATGATCGGCAGTGGAGGTGCCGTCCAGGCGGCTCGGGCCAGTGGGGCCACGGTGGTCACCCCACCGCCGTTGGGCGTCGGCACCCTCGAGTGGCACCAGATGGACCTCGTCGTCGAGGCCGGGCGGATGGCCGCGCGCGAGCTGCTCGAGCAGACCGGCGGGGTCCTGCCGGGACACACGACGCAGGTGATCGAGCACGAGTGACCCGCGGGGGCCGGGCGCCGGGGGTCGAGGGAGGGCAACTGCCCGAGGCAGTGACCCTCGCCGGGCCCTCGAACACGAGTGACCCCCCGCGCACCCGTCAGAGCCCGTTTATCCTTGCTGCCTTCCGGCCCTGGGGAGGTTCACAGGGTGACGCCACACGGGGGGTCGACGACCATTCTACGCCCCCGGTGGGGGTGACCGGCGACGGCCGGATCATCCCTGCGCAGCAGTCCGGGGCCGGGGCCGGGAGGGCTGGTGATCCGCGGATTCGGAGGAACCCCACGGCGCACCGTAGAATTCTCGACGGAGGATTCGCATAGTGGCCTAGTGCGCACGATTGGAAATCGTGTTGGGGTAACACCCTCACGGGTTCAAATCCCGTATCCTCCGCCGCGCCGAGGGGGCAGTCGCAATGGCTGCCCCTTCGCCGTCCCCAGCGTGCACCCTCGCCGCCGGGCTTCGCCCAGCCCACCGCGGATCAGCCACGCCGCTGGCGTAGCGTTGGGCCGTCGCCCACGGACCCACCTGTGCGGGGGAGGATCCAGTTGAGATGTTGCTGAGCCAGCCGGACCTTCCCGGCCCGCTGCTCGCGCCCGGCGCGAGGATCGCCGTCATCGCCCCCTCGGGGCCGGTCCAGCCCGCGCGTCTCGGCCGCGGCCTCGACGTGCTGCACGAGTGGGGCTACCGCCCGCAGGTGGGCGAGCACGTCCTGGCCGTGGCCGGTCACACGGCGGGCACGACCCAGCAGCGGCTGGACGACCTGCGCTGGGCGATGACCGACCCCGAGCTCGAGGCCATCTGGTTCGCTCGCGGTGGCTTCGGGGCGATGCACCTGCTCGAGGACCTGATCCGGCTCACCCGGGACCCCGCAGCGGTCCCCAACCGACCGCTCCTCGGGTTCTCGGATGCCACAGCCTTCCTTGCCGCGCTCTACCGGGAGCACAGCCTGACCGACGACCTGGCCCATCCCCTCACACACGGGCTCATGGGCATCCACGCCCCGGTCATCACCGCCCTCGGGGACCTCGCCGCCCCCGCAGTGCTCGAGCGCGTCCGGGCGATGCTCCAGGAGGGTGCCGGGTTCCGCGCCCGGGTCGACCACGTGGCCGGACCGCGCCGCTCGGTCCGGGGGCCGTTCGTCGGGGGCAACCTGGCGATGCTGGCCGCGCTCGCGGGCACGCCGCACGCCCTGCGTTCGCATGACGCGATCATGATCCTGGAGGACGTCGGCGAGCCGGTCTACCGGCTGGACCGGATGATCACGCAGCTGCAGCTGTCCGGCGGGCTGATGGGCGTGCAGGCCTTCGCGCTCGGCTCGTTCAGCGCCGCCGTCGGGGAGCGTGACCAGCACGCGGAGAGCTTCATGGAGCAGCGACTGCTCGAGTTCGACGTGCCGATCGTGGTCGGCGTCCCGGTCGGTCATGACCCGGACAACGAGCCGTGGGTGTACGGCCAGGTGGGCGAGCTCGTCACCGACGAGTCCGACGACGTGGATTAGGGGCCAGGATCGCGCGCGGCCGGAGGCCCGCGCCGCGGGCCGGCGTGGTCGTGTGATCGGACTGTCCGAGTGGCCAGGTGAGGTTGCCGGGCGAGCAGTCGGGAGCAGGCGCTCAGACCACGCCGTACAGCCGGTCGCCGGCGTCACCCAGGCCGGGCACGATGTACCCGTGGTCGTTGAGCCGCTCGTCGATCGCGGCCGTGACCAGGGTGATCGTCGGGATCCGGTCTGCGACCGCGGCATCGACCGCGGCGATGCCCTCGGGGGCGGCCAGGATGCAGATCGCAGTGACGTCGCGAGCGCCCCGCGACAGCACCAGGTCGATCGCCATGATCAGCGTGCCGCCGGTGGCCAGCATCGGGTCGAGCAGGAAGACCTGACGGCCGGACAGGTCCATGGGCAGGCGGTCGGCGTAGGTGGAGGCCTCCAACGTGACCTCGTCGCGGATCATCCCGAGGAAGCCGATCTCGGCGGTCGGCAGCAGCCGGGTCATGCCCTCGAGCATCCCCAGCCCCGCGCGCAGGATCGGGATCACCACCGGACGGGGCTGGGCCATGCGGTGCCCCGTGGCCGGGCCCACGGGCGTGGTGATCGCGACCTCGGCGACCCGGATGTCCCGGGTGGCCTCGTAGGCCAGCAACGTGACCAGCTCGTCGACGAGGCGACGGAAGGTGGGGGAGTCGGTGCGCTCGTCGCGCAGGGTGGTCAGCTTGTGGGCGACCAGCGGGTGGTCGGCGAGCATGGTTCGCATGGCCGCCACCCTATTCGCGCCCGCCGCGCCGGCCCGCACCACCCGGCACGGAAGCCCGCCGACTCAAGTCAGCCGCGGTGGGCCTCGAAGAAGTCCTGGAGCACCCGGCCGCACTCGTCGGCCAGGACGCCGGCCACGACCTCCGGGCGGTGGTTGAGCCGGGGGTCGCGCACCACGTCCCACAGCGACCCCACGGCGCCGGCCTTGGGGTCGAACGCCCCGAAGACCACGCGGTCCACGCGCGCCAGGACCAGGGCGCCCGCGCACATCGTGCACGGCTCGAGGGTGACCACCAGCGTGCAGCCCTGGAGCCGCCACTGGCCCTCGTGCCGGGCCGCGGCGCGCAGGGCGAGGACCTCCGCGTGGGCCGTCGGATCGGCATCGAGCTCCCTGCGGTTGAACCCCTCGCCGATCACCGTCCCGTCGGCGTCGAGCACGACCGCCCCGATCGGGACGTCCCCGCCGGCGAGCGCCCGCCCGGCGACGGACAGCGCGCGGCGCATGGCGTCCTCATCGGCGGCGGATGACCTCACGCGCCGAAGTCTGCCACCGGGTCGCACGTGGGTCACTGCCCCCATGACGTGCCGCGACCGGCCTCCGGTTGTGCCCGGGGCCGAGTGCTGGTGGGGTGGGGGTCATGCAGAGTCCCGCCTCGATCCTGAGTCCCGCCGGCTTCCACGGCTCGGAGGTCCTGCGGGCCCATGCCCGTGGCCGCGACCTCGGGCGGTCCTTCTTCGAGGGGTGGTACGTGAAGCTCGTCAGCGCCGACCGCACGACCCGGCTGGCGGTCATCCCCGGGATGTTCCTCTCCGAGGACGGCTCGATCGCCGAGGCGTTCGTCCAGGTGCTCGATGGGATCACGGGCACCACGGCCTACCACCGGTTCCCGCTGTCGGACTTCCGGGCCGACTCCCGGCGCTTCGACGTGCGCGTCGGGGCCAACAGGTTCAGCGCGGATGGCATCGTCGTGGACCTGCCCGGGCTGTCTGCGGAGGTCCGCTTCGGCCCCGGCGCCCAGTGGCCGGTGACCGTCCGCGAGCCGGGGGCGATGGGCTGGTACGCATGGGTTCCGACCATGGAGTGCTATCACGGCGTCGTCAGCCTGGACCATGCCCTCGGCGGCTGGGTGGACACCGGCGCAGGCCGGGTGGACCTCGCCGGCGGGCGCGGCTACCTCGAGAAGGACTGGGGCACGGCCTTCCCGAAGGCCTACGTCTGGATGCAGTCCAACCACTTCGAGCAGCCCGGCGTCAGCCTGGTCGCGTCCACTGCCCTCATCCCCTGGCGCAGCGCGGCATTCCGGGGCGACCTGGTGGCCCTCCACCTCCCGGACGGCCCGGACGCGGGCCTGCACCGGTTCACCAGCTACACCCGCGCAAGGACCGTCGACCTCGCCGTCGACGACCTGGAGGTGCGCTGGTCACTGCGATCGCCCGGTGGCGACCGCCTGGACATCACGGCGTCGATCGGGGGCCGGACCACCGGCCTGCTGCACTCGCCGGTTCGCACCGAGATGCACCAGCGCGTGGCCGAGACCCTCGACGGGGCGCTGCAGGTCCGGCTCTCCGACGCGTCCGGGCAGCCCAGGTTCGAGGGTGTCGGGCAGTGCGCGGGTGTGGAGGTGCATGGTGCGATCGACCAGTTGCTGGCCACTTCCGGGCGGTGAACCCCGCTGCCCTCCCGTTGTCAGGACATCAGCATGAGGGAGGGGGCAGACTGGCCCCACGTCGGGGCGCGGACGCCCCACACACGAATCGGAGGGTGAATGGGCAAGGCTGAGGACATCATCGAAGCCCTGGGAGGGGCAGGCAACATCGACGAGATCGAGGCCTGCGCCACCCGACTGCGCACGGTGGTCAACGATCCGTCGTTGGTCGACGAGAACGCGCTCAAGACCGCGGGTGCGTTCGGCGTGCTGTCCGCCGGCTCCGTCCTCCAGGTCATCGTGGGTGGCGAGGCCGACGGCCTGGCCATGGACATCAACGACATCATCGAATAAGGGAGCATCAACGTGGCACTGCAGGTCCTGTCCCCCATGCCCGGTCGGGTCGCGAACCTCACCGAGGTCCCCGACCCCATGTTCGCCGAGGCGATGCTCGGCCCCGGCCTCGCGATCGATCCTCCGCGCAGTCCGGTCGTCGCCGTCGCGCCGATCTCCGGCACCATCGCCAGCCTGTTCCCGCACGCCATGGGCATCGAGGCTGACGGCTACTCGATCCTGGTCCACCTGGGCCTGGAGACCGTCCAGCTCAACGGCGAGGGCTTCACGCTGCTCAAGGCCAAGGGCGACACGGTCGTTGCCGGCGAGCCGGTCATCGAGTGGGATCCCTCGGTCATCGAGGCAGGTGGCCTGCCGGTGATCACCCCGCTGATCGCGATCCAGGCCGAGGCCGGCCAGATCACCCAGCTCGTCCCCGACGGCCAGATGGTCGAGGCCGGCACCGCCGTCTTCGAGATCGCCTGACCGGACGCGTTCCACCACCCACAACCTGCCCGAGAGGGCTGCTGACAAAGCACAAAACTGAGAGGTGTTTGATCGTGGCTGAAATCACCGTTGTCCTGCCCCCCGGAGTCGGGCTGCACGCCCGTCCGGCGGCGCTCTTCGTCGGCGCGGCTGCCAAGTCGTCGTGCGACGTGACCATCGGTCGTCCGGGCGAGCCCGGCGTCAACGCCAAGAGCATCTTGGGCGTGATGGGCCTGGGCGCCAAGGCGGGTGAGGAGATGGTCGTCACCGCCGAGGGTGAGGGCGCCGACGAGCTGCTCGCCGGTCTCAAGGAGATCCTGGAGACCCCTGAGGGTGGCCATGCCTGACCTGACGACCCTGACGGGCGTCGGGGTCAGCCCCGGCGTGGGTGCCGGACCGGTCGTGCGTGTCGTGGACTCCGTCCCCGAGCCCAAGCAGGGCCCGGGGGCGGGGACTCCCGAGCAGGAGTTCGCGGCGGCTGCCAAGGCCCTGGAGGATGTCGCCGCCGACCTCGAGGACCGCGGCCAGCGAGCCGGTGGCGAGGCTCAGCACGTGCTCGAGGCCCAGGCCATGATGGCCCGCGACCCCGACCTCGCCGTCGGCATCAAGCAGCGCACCGACGGTGGCTCGAACGCCGCCCGCGCGGCCTACGACGCGTTCGGGGCGACCCGCGAAATCCTGCTCACGCTCGGCGAGTACTTCGCCGCGCGGGTGACCGACCTCGACGACATCCGCAACCGGACCGTGGCCCTGCTGCTCGACGTGCCGGCTCCCGGCATCCCTGAGCTCAAGGAGCCCAGCATCCTGGTCGCGATGGACCTGGCCCCGGCCGACACCGCGCTCATCGACAAGTCGATGGTGCTGGCGTTCGCCACGCAGGAGGGTGGCCCGACCTCGCACACCTCGATCCTGGCGCGCAACCTCGGCATCCCCGCCGTGGTCGGCTGTCCCGGCGTTCGCGAGCTCGCGGTGGGCACCTATGTCATGGTGGACGGCTCCGCGGGCAAGGTCGTCGTCGACCCGCCCAAGGAGATGGTCGCCGAGCTCGCCGGCCGCGACGAGAAGCGGCGCGCGGCACTGGCCGCCGTGGGCAACGCACCCGGTGCGACGGCTGACGGGCACGCGGTCCCGCTGCTGGCCAACATCGGCGGCCAGGAGGATGTGGCCGGCGCGCTGGCCAATGGCGCCGAGGGCGTCGGGCTGTTCCGCAGCGAGCTGCTGTTCCTGGATCGCACGGATGCCCCCAGCGAGGACGAGCAGTACGGCCTCTACCGCGCGGTGCTGGAGGCGTTCCCGGGGAAGAAGGTTGTCGTCCGCACGCTGGACGCCGGGGCCGACAAGCCGCTGCCGTTCCTGCCTTTCGGTGAGGAGCCCAACCCGGCCATGGGTGTCCGCGGCCTGCGCATCTGCATGCAGGCCCCGGACATCATGCACACGCAGCTGCACGCCCTGGCCAGGGCCGCTGAGGGCCTGGAGACCGAGCTGTGGGTCATGGCCCCGATGGTCGCCGACGTCTACGAGGCGACGTGGTTCCGCGAGGCCTGCAAGAAGGCCGGGCTGCACGCCAAGATCGGCACGATGGTCGAGATCCCGGCCGCTGCACTGCGGTCGCGGCACCTGGGCCAGGTGGCGGAGTTCTTCTCCATCGGCAGCAACGACCTGACGCAGTACACGTTCGCAGCCGATCGCCAGATCGGATCCGTGGCGCGGCTGCAGGACGCGTGGCAGCCGGCGATCCTCGACCTCGTCGCGGCGACGGTGAAGGGCGGCCAGGCCAACGGCATCCCCACGGGTGTCTGCGGCGAGGCTGCCTCGGATCCGGCACTCGGCTGCGTCCTGGTGGGACTGGGCGTCAACACGCTGTCGATGTCGGCCGGCTCACTGCCGGGCGTGCGGGCAGCCCTGGCTGCCCACACGCTGGATGAGTGCCGGGCAGCAGCTGCGGCAGCCACCGACGCGGTGGATGCCGCGGCAGCAAAGCAGGCGGCACGAGCCGCACTGCCCAAGTTGGGCGAGCTCGGGCTGTAACCAGGGAACCGCGCGGATCCGGTCCGTGCGGGATGAGCAGGAAGACCGGCAGAGGCCGTCCCGAACAGGGGCGGCCTCCGCCGTCGATTGGGGGCAGAACCGCGCGTTGCACGCCACCATCCCCGTGGGCCGCGCGTTACCGGCCGTATGTGGCGCGCAATGCGCGCCCGGTGGCGGGGATGGCGCGCAATGCGCGATCTGGCCCGATCCGCGGCGCTTCAGCCCCGCCGGAGGGTCCAACCTCGCCACCCCCCGCCACGGGTTCAGCCCCGCCGGAACGCCTCGGCCCCTCGCGACTGGTCAGCCCCAGGGCTGGCCGGTCAGGCGCTCGTAGGCCTCGACGTACAGGGCGCGCGTGCGCTCGACGACGTCCTCGGGCAGCGGCGGGGGAGGCTCGCCGCTGCCGCGGTCCCAACCGGACGCAGGTGAGGTCAACCAGTCGCGCACGTACTGCTTGTCGAAGGAGGGCTGCCCACCGGGGCGTCCCGGCTGCCAGCGGTCGGCGGGCCAGAAGCGCGAGGAGTCCGGGGTGAGCACCTCGTCGGCCAGCAGGATGGGCGCCCCCGGATCGTCGCCCGGGCGTCCGAACTCGAACTTCGTGTCCGCCAGGATCAACCCCCGCTCGCGGGCGATCTGCTCAGCCCGACCGTAGACCGCCAGGGTGAGCCGGCGCAGCTCGTGCGCGTCGTGCGCGCCGACGGTGGCCACCACCGCCTCGAAGTCGACGTTCTCGTCGTGGGCGCCCAGCTCGGCCTTCGTGGCGGGGGTGAAGATCGGCTCGGGCAGCCGTGAGCCGTCCACGAGACCGTCGGGCAGCGCGACGCCGCACACCTCCCCCGAGGCTGCGTACTCCAGAAGCCCCGAGCCCGTGAGGTACCCACGGGCGACGCACTCGACGGGGAACATGGCCAGGGGTCGGCACAGCATCGCGCGACGGGCCACCGCCGCCGGCACGTCGCCAGGCAGGACGTGGTTGCCGGCGATGTCGGCGACCCGTTCGAACCACCAGAGGCTCAGCTGGGTGAGGATCGCTCCCTTGTCCGGGATGGTCGTGGGCAGCACCCAGTCGTAGGCCGAGATCCGGTCGGAGGCGACGAACAGCAGGGCGCCGTCTGGGGACCGGTACAGGTCGCGGACCTTGCCGGAGTAGACGGCCGCGTACCCCGGGATCTGCGGTGCGGCGGGGATGTTGGGCATCGGGGCTGCCGCCCCCTCGCTCCCCGTGCTCACAGGATCGACCCCGGGGTGTAGGTGGCGGCGCCCGGGTGCTGGGCGGCGATGACCTCGACCCGCTCGACGACGCGCGCCACCTGGTCGCGGGCGGCACCGGTGAACTCGATCGGCTCGGCGACCAGGGCGTCGAGCGACGCACGGTCCAGCCCGAGCCGGCCGTCGGCGGCGAGCCGGTCGAACAGGTCGTTGGCCGCCTGGCCGCGGCGCATGTCCAGGGCCACGGCAACGGCGTGGGTCTTGATGACCTCGTGCGCGGTCTCGCGGCCGACCCCTGCGCGCACGGACGCCATCAGGATCTTGGTGGTGGCCAGGAACGGCAGGTACCGGCGCAGCTCGGCCTCGATCACGGCTGGGAAGGCGCCGAACTCGTCGAGCACCGTGAGGAACGTCTCGAACAGGCCGTCGATCGCGAAGAAGGCGTCGGGCAGCGCCACCCGTCGGACCACCGAGCAGAAGACGTCGCCCTCGTTCCACTGCGCCCCGGCGAGCTCGGCGCCCATCGATGCGTACCCGCGCAGGATCACGGTCAGGCCGTTGACGCGTTCGCAGGAGCGCGAGTTCATCTTGTGCGGCATCGCCGAGGAGCCGACCTGGCCCTCCTTGAACCCCTCGGTCACCAACTCGTTGCCGGCCATCAGGCGGATCGTCGTGGCCAAGCTGGACGGTCCTGCCGCGACCTGGACGAGGGCCGAGAGCACGTCGTGGTCCAGCGAGCGCGGGTAGACCTGGCCCACCGAGTCCAGCACCTCGGTGAAGCCCAGGTGTGCGGCGACCCGCTGCTCGAGCTCGGCCAGCCGTGCGCTGTCGCCGTCGAGCAGGTCGAGCATGTCCTGGGCGGTGCCGACCGGCCCCTTGATCCCGCGCAGGGGGTAGCGCTCGATCAGGTCCTCGAGCCGGGCGTAGGCGACGATCAGCTCCTCGGCCGCGGAGGCGAACCGCTTGCCGAGGGTCGTGGTCTGTGCGGCCACGTTGTGGCTGCGACCGGTCAGTGGCTGGTCGGCGTACTGGGCCGCAAGGGCGCCGAGCCGGGCCAGCGTGGCCACGACCCGGTCGCGTACGAGCAGCAGCGACAGGCGCACCTGCATCTGCTCGACGTTCTCGGTCAGGTCCCTGCTGGTCATCCCCTTGTGGATGTGCTCGGTGCCCGCGAGGTTGGCGAACTCCTCGATGCGTGCCTTGACGTCGTGGCGGGTCACCTTCTCGCGCGCTGAGATGGATGCCAGGTCGACCTGGTCGCGCACTGCCTCGTAGGCCTCGATCGTGCCGCTGGGGACTGCGATGCCAAGGTCGGCCTGTGCCCGCAGGACCGCGATCCAGAGGTCGCGCTCGAGGCGGACCTTGTGCTCCGGGGACCACAGCGCGACCATCTGCGCTGAGGCGTACCGCTGGGCCAGGACGTTGGGGATCTCGGTCACGACGCCATTGTCGCAGCCGCCCTCAGCGCCGGGGGCTGCAGTGCGCGGATCGCCGTCGGATCTGCCGTTCACCGATCGAGCAGTCCACCGAGGGATCCGTGCGGGGCACCGAGGGGGCCCGTGCGGCGCGGGCGGTCAGCCCGACGCGATCCGGCCCTCGGCCGCGGCCTGGGCGATGTCGCGGCGGTAGTGGCCACCCTCCAGCGAGATCCCCTCGAGCAGCTCGTAGGCGCGCTCGCGAGCCCCGGCGAGGTCGGCTGCCCGCGCGGTGGCGCACAGCACCCGGCCCCCGGTGGCGACGAGTTCACCATCCGTCCGTGCGGTCCCCGAGTGCACGACCCACGCCGCGTCCCACCCGGACTCCGCGTCCGCGCCGACCGGCACCCCTGTGAGGACACCGCCGGTCGTTGGGGCCTCGGGGTAGCCCGGTGCGGCCAGGACGACGGTGACGGCCGAGCCCGGGTGCCACTGCAGGTCGCCGATCTCGTCGAGCGTCCCGCGGGCTGAGGCGTTCAGCACCCCGGCCAGCGGGGTGCGCAGCAGGGCGAGGACGACCTGGGTCTCCGGGTCGCCGAAGCGGGCGTTGAACTCCACCACGCGCAGCCCGCGCGAGGTCAGGGCCAGGCCGGCGTAGAGCAGGCCGCTGAAGGGGGTCCCGCGCTCGGCCATCAGGTCGATGGTGGGCCGCACGACCCGCGTCATGATCTCCTCGACGAGCCCCGCGGGGGCCCAGGGCAGCGGCGCGTAGGCGCCCATCCCCCCGGTGTTGGGTCCGGCGTCCCCGTCGCCGACCCGCTTGAAGTCCTGGGCGGGCACCAACGGCACGGCACTGATCCCGTCGGTGATCGCGAACAGGGAGACCTCGGGGCCGTCGAGGTACTCCTCGACCACCACGGCTCCGCCGGCGCGGGCCAGGCACGCGGCAGCGTGATCCAGGGCAGCCTGCCGGTCGTCGGTGACGACCACGCCCTTGCCGCCCGCCAGTCCGTCGTCCTTGACCACGTGGGGCGCGCCGAACTGGTCGAGGGCATGGGCGACCTCGTCGAGGGTGGTGCACACGTGGGCCATGGCGGTCGGCACCCCGGCCTCGGCCATGACCTGCTTGGCGAAGGCCTTCGAGCCCTCGAGCTGCGCGGCTGCCCCGGACGGGCCGAAGGTCGCGAACCCGGCGGCACGCAGCGCGTCAGCGACACCGGCGACCAGCGGCGCCTCTGGGCCGATCACGACGAGGTCCACGCCGAGTTCCCGGGCCAGGCGGACGACGTCGGCGGGGTCGGTGGCAGCGACCGCATGGTTCGTGCCGACCTCGGCGGTGCCGGCGTTGCCGGGGGCGATGTGCAGGGCCGTCACGGTGGGGTCAGCGGCCAGCGCCAGGGCCAGGGCGTGCTCACGTCCGCCGGAGCCGATCACGAGGATGTCCACGCCCCGCAGGTTACCCGTCGGCTGCCACGGCCCCGGTCGAGGCATCCCGCAGGTGGCGGCCCACGACGGCGACCACGTACCAGAGCCACAGGATCAGCCCGACGTGCAGGACGTCGTTCTCGGAGAAGTAGAAGCCGCCGCCGTCGTCCCAGAGGACGGCGGTGATCCCGGCGGCGTAGTAGGCGAAGTACGCGACCTGGACCAGGACGAGGAGCACCACGGCTATCACCAGCGAGCGGTCCATCGGATCGCGGGTCGAGCGGTAGCGGCGGCCCGCCACGACGAGCGTGATCACGATCACGGGAAGCGCGAACAGCATCAGCACGGCGAAGGAGAGCAGGGTGGCGCTGGGCATCAGCACGCCGATGATCGTGACGACGAGGTACACCGCCGCGGTGGCGGTCGCGACGATGACCAGGCCGCGGCGCAGGCGATCGGTCGTGCAGGCATGGGCGACGGCGATCAGCACGGCGCTGACGCTCAATGCTTGCGTGAGGCTGTACCCGACCTCCCAGCCGGTCGTCAGGCGGCAGAGCTCCAGGCCCGCGCACTTCAGTTCGTAGCTGAACGCCTGGTAGCTGACCCCCGCGAGAGCAGCGCCGATGCCCCCGAGGATCAGGGCGATCCCCAGCCACTCGCGCGAGCGCTGGCCGCGACGGGTGCGCAGGAAGTAGATGCCCGACGCGACCCACAGCCCGGCGAGCAGGAACACGAGGAAGGTGCCCAGGGGTTCGTTGACGATCGTGTCCCCGACCTGGACGCACGGGCGCTGGTCGCACCACTGCTCGGGTGTGGTCTCGGGCTGGTAGGTCAACTCGTCGAGGCGCCCGCACGCGGTGAGCAGGAGTGCGCCGCTCGCGGCCGCGAGCCCTCGGGTCGCCGACCTCGGGGTGGCTCGACGCACCCGCCTGCTGCTCACAGCGCCAGCGTCGCGAGGTCACCCTCGACGACAGCCCGATCCTCGAGGTCGTCGAGTCGGCTGGCCAGGTCGGCGGCGATGTCGCGCTCGATCCGTGCGGCGTTCAGGTCGCCATCGACCAGGTACGCCCGCGCGAGGGCCTCATGCGCGGAGGCGACGATGTAGCCGTCGAGCTGGTGCCCGTCGCAGAGGTCCAGGCATCGCTGCGCGTGCACCAGGGCGGGCTCGGGGCGACCCAGGACGGCGTAGGCCCGGGCGCACTGCCACTCGCCGATGGCCCACTCCTGGGGACCGCCCGCCCGGCCCCAGTGCCAGCGGGAGGCGTGCGTGCAGTGGATCAGGTCGAAGTCCTCGGCCGGCGTGCGCTCGGGGAGGTCCAGCAGGCTCCAGGCGTGGTTGAACAGGGCCACGGCCTGGGTGCGGTCAACCGCACGTTCCTGCGCCAGCTCGAGGGCGGCGGCGTCGATGTCGTCGGAGGGCATGGCCCACAGGGTATGGGCTGACCGTCGTCGACGGCCGGCCCGGCGCCGGCGCTCAGCCCTCGTAGTAGCGGTCGACCTCGGTGAGCACCTCGTCGAGGATCGCCAGTCCGGTGCGCGCCTCCTCGTCGGTGACGGTGCACGGGGGCACGACGTGCAGCCGGTTGAAGTTCGTGAACGGCAGCAGGCCGCGCTTCTTCGCCTCGGTCACCAGCACGGTCATCGCCTCGGAGGTCCCGCCGTACGGTGCCAGCATCGCGCGGGTCTCACGGTTGCTCACGAGGTCCAGCGCCCAGAACACGCCCAGGCCGCGGGCCTCGCCGATCACCGGGTGCCTCTCGGCGAGCTCGGCCAGACCGGGACCCAGGACGTCGGTGCCGATGCGGGCGGCGTTCTCGACGATGCCCTCCTCGCGCATCGCGGTGATGCTCGCGACGATCGACGCGGCAGCCAGGGGATGCCCGGAGTAGGTCAGCCCACCGGGGAACACCCGGTTGTCGAAGGTCGCGGCGATCTCGTCGGAGATGATCACCCCACCCACCGGCACGTACCCGGAGTTCGAGCCCTTGGCGAAGGTCACCAGGTCGGGGCGCACGTCGAAGTGGTCGAACGCGAACCACCTGCCGGTGCGGCCGAACCCGGCCATGACCTCGTCGAGGATCAGCATGATCCCGTGCTCGTCGCAGAGCGCGCGGACGCCCGCGAGATAGCCGGGCGGCGGGATGAGCACGCCCGCGGTACCCACGACCGTCTCCATCAGGATGGCTGCGATCGTGCCCGGTCCCTCGAACCGGATGACGTCGGCGAGGTGCTCGAGCGCCCGCTGCGACTCCTGCTCGGGGCTCGTGGCCCAGAAGTGCGAGCGGTAGGGGTACGGGCCGAAGAAGTGCACGTGGTCGTCGGCGAACTCGTTGGGCCAGCGGCGCGGGTCGCCGGTCGCGACGATGGCCGCCCCGGTGTTGCCGTGGTACGAGCGGTAGAAGCTCATGACCTTGCGGCGGCCGGTGTGCAGGCGCGCCATCCGGATGGCGTTCTCGATCGCGTCGGCACCGCCGTTGGTGAAGAACACCTTGTTCATGCTCGCCGGAGCCAGCTCGCAGATCAGCCGGGCGGCCTCGCTGCGGGCGGCGTTGGCGTGCTGCGGAGCGATCGTGGCCAGGATGCCGGCCTGCTCCTGGATCGCGGCGATCACCTTGGGGTGCTGGTGGCCGATGTTGGTGTTGACCAGTTGGCTGGAGAAGTCCAGGTACCGGTTGCCCTCGTAGTCCCAGACCCAGGAGCCCGACGCGCCAGCGAACGTCATCGGGGCCAGCGGCGCCTGCGCCGACCACGAGTGGAAGACGTGAGCCCGGTCGAGCTCGTAGGCACGGGCACCCGCTGCGGGATCCGTGGCGGGGGTGGGCTCTGACATGCGTTCTCCTTGATCGGCCGGCGCGTGATCCACGATTTTAGTACCCGTCAAGGGGGTGCTGGCCAGTCCGCCGGCCATCCCGCGCAGGCCCCGGCTCGGTCGCCGGTACCGACTACAGCGCCTTGATGATGTCCTCGACCCGGTCCTTGGCGTCGCCGAACAGCATCTGGGTGTTCTCCTTGAAGAACAGCGGGTTCTGCACGCCCGCGTACCCGGTGGCCATCGACCGCTTGAACACGATGACGTCCTTGGCCTGCCAGACGGTGAGCACCGGCATCCCGGCGATCGGGCTGCCGGGGTCGTCCATCGCGGCGGGGTTCACTGTGTCGTTGGCCCCGATGACGAGCACGACGTCGGTGTCGGGCATGTCGGGGTTGACCTCGTCCATCTCCAGGACGATGTCGTAGGGCACCTTGGCCTCGGCCAGCAGGACGTTCATGTGCCCCGGCAGGCGCCCGGCGACAGGGTGGATGCCGAAGCGGACGTCGATGCCCCGCTCGCGCAGCTTGCGGGTCAGCTCGGCCACTGGGTACTGCGCCTGCGCCACGGCCATCCCGTAGCCCGGCGTGATGATCACGGAGTGCGCCTCGGTGAGCAACTCGGCGGCACCCTCGGCGGTGACCTCCCGGTGCTCGCCGTAGTCGACATCCGAGGTCACGGTGCCGGCCGCCACGCCGAACCCACCGGCGATGACCGAGACGAACGAGCGGTTCATCCCAACGCACATGATGTAGGACAGGTAGGCACCCGACGACCCGACCAGGGCGCCGGCGACGATCAACAGGTTGTTGTTGAGCAGGAAGCCCGTGGCGGCCGCGGCCCACCCCGAGTAGCTGTTCAGCATGGAGATGACCACCGGCATGTCACCGCCGCCGATCGACGCGACGAGGTGCCAGCCGAATGCCAGCGCGATGACCGTCATGATGCCCAGCGCCACGAGGTTGGCATCGATGACGAACCACGCCATGAGCCCGAGCGAGACGAGCACCGCGGCCAGGTTGAGCCAGTGTCGGGCGGGCAGGACCAGCGGGGCCGACGACATCCGCTCGCTCAGCTTCAGGAACGCCACGATCGAGCCGGTCAGGGTCACGGCACCGATGAACACGCCGAGGAAGACCTCGCCGTTGTGGATGCCAGTCGTGCCCAGCTCCTCGTAGAGCGCCTCGACCGCCGGGTCGCCCTTGGCTTCGAGGAAGGAGTTGTAGGCCACGAGGACGGCGGCGGCACCGACGAACGAGTGCAGGATGGCGATGAGCTCGGGCATCCCGGTCATCTCGACGCTTCGGGCCCGCCAGATGCCGATGAGCGCGCCGATCGTCATCGCGCCGATGATCGGGCCGAGCACCGAGATGCCGTCGCGATCGATGGCCAGGCCGATCGTGGACACGATGGCCACCGTGATTCCGGCAATTCCGAAGTAGTTGCCGTGCTTGGCGGTCTCGTGCTTGGACAGGCCGGCGAAGGCCAGGATGAACAGCAGCGCCGTGACGAGGTATGCCGCCGTCACGAGCGTCGGGGTGGTCATCTCCATGGCTCAGCCCTTCCGGAACATGTTCAGCATCCGGTAGGTCACCATGAACCCACCGAACACGTTGATGCTGGCGATGAGCACAGCGATGGACGCCAGCACAGTGATCAGGAGGTTGCCGGTGCCGAGCTGGAGCAGCGCGCCCACGACGATGACGCCGGAGATCGCGTTCGTCTCCGACATCAGCGGGGTGTGCAGGGCGTGGTGGACGTTGCCGATCACGTAGTAGCCGATGACGATCGCCAGGGCGAACACCGTGATCTGCGGCAGGAACGTCGGGGGCAGGAAGGGAGCCAGCAGCAGTAAGCCAGCCGCGGCGCCCCCGACGAGCAGGAACTTGCGGTTCGGGTTGGGCGCCTTCACCGGCTTCGGCTCGACCGCGGCGGTGGCGACCGGCACCGGCACCGCCGAGACCGCGACCGGGGGTGGGGGCCAGAGGACCTCGCCCTGCTTCACCACCGTCATGCCCCGCTGGACGACGTCGTCGAGGTCGAGCACAGCCTGCCCGTCCTTCTCCGGGGTCATCAGCTTGAGCAGGTTGACCAGGTTGGTGCCGAACAGCTGGGAGGCCTGGGTCGGAAGGCGCCCGGGAAGGTCGGTGTAGCCGAGGATGACCACCCCGTTCTCGGTGACCACGCGCTCGTCGGGCCGGCTGCCGGCGACGTTGCCGCCGTTGGAGGCGGCCATGTCGACGACCACGCTGCCGGGCTTCATCGAGGCGACCATCTCCTCGGTCAGCAGCCGGGGAGCGGGCCTGCCCGGGATCAGCGCGGTGGTGATGACGATGTCGACGTCCTTGGCCTGCTCGGCGTACATCTCAGCTGCGCGCCGGTTGAAGTCCTCGCCCATCTCCTTGGCGTAGCCCGTCGCGCTCGGCCCGGTGTCCTCGACGTCGATGCGCAGGAACTCCGCACCCATCGACTCGACCTGCTCGCCGACCTCGGAGCGGGCGTCGAACGCGCGCACGATCGCGCCCAGGCTGCTCGCCGTGCCGATCGCAGCCAGCCCGGCCACTCCGGCGCCGACGACCAGGACCTTGGCCGGCGGGACCTTGCCGGCGGCCGTGACCTGGCCGGTGAAGAACGACCCGAACTCGTTGGCCGCCTCGATCACGGCGCGGTAGCCGCCGATGTTGGCCATCGAGCTGAGCACGTCCAGGGACTGGGCGCGCGAGATGCGCGGGACCGCGTCCATGGCCAGGGCGGTGACCCCGCGGGCGGACAGCGCCGCGACGAGGTCGGGATCCAGGGCCGGGGCCAGGAGGCTGACCAGGGTCTGGCCGCCCTGCAGCCGCTGCACCTCCTCGGGGGAGGGGGCGTTGATCTTCAGGACGAGGTCCGCGGCCCACGCGTCGTCGGTGCCGACGATGTCGGCACCCGCTGCGCGGTAGGCGGCATCATCGAACGAGGCGCCGAGACCGGCGCCGGACTCGATGGACACGTCATATCCGAGCTTGATGATCTGCTCGACGGTCTTGGGGGTGGCGGCTACCCGGCGTTCGCCGGGCTTGGACTCCTTGGGCACACCGATGCGCACGACTGTTCCTCTCGCCGAAGCGGTCGCTGCCGAACCTACCTCCTCCGCTGCGTGGGTCCGCAGGTGGGTGAGGCCCCAGGGCCGAGGTCAGGACGTAGGTCCCGGGCGGGGTGCGGACACAGGTCCCACGAGGTCCGGGACGAGCGGTAGCCCGGGCCACCCACCCGACCTGGTGGTCGATTCCGTCGATCGAACCGACCGGATCGACCACCGCAGGCTCGCGAAGGCCTACGTGAACCTTCCGCGCAGGAGCTGGGGTGGCCAGGGGGCCTCGGCACCGAGCTCATGGGCGGCGCGCAGCGGCCACTGCGGGTCGCGCAGCAGGACCCGGGCGAGGGCGACCATGTCCGCCGAGCCGTCCGCCAGGATGCCTTCGGCCTGCGCCGGATCGGTGATCATCCCGACCGCGGCGGTGGGGATCGCCGCCTCCTTGCGGATCCGCGCCGCCAAGGGAACCTGGTAGCCGGGCCCGGGGGTGATGTCCTGGTGGGGGCTCACCCCGCCGCTCGACACGTCGATGAGGTCCACACCGAGTTCGCGCAACCACCCGGCCACCACGACGCTGTCATCGAGGGTGTGCCCGCCGGTGACCCAGTCGGTCGCACTGATCCGCACGAGCAGCGCCCGGTCGGCCGGCCAGGCGGCCCGGACCGCGGTGACGACCTCGCGCAGCAATCGGGCTCGACCGGCCAGGTCGCCGCCGTAGCCGTCGGTCCGGTCGTTGGACAGCGGCGAGAGGAACTGGTGCAGGAGGTAGCCGTGGGCGGCGTGCACCTCGACGGTGTCGAAGCCCGCCGCCAGTGCGCGGTGCGTTGCCGCCCCGAACGCCGCGACGACCCCGGGCAGCTCATCGGCCGTCAGCGCGCGCGGTGTGGCGTAGCCCGGGTAGCCGGTGCCGTTCGGGCCCACCGTCTGCCAGCCGCCCTCGGCGACCGGCACGCTCCCCCTCCCGCTCCAGGGCCGATACGTCGAGGCCTTGTTGCCCGCATGCGCCAGCTGGACCCCGGCGAGCGCGCCCTGGCCCTGGATGAACTCCACGATCGGTGCCCATGCGCGGGCCTGCTCGTCGGACCACAGCCCCGTGTCCTGCGGGCTGATCCGGCCCTCGGGCACCACGGAGGTGGCCTCGGCCATCACGAGTGCTGCCCCGCCGCGGGCCAGGCCGCCGAGGTGGACCAGGTGCCAGGGCGTGGGGACGCCGTTCTGCTCCTCCACCGAGTACTGGCACATCGGGGCGACCATGATCCGGTTGCGCAGGTGGGTGCCTCGGAGATCGAACGGGGAGAACAGGTGGGTCATGGCCGCCACGCTACCGGCGTGCCGGTGAACCCGCCGCGAGGGCGCCGGTGGGCTGCTTCAGAAGCCAGAGAACCGCACGATCCCGGCGGGCCAGAACACCCGGAACTCGGGATTGATGATCGCCTCGGGGCGCTGCAGGCCGGACCCGCCGGTGTTGGATGCGAGGTCGAGCAGGTTGGTGTCCGTCAACGCGTTGTAGGTGACGCCGTACGCTGCCGCTCGCCCGTCGTTCGCCCAGGGCATGAACTGGATCGCACGGGCCATGTTGTCGAACCGGTTGCTGCGCACTGTGAGGTTCTCCGCGCCGCTGGCCAGGATCCCGCGGCAGTCGTTGCCCTGGCCCGGGCACCAGACACTGTCGAAGGTGTTGCTGATGATCGCCGAGTCGCGCCAGTTCATCACTCGGATGGCGTCGTTGCGCATGTTCAGGAACTGGTTGCCCACGACCGCGATCCGCGTGTGGTACCGGCCACCCGAGAAGTTGTGCGTTCCGAGGCCGCGCACCATGTTCGCGAAGACATTGCCCTCCACCAGGATGTCGGTGTTCGGGGTGGCGTCCAGGTTGCTCCAGATCGACCCGAACCCGTCGGTCAGCCCGTCGGGGGTGTCGAGGTTCACGGCCTCGGCCGATCTCCGCGTGGTCCCGGTTGCTCCCAGGAACTCGTTGTTGCGGATCACCGAGCTGGCGTTGGCGTCCATCTCGATGAAGTGGTTGTTGTTCATGTTGGTGAACCGGATGCCCTCGATCCGCACGTTCTGGTTGTGCCCGGCGATGATCCCCAGGGAGTTGCGGATGCCGGCGAGGTCGATCACCGACTGCCCGCCTCCGGCGCCGAGGATCGCGATGTTGGCCGCGCCGCCGTACCCGCCGACGGCCCCGCGACGCTTGCCCAGGGACGGGGGGACCAGCATGAACATCGAGGACGCGGCCTTGAACTTCTTCGTGCACGTCTTCTTGGTCTTGAGCAGCGTCGTGCCGGCTGACAGCTGGATCGTGGTGTTGGAGGGGACGTAGATGGTGCTCGGGATCCGATAGGTGCCGGGCGCGAGCGTCAGGGTTCCGCCTCCGGCGCCCTCGAAGTGCTCCATCCAGGAGCGGATCATGTAGTAGTCGCGGGTGCAGGAGTTGACGGTCTTGAAGTTCGCGACGCGCGACCCTGGGGCGAACGCAGCGCCGCTGGACAGCGCGACCTGCGGGCCATCGGCGCGCACCACCGTCGGCGCAGCAACCCCACTCGGGGTCACCACCGCGCGCGGGGCGGCCTGGGCGACGGCGGGTGTCACCGCCCCGAGGACGATCGTTGCGGCGATCAGGGCATGGGATGCACGGCGTACCCGACTCATTCCCCCGTTATCGGCTCAGTTCAGCAGGTCGTTGAGCACCAGGGTCGCATCGCGGTCGGGTCCCACCCCAATGGCCGATACGCGGCAGCCCGACTGCTCCTCCAGGAAGCGCACGTACGCGCGGCAGTTGGCGGGCAGCTCGGCGAAGTCGCGGACGTCGGAGATGTCGGTGCCCCAGCCCGGAAGCACCTCGTAGATGGGCGTTGCGTGGTGGAACTCCGTCTGCGTCGTGGGTACCTCGTCGACGCGTGTGCCGTCGACGTCGTAGCCGACGCACACCGGGATCTCGTCGAACGTGCTGAGAACGTCGAGCTTGGTGAGGAAGTAGTCGGTCATGCCGTTCACCCGTGTGGCGTAGCGGGCGATCGGCGCGTCGAACCAGCCGCAGCGCCGGTTGCGCCCGGTGGTGACGCCGACCTCGCCCCCGATGGTCCGCAGCTTCTCGCCGTCGTCGTCGAACAGCTCGGTCGGGAACGGTCCCTCGCCCACGCGGGTGGTGTACGCCTTGAGGATCCCCAGGACGCGGTCGATCCTGGTCGGCCCGATCCCCGAGCCGGTGCAGGCGCCACCAGCGGTCGGGTTCGACGAGGTGACGTAGGGGTAGGTGCCGTGGTCGACGTCGAGCAGCGTGCCCTGGCCGCCCTCGAGGACGACCATCTCGCCCCGGTCCAGGGCGTCGTTGAGCAGCAGCCCGGTGTCGACCACGTGCGGCCGGAGGCGCTCGGCGTAGGAGAGCAGGTGCTCGACGGTCTGGTCGACCTCGACCGCGCGGCGGTTGAACACCTTGACCAGTGCCTGGTTCTTGTTGACCAGCGCGCCCTCGACCTTGCGGTGCAGGATCGAGGGGTCCATGAGGTCCTGGATGCGGATGCCGACCCGGGCCATCTTGTCGCCATAGGTCGGGCCGATGCCCCGGCCGGTCGTCCCGATCTTGGCCTTGCCCAGGAAGCGCTCGGTGACCTTGTCGAGGGTGACGTTGTAGGGCGTGATGATGTGGGCGTTGGCGCTGATCACCAGCCGCGAGGGGTCGACGCCGCGGCCGATCAGGCCGTCCATCTCGCCGAAGAGCACCTCGAGGTCGACCACCACTCCGTTGCCGATGACCGGAACGCAGCTGGGCGACAGGATCCCGCTGGGCAGCAGGTGCAGCGCGAACTTCGCATCGCCGATCACGACCGTGTGGCCCGCGTTGTTGCCGCCCTGATAGCGAACGACGTAGTCGGCACGGCCGCCGAGCAGGTCGGTCGCCTTGCCCTTGCCCTCGTCGCCCCACTGGGCTCCCACGATCACGATCGCCGGCATCGGTGCCTCCACCCTCAGGCGCGCGCCCTGCCGGACGCACGGAACCCGCACCCCCGCGGCGGTGGTGCCCAACCACACTAGCGCCGCAGGGAGTCCCGGCTCCTCTCGCCGCCCGGCCCGCGCCGCCGTTGTGTCATGGATCCGGTTCACCAAGTGGACCGGATCCATGACACATGAGTCAGCGGAAGGGGTTCATGAGATCCACCACCATGTCGAAGAACGGATCCGGATCGTGGTGCACCTCCCACCCCGTCACCCGCAGGATGAGCGCCCCCGTGCTGAGTGCGAGCTCGTTCTGCCGGCTGATGTCCGCGTGCCAGGCGCTCACCTCCAGATGGCCGATCCCGTCGATCTCGACGATGAGGAGCCGACCATCGGGCAGGACGAACTCGGCATCCGTGATCCGGTTCCGGCCGCGAGCCCTGCGCCGGGTCTGCATCCTGGGCGTCGGCAGTCCCCGCCGGCGGCATTCGCGCAGGAAGGCCGCCTCGTTGCTGCTGGTGGCTCCGCCCTCGAGCTCCGCGAGGGCGTCGGCGATCTGGCGCCGGTTCGGAATGCGGCCGCGCGACTCGAGCTCCCGGCGCAGCTGTTCGGGCGTCACGAGTCGCTGCTGGGCGGAACTGACCAGGATCACGAGCGCCTCGCGAGCAGTCCTCGCCCACGCCGCTGCGTCGATCGCGCTCCGGGGCGAGGAGGTCCTGCTGGGGTGTCCCGTGATGCGGGGAGGCACCACCGGGAAGTGCAGACGCAGCCACGGCACCGGGCTCCTGCTGCGCCAGCGAACCTCGCGATCGAGGGCCACGTCCACGTAGCCCTCATCGGCGCCCCTCCACCCCGCCTCGAACAGGGCACTGCGCCCTGCGAGGGCGGCTCCCGGCCCGGCCTCCAACAGGCCGGCCTGGCGGATCTGGGAGGCCGTGGGATCCGACGTGTCCCGAGCGAAGACGTGCGGGGTGACCTGGCGCCACCCGCAGTGGCACGCGCGCATCAGACGTCGCCGGTTCAGGCCGACTGCTTCGGTCTGCCAGTCGGCGATGAGGCCGCGCTGGTCGACGATCAGGCGCTGCGCGTCGGCAGTCAGTCGGGGAGTCATCCGGTGATCCTGCGTCGTGGGTGGGATTCCGCCCAGCGGTTGTCCACAGGCGAGCTGCCCCAGCCGTCGCACGAACAGTCCCACTGCCCCTCCCGAACGTCTCGATGCTTTCGCCCGGGCATCTGTGTCATGGATTCGGTTCACACAGCGAACCGAATCCATGACACGCGGGAGGGGAGGGGGGAGGGGGGAGGGGGAGGAGGGGAGGAGGGTCGCGAGCACGCGAACGCGGCGCCCCCGGTGTCGGGAGCGCCGCGTTGGTGGTGCGTCTGGGTGCGTCTGCGGTGGCTACAGCTTCGTGCCGGTGGCGCGCAGGTCCTCGGCGGCCCTCACGACGCGTGCGGCCATGCCGGCCTCGGCCGACTTGCCGTACGAGCGCGGGTCGTAGACCTTCTTGTTGCCGACCTCGCCCTCGACCTTGAGCACGCCGTCGTAGTTCTTGAACATGTGGTCCACGATCGGGCGGGTGAACGCGTACTGGGTGTCGGTGTCGATGTTCATCTTCACCACGCCGTAGTCCAGCGACTCATGGATCTCGCTGAGCAACGAGCCCGAACCGCCGTGGAACACCAGGTCCAGCGGCTTGGACCCGGCCTCGAGGCCGCGCATCTCGATGACCTTGTCCTGCAGCGTGCGCAGGATCGACGGGGTCAGGACCACGTTGCCCGGCTTGTACACGCCGTGCACGTTGCCGAAGGTGGCCGCGACCAGGTAGCGGGCACGCTCGGTGAGGCCGAGCTTGTTGATCATCGCCTCGACATCCTCAGGGGTGGAGAACAGGTGGGCGTCGTGGCTGGCCTCGACGCCGTCCTCCTCGCCGCCCACGGCGCCGATCTCGATCTCCATGATGGTGTTGGCAGCCATCGACATTTCCAGCAACTCGTCGGCGATGTCGATGTTGCGGTTGAGCTCGATCGCCGAGCCGTCCCACATGTGCGAGTTGAACAGCGGCTTCTTGCCGGCCTTGACGCGCTCAGCGCCGAGCACGAGCAGCGGGCGCATGTAGGCGTCGAGGTTGTTCTCGGGGCAGTGATCGGTGTGCAGGGCGATGTTGGTCGGGTACTGGTCGGCGATCGAATGCGCGAACTCAGCGAGGGCGACAGCCCCGGCGACCATGTTCTTGGCGTACTGGCCGGACGCGAACTCCGCGCCGCCGGTTGAGAACTGCACGATGCCATCGCACTCAGCCTCGGCGAAGCCGCGCATGGTGGCGATGATCGTCTGCGATGAGGTGCAGTTCACGGCCGGGTAGGCGAAGCCGCCTGCCTTGGCCTTGTCCAGCATCTCCTCATAGACCTCACGTGACGCGATGGGCATTGAAGGGCTCCTCCTCGTTCGACAGCACGACGAGTCCCGCCGTGCATGAGAGTCATCCTGACATCACGCCGCAGCCGACGCGCGGTGGCGCAGACCGGCACGGCTGGGGTTCCCCCGGTGTTCATCGACCCGTACGGGGAGGCTGCCCCGAGGCCCGCTGATCACGCTCCGGCCAGGGTGCCGGGCAGCCCGCGATTCGCGCGTCGAGGCACCGGCTGGGCCTTGCGGGTGCTGTCTGTGCAGGATGTGCCTGTGACCTCGTCCCCAGGACCGCCGGACGACGCCTGGCCGGCTGGCCGCGACCAGATCGCCGGGGACCGGGACCTCCCCCCGGACGGCACCCCGGGCCAGGCGCTGGGAGGCATCTCGGAAATCGGGCAGGCACCTCGCAGGCAATCCCCTGCGCAACCCCTGCCGGACGCCCTGCGCGATGCCCTTTGGGCCGCCGGAATCGGCGTGATGACCGACCCGGACCTGCTGGCCGGGCACTGCGTCGACTGGACCGGACGTTGGAGTGGCCCGGCCCTGGGCGCGGTTCGCCCGCGGACCACCGAGCAGGTCTCGGCCGTGCTCGCGGCGGCGCGCTCGGCCGGCGTGTTCGTGCAGGTCCAGGGCGGCAACACCGGCCTGGTCGGGGGGTCGGTGCCGGATCGCCCGGCGCTGCTGCTGCTCACGACGGGGCTGGACCGGATCGAGCCGGTGGATCCCCTCGAGCGGACAGTCGTGGTCGGCGCGGGGGTCACGGCCGCCCGGCTGGCGGCGCACGCCCGCGCCGAGGCGCTGCACTTCGGGGTCGACCTGGCAGCCCGTGACTCGGCGACGATCGGCGGGATGGTCGCGACGAACGCCGGGGGGATGGGCGTCTGCGCCTTCGGGATGATGCGCGAGCAGGTGCGCGGCCTGGTGGCGGTCCTGGCCGACGGTCGGGTCGTGCGGACGGTGGGCCGGCCCCGCAAGGACAACTGCGGCTACGACCTGGGCGCCCTCATCGTCGGCAGCGAGGGGACCCTCGCGGTGATCACGGAGGTCGAGATCGCCCTGCACCAGCAGCCGCGGGGGTCCTCGGTCGCCCTGCTCGCGGTCGCAGACCTGGCCGAGGCCGTGCGGTGCGCCCGACGGGTCGAGGCGGGCGAGGCGATGCTGCTCGCCGCCGAGGTCGTCGACTCGGCGGGGGTGTCGCGCGCGGCCGAGGCGCTGGGCAACCCCGACCCGCTCCCGGATGGGGCACAGTGGTCGCTGCTCCTCGAGGTCGCGGACGGCGGGACCGCCGCGGGCTTCGAGCCGGTTGCCGACCTGGTGGTGGCGGTGGCGACGGACCCTTCGGACCGGCAGCGGCTCTGGGCGCTGCGCGAGCGACAGACCGAGCTGTACGCGACCCTGCCGAGGCTGGAGAAGCTGGACGTGAGCGTCCGGCTTGCGGACCTGGATCCTGTGGTGACGGCGATCCGCGCGATCGTGGCCGGGGCCGGGACGGGGGACGGCCCTGGTGGGGGAACCGCGCGTCCGGACGGGTTCGCCCCGCCCGCCGGGGACGGTGACCGGGAGCGCCCCTGGGTGGGGTTCTTCGGCCATGCCCTCGACGGCAACCTGCACGTCCAGGTGGTCGGCGCTGACAGGGCGACTGCGGATCGGGTCCTGCGGGCGGTGGCTGAGCTCGGCGGCAGCATCAGTGCCGAGCACGGGATCGGCCGACTCAAGGCGGACCAGCTGCACCTGGCCAGGTCCACGGTGCAGATCGACTGGATGCGCCGGATCAAGGCGACGGTCGATCCCGACGGGCTGCTCAACCCCGGCGTCCTCATGGCCCCGGAGCCGCGACTGGGGGGCGCCGCGACCTGGCCAAGCACGGACCCGGCGCCGCGACCCGGGGACGGCAAGGTCGGCATCGTCAGCGACCCGGGCTCGGGCTGAGACGCTGCCGACACGAGCAGGGCGGCGCAGGGCGGCGGCTGCGGGCCGACCCGGTGCCCGGGTGAGCGCCGCCGCCCCGACTGCGCGACACGTGGCCGACGATCTGGTCGCACAGCGCGCGGGCGGGGTGTGCGTGCGTGCATGCTTGGCCCCGTGTCCGGCCGTCCCCTGGTGATCGCCCATCGGGGCGCCAGCGCACTGCGGGCCGAGCACACGCTGGCCGCCTACGAGCTGGCCATCGAGCAGGGCGCCGACGGGCTGGAGTGCGACGTCCGCCTGACGGCCGACGGGCACCTCGTGTGCGTCCACGATCGGCGGATCGACCGGACCTCCGACGGCTGGGGCGTGGTGTCCACCAAGACCCTGGCCGACCTGCGCCGACACGACTTCGGGTCCTGGGCGGAGCAGGGCGGCCCTCGCCCGGCTCGCCGGCCCCTGCGCGAGCGCCGCGTTGCTGATCGTCGTCTGGAGTCGTGGCCGGGCGAGGACGTGCTCGCCGACCCCTCGGGCGGGATCCTCACCCTGCCCACCCTGCTGGAGCTCGTGACCAGCAGCCCACGGCCCATCCTGCTCGCCATCGAGACCAAGCACCCGACCCGCTACGCGGGCTGGGTCGAGCAGGCAGTCGTGGCGCAGCTGCGCAGGTTCGGCCTGGCCAACCCTGCGCGCCAGGGTCCGCACCCGGTACGGGTCATGTCGTTCTCGGCCCAGGCGGTCCGCCGCTTCCGGGCGCTGGCTCCCGGTGTGCCCCGCGTGTTCCTGATGGATCGCGTCCCGCTGCGGCTGCGCGCCGGCGACCTGCCCTTCGGGGCCACGATCGCCGGGCCGGACATCGCCATCCTCCGCGAGCACCCCAGCTATGCCGCGCGGGTGCGAAGCCTCGGCGGCCAGCTCTACGTCTGGACCGTCGATGAGCCCCAGGACGTGGAGCTCTGCCGGGAACTGGGCGTCGCGGCGATCATCACCAACCGGCCGGGCGACGTGTCGGCCGCGGTGCGCCAACCGACCTGAGGGTCGGCCGGCCGCCGAGGGGAGGGCCACGCGCGTGGCGTGAACGCCCGGGAATGCGCTGGATCTTCCGGTGATGCCAAGGCTTCTCAGGAAGGATGATGCGACTGTGACGCGTTGCACGAAGCAACTGCGCCCGACGGGTTGTTGAACCCCGCGCTGATGGCGTAGGGTTCAACCAGTTCGGACGTCACTGCATCCCCCGTCGGTGGCGTCCGGACCCTTTTCCGCCTCGGGCCCCTCGGCGACTACCCTGTCGATCCATGTCCCCGGCCGTGAACTCCGCCCTGTCGCTGCTGGCGCTCGGGCTGGCTGTGGTCGCGATCCTGCTGGCCACCATCGCGAACCGCCGCTGGGCCCGGCGGCCCACCAGCCAGCCGCTGGCTGAGGTGCTGGGTGAGGAGTCCTCCTCCCTGCGTTCCGAGGTCGAGGCCCTGCGGGTGCAGGTCGAGGACCTGGCCGCACGCGGCGACGACGCTGGCGACCCGACCGCCCTGCGCCACGTCGCGCTGGTCCGCTACGACGCCTTCGCCGACGTCGGTGGCCGGTTGTCCTACAGCGTGGCGCTGCTCGACGACACCGGCTCGGGGCTGGTCCTGACGACCCTGTCCGGCAAGGCCGACGTGCGCACCTACGTCCGGACGATCTCGGCCGGGACGCCCGACGGTACCCTGACCGCCGAGGAGCAACAGGCGATCGATGCAGCAGTGGGGAGTCGACAGTGACCGTCGTGGCCTTCCAGGGCGAGATGGGCGCGAACTCGCACATCGCCATCAATGAGGTCTATCCCAGCGCCACCCCGCTGCCGTGCCCGACGTTCGAGGACGTCTTCGCTGCCGTCGCCGACGGCACCGCGCCGCTTGCGATGATCCCCATCGAGAACTCCCTGGCCGGCCGGGTGTCGGACATCTACCACCTGCTGCCGGTCGCCGGACTGTCCATCGTCGGCGAGCACTTCCTGCCCATCCGCCACCAGCTGCTCGGCGTCCCGGGCGCCCGGATCGAGGACCTGCGCACCGTCGAGAGCCACGTGATGGCCCTGGGCCAGTGCCGCGATGCGATCCGCCGGCTGGGCCTGACCCCGATCGTGGCGGCCGACACGGCCGGCTCGGCGCGTGAGGTGGCCGAGGTTGCCGACCCGTCGCGAGCGGCGATCGCCTCGGCGCTGGCAGCCCGCACATACGGCCTGGAGATCCTGGCCGAGAACATCGAGGATGCCGACCACAACACGACACGCTTCCTGGTCCTCGCCCGCGAGCCGGAGGACACCGACCCCGACGAGGGGCCGTTGATCACCACCCTGGTCTTCCGGGTGCGCAACGTGCCGGCTGCGCTCTTCAAGGCGCTCGGCGGGTTCGCGACCAACGGGGTCAACATGACCAAGCTGGAGAGCTACATGCTCGACGGGCACTTCTCGGCCACGCAGTTCTACGCCGACGTGGACGGCCACCCGGCCGACCGCGGGCTGGCCTTCGCCCTCGAGGAGCTCGAGTTCTTCTCCCACGAGGTCAGCATCCTGGGCACGTACCCGGCGCACCCGTTCCGCGACTCGCTGGACTGACCCGGCGGCGGGGCGCTGGGCACGTCGGATCCTCAGGGACGCACGCGCGGGGCCGGGCGGGGGGCGAACCACCACGCGGCAAGGCCACCGGCGATGGCACCGGTGAGGTGCGCCTGCCACGAGACATTGGCGGCCACCGTCCACGGCAGCGCGCCGATCAGCAGGGTCCCGTAGACGACCAGCACCGCGGCCCCGATGAGCAGGTCGCGCCAGTGCCTGGTCCGGATGCCCGCGACCAACAGGTAGCCCAGGTAGCCGAACACCAGGCCGCTGGCCCCGATGGTCACCGTGTTGGCCGGCGCGATGAGCCACGTCCCCAACCCGCCGAGCACCACCACGACACCTGTCACCTTCCAGAAGACGCCCCGGCCGCTGGCCGCCACGAGGGTTCCGAGGACGAGCAGCGGGATGGTGTTGGACAGCAGGTGGCTGTAGCCCCCATGCAGCAGGGGCGCGAACAGGATCCCGAGAAGGCCCCCGGACTCGCGCGGCTGGATGCCGCCGTTGTCGAGCCACCCGCGCAGCACCACGTCGACCGTCTCGAGGACCCACATGGCCGCGAGCAGGAGCAGCGGCGGGCCGGCGGGGCCGAGTCGGGCGGACGCCCGTCGCCGTGCGGGTGCGGGTTCGACGGTCATCGGCGCACCGCCAGGATCGCCTCCAGCAGCCGCCCCACGCCGTCGTCGGAGTTGCTGGGGATGACGTGGTCGGCGGCCGCGCGTGCCGACGGATGGGCGTTGGCCACCGCGTACCCCGTCCCAGCCGCCCGGATCAGCGCGACGTCGTTGGGCATGTCCCCGACCGCGGCCGTGCGGTGCGCATCGATGCCGCGCAGTGCGGCCACCTCGAGGAAGCCGACCCCCTTGTCGATCTCGCCGGACATGATCTCGATCAGGACGTCCTTGGTCCCCGAGTGCGTGATGTGCAGGGCCCCGGCGAACTCAGCCTCGGCCAGCGCGAGCAGGGAGTCCGAGTCATGGCCGGTCCCTGCTGGCGGTGCGGCCAGGATCTTCACCGGTTCCCCGCGCATGATCAGGTCGAGGATGTCACCACTCTCCACCCCGGGCATCCGCGCCCACGGGGGGTCGTACTCGGGCTCGAAGCCGACCACCGTGAGCTGGTCGAGGTCGCGTGCATGGTCCGCACCCTCGATGAGGCGTTCCAGCGCGAACGTGATGCCGGGGACCAGCTCGCGCAGTCGCAGCGCGACTGTTGCGGCGAGGTCGTGCGCCATCGCGGTCCGGCGCACCAGGCGCTCCTCGGTGAGGTCCACGATCAGCGCCCCATTGGCGCAGACGGCCATCCCCGCGTGGCCCGTCTGCCCGATGATCGGTCGCAGCCAGCGCGGGGGGCGCCCGGTGACGTAGACGAACTCCACGCCCGCGTCGGCCAGCTTCGGGATCGCCGCGAGGCTGCGCGGACCGACCGACAGGGTCGGGCTCAGCAACGTCCCGTCCAGGTCGGAGCCCACCATCTCGACGTCGCCGGGCACGGGGATCGGGGCATCGAGGTCGACCTCGACGTGCCCACCCGGGCGGACGCCGATGTCATCGGGCAGGACCTCAGCGACCGGCAGGTCCTCCTCCGGGCTCGGCCGGGCCGTCGGATGGGCGCTGTGTGCCATGCACCGATCCTTCCATGACCCCACCCGTCGCGCCCGCGGTCGCTGCGGGCGGCGAGGGGGATCAGGCGAGGGGGATCAGGCGGGGGTGCTCGAGGCTCGTCAGGCCGCCGAGGAACGGCTGGAGGGCGGCCGGCACGTGGACCGAGCCGTCGGCCTGCTGGTGGTTCTCCAGGATCGCGATGATCGTGCGCGGGATCGCGACCAGGGTCCCGTTGAGCGTGGCCAGCGGGCGGACCGTCCCGTCGCCGGCGCGCTCGCGCACGCGAAGCCGCCGGGCCTGGAACGTCGTGCAGTTCGATGTGGACGTCAGCTCCCGGTAGCGGCCCTGGGAGGGGATCCATGCCTCGCAGTCGAACTTGCGCGTCGCGCTGGACCCGAGGTCGCCGGTGGCGACGTCGATGATCCGGTAGGGCAGCTCGAGGCTGTCGAGGAACTGCTTCTCGAACTCCAGCAGGCGAGCGTGCTCGGCCTCAGCGTCCTCGGGCGAGGCGAAGGTGAACATCTCCACCTTGTCGAACCAGTGGACCCGGAAGATCCCGCGGGTGTCCTTGCCGTAGGTCCCGGCCTCGCGGCGGAAGCAGGGGGAGTAGCCGGCGAACCGGCGCGGCAGGGTGTCGGCGGGGAGGATCTCGTCGGAGTGATAGGCCGCCAGGGGTACCTCCGCGGTGCCCACCAGGTACATGTCGTCGGCCTCGAGGCGGTAGACGTTCTCAGCCGCCTGGCCGAGGAAGCCGGTGCCCTCCATCGCGGCGGGCTTGACCAGCGCCGGCGGGATGATCGGGGTGAGCCCGTTGGCGGTCGCCTGGGCCATCGCGAGGTTGATCAGGGCCAGCTCGAGCAGTGCGCCGATGCCGGTGAGGTAGTAGAACCGCGACCCCGACACCTTCGCGCCGCGCTCGACGTCGATCGCGTGCAGGGCCTCGCCGATCTCGAGGTGGTCGCGGACCGTGATTCCCTCCGCCGCGAAGTCGCGGATCGTCCCGCGCTCCTCGAGGACGACGAAGTCCTCCTCGCCGCCGCGCGGCGACTGCGGGTGCACGAGGTTGGAGATGGCGAGCACGAGCTCGTCAGCGCGGGCAGTGGCCTCGGCGCGCTGGGAGTCGGCGGCCTTCACCTGGTCGGCGAGCTCCTTGGCGCGGGCCAGCAGCGCGGGCTTGTCGTCGGGGGAGGCCTTCGCGACCTCCTTGCCCAGGCCCTTCTGCTCGTTGCGCAGGGCGTCGAAGGCGGTGCCGGCGGTCCGGCGCGCCTCGTCGGCTGCGAGCAGCTCATCGACCAGCCCGGGGTCCTCGCCGCGGGCGGCCTGGGAGGCGCGGAACAGGTCGGGGTCGTCACGGAGCAGGCGCAGGTCGATCACGAGTGCACAGCCTACGCGTCCCCGACCGCGGCCCGGGGGCGTCGCGGGAGTGCCCACCTGGACCCGGAGCCCGGGACGGCAGTGCGGCCCCGAGGGCTACAGGTACGGGCCGCCCGTGCCGCCCCGGCGATGCCCGTCGGGGTTGGGTGTGGGCGGCTCCTCCGGCTCGGCGGTGATCGCTGCGCGGCGCATCTGCTCGAACTGGGCGCGCGCGGCCATCTGCTGGGCGAACAGGGCGGTCTGGATCCCGTGGAACAGGCCCTCGAGCCAGCCCACGAGCTGGGCCTGGGCGATCCGCAGCTCGGCGTCGGTGGGGACGGTGTCGGAGCTGAACGGCAGCGACAGCCGGTCGAGCTCCTCGACCAGCTCGGGCGCCAGTCCGGACTCCAGCTCGGTGATCGAGCGCTGGTGGATGTCGCGAAGGCGGGCGCGTGAGGCCTCGTCCAGCGGCGCGGAGCGGACCTCCTCGAGCAGCTGCTTGATCATGGAGCCGACACGCATGACCTTGGCCGGCTGCTCGATCAGGTCGGCCACGGACGGCTCGTTGGACTCCTCCGCCGTGGCGATCGGCTGGCCATCGGGTCCGACGATGACGATCTGGCCGGGGCTGTTGTCGTCTGCGCTGGTTTCGTCGGGCTGCTCGGTCATGGAACCATTGTCGCCCCCGCACCTCGCGACCCGCGCCCCAGGAGGCTGGATGCTGCACAGCTGGCTCACGCCCAAGGCCGCCGTCCGCGACGTGGGCGAACACGGCCACGGGTCGTTCGCCCTCGAGGCGATCCGCGCGGGCGAGGTCGTGGCGGCCTTCGGCGGCTATGTGGTGACCAGTGGCCAGCTGCCCGACTTCGACGAGGGCCGGGTGTCACGCTCGATCCAGATCGCCGACGACCTGTACCTGCTCGCCTCCCCGGAGGTGGAGGACGGCGACCTGGTCAACCACTCGTGCGACCCGACGTGCGGGCTCCTTGGTGAGACGGTGCTTGTCGCCAAGTACGACCTTGCGGCCGGCGAGGAGCTGACCTTCGACTACGGCACCTGCGACGCCAGCGCGTACGACGAGTTCGACTGCGCGTGTGGAGCGCCGAGGTGCCGGGGCCGGGTGACCGGGGATGACTGGCGCGACCGGGACTTCCAGATGCGCAACAACGGCTGGTTCTCGCCCTACATCGCCCGCCGGATCGCCGCCCAGCACGGGCGCGAGGGCGCGGCCCCGCTGTAGGCCGGCAGGTTGCCCGCGCCGCCGTTCACCGCTCGATGCCGGTGACGGCGTACATTTCCCTCGTGGCCGAGCTGGGGAACCTCTTCGACGAGGAGACGAGCGTGGAGTCGCGCGTCGTCTTCCCCAGCCGCCGGCTCAGCGCCAGGCGCTCGCTGGGGGTGCGGATCCTGATCGCCGTCAGCTGCCTGGTGTTCACGGCCGGCCTGGTCTACTTCGAGCGGGACGGATACAGGGACGCGGCAGACGGCTCGATATCGATCCTGGATGCCTTCTACTACGCCACCGTCAGCCTGTCCACGACCGGCTACGGGGACATCACCCCGATCTCGGACGAGGCCCGCCTGACCAACATCCTGGTCATCACGCCCCTGCGGTTCATCTTCCTGATCGTGCTGGTCAGCACGACCGTCGAGGTGCTCACGCAGGCTGCCCGGGAGCGTTCGCGGGTCAACCGCTGGAGGAAGCGCATGAAGGACCAGACCGTGATCGTCGGCTTCGGGGTCAAGGGGCAGGCCGCCCTGCGCTCGCTGATCGCCCACGGCCTGGACCCGCGCACCATCGTGGTCATCGCCGCCGACCGGTACGCCGTGGCCGAGGCGACCCGCCAGGGGGTGACTGGTGTCGTCGGCGACGCCCGCAGCGAGCAGGTGCTCCGCGACGCAGGTGTTCCCGAGGCCAGCCAGGTGATCGTTGCCGCCGACCAGGACGACACCGCGATCATGGTGACGTTGCGTGTGCGCGCGATGGCCCCGGGAGCGACGATCGTGGCGGCCGCCCGGGAGGCGTCGGCCGGCGACCTCCTGCGGCAGAGCGGTGCCGACCGCGTGATCACCCACGCAGAGTCCGCGGGGAACCTGATGGGACTGTCGATGCTCTCGGCCAACGTCGGGGAGATGCTCGAGGACCTGATGGACACCGGCCGCGGCCTGGAGGTCGTCGAGCGCCCGATCACCCGGGCCGAGCTCGGGCTGAGCCCGGCCGATGTCCAGTCAGCCGGGGACCTCGTGCTCGCGGTCGTGCGCGGCAACGAGGTCATCCGCTTCGACCAGGGCGCGGTTCGTGTGTTCCAGGCCGGTGACCGCATCGTGGTGATCCGCAAGGCCCACGACGGCGTGGTCCCGCCTCCCGGTGCGGGAACGGCATCGGCCAAGCCGGCTGCGCGCTAGCTGAACCAGGCGCCGGGGCTGTCCGCGCCCCGGGCTGGATCGCGGGCCAGCCCGGGACGTCGGGTTCAGTAGCGGGGAAGCGGCCCAGCGGCCAGGACCTCGAAGAGCTCGCGCTCGTTCAGGCTCGACAGGTCGTAGGTCATCTCGAAGCCCTCGGAGAGGTCCAGGTGCGCGCGCGTGCGCCACCAGGCACGGGTGACCGAGTCGTCAGCGACGCAGGTGATGTCCGCGGCATCGTCGAGCTGGCCGAGGTAGACGGTGCCGGCCGGGGGCTGCTGGCCGGCCTTGAGGACGGCTGCGCCCTGCTCGGTGAGCAGCACCGTGATGTCGCCACGGGCCTCGGCCAGGGTGCGCAGGTGGGCCTGTGCGGCGGGGGTGGCCACGACGTGCGCGGGGGTCTCGTCAACGGTGAACATGTACCTGTCTTCCATGTGAGGGAACGTTCATGTAAGGCAAGCATTGCCATGTCCGCAGCCCTTGATCCAGTTACTCGCGGGTTCTACCGGCGGGTAGTGTCGCTGGGCCTGCGGACGGCCGCGACGCTGTCCCGCCGGGATCGCCCGGGGGGTCGGCGGATCGCCCTGCGCCGGGCCCTGGCGGGGCCGTCCGCGAACTTGACGCTGGCGTCAACTTGACGCTAACGTCAAGTTTCGTGAAACCGGTGATGCGCACGTCGGTGGACCCCCGCTCAGAGACGTTCCGGGACAACCGGGACGCGATGACGGCGGCCCTGGCCGAGATCGAGACACTCAACGCAACGGTGGTCGCCGGCGGCGGCTCATCGAACCCCGAGAAGGCAGCGAAGGCGGTCGCCCGGCACCGTGACCGCGGCAAGCTGCTCCCCCGGGAGCGGATCGCCGCCCTGCTCGACGCGGACAGCCCGTTCCTCGAGCTCTCCCCGCTGGCGGGTTGGGGATCCAAGGACGAGCTGGGCGTCGGGCTCGTCACCGGCATCGGGTGGGTCAACGGGGTCGAGTGCCTGGTCAGCGCAAACGACCCGACCGTCAAGGGCGGCGCGCAGAGCCCGATGACCATGCACAAGGCCCTGCGGGCGATGGACATCGCCGAGCGCAACCGGCTGCCGCTGGTCAACCTGACGGAGTCCGGCGGTGCGGACCTGCCCAACCAGGCCGACGTGTTCGTCCCCGGTGGCGCGAGCTTCCGCAACCTCACCCAGATGTCGGCGGCGAACATCCCGACGATCACGCTGGTGTTCGGCTCGTCGACCGCCGGCGGGGCGTACGTGCCGGGCATGAGCGACTACATCGTCATGCAGAAGCAGTCGGCCAAGGTGTTCCTCGCCGGACCGCCGCTGGTGAAGATGGCGATCAACGAGGACGCCAACGAGGAGGACCTCGGCGGAGCGGAGATGCACGCCCGGGTCTCCGGCCTTGCCGACTACCTCGCGGAGGACGAGCTCGACGCCCTTCGGATCGGGCGCGGGATCGTCGGGCACCTCAACTGGCGCAAGCTCGGCCCCGCACCGCGGGTCGCCGCGCCGGACGCGCCGGTGCTCGACCCCGAGGAGCTGCTCGGCATCGCCAGCGCGGACGTCCGGGTGCCCTTCGACACCCGCGAGATCATCGCCCGGATCGTCGACGGCTCCCGGTTCGAGGAGTTCAAGGCGCTCTACGGCTCGCAGCTGGTCACGGGCTGGGCCGAGCTGGGCGGCTACCCGGTCGGGATCATCGCGAACAACGGCATCCTGTTCAGCGAGGAGTCCCAGAAGTCCGCGCAGTTCATCCAGCTGTGCAACCGGCACGACACCCCGATCCTGTTCCTGCAGAACACCACCGGGTTCATGGTCGGCACCCGCTACGAGCAGCGGGGCATCATCAAGGACGGCGCCAAGCTCATCAACGCCGTGTCGAACTCCACGGTCCCGCACATCACCCTGATGGTCGGGGCCTCGTACGGCGCAGGGAACTACGGCATGGCCGGCCGGGCGTTCAACCCGCGGTTCGTCTTCACGTGGCCGAACCACCGGATCGCGGTGATGGGCCCCAAGCAGCTCGGCGGGGTCATGGAGATCGTGGCCAAGCAGAAGGCCGCGAAGCTCGGGATCCCGTGGAGCGACGAGGCGTTCGCCCCGATGCGTGAGGGCCTGGAGAACCAGGTCGAGCGCGAGTCCACCGCGCTCTTCGCGACCGGCCGGGTCTGGGACGACGGGATCATCGACCCCCGCGACTCCCGCACCGTCCTGGGCTTCGCGCTGTCGGCGATCCACTCCAACGAGGTCAAGGGGACGTCGAACTTCGGCGTCTTCCGGATGTGAGGCGCGAGATGACCCCCAAGACCCCCAAGACCCCCAAGACCCCCAAGACCCCCAGCCCTCCACCTCCCCCCACGCCCTCCACCCCCCCTTCTGTCATCGATCCGGTTCATTTGGTGAACCGAATCCATGACACAGCGGGGAGTGACGACAGCGTGGGAGGGACGCAACCGGGAGCGACACGGCGGGGACTGACACAGCGGGGGGACGCCCGATCCGGCGGATCCTGGTCGCCAATCGCGGGGAGATCGCCCGCCGGGTGATCCGTACCGCCCACCGGCTGGGCCTGCAGGCAGTCGCGATCCACTCCGACCCGGACGCCGGAGCCCCGTTCGTGCGCGACGCGGACCTGGCCGTGGCGATCGGCGGGCGGACCTCGGCGGAGTCCTACCTGGTGGCCGAGAAGGTCCTGGACGCCGCCCGCCGGTCCGGGGCTGATGCCATCCACCCCGGGTACGGCTTCCTGTCGGAGAACCCCGTGTTCGCCCAGGCGGTGGCCGATGCAGGGCTGGCCTGGATCGGCCCGACACCTGCGTCGATGAACGCCATGGCGCTCAAGGTCGAGGCCAAGCGGCTGGTGGCTGCTGCCGGCGTGCCGCTGGTGCCCGGTGCCGAGCTCGAGGCCGACGCCAGCGACGCCGACATCACCAAGGCCGGCGCTGCCGTGGGTCTCCCCCTGCTGGTCAAGGCCTCTGCCGGCGGCGGCGGCAAGGGGATGCGCCTGGTGCGCGAGCCCGACGAGCTGCTCGAGGCGGTCTCCGCCGCACGCAACGAGGCGGCGTCGGCGTTCGGTGATCCGACCGTGTTCCTCGAGCGCTACCTGGAGCGCGGCCGGCACGTCGAGGTGCAGGTCTTCGGCGACACCCACGGCAACGTCGTGCACCTGTTCGAGCGGGAATGCTCCATCCAGCGCAGGCACCAGAAGGTGGTGGAGGAGTCCCCCTCGCCGGGCGCGACCCCCGCGACGCTGGAGCGGATGTACGCCGCGGCCGTGGCCGCCGCGAAGGCGATCGACTACGTCGGGGCCGGGACGGTCGAGTTCATGGTCGCCGGTGAGGGTGCGGCCCAGGAGTTCTTCTTCCTGGAGATGAACACCCGACTCCAGGTCGAGCATCCCGTCACCGAGGAGGTCACCGGCCTCGACCTCGTCGAATGGCAGGTCCGGGTGGCCGCGGGCGAGACGCTTCCGCTGGCCCAGGCGCAGATCACCCGCTCGGGCCACGCGATCGAGGTCCGGCTCTACGCCGAGGACCCGGCCCGCGGCCACCTGCCGGGGATGGGCCGCATCGAGTGGTTCGAGGTCGATCCGGCCCCGGGCATCCGACTGGAGTCCGGCGTCGAGTCCGGGTCGGAGGTCAGCTCGTTCTACGACCCGATGCTGGCCAAGGTCATCGCCCACGGGCCCACCCGGGAGGTCGCCGCGGCGACGCTGGCGACCAGCCTCGAGGGGCTGCGGGTGGCCGGGGTCCCGACCAACCGCGAGTCGCTGGCCGCGATCCTGCGCTCACCGGCGTTCCTGTCCGGCGACACCACCACGGCCTTCCTCGAGGAGCACCCCGAGACCGCGGTGCCCGTCCTCGAGCGCCGTGAGCTGGCGCTGCACCTGGCGGCGGCCGCGCTCGGCCTGGCCGAGCAGGAGCGCGTGGGCCAGCCGTGGGCGGCACTTGCCCCGGCCGGCTGGCGCAACATCCCGGCTGTGCCCGAGGTCCGTCGGTTCGGGTACTCCGAGTTCGGCGCCGACCTCTCGATCGAGGTGCACTACACCCGTGATCGCGCCGGCGGCGTGGACATCGTCCTGGCCGGCGACGGGGTCGGGACCGATCAGGCCCCGGCTCCTGTCGAGGTGGGGCCCGACGCCCTGCGCGCGAGCGCCGAGGTGGCACTCCTCGATGAGGGCCCGGAGGTGACCGAGTCCACCTTCGTGGTCGGGCTCCCCCCGCTGCCCGCGCATCTGAGGGTGGACCGGACCCGCGCCGAGGGGGCCACCGTGATGGTCGAGGTCGACGGCGTGGGCGGGTGGTTCAGCGTCCGCCGCGCCGGTGACTGGGCGCTGGTCACCGGGCTCGGGCGCACGACCACCCTCAAGGTCCTCCCACGGCACCCGGACGCCTCCGACCACGGCCACGACCACGGCCTGGTCACGCCGGTCCCCGGCACGGTCACGGCCGTCCTGGTCGAGCCGGGTGCCCATGTGGTCGCCGGCGACACCCTGGTGATCCTCGAGGCGATGAAGATGGAGCACCGGATCAAGGCCGACGAGGACGGCGTCGTGGCCGAGGTCCGGGTCGCGGTCGGCGACTCGGTTGACGCCCACCACGTCGTGGCCGTCCTCGAGGAGGAGTAGGCGCGGGAGCCGGCCCGTGGCGGCGCGGGGGAGCCCTGGCTCCGGCATCCCCGGGCCGCCGGCGGTCGTGCTGGCGGCCGGGACCAGTGGGGGTGGCATCGGGGCGCCACGCGGAGGATGCTGGATACATGGGCAGCCGGGCCCCGCAGCGCAGTGACCCCCCGACCTCCTGGCCGGGGCGCTGGTGGCACGCGCTGGACGATGGGCGGATCCAGTGCGACCTGTGCCCGCGCGAGTGCCGCCTGCACGAGGGGCAGCGCGGCCTGTGCTTCGTGCGTGCCCGCGAGGGTGACGCGATCGTGTCGACGACCTACGGCCGGTCGTCGGGGTACTGCGTGGACCCGATCGAGAAGAAGCCGCTGAACCACTTCCTGCCCGGGTCGTCGGTCCTGTCCTTCGGGACAGCCGGCTGCAACCTGACCTGCAAGTTCTGCCAGAACTGGGACATCTCGAAATCGCGCGACATCGACACACTCGCCGACAGCGCCAGCCCCGCGGACATCGCGCTCGCCGCCGAGCGGCTGGGGTGCGCGAGCGTGGCGTTCACCTACAACGATCCGGTGATCTTCGCCGAGTACGCGATCGACACAGCGATGGCCTGCCGGGAGCGCGGAGTCCGCACGGTCGCGGTGAGTGCGGGGTACATCAACCCCGAGCCGCGCGCCGAGTTCTACGCGGCCATGGACGCGGTGAACATCGACCTCAAGGGATTCACCGAGGATTTCTACCACCGCATCTGCGGGGCGCAGCTGGCGAAGGTGCTCGAGACGATCGAGTACGTCGCCACCGGGACCGACACGTGGCTGGAGCTCACGACGCTCGTGATCCCCGGGCACAACGACTCGGAGTCCGAGCTCGACGCCATGACGCGCTGGGTCGTGGAGCACTGCGGGCCCGACGTCCCGATGCACTTCAGTGCGTTCCACCCGGACTGGAAGATGCGCGACGTGCCGGCCACGCCACCGGCGACCCTGACCCGTGCCCGCGCCATCGCGATGGCGAACGGGGTCCGCTACGCCTACACCGGCAACGTCCAGGACCGCGAGGGCGACTCGACGATCTGTCCCGGCTGCCACCGGCTGGTCGTGGAGCGCGACTGGTACGACATCCGGGCCTATCGGCTCTATGGCGATGGGCGCTGCACGGGTTGCGGGACACACATAGCCGGGGTGTTCGACGGACCTGCCGGCACGTGGGGTCGCAGGCGCCTGCCCGTGCGCATCGCCGAGGTCGTGGGGTCGCGATGATCTCGACGCGGACCGGGGCGCGGACCGGGGCTGGGGCGCTGGCCGGGGCTGGGCCTCTGGGACGCGCGGGGGCCGGCGGGGCGGAGTCCGGGTGGCGTCCACCGGAGGGTGGAGCCTGACGGGAGGAGGTCCGGGACATGAGGTTCTGGGGGCAGGCCGCGGCGCAGACGGGCGGCATCCGTGAGCCTGCGGTTGCCGGGACGTTCTACCCGGGCGGGCCCGATCGACTGGCCGAGGGCGTGGACAGGTACCTCGCCGAGGCCCGCGAGGAGTTGGCTGCCCGCGCTGCGGGGTCGTCCGCCTACGGCGCGGGGGCGGGCGCGCCCGTGCGACGCGAGGGCGGCACGGCCGGGCGGACGTCGGCTCCGGCTGGCCGGCTCGTGGCCGTGGTGGTCCCGCACGCGGGGCACGTGTACTCCGGGCCGACGGCCGGCTTCGCGTTCGCGTCCATCGACCCAGCGCTGGTCGACCGGGTGGTCCTGCTCGGCCCAGCGCACTACGTCCCGGTTGATGGGATCGGCCTGAGCACGGCGACCGCCTGGCGGACGCCCCTGGGTGACGTCCCGCTCGACGCCGACCTGGCCGACGACCTCCGAACGCGATTCGACACCGTGATCCCCGCGGACCATGCCCATGCCCCTGAGCACAGCCTCGAGGTGCAGGTGCCCTTCCTCCAGCAGGTCCTTCCCGAGGGGTGGCGACTGCTCCCGCTGATCGTCGGCGCCGACCTGCCCGGTGATGTGGCCGCGGTGATCACCTGGTGCGCCGCCCTGCCGCGCACGCTCGTCGTGGTCTCGACCGACCTGTCGCACTACCTGGACTACTCCTCGGCGATCGCCCAGGACGCCCGGACCATCAGGTCGATCGTGCACCGCCGTCCGGACTCGATCGGCACCTCCGATGCGTGCGGACGCTACCCGCTGCGGGGGCTGCTCACCGCGGCCGCCGCCCAGGACTGGTCGGTCCGGCTGCTGGATGCCCGCAACTCCGGGGACACCGCGGGCGACCGCGGCCGGGTCGTCGGGTACGCCGCGTTCGCGGTGACCCGGGGTGCCGCCGGCGAGGATCGCCCGACGGCCAGGGCGGCGGGTTCGGCCGCGGGCAGACCGGCGGGTGGGGCGGCAGGCGGACCGGCGGGGACGGCGGACGGTGGGCCGGCCGACTGGCAGGATCCGGACACAGGTGTCCACCACGCGCCGGACGCTGTCCGGATCGCGCCAGAATCGCGCACGATGTTGCTCAGGCTCGCCCGGGCGACGATCCAGGAGGCGCTGTCGACCCGGCGGCGCCCTCGGTTCGACGCCGACCGGTGGCCCGCCGCCGACCCCGTCCTGCGCGAGCCGGGGGCCTCGTTCGTCACCCTGCGCTCCGCGGCCGGCGACCTCCTGGGGTGCATCGGGTCGCTGTCGGCGCGCCAGCCGCTCATCGCCGACGTCGCCGAGCACGCGTTCGACGCGGCGTTCCGCGATCCGCGGTTCCCGCCCCTGACCCGCGAGCGCGCCAGCGGGATGGTCATCGACATCTCAGTGCTCTCGCCCACCCGCCCATTCCCGTGCGCCAGCTACGCCGACCTGCTCGACCGCGTGCCCGTCGGCAGCGGCCTGGTCGTGGAGGCCGGGAGTCGCCGGGCGACGTTCCTGCCCGCGGTGTGGGAGCAGCTGGCCGAGCCGCGCACCTTCCTGTCCGCGCTCTGGCGCAAGGCGGGGCTGGCGCCGGGCGAGTGGCCCACCGGGACCGTCATCGAGGTGTACGACTCCGAGGAGTTCGCTGAGTCCTGAGCGCGGATCGACCCAGCCCGACCCCCTGCCAGGATCGCCCACCGGCTGGGCCATACTGCCCAGATGGTGGATGCGCAGGCACGTGGACCGGTCCGGATCGGCAACTGCTCGGGGTTCCTCGGGGACCGGATGTCCGCTGCTGCGGAGCTGGTCGAGTCCGGTGAGATCGACGTCCTCACCGGCGACTGGCTGGCCGAGCTGACCATGCTGATCCTGGCCCGGCAGCGGATGAAGCACGGCCCTGGCTCCGGCTACGCCCGGACCTTCCTGACCCAGATGGAGCAGGTCCTCGGCACGTGCCTGGACCGGGGGATCCGCGTGGTCAGCAATGCCGGCGGACTGGATCCGCAGGGCTGCGCCGACGCCCTGGGCGAGCTCGCCACCACGCTCGGGCTGTCCCCGCGCATCGGGGTCGTCACCGGCGACAACGTCCTGCCGATCGTCGCCTCGCGCCCCGGGGAGTTCGCCCATCTCGACACCGGTGAGGAGCTCGGTGGCCGGGCGCCGATCACTGCCAACGCCTACCTCGGCGGCGAGCCTGTCACCGCCGCCCTGGCCGCAGGCGCTGACGTCGTGATCACCGGGCGGATCACCGACGCCGCGCTGGTCATCGGGCCGGCCGCGTGGTGGCACGGCTGGTCGTACGCCGATGCGGCCGCCGGCGACCCGGTCGCCCTCGACCGACTTGCCGGGGCGGTGGCTGCCGGTCACGTGATCGAGTGCGGGGCCCAGGCGACGGGCGGCAACTACTCGTTCTTCACCGAGGTCCCGTCCTGGCCGGCCGGCTTCCCGATCGCCGAGGTCGCCGCCGACGGGTCCAGCGTCATCACGAAGCCGACAGGGTCCGGCGGACTGGTGTCGGTCGGGACGGTCACCTCCCAGCTGGTCTACGAGATCGCCGGACCGGAGTACGCCAACCCGGATGTCACGGCGCTGTTCGACACGATCACGCTGACCCCGGCGGGTCCGGATCGGGTGACGATCGGTGGGGTGCGCGGGGCGCCTGCGCCCGAGAAGCTGAAGGTCGCGGTCAACCTGTTCGCAGGGTTCCGCAACACCATGTCGCTGGTGCTGACCGGCCGTGAGGCCGCCGCCAAGGCGGACCTTGCGCTGCGGATGGTCGCCGGCGTCGGGCTCGCCGAGGCCCTGGGCGATCCGGCCGACGGCAAGCCCGCCCCGAACCCGCGCGACCTCGCCCGAGCGAGCAGCCTGGACGTCAGCGCGCTGCACGTGGCGTTCGAGGACGTCGCTGCCGAGGATCCGCCCACGACCGCAGCCGCGCAGGGCCACCTGCGGATCACCGTCAAGGACGTCGATCAGCGCAAGGTGGGCAAGCCGTTCACGACCGCGGTCGTGGAGTCCGCGCTGGGCGCCTACCCGGGGATGTTCCCGACCGCGCCCCCGGCGGAGGGGACGGCGTACGGCATCTACTGGCCGACCCTGATCGACCGCTCCGAGGTGCAGGTCGCGGTGACGGTGGACGGCGAGCCGGTGGAGCTGGGCGCCCACCGCGAGACCCATGCGGCCCCGGCCGGGTCGGGCTCGGGGGCGGCCGGGTCGGGTCCGGTGCCGGTCGGGTCGGGGGTCGAGCCGGCCGGGTCGGCCAGGCCGGCCGGAGACGCCAGCGGCGCCACCCCGGACTTCGGGTACGTCGAGGGCACCCTCCTGGGCGACGTCGTGGGGGCACGGTCCGGCGACAAGGGCGGCAACGCGAACGTCGGCGTCTGGATCCCCGAGCCGGGCGTCGGGCCGAGTGCCGGCCTCAGCTCGGAGGAGGTCGCCGCCCGCTACGGGTGGCTGGAGGGGTGGCTGACCCCGGACAGGGTCCGCGAGCTCCTGCCCGAGGCCACGGGACTGGCAGTCGACGTGTACCCCCTGCCGAACCTGCGGGCGGTCAATGTGGTCATCCGCGGGCTGCTCGGCAGTGGTGTGGCCGACTCCACGTCGCTGGACCCCCAGGCCAAGGGCCTGGCCGAGCACCTGCGGGCCCGCCGGATCCGCTGAGGGGTCGGGTGGCTCACGCCCGAACTTGACGCTCGTGTCAACTTGACGCTAGCGTCAGGTTCATGAGGCCGCTGACGGCCCGGGGGCAGGCGACCCGGGACAAGCTCGTGGCAGCTGCGCGCGAGGTCTTCGCCGAGCGTGGGTTCGCGGGCACCCGGATGGGCGACCTGGCCGACGCCGCCGGGGTCGCCCACGGCACCGTCTACACGTACTTCGACACCAAGGAGGACGTCCTGCTCGCGGTGCTCGCCGCCGTGCGCACCGACCTCCACGAGGCGATGACCGTGCCCCGCCTGCGCGATCCGATCGCCCGAGTCGACGCGGCGAACCGCGCCTACCTCGACGGCTACCGCAGCCACGCGCAGCTGCTGCAGGTGGCTCAGGAGGCGTCGGCCGGCGACTCCCGGTTCGCCGACGTCCTGCTCGACCTGCGCCGCACGCACGTCGCCCGCGTCGCCACGGCGATCCGGAAGCTCCAGGACGACGGCCTGGCTGCCCCCGACCTCGACGCCCACACCTCGGCGGCCGCCCTGTGCGGGATGGTCGAGGGCTTCGCCGCGCACTGGCTGGGCCGCGGCGAGGTCCACGACGAGGCAGTGGCCACCCGCACGCTCACCCAGCTGTGGGTGCGCGGCCTGGGGATGCCCGCCCGGATCGCGGTGGCCGAGGGCCAGATCCCCTCGGCGGGCCGGCCCCGTGCCGCGCCCGGCACGTCCCGCCCCGCACCGCGGCCCACACCCCGCCCCGCCCCACGTCCCGCCCCGCGAGCCGCGCAACGATCCGCCCCACGCCCAGCCACCGGCAAGGAGTCCTGAATGATCACCTTCACACCCGAGCACCGCGAGTTCCGCGCCATGGTCAAGCGCTTCGTGGAGTCCGAGATCAACCCCAACGCCGACAAGTGGGAGGCCGACGCGATCTTCCCGGCCCACGAGGTGTTCGCCAAGGCCGGCGAGCTGGGCCTGTTCGGCCTCGAGGTCGAGCCGGAGTTCGGTGGCCAGGGAGCCGACCACATCTACAACATGATCCTCGGCGAGGAGCTGGGCAAGTCCGACGTCGCCGGGGTCCCGCTGGCCATCGCCGTGCAGGCGACGATGTCGACGCCCGCCCTGGCCAAGTACGGCACCGACGAGCTCAAGCTCAAGTACCTCGCCCCGGCGCTGCGCGGTGAGATGGTGACCTCGGTCGCCGTCAGCGAGCCCGATGCCGGCAGCGACGTCGCGGGCATCCGGACCAAGGCCGTGCGCGACGGCGACCAGTGGGTGATCACCGGACGGAAGATGTGGATCACCAACGGCACGCAGGCTGATTGGCTGTGCCTGTTGGCGCGCACGGTGGAGCCGGGTGAGGAGCCAGCCACCGGCTACCGCGGGATGAGCCAGATCATCGTGCCCACCGACACCGCCGGGTTCTCTGTGGGGCGCAAGATCGACAAGATGGGCAACCACTCGTCGGACACCGCCGAGCTGGTGCTCGACGAGGTCCGGGTACCGGTGGCCAACACGGTGGGGCGCGTCGGCAAGGGCTTCCAGCAGCAGATGTCGCAGTTCCAGGACGAGCGGCTGATGGGTGCCTACATGGCCACGGCCGGGATGCGCCGGGCGATCGTGCGGACCGGTGAGTACCTCAAGGTCCGACACGCGTTCGGCGAGCCCCTGATCAACAACCAGTACCTGCGATTCCGGCTCGCGGAGCTGGCCGCCGAGGTCGACATCCTGCAGGAGTACAACTACACGGCTGCCGAGCGGTACGCCGCCGGGCAGGACGTCACGCGGATGGCCACGATCGCCAAGTTCAAGACCGGTCGTCTGGCCCGGGAGGTGGCCGACATCGCGGTGCAGTTCCACGGGGGCATGGGGTACGCCGAGGAGAACTGGCCTGCCCGCTACATGCGCGACTCCCGGCTCATCTCGATCGGGGGCGGCGCCGACGAGGTCATGCTGCGCGTGATCGCGATGCTCGAGGGCTGGGAGCGCTTGTGAGCGAGGCGACGGCCGGAGCGGGCGCCGCGGGCGCGCCGAGTCCGATGGGCCCCCCGGGAACTGCGGGATCCGCTGCCGCCCCGGCCCCCGAGGTGCTGCTCGAGGTGACCGGCCAGGTGGCCACCATCACGATGAACCGTCCCGAGGCACGCAACATGCTCACGGCCTCGGGCATGGGCCTGCTGGCCGAGCACCTGCGTACCGCGGGTTCCGACCCGGCGGTCCGGGTCATCGTGCTCACCGGCTCGGGCAACACGTTCTGCTCCGGTGCGGACCTGCGTGGCGCGTCGGCTGCGGATGCGTCGTCGTTCACCGGGTCGGGTCCAGGAGCGCTGGTCGAGGTGCTCGAGGCGGTCCTCGACAACCCCAAGCCCGTGATCGCCCGGGTTCAGGGGCACGTCGCCGGCGGCGGGAACGGCCTGGTCGCCGCCGCGGACCTGTCGGTGGCGGCGGAGTCCGCGAAGTTCGCGTTCTCCGAGGTGCGCCTCGGCCTGGCGCCGGCAGTGATCAGTGTGGTCTGCCTGGCCCGGATGCACCGTGCGGACTCCCAGGAGCTGCTGCTGACCGGGGATCGCGTCCCGGCCGCTCGCATGGTCGCCGCCGGGATGGTCAACCGCGTCGTCGCCGACGAGGATCTCGATGCGGCGGTCGATGCGTGGATCGCTTCCCTGGTGGCCGGTGGCCCCGAGGCGCTGACCCACACGAAGGACCTGCTGCGCGTCGTGCCGGGGATGAGCCGGGACGAGGGCTTCGCGCACACCGCGGCGCTGTCGGCGCGGCTGTTCGCCTCCCCGGAGGCAGCCGCCGGCATGATGGCGTTCCTGTCCCGCCAGCCCGCCCCCTGGGTCCCCCAGGGCTGAGCTGCTCACTTGCCCGCCGGCATCGCGCGTGCTCCAATGGAGTTAGTTGCCGGTTCAAGGAGTGGTCGTGCTGAAGGTTGATGTGTGGTCCGATGTTGCGTGTCCGTGGTGCTACATCGGCAAGCGCCGGTTGGCCGAGGGGGTTCGCCGCCACCTCGAGGCCGGCGGTGAGCCCGTCGAGGTCGAGTACCACTCCTTCGAGCTCTCCCCGGACCTTCCTGATGACTTCAGCGGCTCGGTGATCGACTACCTGCACGGCCTGCGCGGGATCCCCGAGGCCCAGGTCCACCAGATGATCGAGCAGGTCAGTGGGCTGGCCAACGCCGAGGGCATCGACGCCGACTTCCACGCCGTCCAGCAGACCCGGACCCTCAAGGCCCATGAGCTGCTGCACCTGGCCAAGGCCAGGGGGCGCCAGGAGCCCATGAAGGAGCGGCTGCTGAGCGCCTACTTCGTCGAGGGCATCAACGTCGGGGACGTCGAGCAGCTTGCTGCGCTGGCCGCCGAGGTGGGCCTGGACCGCGGTGAGGTCCTCGAGGCCCTGGCCGCCGGCACGTTCGCCGCCGGTGTCCAGGCGGACATGGACCAGGCCCGGGCCTACGGGATCTCCGGGGTGCCCTTCTATGTGATCGACGGGCGCTACGGCATCTCCGGCGCGCAGCCCGCCGAGGCGTTCGCCCAGGCCTTGGCCCAGGCCGCGGGCGATCGGGTGGGCCAGCGATGATCGAGCAGCCAGTGGGCGCGGAGGATCGGGCAACCATCGCCGTGGGATCCCCTGCGCCGGCGACGCTCACCATGGTCGGCCTGGCAGATCAGGGCTCATGCGCTGGGGATGCATGCGAGATCCCCAACCCCCTCGCGTCGGACTGACCGCACCCCCGACCGGTCCCAGACGCAAACCCTCCGCGAACGGTCAGATCCTCCCCGTCCCCGCGGAGGGTCCGTGCCAATTCGGAGGGTTTGCTGCCCGTCGCTGGTCCATCGGGTTGGCCAGGGTCGAGGCCGGGCCCTCAGGCCATCGCGGCCAGGACCTGCGTGACCAGCTCGCGTGTGGTCCGCGGGTGCAGGAACACCAGGCGGCCGACCGTGCGCCCCTCCCACTTGGAGGAGGTCACCAGCGCGACCTGGTCGTCGAGCAGCTGCGCGGCCCAGCGGTCGTAGTCGGCGGGCTCCCAGCCGTGGCGCTCGAACAGGACGATCGACAGTGTCGGCTCGCGCAGCAGGGTCAGGTGCTCGCTGGCATCGATCTGGTCGGCCGCCCAGCGGGTCAGGTCCAGCGCGCTCTCGACGGCGCGGGCGTAGGCGTCGGTCCCGTTGACCGCCAGGGAGAACCACAGCGGAAGGCCCCGGGCGCGACGCGTCAGGTGGTAGGCCAGATCGCTGGGGTTCCACTCGTCCTCGTCGGTGTGGATGACGTCGAGGTAGCTGGCGTCCTGGGTGTGCACCGCCTTGGCCAGCCGTGGCTCGCGGTAGAGCAGGGCGGCGCAGTCGTAGGGCGCGAACATCCACTTGTGCGGGTCGACGATGAACGAGTCGGCGTGCTCGAGCCCCGCGTACAGCGGCCGGACCGAGGGGGCGAACAGCCCGCCGCCGCCGTAGGCCCCGTCGACGTGGAACCACAGGTCGCGCGCACGGGCGACGTCGGCGATGGTCGCCAGCTCGTCGATGATCCCCGCGTTCGTCGTCCCCGAGGTCGCGACGACGCCGACGACGTTGCCCGCGTCCGGGTCTGCATCCAGTGCGGCTGCGAGGGCGGGACCGGTCAGGACGTGGTTCTCGGTGGGCACGACCAGGGCCGCCATGTCCAGGATCGACAGCGCGTTCTTGATCGAGGAGTGCGCCTGGTCGCTGACCGCGATCCTGGTGAGGTCACCCCTGCCCAGCCCACGGGTTCGGCGCCCCGCGTCGCGGGCGACGGTCAGGGCCGACAGGTTCCCCGCCGAGCCGCCGGAGACGAACACGCCGCCAGCGCTGGCGGGCATCCCCGCCAGGTCGGCGATGAGCCGCAGGACCTGGTTCTCGGCCGCGATGGCACCGGCCGCCTCAAGGGCGGAGATCCCCTGGATGCTGGATCCCGAGACGAGCATGTCGAACAGCAGGGCGGCCTTGGTCGGTGCGGCCGGGATGAACGCGAGGAAGTTCACGGCATCCGAGCTCATGACGTGCGGGGCCAGGACGTCGGTCCACATCTCCATCACCCGGTGCGGGTCGGTCCCCTCCGCCGTGATCAGGCCCTCGAGCTGCGCGGTGAGCGCGGGCACGTCGCCGGGCCGGTCGAGGGGAACCGGGTCCATCGCCAGGCGGTCGTGCATGGCCGTGAGGACCATGCGGGTCAGCCGCTCGTCGTGGGTGTGCATGTCCTTGGCCATGGGTGCCCACCGTAGTGGGATCGTCGGTGCCGTGCGATGGCGCGGCGGGTTTCCGGTCCGGGCGGGGGTGCGCGATGATGGTCCCCGGCTGGTGGTCGTTCGCGGTCGCGCAGCCGAGGCGGGGTCGCCTAGTGGCCTAGGGCAGCGGTCTTGAAAACCGCCGTGGGGCAACCCACCGTGGGTTCAAATCCCACCCCCGCCGCCAGCCAGCCAGCCCAGCCAGTGCCAGTCAGCGCCAGCCGGCCAGTGCGCCGGGCGGCTTCCCTCCGCGCGCTGCCCACCCGGACCCGTGGCGGTCGTGTGGCGCGGCGGCGCAGTGCGATCAGATCGCCGCACCAGCCCCGGCGCCCATACCCGCGTAGAACAGCGAGAACCCCGCGCCATAGGCCAGGACCGAGATCACCCCCGTGCGCCACAGCGCCTGGGTGGGGTGGACGAGTCGCGCCAGCAGCACGGCCAGTACGGGGCTCACCATCGAGGCGACCAGGGCTGTGGACAAGAGGTGCTCGTCACCGACCCGGCGTATGTGCTGGCCGATGAACCGTCGCCTCGATGCGGAATCGACCGCGCTGTCGATCCGTGTCTGGACCCGAGGGTCCAGACTGCGACTGGCCAGCGCTGCGGAGGCGACAAGCAAGGCGACGAAGGTGGTGAAGACCGACAGTCCGAGAACCACTCCGCCGTAGCCTCCGACCAACGCGCCGATGGCAGCCAGGATCGGTCCGGCGACGAGGTCGTCGACGAACGTGATCGCCAGTGCGACACCCGGCCACGCCAGCCGTGCCCCGCTCATCCCTGCCCCTTGGGGGCGCCCTGCGGGCCACCTGACGTCCCCGCAAGTTCAACCAACCGGGCGTGGATTCGCGCCCGCAGCTCCGGATCGGGAGGCGCCAGGCCGAACAGGTCGGCGGCCCACAGCCCGTCAGCGGCCAACCGCACCACGTGGGCGTCGACCCCCGGCAGGCCGTCTTCGTCCAAGCGCTCCACCCAACTCCGATAGCGCTGCTGGAGCGGTTCCAGCAGCGAGGGGTCGTGGCCCACCGCGGCGAGCAGCCCCACGGCCGCCAACTGCTCGGACTCGTCCTCCAGTGGCCCGCTGCTTGCCGCCAGGTAGGCCCGCGTCCACGCCCCCGGCGCCAACGAGTCGGCGTCGTGGGCGCGCGTCTGGTCGGCGTCGAAGCCGCTGGACAACTGCTCCACAAGCGCGGCCACGAGAGCCTCCTTGGAGGGGAAGTGGTAGAGCACCCCGCCCTTGCTCACGCCTGTCGCTGCGCCGACGGCGTCCAGGGTCAGCGACGAGTAGCCATGCTCGGCAACCAGCCTGGACGCCGCACGGAGCAGGGCCTCCCTCTTGGACGGTCGTGGACTCATGGACGTAACTATACCGCCCGGACGGTACAGTTACGACGCGTCTTCGCTCAGATCCTGAAGCTTGCCGCCGACGGCACGTGTGATCCGTAGCGCAGGCTGAGCCCTGTCCAGCGATCAGCGCCAGGTGCCGCGGCGGCCTGACGCAAGCCGTACGTGGAGCGCCAGCCGAGGGGTCCTACCCGGCTGCGCGCAGGAACTCCTCGAGGATCGGACCGGCGGTCTGCGAGCCCGACTGGCCCTCCTCGACGAACACGGCGACCGCCAGGTCGCCCTGGGTGGCGATCATCCACGCATGGGTGTCCGGCGGAGTGCCCGTCCCGAACTCCGCTGTGCCCGTCTTGGCGCCGACGGGGGCGCCGGGCACGTCGGCGAGGAACCTCGCCGTGCCCTCGGTCACGACCGCCCGCATCATGTCGCGCAGGGAGTCGGCCTCCTCAGGGGTGAGGGGGGCGGCGGGAGCGGCCTCGGGTGCGGGGAGGTCCGGAAGGAGCCGGGGCACCACGGTCCGGCCCTCGGCCACAGACGCGGCGACTGCCGCCATGGCCATGGGCGAGGCGAGCACCTTGCCCTGGCCGATCAGCGAGGCGGCCTGCTCCGTCGCGGACGCCGGTTCCGGGACCTGCCCGAAGAAGGCCGGGAAGCCCAGATCATGGTCCACGCCGAGCCCGAGGGCCGCGGCCGCTCCCGCGAGATCCTCGCCCGTCAGCTCCTCGCGCTGGGAGATCAGGGCCGTGTTGCAGGAGTTGGCCACCGCGGAGCGCAGCGGGATGTCCCCGATGCCGCTGGCGGGGTAGTCGTCGTAGTTCGTGAAGGTCTTGCCGTCGACGACGATCTCCCGCGTGCACGGCACCTGGTCCGTGGGCTTCACCCCGGCCCGCATCAGCGCCAGCGCCGTGACCACCTTCATCGTCGACCCCGGCGCGTACTGCCCGAAGGTCGCGGTGTTGTAGCCGTCGGATCCCGCCCCGTTGGCCGCAGCCAGGATCTCGCCGGTGGACGGACGCAGCGCCACCAGCGCGCTCGCCGGACCCACGCCATCGAGTGCCTTCTCCGCCTCCTTCTGCAGGTCCTCGTCGAGGGTCGTGCGCAGCGGCTGCCCGTCCACCACCTCGGACGTGAAGAGCGTCCGCTCCTGATCGTCAGCCACCGCCGCCACCACGACCCCGGGTGTCCCGGCGAGCGTCTCGTCGTACCGAGCCTGCAGCCCCGACAGGCCCACCTGGTCACCGGCCCGCACCGAGCCGCCGGACTTCTCGACGATCTCGGCGGTCGCCGGGCCCACCCGACCCAGGATCTCGCTGGCGAAGTCCCGGGTGGGTGCCAGGGGCCGCTCGCCGGCGAGGCCGACGGCGCCGGGGATGGCCTCGACCGCCTCCCGCGACAGATCCTTGGTGTCGTCGTCGCGCAGGACCAGGGCCTCGACGAAGGCCTTGGGACCCGCCGCCTTCACCGCCTTCGCGTAGGCCCCGGGGTCGATGTCGAGCAGCTCGGCCAGGTCGCGCGCGGAGTCCGCCGCCTCGTCCGCGGGGACCTTCGTCTTGTCGATGCCGATGCGCATCACCGGTCGGAGGGTGACCAAGGGTTCGTCCCCCGCACCGAGGATGTCGCCCCGCACGGGCCTCTGCGTCCTCGCGTCCAGGGACTCATCAACGGACAGAGAGGGCTCGACCACGGTAGGCGCCCACTGAACCACCCACTGGTCGTCGACCTTCTGGAGCTGCGCAGTCGTCGTGTAGCTCCAGGGCTCGCCCCGCATGTCCCACTGCCAGCCGAGCGTCGCCGTGGCGCTGTCGCCATCCACCTCGACGGTGTCGGCGGTCACCGTGGCGGGTATCCCATCCATGCCCGCGACGACCGCGTCCAGCTCCGCCTGGCCACCTCCCTGGATCGGGACCGCGCCCAGCTGGCCGGCGGTCAGGGCCGTCGCGAGCTGTGCTGCCAGTCCCTCCGCGGCCTCCTGGTCAGCCCCGGAGCCGCAGGCGGCGAGCACCATGACCAGGACACAGGCCAGGGTGGTGCGCAGCGTGCGGGCCACGATGCTCCTTGCAGGTCGGCGCGGGAGGCCCCCATCCTCCCCCATCCCCACGCGGCGGCTGCAACGGCCCGCGGGCCAAGGCGAGTCCCGAAGGGCGTGCCCCAGGAGACGCGTCGGGTTCACTGGGTCCGGGGGCCGATCGCGTCGGATCCCGACGAAAGCGATCGGCTCAGACCCGACGGGATCTCACCGTCGGGGCGGGGTAGCCTCCGGAGGGTGTTCGAGATGCACGGTCCGCCACCGCGTCCCGGCCGGCCCTTGGTCGTGGTCGCCGTGATCGAGGAGGCCCAGGCGTTCGCCCATCGGGTGCCCACGTTGGTCACGGGGGTGGGCAAGGTCCGGGCGGCCACGGCCACGACGTGGGCGGCGATGGCGCATCGCCCAAGCGTCATCCTCAACGTGGGGACGGCCGGTGCGCTGCGCCCGGGTGCCCTCGCCGCAGGCCTCGTGCACGAGATCGGGGCCGTGCTCCAGCACGACGTCAACGGCCGGGCGATCGCGACCCTGGTCGGCTCGGATCCCTCCCCGCGCATCGAGCTGGGCGACTCGGGTGTGGTGCTGGCGACCGGTGACCGGTTCATCTCCTCGCCGCAGGACCGTGATGCCCTGGCCGAGCGCGCCCACCTGGTTGACATGGAGGGCTATGCGGTGGCGGCCTCGGCCACCCGGCTGGGAATCCCCGTGCGCCTGGCCAAGACGATCAGCGACGATGCCGGCCACGGGGCAGCGACCACGTGGAGCGAGTCGCTGCATGCGGCCTCGGACCGCTTGGCGGCTTGGCTCGACGAGATCGTCTGACGCGGGGGCGCCGAGGGTTGGGGGCAGCGGGACCGGATGACCCCGGAGGCGCGGAGGGCGCAGGCGGCGGACCGGATGACCCGGAGGCGCGGGGCGTCGGGACCGGATTGCACAGCACGCTGGCCTGATCTGGGCCATCCTTCGACCATGACCACCTGGCGAGTGCTCGCGTCCGTGGCTGTCGTGGCCCTGGTGGTCGTCTACGCAGTGGGGTCGGGGGTGTGGGTCTCGGCGAACCCCGGCTGGTATGCGGGCCTGGCACGCCCCGCCTGGCAGCCCCCGGACATCGTGTTCGGACTCATCTGGCCCTACAACTTCCTCGCGCTTGCGGTCGTGGGCGTGATCGTCGCCCAGCGCGGCAGCCCTGGACTCGTCGGAGCGTGGCTCGCGGTGGCGGCGGCGAGCGTGGTCTGCGCGCTGTCATGGGCGTACCTCTTCTACGTCCCGCACCAGCTGACCGCGTCGGCGTTCGCCCTGGGTGGCGCCGCGCTGCTGACCCTGATCCTGGTCGTCCTGACCTGGTCGGCCACCCGTGGCGGGGCCATCGCGCTCCTGCCATACCTGGTCTGGGTCAGCCTGGCGACCTCCCTGGCGTTCGGGTACGCACGGCTCAACCCCTGAGGGCTCCACCCGCCGCCCACGTCGTCGCGCGACCACCTCAACGTCCGGTCGACGTCCAGGCGCCGCCCGGTCGGCCTCATGCCCCGGGCGCTGGGCCCGGCCGCGTCGGCCAGGGGGCCGCCTCCTCCAGCTCGAGGGCGACCTCCAGGAGCCGACGTTCGTGGCCGAACGGGGCTGCGAGGTGCACCCCGATCGGCAGGCCCTGTCCACGATCGGCCCGAGCGGCAGCGACATCGCCGGCGCGCCGGAGACGTTCTGGACCGGCGTCGATCGAGGCGAACTGGATCAGGCGCACGAGGTTCGTCCGGAACTCGACGTCCGGGCCGAGGTAGCCGATCGGGGGGCCGGATACCCCGTGACCGGGGAGAGCAGCACGTCGTACCGGTTCGCTCGAACCCGGCATCGGGGTCGCGCGACAGCCGGCGCAAGCCGACGGATGCGAGCCGGGCACCCGATCTGCTCTGACGGTTGACGCATCGCGCTCAGTCCCTTGGTGAGCTCCTCGGTCCGCGAGCCGTCGAAGCCCTCGCCGTAGAGCGGCCGACCCGCGCCGGTGCAGGACGAACGCCAGCAGCGCCCAGTAGCGCAGGAAGTCGGTCGCGAACTCCTCCCCGACCGGGGGCGCGTCCTCCTCGACGTGGTGGCCGAGGTCCTCGCGAAGGGCACCCGCAGCGCGCACCGCCGCCACGGTGTCCGCGCTCAACGGCAGACCCCGCATGCGTGCTGATGCACATCCCGATGCGCAGACGATCGGTGCCCGGACTCGGTGACGTGGCCGATGGGTGGCAGCCCGGCGTCGGGTCGGGTCGCGTTCCATGTCAGCGACAGGAACAGTGCGGTGTCGCGGACCGAGCGGGTGACGACGCCCTGCGCGGCGATCAGGATCGGCGGATCCGCTCCTTCAGGGGGTTCATCGGCATGTCGGCCCCGCGTCAGGGCTTCAACCCGACCAGGCCGCAGCAGGACGCGGGGATCCGGATCGAGCCGCCCCCATCGTTGGCGTGCGCCATCGGGACGACCCCGGCCGCGACCATGGCAGCTGATCCGCCGCTGGATCCCGCCGGCCGAACGGCTGGTGTCCCACGGGTTCCGGGTGGCGCCGAACCGCGACTGACTCCGTGCTCGCGGTCAGCCCGAACTCCGGCATGGTCGTGGCTCCGAGCGGCTCCAGCCCGGGCGAGGTAGGCCGTCGATGACCGGGGAGCATGCCGGCGCCGGCCGATGTCTGACACCGCCCACGAGCCCTGGGTCGTCGGGAAGCCGGCCATCTCCTCGTTGTCCTTGATGAACGTGGGGATCCCGGCCAGCGGCGCGTCCGCGGGCACCACCACCTCGGTCCGCACCGGATCGTCGAACCAGTGGGCGATCGCGTTCAGGTGCGGGTTCGCCGTGCGGGCCCGGGTCATCGCCGCCTGGCGGAGCTCGGCCGCCGAGACCTCGCGCCGGGCCAGCCGATCGAGCAGGTCGGTGGCGTCGCTGGTGCCCAGCGCATCATCGGTGGTGGTGTCGACCGTGCGGGGTCGAGGGTCGTCGGTCACGTCGGCGACAGTAGCCGCGGGCTCGCCGGTCCGCTCCCGCAGGCCCACCACGGCCCCCCGCCTGCGCCCGTGAACCGATCAGATGTACTTCGCCGGGCGGACCACCTGCGCCGGGGTCGTCCACGCCACCACGGCGTACCGCGGGAAGTAGTCACGGGCGAGCACCTCGAGGAATCGGTCGGCCACCTCGGCCGAGACCAGGGTCTCGAGCCGGATGTTCGACCCCTCGAACTCGGACGCGCGGATCCCGCGCGAGCCCTGCCCGCGGGCATCACATACCGTCCATCCGTGGGCCCCAGCCGCCGCCACGTCGCGGACGAGCCGGTGTTCGACGACGGCTTCGGCGACGACCGTCACCAGGACCAGGGCCTCGGTCTGCATGGCGCTCCTCTCAGCTGCCCAGAGCCTGGGCGATCCCCAGGTACAGCGGGATTCCGATGATCAGGTTGAACGGGAACGTGATGCCCAGGCTGGCGGTCAGGTAGTAGCCCGGGTTGGCGTCGGGCAGGGCGAGGCGGACGGCAGCGGGGGCCGCGATGTAGGAGGCGCTCGCGGTCAGGACTCCGAGGATGGCCGCACCTCCGGTCGAGAGCCCCACCGCCAGCCCGGCGACGATGCCCATGGTGCCGGACACGATCGGGAAGGCGATCGCGAACAGCACCAGGCCCGGCCCGGCCTTCGGCAGGTCGCGCAGCCGCTTCGCCGCGATCACGCCCATCTCGAGCAGGAACAGGGTCAGGACACCGACGAAGAGCCCGCCGAAGAAGGGTTCGACCTTCTCGTAGCCGGCCTTCCCGGTGACCAACCCGAGCAGGAGCCCGCCGACCAGCAGCAGGATGCTGCGACCGGTCAGGATCTCGCGCAAGGACTCACCCCACGAGGCGGAGCGCGTGACATGCCGCCCGGCCAGCATCAGGCCGACGATGATCGCCGGAACCTCCAGGACGGCCAGCAGCGTGGTCACGTAACCCTCGTAGCTGATCCCCGCGCTGGTCAGGAAGACCGCAGCGGCGGTGAACGTGACCAGTGAGGTCGAGCCGTAGTGGGCGGCCATCGCCCCCCTATCGACCGGTCCGAGCCGAGTCGTCCAGCGCAGCACGACGAACGCCAGCAGCGGGATGAGGACACCCAGGGCGAGGGTGACCAGGATCGGGCCGATGACCTCCCCAGCGGGGGCCTGCGACAGCGCCACGCCGCCCTTGATGCCGATGCCCAGCAACAGGTAGAAGCTCAGGAACTGGTAGATCGGCTCGGGCAGGCGCAGGTCGCCGCCGATCGCGGTGGCCAGCAGTCCGAGGAGGAACGCCAGGACCGGCGGGGACGTCAGGTTGGCGACCGCCAGCTGCCAGGTGTCCATCGATCAGGTGAAGAGCGCCAGCAGGTCACCGACCTGGTGGTCAGCCTCGGCGGGATGCCGGAACGGCCGCCGCTCGTTGACGACGTAGTGCGTCCGACGGCCCTGCGGCACCCGGGTGAGGTAGCCCTCGTCCTCGAGGTCGCGCAGGATGTTCAGGGTCGCCCGCTCCGTGATGCCCACTGCGTCCGCGATGTCACGGACCCGCCCGTCGGGGTTGCGGTGGACGAAGACCAGGACGTGGCCGTGGTTGGTCAGCAGGGTCCACGCGCGGGTGTGCGCTCGGGTCGGCTCAGCCATGGATCTGCTCCTTCTCGTCCGCGGATGTGTGGGGCGCCACGGTTGGCGTCCCGGTGGGTGAGGCGTCCTCCGCCGTGGTGGCGGTGGCGCCCTCGGCTTCCTCGGCGGGCTTGGCACTCAGCTGGTCGGGATCGGCGTGCGGCACCGGCGGCTGGCCGCGGGTGGCGCGCAGGCTGGCGATGATCGCGACGGTGATGATGGTGGCAACCACGCCCAGGCTCAGCCAGGTGGGCATCTTGTAGAGGTCGACCTGCAGGACGAGCTTGATGCCGACCCAGACGAGCACCAGGCCCAGGCCGAGCTTGAGGAAGATGAAGCGGTGCATCAGGTCGGCGAGCAGGAAGTACATGGCGCGCAGGCCCAGGATCGCGAACGCGTTGGCGGTGAACACCAGGAACGTCTCCTGGGTGACGGCGAAGATGGCCGGGATCGAGTCGACGGCGAACACCAGGTCGGTGAACTCCACGAGCACCAGCACCAGGAGCAGGGGGGTTGCCACGAGGGCACCATTGCGCCGGGTGAGGAACTTCTGGCCGTCGTACTCGTCGGTCATCGGCACGGTGCGCCGGAACAGTCGCACGACCCGGGAGCTCGAGGGGTCGAAGTGGGAGTTCCGGTGGCGCATCATCATCACGCCGGTGAACACCAGGAACGCCCCGAAGATGTAGAGGATCCAGATGTACTCCTTGATCGCGGCCGACCCCGCCCAGATCATCGCCCCGCGCATCACGAGCGCGCCGACGACGCCGTAGAACAGCACCCGGTGCTGGTACTGCCGCGGAACGGCGAAGTAGCTGAAGATGATGGCCCAGACGAACACGTTGTCCACGGCCAGGGACTTCTCGATCAGGTAGCCGGCGTAGTACTGCCCGGCGAACTCCGCCCCGGCGGTGGCCCAGATGATCAGCCCGAAGCCGACTCCCATCGCCACCCAGATCGCCGACCAGATCGCGGCCTCCTTCGCCGAGATCACGTGGGCGTCGCGGTGGGCGAACAGGTCGATGGCCAGCATGACCACGATCACCCCCAGGACCGCCAGCCAGATCGTCAACGGCACGTCCATCGCTTGATCAACTCTCCCTCAGGGTTCAGATTCACGAATTGCAGTACATCAATCATGCCGGATGGACTCATGACAAGCAAGTTCCACCCCCTGTTGCATGATGTCCAATGCATGTTATCGTCTTCACCAAGGAGGGGAGTACCCCACCCACCCGGCGATCGTCAGCACGTCCGATCAGACTTCGGACCGGCCCCGGGAGTCGCTGCGGCGGCTGGGGGAGACCTCTGGTACCCGACGCCGGAGGAACCATGTCCCAGTCCACGTCCACGATCACCGACTCCCCGCAGCTGCGCCTGCCCACAGCGGCTGATGTGGCCATGTTGGCCGCCGAGCGGCACCCGATGTGCCTGTCCGTCCTGATGAGGACGACCCCGGCTGAGGTGATGCTGCCCGGTGATCGCGCCACGTTGCAGGGCTTGACCCTGGACGCCCTGCGCCGGTTGGACGAGGAACCGGACGTGGAGGCTGCCGCTCGGACCCGGGCTGGCCTGGCCGCCACCATCGCCCAGGCCCAGGCCGGGCCCACGGACCGCGGGCTGGCGATCCTGGTCAGCCCGCAGGGGACGCACCTGCTGCACCTGCGTGCCGCCCCCCGTGACCGGGTCGTGCTGGACCCCACGTTCGCCACCCGGGACCTGGTCCGCTCGGCCGCTGAGGACCCTGCGTTCCTGACACTGGTCATCGACGGCCGGGCCGCGCGGCTGCTGCACTACGGGCAGCGCTACACCCGCCCCATCCTCGGACACGACTTCCCGATGATCCGCCCGGACGAGGGCCGACGGCCCTCCGCCCCGAACGGCAGCGCCGACCGGGCGCGCCAGGAACGCACCCGGGCCTTCCTCCGCGAGGTCGACTCCAGGCTGGCGGCGCGCGTCGAGGGGTACCAACTTCCCGTGGTCCTGGTCGCCAGCGAGCGCACGGCAGCGGAGTACCTGAACCTGGCCCCCGGCCGGCGGATCGCTGCCGTCGTGCGAACCGGCAACGGCAACACCCCTGTGGCCGACCTCGAACTGGCTGGGCGGGCCGCGCTCGCCGAGCACATCCGCGACCGCGCCGCCGCGGCCCTGGACACCGTGGCCGTCAGGTTGGCTCACGGCCGGGCCGTCGCCGGACTGGCCGCCGCGTGGGAGGCGATCGACCGGTCCGACCCGGACCTGCTCGTGGTCGAGCACACCCACGAGGCCGCCGCGCGCCTGTCCGAGGACGGCCTCGATCTCGTCGAGGACCCCGAGGAGCACGGCGTCCTCGACGACGCCGTCGACGAGCTCATCGAGGCCGCCCTGGCCCGCGGGGTCGAGGTCGTCACCGTCCCCGATGGCGCACTGGCCCGGCACGGTCGCCTGGTGCTGGCACTGCGCGGGCCGGCTCCGGCGATGGCCGGATGATGAGGCCCACCGAAGCAGGCGCAGCCGCGACCGACGCACGCGGTCTCAGCGACACCGACTGGGACGTCCTGCTTGCCGTGCCGTTCGCGGTCTTCTTCCTCGTGGCCTACGCCGACGGCAGGCTCGCGCCAGCCGAGCGCCGGGCGTTCGCCTCGATCGTCGACGACATCCGGGCGCAGGCCGACGGCCCGCAGGATGCGCTGGTGCGCGAGGTGATGGGCCAGATCTCGGAGGACCCCAGCCAGATCGTGAGTCACCTCGATGGCCGGATGGGGGCTGGGCTGCCCTTCTACGAGGTGCTCTCAGCCGGGCGAACCCTGCTGGACAGCCTGCCCGAGGAGGCGCAGGCCCTGGCGTTCCGGGATGCGATGGTCCTCATGGCCGAGGAGATCGCTGACGCGTGGCCGATCATCGGTCGGCGGACGAACGCCCAGGAGCAGCGCAGCATCGACTTCGTCCGGGACGCCCTGGGTCGCCCGGGCGACGCCGGTGGTCGAGGCTGACGCCCGGATCGAACGGACCGAGCGCCCCGCGCCGGGTCACCCCACGGGGTCGGCGAATCCGGGCAGGTGAGCCTCGAGCTCCGGGCGCACCGGCACCGTCGCGCCCAACCCGCAGAGCACGCCGACCAGCCCGAGCCAGAGGCGATGGGTGAACAGCTGGTCGGCAGGGATCGTCAGCTGCAGCGCGACCGTGAAGTCCGGGTTCCGGGGGTCGTTGACCCGACCGAACTCGGACTTCAGCCACTCGCGGGTGAACGTGAACTCGTCGTGGCGTGACGGCTCGCTGAACGGCGAGAGGTAGTCGATCAGCTTCTCGACCTCGATGTGCTGGCCGGGTGCGACGAACCCGCCCTCGCGCAGCCGGCGCTCGACCGCCGCAGGATCGGTGGCGGTCATGGCCCGGATGAGCCCGCCGAAGGTCGGCGGCAACCCGCCCGGCATCACCAGGACGGATCCGAAGTCGAGAACGCCCATCCGGCCGTCGTCGAGCAGCCGGAAGTTCCCTGGGTGCGGGTCGGTGTGCAGCAACCCCGCGCGCGCGGGCGAGGTGAGGAAGAAGTGCTGGTAGGCCGCGCCGAGGTGGTCCCGCTCGGCCTGGGTACCGTCCCGGGCCACCTGGGCGAGTCCGACCCCGTCCATCCAGTGGCTGACCAGCACGCCCCGGGTGGCTGCCAGGACGGGCGGCACGTAGTAGTGCGCGTCGCCCTCGTAGGCAGTCGCGAAGGCCCGCTGGTGCTCGGCCTCCGTGCGGTAGTCGAGCTCCTCGCCGAGGCGGGTGCGCAACTCGGCGACCAGCGGCGGCATCGCCATCCCGCGGGCCACCAGCGAGGTCAGGCGCAGGGCGATGGCCAGCGAGCGCACGTCGCCTGCGACGGCGTCGGCGACCCCCGGGTACTGGATCTTCACCGCCACGTCGGTCCCGTCGGACCAGACCGCGCGATGGACCTGTCCGATCGAGGCGGCGGCAGTCGGGTGCTCGTCGAAGTCCTGGAACTGGGCGCGCCAGCCCGGGCCCAGCTCGGCCTCGAGCACGGGGCGGACCTCGGCGAACGGCAGTCCCGGGTTGTCCTCCTGCAGGGCGCCCAGGGCGTGCTGCCACGAGTCGTCGGGGTCGGAGGGGAACAGGGCGTCCACGGTGGAGAGCAGCTGGCCCAGCTTCAGGGCCCCACCCTTGAGGCTGCCGAGAGTGGCCCTCGTGTCGGCGGCGGTGTCGGTTCGGGCCTGCTCGCGCAGCGCAGCTCGGTCCTGGCCGAGGAGCCCCTTGGCCTGGATCGACACCGCCCGCCCGACCGCACGGGCAGGGAGCCCGGCCAGCGTGGCGCTGCGGCGCAGGCGGGAGGTGGGGACCGGCATGGACCCAGTATCGGGTGAGCGGCGTCAGCGCGGAGGTCGCGGTAGGGGAACGCCGTGCGGGACACGGGGGCCGGACCACTGGTGCTCGCTCCCGGCGGCGGAGCAGGATGGGGGCACGGGCCGCAGGGGCGACTCGGTGCGGACGTCCGCAGGTCCGTCAGGTGCCGATGAGGACGAGGAGGTCGGTATGGCCACCTACGTGCACGGAATCCCCGTGGCCCCTGGCCAGCCCGTCGTCGGCCTGGACTTCGATGGGGTGCTCAACATCACCGCGCGGGACCACCTCCCCGACGGCTACACGCTGCACATCGTCGAGCTCGACCGGGACAGCTGGCCGGACCACCCGTACATCCGCCCTTTGCCCGACGGGCCCGGTCCCTTCCTGCATGGGGTCGTGGTCAGCCGGGAGCACGGCCCGATGGTCCGAGGCTGGATCGCTGCCGGGGCATGTGTCGTCTGGGCCACGACGTGGGAGCGGGCGGTCCTGCGCAACGCCGACCTCTGCGACCTCCCCGAGCTGCCGGTCCTGGAGATCTCGAAGGTCCTGGCCGGAGAGCACCCGCAGCGCACCGCGGACTGGAAGGTCGCGGGGCTGCAGGCGGCGTTCGCCGGCCACCCGCTGGTGTGGGTCGACGACTTCGGCGCCGACCGGCGGGGCGAGTCCACGTACGGCGACCCCCCGGCCCCGATGCTCGTGGTCGCCCCCGAGGAGGCCGTGGGTCTCACATCCGCGCAGTCCGCCGAGGTCCTCGAGTTCGTCGCGCGCTGGGGCCGGGGCCGCGGGACCTGAGTTCGGAACCATCGCACGGCGCCCCCGGCCCCCACTGAATCCGGCACGGCTCGATCTGGGCACTCGACCTGCGCACCACTACGCTGCGGCGATGGCCCACATCAGTGCCGTGTGCGTCCTGCACACCCTGCATCCCGAGCCGAACAACCCCGATGGCACGACCGCGATCGACAAGCGCGAGCTCGTCGGTCCCGTAGACCTGGGGCCGCTCGGGCTTGCCGGCGACCGGCAGGCCGACACCGAGCATCACGGCGGTGCCGACCAGGCCGTCTACCTCTACGCGGACGAGGACGCCGAATGGTGGGCCACCGAGCTCGGCCGGGACATCCCGCCCGGGCTCTTCGGCGAGAACCTGCGCACCTCGGGGATCGACCTGAGCGGGACGCGCATCGGCCAGAGGCTGGTCGTCGGGGGCTCGGTGGTCCTGGAGGTGACGGCCCCCCGGACCCCCTGCGCGACGTTCGCACGCCGTATGGACGAGACGCACTGGGTGAAGCGCTTCACCGACCGTCGGGCTCCCGGTGCCTACGCCCGGGTGGTCGAGCCCGGAGTGATCAGCGCCGGGGATGAGGTCGTCGCCCTGGCGGTGCCGGCGCACGAGGTGACCGTCGCCGCCCTGCTGCCACCGGTGGAGCCCGGGGCCTTCGCGCGGCTGCTGGAGGCTGAGCGCGCCGGTGCCGTCGAGCTCAGCGAACGTGTGCGCGGCAAGGCGCTGAAGGCCGTCGGCGGCTGATCCCGGGTCCGGCATGGCCGGGGTGCCCGGCCTGGAGCAGGTCTGGTCCTCGCCGTCGTACGACTCCACCGGATCGGCCACCGGCTGCTGCCGGGCACGCTCTGAGGGCCCGGAGGTTCCGGTATACGAGTCAGGGCTGCTCCGGCCCGCCATGGCGCGACCACCAGAGCGCTGCCTGAACGCGGTCGGTGACGCCGATCTGGCCGAAGATCCTGGTCAGGTGCGCCTTGACGGTCTTCTCCGCGATCCCGAGCCTGCGGGCGATGAGCCGGTTGCTCAGGCCCTCGCCGATGAGCGAGAGCACCTCCCACTCCCGGGTCGTCAGGGACGGCTCGCCCCCAGCGGGCTGGGCCCGTGTCGACACCGTGTCGCCGACACGGGGCTCGGTCGGGTCACGGCGGCGGTCGATCAGGGCCAGCGCCGCACGTGGGTCCAGCGGTGCCTCGCCGCGGGCGGCTGAGCGCACCGCGTCGGCCAGGGCCCCGGGGTCGGCGTCCTTGAGCATGAAGCCCACAGCCCCGGCGTCGATCGCCGCCGTCACGTGGTCGCGGTCGGCGAACGTTGTCAGGACGACCACCCGGACCGTCGGATGCCCCGCGGTCAGCACGGCCGTCGCCTCGACTCCGCCCATCCCGGGCATCGAGAGGTCCATGAGGACCACGTCGGGCGTCGCCAGCGCCACCGCGTCCAGTGCCGCCGCTCCGTCGGCCGCCTCACCGATGACCTCGATCCCGGCTGCCCCGCCGAGCAGCATCCGCAGGCCGGCGCGGACCACCTCGTGGTCGTCGACCACGAGGACCCGGATCGGGCTGGCGTCGCTCGACGTGCCGGTCATCGCGGCGCCACCATCCGAACGGTCGTTCCCGACCCCTTGGCCGAGTCGATCTCGAGCGTCCCGCCCAGGGAGTGCGCGAGATCGGCAAGCAGCCGCAGCCCCACGTGCCCCGCCTCCACCCCGGCCGGGTCGAAGCCGACACCATCGTCGGTGACAGTCAGGATGACCGAACCGGGCTCTGAGCAGTCCACGTCGACCAGCACGTGTGACGCCCGCGCGTGCCGCCGGACGTTCGACAGCGCCTCGCGGATGGCGCGGTACACGGCCTGCGCGGTGCGCTCGGGCAGCGCGATCGCCGGGTCGATCCGGGTCTCGATGTCCACCTCGGACGGTCCGGCTGCGACCAGGTCGGCCACCGCGCCCGCCAGCCCGACCTGGCTCAGGTTCGGTGGGTAGATCTCGACGAGCAGGGAGCGCAGGCTGCGGACGCTGCGCCGGGTTGACCTCGCCGCTGCGTCCAGCTCGCGGGCATGCGCCGCATCGTCGGCGGCCAGGGCGTCCAGGGAGTACGTGACTCCGACGAGGTCCTGGACCACGCCGTCGTGCAGGTCGGCGGCGATGGTGCGGCGCTCGTGGTCGGACGCCGCGAGCGACTGGGCCAGGAGCCGCTCGCGCTCCTCCTGGCTGCCCTGCAGTCGCCGCGCCAGGCGCCAGTTGAGCAGCGCCTGGATGGCGCCGAACAGCAGCAGGCCCCCGAGCACGACGGGGGCGAAGGCGCGCAGGATCCGCTCGGTGGCCGCGTCGATCCCCGCGGTGGACTGGTAGGTCTCGAACAGCAGCCGCGTCCCGTTGGGATCCTCGATCGCGACGTACACCTCGAGCAGCTGCTCGAAGTCGGACTGGTCGGCGTTCTCCTCCTCGGAGAGGTCCGAGAGCTCCGCGTGCGGCTCTCCGGTGGCGAACACCTGGCGCTGATCCTCTGCGAGGGGGAACTGCGTGCCGATGCCCTCGAGGTCATCGGAGTACAGGACGGTCCCGTCGTCGCGCCACACCTTCACCGCGACGATCCGCTCGCTGAGGACCGAGGCCCCGACAACCTTGTCGAGCTGGTCGATGGCGTCGGGATCACCTTCGACCAGTCCGGAGGTGACCGCTGGCTCGATGACGGCCACCGCGAGGATCTCGGTCGCCTGCTCGGCCTGGTGCACGGCCTCCCCAGTCGCCACGGTGCGCGCTGCCCAGAATCCGCCGATCCCGATGCATATGGCGGCGACCGTGCTCAGCAGCGCTGAGACGGCCACCTCGCGTCGGACGGTCACGCGCCCATTGTGGGTGCGTGACCGTCGCGCGGGTGGTTCCACGCCTAGATGGTCAGCGAGGCGCGGCACACCTCACCGGTGCGCGCGTTGCGCGCAGTCGCCGAGATCGGCTGGCTCCCGGCGGCGTCCGACGTCCGCCGCTCGACGCTGAACGAGCCGCTGGGCGCCTGGGTGGTGCGCTTCCCCGAGGCGAACACCGATCCATTGGAGCGCAGGGTCCACGTCCAGCTCTGGCCGTTCCTGTTCGAGTCGACCTCGAACTCGACCTCGAGGCGGCCGTCGTCCGGCTTCGCCTTGAGCTTCCAGTCCGCCCGTGCGGAGCAGTCGCCGCGGACGATGACCCGGCCGTCGCCATCCTTGGCGGAGGCGGGGGCCGTGGCGGTGACGCCGCCGACCATGAGGACGGCGAGGGCTGCGGATCCGAGGCGGCGTGTCGTGGTGTTCATGGAATGGACCTCCTGGTGGTGGTTGGTGCCTCGAGTCTGTGGCGTGCGAGGTCCGGTCCACCATCGGACCTTGGTCGTAGGACCGTGGTCCGTCGTGTTCGTTCGTGGTCGTTCGGGCGGTCGATCCGGTCGCACCAATCGGCCGGATCGCCCACCGGCAGCCGGGTTCAGCCCTCGCGGGGGCTCTCGCGCAGGTCATCCTCGGGCTGGCTGACCGTGCCGTGGCCGAGCTCCCAGAGCCGGATGCCACCGGAGATGCCCGCCTCGTTGGGCACGATCGTCACGTCGTCGCCGAGGTCCCGAGTCAGGCGCTGGGCGTTTCCGCCCCCGACGTAGAGCCGGTCCCACACGAACATGGGCCGCAGGCCGTCGACCGCCTTGCGCACCCGCCGTGACCAGCGCTTGGCACCCAACTCCCGGAGTGCGAGGTCGCCAAGCCACTCGTCGTAGATCACGCCCTTGCGCACGGGCGACCGTGAGAGCTCGATCTTGGGCGCCAGGCTCCCATCGTCGAAAACCGCGCACCCGAGGCCGGTTCCCAGGGTGAGCACGACCTCCAGTCCCTCGCCGGAGACGACCGCCGCGCCGTGGACCTCCGCATCGTTCACCACGCGGGTCGGGATGCCCAGGCCGCGGGCCAGGGCGGTCTGGGCATCGAAGTGGTCCCAGGCGCGTTCCAGGCCGGGGTCCACCGGCGAGAACGGGCCGTTGGTCGTGATGTAGTGCGGGGTCGTGATGACCCGGCCGTGTCGGATCATCCCCGGCACGCCCACCGTGGCCCGGTCGGCAGCGGGCAGTGTGTCGGCGAGCTCGCAGAGGACCTCGACGAAGCGTTCGGGCGACATCGGGTAGGGCGTGGGGATCCGGACCTTGTCGGCGACCATCGCCCCCTCGTGGTCCAGGACGGACCCCTTGAGCCCGCTCCCCCCGCAGTCGATGGCCAGTGTGCGCTCGAGTTCCACGAGGCACAGCGTGCCGCATGAGGCATGGTCCGCGCCGGACGGGGAGGGTTCACCCACTCGGGCACCGGCGCCCCGCGTCCCAGCATCGCCCCGACGCGTTCCGGGGGAGGGTGCGGGGGAGGCGTCGGGGGGTGTGGTCATGGGCCAGAATCGTCTTCGTGACCTCTGCCTCGTCGTCCCGCCCAAGGGCGGACAACCGTCCCGCGCCTCCTGGGCCCACCGCTGTTGCCGATGCCGTGCTCGACGCGCTGGAGTCCGAGGCGATCTGGGCGCTGCGTGAGACGGCGGCGGCGTTCCGCAACCCGGTGATGCTCTACAGCATCGGCAAGGACTCCGGGGTGATGCTGCACCTGGCGGCCAAGGCGTTCGCGCCGGGCCCGATCCCGTTCCCGGTGCTGCACGTGGACACCACCTGGAAGTTCCGCGACATGATCACGTTCCGCGGCCAGATGGTCGAGCAGTACGGCCTGGACCTGCGGGTGGCCACGAACACCGACGCGGTGGCCGAGGGCGTCACGCCGTTCAGCCACGGCGCCCAGGAGTACACGCGCCTGATGAAGACCGTCGCGCTGCGGGCGGCCCTCGATGAGGGCGGGTACGACGCGGCGATCGGCGGGTCGCGCCGCGACGAGGAGCGCAGCCGGGCCAAGGAGCGGATCTTCAGCCTGCGGATGCCGGGCCATCGGTGGGAGCCCCGCCGGCAGCGACCGGAGCTGTGGCACACGGTGAACGCCCAGCTCGCGCCCGGCCAGACGATGCGCACCTTCCCTCTGTCGAACTGGACCGAGATCGACGTGTGGCACTACATCCGACGAGAGGGCCTGCCCGTCGTCCCGCTGTACTTCGCCGCCATGCGCCCGACCGTGGTCCGCGGCGGGCAGCTGATCGTCGTCGACGACGACCGGATGGAGCTCGAACCGGGCGAGGTTCCGGTCGAACGACTCGTCCGGTTCCGGTCGCTGGGCTGTTACCCGCTCAGTGCCGCGGTCGAGTCCCCGGCGGCCACCCTGGACGACGTGATCGCCGAGATGGAGGGCTCCCGGCAGTCCGAGCGCGCTGGGCGGATGATCGACGGTGAGGGCGGTGCCTCGATGGAGGCCAAGAAGGTCGAGGGGTACTTCTGATGGGGCTCATCCGCCTGGTCGCCTGCGGCAGCGTCGACGACGGCAAGTCGACCCTGATCGGTCGGCTGCTGGCCGACACCGACTCCGTTCCCGAGGACACCCTCGAGCTGGCCCGCACGGTCCGTCGCGCGGGCTCGACGATCCCGGCCGGCGAGATCGACTACTCGCTTCTGACCGACGGGTTGGAGGCTGAGCGGGAGCAGGGCATCACGATCGATGTGGCCTACCGGCACATGGCGCTGCCCGATGGCCGGCGGGTCGTCATCGCCGACGCTCCCGGGCACGAGCAGTACACCCGCAACATGGCCGTCGCGGCCTCGACCGCCGATGTCGCGCTGCTGCTCGTGGACGCTGCCCGCGGGGTCACCCGCCAGACCTACCGGCACCTGACGATCTGCGCGCTGATGGGCGTGCATCACGTGATCATCGCGGTGAACAAGCTCGACTCCGTCGGCTTCGACCACGCCAGGTTCGCGCAGCTGGCCGACGCCGTGGCCGGTGCGGCGGCGCGGCTGGACTTCTCCCGCGTGACGGTCATCCCGGTCAGCGCCCTGGCGGGGGACAACGTGACCACCGCCTCGGCACGCACCGAGTGGTACGCGGGTCCGACGGTCATCACGGCGATCGGGGAGACCCACGAGCTCGACGCGCCACCCGCGACGGCGGCCCGGCCGGCGCGGATCCCGGTCCAGACCGTCGTCCGCGCGGATGGGTTCCGCGGCGTGGCCGGCACGCTGGTCACCGGTCAGCTCGCCGTGGGCGACGAGGTGTCGGTCGCGGGTGCGGGCGTCACCGGCCGGGTCGGGCGGCTGCTCGTCGCCGGCGTCGACCGGGAGCGGGCAACGGCCGGCGATGCGGTGGCTGTCGAGCTGCTCCCGGATCTCGACGTGACGCGCGGAGACCTCCTCGAGTCCGGCGGCGAACCGGTGGTGCCCGCGGACAGGTTCTCCGCCGATGTCGTCTGGCTCGGCGAGGAGCCGCTGGCGCACGGCCGGTCGTACCTGCTGGTCAGCGGACCGCTGGTCGTCCCCGCGGTCGTGACCAGCGTGCGTCACCGCCTCGACGTCACCACGGGCTCCGAGGAGGCCGCCCGCGTCCTGCGGCTCAATGACGTCGGCCGGGTGGAGATGGCCACGGACCGACCGGTGCCGATCGAGCCGTACCTGCACAGCCGGGACACCGGCGGGTTCGTCCTGGTTGATCGGCTGTCCGCCGACACGGTGGCCGCGGGAATGGTCCGCTACGCGCTGCGGCGGTCGGCGAACGTGCGCAGCCACGAGTTCGTCGTCGACCGCGCCGCCCGCGAGCGCCTCAGCGGGCACCACGGTCGGGTCCTGTGGCTCACCGGGCTGTCCGGCTCGGGCAAGTCCACGATCGCCGACGCCGTCGAGCGCGACCTGCACGCCCAGGGCGTGCGCACGTTCGTCCTCGACGGCGACAACGTCCGCCACGGCCTGAACAAGGACCTGGGGTTCACCGCCGAGGACCGCGCCGAGAACGTCCGGCGGGTGGCCGAGGTGGCGCGCCTCATGGTCGAGTCCGGCACCGTGGTGATCGTCGCGCTCGTGTCTCCGTTCCGCGGCGACCGGCGTGCGGCTCGCGACCTGTTCGACCCAGGCGACTTCGTCGAGGTGTTCGTCCGGACTCCGGTCGAGGTGTGCGCCGCACGCGACCCGAAGGGCCTCTACGCGAAGGCCGCCTCCGGGGAGCTGCCCAACCTCACCGGTGTCGGCCAGGACTACGAGGAGCCGGTGACCCCCGACCTGGTGGTCGCCGGCGACGGCGACCTCGCCGAGGCGGTGGGGGCCGTCGTCGCTGCCGCGACGGATCCGGTCGCGCGCCAGTAGCTCGTGGGGCAACCCAGCCTCATCGTCCCGGCGTTTCGACTATTCCCTATCATCCCGATCGGGTATGGTTGCGCCCATGCTCCTCACGGTTCTGGTCTTCGCCCTGGTCGGGGCCGCCGCCCAGATGGTGGACGGCACCCTGGGGATGGGCTTCGGCGTCACCTCCGCGACTCTGCTCACCCTCCTGGGCTACTCAGCTGTGGCCGCGTCCGCGGGCACCCACGCGGCGAAGATGGGCACGACGTTCGTCTCGGGGATCAGCCACTGGCGCGAGGGCAACGTGGACTGGCGGGTGCTCGTGGTCATGGCCCTGCCGGGGGCAGTTGGCGCCTTCATCGGGGCCGTGATCCTCACGAGCGTCGCCTCCAGCGCCGCGCGGCTGTGGATGGCCTGCATCCTGTTCCTCCTCGGGCTCGTGATCATCGCGCGCTTCGGCTTCGGCCGGAACCTGTTCCCCGTCGTGCGCGCCCGCACCCGGCACCTCTGGCCGGTCGGCTTGGTCGGGGGACTCGTGGACGCGACCGGCGGCGGCGGTTGGGGGCCGGTGGCAACGCCCTCGCTGCTGACCCTCACCCGGCACGAGCCGCACCGCGTGGTCGGGACGGTCAACGCCGCTGAGTTCTTCGTGGCGGTGGCGGCGTCGGCGGGGTTCCTGTTCGGTGCTGACGACGCGGGTGTGCCCTGGCTGGCCGTGCTCGGCCTCGTCCTCGGTGGGGCGCTTGTCGCCCCGTTCGCGGCTCGACTGGCCCGACGAGCGCCCACCGCGATCCTGGGCGTGTGTGTCGGTGGCATGGTGCTGGTGAGCAACACGGCCGTGATCTCCAAGGTGCTCGGAGTGCCGGGCGCGGTGGCCGGGGTCGTGGTGCTCGGCATCATCCTGGCCACGGGTGCGTTGGCGCTGCGGGTGCGCCGCACGGGTTCGCCCGTCGCCACTATGGTGCCCGACGTGGATGAGCCTGCTCCGCAGCGCTGATCCGGCTTCTGGGCAGCCCCGCAGCCTCGCACCCGCGAGGCCCGCGCGCACGCCGTCCGGGGATCCACCCGGCCGGGCAACCGACCGGCGGACGTGCCACGATGGGCCGGTCATCACCACTCGCAGGAGGATTGCATGTCCGAGCTCGACGATCGTTTCACCGCTGCAGCCGACGCATCGAAGACCCTGCCGGCACGTCCCGACAACGACACCCTGCTGCAGATGTACGCGCTGTACAAGCAGGCCACGGTCGGCGATGTCGAGGGCAAGAGGCCGGGGTTCACGGATCCCGTCGGCAAGGCGAAGTACGACGCGTGGGACAAGATCAAGGGCATGTCCGCCGACGACGCAAAGGCGGCGTACGTCGACCTCGTCGAGGGCCTGGCCGGCTGACCGGCGATTACCGCGCGCCACGAGCGTTCGGGTACCCTGTGGGCGTCCGTCGGACGGGGAGGCGTCGCCTAGTCAGGTCTATGGCGCCCGCCTGCTAAGCGGGTTTGGGGTTTAGAGCCCCATCGAGGGTTCAAATCCCTCCGCCTCCGCCGAACGCACGCTGGTGGCTCCGGGTCAGCCCGGGGCCACCGTGGCGTCTCCTCGGGTCGAGGGCTGGTGGTGGCCGTCCGGGGATTTCCGCATCCCCACCCCGGTCGGGTAACCTTGGGGCGCCCCGTTGGGGCAGTGCGCCTGTAGCTCAGCGGATAGAGCATCTGACTACGGATCAGAAGGCCAGGGGTTCGAATCCCTTCAGGCGCGCGTTGTTTGAGACAGCAACACCGAGCCGGATCGCAGACGTGTGGTCCGGCTTCGTTGTGCTTCGGCGCAGTGGCAGCACCGGCCCGGTGCTCAACCGCCCAGGAACGCGCGGTACCAGTCGTAGGACATCTTGGGGATGCGCCGCTGTGTCGGGTAGTCGACGTGCAGCAGTCCGAAGCGTGGGCGGTATCCCTCAGCCCACTCGAAGTTGTCCATCAGCGACCACACGAAGTAGCCGCGGACGTCGGCGCCGGCGTCGATGGCCTCGCCGACCGCTGCCACGTGGCCGCGCAGGTACTCCACCCGGCGCGGGTCGTCGACGTGGGGCTCGGGCTCCTGCACCAGCTCGTCGGGGAAAGCCGCCCCGCTCTCGGTGACCATCACCGGAGGCAGCGCGTCCCCGTACCGCTCATGGATCCCGACGAGGACGTCGCGCAGCCCGCTGGGGACCACCGGCCAGCCCATGTCGGTCTGCTCGAACTCGTCCATCGCGACCAGGTCGAACGGGAACGGGTTGCCAGGCGCAGCGGCGCGAACGCGGGTCGGGTTGTAGTAGTTGACCCCGAGCACGTCCAACGGCTGGGCGATGATCGCCAAGTCCCCGTCCTGGACGCAGGAGCGGTCGGTGGGTACGCCGACCTCCTCCAGGCCCGGGTAGCTCCCGAGCAGGCAGGGGTCCATGTACGTGCGGTTCTGGATGGCGTCGAGGGCAGCTGCCGCGGCGGCGTCCTCGACGGATTCGCTCGCCGGCACGATCGGAGACAGGTTGTGGCTGATGCCGACGGTGGCGCCGGCCGCCTCGGCTCGGATCGCCTGCGTGGCCAGGCCGTGGGCGAGCAGCACGTGGTGGGTCGCCGGGAACGAATCGAACAGCAGAGCCCGCCCCGGGGCGTGGGCGCCGAAGGCGTAGCCGTGGGTGGAGATCACGACTGCTTCGTTGATGGTGATCCAGGTGTGCACCCGGTCGGCCAGGCGCCCTGCAACATGGCCGGCGAACTCGGCGAAGCGATACGCCGTCGAACGGTCCATCCAGCCGCCACGGTCCTCCAACGCCTGGGGCAGGTCCCAGTGGTAGAGCGTGACGACGGGGGCGATGCCGCTCCCGAGCAGCCCATCGACGAGCCGGTCGTAGAAGTCCAGCCCGCGCGTCTCGACCGCGCCCTCACCGGTGGGCACCACCCGTGGCCAGGAGACGGAGAAGCGGTAGGCGTTCACGCCGAGGTCGGCCATGAGGGCCACGTCCTCGGGCCAGCGCACGTAGTGGTCGCAGGCGACGTCGCCGGTGGACCCGTCGGCGATCCGCCCGGGCGTGTGGGCGAACGTGTCCCAGATCGACGGGCCCTTGCCGTCGGCTTCCGGCGACCCCTCGATCTGGTAGGACGCTGTCGCGGTGCCCCAGAGGAAGTCGCGTCGGAACGCCGCGCGGGTGCGGCCGTCGGCCAGCGTGCCGGGGTCACCCGGGCTCCACGGGGCGGTCATGGACGGCCAGCCTGCCATGGGCGCGCCCGTCGTGGCCCCGCGAGTCGGGGGTGCCGGTCAAGGCGGGGCGGCCCCTGGCTGGGCGTCAGGACTCGCCCAGCACCAGGCGCGCGACGTCGTCGGGGGTGCGGGCCAGCACGTCGATGTGCCCTTCGGGGATGGTGGGGGTCTGGTGCCCCCAGCCGGCTGCGACGGCGAGCACCCCGGCCCCGCGGGCGGCGATCATGTCCCCCGGACTGTCGCCGACGAACGCGACCCGGTCTGCTGGGAGCCCGAGCCGGTCGAGGGTCAGGTGGATCATCTCGGGGTTGGGCTTGGGTCCGCTGACGAGGTCCACGGTGACCACCGTGTCGAACAGGGCGTCGAGCCCGTGCGCGCCGAGGACCACCGCGGCGGACCTCGCGTCGGAGTTGGTCGCCACCGCGGTCGCAACCCCGGCCGAGCGCAGCGCCCGCAGCACCTCGACGATCCCCGGGTAGGGCTCGATCCGGGCGACCTCCTCGGCCAGTGCATCGTGGAAGACGTCGTTGTCGGCGTCGGTGGCCTCGTGGCCCAGCAGGGCGCTGACCAGGTTCCGCGCCGCACCGAGGTGCGCCACCGGCTCGAGCTCGGCGAGGGTGATCTCCCGCCCGACCGCCACCGAGTACGCGTGCATCGCCGGGATGAAGGTGTTGATCAGCGTGCCGTCCTGGTCGAAGATCACCGCTCGGTAGGGCATGTCTGGGACCTCTACCTCCTCAGGCATCTGGTTCACAGCTCCCGGACCACCCGGGCCGGGTTGCCGACCGCGACGACCCTGTCGGGCAGGTCCTTGATCACGACCGCACCCTGACCCGACCACCACGTCGTCGCCGATCGTCACGCCCGGGCCGACGATGACCCCGCCGCCGAGCCAGACCCGGCTGCCGATCGTGATCGGGAATCCCAGCTCGCGCCCCGAGATCCGCTCCTGGGCATCGACCGGATGCGTGGCCGTGAGCAGCTGCACGCCGGGCGCGAGCATCGTGTCGTCACCGATGCGGATCTCGGCGACGTCGAGCAGCACGCAGTTGGCGTTCGCGTAGAAGCGCTCGCCGAGGTGGATGTTGAACCCGTAGTCGACGTGCAGGTTCGGCTCGATCTCGAACGACTGCCCGGTGCTGCCGAGCAGATCGGTCAGGATCGCCCTGCGCTGCTCCGCGGCCTCGGGGGGCGTGTGGTTGAACCGGAACTCCAGGGACCGCGCCCGTGCGCGAGCCTCGACGAGCTCCGGGTCGTTGGACAGGTACGGCTTGCCCGAGATCATCAGCTGGAACTCGAGCCCGGTGGGCAGGTCATCGCGCATGGGTCAGTCCTATCAGGCCCGGGACCTATAGTCGCCGGGTGGAGATCCTGGGGTGGCTGCGCCCGGCGCGCAGCGTCCCGGTCACCCGCTGGCGCTCCCGCTCGCGCTGGTCGCCGACCCCGGCCAGCTTGGTGGTCCTGATCCTCGGGTTGTACGCCTTCGGCACGGGCGAGGCCCTCATCGTCCAGGGCGGCCTGGGAGTCAGCCCGTGGACCGTGCTGGCCCAGGGCCTGTCCACGATCCTTCCCGTTTCGATCGGGATGGCGACCTTCCTCGTCAGCGCACTGGTTCTCCTGCTGTGGATCCCCCTGCGCGAGCGGCCCGGCCTGGGCACGATCGCCAACGCGATCGTGATCGCGGTGGCGCTGCAGGTCGGCGTCGCACTCATCCCGGCTCCGGAGGCCTGGCCCGCCCAACTCGCACTCGTCCTGGCCGGGATCGCGATGATCGGCCTGGGCAGCGGGCTCTACCTGACCACGAACCTTGGCCCTGGTCCGCGCGACGGCTGGATGACGGGGCTCCACCTGCGCACGGGTTGGCCCGTGGGTCGGGTGCGGCTTGGCATCGAGCTGGTCGTCCTCGCGGTGGGCTGGCTCCTGGGAGGGACGGTCGGACTCGGCACTGTCCTCTTCGCGGTCCTCATCGGACCGGCCGTCGCCCAGGGGCTGGCGATCGCTGGCGCGGTGGGAGGTTGGCCCGGCTCGAAGGGCGCCGGAACCGCTGAGGAGGAGTTCCCCGAGCTCGACGCCTGACCGGCCGACGAGGTCGTGGGCGTCCTGGGCGGGCGGGACACGAGCGCGCACGGTATCCCGAACACCGACCCTGCGCGGCCTCACGGGCTTAGCCTGCAGCCATGGCCGACAGGACGCCGGACACAGGACTGCGCAGTGGGATGCGCCGCGCGGTCGGTGGCGCCCTGGACGCCACCGTGGGCAGGGTGGGCCACACCGTCACAGAGGCGGCCATGGACGTCACCGGCGCCACCGCCCAGCAGATCATCGAGGACCTCGAGCCGTACCTGATCTCCGAGGCGATCCCGCGGATCGTCGACGGGCTCACGCCCTACCTGACCGACACGGTCGTCCCGGAGGTGCTGGAGGGCATCACCGACCACCTGGTCGCGGACACCGTCCCCGACATCGTGGATGGCGTCACGGCACACCTGGTGGCAGTGACGGTGCCGCAGGTGGTCGACGGGGTGACCCCCCGGCTGGTGGCAGATCTGCTGCCGAAGCTGCTGGAGGACCTGCGCCCCTACCTCGAGGCCGAGCTCGTCCCGCGGATCGTCGAGGGCCTCGTGCCCTACATCCAGGAGCAGGTGGCCCCCGAGCTGATCGACGGGCTGATGCCCAAGATCCGCGACGAGGTGGCGCCGCAGCTCATCGAGGCCCTGATGCCCCGAATCGAGGAGCAGATCGCCCCTCAGCTGATCGATGCGCTGATGCCGAAGATCCGCGACCAGATCGCCCCGGACCTCATCGACGCCTTGATGCCCCGGATCCGCGACGAGATGGCGCCGCAGCTCGTGGACGCGCTGATGCCGAAGATCACCGACGAGGTGGCCCCGCAGCTGCTGGACTCGCTGATGCCCCGCATCCGCGACGAGATCGCGCCGCAGTTGGTCGACGCGCTGATGCCGAAGATCACCGACGAGGTCGCGCCACAGCTGGTCGATGCCCTGCTGCCCAAGATCCGGACCGAGGTCGTCCCGCTGATCCTGGACGACATCATCGACGACCCGCGCGTCCGCGACCTGATCCGCGAGCAGAGCCAGGGCTTGTTCCTCGACGCACTGGAGTCCGTCCGGGAGAACCTGGCGGATGCCGACGTGCTCGTCGAGCGTTTCGGGCGGCGCCTTGTGCGCAAGCCCCCACGTCCGCAGGCGGAGTCGGCGGTCACCCTGATGCTCGACGCTGCCGGTGACGAGGACACGACCCCCGCCCGCCTGACCCGCGAGAACCTCGCCGAACAACGAAGCGCATGGCGCGCCATGCCGGTCCCCCCGGCTCCTCCCGGCCGGGAGTTCGCACACGCCGGTGCGGTGACCCGCTTGGTGGCCTTCGCCCTTGACACCACGCTGGTGGCGTGGCTGGTCAGCCAGGGCCTGTCCGCCCTCGTCAGCCTCCTGGACACGGTCCTCGACCCCGCCCCGAATTGGCTGGTCGCCGGGCTCACCGCGATCGCCGCCTCGTTCGTGCCCATCTACCTCGGAGTGTGCTGGTGGCTGGCAGGGCGCACGATCGGCTCCATGGTGGTGGGCACGCGCGTCTGCACGCCAGATGGGCGCAACCCGGGACTGGTCAGGGCTCTGGTCCGGGCGTGGGTCGGCGTGCTCGGGATCGTGGTGTGGATCATCTCCGGGGTCTTCAGCCTCTTCGATCCCAAGCGCCGGTCCTGGCTGGATCGCCTGACGCACACCGAGGTGCGCTACGTCGTGCCGCTGGACCAGCAGCGCCGGTACATCCGAGAGGCGCTCCAGGTGCGGCAGGCCGAGCGCAACGGTGCCCAGCAGGACGTCGACCCAGCGGACCGGGACGCACCCGAGGAGCCATAGCCGGATCTTGAGGCGGGCACGACGTCCGCCTGCGCGGGGTCGGCCTGCTCCACGGGTAGCCTGCACCACGACCGCGAACACCGCCAGGAGGTTGCATGCCCCCCCGTCCCGAGCCCCTGCCGGACGGCACGATCATGTTCCACGCGGGGTTCCACAAGACCGGGACGACGGCACTGCAGTCCGCCTTCGCCAGCACCCGTCCCCAGCTGCTCGAGGCCGGGGTGCTCTATCCGGGCAATCGCCGCTCGCACCATCGGGCGGCCATGGTGGTCACCAAGCGCACGTGGGGCTGGGAGGAGCGCGGGGGCCGGCGCACCGAGCCCAAGTACTGGGGGCGCGTGGCCCGTGCCGCCGCCGCGCACGAGGGCAGGGTCGTGATCTCCAGCGAGGGGTTCGCCCTGGCAGACGACGCAGCCCTGGACAAGATCGTGGATCGCCTCGGGGCCGAGCGGCTGCACGCGGTCTTCACGCTGCGCCCGATGTCGCGGCTGCTGGCCTCCTCATGGCAGCAGTACCTGAAGTACGGGCTGGCCATGCGCTATGAGAACTGGCTCAAGAACGTCTTCGCAGATCCGCCGGAGTGCCCACCGACCCCGAACTTCTGGCGCCGCAACGACCATGCCGGGATCATGGCGCGCTGGGCCGAGCGGCTTGGCCCCGACCGGGTGAGCCTGGTCGTGCTCGACGAGGGCGACCGCGACTACCTGTTCCGCACGTTCGAGCACATGCTCGCCCTTCCCAGCGGCCTGCTCGTCCCGGACCCGGAGCTCAGCGCCAGCAACCGCTCGATGACCGCAGCCGAGGCCGAGATGCTGCGCCAGGTCAACGCCGGCGGGGCAAAGCGCTGGGACTGGCCGCAGTACGAGAAGCTCGTCCGTCGGGGCGCGATCCTGCGGATGGTCGAGTCGCGGACCCCGGAGCCCGACGAGGAGTCCCTGGGCACCCCGCAGTGGGCGATCCGCGCGGCGCAGGACGTGGGCTCGCAGACAGCCGACCAGGTCCGGGCGCTGGGGATCACCGTGCACGGCGACCTAGCCAGCCTGGCTGACCCGATCCCGGCTGGCGATCCCCCGACCGACGCCCTGCGCCTGCCCGTTCACGCTGCCGCCGAGGCCGTCCTCGGCGCGATCTCGGGGGCCATGGCGGGCAAGCCGGTGGCGCCCGAGACCGACCAGTCGATCAACAAGCTCGACCTCCCCGCGGTCCAGCGGCTGAGCACCCGGGAGGCCGCGGACCTGCTCAAGCTGCGCCTCGGGGAGGCTGGTGAGTGGCGGGTGGCCAAGTTGAAGCGGTCGACCCGGGCCCTGTTCCGTCGCGCGTAGGGCGCACCCCTCGCGGGGCGGGTCCGCCGCTGAACGACGCGGCGTCCTCTCCGGCCTCGCATCCGCCAGCCTCAGCGCATGTTGGGGGCTTGCCGTGCGGTGCGCTGGCTGGCCGCCCTCAGGGTGCGCCGGCTGCGGTACATGGCCTCGTCGGCGCGGGCCACGAGGTCGGCCATCCGGTCGGTGCTGCGCATCTCGGCGACACCGGTGCTGATCGAGATGCCAGCCGGCATCCCGGCCGCCTGCGGATCATCGGCCTGCACGGCTGCTGCCAGGCCTGCGGCGATCCGCTCTGCCGCGCTCGCATCACACGAGGGCAGCAGGAGCACGAACTCGTCGCCGCCCCATCGGCCCACGACGTCGCTGCGGCGAACCGCGGAGGTGGCCACGCGGGCCACCTCCCGCAGGGCGGCATCCCCGGCGTTGTGCCCGTGCGTGTCGTTGTAGCGCTTGAAGTCGTCGAGGTCGAAGAGCACCACGGACAGCGGCTGATCGGACCTGGTGGCGATGCTGATCGCCTCGGCAGCCATGGACTCGAAGGCCTGCCTGTTGTAGGCGCCCGTCACGTGGTCCTTGGTCGCTGCTCGGATCAGCGTCCGGTGGTAGCGGTTGATCACGATCACTGCCAGCGCCACGATGGCCAGGCACGAAACCGCGCCGAACGCCAGGCTCAACGCGAACGGCCCCAGGTCGGTGGGGGCCGGGCATTCGCGCGGAGCCCGAGTTGCCGCCAGCCACGTGCCCGCGATGATCGGCAGGAACCCCGCCGTCAGCGCGGCGATCAGGGCCAGCAGGATCCGCCGGCGCTCCCGGGCGAAATCGGCATCCATGGTGGTTCCCCTCGCTGCCGCACATGGGCGGTCGTCTCACGGTATGCCCGGCTGGGTCCGATGGCACTGGGATTCCCCCAGATGGCCGAAGGCCGCTCGCAGTGCATCAGGCACGCCCGTGGCGCCATACTCGCCGCAGACCACGACTCCCAGGAAGGGGAGATGCATGTCGGGCAAGTTCGAGCTCTACACGGACAACGCGGGCAAGTACCGGTTCCGGCTCAAGGCCAGCAACGGGCAGACCATCGCGGCCAGTCAGGGCTACGCCTCCAAGAAGTCAGCGCTGGAGGGAATCGAGTCGGTGCGCAAGCATTCGGTTGACGCACCGATCGTCGAGGTGGACGAGTAGGCCCCTGGCCCTCCTCGTCGCCGGCCGTGGGCGGGTCGGGACCCCACCGAGCGCCCGTCTGTCGGTGGCGTGCCTGCTCCCGATAGCCGCGCCGCTGCCATTGGCGTGTCAGGTTCGGGTGGCATGCTTGTCCCGTGCATCGAAGTCCTGGAGTCCTGGCGCTGGGTGCGGCCTGTGCGCTGGCCATGGCAGCCTGCGGAACGGCTCCCTCGGCGGCTCCCCTCGAGTCATCCGTGCCGTCCAGCAGCCCGCCCTCATCCCCGGCCCCGGAATCGGCGAGCCCACTGGCGCCCGTGGATCGCGCCCTTGCCTGCGTCGCGCAGCTTCCCGAGGACGTGCGGATCGGGCAGACCATGCTCGTCACGACCACGGACATCACCCGGGTCCAGGGCTGGCTCGATGACGGGCTTATCGCCGGGATCCTCTCCAATGGGCGCCTGACCCCCGCCGTGGCCGGCGCGCTCGATGCGGCGACCACGGGCAACCAGTACGGGGCCCTGCTGGCCGCCGACGAGGAGGGTGGCCAGGTCCAGCGCTACCGCGATGTGATCGGCCCGATCCCGTCGGCGCAACGGCAGGCGAGCACCATGACCCCGGACGAGGTGCGTGCCATGTATGCCGCCCACGGGGCGGCCCTCGCGGACTGGGGTGTCGATCTCGTGTTCGCCCCGGTCGTGGACGTGGGGCACGGCCCCGGCATCGGCTCGCGCTCCTACTCGACAGACCCGCAGGTCGTCACCGAGTACGCAACTGCTGCCGCCCAGGGCTACGCGGACGCCGGGGTGCTCCCGGTTCTCAAGCACTTCCCAGGGCAGGGTCGCGCCACTGGGGACACCCACTACCAGCTGGCCGTGGGTCCGTCCATCGATGAGGTGCGGGAGACGGAGCTCGGGCCCTTCGAGGAGGTCCCCCAGGCGGTCGACGTCGCGGTGATGGTGGGCCACACCACCATTCCCGGTCTCTCGGAGGAGCCGAGCAGCCAGTCCCGGCGGGTGATCGAGGGCCTCCTGATCGATGAGGTCGGGTTCGACGGGCTCATCATCAGCGACGCGCTGGGCATGGAGGCTTCAGGGGAGCCCACCCAGGGCGGGGCGCTGGTGGGGTTCGTGGCGGCTGGCGGTGACCTCGGTATCGTCGGCCCCGGTGGCTCGGTGGAGGGTCGTCGTGCCCTTCGCGAGGCGCTGGAGGACGGGACCGTCACCCAGGAGCGTCTGAACGACGCCGCAGCGGCCGTCCTGGCCGCCAAGGGGATCGATCCCTGTGACGTGACCGGCTCGCCCGCGCCCCAGGTGGAGGGCTCCGACGTCCCCAACGACCCCGCGGTGATCAACCCCACCGACGAGCCGTAGCCCCGCCGCGCGTCGCTCGGGCCGACTGCTCCCGTCGGGCGTCCTGACGATCCGCTCCCGTCCGGAGGGGAGCAGATGGCCGAATTGGGAGCAGATCCCCGCCGTGGCGAGCGCTCGTGCTGAGCAGGGGGGTTTCGTCGGCGGCCGGTTCGGGCACACTGGGCAGGTGTTGCTGTCCTCGCGCATCCCGCGGTTGGCAGAGCGCCGGTACCGCGTGACCTGGTGGCTCGTCACCCGCGGCTTCGTGCTGCTCATGGCCGTGGGCATGATGTTCCACCACGACTGGAAGCACATCTTCGACGACCTCAACGTGTATGCGGGCTGGGGTGAGGGGTTGGCGCAGGGCCGCGTGCCCTCCGACGATCCGATGTGGCAGTACCCACCCATGGCGGCCTTCGTGTTCGGCGGGATCGGCCTGCTCGGCTCCCAGCCGTGGCTGTTCCTGCTGCTCTTCATCGCGGTGGACATCGCGATCAGCGTGCTCCTGGCCCGCGACGCCACCCGGCGCGATCGCTGGGACGGGTACGCGGTCTGGCTGGCGGCACCACTGCTCCTCGGACCCATCCTCTACGGCCGGTACGACTCAATCCCGACCCTGGCCGCGATGGCTGGCCTCCTGGCGCTGGCCGTCCCATTGGCCGCCGGAGCGATCCTGGCCATCGGGGGCGGCCTCAAGGTCTGGCCCGCGGTGATGGCCCTGGCGCTGAGCCAGCGTGACTGGATGCGCGGCGCCCTCGGTGCCGTCCTGGCCACGGCTGTCGTGATCGCCACCGCCGCGTGGGCCTTCCCGGGGGTCATCAGCAGCTTCCTCGGCAATGGCGAGGCCCGAGGGCTGCAGACCGAGTCCGTGGCCGCCCTCCCGTTCGTCTGGGCGAGGATGTTCCTCGGCGAGGACGTGGCCCCGGAGGCGTTCCGGTACGGATCCTCGGAGGTGGGAGTTCCCCTGGCCGACGCGATCGCTGCCTGGCTGATCCCGATCACGGCGATCGGGCTGCTCCTGCTGATCCTGGCGCGCGCCCTGGGCAAGCTGGACCACGTCCCGGTTGCCGACATCGGGTTCGTGGCGATCCTGTGGCTGATGGTGACCTCCCGGGTCCTGTCCCCGCAGTACAACGTGTGGCTGGTCGGGATGGCGGCGCTGGTCTGGGCGGCAGGATCCCCGCGCATGCGGACCGCAACGATCCCCGTGGCGGTGACTGCGATCGCCGCACAGGTGCTCTACCCGTTCTCCTACATCGACATCATCGAGGGGGGGTTCATCGGGGTGGTTGTGCAGACGGTGCGGATAGCAGCGCTGCTCGCGGCGATGGTGCTGGCGGTGCGTGCGCTCCTGCCCGAGAAGTCCGTCGCAGCTGACGAGGAGGGAGTTTCCCCCGTTGAGGCGACCTCCCCGGACACGGGGATTCGGACCCCCGGGGTCTGAGCACGTATCCTCCTGCCAGAAACCGATCCTGGAGGACCCTGTGAACCGCACCCGCACCCTTGCCTTCCTCGCCGCCGCCGGACTGTCTCTGACAGCCTGCTCGCCGGCCGCCGACACCGCGACCGAGGCCTCAGCCTCCGCGTCCGCGGCCAGCTGCGACAAGGCGACCCTCGAGACCAGGACGCCGGGCAAGCTCGTCATCGCGACCGGCCAGCCCGCCTACGAGCCGTGGGTCACGAACGATTCCCCTGAGTCCGGGGAGGGCTTCGAGGCCGCCGTGGCCTACGCCGCGGCCGAGAAGCTGGGCTACGACCCCGCGGACGTCCAGTGGACGCGCACCACGTTCGATGTCGCGATCGCCCCCGGTGCCAAGGACTTCGACTGGAACCTGCAGCAGTTCTCCATCACCGAGGATCGCGAGAAGGCGGTCGATTTCTCCTCCTCGTACTACGACGTCAACCAGGCCATCGTGTCCTACACGGGCTCACCCATCGCCGACGCGAAGTCCCTGGCCGACCTCGAGTCCGCCAAGCTCGGCGCCGCAGTCGGCTCGACGTCGCTGGATGCCGCCCAGGGCCTGGCCACCGGCGAGGAGGTCGCGGTGTTCAACGACAACGCGGCCGCCGTCAGCGCCCTGAAGAACGAGCAGATCGACGGCCTGGTCGTGGACCTGCCCACGGCGTTCTACCTGGTCGCCGCCGAGCTCGACGAGGGTGTCCTCGTCGGCCAGCTCCCCGCCGCCGAGGGCGCGACGACCGACCAGTTCGGGATCCTGCTGCCCAACAACAGCGCTCTGACCCAGTGCACCACCCAGGCCGTGGACCAGCTCCGCGCTGATGGGACCCTCGACACCCTCGAGGCGACCTGGCTGGGGTCGGATGCGGGCGCACCCACCCTCCAGTAGCGCTGGGTGAGCCAGCCGGAGGGCCCCCACAGCCCGAGTGACGAGGAGCTGCGCCGCCGATCCGTGCGCGTGAGGCAGGGGCGGCGCAGCACCGCGATCGCGACCGTCTCCAGCGTCCTGGTCATCGGGGCGCTGGTGGCCGTCGTCGTCAGCTCGCCGGGCTGGGACGTCGTCCGCAGCACCTTCTTCGACATGCAGTACGCCCGCGAGGTGCTTCCGGCGGTCTTCGCGGGCCTGCTGCTCAACATCAGGCTGACGATCGTGGCCACGGTCCTCATCTCGATCCTGGGCCTCGCCCTGGCCCTGGCCCGCACGTCCAGGGCGCCCGCCCTGGCGCCGTTCCGTATCCTGGCCACCGGCTACGTGGACCTCTTCCGCGGCGTGCCGACCCTGCTCGTGATCCTGCTCATCGGCTTCGGGGTCCCGGCGCTCGGGCTCTCGGGCGTGACGTCCTCGGTGATCATCCTGGGCACCGCGGCGATCGTTCTGACCTACTCGGCCTACGTGGCCGAGGTCCTGCGCAGCGGCATCCTCTCGGTGCACCCGAGCCAGAGTGCTGCGGCACGCTCGCTCGGGCTGACCTCGGGGCAGGCCCTGCGCTACGTGGTCCTCCCGCAGGGCATCCGTCGGGTCATCCCGCCCCTGATGAACGACTTCGTCTCCCTGCTCAAGGACACGGGCCTGATCTCGGTGCTCGGCGTGGTCGATGCGATCCGCGCCGCCCAGATCGAGTCCTCGAGGTCGTTCAACTACACCCCCTACGTGGTTGCGGCGGTCCTGTTCCTCATCCTCACGATCCCGCTGACCCGGCTCACCGACCGGTTCATGCACCGCTCGATCCAGCGCCAGAACGCCCAGGTGGGCGCATGACCGCCACAGCGTCCACCCCGGTCCTCAGCGTCGAAGGCGTGTACAAGTCGTTCGGTGCCGAGCAGGTCCTCGAGGGCGTCTCGCTGGAGGTGCCCGAGCACACGGTCACGGTGCTCATCGGGGCCTCGGGGTCGGGCAAGTCCACGCTGCTGCGCTGCATCAACCTGCTCACCTCTGTCGACGACGGGGTGATCCGCCTCGACGGGTGGGACATCACCGATCCCGAGGTCGAGCCCGACGAGGTCCGCCGCAAGGTCGGCATGGTCTTCCAGTCGTTCAACCTCTTCCCGCACCTGACGGTCCTGGACAACATCACGCTCGCGCCGCGCAAGGTCCACAAGGTCGCCAGGTCCACCGCCGAGGCGGAGGGGCTGGAGCTGCTCGAGCGCTTCGGGCTCGCGGACAAGGCCCAGCAGTACCCCGACCGGCTCTCGGGCGGCCAGCAGCAGCGGGTGGCGATCGTCCGGTCGCTGGCCGTGTCGCCCCGCCTGATGCTCATGGACGAGGTGACCTCCGCCCTGGACCCCGTGCTGGTCAACGAGGTCCTGTCCACCGTGCGTGAGCTCAAGGCTGAGGGGATGACCATGGTCATCGCGACCCACGAGATGGGGTTCGCCGAGCAGGTGGCCGACGAGGTGTGCTTCCTGTCCTCGGGGACGATCGTCGAGCGTGGCGCACCAGATCAGCTGCTGCACGACCCCCAGGACCAGCGGACCCGGGACTTCCTGCGCCGGGTCCACGAGGCGGGGCGGATCTAGCCGGGTCCACCCGGGGTCACCGCTGTCACGCGACCCCCCGGCTCGGCGGTGGCTCAGGCCATGTGCTGGCCCTGCGACGTCCAGATGTGCCGTGTGATCGGCACCCTGGGAAGCCCGTGGGGTGTTGAGTAGCCCCGTTCACGTTGCTTCGTGTCTGTTTCTGTTTGAATTGGTCTGCCAACTGTTGACATCTGTGGGAAATGGGTGTTGACTGTCACCAGACGGACAGAAACGGAGACAAACGGATGTATGCGGAAGAGCGCCAAGCGGCCATCGTCACCCGCGCACGAGCGGCGGGCCGGGTCGAGGTCGCCGAGCTTGCCGACGTCTTCGACGTCACGCCGGAGACCGTGCGTCGCGACCTCACCGCCCTGGAGCGCGCGGGCCTCCTGCGCCGGGTGCACGGCGGCGCGATCGTGGTGGACCTGTTCGGATTCGAGCCCGCCCTGGCCGTCCGGGAGTCGGTGCACATCGCGGAGAAGTCGCTGATCGCCGAGGCAGCGCTGGCGTTCCTGCCCGAGGAGGGTGCGATCGCCCTGGACTCAGGGTCATCCACGTTCCGCCTCGCCGAGATCCTGCCCGCCGACCGCGAGCTGACCGTCGTGACCAACAGCCTGCCGATCGCCTCGCTGCTGGCCAGCCGCAAGGAGTTGACCGTCCATCTCGTGGGCGGCCGGGTCCGCGGCCGGACTCAAGCCACCGTCGACCACGCCGCGCTGGAGTACCTGCGCACTGTCTTCGTGGATGTCGCCTTCCTGGGCACGAACGGCTTCTCGCTCGAGCGCGGCCTGACCACCCCGGACAGTGCGGAGGCCGCGGTGAAGTCCGCGTTCGTCGCCGCTGCCCGGCGCAGCATCCTCCTGGCCGATCACACCAAGTTCGGCACCGACCACTTCGCCCATTTCGCCGATCTCGCCGACATCGACGTGATCGTCTCCGATTCAGATCTCCCCGATGAGGCCGCCACGGAACTCGAGGCGGCCGGACCCCAGGTGGTGCGCGCATGATCGTCACAGTCACCCTCAACCCCAGCCTCGACCGGACACTCGCGGTCGCCGAGCTGACCCGCGGCGAGGTCGTCCGCGCCGACTCCACTCTGGAGGACCCGGGCGGCAAGGGCGTGAACGTCACCCGGTTCCTGTCCGCGCACGGCACCGCGTCGGTGGCGGTGCTGCCCTCGGGTGGGTCCATCGGCCGCGCCCTGGTCGGCGCCCTGGCCGACGCCGGGATCCCTCACCGGGCCATCCCGATCGCCGGGGCCACTCGCTCCAACGTGACGGTGGTGGAGCCGGACGGGACCACCACCAAGCTCAACGAGCCCGGTCCGGACATGTCCGCGGCCGAGGTCGACGCGCTGGTCGCCGCGGTCGCCGAGCTGGCAGACGCAGGCGGCTGGGTGGTCGTCGCGGGCAGCCTGCCCGCTGACCTGGACACCGGCATCGTGGGCCGACTGGCCGAGGTTGCGCGCGTCGCAGGTGCGCGGTTCGCCCTGGACGCCAGCGGCCCGGCCCTTGCCGACGGCCTGCGGGCCAGGCCCGACCTGATCAAGCCCAACGGCGAGGAGCTCGGCGAGATCCTCGGCCGTGAGCTGACCACCCTCGAGGAGGTCCTTGCCGGCTGCGATGAGGCCCGTGCCCTGGGTGCCGCTGCCGTGATCTGCAGCCTGGGCGGCGACGGAGCCGTCCTGGTCGACGGGAACGGCCGCTGGCTCGGCACCGGGCCCCAGGTGCCGGTGCTGAGCACCGTCGGTGCCGGCGACAGCCTGCTGGCCGGCTTCCTGCACGGTGGCGGCGCTGGACCGGACGCCCTGCGCGTCGGGATCGCCTGGGCCACCGCCGCAGTCCAGACCCCCGGTACGGGCGTGCCACCCACCGGGTTGATCGACCCCACTGCTGTGGAGGTGAGCGCCATCGCCGCAGCCATGGCATGACGGCACCGCCGGTGCCTGCACGTCCCCGATATCCCGATCCACCCCCCCAATTCGGAGGTCACTGCAATGGAACTGATGACAACACAGCTCGTCGAGTTGGACCTCGACGACTCCGCCACCACGAAGGACAGGGCAATCGACGCGCTCGTCCTCGTGGCCGCATCCGCAGGGCGGGCACCTGATCCGGCCGTCCTGCGCGCAGACGTCGCCGCCCGCGAGGAGATCATGGCGACCGGAATCGAGGGCGGCATCGCCATCCCGCACGCACGCACCGCGGGTGTCAATGAGCCCACGGTCGTGTTCGGCCGCTCGGCCAACGGGATCGACTGGGGCGCTGCCGACGGCCCCGCTCACCTGGTCTTCCTCATCACGGTGCCCGAGGGCGCCGGCGACGAGCACCTGCAGATCCTGGCGAGCCTGTCGCGTGCCCTCATGAAGCCCGAGTTCCGCGACACCCTGCTCAAGGCCACCGACCCGCAGGTCGTCGTGGACACCATCAACGCCGCGGCGGCCCCCGCCGCCACCGACGCAGCACGGATCGCCGCGACGGCCGGCGGTGCCGGCGGTGCTGGCGCACCTGTCACCGCCACGGCGGCCACAGCCTCGGCTGTGGCCGGGTCGACCACGCTGAAGGAGAGGAAGCCGATGAGGTTCGTCGGGGTCACCTCGTGTCCCACGGGAATCGCCCACACCTACATGGCCGCCGAGGCCCTTGAGCAGGCGGCCAGGGACGCCGGCCACGAGATCTCGATCGAGACGCAGGGATCGGGCGGGTTCAAGAGGCTCGACCCGGCCGTGATCGCGTCCGCCGACGGCGTGATCTTCGCAAATGACGTCGAAGTCCGTGACAGGGCGCGCTTCGCGGGCAAGCCGACCGTCCAGGTGGGCGTGAAGCGTGCGATCAACGACTCGTCGGGGATCATCGACGAGGCGGTTGCGGCAGTTGAGTCCGGTGGCGTGCCTGTTGGCACGGCTGCTGCAGCGGCTGCGGCGACCAGCGCCGCCGGCGGCATGGCGACCAAGGTGGAGGAGGGACACTGGGGTGTCCGCCTGCGCGGCTACCTGATGACCGGCGTCTCCTACATGATCCCGTTCGTCGCCGGCGGCGGCATCCTCATCGCCCTGAGCTTCATGCTCGGCGGCTACGAGATCGTCGAGGTGAACGGCGACGTTCCCGGGTTCATCGACCAGTTCAGCTTCTTCGACCTCAATGACTGGGCTGGGCTCATGTTCATCCTCGGCGCTGTCGCGTTCGGCTTCCTGAACGCGGTGCTCGCCGGGTTCATCGCCTACGCCATCGCCGACAGGCCAGGCCTCGTGCCCGGCTTCGTCGCGGGTGTCGCAGCCGGAACGATCGGGGCCGGATTCCTCGGGGCCATCGTCGGCGGCCTCACTGGTGGCTTCATCGCGCGCTGGATGTCCCAGCTCAACGTGCCCAAGGCGATCCGCGGCGTCATGCCGGTCGTGATCATCCCGTTGGTGGCCACCTTCCTCAACGGCTTGCTGATGCTCACGGTGCTGGGCAAGCCGCTCGCTGCGGTTCAGAAGGGCCTCACCGACTGGTTGGCCGGCCTCTCCGGCGCCAACCTGGTCCTGCTCGGCGCCATCCTCGGCCTGATGATGGCCTTCGACATGGGTGGCCCGGTGAACAAGACCGCCTACGTGTTCGCCACGCTGAACCTGACCACGGCGATCGCCGACAACAACGGCCCGGCCCTGCAGATCATGGCCACCGTGATGGCAGCCGGCATGGTTCCCCCGCTGGCGATGGCGCTCTCCTCGACCGTGCTCCGGCCGAAGCTCTACACCGAGTCCGAGCGTGAGAACGGCAAGGCAGCCTGGCTGCTGGGTGCCTCGTTCATCACCGAGGGTGCGATCCCGTTCGCCGCGTCCGACCCGCTGCGGGTCATCCCGTCGCTCATGGCCGGCAGCGCCCTCACCGGCGCCCTGGTGATGGCCTTCGGGTCCGAGCTGCGGGCACCGCACGGCGGCATCTGGGTCATCACGCTGATCTCGAACCCGGTCCTCTACATCGCCGCGATCGCCGCGGGGACCGCACTCGCCGCCTTCCTGGTCACGGCCCTGAAGTCGCGCAACCCGATCACCGACGAGGCGATCGAGGAGTCCCTGACCCACGCAGCGATCGCCTGATCGCAGCTGGGGCACCGCACAACTGAACATCACGGACCGACGGGCACATAGCGGGTTCCCGTCACACGATCCAGGGGCTGGCACATAGCGGGTGCCAGCCCCTGGACCCTGTGCAGCCTAGTCGGTGCACCGGGCAGCGACGTCGGGGGTGCGCGGCAGCTGTGATCAGGACTTCGAGGCGCCGATGAGGTTCTCGTCCGTGGTTGCTGCCTGGGGCCGCGTGCCGCGGACCCGGCGGTCGGCCGGACCACGATGCCGCGCGGAGCGGGCCTGGCTCGTGGCCCACTGGTCGAGGCTCATCCAGGCGGTCCGGCTGCGGTGACCGATCCAGTAGACGCGGGCGCGCAGGGCCACCAGGACCGCAGCGAGCAGGGTCAGCAGGGTCAGCGGTGAGGGCAGGCTGGGCATCGGGATCGACGGCAGCCACTGGCTCAGGGAGCGCGGTTGGATCGGGGCCGTGGGGGCGTCGTCGGCCTTGGCTGCGGCCACCTCGCGGTTGACCGGTGCCTTGCCCTTCTCGGGCAGGGGCATGATCGCGCGGTCGAACTGCGGGGCCGGGGCTGAGGGATCGGCGAGCTTCCCGACGGGGCTGAGCTTGTCGGCGTTGGCGAAGCCCCAGTTCAGCAGGACCTCTGCGGTCGTGTAGGTGTTCCCACTGATGTTGAGCAGGCTGACCATGAGCCGACGGCCGTCGCGCTCAGCGGCCCCCACGTACGTGCGACGTGCCTGGCTGGTGAACCCGGACTTGCCGCCGAGGGATCCCTCGAACCCGTCGTACACCGTCCGGTTGTGGTTGTAGATCGGGTAGATGACCCGCTTGCCGGCCTCCCGCTTCCCGGGGAACTCGACGCTGCGCAGCTTCAGGTACGAGGCGATCTCCGGGTTGGCGAACGCAGCCCGGCCGATGAGTGCCATGTCGTAGGCCGTGGTGAGCTGCCCGTCGGCGTCCAGGCCGCTGGGGTTCTTGGCCGTCGTGTTCCTCGCGCCGAGCCGGGCAGCCTCGGCGTTCATCTGCTCGACCGTGACGTCGAGGCCACCATTCGCCCGGGCCAGGGCCTGGGCGGCGTCGTTGGCGCTGGGCAGCAGGGCGGCGTGCAGCAGGTCGGACACGGTGTACTTCAGTCCGTTGTAGAGGACCACCCGGTTACCCTCGGCCTCCTCGTCGGCCTTGACCGCACGGTAGGGCTGGTCGGGGGAGAGCCGGGGGGCCACCGTCAGGGCGGTCAGGAGCTTCAGTGTCGAGGCCGGGCGCAGCTTCTTGTCCGGGTCCTGCATCGCAAGGATCTCGCCGGACTCCAGGTCAGCCAGGACCCAGCCCTTGGTCGCCACCTTGGGCAGGGCCGACGCGCCGGCAGCGGCCTGCACCACGGGCTTGCTGGTGGCCTCAGCTCCCGGTGTGGCTCCCGAGCTGGCCGAGGCCGGGGCGGGGCTCGGATCCTCGGCGGGCAGGCCGGCGGCAGCCTGTGCAGGCAGCATCACGACGGCGGACAGGGTGAGCGCGGCGAGCACGCGGGAAGTGGCACTCATAACGCGTCACAGGCTAAGCGCGCACACCGCCTGTTCCGGGGAGCGACGCGGCCGTGCACACCCCGGAATGGCGCGGATCGTCCACTGGATCGCCCAGATCGGCCACATGGGGGCCGGATCGCGCCCGCCAGGGTGGCGCCGGGTCAGCCGCGGTAGATCAGCGCGCGCTTGACCTCCTGGATCGCCTTGGTCACCTCGATGCCGCGGGGGCAGGCGTCCGTGCAGTTGAAGGTGGTCCGGCAGCGCCAGACGCCCTCCTTGGAGTTGAGGATCTCCAGGCGCTGATCGGCGCCCTCGTCGCGGCTGTCGAAGATGAACCGGTGCGCGTTGACGATGGCCGCGGGGCCGAAGTACTGCCCGTCGGTCCAGAACACCGGGCACGAGGTCGTGCAGCAGGCGCACAGGATGCACTTGGTGGTGTCGTCGAAGATCGCCCTGTCCTCCGCGGACTGCACCCGCTCCTTGGTGGGCTCGTTTCCGGTGGTGATCAGGAACGGCATGATCTCGCGGAAGGAGGCGAAGAACGGCTCCATGTCCACCACGAGGTCCTTCTCCAGCGGCAGGCCCTTGATCGCCTCGACGATGATGGGCTTCTTCGCGTTGAGGTCCTTGATCAGGGTCTTGCACGCCAGCCGGTTGCGGCCGTTGATCCGGATCGCATCCGACCCGCAGATGCCGTGGGCGCACGAGCGCCGGAACGTCAGTGTCCCGTCCTGCTCCCACTTGATCTTGTGCAGCGCGTCGAGGATCCGGTCGGTCGGGAACACGTCGACCGTGAAGTCCTGCCAGAACGGCTCCGGGCCCTCGTCGGGCAGGAACCGGCGCAGGCGGATCGTGACCGGGAACGGCTTGGGGATGTCGGTGTCCGCGGCAACGGGGGCGGGGGCTGCGGGGGCGTCGGTGGCCATCAGTACTTGCGCTCCATCGGCTGGTAACGGGTGACCGTGACGGGCTTGTAGTCCAGGCGGATCGAGACCGAACCGTCCGAGCCAACGTCGCGATAGGCCATGGTGTGCGCCATGAAGTTCTCGTCGTCACGGGTCTGGTAGTCCTCGCGGGCGTGACCGCCGCGGGACTCCTTGCGGGCCAGCGCGCCGACCACGAGCAGCTCGGCGAGGTCGAGCAGGAACCCGAGCTCGATGGCCTCGAGCAGGTCGGTGTTGTAGCGGGCGCCCTTGTCGTGGATCGCGACGTTGGCGAACCGCGCGCGCAGCGCCCGGACGTCGTTGAGGGCCTGGGTCAGGGTCTCCTCCGTGCGGTAGACCTGCGCGTTGAAGTCCATCGTCTCCTGCATGGCCCGGCGGATGTCGCCGACCCGCTCGGTCCCTGTGCTCTCCACGAGCTGGCTGACCATCGACTCCACGCGGCTCGCCCCGACGGGGGGCAGGTCGACGAAGTCGGCGGTCGCGGCGTACTCGGCGGCGGCGATCCCGGCACGACGGCCGAAGACGTTGATGTCCAGCAGGGAGTTGGTGCCCAGCCGGTTGGCCCCGTGCACGCTGACGCAGGCGCACTCGCCGGCGGCGTACAGGCCGGGGACGACGCGCTCGTTGTCGGCCAGCACCTCGGTGTTGACGTTGGTCGGGATTCCGCCCATCGCGTAGTGCGCGGTCGGGAAGACCGGCACCAGCTCGGTGATCGGGTCCACGCCCAGGTACGTGCGGGAGAACTCCGTGATGTCCGGCAGCTTCTCCTCGATCTGCGCCGCGGGCAGGTGCGTGAGGTCGAGGTACACGTAGTCCTTGTGGGGACCGGCGCCGCGGCCCTCGCGGACCTCCTGGACCATCGCCCGGGCGACCATGTCACGAGGGGCGAGGTCCTTGATCGTGGGCGCGTAGCGCTCCATGAACCGCTCGCCCGATGCGTTGCGCAGGATCCCGCCCTCACCGCGCGCGCCCTCGGTGAGCAGCACGCCCAGGCCCGCGAGGCCCGTCGGGTGGAACTGGTAGAACTCCATGTCCTCCAGCGGCAGCCCCTGGCGGTACACGATGGCCATGCCGTCGCCGGTGAGCGTGTGGGCGTTGGAGGTGGTCTTGTACACGCGGCCGAACCCGCCGGTGGCGAACACCACGGACTTGGCCTGGAACGTGTGGATCTCGCCGGTGGACAACTGGTAGGCCACGACACCGGCCGTGCGCTGCTCGCCGTCGACCTCGTTGAGCAGGAGGTCCAGGACGTAGTACTCGTCGTAGAACTCCACGCCCTGCTTGATGCAGTTCTGGTAGAGCGTCTGCAGGATCATGTGGCCGGTGCGGTCCGCGGCGTAGCAGGCGCGGCGCACGGCGGCCTCGCCGTGGTTGCGGGTGTGCCCGCCGAAGCGGCGCTGGTCGATGCGGCCCTCAGGCGTGCGGTTGAACGGCAGGCCCATCTTCTCCAGGTCGATGACCGCGTCGATGGCCTCCTTGCACATGATCTCCGCGGCGTCCTGGTCGACCAGGTAGTCGCCACCCTTGATCGTGTCGAAGGTGTGCCACTCCCAGTTGTCCTCCTCGACGTTGGCAAGTGCTGCGCACATGCCGCCCTGGGCCGCACCGGTGTGGGAGCGCGTGGGGTAGAGCTTGGTGAGCACCGCGGTGCGGACCCGTGGTCCGGACTCGAGCGCGGCGCGCATTCCGGCACCCCCGGCACCCACGATCACGACGTCGTAGCTGTGGTTCTGCATGGCTCGCGCCACTCTCCGATCAGGCGATGTTGGGGTCGAAGGTGAAGATCACCAGGGTCCCCAGGACGAGGGTGAACACAGTGGCGATGGCCAGCAGGGTCAGCAGCCAGAAGCGGGTGGGGGGCTTCTCGGCGTAGTCGCCGATCACCGTGCGCATGCCGTTGGCACCGTGGAGCATGGCCAGCCACAGCTGCAGCAGGTCCCAGGTCTGCCAGAACGGGCTCGACCAGCGGCCAGCGACGAAGCCGAAGTTGATGCGCTGCACCCCGCCGTCGAGGATATTCATGATCAGCAGGTGGCCCAGGACGAGGAACACCAGCACGAGGCCGGAGATCCGCATGAAGATCCAGGAGTAGCGCTCGAAGTTGCTGCTGCTCTGCGCGGCCTTCGCGCTGCGCGGATTGGCGATCTCAAGGCTCATGAGGTGCTCCCGAACAGGGCTTCGACGGTGTGCTTGAGCATGAAGTACGCGCCCGGGATCATGATGAGCAACCAGATCACCACGATCGAGCGGAACATCGCCTTCTGGTGGCGCGGCCCCTCGGCCCAGAAGTCCACCAGGATGATCCGGATGCCGTTGAGCGCGTGGTACAGGACGGCCGCGACCAGCCCGACCTCCAGGAGGTTGACGATCGGGGTCTTGTAGCTGGCGATCACCATGTCGTAGGCATCCGGGGAGACCCGCACGAGGGCGGTGTCCAGGACGTGGACGAGGAGGAAGAAGAACACCGCGACGCCGGTGATTCGATGGGCCACCCAGGACCACATCCCCTCACCGCCGCGGTACAGGGTCCCCGCAGGCGCACTGGCCATCGGTGGAGCCTCCTAGCTCGGGAGTGGGCGCACGTGACGGGGCATCCGCCATGTGGTGGCCAGTCTAGACCTGAGCCGCGGGAGCGCACGGGCGAGGCTGCCCTGCAAGGTCCGGCGAAGGTCCGGGTCCTTGGTCCTTGACGGACGGGACGGGGTGCAGCACGACTCCCGCGCGGGCCGGGCCTAGCCTTGGGCACATGGCCATCACCGAATCCGGACGACCGTTCGCCCCCCTCTACGACGCACAGTCCCGTGCTGACGCCGACCCCGCCCTGATCGGCGCCCCCGGCGAGTACCCCTACACCCGTGGCGTGTACCCGTCCATGTACACCGGCCGGCCGTGGACAATGCGCCAGTACGCCGGGTTCGGCACGGCGGCTGAGTCCAACGCCCGCTACCACCAGCTGATCGGTGCCGGCCAGACCGGCCTGTCGGTCGCGTTCGACCTGCCGACCCAGATGGGCTACGACTCCGACCACCCGCTTGCCTCGGGCGAGGTCGGCAAGGTCGGGGTGGCCATCGACTCGATCGACGACATGCGGACGCTGTTCGACGGCCTGCCGCTGGACAAGGTCTCGACGTCCATGACGATCAACGCCCCGGCCGCGGTGCTGCTGCTGGCCTACCAGATCGTCGCCGAGGAGCAGGGCATCCCCGGCTCGGCACTCACCGGCACCATCCAGAACGACGTGCTCAAGGAGTACATCGCGCGCGGCACCTACATCTACCCGCCCGCGGCCTCCCTGCGGCTGATCACCGACATCTTCGGGTACTGCGCCGATGAGCTGCCCAAGTGGAACACGATCTCGATCTCGGGCTACCACATGGCCGAGGCCGGGGCCACCCCTGCACAGGAGATCGCGTTCACGCTCGCCGATGGAATCGAGTACGTGCGTGCGGCCATCGCCTCGGGCCAGGACGTGGATGACTTCGCCCCGCGGCTGGCGTTCTTCTTCGTCTCGCGGACCAGCTTGCTGGAGGAGGTCGCGAAGTTCCGCGCCGCGCGGCGGATCTGGGCGCGGGTCATGCGTGAGGAGTTCGGTGCGAAGAACCCCAAGTCGATGATGCTGCGCTTCCACACCCAGACCGCCGGAGTGCAGCTGACCGCCCAGCAGCCCGAGGTGAACATGGTCCGGGTGGCCATCCAGGCGCTGGCCGCGGTCCTCGGCGGGACGCAGAGCCTGCACACCAACTCCTTCGACGAGGCCATCGCGCTGCCCACCGAGAAGGCTGCCCGCCTGGCGCTGCGCACCCAGCAGGTGATCGCCTACGAGTCCGACGTGTGCAAGACGGTCGACCCGTTCGCCGGGTCGTATGCCATCGAGGCGCTCACCGACGACGTCGAGGCGGCGGCGGTCGAGCTCATGGACAAGATCGCCGAGCTCGGCGGTGCAGTGGCGGCGATCGAGAACGGGTTCCAGAAGTCCGAGATCGAGCGCTCGGCCTACCGGATCGCCAACGAGATCGACGCCGGGGAGCGCGTGGTGGTCGGGGTCAACAAGTTCACGATCGACACCGACGAGCCCTACGAGCCGTTGCGGGTGAACCCGGCGATCGAGGCCGAGCAGCGGGCACGCCTGGACAAGCTGCGGGCTGAGCGCGGTGACATCAGCGGGCTGCTCGAGGCTGTCCGGCAGGCGGCGCGCGGCTCGGAGAACGTGCTGTACCCGATGAAGGAGGCCCTGAAGGCGCGGGCCACGGTCGGCGAGGTCAGCACCGCCCTGCGCGACGTCTGGGGCGAGTACGTGCCGCACGACGTCTTCTGAGAAGAGGATCCCCGGAACAGAAGGACGTGTGGCCGCCAGCCGCGCGTGGCGCAGGACGTGCGGCCGCCGCGGGTGCTCGATCGCGGAATCGTGATCGAATCGTGTCCCTCGCCACAGGGTCAATGGTCCGAAGCCCCCCTGCCTCGCGGGTAAAATCTGCCGCGACGTGGTCTGGCGCCGGATCGGTGCCTCGTCGATCGGATATGGAGAACGTATGAAGACTCGTTTGCTCGCTGTGGGCGCCATCGCGGCGCTGGCCCTCGCCGCCTGTGGTGAAGCCCCGGACGAGAACGCGGACGCGGGTTCGGCCTCGGGCAGTGCTGCTGCCGCCGACTTCCTGGGGTGCATGGTCACCGACCAGGGTGGTATCGATGACCGTTCGTTCAACGCCTCGGCGTGGGCGGGCCTCCAGGCCGCTGAGGCGAGCCAGGGCATCGAGGTGAAGTACGTGACCAGCAAGTCCGAGTCGGACTACACCCCGAACGTGAACAGCCTGGTTGCCGAGGACTGCGGGATCATCGTGACGGTCGGCTTCTCCCTCGGTGACGCCACTGCCACTGCGGCACTGGCCAACCCGGAGGAGCGGTTCGCGATCGTCGACGAGAACCCGGACGGGGATCCCGACACCGACGGCCCCCAGCCGATCGACAACGTGAAGCCCCTGCTGTTCAACACCGCTGAGGCTGCCTACCTCGCCGGGTACCTGTCCGCGGGCATGACCGAGACCGGGACCGTGGGCACCTTCGGCGGCATCAAGCTGCCGACCGTCGCGGTGTTCATGGACGGCTACGCCGATGGCATCGACAAGTACAACGAGGACAACGGCACCGACGTCAAGCTGCTCGGCTGGGACAAGGAGAAGCAGGACGGCCTGTTCGCCGGCAAGTTCGACTCGCCGACCGACGGCCAGAACCTGGCCAAGAACCTGATCCAGCAGGGTGCGGACATCATCATGCCGGTCGCGGGTGGCACCGGCCTGGGTGCTGCTGCTGAGGCCCAGGCCTCCGGCGGCAAGGTTGCCATCGTCTGGGTCGACCAGGACGGCTACGAGTCCGCCTCGCAGTACAAGGAGGTCTTCCTGACCACGGTCGAGAAGGGGATCGCCACCGCCGTGGAGACCGCCACGACCGAGGCCGTCAACGACCAGTTCACCAACGCGCCGTTCATCGGCACGCTGGCCAACGACGGCGTCGGCCTGGCCCCGTTCCACGACTTCGAGTCGAAGGTCCCGGCCGAGCTGAACACCAAGGTCGAGGAGCTCAAGGCGCAGATCATCGACGGCACCATCAAGGTGGAGTCGACCAACTCGCCGCAGGCTGGCTGACCGGCCTGATCGCACGACGAAGCCCCCTGCGCCGCGGCGTGGGGGGCTTCGTCGTGTCCGGGCGAATCGCGGCGAATCGCCGGGGCTGAGCAGGAGTCACAGGCCTGAAGATCGCTAGTGTGCGAGGAGTTCATTTCCGGAGTCGGAGGTAGCAGCGTGCGCCTGGAGTTGCAGGGGATCACCAAGAGGTTCGGCACCTTCACCGCCAATGATTCGATCGACCTGGTCATCGAGCCCGGTGAGATCCATTGCCTGCTCGGCGAGAACGGTGCCGGCAAGTCCACGCTCATGAACACGCTCTTCGGCCTTTACCGGCCTGACGAGGGCGCGATCCTGATCGACGGGCAGGAGGTGCACTTCCACGACCCCGGTGACGCCATGGATGCCGGAATCGGCATGGTGCACCAGCACTTCATGCTGGTCCCGGTCTTCACCGTCGCCGAGAACGTGATGCTGGGCCACGAGCTGACCAAGGGGGCGTTCCTGGACATCGAGGCCGCCCGGAACCAGGTGCTCGAGCTCTCGGAGAAGTACAACCTCGAGGTCGACCCGGATGCCCTGGTCGAGGATCTGCCCGTGGGCGTGCAGCAGCGCGTGGAGATCATCAAGGCCCTGGTCAAGGACGCCAGGATCCTGATCCTGGACGAGCCGACCGCGGTGCTCACGCCCCAGGAGACCGACGAGCTGCTCGAGATCATCCGCCAGCTCAAGGCCAGCGGGCACTCGGTGGTGCTGATCAGCCACAAGCTGCGCGAGATCAAGGCCGTCGCCGACCGCATCACCGTCATCCGGCGCGGCAAGGTCGTGGGCTCGGCCCTGCCCACGGACTCCGAGACCGAGCTGGCGGCGATGATGGTCGGCCGCGCGGTCAGCCTCAAGGTGGAGAAGGGCCCCGCGGCCCCCAAGGACGTCGTCCTGGAGGTCCGCGGCCTGACCGTGCGTTCGGAGACCGGGCAGGCGATGGTCGACAGCATCGACCTCGACGTGCACAGCGGTGAGGTCGTGTGCATCGCCGGCGTGCAGGGCAACGGCCAGACCGAGCTCACCCAGGCCCTCCTGGGCCTGCAGCACTTCGTCACCGGGTCCGCGAAGCTCAAGGGTGAGGAGCTCGTCGGCCGCACGACCCGCCACATCCTCGACTCGGGCGTGGGATTCGTCCCCGAGGACCGCTCCGACGACGGGCTCGTGGGGAAGTTCTCGATCGCGGAGAACATGATCCTCGACCAGTACAACCAGCCCCCGTTCGCCCGGGGAGTCATGATGAAGCCGGCGGTGATCGCGGCGAACGCCGAGGACAAGGCCAAGGAGTTCGACGTCCGCACCACGGGTGTCCAGCTTCCAGCCTCCTCCCTGTCCGGGGGCAACCAGCAGAAGGTGGTCCTCGCCCGTGAGCTGTCCAAGCCGGTGGTGTCGCTGTTCATCGCCTCGCAGCCGACCCGCGGGGTTGACGTGGGCGCCATCGAGTTCGTCCACAAGCGCGTCATCGCCGAGCGCGATGCCGGCGTGGCGGTGCTGATCGTGTCGACCGAGCTCGACGAGGTCGCCGCCCTGGCCGATCGGGTGGTCGTCATGTACCGGGGCAAGGTCATCGGGATCGTCCCGCCTGACACCCCGCGCAGCGTGCTCGGCCTGATGATGGCCGGCGTCCCCCAGGACACCGCCGCGCACACAGCCGTCGCCGGGACGGATGAGGAGGGCGGGAAGTGAGCGACACCGAGCTGTTGACCGAGGTCACCGCACCCGTCCCCGAGCCGAAGAAGGACCGGCGCGGGTGGGTCGACCAGGTGGTGCTCTACCTCCTGTCGTTCCTGCTGGCACTGGTCATCAGCGGCATCCTCATCGCGTTCGCCGACGAGGACGTCCGCGAGTCGGCCAAGTACTTCTTCTCCCAGCCGATGGACACCCTCAGCGCCGCGTGGACCGCCGTGTCCGAGGCCTACAAGGCCCTGTTCTCCGGCTCGGTGATCAACTTCAGCGCCTACACGGTCGCCGATGCGCTCAGGCCGTTCACGGAGACCCTCTACACCTCGACCTCGCTGATCTTCGCCGGGCTGGCCGTCGCCCTGCCCTTCCGGGCGGGCCTGTTCAACATCGGCGCCCAGGGCCAGCTGATCATGGGTGCGATCTTCGCCGGCTACGTGGGCTTCGCGTTCTCGATGCCCTTCCCCATCCACCTGGTCGTGGCCATCCTGGCCGGCGTCCTGGGAGGTGCCATCTGGGGCGGCATCGTGGGCGTGCTGAAGTCCCAGACCGGCGCACATGAGGTGATCGTGACGATCATGCTCAACTGGATCGCGATCTACTTCCTGCAGTACCTGCTCACCCTGGACGCATTCCAGCGCCCCGGCCGCGACGACCCGCTGAGCCCCGCGGTCGACACGGCCGCGCGCCTGCCCAAGATCCTCGGGGACGACTACCGGCTGAACCTCGGATTCCTGCTCGCCCTTGGCGCTGCGGCCTTCGTCTGGTGGCTGCTCGAGCGCTCGACGGTCGGGTTCGAGTTCCGTGCCGTCGGCGCCAACCCGAACGCCGCTCGCACGGCGGGCATCAACGTCAAGCGCGCACTGACGAGCGTGATGCTGATCGCCGGTGGCCTGGCCGGCCTCGCGGGAATGAACCAGATCCTGGGCGGGGCCACGGAGTACGCCCTGGGCAACGGGATCGCCGGGGAGATCGGCTTCGATGCGATCACCGTGGCCCTGCTCGGCAAGAGCAATCCCATCGGGGTCGTGTTCGCCGGCATCCTGATGGGTGGGCTGCGGGCCGGTGGCTCGTCCATGCAGGCGGCCACCGGCACGCCGATCGACATCGTGCTGGTCGTGCAGTCGCTCATCGTGCTGTTCATCGCGGCACCACCACTGGTCCGCAAGATCTTCCGCCTCCGGGCGCCGAAGCCGGAGTAGAAGGAGCCGATCGACATGGCAACTGCCACTGCCCCCGCGCCGACGCCGGCCACGACCGAGCCCGAGGTCCTGCGCCCGATCTCCTACAAGGCGCCCATCATCATGGGCGTTTTCGGCCTGCTGGCGTTCTTGCTGTTCGGGCTCCGGGGAACCTCCGGGGAGAGCACCACCTTCGACCTGACCCTGGGCGGCGAGGCGCTGGCCCTCCCGGACCTGGTTGTGCCCTCGCGGGCCTTCTCGCTGGCCATGGCCGTGGTGTGCCTTGCGCTGGCCGGCCTGGCCTACATGTGGTCCCGCCGGCGCACGCCGGTCCCGGCCTGGGCCCTGGCCCTGTTCGGGGTCGCGTTCATCATGTCCTTCCTGTCCTGGGTGGCCGCGGGGAAGTCCATCCCGCTGACCGGCCTGCTGCAGGGCACCGTGCTGCTCAGCGTCCCGCTGATCTTCGGTGCGCTGTCCGGTGTGCTGTGCGAGCGCGCCGGCGTGGTCAACATCGCCATCGAGGGCCAGCTGCTGGCCGGGGCGTTCCTCTCGGCGCTGGTGGGGTCGCTGACCAACAGCCTGCTCGCCGGACTGATCGCCGCTGTGGTCGCCGGGATCGGGGTGAGCGCGATCCTGGCCGTCTTCGCGGTGAAGTACTTCGTCGACCAGGTGATCGTCGGTGTCGTGGTCAACACGCTGGTGCTGGGCGTGACCTCGTTCTTCTACACCGCCGTGATGACCGGCGACCCCGAGACCTACAACAGCCCGCCGGTCATGCAGCCGATCGCCATCCCCATCCTCAGCGACATCCCGATCATCGGCCCCGTGCTGTTCAACCAGTCGTTGATCGTGTACCTGATGTACGTGATCGCGGCGCTGGTCCACGTCGCGCTGTTCAAGACGCGGTGGGGCCTGCGCGTCCGGGCCGTGGGCGAGCACCCCAAGGCGGCCGACACTGTGGGCATCGACGTGAACCGGCTGCGCTTCCGCAACGTCCTGCTGGGCGGGGCGGTCTCCGGCCTCGGCGGGGCCTTCTTCACCCTCGGTTCCGTCGGCGCCTTCGGCAAGAACATGACCGCGGGCAAGGGCTTCATCGCCCTGGCCGCCATGATCTTCGGCCGGTGGTCCCCCCTCGGTGCGATCGGTGCGGCGCTGCTGTTCGGGTTCGCCGACCAGCTGCAGCAGGTCCTGAGCATCATCGGCACGCCGATCCCCAGCCAGTTCATGCTGATGGCGCCCTACCTCGCGACGCTGTTCGCGGTCGCCGGGCTGGCCGGTCGCTCGCGGGCTCCGGCGGCCGACGGCATCCCGTACATCAAGTCGTGAGCGGGCAGGCGGTGGACCCTGCCGGCGTCGACTGGGAGGGCCTGCGGGCAATGGCCGTCGCGGCGGCGCTGCACGCCTACGTGCCCTACTCGCACTTCCCGGTCGGGGTGGCCGGGCTTGTCGACGACGGCCGGGTGGTGTCCGGCTGCAACGTCGAGAACGCCTCCTACGGGCTGACCCTGTGCGCCGAGTGCGGCATGGTCTCCGCCCTGCACGCCTCCGGGGGCGGGCGGCTCGTGGCGGTCGTCTGCGTCGACCAGCACGGCGATGACCTCATGCCCTGTGGCCGCTGTCGCCAGCTGCTGTGGGAGCACGGCGGTCCGACCTGCCTCGTGCACACGACCAACGGGATCCTCCCGATGACCCAGGTGCTGCCCGACGCGTTCGACGTCGACGACCTGCGGACCCGCACCTGACCCGATTGCCGACCTGCGGACCCGCACCTGATCCGATTGGAGCCCCCCGTGGCCAGTGCCATGACCATCGCCGACCCCGACGACCTCGCGGTCGCCACGATGCGGACCCTGGCGATGGATGCCGTGCAGGCCGCCAACTCCGGGCACCCGGGGACCCCGATCGCCCTGGCCCCGGTGGCCTACACGCTGTGGCAGGAGTACCTGCGCTTCGACCCCGAGGTGCCGATCTGGGCCAACCGTGACCGGTTCGTGCTCTCCGCCGGGCATGCATCGACCCTGCTGTACTCGCTGCTGCACCTGACCGGTGTCAAGGCCGTCAACCCGTCCTACGAGACGCTGGGCGAGCCGTCGGTCAGCCTCGACGACATCCGCCGGTTCCGCCAGCTGGACTCCAAGTGCCCGGGCCACCCGGAGTACCGCTGGACGGCCGGGGTGGAGTGCACCACCGGGCCCCTGGGGACCGGGTACGCCACCAGCGTGGGCATGGCGATGGCCTCGAAGTGGGAGGCGGCCACGTTCAACCGCCCGGGCTTCGAGCTGTTCGACTTCGACGTGTACGCGGTCGGTGGGGACGGCTGCATGATGGAGGGCGTCGCCCAGGAGGCGGCCTCGCTGGCCGGTCACCTGCAGCTGGACAACCTCTGCTGGATCTATGACAACAACGAGATCACCATCGAGGGCAGCACGGCGCTGGCGTTCAGCGACGACATCGCCACCAAGTTCATCAGCCTCGGCTGGAACGTCACGCGCGTCGGCGACGCCAACGACCGGCGGATGCTGGCGCGGGCGTTCGACCGGTTCCGGGCCGAGCCCAACCGGCCCACGCTGATCATCGTGGACTCGCGGATCGCCTACGGCGCGCCCACCAAGGAGGGTACGCACGGCGCCCACGGCGAGCCTCTGGGCGAGGAGGAGATCCGCGGCGCCAAGCGCTTCTACGGCTGGCCGGAGGACGAGACGTTCCTCGTGCCCGACGAGGTGTACGCGCACTTCGACGCCGGAATCGGTGCCCGGGGCAGGGCCCTGCGCACCGACTGGGAGGCGCTGTTCGCCGGCTATGCCGAGCAGTACCCGGACCTGGCCGACCAGATCGACCGGATGCAACGGCGGGCCCTGCCCGAGGACTGGGACGAGACGATCCCGGCGTTCCCGGCCGACCCGAAGGGCTTGGCCGGCCGGGAGGCGAACGGCAAGGTGCTCAACGCGGTGGCCCAAGCAGTGCCGTGGCTGGTCGGCGGGGCCTCGGACCTCGGACCCTCGACGAAGACGCTGATGACCTTCGACGGCGCGGGGGACTTCTCCGCTGCTGAGCCGGCGGGTCGCAACCTGCACTTCGGCGTGCGCGAACATGCCGCGGGCTGCATCGCCAACGGCCTGTCCCTGTGCAAGGTGCGGCCCTACCAGGCCGGGTTCCTGATCTTCTCGGACTTCCAGCGCGGGGCCATCCGGCTCTCGGCGCTCATGGAGATCCCGGTCATCCATGTGTTCACCCACGACTCCATCGGGGTCGGTGAGGACGGCCCCACCCACCAGCCTGTCGAGCAGATGGTCTCCCTGCGCGCCGTCCCCGGCCTGATCGACATCCGGCCCTGTGACGCCAACGAGGTCGCGGAGGCGTGGCGCGTGCTGATGCCTCTGCGCCACTCCCCGGTGGCGCTGTTCCTGTCCCGCCAGGCGCTGCCGACGCTGGACCGCCAGCGGTTCGGCGCAGCGTCGGGGCTGGCGCGAGGTGCCTACGTCCTGGCCGATCCGCCGGACGGGTCAGCACCGGAGATCATCCTGATCGGCACCGGCTCCGAGGTGCACCTCGCGGTGGATGCCTACGAGGTCCTGACCGCCGAGGGCGTGGCCGTTCGGGTCGTGAGCATGCCCTCGTGGGAGCTGTTCGACCGCCAGGACGCCGCCTACCGCGAATCCGTGCTACCCGCGGCCGTCCGGGCGCGCGTGGCCGTCGAGGAGGGATCCACCCTCGGCTGGGCGCGGTTCGTCCCCGACGGTGCAGTCATCGGGATGTCCACGTTCGGGGCCTCCGCCCCGCTCAAGGAGCTGTTGCGCAGGTTCGGGTTCACGCCGGACGCGGTCCTGGCGACAGCGCGTGATCAGCTCGCGCAGCATCGCGGATGACCCACGACTCGATGACGCGCGCTCGGCGCCGATAGCCTGTCGGTCATGACCCTGGATCTCGAGACCTGCCAGCGCGCCCCGAAGGTACTGCTCCACGACCACCTCGACGGCGGCCTGCGCCCGCAGACGGTGGTGGAGCTGGCGGCCGAGTCCGGCTACACCGGCCTCCCGACCACTGACCCAGCCGAGCTCGGCCGTTGGTTCCGGGAGTCGGCCGACTCGGGGTCGCTGGTGCGCTACCTGGAGACCTTCGCGCACACGGTCGGGCGTGATGCAGTCCGCCGATGCGCTGCGCCGGGTGGCGCGCGAGTGCGCTGAGGACCTGGCAGCCGACGGGGTCGTCTACGCCGAGGTGCGCTTCGCCCCGGAGCTGCACATCGCCGGCGGGCTGTCCCTCGAGGAGGTCATCGAGGCCGTGCTGGCCGGCTTCGCCGAGGGGGAGCAGGCCACGGCGGATGCAGGCCGCCCGATCGTGATGCGGGCCCTGCTCATTGCCATGCGCACGGCAGCGCGCAGCACCGAGATCGCCCAGCGCGTGGTCACCTACCGCGATGCCGGTGTGGTCGGCTTCGACATCGCCGGCGCGGAGGAGGGCTACCCCCCGACCCGGCACCTCGATGCGTTCGAGTACCTGCGCCGGGAGAACGCGCACTTCACGATCCACGCCGGTGAGGCCTTCGGGCTGCCGAGCATCTGGGAGGCGATCCAGTGGTGCGGCGCCGAGCGACTCGGCCATGGGGTGCACATCATCGACGACATCACCCAGGAGCCCGACGGCTCGGTGCATCTGGGCCGGCTCGCCTCGTACATCCGCGACCGGCGCGTCCCGCTGGAGATGTGCCCGAGCTCGAACGTGCAGACCGGCGCCGCCCGGTCCATCGCCGAGCACCCCATCGGCCTGCTGCGCACGCTGGGCTTCCGCGTCACGGTCAACACCGACAACCGGCTGATGTCCCACACCACGATGAGCAAGGAGATGCTCCTGCTCTCCGAGGCCTTCGGCTACGGCCTGGCCGACGTGCAGTGGCTGACCGTCAACGCGATGAAGTCCTCGTTCCTGCCCTTCGACCAGCGCCTGCGGATCATCAACGAGGTGATCAAGCCCGGGTACGCCGCGATGGCGCTGAGCGACATGATGATGGGCTGACAGACCCTCGTCCGATGCCGGGCCACCACCTCAGCCCTGGCCGGGCGCCGAGGGGCGGCACCGGGCCAGCGCCTGGCGGGTCTCGCGTGCTCCGAGCGGCCGACACCCCGCATCTGTCGCACGGTCCACCACGACCTGCTCCACCCGGTAGAGGTGCATGCCCCGGCGCAGGATCGTCCCGGGCGGCTTGCGCCGGTCCTTGAGGTCCCGGGCCGCGCGGCGCACGAGGTTCTTCCAGCGGTCGCGGTGCACGACGATGGCGTCGAGCAGCAGCCCCCGCTCGGCCAGCTCGGCGACGAGCTCGGGGGCGAAGATCCCCTCGGCCACGAAGGCCTGGTTCCCCACGTCGACGATGTGGGTCCCGACGGGGCCATTGGCGGAGATGTCGTACACGGGGACCTCGGCACGCCCCTCGCGGCAGAGCCGCTCGAGCGCCTCGAGGGCCGCCTGGCGGTCCCAGCTGTCGGGGTGGTCCCAGTCGACGATGTCCAGCTCCGGGTGCCGCGGGAGCGTCGGGTCCGTTCCAGCCTTGTAGAAGTCATCGAGGTAGACCATCGGCAGCCCCACGGAGCGCACGATCGTGGACTTCCCCGAGCCGCTGGGACCGGCTAGCAGGATGACGCGTCGGTGATCGGCCCGGTCCTCAGTACCCATCGCCTGCCGCAGCCGCCGGGTCCGCCTGCGCGCCGTCGAGTCCGTCGAGGACCGCCCGGGTGCCCGACAGGCCCAGCCGGGTGGCCCCGGCAGCAACCATCTCCAGCGCCGCCGCTGCGGTCCGCACGCCGCCGCTGGCCTTGACGCCCAGGGTGCTACCGACCGTGTTGGCCATCAGCGAGATCGCATGGGCCGAGGCGCCCCCGGCCGGGTGGAAGCCCGTCGAGGTCTTCACGAAGTCTGCGCCCGCCTCCTGGCAGATGATGCAGGCGCGCACGATCTCGTCGTCGGTGAGCGCGGCAGTCTCGAGGATGACCTTGAGCAGGACACCGTCGGTTGCAGCGCGAACGGCCATGACCTCCTTCTCGGTGATCCGCCAGAGCCCCGCCTTGATCGCACCCACGTCGACGACCATGTCGACCTCCCCAGCCCCGTCGGCCACGGCCCGGGCAGCCTCGGTGGCCTTGATGTCGGCGTGGTGCTTGCCGCTGGGGAAGCCCACCACCGTGCACGTGGCGATCTCCGGCGACAGCAGCCCCCGGGACAGCGGCAGGAAGGAGGGGGAGATGCAGACCGAGAACACCCCCAGGTCGTTGGCCTCGGCGCACAGGGCCGCGACGTCGTCGGGCGTCGCCTCGGGCTTGAGCAGCGTGTGGTCGACCATGCGGGCCAGTTCGGAACGGGTGAGTGCCATGAGGGGCATTGTGGTCCCACCACCCCGGCGATCGCCCGCCGGGCCGGCACCCGCCGGCCGGCCGCGAGGCTGCCCGGCGCGGCAGACGTCGACCCTTCGCTGCCAGCAGTCGGGTCGGTCAGCCCAGCGTGACCATCACGAGCGCGACGCCCGCGAGGGCCCTCGTCCGGGGGTCAGGTGCGCAGGCTGGTCACGATCACAGCCACGACCCCCGCGAGAAGCACGTATCCGCCCACGAGGGCTGTGGCTACGGCCCCGAAGGGGATGGGGAGCCAGGTCATGATCAGGACAGCAGCTGCCACGACTCCGGAAAACACCGCCCCGGTCCGGCTGCCGATGACCCGTTCCGCCACGACCGCCGCTGCCGCGAGCACCAGACAGGCGAGGAACACCATCCATCGGGCCAGGACCTGCGCTGACTGCGCCTCGCCGCTGTTGTCCCACTGGACCAGGTCCGGGGTGGCCCAGATGAGGAGGGCCCATGCCGCTGCGACGCACACCGACCACGCCAGCGCCAGGGAGAACCGCTGCCCGCGGGTCAGTCGATCGGTGAGCAGGGGCTCACGGATCGCGGCCTGCTCTTCAGGGTCCCCGTCCACCTGCCGACCGTACCCGTTCCGCCGGGGGCAGCGCCGCTGCCGGCCCTGGCACGGGACTATGGAGTGCCGGTCCCCGGCATCTGGTAGGTCCCGGACTCGGGCCGCCAGCCCGCGGGCGGGTCCTCGCCGACCCGACCGTCGACGGCCTCCCTCAGCAGGTCGGCGTGCCCTGTGTGCCGGCCGTACTCCTCAACGAGGTCGAACACCAGCCTGCGCAGGCTCGCGTGCCGGCCCTCGTCATCGGCGGCGTGGACCAGCTGATCCAGTCCGCCCTCGGCCACCGCGGTCGCGAAGACCGAGCGGGCGGCCGCGACCGCATCGTCGTACAGGGCGTAGAGCGCCTCCGCGGAGTCGTCGGCGGCGGACGTGAAGTCCCAACCGGGGTGCGCGTCCCAGTCCACGGTCTCCCACGGCGGGCCCGGCGATCGCCCCGCAAGCTTGAGGTTCGAGTGGAAGGCCTCGACGAAGGCCAGGTGCTTGAGCAGCGCCCCCATCGTCAGGGTCGAGGCGCCGACGGTGGTTCGCAGGCCGCGATCATCGAGAGCGTCGGCCTTCCACCGAAACGTCGTGCGCAGCCGATCCAGTGCACCGAAGAGGTGCTCGACCTCGCCGCCAGCCAGCGGTGGCTCCCAGGGAAACTCAGACGAAGACACGACGTCACCCTAAGGGCCAACCCGATGGGTGTTCGAGGTGTTCGGCTTGTTCGACGTGATGAACGTCGCCGCGCCGTGAGGGGCCCCCGGGCCTCGCAAGGCCAACGGGATCACGATCAGGGTGAGTTCGCTGCTCGGGCTGCTCCGGTGGGTGTGCGGGGGATAGCGTCACCGCCATGACGACACGTGCACCCATGCCCCTCGATGACCCCACCGCCGCCGCCGCGCAGGCCGCGGCCGAACTCGCGGACCTCACCGGCTCGCCGACCCACGACCTGGCGCTGGTCCTGGGCTCGGGCTGGCTGCCGGCCGTCGACCTGCTCGGCGAGACGCTGGCCGAGTTCCCGTCCACCGACCTGCACGGGTTCGCCCCGCCGGCGGTGGCGGGCCATGCCGGGAAGATCCGCAGCGTCGCCACACCCTCTGGGGGGCGGGCACTGGTCTTCCTGGGGCGCACGCACTTCTACGAGGGCCGAGGTGTGGAAGCGGTGGTGCACGGCGTGCGCACCGCTGCCGCCGCCGGTTGCCGCACGATCGTGCTCACCAACGGGTGCGGCGGGCTCAACCCGGACTGGACGCCGGGAACCCCGGTCCTGATCAGCGACCACATCAACATGACCGGCGCCTCCCCCCTGCGCGGGGCCACCTTCATCGACCTGACCGACCTCTACTCCGCGCGACTGCGCGCGCTGTGCAGGCAGATCGACCCGACGCTGGCCGAAGGCGTGTACCTGCAGTTCCGCGGCCCGCAGTACGAGACCCCCGCGGAGGTCCGGATGGCCGGGGTCCTCGGCGCGGACCTCGTCGGGATGTCGACCACGCTTGAGGCGATTGCCGCCCGTGAGGCCGGAATGGAGATCCTCGGACTGTCGTTGGTGACCAACCTCGCCGCCGGGATGACCGGGGAGGCGCTGAACCACGCGGAGGTCCTCGAGGCCGGGAAGATGGCCGCCGAGCGCATGGGTGGGCTGCTCGCGACCGTGGTGGGCCAGCTGTGACCGCCATCGACCACCTCCTGCTGATGCGGGCCGCGCAGTGGGCGGACGCCGATCCCGACGCGGCCACGTCCGCCGAGCTGAACGACCGCATCACTGCCGCCGAGGCGGGGGACCCAGAAGCCGCCGCCGAGCTCGCAGACGCCTTCGCCGGGACCCTGCAGTTCGGCACCGCGGGACTGCGCGGCAAGCTCGGCCCCGGGCCGAACCGGATGAACCGGGTCGTGGTCTCCCGGGCTGCGGCCGGGCTCGCCCAGTACCTGCTCGACCAGGGGCAGGCCGGCACCCCGGTGGTGATCGGCTTCGACGCCCGCCACAACTCCGATGTCTTCGCCCGCGACACCGCGGAGATCTTCGCCGGTGCCGGGTTCCGCGCCCTGGTCTGCCCACGGCCCCTGCCCACGCCGGTGCTGGCCGGTGCGATCCTGACCTACGGGGCCTCCGCCGGGGTCGTGGTCACGGCGTCGCACAACCCGCCGCAGGACAACGGCTACAAGGTCTACCTCGGCGACGGCTCTCAGATCGTGCCACCGGCCGACGCCGGGATCGCGGCCTGCATCGAGGCCGTCGGGGCACTGTCCGGGATCGCCCGCAGCGAGGAGTACGGGATCCTCGACGAGGGGGTCGTGGACAGCTACCTGGCCCGGGTTTGCGGCCTGGCCCTGCCCGGCGGCGCGCGGGACATCGCCGTGGCCTACACGGCCATGCACGGTGTCGGCAGCCCCCTGATGAAGGCAGCGCTCACGGGCGCCGGGTTCCCCGCGCCGTTGGCGGTCGTCGCCCAGGACGAGCCCGACCCGGACTTCCCGACCGTGTCGTTCCCGAACCCGGAGGAGCCCGGGGCGATGGACCTGGCCATGGACCTCGCGGGCGGAGCGCACGTGGACCTGGTGCTGGCCAACGACCCGGATGCCGATCGCTGCGCGGTGGGGATCCCCCTTGCCGACGGCGGGTTCCGGATGCTCACCGGCGACGAGGTCGGCGCCCTGCTCGGCTGGTGGATCCTGCAGCGCGGTGTGCGCGCCGGCACTCCGGTGACCGGCACCTACGCCAACTCCATCGTCAGCTCCCAGCTGCTCGGGGCGATCGCCCGCGATGCCGGACTGGGCTTCCGCGAGACCCTCACCGGGTTCAAGTGGATCTCGCGGGCCGCCGACGACCTCGCGTTCGGCTATGAGGAGGCCCTGGGCTACTGCGTGGACCCGACGGGCGTGCGCGACAAGGATGGGATCTCGGCCGGCCTGCTGGTCACCGAGATGGCCGCGGCGCTGAAGGCCGAGGGCCGGGGCGTGCAGGACGTCCTCGACGAACTCGCGACGGCGCACGGGGTGCACGCGACCAGCCAGGTCTCAATGCGGTTCACCGACCTGTCGGCGATCCCCGCACTCATGGCCTCGCTGCGCGCGCAGCCGCCGACGGGGTTCGGTGGGCTGTACGTGATCGAGTCGATCGACCTCGAGACCGGCTCGGCGGACCTGCCGCCGACCGACGGGCTGAAGTACATGCTCGGCGGTGCACAGGGCATCGACGGGGCACGGGTGATCATCCGGCCCAGCGGGACCGAGCCGAAGATCAAGGCCTACCTCGAGGTCCGGGCACCCGTGGGGGCCGACGGTGTGGCCGCCGCCCGGTCAGTGGCCGGAGAGCGGCTGGCTGCCGTGGCCGACGACGTGCGCGCGCGGCTGACCTCGTAGGCGCAATGCCGACGACCCGCGGGCGGACCAGCGAACCCGATCGGAGAGCCCTGCCGGAGTAGCCTGCCCGCGGGAGGTGTCCATGGACGGCACGACGCAGGCGCCCAACATCGGCCGGGGGGTGCTCCAGGCGATCTTCGCGGTGTTCCTCGGGCTGATGATCACGGCGGTGGTCGGGGTCGGGGTGTACACGTTCCACCCGAACCCGGGCGAGGAGACGCAGGAGCAGATCCAGGCGCTCCAGGACGAGCGGTACGCGATCGACGGCTGCAACACCGGCCAGTGCCGGAGCTGGGAGCAACTGACCGCCGCGGAGCAGGCCCAGATCAAGGCCATCGATGCCGAGGTCACGATGCTGCAGCGGGTCGCGGAGGAGCGGTCCAGCCAGTGGCGGATGAGCACCAGCGTGATCCTCATCGTCATCGCCACGATGCTCATGGGACTTGCGCTGGCCCTCGGTGACTCCGTCTTCGTGCTGAGCAACGGCATCCTGCTCGGCGGACTGTTCACCATGCTCTACGGGGTGGGCTGGGGGCTGGCCTCGGGGAACTCGGTCACGCGGTTCCTCGTGCTGGTGGCGGCGCTGGGGGTCTCGCTGGTGCTGGGGTACCTGAAGTTCGTCCGCGGCCGGAGACCGGCAGGCGCCGAGCAGGTCTCGGGAACGGGTGCCGTCGCAGCGACCCAGCCCGCTGGCGGCGGGTCCCCAGCGGAGGTGGCCGCGCTGAGCTCCCGGGTGGCGGCGTTGGAGCGGCGGCTGGCAGCGGCGGCCGCCGGCCTCGGGGGCGCGGGCGACCCCGGCGGGGCGACTCTCGCGCGCGACTCGGGAGCCTCTGCCCCCGACACCGACTCCTGAGGGGGTCGGCGTCCGACGACCGGCACGCCCGCGGGGATGCCTACTGGCAGGGTCGCTTCATGAGGTCCACGACGTAGTCGTCGGGCGCCCCGGCGGCCCGCGCGGCCTCGGCCATGATCCCGAGGTAGCGCGCCGAGGGCAGGCCGCCCTCGTAGGCGTCGACCACGTAGAGCCAGGCCATCTCGTCGCCGTCGAGGGTCTGCACGCGCACGTGCAGCTTGCGGTGGATCCCGAGGTCGGAGCCCTCCCAGTGGTCGAGCAGTGGCTCGTCCTCCGGGGAGATGTCGTAGAGCATGACGAACACGCTGTGGCCGGGGTCCTCGACGACGGTGGCCAGGGCACCGTCCCACCCCAGGTCCTCACCGCCGAAGGTCAGCCTCCAGTCGATCAGCCAGCCGGGGCCGTACGCGGGGGAGTGCGGTGCGCGCTCGAGCATCTGCCGGGGGTCGAGGTTCGACCCGTACGCCGCGTAGAGGACCACGTCGCACAGAGTAGTGGTGTGACCGCCCCACCGGAAGATCGGCGCCAGGGGAGTCACTGGTGGCTGGAGTCACTGGGGGACGAACACCGGCTCTCCGGGCAGGCATGAGTAGAGCACGAGGTCGTGACGGCCATCGGCTCGCACCTGTGACGCGCGCGCGACCCCCTCGCGCACGAAGCCGGCGCGCTCCAGGGAGCGCTGCTCGGCGATGTTGGCCACATCCGTGGACGCCTGGACCCGATGGACCCCGCCGGCATGCAGGGCGCTGGCCAGCAGTGACTGTGCCACCGAGCCGATGCCACGACCGCGCACGTCGGCATGCAGCGACACCCCGATGCTGATCGCGCGCGAGCCCAGGTTGGGACCGTGCAGCTCGCTGTGCCAGCTCATGTCCCCGACGGGGACCCAGGCCTCCTGCGCACCCTCACGGGGGCGGAAGTCGACCATTGCCCGGTCGTGCCAGTCGTCCTCGAAGTGGATGTCGAACACACCCCAGTCGTCGTACTCGCTCGACGAGTCCGGCCGGGGCTCGCCATCGACGAACCTGCGGATACGCACGAGGTCCCCGGCGGGAGTCGGGGCCTGCACCGGCAGCGTGATGCGCGGAAGGGGCGGTTCGACGGCCATGGGTCCTCCGGTCCGGGGCGGGTCGTAGGCCGTGATCCTGTCATGGCTGATGCCTGCGACGGCTGCGTCCCTGATCGTGGGCCCTTCCCCGGCGCGCGCATGGTGGCCAATGCGCGATGATCGGCGCCATGACTTCGGTGGCGATCGTCGGTGGCGGCCCGGGCGGGTACGAGGCGGCCCTGGTCGCAGCGCAGATGGGCGCCGAGGTGACGCTCGTCGACTCCGATGGGATCGGCGGCTCCGCGGTGCTCACCGACTGCGTGCCGAGCAAGGCGCTGCTCGCGGTGGCCGAGTCCGCCACGCAGGTTCGACAGAGCGGGGCGCTGGGGATCACCGGTGCGGCGGCGGCCGTCGGCGTGGACCTGGCCGCGGTGAACCTGCGCATCCGCGACCTTGCCGCGGCTCAGAGCGAGGACACCGCCCAGCGGTGCGAGCGCTCAGGTGTCCGTCTGCTCGCCGGACGAGGGCGCCTCGACGGCCCGGGTGCGGTCGTTGCCGACCTGGCATCCGGGGGCAGCGAGCGGATCGAGGCCGACGCGATCCTGCTGGCCACCGGCGCGCGGCCGCGGGTCATGGACACGGCCGTCCCCGACGGGGAGCGGATCCTGACCTGGGAGCAGGTCTACGACCTCGACCGGGCGCCCGAGAGGCTGGTCGTCGTCGGGTCGGGTGTCACCGGGGCGGAGTTCGCGTGCGCCTACCAGGCCCTGGGCTCGGAGGTCATCCTCGTGTCCAGCCGGGAGCACGTGCTGCCCGGCGAGGACCCCGAGGCGGCCCAGGTCCTCGAGGACGTCTTCGAACGACGCGGGATGACGGTGCTGCGCCGATCGCGGGCGCAGTCGGCCGTCCGGAGCGCCGACGGGGTGGTGGTCACGCTCGCCGACGGGCGCACCGTGGAGGGCTCGCACTGCCTCATGGCGGTGGGCTCCGTGCCCAACACCGAGGGCCTGGGCCTGGCCGACGCCGGGGTCCGCACCACGCCCGCCGGGCATGTCGAGGTCGACCGCGTCTCGCGCACCTCCGCCCGCGGTGTCTACGCCGCAGGTGACTGCACGGGGGTGCTGCTGCTGGCCTCGGTCGCCGCCATGCAGGGCCGGATCGCCATGTGGCACGCGCTCGGTGGCGCGGTGGCGCCGCTGGACCTGCGCACGGTGAGCTCCAACGTGTTCACCGACCCGGAGATCGCCACCGTCGGCTACACCCAGGCCGACGTCGATGCCGGTCGTGTGAACGCAGAGGTGGTCTCGCTGCCGCTGGCGACGAACGCGCGGGCCAAGATGCAGGGGATCACCGACGGCTTCGTGAAGGTCATCTGCCGGCGGGGCACGCGGATCGTGATCGGCGGGGTGGTGGTCGCGCCGCACGCCTCCGAGCTCATCTTCGGTCTCGCCCTGGCTGTCGAGCAGAGACTGACCGTCGACCAGGTGGCGGCCACGTTCACCGTGTACCCCTCGATGACCGGGTCGATCGCCGAGGCCGCCCGCCAGCTGCGTGCGTTCGGCTGAGGGCGCGTCATGATCCAGCACAGCGGACAGGAGGATGCGCCGGGCATGAGGCCCGCACGACCGGGTGACGTGGGGCAGCAGGGGTCCTGGCCCCCTCCCGGCGCCGGCCTGGGTCTTGCCACCGCCCCGAACCTGCGCGACGTCGGCGGCTGGCCGACACGCGACGGTGGCCGCGTCGCCTCCGGCGTGCTCTACCGTTCCACGGACCTGTCGAGGCTGGCCGGCCCGGATGTCCAGGCGTTCGCCGGCCTCGGGATCCGGTCGGTCTACGACCTGCGCACCCCCGGCGAGCGGGCCGCCGCGCCGGACGTCCTGCCCGCCGGGGCCCAGTACCACGCCCTCGATGTCCTGGCGGACTCGACGATGGCGGTTCCGGCGAACCTGATGGCGCTGCTGGCCGACCCCCCTGCGGCCACGGCTGAGTTGACCGGGACCACGGTCACGCGCCTGTTCGACTCCGCCTACCGCGAGATCGTCGGGCTGCCCAGCGCCCGGGCGAGCTTCCGCCGGCTCTTCACCGACCTCGCCGCGCCCGATCGACGTCCGGCCCTCGTGCACTGCACGACGGGCAAGGACCGCACAGGATGGGCTGCCGCTGCGCTGCTCGGGCTGCTCGGAGTCTCCGACGACGACGTGCTGGCCGAGTACCTGCTCACCAATGACCTGCTGCTCCCCGCGCTGGAGCCGATGTTCGACCAGTTCCGCGCTGCGGGTGGCGACCCGGCGGTGCTTGTGCCCGTGTTCGGGGTCGACCACGCCTATCTCGCCGCTGGCCTGGACGAGATGACGAGCCGGTTCCAGTCGTTCGAGGGCTACTTCTCCGAGGGCCTGGGCATGCCGGCGGACACGATCGAGGCCCTTCGGGAGGCCTTCACCGACCACGGCCCCTGAAGCCGCGGACCCGCTCGCCCGTGGGCGAGCCGTCCTGCAGCGCAACGCAATAGCCTCGCCCTGAAGGAGGTCGGCATGGTCGAACAGATGGGGAACCTGCGCACGATCGACGCCTGGGAGCGCGAGGAGGGCGCGCCCGTCCCAGTTGGCGCCACCTGGGTGCACGAGTTGGAGGCGTGGAACTTCTCCATCTACTCCCGCACCGCCACGAGGGTCACCCTCCTGATCTACGGCGCGCAGGACGTGACCGCGCCGCTGCTGGAGTTCCACCTCGACCCCCTGGTCCACAAGACAGGTCGGCTGTGGCACTGCCTGGTCAGCGCCGCGAGGGTCCCGGGCGCCGCCTACTACGCCTACCGGATGGACGGGCCGACGGGCGGGGCCAACCGGTTCGTGCCCCACAAGGTGCTGGCCGACCCGTACGCCCGCCGCCTGCACTTCCCGCCCGGCTTCTCACGCGAGGCGGCCCGCGGGGAGGACGCCAACGATGGGCGGGCGGTCCTGGGGGTACTGCCCACGGCTGAATGGGCTCACGAGCGCCAACCGGCCCCGGGCCCCCGGCACACCCATGACATGGTCATCTACGAGGTGCACGTCAAGGGGTTCACGGCCCGCGAGAACAGCGGGGTGGCCGAGGAGCTGCGCGGGACCTTCCGCGGACTCATCGAGAAGATCGACCACCTCAAGGACCTCGGCGTCACGGTCGTCGAGCTGCTCCCGGTGCACCAGTACGACCCGCAGGAGGGCAACTACTGGGGCTACATGACGATGAACTTCTTCGCCCCGCACTCCGAGTACGCCGATGCTGACGCCGTGGCCGAGTTCCGCGAGATGGCCGACGCCCTGCACGCGGCCGGGATCGAGCTGTGGCTCGACGTCGTCTACAACCACACGGCCGAGGGGGACAGCAGCGGCCCGACCTACAACCTCGCCGGGATCGACAACGACTCGTACTACATCGTCGAGCCGGACGGCTCCTACTGGAACGACACCGGGTGCGGCAACACCACCCAGACCGCGGACGTCGCCACCCGCTTCCTCGTGCTGGCCAGCCTGCGCCACTGGGCCGAGCAGATGGGGGTCGACGGCTACCGATTCGACCTCGCCTCGATCCTGACGCGCGACGCCGAAGGTGCGGTCGAGGGTGACTCGCCCCCGATGATCAACGAGATCAGCATCCTTGCCGGCACCCACGACCTGCGCGTCACCGCGGAGGCCTGGGACCTCGGCGCCTACCAGCTCGGCCGCGGCTTCCCGGGGATCATGTGGCGGCAGTGGAACGGGAGGTTCCGCGACGACGTCCGTGGGTTCGTCAAGGGTGACGACGGGCTCGTACCGGCCCTGATGTCGCGGGTGTACGGCAGCGCCGACCTCTTCCCCGACGGCCCGAACGACATGTACCGGCCCTACCAGAGCATCAACTTCGTCACCGCCCACGACGGGTTCTGCCTCTATGACCTGGTGTCCTACAACGAGCGGCACAACGAGGCCAACGGCCACGGCGGCACGGACGGCTCGTCGGACAACCGCAGCTGGAACTGCGGGTGGGAGGGCGACGAGGGCGCCCCGCCGGAGGTCGGGGCCCTGCGCATGCGCCAGATGAAGAACTTCGCGGCGCTGATGATGCTCGCCAACGGGGTGCCGATGATCGTGGCCGGCGACGAGTTCGCCAACACCCAGCGAGGCAACAACAACCCCTACAACCAGGACAACGAGATCACCTGGCTGGACTGGGACCGGCTGGACTCCCACCGCGACCTGTACGAGTTCTTCAAGGCGATGATCGCGCTGCGCAAGGGTCGGCGGGCCATCGCCCGCAGCCGGTTCTGGCGCGAGGACGTGCAGTGGTTCGGCACCTCGGGGACGCCGGACACCGCGCCCTGGTCGCACAGCGTGGCCTGGCACCTGTCGGGGGCCCGCTACGGCGAGGGCGACCTGTACGTGATGGTCAACGCGCACTGGGAGCCGCTGGAGTTCACGATCCAGGCCCCGGGTCAGTGGCGGCGGATCGTGGACACGACGCTGCCCGCGCCCGATCACGTGAGGGACGGGGCCGACGCGCCGACGGTGGGCGCGACGGTGACGGTCGCCGACCGCTCGATCGTGGTCCTCTCGACGTGATGGCGACGTGACCCGGACCGGGCGATGAGCGATCCCGTGTGCCGCCGAGGGATGCGGGTGACCGGGGTCGTCCAGGGCGTTGGGTTCCGGCCGTTCGTCCATGGACTGGCCACGGACCTGGGGCTGACCGGTTTCGTGGGCAACGACGCGGACGGGGTGTTCCTCGAGGCTCAGGGACCGGCGGGTGCCCTGGCCGAGCTGGAGCGGCGGATCCGCGAGGAGGCGCCGTCCCTGGCGGTCGTGGGAGCGGTCCAGGTCGAGGTGCTCGACCCGGTGCGGGACAGGCTGGTCGAGCCGGTTCCCTTGGCCCCTGACGGCGCAGGCCCGGACGGCCGCGGTGGCTCGGCGTTCCGCATCGTCGCCAGCGGCAGTGGGGCAGGGGTCACCTCGATCCCACCGGACACCGCCGTCTGCGACGCGTGCCTGGCCGAGATGCGCGACCCCGCCGACCGCCGCTTCGGCTACGCGTTCATCGCCTGCACGCACTGCGGACCCCGCTTCACGATCACCACGGGGCTGCCCTACGACCGGGCGAACACGACCCTGGTGGGCTTCCCGCTCTGTCCGCCCTGCCTGGCCGAGTACACGGACCCGAGCAGCCGCCGGTTCCACGCCCAGCCGACGGCGTGCGCGGCATGCGGTCCGCGGCTGTCGATGCCTGTCGTCGAGGTGGTCGCAGCTCTGCGGGCGGGGTCGATCGTGGCGGTCAAGGGCGTCGGCGGCTACCACCTGGCCTGCGACGCCCGCAACGTCGAAGCCGTGCGCACGCTGCGCGCCCGCAAGCAGCGCGGCGCCAAGCCGTTCGCCCTGATGGCGGCCGACCTGGCCGCGGCTCGCCTCGTGGCTCTCGTCGACGGCCCCGCCGAGGTGCTGCTCGCCTCCCCGGCGAGGCCGATCGTGATCCTCCCCGCGCTGGATGCCGACCTGGTGGCCGATGTCGCCCCCGGCACCGGGACGCTGGGCGTGATGCTCCCCTACGCCCCCCTGCACCACCTGTTGTTCGACGCCGGCGCCCCGGACCTCCTGGTGATGACCAGCGGGAACCTCTCCGACGAGCCGATCTGCATCGACCCAGCGGAGGCCGAGGAGCGCCTGGCCGGACTCGCGGACGTGTTCGTGCACCACGACCGACCCATCCACGTGGCCTGTGACGACTCCGTCACCCGGGTCGTGGCCGGGTCGCCGCAGCCGGTGCGCCGCAGCCGGGGCTACGCGCCGCTGCCGCTGGCCCTGCCCGTGCTCGGCCCGCCGATGCTGGCCGTGGGCGGAGAGCTGAAGACAACGGTGTGTGTCGCCCGCGGGAGTTCCGCGTGGCTCAGCCAGCACATCGGCGACACCGCCAACCTCGAGACGCTGGCGATGCTGGAGCGCACCGTGGAGTCGTTGTGCGCGCTGCAGCGGGTCATTCCCGAGGTGATCGTGTCCGACGCGCATCCCGGCTACCTCTCCCGGCGCTGGGCTGCCGACCAGGGGGTCGCCCGGGGGATCGAGCACCTGTTGGTCGGGCACCATCATGCACATCTGGCGTCGCTGCTCGCGGAGCACCGGGTGCCTCCGGAGCAGCTCGTGCTCGGAGTGGTCCTCGACGGGACCGGCTTCGGGGCTGATGGCACCATCTGGGGCGGCGAGCTCCTGCTGGGCAGCTACGCGGCCGCCGAGAGGGTCGGGCACCTGCGGCCGATCTCCCTGCCGGGCGGGGATGCCGCGATCAGGCACCCGGCTCGCACGGCCGCAGCACACCTACGGGCAGCGGGACTCGGTTGGGAGGGCACAGCGAGTGCCGCCGCCTGCACCCCGGCCGAAGGCGCGCTGCTCGCTCGGATGCTCACCACGGGATCGCACTGCACGCCCACGACGAGCATGGGTCGGCTGTTCGATGCGATCGCATCCTTGCTCGACGTCCGACACGAGGTTGAGTACGAGGCGCAGGCCGCGATCGAATTGGAGGCTTTGGCGGCTTCCACCACAGCGGAGGCGGCCGGTTGGCGGTCCACGGCGAGCCCACACGGCCCCGTGGTGCGCACCGACCTGGGCGGCGAGGTGATCCTCGACCCGTCGGGCTGGATCGCCCAGGCGGTGGCCGATCACGCGGCCGGCATCGACCCGGCGACGTCCTCCCGCGCCTTCCACCTGGCGCTGGCCGAGGCCCTCACCGAGGCGGTCCTGCTCGTCCGCGACCAGCACGGCATCGACACGGTCGGGCTCACCGGTGGGGTCTTCGCGAACGCCGTGCTCTCCTCGGCTTGTCAGGGGTCCCTGCGGCGGGCAGGCTTGACAGTGCTCGTGCACGGCGTGGTGCCGCCCAACGACGGCGGCCTCGCGCTGGGCCAGGCAGCAGTCGCTGCCGCCTGGTCCGCCCGCTGACGGCTCCGAGGAGGTCGACCGTGTGTCTGGGGGTCCCCGGCAGGGTCGACACCGTGTGGGAGGTCCACGGGATGCGCATGGCGACCGTCGACTTCGGTGGCATCCGCAAGGAGGTCTGCCTGGCCTACGTCCCTGAGGTGGAGGTCGGCGACTACACGATCGTCCACGTCGGCTTCGCCCTGACCAAGCTCGATGAGGCCTCGGCGCTGGAGACCCTGGAGCTCATGCGCACCGTCGGCCTGCTGGAGCAGGAGCTCGCACCGGGCGCCGAGCTCATCGCCGGTGCCGAACGGGAGCCCGGGGGATCGCTGTGAAGTACCTCGATGAGTTCGGCGACCCGGAGCTCGCCCGACGGCTGCTCGACGACATCGCCGCCACCGTCACCCGCCCGTGGGCGCTGATGGAGGTGTGCGGCGGGCAGACCCACACGATCGTGCGCAACGGCATCGACCAGCTGCTGCCCGAGGGCGTGGAGATGATCCACGGTCCCGGCTGCCCCGTGTGCGTGACGCCCCTGGAGACGATCGACCGGGCCCTGGCCATCGCCGCCACGCCGGGGGTCATCTTCTGCTCGTTCGGCGACATGATCCGGGTACCCGGCTCCGAGGGCGACCTGTTCCGGGTCAAGAGCGCCGGCGGTGACGTGCGCATCGTCTACTCCCCCCTGGACGCCGTGCGGATCGCTGCGGACAACCCGGACAAGCAGGTGGTGTTCTTCGGCATCGGCTTCGAGACAACCGCCCCGGCCAACGCGATGACCGTGCAGGTCGCCAAGCGGCAGGGGATCACCAACTTCTCCCTGCTGGTCTCCCACGTCCTGGTGCCCCCAGCCATCACCGCGATCATGGAGTCCCCCTCGTGCCGCGTCCAGGGCTTCCTGGCAGCTGGGCACGTGTGCACCGTGATGGGCATGGCCCAGTACCAGCCCCTGGTGGCGAAGTACCGCGTGCCCATCGTGGTGACCGGCTTCGAGCCGCTGGACGTCCTCGAGGGGATCCGGCGGACCGTGCGCCAGCTCGAGGAGGGCCGGGCCGAGCTGGAGAACGCCTACCCGCGGGCGGTCGCCCCCGCCGGCAACCCCGTGGCCCAGGCCGTGGTCGAGGACGTGTTCAGCGTGTGCGACCGGGCGTGGCGCGGCATCGGCGTGATCCCGCAGTCCGGCTGGCGGCTCTCGGATGGGTACGCCGACTTCGACGCCGAGACCCGCTTCGACGTCGCGGGCATCGTCACCACCGAGTCGCCGCTGTGCCGTGCCGGAGAGGTGCTCCAGGGCCTGATCAAGCCGTTCCAGTGCGAGGCGTTCGGCACCTCGTGCACGCCCAGGTCGCCCCTGGGCGCCCCGATGGTGTCCAGCGAGGGCGCGTGCGCGGCCTACTACCAGTTCCGCCGGCTGGAGCAGCCTGCATGAGCACTCCTGACATGACCTCGTGGTCCTGCCCCGTGCCCCTGCGGGACCACCCGAACGTGGTGATGGGCCACGGCGGCGGCGGGCGGCTGTCGGCCGAGCTCATCGAGCACCTGTTCCTCCCAGCCTTCGGCCGAACCCCACTGGCCGACGTGCTCACCCAGCTCGGGGACGCCGCGGTGCTGGACGTGCCGGGCGCCGGGGATTCGGCTGGGGTGCGCCTGGCATTCACCACCGACTCCTATGTCGTGCGCCCCCGGTTCTTCCCCGGGGGCAACATCGGCGACCTTGCGGTCAACGGCACGGTCAACGACCTGGCCGTCAGCGGCGCCCTGCCCCTGGCGCTGTCGGTCGGGGCGATCCTCGAGGAGGGAATGCCCCTCGACGAGCTGGGCGTCATCGCCGAGTCCATGGGCACGGCCGCACGCGCCGCGGGGGTCTCGATCGTCACCGGCGACACGAAGGTCGTCGACTCCGGGCACGGCGACGGCGTCTACCTGAACACCGCCGGGATCGGCCTGGTCCCAGCCGGGCTGGCGCTCGGTCCCGATCAGGTGCGCCCCGGCGACGCAGTGCTGCTGTCCGGAGCCATCGGCATGCACGGGATCGCCGTGCTCAGCGTTCGCGACGGACTGGAGTTCGGTGCGGACCTCATCACCGACTCCGCCCCCCTGACGCCCATGACGCAGGCGCTGCTGGGCGCGGGTGTGGGCGTCTCCATGATGCGTGACCCCACCCGCGGGGGCGTTGCGGCCACCCTCAACGAGATCGCCCACGCCAGCGGAACCGGGATCGCCATCGTTGAGCGCGACATCCCCGTCCCTGACGCCGTGCGGGCTGCCTGCGGCTTCCTCGGCCTGGATCCGCTGTACATAGCCAACGAGGGCAAGGCGGTGGTGTTCGTCCGCGGCGCGGACGCCGACCGTGCCCTGGAGGTCATGCGCGGGACCGAGGTCGGCCGGGGGGCCACCCGGATCGGCACCGTGACCGGGGAGCACCCCGGGGTGGTGGTCGCCCGGACCGGCATCGGTGGCAGCCGCGTCGTCGACCTCCCGCTGGCTGAGCAACTGCCCCGCATCTGCTGATAGGACAGGGGAACCCGACCCGGAGGTGGAGCATGTGTCGCTGGATGGCCTACTCGGGATCGCCGATCCCCGTGTCCGAGCTGCTGCTCACGCCCAAGCACTCACTGATCGACCAGAGCCTGCACTCCACGATGGGGGCCACGACCACCAACGGCGACGGCTTCGGGCTGGGCTGGTACGGCGTCGGGGACACCCCCGGGGTCTTCCACAGCACCGAGCCCGCCTGGAACGACCGCAACCTCGCCGACCTCTCCCGGCACCTGGTCTCCCCGTTGGTGTTCGCGCACGTGCGGGCCTCGACCGGGGGAGCGATCCAGCAGACCAACTGCCATCCGTTCCGGTACCAGAACTGGCTGTGGATGCACAACGGCCTGATCCGCGATTTCGCCACGGTCAAGCGCGACCTGGCCTTCGCGGTGGATCCGTCGCTCTACCCGATGATCGAGGGCTCCACGGACTCCGAGCTGTTCTTCTACCTGGCCCTGACCATGGGACTGCAGGACGGCCCACTGAACGCCGTCGAGCGCGCCGTCGGGTTCATCGAGGACACCGGGCACGCCCATGGGGTCGCCGACCCCATCCAGATGACGGTCGCCACGACCGACGGGACATGCATCTGGGCCTTCCGCTACTCCAGCGAGGGTTCGTCCCGCTCGCTGTTCCACAGCACGAACATCGCGATGCTGCGCCAGATGTACCCGGACAACTCCCTGCTGCACGAGGTGTCCGAGGAGACCCGGCTGGTCGTCTCCGAGCCGCTCGGCGACCTGCCGGGAGCCTGGCGTGAGGTCCCCGAGTCCTCGTGCGGGGTCGTCCAGCCGGGGGAGGACGAGATCCGCCCGTTCACGCCCATCCGCGGGTAGCCCGCCCCAGCGAGCATGGCCCGAGTGGACGAGCGGCCCACCGGGCACGAGGGTCACACCGTGGGCGCGAGCTCCCCACCGGGAGGACTGACCAGAGCGCGCATTCCCGGCCAACTCCGCCCCGGTCTGCGCGTTGCGCGCCGTATGTGGCGCCCAACGCGCACCTGCCTGGGCAATTGGCGGGGAACGCGCGGATCAGGCCCAACGCCCGGTCAGGCGTCCTTGATCTCGCAGAGCACCGTCCCGGTGGGCACCGTCGCGCCGACCTCGGCCGTCAGGGCGGTGATCACGCCAGCCTTGTGGGCGTTGAGCGGCTGCTCCATCTTCATCGCCTCGAGCACCACGACCAGGTCCCCGGCGGCGACCTCCTGGCCCTCCTCGACGGCGATCTTGACGATCGTGCCCTGCATGGGCGCGGCCAGGGAGTCGCCGGTGGCACCGCCTGCGCCCTTCTTGCCGGCGCGCTTGGGGGCGGCCTTCTTCGCCGCGGAGCCACCCCCGCCGCCGAGCGAGATCCCCTCGGGCAGGCTCACCTCGACGCGCCTGCCGCCGACCTCGACGACCACCGAGGACCGCGCCTCGGGCTCGGCGAGCTCCGTGGCAGAGCCTGCATAGGCCGGGATGTCGTTGACGAACTCCGTCTCGATCCACCGGGTGTGCACGGTGAAGGCGGCCTCGGGGTCCGCCGGCGCGAAGGCCGGGTCGGAGACCACCTTGCGGTGGAAGGTGATCGCGGTGGCGATGCCCTCGACCTCGAACTCCGCAAGGGCGCGGCGTGAGCGCTCGATGGCCTGCTTGCGGTCATGGCCGGTCACGATCAGCTTGGCCAGCAGGGAGTCGAAGCTGCCGCCGATCTCGTCGCCCTTCTGGAACCCGGCGTCGAGCCGGATGCCGGGGCCGGACGGGGGGTTCCAGACGGTCAGGGCGCCGGGTGCGGGCAGGAAGCCGCGGCCGGGGTCCTCCCCGTTGATCCGGAACTCGATCGAGTGCCCGCGCAGCGGTGGGTCGTCGTAGCCGAGCTCCTCGCCAGCAGCGATCCGGAACTGCTCGCGCACGAGGTCGATGCCCGAGACCTCCTCGCTGACCGGGTGCTCGACCTGCAGGCGGGTGTTGACCTCCAGGAAGGAGATCGTCCCGTCCTTGCCGACGAGGAACTCGACCGTCCCGGCGCCGTAGTAGCCGGCCTCACGCACGATCGCCTTGCTCGAGGAGTAGAGCCGCTCGATCTGCTCCTCGCTCAGGAACGGCGCGGGAGCCTCCTCGACGAGCTTCTGGTGGCGGCGCTGCAGCGAGCAGTCGCGCGTGGACACGACCACGACATTGCCGTGCTTGTCGGCCAGGACCTGGGTCTCGACATGTCGTGGGCTGTCGAGGTACTGCTCGACGAAGCACTCGCCGCGGCCGAAGGCCGCAACAGCCTCGCGTACCGCGGAGTCGTACAGCTCGGGGATCTCCTCCATGGTCCGCGCGACCTTCAGGCCACGCCCGCCGCCGCCGAAGGCAGCCTTGATGGCGATCGGCAGGCCGACCTCCTCGGCGAACGCAACGACCTCGTCGGCGCCGGAGACGGGGTCGGCGGTTCCGCGGACCTGGGGTGCGCCCGCGCGGGCCGCGATGTGCCGGGCAGACACCTTGTCGCCGAGATCGCGGATGGCCGAGGGCGGCGGGCCGATCCACGTGAGCCCGGCGTCGATGACAGCCTGGGCGAAGTCGGCGTTCTCCGACAGGAAGCCGTAGCCGGGGTGCACGGCGTCAGCGCCGCTCAGGCGGGCGACGTCCAGGAGCTTGTCGAACACCAGGTAGGTCTCGGCGGCCGTGGTACCGACCAGGGCGAAGGCCTCGTCGGCGGCCTTCACGTGCAGGGCGTCACGGTCGGGGTCGGCGTAGACCGCCACCGACGCGATGCCGGCGTCGCGGCACGCACGGGCCACCCGGATGGCGATCTCACCACGGTTGGCGATCAGTACCTTCTTCATTCCCGCACCCCTCACACGCTCTCCGGGGCCCGATACCGGGCGACTCGTCAGCCATCCTACGGAGGCAGGGTCGCCCAGTTCGCGGCCACCCGTCAGGTGCGGTCCCAGAGGTCGGTCCACCGCACGCCGAGCTCCGCGACGAGGGCGCGCAAGGTCGGCAGCGCCAGGCCGATCACGTTGGTGTGGTCGCCCTCGATCCCGTCGATGAAGGGCCCGCCGAGGCCATCGATCGTGCACGATCCGGCCACCGCAAGGGGCTCCCCGGAGGCGATGTAGGCCTCGAGCTCGGCGGGGTCGGGGTGCCCGAACCGGATGATGGTGGCCACGGCCCGCCGCACCTCCTGCCCACCCTCGACGTCGATCACGGTGTGGCCGGTGACCAGCACGCCCGTGTGCCCGGACATCGCCGCCCAGCGGTCGCGGACATCCTGTGCGTTGCGGGCCTTGCCGAGCACCTGACCGTCGAAGTCGAGCATCGAGTCCGCACCGACGACGAGCACCCGCGCCCCGCTCGCCACACCGGGGACCTCACCGGATCGCACCTGCTCGGCGACGTCGCGGGCCTTGGCGGTGGCCAGCATCTGGATCAGGGCCGGTGGGTCGGCGACCAGGTCGCCGGCGGAGGCGATCAGGGCGTCCTCATCGACCCGGCTGTGCCGGATCACCGGGGTGATGCCGGCCGCCCTGAGCAGCGTGGCGCGGGCGGGGGAGGCGGATCCGAGCACGAGGACCGGGCGCCGAGGTCCCGCGGGGCTGGTGGGGCTGGCAGGGTCGGCTGCGCTGGCAGGGTCGGCATCCTCAGCCACGGCGTGCGACCCCACGGATGGCGCCGGAGGTCCGGGCCCGCAACCCCTTGCCCGGGGCGACCAGCACCCGGCCACCCGGCGAGGGCAGCAGCGTGACCATCCCGCGCGGGCAGGTCAGGTGCATGGGGGCGCGCCGCCCGTGGGTCCACAGGCCGCCGATGGGCACGAGCAGGCCTCGGAACCCGACATGCAGGGCCAGGGCGGCGCGCGCCAGGTCCGTGGTGGCCACCAGGGGGTCGGTCTCGATGACCCCGGCGACCGGCGCCGTCCAGTCCAGGCCCTCGATCGTGGGTTCGCCGGTGTAGTGCAGGAGCCCGACCGTCCGGGAGAACCCACCGACGTCGGACACACAGATGGCCGGCGGGGAGTCGTCGGCCGGGGCGATGTTCGTGGCGCGCAGCACGCCGGTGAAGGTCGCTCCCTGCGGCGTGGGCGTCAGGTCGGCCCAGTCGATGTCGACGACCCAGTCCAGGGCGTCGGTGATGTCGCTGGGGGCCCCGTCCGCGCCGATCCGCACGAGCAGCCGACCGTCGACGTTCGTGGCCATCAGCAGCTCGGGCCGCGGGCTGACCCAGATGCTGCCGTCGGCCTGGCGCTCCATCGTCGCGTTGCCCACCCGTGCCGCGATGATCCTCGGCTCGAAGCCGGTCGTGAGCAGGGGCACCGTGGTGGTCCCGTCGGTGAACTCGACCCGGAACGCCCCCGTCTCGTTGGCGACGAAGGCCAGGGCATTGGAGCGAACCTGGACGACGACCTCGCGGGTCGGCCCGGCCGCGTGCGGATGGACCGGCAGGTCCTCGTCGTCTACGTCCTCCGTCCCGCTCACCGGCGGTGGCTCGATCAGCCAGCCGGCAGGCTCCTCCAGGTCAGGGAGCTCGCAGGACCACGCCGTGAGCCCCGTGGCGGAGTCGGCCAGGATCCCGGGCATGCGCAGCACCCGAGTCGTGGTGGTCAGCGACTCGACCAGCAGGCTCGGCACCCGGTGGTCGCACGCCCGGTCGGCCAGCTCCCCAGCCATGGCCGTCCAGCGCGGCCAGACCGCCCGCGGGTCCGTGCGGCGCAGGACCGCGCTGGCAGCCGCGACGACCTCGTCGGGCCGCGACGACCCTGGCGGCACCCCGGTGGCGCCGGCCCACCGGCCGATCGCACCAGTCAGCGCACTGATGTCCCCCGAGGGCACCAGCTCGCCGGTCTCCGGTGCCGTCAGGAGCTCTGCCGGACCGTAGGGGACGTCGTAGGCCACGACGGGGACCCCGGCGGCCAGGGAGCGCGGGATGGCCAGGGGGAACGACTCCCGGCGGCCCGCCCAGACCGTCAGGACGGCCCCCACGAACGGTGCGTACTCATCATCGGTGGGCGCGAGGATGCGGACCCGTCCGGTGAGTCCCAGCTCGTCAGCCAGGGCGAGCAGGGCCTCGCCCTCATCGCCCTCCCCGACGAGGTCGAGGCCCAACCCGGGGTCGGCGGCCAGCGCCGGTTGGGCCGCACGCACAACGTGGTGATGTCGCGCGCCGGTCTCCAGCGGGCCGATCGAGACGATCCGGCGTGGGCCCCGATGGACACCGGGCTCGGGCGCGGCGTCGTCACCGACTCCCCCGGGGGCCACGCCCAGAGCGGGAGCCGGTGCCGGGACTGCCGGAGGGATGACCAGTGTGGGCGTGTCCGGTCCGAACCGGGTCCGCAGGTCCTGGGCCTGGGCCTCTGTCAGCACGACGAGGGCGTCGAATGCCCCCTGCTGGTCGGCGAACCTCTCGGCGAACCGGGGGGTCATCGCCGCCATGGCCCGGTCGTGGCCCGGCTCCGGTGACGTCAGGTGGTTCAGGTGGACCCCGGCGACCCGGGCCACCTGCGGGTTGGTCATCGCAGCCAGGTAGGGGTAGGCGGCCGGGGAATCCGCGAACACCACCGCGCCGGGCACCTGGGCGGTCAGCCAGTCGAGCCAGTCGCCCACCCGTGGGTCGATCGACCCACCCGGGGGCAACGGACCCCACCACGACGCCCGTACCCGACGGTCACGCAGCGCGTAGTGGTGCAGTCCGGTACCGGCGGGGAACCGCCCGTCATCGACCAGCTGGCGCACCGTTCCCTGCAGCTGGGCGTCCTTGTTGATCAGCACAGCATGCGTGGCCCAGCCGGCCTCGGCGAACGCCCGTAGCCGGGCCAGCCAGAACTGGGTGAGTCTGCCGCCCTCGGCCTTGAGCTCGTTGAACACGAAGACGGCCGTGGGCCGGCCGTCAGCGAGGGGCCGGTCGGAGATCACGGCGGCAGCCTAATGGCAGGCGGGCGGGACGCCGCGGCAGCGCGTCGTCCGGTGGTTTCCCACCATGCAGGCGCGCATCCGCCGGTTGCCTCACCGTGGCAGTGAGGACTCCCACCAGCCCGTCGGCGCCACGGCCGGGCGCATGAGCCGGGCAGGGGGCGCCCACTGCGAGACCGGGGTGACCGGGCCGCCCTCCTGGTCGCCCCCGGAGGCGGCCGCCAGCACGGCCACGAGCGCCGCGAGCTCGTCGGGCGTCGGGTCGCCGCGGACGATCCGCAGCGCTGCGGGATCCTCGGCGTGCCCTGCTTGCCCTACGGGTGCGTCGGGTGCGTCGGTGCTCACAGCGGGATGTTCCCGTGCTTCTTCGGGGGATGGGTCTCGCGCTTGTTGCGCAGGACCCGCAGCGCCTGGGTCACCTGGGCGCGGGTCTCGTGCGGCATGATCACCCGGTCGATGTAGCCGCGCTCGCCGGCCAGGTACGGGTTGGCCAGCTGCAGGTTGTACTCGGCCTCCAGCTCGGCGCGGGTCGCCGCCGGGTCCTCGGCGACGGCCAGCTCCTTGCGGTACAGGATGCTCACCGCGCCCTGGGCGCCCATCACGGCGATCTGGCCGGTCGGCCACGACAGGTTGACGTCGCCGCCGAGGTGCTTGGAGCCCATGACGACGTACGCACCGCCGTAGGCCTTGCGGGTGATGACCGTGACCTTCGGGACGGTGGCCTCGACGTAGGCGTAGATCAGCTTGGCGCCGCGGCGGATGATGCCGTCCCACTCCTGGGAGGTCCCGGGGAGGAATCCCGGGACGTCCACGAACGTGATCACGGGGATGTTGAACGCATCGCAGGTGCGCACGAAGCGTGCGGCCTTCTCCGAGGCGTCGATGTCCAGGGTGCCGGCGAACTGCATCGGCTGGTTGGCCACGATCCCCACCGAGTGCCCCTCGACCCGGCCGAACCCGATGGTCATGTTGGGTGCGAACAGTGGCTGGACCTCGAGGAACTCCTCGTCGTCGAGCACGGCCTCGATCGCCCGATGCATGTCATAGGGCTGGTTGGGGGAGTCCGGGATCAGGGAGTCCAGGGCGTGGTCGGTCTCGGTGGGCGCGAGGTCGGCCTCGTCGCCGAACACCGGCGGGCGCTCGAGGTTGTTCGCGGGCAGGTAGCTCAGCAGCGCACGGACGTAGCTCAGCGCGTCGTGCTCGTCCTCGCCCATGTAGTGCGCGACGCCGGACTTGGTGTTGTGCGTGCGCGCCCCTCCGAGCTCCTCGAACTCGACGTCCTCGCCCGTGACGGTCTTGATGACGTCCGGGCCGGTGATGAACATGTGCGAGGTCTTGTCGACCATCACCGTGAAGTCGGTGATGGCCGGGGAGTAGACCGCGCCACCAGCGCAGGGGCCCATGATCAGCGAGATCTGCGGGATCACCCCGGAGGCGTGCACGTTGCGGCGGAAGATCTCACCGTAGATCGCCAGGGAGACCACGCCCTCCTGGATGCGGGCGCCACCGGAGTCGTTGATCCCGATGATGGGCCAGCCGTTCTTGAGGGCCAGGTCCATGACCTTGATGATCTTCTCGCCGAAGACCTCGCCCAGGGAGCCGCCGAAGACCGTGAAGTCCTGGGCGAACACGCACACCGGGCGGCCGTCGATCGTGCCCGTCCCGGTGACCACGCCGTCGCCGTAGGGCCGGTTCTTCTGGCCACCGAAGTTGTACGAGCGGTGCCGGGCGAGGTCGTCCATCTCGACGAACGAGTCCGCATCCAGGAAGTGCCGCAGGCGCTCGCGGGCCGTCATCTTGCCCTTGGCGTGCTGCTTCTCGATCCGCTTGGCCTTGCCGGCCAGGATTGCCTCGTGGCGGCGATGCTCGAGGTCGGCGAGCTTGCCCGCGGTCGTGGTCAGGTCGCTGGTGGCCTCAGGCGTGCTCGGCTCAGGCGTGCTCGGCTCAGGTGCGCTGGCGCTCATCTCGTCCCTCTCCTGGAATGCCCTGCGTGAAGTACCTTATCCCTGTGTCTGAGACCACTCCGGGGCCGGTCGCCCCCACTCCCGCCCCGCTCGTCCCCGGCCCCGATGGCCGACCCCGTTCCTCGGGGGTCGCCTACGTGGACCAGTGGCCCGTCGACCTGGGGACGGCCGCGGTCGTGAAGTCCATCCGCAAGGGCGGCGGCTCCTGGCGCAGTGTCACGGTCTTCTCCGAGATCGCCTCCACGAACACCGTCGGGGTCGCGCTGGCGACTGCGGGCTGCCCCTCCGGGGTGGTGCTGGTGACCGACCTGCAGACGTCCGGCCGGGGTCGCCTCGACCGCACCTGGGAGGCCCCCTCCGGCACCTCGGCCATGTTCTCCGTCGTGCTGCACCCGCATGGCCCCGACCATGAGTGGGGGGTGCTGCCCCTGCTCGCCGGCGTGGCCGTGTGCGAGGCGCTGGAGTTCGTCACGGGCGTGCGCGCGTCCCTGAAGTGGCCCAACGACCTCGTGATCCGTGACGAGGACTCCCCGAGCGGCCGCGGTGGCAAGGTGGGTGGCATCCTGGCCGAGCGCGACGCGCAGACGGGGGCGATCGTCCTGGGCATCGGGATCAACGTCGACCTCGCTGAGTCCGACCTGCCGGTGGAGGGCGCCACGTCGCTGACCCTGGCCGGGGTGCCCCGTCCCCGGCGGGCAAAGCTGATCGGGCGTGCGCTGTCGCGCATCGAGCACTGGTTCACCGCATGGGACGCTGTGGGCACCGACGCCGCCTCACTCGATCGCCTCCTGGAGTCCTACCGCGAGCGGTGCATCTCCATCGGCTCCCCCCTGAGCGTGGTCCGCCCGGGAGCCGAGGACCTCGTGGGCGTCGGTGCGGGGATCAGCCCGACCGGGGCCCTGCTGGTCGACTCCGGCGGCACCCAGGTCGCCGTGGTGGTCGGTGACGTGACCCACGCCCCGACCCACGCCCCGACCCACTGAGGTGACCGAGCCCGTCGACGGGGTCCACCTGCCCGAGGCGGCGCTCCTGCCCGAGGCGGCGCTGGCGGACACGGGGGCTGGGCTGGCCGGGTCTGACGCCCAGCCCGATCCGCGGCAGCGGCAGATCGCGCGGATCGCCGAGATCGTCCTCGGGGACCCTGCCGTCTTCACGCGTGAGGAGGCCGCGGTCGCAGCAGGGCTGACCGTCGAGCAGGCGAGACCCTACTGGCGGGCGATGGGGTTCGCGGACGTGGGAACCGCCCCGGCCTTCACCTCGACCGACGTCGAGTCGCTGTGCCTGCTCACAGGCTGGGTCGCGAGCGGGACCCTCGACGAGGCCACGACGATCGAGGTCGTGCGCAGCCTGGGGCAGACGGCCTCCCGTCTGGCTGACTGGCAGGTCGACACGATGGCGCGGGTCCTTGCCGAGTCCGAGGCGCCGGTGGACCTGTCGGCGGTCGCCGACGGGATGGCCGGCGTCATGCCCGGGCTGGAGTCCCTGCTGGTGCATGCCTGGCGGCGGCACCTGGCGGCGGTCATCGGGCGGGGGCTGGCCTTCGTGGCTGACGATGCCGAGGCCTCCTCGGAGCCGACCCTGGCCACAGTGGGGTTCGCGGACATCGCGGGGTTCACCCGGTTGACCCGCGTGATGGCCGACGAGGACCTGGCGCAGATGGTGCAGGCGTTCGAGTCCGGTGCCGCTGACATCGTGGCCGGGCGCGGCGGGCGGCTGGTCAAGACCCTGGGCGACGAGGTCATGTTCGTCTGCGACCAGGCCGACGACGCAGCGGCCATCGCGGTGGAGATGCACGAGCTGTCGGCGCCCGGTGCCGAGGCGCTCAGCCTCCGGATCGGGCTGGCCACTGGTCACCTCATCTCGCGCATGGGCGACTTCTACGGCGGCACCGTCAACCTCGCGAGCAGGCTCACGGCCATCGCCCGGCCGGGGTCCACGCTGCTGGACGCGGCCACGGAGGGTGCGCTCGTCGACCCGGACGCCTACGTCCTGCGGCACCTGGCCCCGCGGCCGTTGCGGGGGATGGGCCTGGTCCGCGCCACATCGCTGAGCCTGCGGCGTCGTCCCGAGGGCGAGGGCCGGCCCGCCGGCTGAGGGTGGTGCCGCGGGCGGGGCGGTGCCGGTGCGCGTGTCGGCCCGTGCGGGACCGCGCGGGTCAGATGCTCGGCGAGGGGTCCGGGGCCGGGGCCCTGACCGGGTCCTCGGTCGGGAACACCCAGGTGCGGTACACCCAGAACCGGAACAGCGTGCCCAGGCCGACGGCGATGACGTTCCCACTGATGTTGTCGGCGAGCTGGCTGTCCAGGCCGAGCAGGTAGTGCGTGAAGGCCAGGCACGCCCATGAGATGAGCAGGGCGGCCGCGTTGGTCGCGAAGAACAGTGCCGTCTCGCGGCCGTAGCCGGTCCGGGCACGGTCGCGGTAGGTCCAGTGCCGGTTGCCCACGTAGGCGAAGGCGGTGGCCACGATCACGCTGATCGTCTTGGCAGTCAGTGGGCTGTCGGACAGCGCCCCGGCGCGCAGGACGTTGAACAGGGTGACGTCGATGACGAAGGCGAACGCCCCGATGGTGCCGAACTTGGCGACCTCGGCGCCCAGCCGCCGCGCGGCACCGGCCACCCGGCCCTGTGCCCGTCCGTCCACGGTCGACTCCACCACCTGTGCCTGTGCCTGCGCCTGTGTCATGCGCGCTGGATACCCGTTCACGTCAGGGCGCACACCGCCCTGCCCTGTGAAGTGTCTCACCACGATCCCCTACCGTGGGAACTGTCCCACAGACCCAGGAGGCAGCCCATGAATCTCGACCTCTCACCCGAGCACGACGAACTCCGCGAGGTGGTCGCCCGCTTCGCCCATGACGAGGTCGCTCCGGTCATCGGCGACTACTACCGCCGAGGCGAGTTCCCGCTGCCCCTGGTGCGCCGGATGGGCGAGATGGGCCTGTTCGGCCTGCCGATCCCCGAGGAGTACGGCGGCATGGGCGGGGACTACGTCGCGCTCTGCGTGGCGATCGAGGAGCTGGCCCGGGTGGACTCGTCGGTCGCCATCACGCTGGAGGCCGGCGTCTCCCTGGGGGCGATGCCGATCCTGCGCTTCGGCACGCAGGAGCAGCGGGCCACGTGGCTGCCCCGGCTCGCAGCGGGCGAGATGCTCGGCGCCTTCGGCCTGACCGAGTCGGGCAGCGGCTCGGATGCCGGCAGCGTGCGCACGACCGCCGTGGTCGACGGCGACGACTGGGTGATCAACGGGTCCAAGTCGTTCATCACCAACTCGGGCACCGCGATCACCGGCCTGGTGACCGTCACGGCCGTGACCGGCACCCGCGCGGACGGCCGCCCCGAGATCTCGGCGATCATCGTGCCGTCGGGCACCCCGGGCTTCGAGGTGGCCCCGGAGTACGCCAAGGTCGGGTGGAACGCCTCGGACACCCACGAGCTGAGCTTCACCGACGTGCGCGTCCCGCTGGCCAACCTCGTCGGGGTTCGCGGGCGGGGCTACGCGCAGTTCCTGTCGATCCTGGCCGAGGGGCGCGTTGCGATCGCGGCACTGGCCACCGGGCTGGCCCAGGGCTGCGTGGACGAGTCACTGGCCTACGCCGCCACGCGCGAGTCGTTCGGCCAGCCGATCGCCGGGCGGCAGGCGATCCAGTTCATGATCGCCGACATGGAGGTCCGGGCCCATCTGTCGCGCCTGGCCTGGCGCCAGGCGGCCGGGCTGATGCATGAGGGCATGCCGTTCGCCCGCGAGGCCAGCATCGCCAAGCTCTACAGCTCCGAGGCCGCAATGGACAACGCGCGCGCAGCCACGCAGGTGCATGGTGGGTACGGCTTCATGGTCGACTCGCCGGCGGGACGGTTCTACCGGGACGCGAAGATCCTGGAGATCGGCGAGGGCACCTCGGAGGTCCAACGGATGCTGATCGCCCGTGACCTGGGGATGCCGGTCGACTGAGTCGCGGGCCGGGGTGCGCCTCGCCGGGCAACGGGCAATAGGCTCATCAACGTGTACGAGATCACCCGCGGTCCCCATCCGGAGTTCCCCGAGCTCGAGGTCGTCACGCTGATCTCCCCGGCCAACGTCACGGCCTCGTTCGTGCCGAAGGCGGGGATGGTCTGCAACTCCATGACCCATGACGGTGACGAGATGCTCGGCCAGCGCTACGGCCTCGGCGGATACATCGAGACCGGACGGACGTTCGGCGTCCCCATCCTCGCGCCGTGGGCCAACCGGTTGGGGAAGATGGCCTACGCCGTGGTCCACGAGGGTGGCGGGGTGCGCCGGATCGACGTCAACCCGAACACGCCCAACCTGCGGTTCGATGCCTACGGCCAGCCGATCCACGGGCTGCTGCGCGGCAGCAGCGACTGGGACATCGTCGAGGTCGAGGCGAACGCCGACGAGGCGTGGATCACCGCCCGGCTGGTCTTCGACCAGAAGCGGATCGACTTCGCGGCCTTCCCGTTCGAGCACCACATCGAGCTCAAGGCCACCCTGCGGGCCACCTCGCTGACCTTCAGCACCGCGATCATCGCCACTGGGCAGGACGAGGTGCCCATCGCCTTCGGCTGGCACCCGTACCTGTCGATCCCGGGCCTCGAGCGCAGCGAGTGGGACGTCTACTTCCCGTTCACGCGGCGCTGCCCGCTGGACTCCACGAAGCTCCCGACCGGCACCCGGGAGGAGGTGGAGCCGATCATCGGCAAGCTCGGTGACCGGGCGCTGGACGACCTGTACGCCGATGTCGCCAACGGCACCACTGCCTACATCCGCGGCAATGGCAGGAGGATGTCGATCCGTTTCGACATGGGCTACGACTGGGCGATCCTCTACGGCCCGCCGCACCGCGACCACATCTGCATCGAGCCGATGACCGCGGCCAGTGATCCCTTCTCCGGCCAGGACCCGATGGAGGTCGTCCCGCGCGGGGGCACGTTCCGCGCCGCGTTCACCATCTCGGTGGACCGCACCAGCTGAGGCTGCCATGCCGACCCGGACACTCGACCGCCAGATCCGCGACGAGTTCCCCGGGGCCGTGCCGGCGGTCGACTTCGTCTCCTCGTGGCGCGACGCGTGCCTGGGTGCGGGGTTCGACGCCGACACGGCACTGCTCGCGGTGGGCGTGTGCCGTGATGAGGTGTGCTTCCCCTTCGCAGCCCTCCTCGAGGCCGTGTGGGGCCCTGCGTTCCAGCTCGGGTCTCTGGGCGGGCTGCTCACAGTCGGCCGCACGGGGATCGCCGCCGTGGCTAGCCATGCGCCGCTCGAGCCCGGAGCGCCGGTGCGCTACGTCATCGTGGCAGCCGCGCACATCGGGGTGGATGGCTCGGGTACCTTCGGCTACCTGCGCCGCGAGCACCAGGAGGTGTCGTCACGCACGTGCGGGGCCCTCATGGCGTTCCGTGACGAGCTTCTCACCAGCCGGCTGCGGCTGGGGTACGACCCGGTCGACCCCGAGATGAGCCTCCTGCGTCAGCGCGTCCTGACCGCGCTGGTCTACGGGGAGATCCCCGAGCCGGTGGAGCTGACCCAGGTCGTCGCGCGGGTCATCGACGAGGACCTGCGCGACCTGCTGGGCTGGATCCAGGACGCGGCAGTTCCCGAGCGGGAGGTACAGACCGCTGTGGTGACCGGCGTCCTGATCCACACGGCCACGGGGGACTGGTTCCAGGCCCACGGCCCGCGGATCCACAGCACCCTGACCGGGGAGCGCGCGCTGACGCTGTGAGCTGCCGGGTCGTCGCGGTGGGCGGCGGTGCGCCCCGGCGGTCAGGGGCGGCTGATCCCGATGGGCGTGCCGAGCTCCCGCGCCCAGGTCAGGACCTGCTCGCGCAGGCCATCGGTGTGTGGCAGGGGGTGGGCCTGTGCCCCGGCGCTCTTGCTCAGCTTGTGCCCGTCCGGGGCGGTCAGCAGAGCGTGGTGGCGCAGGTCGATCTGCTGGAAGCCCGGGGCCGGCAGGAGCCCGGCCAGGTGCAGCTGCAGGGCCGAGGACTCCAGGAGGTCGACCCCACGCACGATCGCGGTCACGGCGAGGTCCTCGTCGGCGACCACCGAGCCGAGCTGGTAGGCGGGCAGGTCGTCGCGGCGCCAGAGCACGTGGTCACCGGGTTGGAGGGGGAGCCCGCGCTCGGACCCGGCAGGGACCGATATCCGCAGCGCAGAGCGCCCGGGCTCCAGTGCCAGGCCCTGCCCCCGGCAGCCAGCCGCGCACCGGCCGTCGGCATCCAGGTCGTGCCGGGAGCACCGGCACACGAAGACGCAGTCGTGCCCGGCTTGGACCAGACGGTCGCGCGCGTGGCTGAACTGGTCGATCCGGGTGGACATCGACCACGACGAGTGGAAGTCCGCCGGCCCGGAAGGGCCGTCGTCGATGTCGATGCCCAGCCAGTCCAGGGTGCGGAACACGTCCTCGAGGTAGGCCGGCCGGGCGCGACCCGTGTCGAAGTCGTCGATGCGCAGCAGCAGCCGGCCGCCTCGGGCGCGCGCCATCCAGTGCGTGAGCACGAAGTTGACGGCGTTGCCGACGTGCAGGTAGCCGCTGGGCGTCGGGGCGATCCGGGTGACGAGCACCGTCAGGCGGGCCGCTCGGTGTCGGTGGGGGCGGTCCCGGGCGGCACGGTGTCGGGCGGCACAGGCTCGGGCAGCACGGTCTCGGTCGGCACAGTCTCGGGCGGAGCGGCCACCTGCGGTTCGGGCGGCACCCCTCCTCCGGTCACCGCCGCAACAGGCACCCCGGCGCCTCCCGCTGCCGCCGCCGCCTCGCGCTGGGCGCGGGCCTCCTCCGCGACCTGCCGGGCCGCAGCCTCGGCCGCCTGGCGCTCCTTGCGCTTCTTGGCCCGCAGCCGCTTGCGCTCCTGCGCCTCCTGCTCCGGGTCGTACATCGCCTCGTAGGCGTCGACGACCTCATTGGCCTCGGCGTCCATGACGACCTGGCCCTTCTCCAGCCAGATCGCCCGGTTGCAGGTCATCCGGACCACGCCCAGCGAGTGCGAGACGAGGAACACGGTCCCAGCCTCGTCGCGCAGCTGCATGATCCGCTTCTCGCTGCGGCGACGGAACTCGGCGTCGCCGGTGGCCAGCGCCTCGTCGATCATCAGGATCTCGTGGCTCGTGGATGCCGCGATCGCGAACCTCAGGCGGGCGGCCATGCCCGAGGAGTACGCGGTCATGGGCAGGCTGATGAACTCACCGAGGTCGGCGAACTCAACGATCCAGTCGCGACGGGCCAGTGCCTCCTCACGGGTCATGCCCATCGCCATGCAGCCGAGCAGGATGTTGCGCTCCCCGGACAGGTCGCGCATCAGGGCTGCGTTCACGCCCAGCAGCGACGGCTTCCCGGAGGTGTAGACAGCGCCGGACTCTGCCGGCAGCAGCCCGGCGATCGCCCGCAGGAGTGTGGACTTGCCTGATCCGTTGCGCCCGATCAGCGCGATGGCGTCACCCTCGCGCGCGACGAAGGAGACGCCCCGCACGGCGTGGACCCGCCGGTACACCTCCCCCCGGCCCTGTCCCCGCAGCAGCTTGCGCGCCGAGACGGCCGCCGAGGACGAGCCCCCCTGGGACATGACCTTGTAGACCACGTTCAGGTCGTCGCAGACGACGGTCGGTGCCCGTTCCTCGACGGGAGTCCCCGGGGCCCCGGGCGCTTCGTGCTCAGCCACGGGCGTAGGACTCCTCGGCGCGGTAGAACACGAAGAAGCCGACCAGCAGGGTCCCGACACCCCACGCCGCCGCGTACCACCACAGGAAGCCCGGGGCCGAGTGGCTGGTCATCAGCGACACGCGGACCAGCTCGATGTAGACCGTCGCCGGGTTGGCGTACAGCAGGTCGCGGACCCACGCCGGTGAGTTCTCGGTGAAGATGTAGATGCTGTAGAACACCCCGGAGACATAGCGCCAGGTGGTCATCACGAAGGGGATCAGCTGGGTCACGTCCTGGCTGGCGGCGGTCCAACGGGCGACCATCATGCACAGCCCGGCGTTGAACATGGTCTGCAGGAGCATCACCGGGATCAGTCCCAGCCAGTGCCAGCTGATCGGCTCCCCGGTGAGGAAGACGATGCCGCACAGGATGATCAGGGAGACGACCTGCTGCTGCACCTCCTGCACGATCACCGCCAGCGGCAGCACCGCCCGGGGGAAGTGGATGGCCCGGATCAGCGAGCGGTTGTTCGCGATCGCCTTCGCTCCGCCTGTGACCGCCCGCTGGGTGTAGGTGAATGTGAAGACGCCGGCCACCAGGAAGGCGACGAAGTTCTCGATCCCCTTGCTGGTGTTGAGCAGCACGCCGAACACGAAGAAGTAGACGATCGCGTTCAGGATCGGGGCGAGCACCTGCCAGAAGCGGCCCAGGACCGTGTCGGAGTACTGCGCGGTGTTCCGGCTGCTGGCCATCGAGATGATGAAGTCACGCCGGGTCCAGAGCTCGCGGATGTAGCTGCCGATCGGCTGGCGCGCCGAGCTCGAGGTCAGGCCCCACTCGTCGGCGAGGGCGCGCAGCTCCTGGCCGTCGGGCGCCGGAAGCGGTTCCGGCGTGGATGTGGACATCGGTGCTCCTACTCGCCCTGACCCAACACGCGCCCACGATAGTGCCGGCCGGCTGCCGATAGTGTTCTGTCTGTGGCGCACAGTGCTCAGGACCCGCCCGGAGCCGGGGCCGGGATGACTCCTGCACCCGGGTTCCCGGTCGTCGGGATGATCGGCGGCGGGCAGTTGGCCCGGATGACCCAGGAGGCGGCGCTGGCCCTCGGCGTGGGCCTGCGGATCCTGGCTGCCGGCCCCACGGAGTCCGCGGCGCGCGGCGGTGGCGACATCCGCTGGGGCGCCCACGACGACCCGGGGGCCGTGGCGGCCTTCGCGCAGGGCTGCGACGTCGTGACCTTCGACCACGAGCACGTCCCCGCGCCGATCCTCGCGGCGCTGGTCGACGCCGGGATCACGGTGCGGCCGGGTCCCGCCGCGCTGGCCCACGCCCAGGACAAGATCCACATGCGCGCGGCGATCAGCGCGGCGGGTGTCCCGTGCCCTGCGTGGGCGGTGGTGACCACCCCCGACGACGTCGTGGCCTTCGCCGGGGCGAATACCTGGCCGGTGGTGCTGAAGGTGTCGCGTGGCGGCTACGACGGTCGTGGGGTCTGGGTGGTCGACGGCCCGGAGGACGCCGCGTCGGTGATGTCCGGGAACCCACTTGCGCCCGGGGTCGAGTGGCTCGTCGAGCAGTACGTGCCGTTCACCCGCGAGCTCGCCGCCCAGGTGGCCCGATCTCCCTCCGGGCAGGCCGCGGTGTACCCGGTCGTGCGGACGGTCCAGACCGACGGGATCTGCACCGAGGTCGTCGCCCCGTGCCCCGGCCTGACCGACGATCATGCCCTGGCCGCCCAACAGGTGGCGCTGCGGATCGCCGAGGCCCTCGACGTCGTCGGGATGCTCGCCGTCGAGCTGTTCGACACCCCGGACGGCGTGCTGGTCAACGAGCTGGCGATGCGCCCCCACAACAGCGGGCACTGGACGATCGAGGGCGCGGTCACCAGCCAGTTCGAGAACCACCTGCGCGCCGTGCTCGACCTCCCGCTCGGGTCACCGGCTGCCCGTGCCCCGAGCACGGTGATGGTCAACGTCCTCGGTGGTGAGCACCCGGACATGTACCGCGCCTACCGGCACGTCATGGCCCGCGATCCGGGGCTGAAGGTCCACATGTACGGCAAGGACGTGCGCCCGGGGCGCAAGATCGGGCATGTGACGGTCTCCGGCGACGACCTCGAGTCGCTGCTCGCACGGGCCCACCACGCGGCCGACTACCTGACGGGAGTGATCGATGAATGAGCGCCTTGTGTCCCCGGCCCAGGTGGGCGTCGTCATGGGGTCGGACTCCGACTGGGTGGTGATGGCCGACGCCGCGCAGGTCCTGCGCGACTTCGGGGTTCCCCACGAGGTGGATGTGGTGTCCGCCCACCGGATGCCCGAGGACATGATCGAGTACGGCCGTTCGGCTGCCGGGCGCGGGCTGAGGGTGATCATCGCCGGTGCCGGGGGTGCTGCGCACCTGCCGGGGATGCTGGCCTCGGTGACGTCCATCCCGGTCATCGGCGTGCCGGTTCCGCTGCCGATGCTCGACGGGATGGACTCGCTGTTGTCGATCGTGCAGATGCCCTCGGGTGTTCCCGTGGCCTGCGTCGGGATCGGCCAGGCGCGCAACGCCGGGTTGTTGGCCGTCCGGATCCTCGGGGTCGCCGAGCCGCGCCTGTGGCCCGACATGGACGCCTTCCGGGCAGGGCTGCGCGACGCGGCTCGGGCCAAGGGCGAGCGCCTGCGCGAGGAGTTCGGCAGCTGAGCTGAACCCGTTGTGTCATGGATTCGGTTCACCAGATGGACCGAATCCATGACAGAGGCCGACGTCACCCCTCCTTGACCACGGCGTACCACACGCGCTCGGCGACGGCAGCAAGCCGCTCGCCGGCCTCGAGGACGCGGCGGTAGAGCTCGCGCAGGGCGAGGGCCTGCCTCACGTCGTCCACGGAGGCGAGTTCGCGCATCGCCTGGCGGTACACCTTCTCCATCCGGCGCTCGGCGGCCAGCGCGGCATCGGCCTCGCGGGTGGCGGTGTCGCCGTCGCCAGTGAGGTGGGCCAGGGCGATGCGCAGGTGCCCCAGCCCCTCAGCCAGGTCGTCGGCCATCGCCGCGACGGACCCGTCCGGCGCGATCCCGAGGGCGTCGGCCTCGCGGACGATGTTCTTCGCGGCGTTCATGACCGAGTCGAGGAGTTCGGAGAGGCTGTACAGGTCCTCCTGATCGATCGGCGTGCTGAAGGAATGGCGCAACTGCGTCTGCAGTTCGCGGCGCACCTGGTCGGCCCCGTGCTCCGCGGTCCGGACGTCGGTCTCCTGCGCCGCGTCGCCGTGCGCCCAGGCAGCGAACGCGGTTATCCCGGCGACGGTGATGTCTGCCTGGGCGGCAAGCGTCCCCAGGACGTCGGGCGTCTCGGGCAGGAACCAGTGAGACCTCATCGGATGACCCCTTCCAGGAGGGCGACGGCTGCTGCCATGGCGGCGCAGCCGGGCATTGTCACGATCCAGGCGAGCAGGATCTCGCGAACAACCGGCCAGCGGACGTGTCGCCTGCGCCGGGCGGCACCCACGCCCACGACCGAGGATGCCACCACGTGCGTGGTGCTGACCGGGGCGCCCAGCATCGCCGCACCGCCGATCACCAGGGTGCTGGAGCCCTGGCTGGCCAGGCCGTCCAGCGGTCGGATCCGGTAGATGCCGCGGCCCAGCGTGCGAACGATCCGCCAGCCGCCCAGGGCAGTGCCGACCGTCATCGCCGCGGCGCACGCGACCTTCACCCACAGTGGGACCACGAACGTCGACAGCGTCCCGGCGGCGAGGAGCGCCAGGGTGATCAGGCCCATCGTCTTCTGCGCGTCGTTGGTGCCGTGCGCGAAGGCCAGAGCCGCGCAGGTGGCCCACTGTCCCTTCCTGAGCGGACCGGCGACGCGTTGGTCCGCGCGCCGCATGGCCCGCCGACCAGAGGCCTCCGCCAGCCATCCGGCGAGGGCGCCGATCAACGGCGAGATCGCCAGCGCGACCAGCACTCCGAGGACCCCGACCGGCCGCCATCCGTCGAACCCTCCCCAGTTGACCGCCGCGACCCCGCCGATCACCAGGGCGGCTCCGACCAGGCCGCCGACGAGGGCGTGCGAGGACGAGGACGGGAGCCCGAACCGCCAGGTCAGCAGGTTCCAGGCCACGGCGGCGACGAGCGCGGCGAGCAGGATCCCCAGGATGTCCTCAGTGCCCACGTCGATCAGGCCTCCGACGGTGTCGGCCACGGCGGTGCCGGCGATGATCGGCCCGAGCAGGGTGAAGACGGTGGTCACGACCAGCGCCTGACGGGGAGTCATCGCGCGGGTGGCCACGGGTGCCGCCAGCGAGTTCGACGAGTCGTGGAACCCGTTGGTCAGGTCGAAGGCGAGCGCGAGGAGGACGACGACCACCAGTCCCAGGGACAGGTCCACAACTCAATTCTGCTCCGGGGCACGCCCTGTCGTGGTGGTGTGAACGATTGCGACCATCGGATGGTCGGAATCGTTCACACCGACGCGAACCGTCAGGCGTTGGGGCGGCCCAGGCCGCGGTAGGTCCAGCCGGCCGCCCGCCACCGGGCGACATCGAGGCAGTTGCGGCCGTCGAGGATCGATGGGGTGGCTGGCAGGCCCACCACGGTGGCGGGGTCGAGGTCGGTGTAGTCGCGCCACTCGGTGAGCAGGAGCACCAGGTCCGCGCCGGTCAGTGCCTCGCTGGATGTCGGCGGCGTAGGCCATCTTCGGGTAGGCCGCGCGGGCGTTCGCGGTGGCCTGCGGGTCGTGGACGACCACCTCCCCGCCAGCGGTGTAGATCGCCGCGGCGATGTCCAGTGCGGGTGAGTCGCGCACGTCGTCGGAGTCGGGCTTGAACGCCGCGCCGAGCACGGCGATCCGCTTGCCGACGAACCGGCCACCGACGAGCTCGCGGGCCAGGGCGACGGTCGAGGTGCGGCGGCGGTTGTTGATCCCATCGACGTCGCGCAGGAAGCTCAGGGCGTCCGAGACGCCGAGCTCGCCGGCGCGGGCCATGAACGCCCGGATGTCCTTGGGCAGGCAGCCGCCACCGAAGCCGATGCCGGCCCGCAGGAACTTCGAGCCGATCCGCTCGTCGTACCCGATGGCCTCGGCCAGCTGGGTGACGTCCGCGCCGGTCGCCTCGCACACCTCGGCCATCGCGTTGATGAACGAGATCTTGGTCGCCAGGAAGCTGTTGGCGGCCACCTTCACCAGCTCGGAGGTGGCGTAGTCCATGACCAGGAACGGCGAGCCCCACTCGATCATCGGGGCGTAGACGCGGCGCATGACCTCCTCGTCGCGACCCGGCGCCTCGCCGGGCCCGGACGGGTGGGCCACGCCGATCACGATGCGGTCGGGGGTCAGGGTGTCGGCGACGGCGAACCCCTCCCGCAGGAACTCCGGGTTCCAGACGAGGTCCACATCTGCACCGGCGGGGGCCAGGGACTGCAGGCGCGTGCGGACGTTCTCGGCGGTCCCGACGGGGACGGTGGACTTGCCGATCACGGTGCACGGGCGGGTCAGGCGGGGGGCCAGGGAGCCGATCGCGGCATCGATCTGGCTGAGGTCAGCGGCGTTGGTGCGTGGGTGCTGGGGGGTGCCGACGCCGATGAAGTGCAGGTCGCCGAAGTCCGCCGCCTCGGCGAAGTCTGTCGTGAACCTCAGCCGACCGGCGGCGACGTTGGACTCGAGCAGCTCGGACAGCCCCGGCTCGTAGAACGGGACCTCGCCCCGGGCGAGGGCTGCGACCTTGTCGGCGTCGACGTCGACGCCGAGGACGTCGTAGCCGGACTCAGCCATCGCCGCGGCGTGGGTGGCACCGAGGTAGCCGGTGCCGATGACGGTGATCCTCAAGGGCTCGCTCACGCGGGCAAGCCTAGTGCGGGCCGGCCAGTGGCCCGGTCCAGCGATTCGCTGACGATTGGCGGCGGTGGCAACGTCGCCAATCGTCAGCACGATCGGCACGTCGCGCGGGGGTGATCCGGCTGCCCGCGGCGAGTGCTGCCCGGCGGGGATCGGGCGTTGCGGCGCGCGTAGCCTGTGAGCCATGGCACTCACCCCGAACCCCGATTTCAACGCCTTCACCCTCCCCGAGGAGCATGAGATGCTCCGCGCGGCCGTCCGCGAGCTGGCCGAGGACAAGATCGCGCCGCGGGCCGCCGAGATCGACGAGACCGGCGAGTTCCCGTGGGACGTCTACGAGGCCCTGCGGGCCAACGACTTCCACGCGATCCACATCCCCGAGCAGTTCGGGGGCCAGGGCGGCGACGCGCTGGCGGCGTGCCTGGTCATCGAGGAGGTGGCCCGGGTGTGCACGTCGAGCTCGCTGATCCCGGCGGTCAACAAGCTCGGCACGATGCCGCTGATCGTCGGCGCCTCCGATGACCTGCTCGGGCGCTACCTGCCGCAGGTCGCCAGCGGCGAGGCGATGTTCTCCTACGCCCTGTCCGAGCGCGAGGCCGGCTCGGACGCCGGGTCCATGAAGTGCCGCGCAGTGGCCGGTGACGGTGGGTGGGTCCTCAACGGGCAGAAGTCGTGGATCACCAACGCGGGGATCTCGACGTACTACACGGTGATGGCCGTCACCGAGCAGGGTGTCGGGCCGAGGGGGATCTCGGCGTTCGTCGTCCACGCCGACGACCCCGGCTTCTCGCTGGGCACGCCCGAGCGCAAGCTCGGGATCCACGGCTCGCCCACGCGCGAGATCTTCTTCGAGGACTGCTGGATCCCCGCCGACCGGATCGTGGGCGAGCCGGGCACCGGGTTCCAGACGGCCATGCGCACCCTGGACCACACCCGCGTCACGATCGGGGCCCAGGCCCTCGGGATCGCGCAGGGCGCGCTGGACGCCTCGGTCGCCTACGCCCAGGACCGCAAGCAGTTCGGCAAGTCGATCGGCTCCTTCCAGGGGGTGCAGTTCATGATCGCCGACATGGCGATGAAGGTCGAGGCCGCGCGGGCCCTGACCTACGCCGCCGCGGCGCGCAGCGAGCGTGGAGCCTCCGACCTGACCTTCTACGGCGCGGCCGCCAAGTGCTACGCCTCGGACATCGCCATGGAGGTCACGACCGACGCCGTCCAGGTGTTCGGCGGGGCCGGCTACGTCCGCGACAACCCGGTCGAGCGCTACATGCGCGACGCGAAGATCACCCAGATCTACGAGGGCACCAACCAGATCCAGCGCATGGTGATGGCACGCCAACTCCTGAGGTAGGGCGAGGCCAGCAACGCGACAGAGCCTCACCGCACGCACTCCACCCGCTGGATCCAGTCCGGTGTCCGTGGGAGGTCCGACCGGGTCCGGCCGATCAGGACCGCGATGACGGGCATGGGCGCAGGCCGCCCGGGCCAGCCGGTGTGCCCATCGGTGAGCACGACGATCACGTCCACTCGTGGGCGTAGCTCCTGGGCGGCCCGGATCCCGAGGGCCATGTCCGTGCCGCCCCCGCCCGCCAGGCTCACGGCGTCAGCCCGACGGACCGTCGTGACCGCATGCACTGCCGCGTCCACGGCCAGCACCGTGACCTGCGGATCGGCCACACCCAGCGCTGACAGGACCCCGTCGATCTCGCCGAGGGCCTGGGCCAGCAGCCCGTCGTCCACGCTGCCCGAGGTGTCCACGACGATGCCCACCCGCGGGACGGGTCGGCGCAGCGCCGGAAGGATCACCGGGCCGGCAGCCGCCTGGCGCCGCGAGATGCGGGTGTAGGTGTAGTCGGTGTGGCCGTTCGCCCACCCCAGGCCGCGGCGCACTGCCGCGTGCAGCACGTTGCGCCAGTCGACGACGGGGTCGAGGATCGTCGAGACCCAGCGCCCCCAGTCGCCTGGGAGGTCCCCACGGCCCGGGTTCGCCTGGAACTCGATGGCGACGGTGCGGCGGATCGCCTCGGCGGCGACCGGGCTCAGCCCTCCGGCATCGGCCAGCTCCGGGAGCTCGTAGGCGCGGTGGATCCCGTCGCACCCGGATCCGCAGGACGGGTCGGCCGTGTCGTCGACGCCCGAGGGGTCAGCGGTTGGGTCCGCCTGCCCGGGGTGGTCATGCCCCGTGTGGTCCTGTCCCGGATCCTTCGGCGCCCGGGGGATCCACGCCGGGTCGTGGTCGGGCTCCTCGTCCATGGCCGGCAGCCCGGTGAGCATCGCGTAGTACTCCTCGGCGGCCCGCCCGGTCGGCAGTCCCAGCTCTGCGGCGCTGATCAGCCGGTGGTGGTCGTCCAGGGCCCGGGTCCGGGCCGCCAGGGCGGGACCTGTGGCGGCGGCGCCGCCCGGCCCTCCGGGCGCGGATGCCGATGGCCTAGCCGCACCGGACGGTCGAGGGCTGCGGGGCGGCTCCACTGTGGGGGACCCGCCCGTCCGCGCGACCAGGCCACCGGCCACCTCGTGGACGGTGATGTCCGCGGCCACCCGCCAGGCTCGGGAGGTCGACCCGCGGACGCCCAGGTCGCTGGCACGACCGGCGTGATCGGCGAGCAGGTGCCAGACCTGGTGGGCAAGCTCTGCGCCCACCTCGGGTGCTGTGCGCTGCGCATCGGCCAGCCAGGTGGGGTTGATGTACAGCCGCCAGGCCGGGTCGGTGGCCATCGTCGCCACGTGACCGGTAGGGACCGCCACCAGGGCGTAGAGGGCGGTGGACAGGTAGGGCATGTCGCCGGTGAGCGGACCCCCACGGACCATCGGGCTGGTCAGCCACAGCTTCGCTGCCGCCAGCATGTCCGCAGCCGGCTGGTCGAGGCTCACTGGTCGAGGCTCATGAGGGCAGGAGCCCGGCCAGCGCCAGCGGGCCGGCGAACACGGTCAACCCCGCGGGTAGGGCGGCCTTGGCCGGTCGGATCCGCAGGAGCGCCCGCACGACCGGCACCGCTGGGTCCAGGCCGGAGAGCTCCGCAGCCCTGACGCACACACCGAGTGAGGCCTCCCAGCGGGCCCTGGTCGTGCGCGTGGCCACCGCTGCGAGCATCCCCTGCAGTGCGACGTGCACGCGGTCGGCCCGCAGCCCCTTCAGCAGGTCGCCGCCCGGGTCGGCCAGCAGGGACTCCGGGTCCGGGAGGTCGAGTGCGGAGATCCAGGACAGGAACTCGTGCCCGGTGGGCGCCCCGACGGTTCCGTGGACCAACAGCCGGATCGCCTCGCCGTCGACCGGGTCGGCGGCCGCAAGGAGCCGTGCGGTGTAGTCCCAGGTGCGTGGCGTCGGGAAGGCCCGGCCACGTGAGGCTGCGTCCTTGGGGATCGCCGATAGCTGCCCCGAGCGAACGCCGAGGAAGGCCGCCACCTTCGCCCGGCTTGCAGCCACCCGGGCTGAGTACCCCGAATCGAGCGCAGGGACGCTGATCCGGGGCCACTGCCCGGTCACCAGCGACTCGGTGAACACCTCGAGCGGGAGGTTCCAGTCCATGTGGACGAAGCGGTTGGCGGTCGGGGCAGCAAGCTCCCAGCCGGAGGCTGCGACGTCGGCTGGGTTCGCCGCGGCGCCGAACGAGACCCGCTCGGGAAGGCGCAACGCACCCACCTCCCCGTGCGTGAGCGGGCGGAGCGCGGCTGCCTGCACGGCAGGGGATGCGGTGGTCCACTCGTCGAAGAAGACCACTGACGGACCCTCGTTCTCGGCCACCCGAACCGCCCACTGCGGCGGCGCGAGGTCAACCCGGCCGGCGTTCACCACCGGGAGCCCGGCGAAGTCGCTGGGCTCGTAGTGCGAGCAGATCAGCGTCTCCACGTGCCACCCGGAGTCCGTGGCGGACTCCACGACCGCGGTCTTGCCCGCGCCCGGCTCGCCCCAGAGCAGGAACGGGATGCGTGTCGCCACGCACACCCCCATCGCCTGGAGCACCTGCTCGTACCCGATCCGATCCCTGGCCACCCCGGCTCCCTTCGTCCACGTCGACGCTAGGCCGGGGGTCCGACATCGCCGGCCGGAAGCGACAGCGCCAGCTGGTCACCTCGGCGCAGGATCGCCACCGTGTCGGGGACGGTCCCCCAGCGGGCGATGGCGATCGCCAGGTCCGTGCGCTCCCTGGCATCGGGACGACGCCGGCCGAGGCTGCGTGCGACCCGCTCAACCGCGGACGGGGCTGGGGGGTCGGGCGGGAAGCCCATGCCCTCCTGGCCCACCCAGGCCAGCTGCTCCGGGGCTGGTCGATAGCCTGACCCCACCCATCGGGCCAGCAGCTGGGCCGCCCCGGGGACGGAGATCCCCCAGTCGCGGGCGACCGCGTGCGCCTGGACGGGGGGGTATCCGGACATCGAGAGGCCGACGATGTCGGCTCGGCGGGCACCGGTGGCCAGCCAGTCCGAACGGGCCCGGGGGTCGCGCCGGTCCAGGTCGGTCTGGGTCCAGGCGGCCCAGGTGGCTGTCGACTGGTCCCTCGCCCCGTGCGCCGTGGACGCCACCCACGCGATGTCCGCGCCTGTGTGTGCCAGGGCGAGCAGGAGCTCGAGCGTGGGCTCTGCGAGTCCGGCCGCCGCCAGCTCGGAGCACTGGCCCAGCACCCAGGAGGAGTGCAGGCCGCAGGCCCAGGCCTGCTCGACCAGCGGGTCACCACGGCCCTCCGGCGGTCCCGGATCCGCCCTCAGGCCCAGCCCCGAGACCAGGTTGCGCAGGTCGCGCGCCGGGACGCGGCTGACCCCGGCGACATGGGTGACGTCCCGGCAGTGGGCTGCGGCCACCCCAGGATCGTCGAACCCGCGCGCGGGGCAGCACGGCAGGACGGCTTCGAGGCTGAACCACGTGGCCCCGCGATCCGGTGAGCGGGCCAGCAGGCCGGTCTGGCGGGTCGCCCGCTCCCACCACATCCGGAATCCGGGCATGACTGCCCGCAGGGCCGGGATGCACGAGACCCCGCCACCGAACGCCGCCGCGATCCGCTCGAGGCCCTCGTCGTGCGGGGTCTGCACCGACCAGTCCGGGGCGATCGTGACGGCGTGCCGTGCAGACCTCGCGCCGGCTGAGGCCCGGCACGGGAAGGTTGCGGTCAGGGGCAGCTCCACCCCGACACCTGCGCCTCCCATCGGACTCCCCTCTCCCGAATGCCCGTCCTCGGCCCGGACCGCTCGGCCCGTGCTCCCTGGCCGCAAGCCCTGCCCGCAACGTCCTGCCCCGCAGGGCCGAGGGGCCCACCGGCGGCCCGGGGCCGTCACGGTAGCGCCGGGCCCTGACATCGCACCGAGCCCCGACGGACCCGACGGACCCGGTGGTCCCGGTGCGCGCCCGCGCGACACGCGCGCCACCAACGGCGCCCAGAGCACCCGGGTCTCGCCTCCGGGGCCGCGCTCCGATACCGTCGCGGTCATGGCCGAACCCACCGCGTCACCGTGGCCGGACGGCGTCTCCGTGGTCATGCCCGTGCTCAACGAGGAGCGTCACCTCACCCACGCGGTCACCGGGATCCTCACCCAGGACTGGGCAGGTCCGCTGGAGATCGTCCTGGCGCTGGGCCCCTCGACCGATCGGACCGACGAGGTGGCGCGGCGCCTGTCGGCGATCGACGACCGGATCGTGCTGGTGCCCAACCCGAGTGGACGGACCCCGTCGGGGCTGAACGCCGCGGTCCACGCCTCGCGCTACGAGGTCGTCGTTCGCGTCGACGGGCACGCGATCCTGCCCGGGGACTACGTGTCGACGGCCGTCGAGACGCTGGCCCGCACGGGTGCGGACAACGTCGGCGGGATCATGCAGGCCGAGGGTGAGACCCCGTTCGAACAGGCGGTCGCCAGGGCCATGACGACGCCGATGGGCGTCGGCGCCGCCCCGTTCCATGTCGGTGGCGGGGAGGGCGAGGCCGAGACGGTCTACCTCGGGTGCTTCCGCAAGTCCGCCCTGCAGCGCGTCGGCGGCTACGACGAGACCTTCCTGCGGGCCCAGGACTGGGAGATGAACCACCGCATCCGCGAGACCGGCGGCCTGGTCTGGTTCAACCCGGCGATGGTGGTCACCTACCGACCGCGGCCGGACGCCTCGTCGCTGGCCACCCAGTACTTCCACTACGGCCGGTGGCGCCGCGAGGTCATGCGCCGGCATCCGCAGACGGCGTCGCGGACGTCGGCGCTGCGCTACTTCGCGCCCCCCACCGCGGTGGTGGGAGTCGTCGCGGGGACGGCCGCCGGGCTCGTGGGGTCCACCGTCGGCCCGCGCGCGCTGCGGATCGGCTGGCTCGCCCCAGTCGGCTACCTGGCCCTGATCACCGCCGGTGCGGCCGTCTCGGGCCGAGGCCTGCCCCCCGCTGCGCACGCCCGCTTGCCGTTGGTCTACGCCACCATGCATGGCGCCTGGGGCACGGGCTTCCTGACCTCACCGCCCGGACTGCGCGAGCTCGAGGCGTGAGGGCGCTAGTTGGACATGGCTGAATCACCGGATCGTCCTGCCCGGCCCACGATCGCCGAGTTGCGCGCGGTCACGCAACCCCCCGCCGTGCGAGGTCGGAAGAACTCCGAGCACTGGGTTGCCGACGTCTACCTGCGCAGCATCTCGCCGTACCTGACGCGCGTCCTGCTGCCCACGAGGGTCTCGGCGAACACCGTCACCTGGTTCATGATCGTCACGGGGGCCTCCGCCGGCCTTGCGCTGCTCATCCCGGGCGTCCCGGGAGCCCTGCTGGCCCTCCTGCTCGGCCAGATGCAGATGCTCTGGGACTGCTGCGACGGGGAGGTGGCCCGCTGGCGCGGCACGTTCTCGCCGGCGGGCACCTTCCTGGACAAGATCGGGCACTACACGGCAGAGTCGGTGATCCCCGTGTGCCTGGGGATCCGTGCAGCCGGATCGGACTTCACCTGGACCGCACCGGGCGGGTACGCCTACGCCGGGGCGATCCTCGCGCTGCTCATCATGTTCAACAAGGCGCTCAACGACATGGTCCATGTGTCCCGGGCGTTCTCGGGCCTGCCCCGGCTGGAGGACGTGGCCGGGGTGGGGACGCCGACCAGCTCGGGGCTGGCACGAGTGCGCCGACTGGTCGGCTACTTCCCGTTCAACCGGATCTTCCACTCGGTGGAGATGACGATCCTCGCGTTCGTCGCTGCCGTCGGGGACTCGCTCGTCGGTGGCCTGGCCGTCACCCAGGCGCTGGTCCTGATCATGCTCGGGCTTGCCGCCCTGACCGTCGCCGGTCACGTCGTGGCGATCCTGTCCTCAGCCAAGCTCAGGGCAGCGGAACAGGGATGACGGACCCCTCCCGGCCGCCCGGCGTGAAGGGGGGGCTGCGCCGCGCAGTGGTCGCCGAGGCCGTGGCCGGGTTCCGTCGACTGCCTGTGGACCCCTCCGTGGTCCTGTACGAGTCGTTCGCCGGGAACGGCATGCTGTGCAACCCGGAGGCGGTGTACCGAGCGCTGCGCGGCGACCGTCGGTTCGACCACCTCAGGCACGTCTGGGTCCTTGATGACCCGGCCCGGCACCCATCGGTGCTCAGCGAGCTCGCCGGTGACGACCGTGTGAGCGTGGTCACCCGCAGGTCCGCGGCGTACTTCCGGCACCTGTCGACCGCCGGGTACCTGGTGAACAACGCAACCTTCCCGGCCGAGTTCGGCAAGCGCTCCGGCCAGGTCTACGTCAACACCTGGCACGGAACGCCGATCAAGCGCATGGGCTACGACATCCCGAGCGGAAGCCAGGGGATGGGCAATGGCACCGGCAATGTCGTGCGCAACTTCCTGCAGGCGGACTACCTGGTCAGCGCAAGCCCCTTCATGACCGATCAGATGTACGCGCGGGCGTACCGGATGAGCAACCTCTTCCGCGGCGTCGTCATCGAGGAGGGGTACCCGCGCATCGACCGTCAGGCGATCGGCCGGGAACGCGCGCGCGAGATCGTCGCAGGTGGGCGGCCGCTGGGCCCCGGGCGCGTCGTGCTGTACGCGCCGACCTGGCGGGGAGAGTCGTTCCACGATCCGCGTGACGACTCGGCGGATCTCGTCGAGCAGGTCCGGAGGTTGTCGCAGCGGCTCGGGGACGAGTGGACGGTCCGGGTCAAGGTCCATCAGGCGGTGTATGGCGCGGCACGCCGGCTGCCGGGGCTCAGCGACGTCCTGATCGACAACGACATCCCGACCAACGTGGTCCTGGCAGCCGTGGATGTCCTGGTCGCGGACTACTCCAGCATCATCGTGGACTTCCTGGCCCTCGACCGGCCGATCGTGGTGTTCGCCCCGGACCATTCCGAGTACGGCGAGGTGCGGGGCCTCTACGAGCCCGCCACCGGATGGCCCGGGCCGGTCCTGGCAGACATCGACGACGTCGCCGACGCGGTGTCGCAGGCAGGATCCGGTGGGCCCCGCGACCCTGCGCTGACCCACCAGGCCTCCCGACAGCAGTGGCGTTCCCGGCTCTGCCCGCACGAGGACGGCCATGCCAGCCAGCGCCTCGTCGACGTCGTCTTCGCGGGCGCCCGCGAGGGGCACAACCTCGTGGACCTCTCCTCGGACGGTCGGCCGCGGATCCTCATGTACCTCGGTGAGCTCAAGCCCAACGGGATGACGACCTCCGCCCTGAACCTCATGCGGGCCATCGACCACACCCGCTACGACGTCACCGCCCTCTACCCGGACAGCCACGAGGCTGAACGTGTCCATGCCGCTGCCGCCATCGACCCACAGGTCCGCAGGCTTCCCCGGATCGGGGGGATGTCAGGGTCGGCGGCGTCCCAGGTGGCACGGCAGGTCGTGCAGCGCCGGGGAGTGGCGGTCCGCCGCGATGCAGCCCCGCTTGCCCGGACGTTCCGCGCCGAGTGGGAGCGGTGCTTCGGCCAGGCCCAGTTCGACTGCGTCGTCGACTTCGCCGGCTACTCGCCGTTCTGGTCCCTGCTGCTCCTGCAGGGCCGGGCACCGAGAAGTGCGATCTGGCTGCACAACGACATGGTGGCCGACTCGCGGCGGGAGGTCGGGGGCAAGCAGCCGTTGCGGGCGAACCTGGAGGCGGTGTTCTCCACCTACCGCTTCTTCGACAGCCTGGTCTCGGTGTCCCCAGCGCTGCGTGAGGTCAATCGCGCGCAACTCGCCCAGTACGCGCCGGCTGACCGCTTCACGTACGCGGTCAACGTCGTCGATGCGGACTCCGTGCGGGACCGGGCTGCTGACCGGGCAGCCTGGCACCTGCCCGCGGCCCCCGAGGGCACGATCACCTTCGTCTCCGCGGGTCGGCTGTCCAGCGCGAAGAACTACCCCAGGCTGGTGGCTGCCTACGCCCAGGTGCGCATCCAGTACCCGCGGACACGGCTCGTGATCCTGGGCGAGGGACCCGAGCGCGCTGTGCTCGAGGCGCTGATCGACGACCTCGGCGTGGCCGACGCGGTCCTGCTCGCTGGCCAGCAGCCCAATCCCTTCCCCGCCATGGCTGCCAGTGACTGCTTCGTGATGAGCAGCGACCATGAGGGACAGCCCATGGTCATCCTCGAGGCCCTCGTCCTGGGCGTTCCTGTGGTGACCACTCGGTTCGCCAGCGTCGACTCCGCCCTCCCGCCCGGGCAGGGCCTGGTCGTCCCGCGCAGCGTCGAGGGGGTCGCCGACGGGATGCGCGCCTTCCTCCGTGGCGAGGTGCCAGTGCCGCAGTTCGACGCTGTCGCCTACAACCGCGAGGCGGTTGCGCAGTTCGTCCGCGCCATCGGCCTCGAACCGATCGGGACGGCAGACCTGGCGCCCTGACGGGGTGGCCGGCACTCGGGGCTGGTGAGGCCAGCCCATGCCCGAGTTGCCTACTGGCCATCCGTTGGCGGCGGCGGACCGATCCGGCGGCTGGAGATCTCGGCCGCGCGCTGCTCCATGCTGTGCACCTGCTGCGCCCCGTAGCTCACGATCTCGGCTGTGGCCCCGATGAAGCGCCGCATGCTGGCGCCGTCGCTGACATCCCCGAAGTGCCGCGCGATCCAGTACGCGCGTTGCTCGGCCAGCGTGTCGTTGCCCAGCGCGTGCGCGACCAGGTCGGCGGCGAGTCCAGCCTCGGCCGCCGACAGTCGGTAGCAGGCTGACAGGAAGCTGTTGTGGACTCCCACGGTGGCCTCGGTTGCCGGGATCGTCACGACAAGGGGCTTTCCGGTGACCAGCCAGTCGAATGCCATGGCGGAGTTGTCGACGATCGCCACGGCTGACTCCGCGATCTGCTCGTCGAGGCTGCCGGAGGTGTCGATGACGTGCCGTGGGCGATCGGGCGGCTGCGAAGCGTTCGTTCGGCTCAGCAGGTCGCGCACCCCGCGGTCGGCCTTCCGATAGGGCTCCGAGAGGCTGCCGGTCATCGGGTGCGGACGGTAGATGACCCGGTGGCCGGCGCCGATGAGACTCCCGACTATCTGGCGCCCATGGGACTCGACGGACCCGTAGGCCATCGACGGCCGGTCCCCCTCGTAGGTCGGCGCATACAGCACGGTCGTCACCAGCGAGCGGCTGCTCCGATCAGCGGGAAGGAAGTCCAGCTGCGGGCGGCCGATCTGGCGGGTCCGCACGGAGGGGTCGTAGTTGGGCAGTGCTGCCAGGATCCGGTCGTGGGCCGCCTCGCCGGCGATGAACGCGAAGTCGTAGGCCCGCAGCTGACCGCTGGCCATGTAGATCTTCTCGCTCTCGCCATGGGAGATGAACACGTGCATGGCGCGCCCGTAGCGCATCACGTGGAAGTTGCGGGCCCAGTGGTTGACGTAGAAGACGACGCGCGGATCAACGGACTCCATGTAACCCTCGAGATCGCGGGTGTTGCGCAGGTACTCGACAGGCAGCGCGCACTCCTCGGCGATGGTCCGAGCCGCGGTGGCGCTTCGGACGGAGATCGCGACGGGCAGGGTCTTGTGCAGCTCGGTCAGTGGCCTGTACCACTGACGCAGCTGGTACAGCGAGGTCTCGGGGTTGTCATCGGCGAAGTGCAGCACCACGGTCGCGGGAGCATGGGCAGCCGGGGCTCTGCGAAGGTGGCGGCGATCAGCAGAGTCCCGCGCAGCAGACCGGAGCCGGCGGTACTCGTTCCGGGCGAGGTTGCGTGCAACGAGACCCGCATTCACAGGCGGCACAGTAGTCCAGGGGTTGCGTGGTCCGCGCGTGTTCAGCAGCAGTCGCCGTGGCCGGGGAGCTGGATGTACTTGCTGTCCCGCCTTGCCTCGCGGGATCATGGCACGCAACGGTGCGCATGCGCGTCGTCACGACCATGCTGTCCAACCCGGAACCGGGTTCGCCCTACCAAGCCGACGAGGGGTTGCGCATGACCGCAGGCGCGGTGCCGCACTTCGGTGTGGTCGTGCTGACGATGGGCCAGCGGCCAGACGACCTGCGGCGCGGGCTGGAGTCGGTGCTGGCCCAGGAGGGCGTGACGACCGACATCGTGGTCGTGGGGAACGGCTGGGTCCCGGTGGGCCTGCCCGACGGCATCCGGGGGCATGCCCTGCCGGAGAACGTCGGGATCCCCGCGGGGCGGAACGCCGGCGTTCCCGAGGTGTCCGGCGAGCTGCTCTTCTTCCTCGATGATGACGCCGCCCTGGCGTCTCCCGACACGTTGGCGCGATTCGCCGGCCTGTTCGCTGCCCGCCCGGAGGTGGGCCTGATCCAGCCGCGGGTGGAGGACCCGACCGGTAGGCCGGCGCCGGGTCGGTGGGTCCCGCGGCTGCGCACGGGCGACCCTGCAGAGCCCAGCCCGGCGACGTCGCTGTGGGAGGGTGCGGTGGCCATCCGGCGGTCGATCTTCGAGGAGGTCGGCGGGTGGCCGGGGCTGTTCTTCTACGCCCATGAGGGCATCGAGCTCTGCTGGCGGGTCTGGGATACCGGCCACGTGCCGTGGTACGCAGGAGACATAGTCATCCACCATCCGGTGATCGACCCGCGCCGGCACACGGAGTTCTGGCACATGAACGCCCGCAATCGCGTGCTGCTGGCGAGGCGGAACCTGCCGGCGGTGCTGCGCCCCGTCTACGCCGGGACGTGGGCGGCGATCACCACGGCTCGGGTGCGTGACAAGCAGTCTCGTGCCGCCTGGTGGGACGGGTTCCGCGAGGGCTGGCGGATGGATCCGGGCGACCGTCGGCCGATGCAGTGGTCGACCGTGTGGGCGATGGCGAAGGCGGGGCGCCCGCCGGTGGTGTGAGGTCCTTGGACCGTCGGTCAGCCGGCCGTGGAGTCGCGCGCGGACGAATCGGGGCTGCGGCCAGTGCTGGTCGGCCGGGTGTCCTCGGTGGCGCCGGGGTTGTCCACAGATTGTTCGTTGTCTCTGGTGTTGTCAGTCACCCCTGATAGTGTTCGTACAGGTGTTCGAGACTGAGGTGGATGGGGGATAGGGGATGGGGGTGCGGGGATCCGGTGGTCCACCGGTGCTGGCTGATGTGCGGGCGGGGTCCGCTTCGGTGGCGGCCTCACCGGAGGTGGCCCAGGTGTGGACCCAGCTGGCCGGTGTGACCGCGGGTGAGCTGCCCGCGATGGGCTTGGGCGCGGGTGAGCGCCCGGCTGCGGATGTGGAGGTGCTGTGCTCGGCGGTCGCCTCGGTGGAGTTCGAGTTGGCCCGGCGGATGGCTGCCGGGGCGAGGTCGGGCAGCCTGCCGCTGGTCGGGGACGGGGCGATGTTGCTGGCCCGCGGCTGGTCCGCGGGGTGGGCCCGGCGCCTGGCCCGCGCGGGGGCGTTCGTCGAGGTGCATCCGGCCTTGGGGGTGGTGTGGGCTGCGGGGGTCATCACCAGTGAGCATGTGCATGCCCTGGCCCGGCACGCCGAGCGTCTGGAGGTTGATCAGATGGCGGCGGTGATCACCGAGTTGTCCCCGTGGTGGGGGGAGCTGTCCCCGGCGGCGGTGGCGGCGTTCGTGGCCCGGGTGGTCCGGGTGCTGAACCCGCCCCCGGACCCCGACCCTGATGAGGTCGGGGCTCATGGGGGCCGGTCGTTGTCGTTCGCGCTGACCGCGGATTCGGTGGTCCTGTCCGGGGTGCTGCCCCGCCTGGAGGGCGAGGCGGTGATCGCCGCGGTCGAGGCGTTCGCCGAGCGGTTGCGTTCCCAGGCCGACCACGTGCCCGCGTCCGCCCGCCGCGCTGATGGGCTGGTCGCGCTGGTCAACGCCGCCCACGCGTCGGGGTCGATTCCGACCCGCGGGGGGTTGCCCGTCTCGGTGTCGGTCACCCTGGACACCACCACGTTGGGGGACCAGGTGTGGACCACCTCCCGGGGGCACACCCTGACCGACGCCGAGTCCCGGTTCACCGCCTGCGACGCGCTGGTCACCCCGATCGTGATCGACACCGGGAGGTGCCCGGACACCGTGGCTGACCTCCTGGCCGCCGCCGGGCCGCTTGCCGCGCACGGCGCCGGTGGTCGCGCCGATCAGGCCACCGGCACCCCGGTCGACCACGCCACCGATGAGGTGGGCGGCACCCTGAGCCCCTCGGCCGCGGCCCGGATCACGGAACTGGCCAGCACCCTGCTCGGCACCCGGATCCCGTTGGCCGTCGGACGCACCGCCCGAACCGCCACCCCCGCCCAACGCCGCGCGCTCGCCGCCCGGGACAAGGGCTGCATCATCCCCGGGCTGCGGGATCCCCGCCGAGGCCTGCCAGACCCACCACGTCCAGGACTGGGCCGAAGGCGGCGACACCGACCTCCCCAACCTGGCGCTGTTGTGCTGGGCACACCACCGGCAGGTCGACCTGGGCATGTGGACCATCGTGGCTGCCGCCGAGCACGACCCGGTACCCCCGCCCGAACCCGGCGCACCACCCGGAACCCCCTGGCCCGCCAACAACGGCGCACCCTGGACCATCACCCGAACTCCACGAAGCCGCTGGCGACTGTGAGGTGGAGTCGTCCTACCGGACGACCACCTTCACACGCTTCGACCACTTCGACCAGCCCTTGGAGTTCTTGACCCGGACTGCTGAGTAGTAGGTGCCCTTCTTCTTCAGCGCCTTCGTGGTGCACGTTGTCGTCGACGGTCCCGCGCTGCAGCTTGCCTTGACCGAGCCGCCCTTCTTCTTGGAGTACAGGCGCGCTCCGTAGCCCTTCAGGTACGAGTACCCATTGAACGTGGGAGGTGCCCAGGCGATGGTGACCTGCCTGCCCGCCGGGGTCGCACTGGTGACCTTCGGCGCGGAGGGCTTCTTCGGCGGCCCGGTGACGATGCGTGGCTTGACCGTGAAGGTACCGGCAGCGGACTGCATCGTGAGGTCGATGTAGTACTTGCTGCGCTTCTTCATCTTCTTGGTCGTGCAACTGGTCTTCCCGACCGGTGCGGAGCACTCGCCGACCTTGGTCCCGCCCTTGGACTTGGTGTAGAGCTTTGCGGTGTACCCCGTGATGGTGTTCGAGCCGGGCGTCGGTGCGTCCCAGCGCACGGTCACCTTGCCCTTGGAGTAGGTGCTCACGGCACCCCCAGGCCCCGGCGTGCCCGGGGTGCGGGGGCTGCTCGCAGCGCCGTTGCCGGCCCGGTTGGTCGCCACGACGTCGATGTAGTACTGGGTCCCGCCCTGCAGCTTCATGATCGTGCAGCCAGCCATCGAGCCGTTGCTGGTGGTGCAGCGTGCCGACGGGGTTGCCTCCGGTCCCGGCGGTGTACGCCGAGGCCGTGTACTTCGTGATGGCCGCGCCATTCTCAGCAGCTGGCGTCCAGGACACGTTGACCCCACCGGGTGTCCCGGAGACAGCGACGTTACCGGGCGCGCTGGGCACGGTCCGCGGAGCGCGCAAGGACACGCCACGACGGGCCTGAGATCCCCTGGGCGTTGTGCGCCACGACCTCGACGTAGTACTTGGCACCGATCCCGCCCGGGAAGGAGCATGATCGCTCGCCGCCCGCCTGCCGTGCACGAGGCGATGGGGCTTCCGCCGATCGGTGCATTGAACGCCGTGGCCGTGTACTGGGTGATCGGCGTTCCGCCGCGGGAGATCGGGGCGCCCCAGTTGACAGTGACGCTTGACGGCGAGGTCCGTGCAGTGACGCCGACCGGCGAGGACGAGATCGACAGCTGCTGGGCTGGTCGGCAAGCTGCCTCCGGGGGTGACCTTGCAGTCCAGCGAGGAGCGGCTGAGGCTGGCCAGCTCGACGAAGTCGCCCGAGGGCGGCGATGAACGTGGACTGGCCGGTCCACAGGTCTGTCGTGTCGGCAGCGGGGGCAGGCAACGGGCTCGGGACCGTCCCGAACCGGACCCGCAGCTTCTTTCCGGCGGCCACCGTCTGATCCTTCGGGAACAGATAGGCAGCGCGATCCTCGATGCTGCCACCGTTCACGTAGCTCGACGACTCCTTGTCCCAGAGCCCGTATCCCCCGAGCTTGGTGTCGGCCGCTGCGGTCGAGCTCGACCATCTGGCCCCCGATCCAGGGGTCGGGATCGACCGTCGGCGGGTCGCCAGCGATTGGGCCCTGGCCCGCGACATAGGCCAACGGCGTCACGGCTGGCGCTCGGGCTGCGACGGCGCGCTGGTCTGGCCGACGGCGTTCCTGGCCACCACGGTGAAGGTGTAGGCGTCCCCGTTCGACAGATCCGGCGACCGACGCAGGAGGTCGCTCCCGCCGTCGTGCAGGTGTCGGCCGGCTTCCCACCTGGGCGGTCGACCGTGTGGACCGCGCCTGCTGGATTGCCCGGCGACCGGTGGGCCATCGGCGGGGCGGTTCCAGGAGACGACGGCCCGCTTGTCGCCCGGCGAGGCAAGCGACGTTGATCGGGGCTGCCGGCAGCGGGCCGGCACCGGGCGGTGTAGGCCGAGGCGGTCGCAGACGACGGCCGACGACGGGCGCTGGTCCCGAGCAGTTGCTGGCTGTCACGGTGAACGTAGTACGTGCAGTGCCGTTCGTGAGGCCGAGGACGATGCAGGACGTCTGACCCGTAGCGTGGAGCACGTCTTGCGACGGCCCCGACGTCCACGCGGAGTCGCGGTCACGGTGTAGGCGATGGCTGCCGCCCCACCCGTCACCGACGGGGCCGTCCATGAGACGACAGCCTCGCCGTTCGCGGCCGCTCGGCGACTACCGCTGTGGGTGGCTCGCGGAGTCGCCCATCGGAGTGACGGCGCCGGAGTTGTCGAGGCCGGCGACGTGCCGGCGCTGTTGGTGGCCATCACTGTGAAGGTGTAGGCCCGCCCCAGCGTCAGTCCCGTGAAGGTGTGCTCGAGCCCCGTGATCCCGCTCGCCTCGGCCAGCGGCGTCCCACCGTTCGGGCGACGCCGGGGTCACCGTGTAGGTCACGCTTGGGCCGCCGAGGTCAGTGGGGGGCGCCCAGCGTCACCGTCATCGATGCCGGATCCGTCGGTGGTGGCCGTGGCCGCAACCGAACCTGGAGCGCTGGGGACCTGCAAGGGTGGCTCGGTGTACTGCACCTTGGTGATCTGGACCCTGACCCGCCTGCGGATCCCCGCAGTTGTCCGGATTGCACGGGTAGGGGAACCACGCGCGCAGATTTCCTGTCCCGAACGGGCCTGCCGGCTCCATCAGGTACACGGCATCGCCCTCGAACGCACGGTTGTCAGGCAGGCAGGTTGTTGAGGTTGAGGTCCCCCGGAGACTTTGCGGACGCCAGCCCTGGGCGATCACTGACCCGGCCGGCAGTGTCCGGTACGCGCTGATCGCCGAGTCTCGGATGATCCAGCCACTCAGGTCGATCGGCGTACGGGCTGTTGTTCTCGATGTAGACCTCCTCAGTGCCGTAGTACCTGGCCCACACCCGGATGTTCATGTCCGGGTAGCGCCACGAACTGCACAGGTTCGCCGACCACAGCCCTCGACGCTCCGCAGTCGCGTCGTCGGCGAGCACCCGGTACTCCAGGTTGTGCGCCCACTCGGGCTTGTTCGTCGAGTCGGCAGCCAGTGGGAACCACATGAGCCACCCGTCGCTGACGGTGCCGCGGGAGGTGTCGTACCAGTTGCCCTCCTCGTCCTGACCGTAGAGCGAGCGGATGATGCGCCCACCCGAGTAGTCGTCGTTCGAGGTGACCTCCACGGAGCGGGCCTGTACCGGTGCGCCGGGAGGGAGCTGCGCCCGGAGGCGATCCGTCGCCTGTGCAGCACCACACTCAGGCGGAGTTCCGACCTCTGGGGCCTGGACGCCGATGGTGCGGATGCGTCGATCGCCGAGCAGTCCCGGTCCGGACGTGAGCCGCGCGTTGAGCGTATCGCCATCGGAGACCGACAGGACAGTCCCCTGCTCCCAGATGAGCTCGTCATCGGGCGTCGCGGTTGCCGGCCCGGCTGCGACGGTGCCGAGCAGCAGCCCGGTCACCCCAGCGGCAACCCCCGCCCGCAGCCAGCCCCTCGATTGGCCCTTCCTCATTGCGCCTCCCCTTCCCCTGATCGGCATCGGCGCCACCCCGCCACCACGGGCGGGGCCCTGCTCAACGGGCGTTTGCCCGCTCCAAGTCACCCTCGAAGTCCACCTCGACGGCGAACAGGTCCGAGATGTCGACCGGCGTCACCTCGACGCCGTCCTTCGCGATCGCGAGCTCGATGCCGCGCTCGAAGTAGTCCTGGTCCTCGCACGCCTCGAGCTGACGGATCAGCGCGACCTTGTCCTTGCCGCCGATCAGGTTGATCCCCACCGCCTCGCCGAGGCCGCCCACAACCGTCTTCGAGAGCTCCTTCACGTGGCCGCGGTCGTCGACGGTGTACTTGACCTCCTCCTCGGCGACGGCCGAGGTGTTCACGGCCACCGCCGAGCGCCCGGAGACGATGAACGGTGTGAGCCGCTCCAGGATCACCTTGTCGAACACGACGTCACCGTTCATCCAGATCACCGAGCCCTCGTGCGAGGCCTTCAGCGCCTTCAGCAGGGACTTCGAGGTGTTGGTCTGGTCGTAGAGCTCGTTGTAGACGAAGACGGCGTCGGGCTGGTGCTCCATGACGCTGTCGTTCTTGAACCCCACCACGATCATGATGCGCACGTCCTCGCCGAAGACGCTCTTGATGTTGTCGACCTGCTGCTCCATGATCGTCTGCCCGGAGGCCAGGCGGGTGAGCGGCTTCGGGAAGGGCCGTCCCAGCCGCGTGCCCATGCCGGCGGCAAGAATGGTGACCTGGACCTGGGACATCGACGCTCCTCGTGTCGGCCGCGCGCAGCAGCCATGTTCGGACTGTGCCAAAGCATCATTGTCTCAGGGAAATCGCCCCGCCCGAAGGCGCAACGCGTTAGGTCGGGCCTATGGGCCCCTTGAGGTTCAAGCCCGGACCGGACATATCCGGCGATGGCGTACGGGGGCCTCAGCAGGTCAGTACGGTTCCACCGGCCAGATGCCGTGAGCCGCCAGCCGACGCATGTCGGCCAACCCCGCCTGATGCTCCGCGATCGCCGCGAGCAGCGCCTCGTGGAACTTGCGGGTGCTCTCGCCGGGTGCGGCGTCGTCGAAGTAGAACGCGCGGAGCTGGGCCCGCTCGGCGCCGAGACGGTCGTCGGCCAGGATGGCGGCGATGTCGGCTTGGGCAGTGCGGATCGAGTCGGCGTCGATGATGTGCGCGGCCGCGGCGATCGGAGCCTCGCGCAGCAGCCCCGCGCGGTTGGTGCGCCGGTCGGTGAGCACGATCGGGGCCTCAGCGCGGGAGTAGAGGAAGTCCAGGCCGACGCTCGAGATGTCCGAGACCAGCAGGTCGACACGTGGGAACAGGGCCAGGATGTCGCCGTCGGCCCGGTACTCATGCCCTGCGCCGGGGTCGGCGGCCGCTGCCGCCGCGATCCGGGCCACGACCCGGGCATGCGCCGTGGCCATCGCCGGAACCATGCTGAAGGCCACCCGCGGGTGGGGCTTGTAGACCACCCGGACATCGGAGATGGCCAGCAGCGCCTCGATGAGGGCCTCGCCGTAGCGGTCGAGCGAGGTGAAGTTGTTCATCTCGTCCTCGCCCTCCCACGTCGGGGCATAGAGGAGCGTGCGGCGGGTGGTCACGGGCAGGCTGGGCGCAGGGTTGAGGTCCAGCTGCGGGCGGCCGACCTTCACCAGCGTCGACTCGTCGAAGTCCACGAGCGCAGCGCGGTGGCGGCGCACCGCCGCCTCGCCGGCGACGAACACCTTGTCGTAGGCCTTGGCCTGGTTGGACACCATCGAGACCTTGTCGGACTCGCCGTGGTTGACGTGGATGTGAACGGCCTCGGGCCAGACCAACGACTGGAAGTTCCGCAGGCCGTTGTTGGGGTAGATGATCGCCTTCGGCTGCAGCACCCGGTACAGGTCCATGAGGCCGGGGAACGGCATCGCCAGGAAGCTCGGTGCCGGCAGGTCGTCGCCCATGAGATGGGTCCACGCCGAGCGGGCCCGGGTGACGATCCCGAAGTTCAGGTCGCCGCTGTGGGCCGCGATGACTGGCAGCCACTGCTCGATCTGGTAGATCTTCGACACCGGGTCGGGGAAGTAGAAGAGGGCGTCGACCGGCGGTGCGGTCCACCCGTTGCGCACCAGCGACGAGGCGTCGATGGACTCCCCGCGGGCCTCCACCTCGCCCTCGGTCACGGCCCGCGCGCTCAGGCGGGTGCCGGCCAGAGTCAGGCGCCAGCCGATCCCTCGGGAGGCGCGCAGCCCCAACGACCTGACCCGACCCATCGAATGCCCCTTCCGGGCGCCGTGCGTGCTTACCCCGCCGGACAGGATTCTGCCGCACATCGCCCTCCCGGCGCGTCATCCCCGGCGGCTGGAGTGGCCTGTGCCATCGTGACTCGGACCCCCCGGTTGTGATCATGGGGTGGAGACGACAGGCTGCAGGAGGACACCAATGGCCACCAACCGGACGATGTCAGGCCGGGCGGACGCACGGATCAGGGTCGAGGGGAGAGCGCGGATGCAGTGGACGCCTCGGCACCGTCGCATCGGGAACCTCCTGGTCGCCGCGCAGTTCGGGCTGATCCTGCTGTGCCTGCTCCCGGTGGGGCCGACGATCGGCTCGGGCCAGCTGCGCCCCCTGGGCCTGGTGTGCCTGGCACTTGCGGCCCTCGTCGGAGGGCTGGCGCTTCTGGCCATGGGGGCAGACACCCGCGTGCATCCCGTGCCCGACGCCCAGACCCCGCTGCGGGTCAACGGGATCTATGCCTGGATCCGGCACCCGATGTACGCCGCGGTCCTGCTGGCCACCCTGGGCGTGACGCTCTCCTCGGGTCGCGTGCTCGCGCTGCTGGCGTTCCTGGCCCTGGTCGCGGTGCTGCACGTCAAGTCCGAGTTCGAGGACCGGATGCTGCAGGAGAAGTTCGGCTGGCAGTTCTCCGTCTACGCCTCGCGGGTGCCGGCGCTGTTCCCCCAGCCCTGGCGGTCGCACGCCCGCTGAGCCGCCCCGGTCAGCCAGTCGCGTCGGTGATCTCCGGGCCCGTCGCGGCGCGGATCTCCTCGACGCTCACCCCGGGGGCGCATTCGCGCAGGACCAGGCCGTCGGGCGTGACGTCGAGCACGGCCATGTCGGTGATGATCCGGTGCACCACGGAGATCCCGGTCAACGGCAGCGTGCACTCGTCGACGATCTTGTGCGAGCCGTCCCTGGCGACGTGCTCCATCATCACGATGACCCGCTTGGCGCCGTGGACGAGGTCCATCGCCCCGCCCATCCCCTTGACCATCTTCCCGGGGATCATCCAGTTGGCCAGGTCGCCGCGGGCAGACACCTGCATCGCGCCGAGGATCGCGGCGTCCACGTGCCCGCCGCGGATCATCCCGAACGACAGCGCGGAGTCGAAGAAGCTGGCGCCGGGCAGCGTGGTGACGGTCTCCTTGCCGGCGTTGATCAGGTCGGGATCGACCTGGTCCTCGGTCGGGTAGGGGCCCACGCCCAGGATGCCGTTCTCGCTCTGCAGGACCACCGAGACCTCGCGGGGCAGGTAGTTGGGCACGAGCGTGGGCAGCCCGATGCCCAGGTTCACGTACTGGCCGTCCACGAGCTCCTGGGCCACGCGGGACGCGAGCTGCTCACGGGTGAGCGTCATCAGGACCTCGCCTCCTCTGCCTGAGTGGGCTGGCTGATCGTGCGTCGCTCGATCCGTTTCGCCGCGATGTCCGCCGGCCCGAGCGGGAGCACCCGCTGCACGAAGATCCCGGGCAGGTGCACCGAGGCCGGGTCGATCTCGCCGGGGGTGACCACCCGCTCGGCCTCGACGATGGTGATCCGCCCGGCCATCGCGGCCAGCGGGTTGAAGTTGCGGGTGCTGGTGTCGAACACGGCGTTTCCCAGCGTGTCGGCCAGGCTCGCCCGCACCAGGGCGAAGTCCGCGGTGATGCCGCGCTCCATCACGTACATCCGGCCGTCGAACTCCCGGGTCTCCTTGGCCGGCGAGGCCACGGCGATCCCCCCCGACCCGTCGTAGCGCCACGGCAAGCCACCGTCAGCCACCTGGGTCCCGACCCCCGCGGGGGTGAAGAACGCCGGGATCCCCGCCCCGCCGGCGCGCAGGCGCTCGGCAAGCGTGCCCTGGGGGGTCAGCTCGACCTCGAGCTCGCCGGAGAGGAACTGCCGCTCGAACTCCTTGTTCTCCCCGACGTAGGACGACGTCATCCGCCGGATCCGACGCTGTGCCAGCAGCAGGCCCAGGCCCCAGTCGTCGACGCCGCAGTTGTTGCTCACGACATCGAGGTCGGTGACGCCCGCATCGAGCAGGGCGGCGATCAGGGCGCTGGGGATGCCGCACAGTCCGAAGCCGCCGACGGCCAGACGGGCGCCATCGGGGATGTCGGCGACTGCCTCGGCTGCGCTGGCGACGGTCTTGTCCACGGAGATCCTCCTGTGCCGAAGGGGTAACAACGACACGATATCCGTCGGCATGTGGCCAACCACGGTCGATCGGCCAGTTGGGGCCGGGGGCCTGGGCTCAGCCGGTGCAGATGTCCTGGGCTGCGGTCGTGGTGGGCTGGTTGCCGCCGACCCCGGAACCCGTCTTGGGGGCCTTGACCCGGATCGCCTCCACCCCGTCGTACGTCTCGCCCAGGGTCAGGTCCAGTCGTTGGCCCCGGTCGGGGTCCTCGCGCAGGACCGACCCCGGGAGGGCGGCCTGCAGGGTCCGGGCAGCCTCGAGCTGGTCGGGGGCGTGCCGGATCGTCGTGGCGCTGGCGACCTTGTCGCGGGCGTCGATGGCCCCGATCCCGAAGCCCTGCGCGGCCAGGTCCTCGGCGGCCCGGGAGCCCTGGCCCTCGACACCGGATGCGTTGTGCACGTCGACCACGATCTGTGCCGGGACCTCGGTGAGCTTCTCGCCGTCCACCCCCTTCGTGGGCGGCGGCGGCCAGGGCCTCTCGTCGGCCAGGGCCGCCCAGATCTCGTCCGCCTTGGGCTGGTCGGTCACGATCGTGGCCCCATCGGCGTTGGGCAGCCAGGGCAGGGTGACGAATGAGACGTCCTTCGGTCGCAGTCCCGACAGGCTGGCCGCCAGGGCGAGCAGGCCGTCGGAGTCAGCCAGGGCCTTGTCCGTCGCGATCGACTTCGAGGACTCGCTCAGGACCCGCCAGACGCGCAGCGGGTCGGTGAGCAGCCCCGAGCCGGTCACCTCCTGGATCAGCGAGGACAGGAAGATCTGCTGCCGGCTGATCCGGCTGATGTCCGAGCCGTCCCCGATGTTGTGCCGGACCCGGACGAAGGCCAGGGCGTCCTCGCCGCTCACGCGCGTCCGCCCGGCTGGGAGGTCGACCCCGGACTTGGAGTCCTGCAGCGGCCGGGTCAGGCACACCTCGACCCCGCCGAGGGCGTCGATCGTCTTCTTGAACCCGTTGAAGTCCAGGACCACGAAATGGTCGACGGGCAGTCCGGTCATCGCCTCGACGGTCTTCACGGTGCACCCGGGACCACCGCGGTCGAACGCGGTGTTGAACCGGTCGCGGGTCGCGGGCAGCACTCCACCGTCGGAGTCCTTGCAGGAGGGCAGGTCGACGATCGTGTCGCGCGGGATGCTCACGACCACAGCCGACTCCCGGTCGGGGTACACGTGCAGCAGCATCGTCGTGTCGGACCTGGCCCCCTCGAAGTTCCCGTAGCCCTTGTTGCCCTTGCCGGTCCGCTGGTCGGACCCCATCAGCAGGAAGGTGACCGGCCCCTCGGACAGGTCCCCGTAGTCGACGGCCCGTTCGCCCACCTGGTCAGTGATGTCGATCCTGGTGACGTTGTCCTCGAGGCGCCCGACGGCGACGGTCGCGGAGCCGGCGGCCACTGTCAGCGCCATCGCGCCGGCCGACGCCAGGCCGGCGATGACACGCAGGACGCGATGACGTCCTGAACTCGAGCGACCCGACACGGCAATAAGGGTACGTGACCGGCCAGATAAGCATGGGTAAACTGACGGTTCGATAACGCAAAGTCACGACGCCATGGCCTGATTCGCCGACGAACAGGTCCAGACTGCGGTTGTCCGACACGCAGAGCGACGACCCGGGGGGGATTGCCCGGGTGGGAGGCCCCAGATGCCCGGAATCCGCGCCACGTCCACTGGCCGACTGTGGTTGGTCCTGGGCGTGGCTGTCCTCGTCCCGGCGCTGGCCGGCCTGCCCGCTGGGGCGGCACCCAAAGCGTCCGCCCAGGCCCCAACCGCTGCGCAGCCGACCCGGGCCGTGCCGGCCGCCGATGTCCGCCAGCCCACCGTGACCACGGTCGCCCTGAAGGGACTCGACAGGGCCGTGCTCGCGGCGGCCCCGAGGCCCGAGGATCACGACCACGGCACGGTGGGCGCCCTGGCCCTGGACATCCCCGTGAAGCCCGCAGCTGCCGCCTCGGTGCGCATCACGAAGCCGGCGTCGCTGGTCGCCGTCACAGCGGACGGCGCCTTCGCCGAGGGGACCTCAGTCCAGGTGCGGGTCAAGGAGAAGTCCGGCTGGAGCCGCTGGATGACGCTGCACGTCGACCCCGAGCACGGGCCCGATCCCGGAACCGCGGAGGCCCGGGGTGCCCGTCGGGGCACCGATCCGCTGATGACCACGGGCGCGGCCAGGGCCGAGGTTCGCATCGACACCCCGTCGGGACGCCTGCCGAAGGGGACCGAGCTCACTCTCGTGAACGCCCCGAGTGCGGCATCCGACCTGAGCGCCAGCCGCATCTCCGCCCAGGCAGCCGTCGGCCAGCCGCCCATCGTCACGCGCGCCCAGTGGGGCGCCAACGAGTCCTGGCGCAACCGGGCCCCGCTCTACACCGACAACGTGCGGGCCGGATTCATCCACCACACGGCCTCCACGTCCAACTACAGCGCGGCCCAGGCCGCGTCGCAGGTCCGGGCCATCTACGCCTACCACACCAAGTCCTTGAAGCACTCCGACATCGACTACAACTTCGTCGTCGACCGGTTCGGCCGGCTGTATGAGGGCCGCGCCGGCGGCATGGACCAGGCCGTGCTCGGCGGGCACACTGCCGGCTTCAACGAGCACACCTTCGCGGTCGTTGCCCTGGGCAACTTCGACAGCTTCTCCCCGGCGGCGGGTGACATGGCGGCGATCAAGGACTCCATCGCCCGGCTGTTCGCCTGGAAGCTGGGGCTGTCCGGGGTCAACCCGGGTGCAACGGTCAAGCTGATCTCCGCGGGATACATCAAGAAGACCCGATACCCGAAGGGGTCAACCGCCACCATCCCCGCGGTATCGAGCCACCAGACGGTCAACTTCACCAAGTGCCCGGGCAAGTACCTGCAGGCCCAGCTGCCCTCGATCCGGGAGATGGGGGCGGCGTACTCCGACGTGGTGATCTCGGCGCCGTCGCCTGCGGGGCAGACGATCACCTCCGGGGCGAGCCCGGACTTCACGGTCACCTCGGGAGCGAACCGTGCCGTGACGTGGACCGCGGACATCCTCAGCCCGTGCTCGGACACCCCGGTGCGCACGTACACGGGCGCCACGGCCGGCCCCGGTCCCATCACCGTCTCGTGGGACCTCAAGGACGCCGGCGGTGCCCCGGTCCTCCCCGCGACGTACACGATCCGGATGAACGGCGTCGCCGTCGACGGCACACCCGTGGCCACGGTCACCTCGGACCTCACCATCGCGCCCGCCCCCGGTGGGGCCTGGGGTCCGTGCGCCAACGCCAGCCGGGTCGCGGGCGCGACGCCTGCGGCCACCTCCGTGCTGTGGGGCCGGATCTCCGCGCCGAGCAGTGCGACGGTCGTGCTGACCGGCCCTGCAGACGCCGGCACGTCGTCCCTGGGGGCTGGAGTCGCTGCGGCTCCGCTGGCCCGCTCGCTCGGCGCCCCGCTGCTGATCACCCCGGCCGGATCGCTGGCCCCCGAGGTGGCCGCCGACATCCAGGCCCGAGGTGGCGAGGTGCTCCTCGTCGGCGGACCGGGTGTGGTGTCGGATGCCACAGCGGCTGCCGTGGCCGCACTCGGCGTGCCCGTCACCCGCCTCGCCGGGCCGACCGACGCGGCGACCGCCGCCGCGGTCGCCGGACGCATGCCACCGGCTGGATCCGCGGTCCTGGTCTCCCCGGAGGGGTCCCCGGCGCATGCCCTGGCCGGATCCGCGCTCGCTGCAGCTCGCGGGGTGCCGGTCCTGCTCGCCGGGCCCACGTCGGTCCCGGCCGAGACGGCGGCGGCGCTTGCCGGGCGCACGGTCTCCGTGGTGGCTCCCGCGGGACTTCCCGACGCGGCCATCCCCGTAGCCGTCACGGAGCGACTGACGGGCGCGGACGCCATCTCGACGTCGTTGGCCGTCGGCGCGGCCTTCCCGGCCCCTGAGTCGGCGATGGTGCTCCCCGAAGTGCCGCAGGGTTGGGCCAGCGCGCCGGTTGCAGCGGCAGCGGGGGTGCCCCTGCTGTTCACCCCGAGTCCCGTCCTGTCCGCCGAGCTCGCGGCCTTCATCACCGCGCGACCCGCGCTGCGCGCCACCACGACCACGGTTCCTGCCTCCCAGCTCAGCGACCAGGTGCTCGGCGCGACCAGCCGGGTCCTGCTCGGTCTCCCGTGGGCGCCACCCGGGGTCACGGGTCGGCCGCCCGCAGTCGGCCCCACGGCCACGGGCACGGTCAAGGTGGGCAAGGCCAACGCGAGCCCCGAGCCGGTCAGGAAGGGCCGCACTGTGAAGGTGACCTCGAAGGTGACGGCCAGGTTCACCGACAAGAAGTACCGCTCCGTACCTGCGGGGGTGGCGTTCACGGTGCAGTTCAAGGCCCGCGGTGCCAAGAAGTACAAGGCGATCGCCTCGGGCCTGACCACCGCGGGCAGGGCCACCGCCACTGTGCAGGCGACCAAGTCGGGTCGGTACCGGATCGTCGTCGGGTCGAAGAAGTCCGGCAGCGACTATCTGCGCGTGAAGAAGTAGCCGAAGCCCGATGAGCGCACACCCGTGAGTGCCGGGACGCCCTACGACCTGCTCGGCGGGTACCCCGACCGGACCCGTCCGTTGGTCACCCACTACGAGGGTGCGGACTCCCGGATCGAGCTGTCCGTGGCCACCGTCGCCAACGCCGTGGCCAAGGCCGCCTCGATGCTGCGCGACGGGCTGGGACTGCCGCCCGGGTCGGTGGTCAGCATCGACCTCCCGCGGCACTGGCAGCTGCCGGTCTGGGTGCTGGCTGCCCTGTCCGTGGGCGCCACGGCCGGCCGGGACCTGAGCGGCGGGGACCTGGCGGCACCGGTCGACGTGCGCATCGTGGGTCCGCACGGGCTAGCGGCGATCGCCGCGGGCGCGGATCCGGACGCTGACGAGGTGCTGGCGTGCGCGTGCGACGCGTTCGGCCTACCCGTTGCCGGCGGCGTTCCGGCTGGCGTGATCGACATCGGGGTCGAGGTGCGCGCCCATCCCGACCAGTTCAGCCCGCAGCCCGACGCGGACCGCACGGCGTGCCTGCTGGTCCGGGGGGTCCCGGTCCACTGGGCTGAGCTCGTGCACACCCCCGGTGCCCAGCCAGGTGCCCGGCTCTGGGTCGATGAGGACACCGGGGACTCGGTGCTGCTGCACGCCGTCGCGATCGAGCCACTGCTGGTGCGCGGTTCGGTGGTCATCGGGACCGGGCTGGACGCCGAACGGGCCGCTCGCATCCGCGCCACCGAGTCCGTGACAGGTCGCGCTGGGCAGTGATCTGCGGGATCCGCGGGTTCCGCAGGATCCCCGGGCTGAACCCGGCCGGCGCCGGGCCCGCGACGCGCCGCGCGGACGTGCCCGCTGGCCACGGACCCCGCCGATGCACGATTCTGGGTCCCATGACCGAAGCCGTCCTGCTCGTCGGGGGCCAGGGCACCCGCCTTCGCCCCCTGACCATCAACACCCCCAAGCCGATGCTGCCCGTGGCCGGGGTCCCGTGCACCGAGCACCAGATCGCCCGTGCCCGCGAGGCCGGCGTGACCCGCATCGTGCTGGGCACCTCGTACAAGGCCGAGGTGTTCCGCGACTACTTCGGCGACGGCGCGAAGTTCGGGGTCGAGCTGATCTACGCCGTCGAGGACCACCCGATGGGCACCGGCGGAGCGATCAGGCACGTCGCCGAGCACCTGCTCTCCGGGCCCAACGACCCGGTGATGGTCTTCAACGGTGACGTCCTGGCCGGGGTGGACCTCCGGCACCTGTTCGCCGTGCACGCCGAGACGAAGGCAGCGGTCACCCTCTACCTGACCCGGGTCGCCGATCCGCGGGCGTTCGGCCTCGTGCCGACCGACACCGACGGCCGGGTGACCGCCTTTCTCGAGAAGCCCAAGACCGAGGCGGAGATCGTCACCGACCAGATCAACGCCGGCTGCTACATCTTCCGGCGGTCGGTGATCGACACGATCCCCACGGGCCGGCCGGTGTCAGTGGAGCGCGAGATCTTCCCGCGGCTGCTGGCCGACGGCGCCCGGCTTCAGGGCGTCGTCGACGAGGGCTACTGGCTGGACCTGGGCAACCCGCTGGCCTTCGTGAAGGGCTCGGCAGACCTCGTGCGCGGCATCGCTCCCTCCCCGGCGGTCCCGGGCCACACGGGGGACTTCCTCGTCATGCCCGGAGCTGAGGTGTCGCGCAAGGCGACGGTGGGCGGCGGCACGGTCGTCGGATCCGGGGCCACGATCGGCCCGCACGCCCAGGTGCTCGGCTCGGTGCTGTTCGACGGTGCCGTCGTGGCGGCCGGTGCCGTCGTTCGCGACAGCGTGGTGGGTGCGGGAGCGGTGATCGGCGCCGGTGCCTCGTTGGACGGTGTCGTGGTCGGTGACCGCGCGATGATCGGACCCGGCAACGAGCTCATCCCCGGCGCGCGCGTGTGGCCCGGCGTCGCCCTGGGCGAGACCGCGGTGCGCTTCTCCTCAGACCGCTAGCTGGCCCGCCGCCGGTCCCCTCCCGGCCGGTCCGCCATCGCCCCCAGGTCCCGTCCGCCCGTCTCTGGCCCGATCGGTCCGCCATCGAGTGGCTCACTGCCGGGTCGATCCGGATCTGCGACCACCGTTGGTCGGATCGATCCGCTCACGTGGACGCCGGTGGTCTACCAGCCGCGGTGGTCGGTGATGGGTGCCCGGGGGCCGCGACGGGGGGCGGCGTGGCCGCTGTGCAGCTGCAGGAGACGGACTGCTCGGGCGCGCTGCCCGGCCCAGGGCGTCAGCAGCTCGGCCATCTGCTCGTCGTCGCCGTCGGTGCGCCCGGTGAGCGCGTGCACGATCGCCCGGGCGAGGTGGAAGTCGCCGAACGACACGGCGTCGCGATCCCCCCAGGCCCGGACCCCGACCTCCGCGGCCGTCCACACGCCGATCCCCGGCAGCGAGCGCAGGGCGGTCCCCGCCTCGTCTGCAGGGCGTCTGGACAGCCGCTCGAGGGTCTCGGCACGCCCGGCCGCTGTGGTGATGGTGCGCGCCCGTCCGGGATCGACCCCCGCCGCATGCCAAGCCCAGCTCGGGATCTTCGTCCAGCCGGGACCATCAGGTGCCACCACGAGCCCGGGGATCCCCGCTCTGGCGTCCGCCGTGCCCGGGGCCGGCTCTCCGAACCCCCGGACCAGTTCCGCCCATGCCCTGCTCGCCTCGAGTCCGGTGACCCGCTGCTCGAGGACCGCGGGCACGAGGGCCTCGAGGACCCGCTCCGTTCTCAGGACCCGCCAACCCGCCCCGAACCGCCGATGTGCGGCGGCCATCACCGGGTGGGCGTCGGCGTCGAAGCCCGTGGGGTCGTCGGCGGCGCCCAGCACGCGCGGGACGTCCTCGAGCGCATGCTCAGCGCCCGGGCCCCACGCGCGGGCGAGCACCTGGGATCCACTGCGGGAGTAGTGGATGGTCGCCGGCCCCTCGGGCGTCCGAGTGGCGCGCCAGACCTCGCCGGTGACGATCCGGATGGTCGGGTCCCCGCGCCCGTGGCTGAGCACCGCCAGCGTCGTGGTCAGGTCGATCGGCCAGGTCGGCGTCCACCGACGCTCCCGGGCCTCCGAGGTCACGCCCGGACCCATCCGCACGCCGCCCGGACCCCTCCGCAGGTCGCTGCGGACCCGATCGGCTGCGCCCAGCGGCGTGTCGGGCCGGTCGGCGGGGCAGCGGCGCGCGATCTCACAGGCACATCGTGCCATCCCTGCGGCACGGGCAGACCGGGTCAAATCGACCACATCGGGCGTGCGTTGATCGCACTGAGTGACCGACTTGGTCACAGGTTGACGCATATCAGAAAAAGTTGGCCGCTCGTCTTGACTCGCCGGGTATCCATGCGTGTAATTTCACCCATGTGATTCACAGTGCGCGGCGGTCGGGCCTCGCAGAGAACCGGATCGCACAGGGTCGAGGAGGAACAATGTTCGAGGCTGAGGTCATCCCCCTGCTGGAGATCGAAGAGGCGTCCTGGCAGGAGCAGGCCCTGTGCGCACAGACAGATCCGGAGGCGTTCTTCCCGGAGAAGGGCGGAAGCACCCGCGAGGCCAAGCGCGTGTGCGGCTCGTGCGAGGTCCGGGTCGAGTGCCTGGAGTACGCGCTGGCCAACGACGAGCGCTTCGGCATCTGGGGCGGGCTGTCCGAGCGCGAGCGCCGGAGGCTCAAGAAGCTCGCCGTCTGAGCGAGCACCTGACCGGCGCCGGGTCGCCGGGGCGCTAGCGTGGCGCCTCGTGGTGGTCGGTGAGGGCGAGGTCGAGGCGGTCGATGATGTCGACGCCCGCGCTGACGATGCCCTTGACAGGTTCCTGCCCCCGACGGACGACGGGGTGGTGGCCCGGACCCATCACGTGACCGCCCTGGTCCTGACCAGGGATGGCGCCCAGTGGCTGCCGCGGACGCTGGCCGGACTGGTCGGGCAGGATCGCCCGGCCGAGCGGGTCATCGGCATCGACGTCGGGTCCTCGGACGGAAGCGTCGCGCTGCTCTCGGAGGGCGCCCGGGTACTGGTCGCTGTCGAACCCGGACTCGCCGGCGCGCTCGATGCCGGGGTGGCGGCGGCGCAGTCGACGGACAGTGCCCCGGCAGCGAACGCCACAACGGGAACGCGCCCGAGCACCACTCCAGCAACGGACGCCCCGGCCCCGGCGGGATCAGTCGACGAGCCCGTGGCCTGGTACTGGATCGTCCACGACGACTCGGCCCCGGAACGTGGCGCCCTCGCCGCCCTGCTGAAGGGGGCCGACCGGAACCCCAGGGCTGCGGTGCTGGTGCCCAAGACGGTCGCGTGGTCCGATCCCGGGAGGCTGGTCGGCGTGGGCAGCCGGTGGGCACCCGGTTCCCCGGTCGTCGATCCGCTGGAGACCACCGAGCGAGACCAGGGGCAGTACGACGTGGACCGGCCGGTCTACGCCGGCGACTCCGCGGGCATGCTCGTCCGCGCTGATGTCTGGCATGCCCTGGACGGGATGGATCCGGTCGTCGGGGACTGGGCCGCGCCGGCCGACCTGTGCCGGCGGGTCTGGGCCCTCGGCGCCGACGTCATGTTCATCCCCGCGGCGGTCCTGTCGCATCGCCAGGCCGGTCATCGGGGGGTTCGGCCCACGCCGGGCCTGCCCCACCCCCGGCGCTCGGCCCGTTCCGGCCAGCTGATCCTCGAGCTGAGCCAGGCGCCGGCACTGGCGCTGCCCTGGCGCTACGTCCGCGCGTGGCTGTCGACGGCGGCCCGGGTCATCGCCCTGCTGCTCACCCGCGAGCCGGAGGAGGCCAGTGCGGAGTTCGCCGGGGCCCTGCGGGTCCTGGGCCATCCGGGGCGGATCCACCGCGCGCGCCGCAGCCTGCGCCGCCCCCCGCTGGGGACCCTGACTCGACCTGCGCACGTCCGGGCCAGCCGGGGTGCCGCCCTCACGCACTCCCTGGACAGTTGGGCGGACCGATCACGCCGGACCTCGACGCGCAGCTGGTGGCCACCTCCGGGTCGTGTCTGGCAGCCGTTGGCGATTGCCGGCGTGCTGGCGATCATGGCATTCGTGCGCGAACCCGGGCAGCTCCTGGGCTCGGGGACGCTGCGCGGCGGCGGGTTGCTGCCGGCAGTCGGGGCGATGGACCTGCTCGACGGCTACCTGGCCAGTTGGCACCCGGCGCGTTTCGGCAGCGCGCTTCCCATGCCGGCCTACCTGCCGCTGCTGTCGGCGGCCAGCGTGCCGTTCCTCGGCTCCGTGGACGTGCTGCTCCGACTGGCCTTCGGTTTGGCGGTCCCACTGGCGTTCCTGAGCTGCTACGCCAGCCTGGGCCCGACGTGGGCACGCCGGCACCGCATCGCCCTGTCCCTGGCGTACTCGGTCCTGCCCGCCGGTGTTGCGGCGATGGGGGGCGGACGGGTGTCGACGCTGGCCGTCCTGCTCCTCGGGCCGCCCACGGCCCGGCTCATCGCGAGGGCCGCCGTGAGGGCCCATGCCGGCTCACCTGGCATCCGGCCGGCGCTTGCCGCAGGCACGATGCTCGGGGTCGTCGTGGCGTTCGCCCCGGCCGTCTACGTGGTGGCCCTCCTCGGCGCGATGCTGGGGTGGATCGGCATCCGGCTGGCGCGCTGGCCCCTTCGGTCGGCATTGATCATCCTGGGCGTCGCGGGGCTCTTCCTCGTGCTTTGGGCCGTTCGCGTCCTGAACGCACCCTGGCTCGCCCTGAGCGAGCTCGGCGTCAACGACCCCAGCTTGGGGACCCCATCCCCGGCGCCCTGGGGCCTGGCGCCTGGAGGGCCGACATCGGTCGCCTGGGCGGGGCTCCCACTCATCGTCGTGGCGCTGCTGGCGGTCGTCGCGGCCAGGTTCTCGACCCGTGCCCTGGTCCTTCTTGCCACCGCCGTCGGGCTCGTGGCCGCGGCTGCCTGGCTTGAGCCCGTGGCGGGCCTCCTGTGGCCCGAGCTGGGCCCGGGGATGCTCTGGCCGGGCGTGCTCCTGCTGCTGGCGGCCGCCCTGCTCGCGTTCCTGGTGGCTGAGGTCGCAGCCCGGCCCGGACTGGCTGGGGAGTTGCTGTCGGTGGGGTGGGTGGTGTGCATCGCCGTCCTGCTGGGGGGTTGGTGGGTCGCGCCGAGCACCCTGTCGGTGGGCAGCGGCACGGGCCTGCCCCCGGTGGTGAGTCTGGATGCCGACTCCCAGGCACGGCCCCGGTCCCTGGTCCTGGATCGCATCGACGGTCAGCTGCGCTATGCGGTGGCCAGTGGCCCACAGGCCATCCTGGGTGACGCCGACGCCGTGGCGGGGTCAGGTGTCGACCCCGGGTTCGATGACGCTGTCGCTGGTCTGGTCTCGGGGGCCAGCGGTCAGGTGGAGCAGGAGCTGGGAGGCCGGGCGATCAGGTTCGTCGTGTTCGACGGCCCCCCGCAGGACCCGGTGGTAGCCGAGCTGGATGCCACATTCGGCCTGCGCCAGCTGGCCCGCGCACCGGAGCAGTCCCTGTGGTTGGTTGCGGGGGACCCGACGCGCGCCGAGCTGACCGATCCCACGTCCTCGTCGGAGGACTCCGGGGCGTCGGAGCCCCTCGAGGTGCCGGTGCTCACGACCCCGACCACGATCGACGTCGAGCTGCATCCCCTGACCGAGCTGCCCCGTCGGCTCGTCGTGGCCGAGCAGGCCGACGCCGGGTGGCAGGGTTCCCTGGCCGGTCGGCAGCTGGATCTGGTCCCCGACGCCCGGGGGATGCTCTGGACGACGGTCGACGCCCCCGGTGTGCTGCAGGTGGCCCATCGCAGCTGGTGGCCGGTGGCGGCGGCCGGGCAGCTGGCCCTGTTCCTCGTCCTGCTCGTGCTCTCGCTGCCCAAGCGCCGGTCGGTCGACCCGGATGCCGACGACGACCGGGCTACCGGCCACGAGGGCGGGGGGACGGCCTCATGAAGCGCCTCGTGCTCGGGCTCCTCGTGGTGGCGGGGGTGGTGGCCGCCTCAGTGGCCCCTCAGGCCGAACCCGACGCCCAGGAGCTGGCCTACCGCCCGGTCAGCAGCTCGGTGCTGGTCTGCCCGCAGATGACGGGGGCAGGGCAGGCGACCAACGTCCTGGGGGCCGTGGTTGCCGGACCGGCCGAGGGCCCCGGGTCGGCCGCCCTCTGGCCGATGGCCTCCACCGATTTCGGGGTCCAGCTCCCGGCGCCGGGCGAGGCGGTGGCCCTGCGCTCCGTGAGGCGCTCCCAGCCCCCGCTCCTGATGCGCGCCGATGGGTCCTGGGCGCCCTCAGCACTGGCCGGGGTCGTCGCGCGGCAGCAGGACGGCACCACCGAGGGCCTGTCCTCGGCGGCCTGCTCTGCCCCGGGACGGCAGTGGTGGTTCGTGGGTGCCGGATCGCAGCTCGGCCGGGGGGCTGCCTTGCTGGTCAGCAACGCTGCGGAGGAGCCTGCCCGCTTCGACATCACCCTTTTCTCCGGTGCCGGGCCGGTCCAGGCGCTGGCGGGCAAGGGCATCGACCTGGGACCCAGCTCGAGCGTGCGGCTGCGACTGGATGCGCTGGCCCCGGATGAGGAGCTGCTCGCCATCGAGGTGCTGGCCACGAGCGGTCGGGTTGCGGCCGCAGTCCGCGACGTCGCGGTCCCCAGCGAGGACCGCCCTCGCGGGGTCGACTTCATCCCCGCGGCCCAGGCACCGGGCACGCGGCTGGTCATCGCCGGCATCCCGGCGGGTGATGGCGACCGTGACCTCGTCCTGGTGAACCCGGGCGCCCAGTTCGCGACCGTCACGCCGCGGCTGCTCACCGACTCCGGCCCGGCAGCCGTGGAGGGCCTTGCAGCCATTGCCGTGCCGGCCGGAGCGATCATCCGGGTGGACCTGACCCGGGTGCTCTCGGGGCAGTCGGGCACGCTCGACCTGACCTCCGACGTCCCCGTCACCGGCGGCGCACGAGCGGCATGGGGGGGCGCCCGCCGCGACGTGGCGTGGCTGGCGGCCGTGCCGCTCATCGGTGGCCCTGACCCCCTGGGCGGGGCTGCGGCCGTGCCCACCGGTCCGGGCCTGATCACGAATGTCACCGTGGCAGCCCCGGATGGCCCGGTGAGTGGGACGTTGACGGTGGTCACGATCGAATCCGAGGACCTGGCCACCCTGTCCGGCAAGGGTCGAGGTGAGGCCGACAGCGAGGCCGACAGCGGTTCGGGGTCCGCGCAGGAGCCAGGGGCGAGCCTCCCCGAGCTCGTCCTGCCCGACGAGCCTGCGCGCACCGTCACCATCCCCGTCACGATCCCCGGGGGCAGCCAGAGCGCGATCACAGTCCCGGGAGCCGGGGCCAAGGCGGCGGCCGGGCTGGCCACCGTGAGTTGGCGCTCGGATCCCGGGTCGGGACCGGCGGCGTTGTCCCACGTGACCCTGGACGAGGAGCTGCCGCTGGCGACCGGGTACCCCTGGTGGCCGGTCGCGTCGTCAGTCACCGCCCTGACGGTGCGCGAGGACCTGGGCATCCTGGCCCCGGCGGGCTGAACCGGCTCCGGCCCCTCGTGTCGGGCATCGGAGGCCCGGACCGGCGACCGGACCGGCGACCGGACCGGCGACACGGCCCGCGATGCGGGCGTGGGTGGTTCGCGATGTCAGCCCGTCGGAGTAGGTTGCCCCTGTGAGTCCAGTCCGTCGTTGCTCGAAGCCGGCGTGTGCGCGGCCGGCTGTCTCGACGCTGACCTACGTCTACTCGGATTCGACAGCGGTCCTGGGCCCCCTGGCCACCTATGCCGAGCCGCACTGCTACGACCTCTGCCAGGTCCACAGCGAGCGGATGACCGTCCCGCGTGGCTGGGAGGTCGTCCGCCTCGAGCCTGACCCCGATGCCCTGCGCCCGAGCAGCGACGACCTCGAGGCCCTGGCCAACGCCGTGCGGGAGGCCGCCCGCCCCAGGGTGGAGGTCCCGGACATGGTCGAGGTCGGCCGACGGGGGCACCTGCGGGTGCTGCGCTCGGTCGACATCATCGACGACGCCGCCGCGATGCCGTAGGCATCGCCCGCACCCCACCCGCCCGCACCCCACCCCGCCGCACCGACCCCGATGCCCTGCGGCCCCGCGCCGCTCGATCGGCCACGTTCGTGGTGGCCGGAGGCGCTAGTGTGACCGCCGTGCGCGACCTCACCCAGATCATCAAGGCCTACGACGTCCGCGGGGTCTACCCCGACCAGCTCGACGCCGAGCTCGCCGGGCGGGTGGGCGCGGCCTTCGCCCAGGTTGTGGGGGCAAGCCGGTCCGCGGGTGGTCCAGGAGCTGTCGTGGTGGGCCGGGACATGCGCCCGTCCGGGCCCGAGCTCGTCGCTGCCTTCTGCGAGGGCGTCACCGGTCAGGGCGTGGACGTCATCGACATCGGGCTGGCCAGCACCGACCAGCTCTACTTCGCCGCCGGGCGCCTCGGGCTTCCGGGTGCGATGTTCACCGCGAGCCACAACCCGGCCCAGTACAACGGGATCAAGATGTGCCGGGCGGGGGCAACCCCGGTCGGGCAGGACTCGGGCCTGGCCCAGATCCGCGACATGGTCGCCGAGCCCGTCGCCGCCTCGGGCGATCCGGCCGGAACGATCACCCATCGCGACATGCTCGCCGAGTACGCCGCGTTCCTCCATGAGCTGGTCGACCTCTCGGAGATCCGGGCGCTGAAGGTCGTCGTCGACGCGGGCAACGGGATGGCCGGGCACACCGCCCCGGCCGTGCTGGACATCCCGGCGCTGGATGTCGTGCCGCTGTACTTCGAGCTCGACGGCACGTTCCCCAACCACGAGGCGAACCCGATCGAGGCGGAGAACCTGCGCGACCTGCAGGCGGCGGTCCTGGCGGAGGGTGCCGATGTCGGGCTTGCCTTCGACGGTGATGCCGACCGGTGCTTCCTTGTCGATGAGCGCGGCGAGCTGGTGTCCCCGTCGGCGCTGACGGGCCTGGTGGCTGCCCGCGAGCTCGCCAAGCACCCCGGCTCGTCGATCATCCACAACCTGATCACGTCCCGGGCGGTTCCCGAGGTGATCAGGGAGAACGGTGGCGTCCCGGTGCGCACCCGCGTGGGCCACTCGTTCATCAAGGCGCGGATGGCCGAGACCGGCGCGGTCTTCGGTGGCGAGCACTCGGGCCACTTCTACTTCCGCGAGTTCTGGAACGCCGACTCCGGCATGCTCGCGGCCCTGCACACCATCGCGGCGCTGGGCGGCTCGCCGCAGGGCACGACGCTGTCGTCGATGCTGGCGCCCTACGAGCGGTACGTGGCCAGCGGGGAGATCAACTCGGTGGTCGATGACGGCGCCGCCGCGACCAAGCGGGTCCGCGCCGCATTCGAGGCTGAGCCCGGCGTGACCTTCGACGACCTCGACGGGATGACGGTCAGCGGCTCCGACTGGTGGTTCAACGTGCGGCCGAGCAACACCGAGCCGCTGCTGCGCCTGAACGCCGAGGCGCCCGACCAGGGGGCGCTGGACATCCTGCGCGATAGGGTCCTGGCGTTGATCCGCGACGAGGGAGGCACGCCATGAACATCGACCCGGTGCTGCTGGAGATCCTTGCCTGCCCCTGCGAGCACCACGCCCCCGTGGAACCCGACACCGCGGACCTGGCGGCGGCCACGGCCCTGGTGTGCACCCGGTGCGCGACCAGCTTCCCGGTGCGCGACGACATCCCGGTGATGCTGCTGGACGAGGCGACCCCCGGGCCCCAGGGCGTCGGGGCGGACCTGACCAGCCGGTGACGACGGCCCCGTGATGAGCGCCGAGGAGGTCCTGCGATGAGCACTGAGGGTGGTACCAGGGCGGTCATCGCCGCCATGATCGCCAACGGCGGGATCGCGCTGACCAAGTTCGGAGCCTATGCCATCACCGGGTCCAGCTCGATGCTCTCCGAGGCCATCCACTCGGTGGCCGACACGGGCAACCAGGCGCTGCTGCTGATCGGGGGCAAGCGGTCCCTGGAGGCACCGGACGCCGAGCACCAGTTCGGGTACGGCCGCCGGCGCTACGTCTACGCCTTCGTGGTGGCCATCATCCTGTTCATGCTCGGCGGGATCTTCTCCCTCTACGAGGGGTGGCACAAGATCAGCCACCCCGAGGAGCTGAACATGGTCTGGGTCGCGTACCTGGTCCTGTTCATCGCCATCGGGCTGGAGTCGTGGTCGTTCAAGACCGCATTCACCGAGGCGAACAAGTCCCGGGGGACCCGGACGCTGAAGGAGTACATCCAGGACACGCGTCAGCCCGAGCTGCCCGTCGTGCTGCTGGAGGACATGGGCGCGTTGCTCGGCCTCGTCCTGGCCCTCTTCGGCATCACGATGGCCGTCGTCACCGGCGACGCACGCTGGGACGGCGTCGGCTCGCTGGCGATCGGCACGTTGCTGCTGGTCATCGCCGTGTTCCTGGCGTTCGAGATGGCCGGGCTGCTCGTCGGGGAGTCGGCGCTGCCCGAGCAGGAGACGGCCATCAGGGAGGCCCTCAACACCCAGCCCGGCGTCGACTCGATCATCCACATGCGCACGCTGCACACCGGCCCGGACGAGTTGCTGGTCGCCGTCAAGATCGGCGTTCGCCGAGACCTGCCCTCCAGCGAGCTCGCCGTCGTGATCGACGAGGCGGAGCAGCGCGTCCGCACGGCAGTCCCGACGGCGAAGTGGATCTATCTGGAGCCGGACATCGAGCGTGCGCACGCCGCTCCTGCGGCCGATGTGCAGGTCCCGGCCTCCGGGGCGCAGGCACCGGCCTCCGACGCGTAGCCGGCGCACGCTGGTGGCATCCGCCTGGGGATGAGACAATGGGTGTTCCGACGGTCCTGCCGTCGGGTGCGAACCATCGAAGCCTCGTGGACGTTCGCCGGCCGGCCGCCCCCCAGCGGCTCACCCCACCCGCACCGCGCCGCACCACAACGAGGAGCTCCATGAACGACTTCAAGGTCGCTGACCTGTCCCTGGCCGAGTTCGGCCGCAACGAGATCCGGATGGCCGAGCACGAGATGCCCGGGCTCATGGCGATGCGGGCCGAGTTCGGCACCAGCAAGCCGCTGACCGGTGCCCGGATCACCGGCTCCCTGCACATGACCATCCAGACCGCCGTGCTGATCGAGACCCTCGTGGAGCTCGGCGCCGAGGTCCGCTGGGCCTCCTGCAACATCTACTCCACCCAGGACCACGCGGCGGCTGCCGTCGCCGTCGGCCCGAACGGGACCCCCGAGGACCCCCAGGGCGTCCCGGTCTTCGCCTGGAAGGGCGAGACGCTGGAGGAGTACTGGTGGTGCACCGAGCAGGTCCTGCGCTGGCCGGGGGCTGACGGCCCCGCCACGCAGGGCCCGAACATGATCCTCGACGACGGTGGCGATGCCACCATGCTGGTCGTCAAGGGCACGGAGTTCGAGGCGGCCGGCCTCGTTCCCTCCGCTGACGAGACCACCTCCGAGGAGTACGCCGTCGTCCTGTCGGTCCTGCGGCGCTCCCTGACCGAGGACGCCACCCGCTGGACGCGCATCTCCGCCGGCATCAAGGGCGTCACCGAGGAGACCACGACCGGCGTGCACCGTCTCTACGAGATGGCGCGCGAGGGGTCGCTGCCGTTCCCGGCGATCAACGTCAACGACTCGGTGACCAAGAGCAAGTTCGACAACAAGTACGGCTGCCGGCACTCCCTGATCGACGGCATCAACCGCGCCACCGACACGCTGATCGGCGGCAAGGTCGCCGTCGTCTGCGGCTACGGCGATGTCGGCAAGGGCTCGGCTGAGTCGCTGCGCGGCCAGGGCGCCCGGGTGATCGTCACCGAGATCGACCCGATCTGCGCGCTGCAGGCCGCCATGGACGGCTACCAGGTGGCCCGCCTCGAGGACGTGCTCGGCATCGCCGACATCGTCATCACCGCCACCGGCTGCCTGAACGTGGTGACCGCCGAGCACATGGCCGCCATGAAGCACCAGGCGATCCTGGGCAACATCGGGCACTTCGACAACGAGATCGACATGGCGGGCCTGCACCAGTTCCCCGGTGTCTCGGTGAACCCGATCAAGCCGCAGGTCGATGAGTGGCGCTTCGCTGACGGCCACACCGTGATCATCCTGTCGGCCGGTCGACTGCTGAACCTGGGCAACGCCACCGGGCACCCCAGCTTCGTGATGAGCAACTCGTTCACCAACCAGACGCTGGCCCAGATCGAGCTGTTCACCAAGACCGACGAGTACCCGATCGGCGTGCACGTGCTGCCCAAGCACCTCGACGAGAAGGTCGCGCGCCTGCACCTCGACGCCCTGGGCGTCGGGCTCACCGAGCTGTCCAAGGAGCAGGCCGAGTACCTCGGCGTGGACGTTGCCGGCCCCTACAAGGCGGACATGTACCGCTACTGATCGACCCGATCGACCCGATCGGCCCCGCGCCGACCCGAGCCGATCGGAGCCGACCGGAATCGCCACGAAGGTGGTGGGTTGTTGCTCCTCCATGGGCAACAACCCACCACCTTCGTGCTGTCCGGCTTACTTGGGCAGCGTGAAGCCCGTCGGAGGCGCCGGTGGAGGTTCGCCCGGTGCCGGCGGGGACGCGAACGGTGCCGGCGGGGACGCGAACGGCGGGCTGGGCTGGGGCACTGCCGGCGCTGGCCCGGCTGGGGCTGTCGGGATCGTTGGCCAGCTGGTCTGCGCGACGACCGGCGACGCCCGGCGGGTGCGCTCGGCGAGGACGGCCGCGAGGTAGGCCTCCGCGGGGGTGCCGGCTGGGGCGGGCATCCGCACGTAGGCCACCAGTTGGGTGGCCAGCCGCTCGGCGGTCGTGACGCGGACAGCCGGATCCAGCGACGGTGCCCGGTGCAGGAACGTGCGCACGTTCAGGGCCAGCCCATCGGGAACCGCGACCAGGTCGAGCCCGGCGGCCCATCCGGCCAGCTGCGGGGGCATCTCGATGTCCTGATGGGCGGTGGCGTGGCGGGGGATGCGCTCACCCACCACGATCGTGCCCGCCAGGTGGTCGCCCATCCGCTTGGACTTCGAGGAGGCCAGGGCACTGACTCCACCCACGACCCCGGACGTGATCCAGAAGTCGAGGAACACCATGGCCAGGGCGCGCACGAGGCTGTGACGCATGCGGATCGGGCCGCCGTCGTCGCGGACCACCCGCAGGCCCATCATCGCCTTGCCCAGGGAGCGACCCCGCGTGAGCGTCTCCACCATCGTCGGCCAGACGACCAGGGCCAGCACGACCACCGACAGGGTGACGGCGGCCTGGGCCCCGGGGCTCCCGCCGGCGGAGAACACCCAGGCGACCAGGACGGTGCCGGCCATGAGCAGCCCGACCTGGATCGTCACGTCGACGGCCAGCGCCAGGGAGCGTGAGGGCAGCCCGGCGATGCGCAGGTCGAGGGTGATCGCGTCCCCGGTGATCAGGTTGGCCACGCGACCATCCTCCCATCAGCACCTACGCTTGCACCCGTGGACGTCGATGCCTTCGTCATTGCGCACAGCCCCGAGTGGGAGCGGCTGGCCGAGCTGACCCGCAGGCGCCGGCTCACCGGAGCCGAGGCGACGGAGCTCGTCGACCTGTACCAGCGCACGGCCACCCACCTGTCGATGGTCCGCAGTGCCGCCCCAGACCCTGCCCTGGTCGGGCGCCTCACCCAACTGGTGGCCCAGGCCCGGGCGCGGGTCACCGGCTCGCACGCCCCGATGTGGCGGGAGTTCCTCACGTTCTTCCGGGTCGGGTTCCCCGTGGCCGTCTGGAGGGCGCGGTACTGGTGGCTTGCGGCCGGGCTGGGGTCCGCGATCGTGGCCGTCGCCGTGGGCGCGTGGGTGGCCAGCTCCCCGGCGGTGCAGGCTGCGCTGGGCACGCCCGAGGAGATCCGCCAGCTGGTGGAGGAGGACTTCGCGGCCTACTACTCCTCGGACGCTGCGGCGGGGTTCGCCGCCCGGGTCTGGACGAACAATGCCTGGGTGTCCGCGCTCGTGCTGATCGCTGGGGCGTTCTTCGTGCTGCCGGCCGTCTACGTGCTGGCCCAGAACGCCATCAACGTCGGGATCGTCGGCGGGCTCATGGTCGCCAACGGCCGCGGTGACGTGTTCTTCGGCCTCATCGCCCCGCACGGACTGCTCGAGCTCACGGCGGTCTTCGTCGCCGCTGGTGCTGGCATGAGGCTGGGCTGGCAGTGGTTCGATCCCGGTCCCCGACCGCGCAGTGTCGCCCTCGCGCAGGAGGGCCGTGCCGCGGTGGCCATCGCGATGGGCCTGGCGGTGGTGCTGCTCGTCTCAGGCGTGATCGAGGCGTTCGTGACCCCCTCGCCGTTGCCCACGTGGGCGCGCGTCGGGATCGGCGTCCTGGCACTGGGCGCCTTCCTGGCCTACGTCGGCATCTACGGCAGCCGCGGCGAGCGGGCCGGGTTCACCGGCGACATCACCAGCGACGGTGGCGTCACCGAACTGGCCCCGATGTCGGGCTGAGTCCACCAGGGAGCAGCGCGCCGCCACCGGTTGCCGGCTGGCGTCTGACGTCTGCGCTCAGAGCCGCCCGCGCTCAGAGCCGCCCAGCGGCCTTCATGTCGAGGTAGGCGTCGGCCACCTTGGGGGCGATGTCGGCCGGCGTCGCCTCGACGACGCGCACCCCCATCCGAGCCAGCACCGTGGCGACGTGCGCGCGGTCGAGGTCAGCGCGCGCCCTTGCAGCGCTCAGATACACCCCGGCGGCGTCCTCCGAGCCCCCCACGATCGGCAAACCCTCCGCCTCGGGCAGGATCCTCCCCGTCGGCACGGAGGATCTGACCTCTCGCGGAGGGTTTGCGGTGGGGGTGGGGGTGGGTTCGCGGACGGAGGCGACTATGACTGTGTGCCTGGCGGTCAGCGCCGGCAGCGCGGGGATCAGGCCCTCCTCCATTGCTGGGCGGTCCAGCGTGACGAACAGGACGACCAGCGCCCGCTTGCGCACCCGGGACAGCACCGCGGAGACCAAGCCGCGGTAGTCGGTCTCGGTGAGCTCGGGCTCCAGGGTGGCGATCCCGTCGACCAGGCGCGGCAGGAGGCTCGGGCCGCTGCCCCCGCTGACCTGCAGCCGGGTGCGCCGGTCGTGGGCGACGAGGTCGACCCGGTCGCCAGCACGCCCTGCGAGGGCTGCCAGGAGCAGCCCTGCGTCGATCAGGATGTCCAGGCGGGTCTCGTCCCCGATGCGCACCGCGCTGGTGCGCCCGGTGTCCAGGACCATGACGACGCGACGGTCGCGCTCGGGGCGCCACGTGCGGACCATCACGTCGGCGGCGCGCGCGGTGGCCCGCCAGTCGATCGAGCGCACGTCGTCGCCCGGGACGTACTCGCGCAGTGAGTCGAACTCGGTGCCCTGGGCGCGCACGGCGATCGCCTGCCGGCCGTCCATGTCGCGCAGCCGTGCCAGTCGGGAGGGCAGGTGCCGCCGGGAGCTGAAGGGGGGCAGGGTCCGCACCGACCAGTCCACCTCGACGCTGCGCTGGCGCCCGGCAAGCCCGAGCGGCCCCAGCGAGCGCAGGGCGACGCGGTCCGTCGGGCGGTCGCCACGCCGGCTCGGCTGCACGGCGACGTCGATCCGGACCGTGTCCCCGGCCGGCAGGTCGAGGACCGCCCGGTCGGTCACGCCGTCGATCGTGGCGTGGGCGGTCGGTGCCCACGCGTCGCGCAAGTACCCGCGCCACCGCCGCCGCCCGGTGTTCGTGACGGCCAGCTGGACATGGGCGACCTCTCCGAGGCGCACCTTGCGGTCCCCGCTGCGGACCAGCGCCAGCGAGCGCGGTGTTGTGGCGCCCACGGCGTCGAGCACCAGCACCAGCAGGAGGACCGCGTTGACCGCGACCAGGGCCTGCCATGCGACCATCCCGCCGGCGACCAGCAGCCCGACCACGCCGGCGCCCACCAGCGCCAGCAGGGCAGCCCGGCCGGTCAGGACCATCAGCGCGGGACCGGGACGCTGTTCAGGACGGTGTCGATGACGGCGTCGGCGGTGACGCCCTCGAGCTCGGCCTCGGGCCGGATCTTGATCCTGTGGCGCAGCGCGGGGCGGGCCAGCGCCTTCACGTCATCCGGGGTCACGTAGTCGCGCCCGGCCAGCCACGCCCAGGCGCGGGCCGTGCGCAGGAGGGCGATGGCGCCGCGGGGGGAGACTCCCAGCTGCGCCGACGGGGAGGTGCGGGTCGCGCGCACCAGGTCCACCACGTACGCCGTGACCTCCGGGGACACCCCGACCGTGGCGACGGCCTCCCGCGCCCGCGCCAGGTCGTCGGCAGTGGCCACCGGCCGCACCCCGGCAGTGGCGAGGTCCCGGGGATCGAAGCCAGCCATGTGGCGGGCCAGAACCCCGAACTCGGCGTCGCGCTCGGGCAGGGGGACCGAGAGCATCAGCAGGAAGCGGTCGAGCTGTGCCTCGGGCAGCGGGTAGGTGCCCTCGTACTCGATCGGGTTCTGGGTGGCAGCCACCAGGAACGGGTCCGGCAGGGGCCGGGCGATCCCGTCGACGGTGACCTGGCCCTCCTCCATGACCTCCAGCAGCGAGGCCTGCGTCTTCGGTGGCGTCCGGTTGATCTCGTCGGCCAGGAGCAGGTTGGTGAACACCGGCCCGGGCCGGAACGAGAACGCCGAGGTCCGGTTGTCGTAGACCAGCGAGCCGGTGACGTCGCCGGGCATGAGGTCGGGGGTGAACTGCACCCGCTTGCTGTCCAGCGACAGGCTGGCCGCCAGGGCCCGGACCATCAGCGTCTTGGCCGTACCGGGGACCCCCTCGAGAAGGACGTGCCCGCGGCACAGAAGGGCGATGACCAGCCCGGTGACGGCCGCGTCCTGCCCCACCACGGCCTTGCCCACCTCGGCGCGCAGCGCCATCAGCGGTTCCCTCGGATCGGTGTCAGTCATGCCCCGCCCACCTCCACCATCAGTGCCTCCAGATCGTGCCCCAACGCCACCAGGTGGGCGTCGGTCGTCGGTTCAGGACCGTACAGCAGGCCGCCCACCTGCTCCGGCGTGCGCCCACTGCGGGTCGCCGCCGCGGCGACCACACGCGCCTCGGGGACGCCGAGTGGCAGCCCGAGTCGTACCCGGATCCGCTCGCGGGCCCGGGCCCGCAGGTGTGTGGCGGCCTCGGCACGGGCGTGGTGGGCGTGCAGGAGCCGGGCATGCCCGGCCGTCGTCTCGCCCGAGCGGATGACCACGGGCAGGGGCTCGGTCACCAGGCGCCCGAGCCGGCGGGCGCGCCACCAGGCAACCAGGCCGCAGGCGACCAGGACCTGGACCAGGACCGGGACGACCCAGGTGGGGACGAGCTCGGCGATCGTCGCCGTGCCCTGCCCGGCGAGTGCCGGGTCGCTGGAGACCGGCCGCCACCAGACCAGCTCGGTCCGGCTGCCCAGCAGGCTCAGGGACAGCGCCGCGTTGCCCTGCGCGTCGAATCCCTCGTTGGTCAGCGGATGGGCGCTGCCGAGCAGGACCACCTCCGGGCGCCCTGCGCGAGCGGGGATCACGACGAGCCCCGCTGACTCCGGGCGGTCGTAGCAGGCCTGGCCCCCTGGGGTCCATGCGCGGGCGTCGTATCGGGAGCCCGGCAGCTCGGCGCTCCCGGCGCGCTGGGCGGGCTCCCAGCGGCAGCTCGGCTCGACCGCCTCATCACCGGCGACGTCGACGACCTCGGTGCCGGCGGCCAGCCGCTCGAGGGTCGGCGAGCCGGGCAGGGGGTCGATCAGGACCAGCCGGGACGGTCCGGCATCCAGGACCTCGGAGATCATGTCGTTCGTGAGCAGGGTGGAGTCGGTGACCAGCACCGTCGCGCCCCGGGCGTTCGCCGCGGCGTCAGCCGTCGTGCGCACATCGGTGACGCGGACCCCCTGGTCGGCCAGGACGTTGGCCACCGCGCGTGAGCCCGAGGGATCCACGGCGGCGGGGTCCAGGTAGCCGGTCCGGCGCGAGGTCGTCAGCATGAGCACGACGAGGGCCAGCAGGAGCAGGGCAGCGATCGCCAGGCCGCGCCCGGTGGGCCGCCAGCGGCGAACCCGGTCCCACGTGGTGTCGTCGAACGTCGGCGGGGCCGAGTCGGTGACGGGTGCGGGCGGGGTGACGGGTGCGGGCGGGGGCGGGGGGGCGCTCATGGGGCCATGACCCCGTCGTCCCGGGCTGGCGGGTCCGGCGCAGGCCCGACGGGGGCAGGGCCGACGGGGACAGGGCCGACGGGGACAGACCCGACGAGGGCGGGGCCGCCGGACCCCACGACCGTTCCGGTGGCCACCCGGTCGTCCGCGTCGGCGATCGACCGGTAGGCAGCCGGCGAGCCCGGACGCCCGCCATAGCGGACCTCGTCGAACGTCCTCGCGGCGACATCGAGCCAGGTTCGGGCATCGGGCACACGCAGCCCCACCTCCGTGGCCACCTCATCGGCGGTCCAGCCCGGATGCGCATCGATCAGGCCGCGCTCCTGGCTGGCGCGCACGAGCGCGCGCATCCGCTCCGAGACGGCCAGGTCCCACTGGCCGGCCGAGGCCAGCTCGTCGGCGTGTGTGCGGTACTCGGAGGCGCTCGTCCCCGGATCGACGGTGAAGGTCAGGCCCGCTGCCCGGCTCACGGGGCCGATCCGCCACCGGATGAACAGCACAGCCACGACGATCAGTAGGACCAGGCCGAGGATGCCCAGCCACCCCCCGGGCGCGGCCTCAGCCGCACGATCGGCCACCCGCTGCACCCACTCGACCAGCCAGGTGATCGCGCGCTGGATGAGGCTGGGTTGGGCTGCGCGGTAGGCCGGGTCGGACAGCTCCAGCTCAGCCAGCCGCTGGGCCTGCGCGCGCGTCAGGTCGACAGGCACATCGCCGGGGGCACCGGCCGGGGTCCTGACCAGCACGTGGGCAGCCTCCTCGACGCTGAGCAGGTGGTCGCGCAGCATCGTCAGGGTCGGTGGTGACGGTAGGCGGCCAGCGGGTCGGCAGAGGGCTGCACCCCGGCCGAGACGAGCTCGATGTCCAGCGCCTCCCGGCGCATCCGCAGGTCGATGTAGAGCAGACCCGTGACCGCCGCGCTGAACGGCAGGGTGATGATCCCGGCCACGAGCGTGGCCACCCCCGTTGCCAGGACCGTGGGAACGAACGACTCGCTGAAGCCGCTGGCCAGCGTGGCGATCAGCGTGATCGGGACGGTCACGACTGTGGTGAGCAGGCTGGTGATGATCGCCGCCAGGATGAGTATTCCCAGGACCCGCCACCATGAGCGCCGGACCAGGACCCACGACCGCTTCAGCGACTCGAGGACCCCGACCCCCTCCATCACGAGTGCGGGCGAGGCCAGCGACAGCTTCACGTAGACGTACACGAGGGCGATCGCGCCGCCGATCCCGATCACGATCCCGGGCAGCACCGCCCACGTGCCGATTCCCAGGGCGAGGGCGACGATCACCCCGACCATGAGGGCCACGGCCAGCAGGCCACCCAGCCCGATGAGGACGGTGACGCCGATCAGGGGCAGCACCCGCGGACGCAGGCTGGCCCAGGTCTGGCTCGCGTCGAGCTTCCTGCCGAGGACCGCGGCGCCCACCAGGACGATGAACAGGCCACTGGCCAACACCTGGAGGAACCCGGCGACAATGGCCGGGATCAGCTGGGCGACGCTCCCGCTGATCAACGACGTCAGCTCTGCGGTGACGTCGACCTCCGCCGACCCTGCGGCCGGCTGAGCGGCATCGATGAACTGCAGCGAGAACCAGAGGCCGATCGTCTGCACCAGGGCCGAGACGGCCGAGATGGCGGCGGCAAGGCCCAGGACAGTGCGCGGGTTGCTGCGGATCAGGCTCAGGGCGCCGTCGAGCAGCTCACCGACGCCCAGCGGCCGCAGCGGGACGATTCCGGGCTTCGGAGCCGGCGGGGGTGGGCCCCAGGGAGCTTGCTGGCCCCACGCGGGCTGCCCGGGCGGCCCGTAGGCCGGCGGCCCGTAGCCGGGTGGGGGCACCTGGCCGTACTGCCCGTAGGAGGGCTGCCCCGGCTGCCCATAGGTCGGCGGGGGCGCCTGCCCGTACCCCGGCTGCCCGTACCCCGGCTGCCCGTAAGTCGGCGGGGGCGCCTGCCCGGGAGCGGGCTGGGGTGCCTGCGCGGGTGCGCCGTAGCCCCCGGCCTGGGTGGGCCACGCGGGCGGCTGCTCGGGGGACCATCCCGACGGCGGGGTCCAGTTGCCGGGCTGGGGCGGCTCGGACGGGTCGGGCTCAGGGGTCAGGGACGACATGTCCTGATCGTCCCATGTGGACGGCCGTTGGCAAGCCTGTGCCCACAGATGCCACCATGTGCGGTGTGAAGGCGCGCGTGCTGGTCGTCGACGACGACATGGATCTGGCGGAGATGCTGGGCATCGTCCTGCGCAGCGAGGGCATGGAGCCCGTCTTCTGCCACAACGGCACAGACGCCGTCCCGGCCTTCCACCGCGAGTCCCCGGACCTCGTGCTGCTCGACCTCATGCTCCCCGGACTGGACGGGCTGGAGGTCTGCCGCCGGCTGCGCACCGAGTCGACGGTCCCGATCGTCATGCTCACGGCACGTGGGGACACCCTCGACATCGTCGAGGGGCTGCAGGCCGGTGCCGACGACTACATCGTCAAGCCCTTCAAGCCCAAGGAGCTGATCGCCCGCATCGACGCCCGGCTGCGACGCCTGGAGGAGACGGCAAACGAGGTGCTCGGCATCGGCGACCTCGTCATCGATCGCGGGGCGCACTCGGTGACCCGTGCCGGGGAGCCCATCTCGGTCACTCCGCTCGAGTTCGACCTCCTGCTCGCCCTGGCGATCCGGCCGGGGTTCGCGTTCACCCGTGAGCAGCTGCTGGCCGACGTGTGGGGCTACCAGCATGCCGGTGACACCCGCCTGGTGAACGTCCACGTCCAGCGATTGCGCGGGAAGGTCGAGCTCGATCCGGAGAACCCCGAGGTGATCGTGACCGTGCGCGGCGTCGGGTACCGCGCCGGGCCGCCCTGATGTTCGGCCGGGTCCGTGCCCTGCCCGGCCACCTGCGCCAACGATGGCGGCAGTCCCTGCGCTTCCGGGTCGTCCTGGGCACGATCGTTGGGTCCACCTTGGTGCTGGGCCTGCTGATGCCCGCGCTGCTGGGCAACATCTCCGCGGGCGTGCTGGGCTCGAAGGAGGCCAGCGCGCTGGCTGAGGCGACGGCCGCCCGCGGCGAGGCGCAACGCATCCTCGATGCCACCCCGGCGCAGGGCAGCGACGTGCCCGCCTCGCGGACCATCGATGCGGTGGTGGCGGCGATGGCGGCCCGGGGCGCTCAGGCAGGGCTCTTCGAGGTCCTGATGCTCGCCTCCGAGCCGGCCGGGCTGAGCGCCACCCCCGAGCGCGGCACGAACCTCATCTCCGAGACCAGCGTCCCGGGGCAGATGCGCGACGTCATCTCGGGCAGCCAGCGACAGGCCTGGACCTACACGACGATGCGCTACACCGACGGCCGCGAGGTCCCGGGGTTCGTGGTCGGGGCCCCGCTGGCAGTCCGGGGCGTGGGCCCCTACGAGCTGTACCAGCTGTTCCCGCTCGACACCGAGCAGGAGACCCTGTCGCTGGTGCGCAACGCGACCGCCGTCGCGGGCCTGTTCATCATCCTCGGGCTGGCCGGCCTGGCGACACTGGTCACCTTCATGATCGTCTCCCCCATCCACGAGGCCGCTCGCACGGCCCGGCGGTTCTCCTCCGGGCACCTCGAGGCCCGGATGCGGGTGCGTGGGCAGGACGACCTGGCCCAGCTGGCGGAGAGCTTCAACGAGATGGCCGGGACGCTCCAGTCCCAGATCGACGAGCTGGAGAAGCTGTCCTCGGTGCAGCAGCAGTTCGTCGCCGATGTGTCCCACGAGCTGCGGACCCCCCTGACCACCGTTCGCATGGCCGCGGACCTCCTGCACGACAAGCGCCAGGAGCTGCCGGCCGATGACGCGCGCGCCGTGGAGCTGCTGCAGAACCAGCTCAACCGGTTCGAGGCGCTGCTCGCCGACCTGCTGGAGACCTCGCGCCAGGATTCCGGCTCGGTCCAGCTGGACTACGAGGAGGTCGACCTGCGAGCCATGTCCGAGCGCGTGGCTGGCGCCCTCGAGCCGCTGGCGCGCGACCTCGACAGCCCTGTGGACGTGGTCGGGCTCGACAGCCTGGTCGTGCCGTGCGACGCGCCCCGGGTCGAGCGGATCCTGGCCAACCTCATCTCGAACGCCCTCGAGCACGGAATGGGACAGCCGGTGGTCGTCGAGGTCATGAAGGAGGGCGACGAGGCGCAGCTGGCCGTCACAGACCAGGGCGTGGGCCTGACCTCTCAGGAGATCACCCAGGTCTTCACCCGGTTCTGGCGGGCGGATCCGTCGCGGGTGCGGCGTGTGGGCGGCACGGGTCTGGGCCTGTCGATCGCCCTGGGTGATGCCCGGGCCCATGGCGGGACGCTGTCGGCGTCCGGGGCGCCCGGCGAAGGGGCGACCTTCACCCTGCGGCTGCCGCTGGCTCCCGAGGGGGTGGTGGTCCGATGACGTCCCGTGCCCGCGCCGGGATCAGTGCGCTCGCCGCTGCCGCCTGCATGGGACTGGCCGCGTGCGCCGCCGTCCCGACGTCCGGGCCCATCGAGCAGGGCCCGGTCGTGGACGCGGGGGAGTCCTCGCAGTTCATCCGGGTGATCGCCGCCCCCCCGAGCATGGGTGCCAGCCCGACGGAGATCGTGCGCGGGTTCCTCGAGGCGAACGCCAGCCTTGAGTCCGACCACGCGATCGCGCGCCGCTACCTGACGTCCGAGGCAGCTGGGGCGTGGGACCCCGATGCCGCGACCACGGTCTACCAGCAGTCCTCGCTGAAGCTGTCCGAGGGCAAGGACTCCACCATCAATGCGCGCATCGCGATCAACAACAGGCTCGACACCGAGGGCACCCTCGACCCGGTCGACCCCGCCGCCACGGAGAAGATCCCCTTCACCCTGAAGCAGGTCGCCGACGGGGCCTCGGGGATCCCCCAGTGGCGCATCACCGACCCGCCGCCCGGGATCCTGGTCAGCGATGCCGACCTGCGGCGCGCCTACCGCCAGTACCAGGTCCACTACCCCTCGGCCCGCAGCAGCGCCCTGGTGCCCGATGGCCGGCTCCTGCCCGTCGTGGGTCCGAGCCTGCCCACGGCCCTGGCCCAACGGGTGCTGGCCGGCCCAGCGGAATGGTTGGCACCGGGCGTGCGCACAAGCGCCCCGGCCGGGACCGCCCTGGCGCTGGGGGCCGTCCCGGTCAGCAACGGCGTCGCGCTGGTGGAGCTCACCGACCAGGCCCTGGCGGCCACCGACATCCAGCGCCGTGACCTCGCAGCGCAGCTGACCTGGACGCTGACCCAGCTGCCGGAGGTCACCGGCGTGCGCCTCCAGGTCGGCGGCGAGCCCTTCGACGTCCCCGGGGTCCCCGAGCTCATGGATCGTTCCGTGTGGCAGTCGCGCAGCCCGGACAACCTGACGACCGGTCCGACGGGCGAGGGGCTGCTGCCGTACTTCCTGCTCGACGGATCGGCGGTGATCCGAGTCTCCGAGCAGGGACGGACCTCGCTGCCGGTGAAGGTTCCCGATGGTGATGAGCTGATCGATCTGGGGGTGTCGCTGGACCAGCGCTCCGCCGCTGCCGTCGAGCCGGATCGCAGGGCGCTGTGGATCCTTCCGCTTGACCGCGGGATCTCCGAGCAACGAATCGAGGGCACGCAGATCGGGGGGGCGAGCTTCGATGTCGATGGCAGGGCGTGGTTCACCGACGACGGTCGCCTCCTGCGGCTGGTCCCCAACGGGCTGCCGCAGGAGGTCGGGGTCCGCCCGGCCCTGGCGGAGCCGCTCACCGCGGTCCACCTTGCCCGCGATGGGACGCGCGTGGCCCTGGTCGCCGACCGGCAGGTGTACCTGGGCGTGATCCAGCCGTCCCCGGACGGGCTGGTTGTCGGCTCCGTGCGCAGGATCGCCACGTCCGTGTCCGGGGTCCGCGATGTCGCGTGGCGCAACTCGGTCACGCTGGACGTGCTCGGGCGGACCGACACCAGCAGCCTCCAGGTCCTGCGGATCGGCGTCGGGACGGGTGAGGCCCAGCTGCTGGGATCCCCGCCCGACCCGTTGGAGGTGACCGCCGCCCCTGGCTCCGCGACGCTCGTGGCCGGCGAGGGCGACCTGCTGTTCGCCAACGTCGGGCTGCAGTGGCGCGCCCAGGGCGATGCGCGCTCGGTGGCCTACCCCGGATGAGCGCGGCGGCGCAGACCTGGTGGACCCAGGCCGCCGAGGCGGCGCTCGACCTGGTCGTTCCACAGCACTGTGCCGGCTGTGGAACCCCCGGTGTGGTCTGGTGCCCGCGGTGTGCGCAGGCATGCGGTGGCGGGTCCGTGCGCGTCGCCGGTCCGGTGCCCGCCCGCGCTGCCTGCGCCCACGCTGGACCGGCGGGACGAGCGGTGGTCGCCTTCAAGGACGGCCAGGTCCGCAGGCTCGCCCGGCCGTTGGCCGACCTGCTGGCCCGCGCGGTCAGTGACGCGCTGGCCGACGTGCGGGCCCCGGGCGGCGTCCCGGTGTGGGTGGTCCCGGTGCCCTCCCGGCGCAGCGCCGTGCGCGCCCGCGGGGCCGACCACACGGCGGTCCTGGCCGGGCGGGCTGCTCGGGTGCTCCGGGGCTGGGGGATCCCGGCCCACCGGTGCCCCGCGCTGGAGCACGTGCGGGCCAGCCGCGACCAGGTGGGACTCACGCGCGAGCAGCGGGCTCTGAACGTCGCGGGATCACTGCGGGGACTCGACCTGCCGCCTGGCCTGATCGTGATCGTCGACGACGTGACCACGACCGGGGCCACCATGGCCGAGGCAGCACGGGCACTGCGCGTGGTCGGTCGCGATGTGGCCTGTGCCGCAGCCGTCACCTGGTCCCCGGACCCCCGGACCGTGCGTCGGGCACCGGCGCCGACTAGCGTTGAGGGTGCGGGAGGGTAACCAACACGCTGGCCCGCAGGTCGGGTCAGCCAACACTCGGAGGTCACGTGGACATCGTCGTCAGGGGTCGTCACCTCGATGTATCGGATCGGTTCCGCGAGCATGTGGCGGCCAAGGTCGGCAAGGTCGACCGATTCGGGTTACCCATTGCGCACGTCGACGTCGAGGTGTCCTTCGAGCCCAATCCCCGACAGGCTGATCGCGCCTATGAGGTGGAGCTGACCTGCCGCGGGACCGGCCCGGTGATCCGGGCGGAGGCGCACGCCCAGGACAAGTACGCGGCCACCGACATCGCGCTGGCTCGCCTCGAGGAGCGGCTGCGCCGTGCCGCGGACCGCAAGCGCACCCGTCGGGTGGAGAAGGTGCTCGTGGTCCCGGCTGCCGAGATCGTGCCGGAGTCGATCGAGCCGACGCCCGAAGCTGAGCCCGACGACGGGACCGTGTGGGAGGACGGTCCGATCGTCGTGCGGCTCAAGGAGCACGTGTCGCAGCCCATGACCGTGGCGCAGGCCGTGGAGTCCCTCGAGCTGGTCGGCCACGACTTCTACCTCTTCCGCGACAGCGACTCCGGCGCCCCATCCGTGGTCTACCACCGCCGTGGCTACAACTACGGCCTCTTGCGGCTGGAGGGCGGGACCGACGGCTAGGCCGTTCGGGCGGGACGGTCGGGCGGCCCGGGGGTCTGGGAGGTCCCGGGGGGCTGCATCGCCGGCGCGCGTGCTGGTGGTCGACTCCGAGCCGGTCTTCGTCGCGGGTGCGGTCGGCGTCCTGGGCGGGGCCGGGTTCGAGGCCCTGGCGCTGGACCCCGCCACGCCCGACCCCGACTCGGTCAGCTGGGTGGCCCAGGTGCCCGCCCTGCACCCGGCAGCCGTCGTGGTGGATGCCGGCCTGGGCCTGCGGCCGTTCGGCGGCGACGTCGCGGCCGAGCTGGCCTCCCGGGCGCCCGGGGTCGCTGTCGTGATGGTGGTCCGGCGGGCGCAGTCGGTGGGGATGGTCGAGGCGATGGAGTCCGGCGCGCTGGCACTGGTGCACCGCCGTTGCGCCCCGGAGGAGCTCGTCGCAGCGGTGTCCGCGGCGATCGCGGGGCAGAACTGGGTGGCCGCCCCGCTCGCGGGCATCCTTCGCGGTGAGCTGCTCTCGGAGGTGTCCGGAGAACGCGCTGCCGAGCTGAGCCCGCGCGAGCTCGAGGTCCTGCGAGGGCTGGCCACCGGTGCGACGAATGCCCAGATCGCCGGTCGCATGGGGATCAGCGAGCACACCGTGCGCAACCACGTGCACTCGGTGATGCGCAAGCTCGCAGTCGCCAGCCGCACTGATGCCGTCGCCACCGGCCTGCGCAGGGGCCTGGTGGACCTGCCCGACTGAGTCGGTTGGGCGTCGCAGGGGGGCGCTCCTGCGCCCCGGGGAGGATCGGGGTCGCCGGTGGCCCGGGTCCGACTACGATGGTGGGTCTATGAACCCCGCGCATCACTGCGTCGGGGAACGTGCACCCGAGTTGCGAGAGGGGCCCGCGTGGCCATCATCGACAAGATCCTGCGCGCAGGTGAGGGCAAGCTCCTGCGCAAGCTGGAGGCCATCTCCAAGCAGGTCAATGCCCTTGAGGCCGCCTTCGAGGCGATGTCCGACGAGGAGCTCAAGGCGCTGACGCCGGCGTACCGTGAGCGGATCGACAACGGCGAGTCCCTGGACTCCCTGCTGCCGGAGGCCTTCGCGACCGTCCGTGAGGCGGCCAAGCGCACCCTGGGCCAGCGGCACTACGACGTCCAGATCATGGGCGGCGCGGCCCTGCACCTGGGCAACATCGCCGAGATGCGCACCGGTGAGGGCAAGACGCTGGTCTCGACCCTGCCCGCCTACCTCAACGCCCTGACCGGCGACGGCGTGCACGTGGTCACCGTCAACGACTACCTGGCACATCGCGATGCCGAGAACATGGGGCGCGTCCACCGGTTCCTGGGCCTCAAGGTCGGCGTGATCCTGTCGAAGATGTCCCCGCCCGAGCGCCGCGTCCAGTACAGCTACGACATCACCTACGGCACGAACAACGAGTTCGGCTTCGACTACCTGCGCGACAACATGGCGTGGTCGAAGGAGGAGATGGTCCAGCGCGGCCACAACTACGCGATCGTCGACGAGGTCGACTCCATCCTGATCGACGAGGCCCGCACGCCGCTGATCATCTCCGGGCCGTCCGACGAGGCCGACAAGTGGTACCAGGAGATGGCCAAGCTGGCCACGCGCCTGCGCATCGACGTCGACTACGAGGTCGACGAGAAGAAGCGCACGATCGGTGTGCTGGAGTCCGGCATCGAACGGACCGAGGACTGGCTGGGCATCGAGAACCTCTACGAGCCGGTCAACACCCGGCTGGTGGGGTACCTGAACAACGCCATCCGGGCCAAGGAGCTGTTCAAGCGCGACCGCGACTACGTCGTCATGAACGGCGAGGTCATGATCGTCGACGAGCACACCGGTCGCATGCTCTCGGGCCGCCGCTACAACGAGGGCCTGCACCAGTCGATCGAGGCCAAGGAGGGCGTGGAGGTCAAGGCCGAGAACCAGACCCTGGCCACCGTCACCCTGCAGAACTTCTTCCGGCTGTACACCAAGCTCGCGGGCATGACCGGCACGGCCATGACCGAGGCCAACGAGTTCAACAAGATCTACAAGCTCGGCGTGGTGACGATCCCGACGAACATGCCGATGATCCGGGCGGACCTCGCCGACCTCGTGTACCGGACCGAGGACGCCAAGTGGAACGCCGTGGTCGGTGACATCGCCGAGCGGCACAAGGCGGGCCAGCCCATCCTGGTCGGCACGGTGAGCGTGGAGAAGAGCGAGAAGCTGTCGACGTACCTGCGTCGCGAGGGGATCCCGCACCAGGTCCTCAACGCCAAGTACCACGACAAGGAGGCCGCGATCATCGCCCAGGCCGGGCGCAAGGGTGCGGTCACGGTGGCCACGAACATGGCGGGTCGCGGCACGGACATCATCCTCGGCGGCAACGCCGACTTCCTGGCCGACCTGTCCCTGCAGAACCAGGGCCTGACCCCCAGCGAGACTCCCGAGGAGTACGAGGCGGCCTGGCCCGAGGCGCTGCACGCCGCGCAGGAGGCCTTCGCCGCCGAGCACGTGGAGGTCACGGACCTCGGCGGGCTCTACGTGCTGGCCACCGAGCGCCACGAGTCCCGGCGCATCGACAACCAGCTGCGCGGCCGGTCCGGGCGCCAGGGCGACCCGGGCGCGTCGCGGTTCTACCTCTCGCTGCAGGACGACCTGATGCGCCTGTTCAAGGCCGACATGGTCGATGCGTTCCTGCGCCGGGCCAACGTCCCCGACGAGCAGCCGATCGAGTCGAAGATGGTGACCAACGCCATCCGCTCGGCGCAGACCCAGGTCGAGGCCCAGCACTTCGAGATCCGCAAGGACGTCCTGAAGTACGACGACGTCATGAACCGCCAGCGCCTGGTCATCTACGAGGAGCGCCGCCGTGTCCTCGAGGGTGAGGACATCCACGAGCAGGTGCAGCACTTCCTGACCGACACGATCACCAGCTACGTCGATGCGGCCACCGCGGAGGGCTACCCGGAGCAGTGGGACCTCACCGAGCTGTGGCGCGCGCTGCGCTCGCTGTACCCGATCGCGGTGACGATCGAGGAGGTCGAGGCCCAGGCCGGGGGATCGCGCTCGGCCGTGTCGCGCGAGTTCCTGCGTGAGGAGATCCTGGCCGATGCGCGGGCCGCCTATGAGGCCCGTGAGGAGGAGCTCGGCACTGAGACCCTGCGTGAGCTCGAGCGTCGCGTGATCCTCTCGGTGCTCGACCGCAAGTGGCGCGAGCACCTCTACGAGATGGACTACCTGCGCGACGGCATCGGCCTTCGCGCGATGGCCCAGCGCGACCCGCTGATCGAGTACCAGCGCGAGGGCTTCGACCTGTTCCGGGCGATGATGGACTCGATCCAGGAGGAGACGGTCGGGCTTCTGTTCAACCTCGAGGTCACGGTGGAGTCCGGCGAGGCGCAGGACGACCTCGAGGAGGGCCTCGACGAGGCGCTCGAGATCGGCGAGGATGTCGACGAGCCGGTCACAGGCGCCGCCACAGGTGCGGACAGGCCGGCTGCCCCGCGGCCGCCGAGGGCCCCGGTCGGCGCTGCGGCCGGCGTCGGGGCGCAGGCGGGCCATCCGCTGGCCGACCTCCAGGCTGCCGGGCTCGGGCCGCGTCGGCCGGACCGCGTGCAGTACACCGCCCCGTCGGAGACCGGCGAGGCGACGGTGGTCGGCACCAGTGCCAACGAGTTCGCCGGCGTGGGCCGCAACGCCATGTGCCCCTGCGGCTCGGGCAAGAAGTACAAGCGCTGCCACGGGGACCCGCGCCTGCAGAACTGAGCAGGAGGGCGACCGGTTCGGCCGTCCGGGGCATCGGGGTCAAGGCCCGGCCGCGGGGCGACGACATCGTGTGGGAGCCGGCCGGGAGGGGCCCCGGAACGAAGTCACGACGCCGCGTGAGCGAACGCCGATGAGGCCCCCTGGCTCGGTCTCGACCACCCGGTCGTGTCCGGGGGCGACCGTAGAATCGTCGGGTGGACCTCCCCCTGCTCTGCGGACTGCGCGCGGACGGCGCGCCTGACGCGGACGTCGCTGCGCGCGTCGCGCAGGCGTGGCTCGCCGGGGGGATCGTGGGACTGCCCACCGAGACGGTCTACGGTCTCGCGGCCGACGCCCAGGACGCCGAGGCCGTGGCGCGCGTGTACCTGGCGAAGGGCCGGCCGGCCGACCATCCGCTGATCGTGCATGTGCAGGGCGCCCAGGCGATCTCGGGGTGGTCCGCGGCCCCCAACCTCGCCGCCGAGCGGCTGGCTGCTGCCTTCTGGCCGGGTGCGCTGACGGTGATCGTGGCGCGCAGCGGACGGGCGGGGGACTTCATCACCGGCGGCCAGGACACCGTCGCCCTGCGCTGCCCGGATCATCGGGTCGCGCGGGCGTGCCTGGAGGCCCTGGCCCGGCTGTCGGGGGATCCCTCGCGGGGGGTGGCCGCTCCCAGCGCGAACCGGTTCGGCCGGGTCAGCCCGACGCGGGCCGAGGACGTGCTCGCCGAGGTCGGGGCGTCCCTGGACCCGGAGCGTGACCTCGTGGTGGACGGCGGGGCCTGCGAGATCGGCGTGGAGTCCACGATCGTGGACTGCACGGCCACCCCGCCCCGGGTGCTGCGGCTCGGGGCGATCAGCCAGGAGCAGGTGGACGAGGTCCTGGGGTCACCGGGGGGTGCGCGGGCGGATGGTGGGCCCCAGCGCGATGCGCCGCCGGCTCGGGGCGGATCCTCCGGCGCTGCGGGGGCGGTACCCGACGGCGCAGGCGATCCCGGCGTCGCGGGGCGTGTCGGCATCGGTGAGGGAGTCGGAGTCCGGGCGCCGGGGACGCTCGAGTCGCACTACGCCCCCGCGGCCGAGGTCCTCCTGATCGAGCCCAGCCACGCAAGCGCAGCCGACCTCGCAGCCGTCGTGGAGTATGGGGTCGAGCGCCCCGCCGGCCAGACCGCCGGGCAGCCCGAGCCTGATCCATTCAGGTTGGCGCCGCTAGAAGGTTCGCAACCTGCACCGATCACGGGGGATGGCCATGCATGGGCGTCCCGAGTCGGTCTCGTGGGGGAGTTCGGGGTGGTCACACCGCCCGGATGGACGCGACTTGCTGCGCCTGCGAACGCTGAGCAGTACGCGCGTGACCTGTACGCCGCGCTGCGACGGGCCGACGAACTGCACCTGGACGTGGTGGTCGCGGTCCTTCCCGAAGCCTCCGGCGGCCCGTTGGCGCTGGCAGTCCGGGACCGCCTGGCGCGGGCCGCCCATCCGGACCGGACCTGAGCCGGATCAGACTATCCTTGGCCGCGGCAGAGGAGCCCGCACCAGACACGGTTCGCGCCCGCCGGTGCACGGCGCGCCTCGCGGAAGCGCCACCAGGGAGTGTTGCCCGAACGCGAGTCCCGTAGAGTTTCTCTTGATATCAAGATAACCAGCCAGCCCAAGGAGCCCGACACGATGGCCACGATCATCTACACGCTGACAGACGAGGCCCCGATGCTGGCCACGGAGTCGTTCCTGCCGGTGGTCCAGGCCTTCGCATCGTCGGCCGGAGTTGACGTGCAGACCCGGGACATCTCCCTGGCCGGTCGCATCCTGGCGGCGTTCCCCGAGTGGCTCACCGAGGAGCAGCGGATAGGCGACGCCCTGGCCGAGCTGGGAGAGCTCGCGACCACCCCCGAGGCGAACGTCATCAAGCTTCCGAACATCTCGGCGTCCCTGCCGCAGCTCAAGGCTGCGATCAAGGAGCTGCAGTCCCAGGGCTGCGAGCTGCCCGACTTCCCCGACGAGCCGGCGACCGACGAGCAGCGCGACATCCGAGCCCGGTACGGCAAGGTCATGGGCAGCGCGGTGAACCCGGTGCTGCGTGAGGGCAACTCCGACCGTCGGGCGCCCTCCGCTGTGAAGAACTACGCCCGCCGCCACCCGCACTCCATGGGCGCGTGGAGCCCGACCAGCCGGACCGCCGTGGCGACCATGGACAGCGACGACTTCCGCGCCAACGAGCTGTCGGTCGTGATGCCCGCCGACGACACGCTGACCATCCGCCACGTGGCCGGAGCCGGCACGACGACCGTGCTCAAGGAAGGGCTGAAGGTCCTGGCCGGCGAGGTCGTCGACGCCACCGTCATGCGGGTCGCGGCCCTCGAGACGTTCCTGGCCGAGCAGATCGCGCGGTCGAAGGCCGAGGATGTCCTGTTCTCCGTGCACCTCAAGGCGACGATGATGAAGGTCAGCGACCCGATCATCTTCGGCCACGTCGTCAGGGCATTCTTCCCGGAGGTGTTCGCGACCTACGGCGCCGACCTGGCCGCCGCCGGCCTGTCGCCGAACAACGGCCTGGGTGGCATCCTCGACGGCCTGGGCGCACTGCCCAACGGCGAGGAGATCCGTGCCGCGTTCGAGGCGGGGCTGGCGCAGGGACCGACGCTGGCCATGGTGAACTCGGACAAGGGGATCACGAACCTGCACGTGCCCAGCGACGTCATCGTGGACGCCTCGATGCCAGCGATGATCCGCATCGGCGGCCACATGTGGGGCCCCGACGGGCAGGAGGCCGACACCCTGGCGGTCATCCCCGACAGCTCCTACGCCGGGGTGTACCAGGCGGTCATCGACGACTGCAGGGCCCACGGCGCCTACGACCCGACGACGATGGGCTCGGTGCCCAACGTCGGACTGATGGCGCAGAAGGCCGAGGAGTACGGCAGCCACGACAAGACCTTCGAGATCGCGTCCGCCGGGCGGGTCGAGGTCGTCAACGCCGCCGGCGAGGTCCTGATGGCCCACGATGTCGAGGCCGGTGACATCTGGCGCGCCTGCCAGACCAAGGACGCCCCGATCCGCGACTGGGTGAAGCTGGCCGTGACCCGCGCCAGGGCCTCGCAGACCCCGGCGGTCTTCTGGCTCGACGAGACCCGCGCCCACGACCGCAACCTCGTCGCCAAGGTTCAGGCCTACCTGCCCGACCACGACACCGAGGGCCTGGACCTGCGGATCATGTCGCCGGTGGAGGCCGCGCGGCTCTGCGTGGAGCGGATCCGTCGCGGCCAGGACACGATCTCGGTCACGGGCAACGTCCTGCGCGACTACAACACCGACCTGTTCCCGATCCTCGAGCTGGGTACCTCGGCGAAGATGCTCTCGGTCGTGCCGCTGATGAACGGCGGCGGCCTGTTCGAGACCGGCGCGGGCGGCTCGGCCCCCAAGCACGTCCAGCAGCTGGTCGCCGAGAACTACTTGCGCTGGGACAGCCTCGGGGAGTTCCTCGCACTCGCGGAGTCGTTCCGGCATGAGGGGGCCAAGGGCAATGCGCGGGCGCAGGTGCTCGGCGACACCCTGGACCGCGCAACCGAGGTGCTGCTCAACGAGAACAAGTCCCCGGCGCGGCGGGTCGGCCAGATCGACAACCGTGGCAGCCACTTCTGGCTGGCCCGCTACTGGGCCCAGGAATTGGCTGCCCAGGCCGAGGATGCCGAGCTGGCTGCGATGTTCGCCCCCGTGGCCGGGCAGCTGGTCGCACAGTCCGAGGCGATCGACGCCGAGCTGATCTCGGTCCAGGGCCATCCGGTGGACATCGGCGGCTACTACCGCCCGGACTCGGCCAAGGCCTCGGCGGTCATGCGCCCGAGTGGGGCGTTCAACGCGATCCTGGCGTCCCTGGCCGGCTGATCGGCTGGCCAAGGGGCGACGTACGGCCTTGCCGTACCCGATGTACGGCGATACCGTACATCCATGAAGACGACCTTGGTGCTCGACGATGCGCTCGTGGAGCAGGTGCGCCAGCGTGCAAAGGAACGCGGGGTCAGCATGTCCAGCATCGTGGAGGAGGCGATCTTCCGGATGCTCACGGAGCAGGCCACTGCCGATCATCCGCCGCTGGACCTGCCCAGCTTCAACAGCGGCGGATACCTCGTGGACATCACCGACCGCAACGCCATGTACGACGCCCTGGACGACCCCACAGGGATGGCGCGGTACCGGGGCGAGCAGTGATCGGTGTCGACACGAACATCGTGGTCTACGCCGCCGATGAATTCGTGCCGGAGCACGCCATATGCCGGCGACTGCTGCTGGGAGGGCCGGCCTCGCCCGAGGGGCACGCGGAGCCCCTGTGCATCCCATGGTCGGTCATCTACGAGTTCCTCCGCGTCGTGACCCACCTACGCGCCCTGAATCGTCCCTGGTCGATGCCCGAGGCCTGGGAGTTCGTCACGGTTCTCCTGCGATCGCCGCACATCACCGTGCTCGGTCCCGGCCCGGGCCACGCTGCGGCGGCCGAGCGGATGCTCAGCGCCCCCGGGGTGCGCGGGAACCTCGTGCACGATGCGCACATCGCCGCGGTCCTGGCCGAGCACGGCGTGCGCCGGATCTACACCCGCGACCAGGACTTCCGCAGGTTCCCGGGGCTGGAGGTCGTCGACCCTCTGGCGTAGGGGCTCCCCACGGGCAAGGGCGGCGCCGGTCAGTTGTCCGTGGTCGACTTCGTGGGCTCCCTCTTCGCCTTGGCCTTCGCCGAGGGGCTCGGCGTGCCGGCGCCTCAGCGGAACGTGGCCGACACCGCGGCGTGGTCGCTCCAGCGCTCGGCATAGCTGGCGGCCTTGTGCACCGTGACCCCGGTCGCACGCGCGGCCATCTCGGGCGACGCCAGCACCACGTCGATCCGCCAGCCGCCGTCGGTGTCGAACCCCCGGCCACGCCACGACCACCAGGTGTAGGGTCCCGGCCCCTCGCCGCCGAAGCGGCGGCCCAGGTCGACCCACCCGAGGCCGTCGGGGGGGTCGGCGTACCAGCGGTCCAGATGCTCGCGCTCGGACTCCAGGAACCCCGCCTTCCCCCGGTTCCCGCGCCAGTTCTTGATGTCGTGCTGGGAGTGGGCAACGTTCAGGTCTCCGCACACCAGGGCGGCCTCCCCGCAGTGCCCAGCCATCCACGAGGCCATCGCGCCCAGGAACCGGTCCTTCTCCTCGGCGCGCGGGCCCTCCGGTTCACCGGTGTGCACGTACACGCTGGCGACCCGGACGCTGGATCCGTCGCCGGGGTCCGCGACGCTCGCCTCGACCCAGCGCCCCTGATCCGCGAACTCGGAGCCGCCCACGCCGAGCACCACGTCGGTCAGGGGCGTGCGGGCCAGCAGCGCCACCCCCGCATGCCCGTTCCTGGCCCCGGGGGCCAGGGCGAGGTGCCATTCGCCCAACCCCGCAGCGCCGAGCACCTCAGCGACCTGCTCCGGTGTGGCGCGCACCTCCTGCAGGCAGAGCACGTCGGCTCCGCAGCCCGCCAGCCAGTCCATGCCGCCGCGGCGCAGGGCCGCACGGATCCCGTTGACGTTCGCCGTCACCACGTGCAGGGCCACAGGAGGCGATTATCCCGGTCACGGGATGCCGCCCCCGCACGCGTCCGGCGAAGCGCGGGTCAGCCCTTGGGAAGGACGCCGCTGAGGAGGGCGTTCAGGCCGGCGGCGGGCTTGGTCGCGGTGCGCATCATCACGCCGGGCAGGGTCTTCTCCAGGGCGCTGGGCAGCTGGCGCAGGAGGAGCCCGGCCATGAGCTCGTCGAGCTTCTCCTGCGTCTCGAGCTCGGTGACCGCCTCCAACATGGCGGGCAGCACGACCGCGAGGACGTCATCTGTCGCCTCCTCGATGGCGGCCACCGACATCTGGCGCATCGCGTCGCTGGTCGCAGCGTTCGTGATGGCGTTGGTCACGAGGGCGTTCATCGTCTCCGAGCGCTCCAGTCGCATCGCCCGGCCCCGCTCCGCGAGGGCGGCCAGGCGGGCATCGGCCATCTCGGTGGCGAAGGTCGGTGAGATGGCGCGCACGACATCGGCTGCGCGCATCGTGATCCCGGTGACTGTCGCGATCCCCCATGAACCGGCGCGCCAGGCCCGGTCGGCGATCACCGAGACCACTCCGAGGGCCACGTCCTCAGCAGGCGGGTACGCCGGACGGGTGATCAGGGTGGTTGCCGGCCGGGGTGTGGAGGCGGCCGACACGGGTGTCCCGTCCAGGGCGTCGGCGGCAGAGGTGGCCTCCTCAGCCCGCTCCGCGTGGACCTCTGCGGGGTAGTGGGCCAGCAGTGCCTCCACAGCGGAGTAGCCGCCGGCACGAGTGGTCGGGGCGGGTCGCTCGTCGCTCTGGCGACGGGCGGCCCGACTGGTGGCCGAGCGGCTGGTGCCGGTTCGCCGGACCGAAGCGCGGGTGGAGGCGGGCACCTCGGAGGCTGGGCCTGAGCTGGACGCGGCCGGAGCGAACGGCCGGTCGCTGCTGGTGCGGGTCCCCTTCGCCGAGCGGGCCCCGGCGGCCGGTGCGGCAGTCCCGGTGCCCGCGGACGTGGACCTCGACGAGGGCGCCGCAGTCGGGGCCGTGCTGGCTGAGGCGCTGCTGGAGGAGGTCTTCCTCGTCCCCGCACCTGCGCTGCTGCCCCTGGCTGAGCCGGACTTGGTCGTGCTGCCCTTGGCTGGGCCGGACTTCGCTGGGCTTGCCTTGGCTGGGCCGGACGGCGTCGATCCGGTCCCTGCGGTCGCGGGCCTGGCCGACGCCGACGTGCGCTTCCGGGCCGACGTTGGGGACTTGGTGGTCGGCTTCTCGGCACTCATGGAACAACGGTACGCGGTGTTCTCATCGCGACGTGAATCCGATTCGGGCCCACCGCGCCGGGTGCAGGCCCGCGTCCTGCCGGCCATGCGCCGATGCCGCTGCCCAGCGCGGACCTCGTGGGGTACATTTCCCAGCATTGTGGGCGAGTTGGGCTGGACCTTCGCGATCATCCTGGTCTTCACGCTGATCGGGGGCTTCTTCGCCGCGTCCGAGACCGCCCTGGTGTCGCTGCGGGACAGCCAGATCAACCGGCTGGTCGAGTCCGACCCCCGCCGGGGATCGAGGTTGCGCGCCCTCATGGACCAACCCAACCGGTTCCTGGCCGCGGTCCAGGTCGGTGTGACCCTCGCGGGGTTCATCTCGGCAGCCTTCGGGGCCAACCGGATCGCCCCCGTGGTCGCTGGATGGATGGTGTCGGCGGGCCTGGGCCAGGCCGTCGCGGACTCGGTGGCCTTCATCGGCGCGACAGTGCTGGTCGTCTACATCTCGTTGGTGCTCGGAGAGCTCGTCCCCAAGCGCCTGGCGCTGGCCAAGTCCGAGCGCATCGCCCTTGCGGTCGCAGGGCCGATCGACCTCATCGCTCGGATCTCCCGGCCGTTCATCTGGTTGCTGTCGGCGTCGACCAACCTCATCGTCCGGATCCTGGGTCTCGACCCGTCCAGCGGGCGGGAGGTGATCACCGGCGAGGAGCTGCGCGGCATGGTGGCCGCGCACACCGACCTGACCGCCGAGGAGCGCGAGCTCATCGACGACGTCTTCGACGCCGGGGACACCGAGCTGCGCGAGGTGATGATCCCGCGCACGGAGGTGGCCTTCCTCGAGGCCTCGCTCCCGGCCTTCCGGGCGGCGTCGCTCGTGGCCCAGATGCCGCACTCCCGGTACCCGGTGATCGGCGACTCCCCGGATGACGTGCTCGGGTTCGTGCACGTCCGCGACATCCTCACCCCCTCGATGGTCGGACGGTCGGTCCGCCTGGAGGACCTCGCCCGCGAGGTGGCCTTCTTCCCCGGGAGCAAGCAGGTGATACCGGCCCTGACCGAGATGCGCCGCGGAGGCCATCACCTGGCCGTCGTCGCCGACGAGTACGGCGGCACCGCGGGGATCGTGACCCTCGAGGACCTCGTCGAGGAGCTGGTCGGCGACATCCACGACGAGTACGACCAGACGGCCACCACGCAGGCCCACGCCCTGCGCACCGGCGCCCCCTTCGAGGTCGACGGGCTGCTCAACCTCGAGGACTTCGAGGAGGAGTCCGGGGTCATGCTCCGCGACGGGCCCTACGAGACCGTTGCTGGTTGGTTCGTCGCCCAGCTCGGGCGGCTGCCAGCGCTCGGTGACCAGCTGGCCGGCGCCGGCGCCGGCTTCGAGGTGATCGAGCTCGACGGGCGGCGGATCTCCCGGCTGCGGGTCACGCCCGCGGTGATCACGCCGGCCGCCACCCCCCCGGCCGAGCCGGAGGATTCCGACGCCTGACCCCTCTCGGATGCCCCTCTCGCCGTCGGCGTCGGGCAAGGGTGCAGAACTTTGCGACAATGGCGTCCATGTCCGATCGTCCTCGTGTGCTCTCCGGGATCCAGCCGACGGCTGATTCCTTCCATATCGGCAACTATCTGGGGGCGCTGCGCAACTGGGTGGCCCTGCAGGAGACCCACGACTGCTTCTACTGCGTGGTCGACCTGCACGCCATCACGGTGGACCACGACCCGGCGGAGCTGAACCGGCGGACCCGGGTGTCCTACGCGCAGCTGGTGGCCCTGGGCGTCGACCCGCAGCGCTCGACGGTGTTCGTCCAGAGCCAGGTCCCCGAGCACACGCAGCTGCAGTGGGCTCTGGCCTGCCTGACCGGCATGGGCGAGGCCGGCCGGATGACGCAGTTCAAGGACAAGTCGGCCAAGGCGGGTAGCGACCGCACCTCGGTCGGGCTGTTCACCTACCCGATCCTGCAGGCCGCCGACATCCTGGTGTACCGGGCCGACGCCGTCCCGGTCGGCGAGGACCAGCGCCAGCACCTCGAGCTGACCCGCGACCTGGCAGTGCGGTTCAACGGCAGGTTCGGCCAGACCCTGACGGTCCCGGAGCCGCTGATCGTCAAGGACACCGCCAAGATCTTCGACCTGGCCGATCCCACGTCGAAGATGAGCAAGTCCGCACCTGCCGGCTGCGTGTTCCTGCTGGACCCGCCCAAGCAGACCGCGAAGAAGATCAGGTCCGCGGTCACGGACTCCGACACCGAGGTCCGCTTCGACGCGGAGAACAAGCCCGGGGTGTCCAACCTGCTGACGATCCTGGCCACCTTCACGGGTCGCACGGTTCGCGAGGTCGAGCCGGAGTTCGCCGGGCGGATGTACGGCGACCTCAAGAAGGAGGCCGCTGAGGCCGTCGTGGCGTTCGTCGAACCCGTCCAGGCCCGGGTTGCCGAGCTCCTGGAGGACCCCGCCGAGCTGGATCGCCAGATGGCCCAGGGTGCGGCCCGGGCCCGTGAGGTCGCCGCCGCGACCCTGGCCGACGTGTACACGAACCTGGGCTTCGTGACCGGTCGATGAGCGTCGCACCGGTGGTCCCCGCGGACGTCCTCGGCTCCGAGCCGCAGGACTGGCCCCTGACCATCGGCGTCGCGCTGCCCATCCCCGAGCCGTTCCTCAGCGAGCTGGGCGCCTACCGTGAGCGGTTCGGTGACCCGCTTGCGCACGCGATCGTCGCGCACATCACGCTGGTGCCGCCCACGGAGGTTGCCGACGAGGAGCACCTGGCCCGGATCCTGGCGCACCTGCAGGTGCAGGCCGCGGGCATGGAGCCGTTCCCCGTCGTCCTCGAGGGCGCCGACACCTTCCGGCCGGTCTCCCAGGTGGTGTTCGTCCCGATCGTCGAGGGCGAGCCAGAGGTCCGCGCCGCTGAGGCGGCGGTCCGACGTGGTCCGCTCGATCGCCCCCTGAACTTCCCGTACCACCCGCACGTCACCGTCGCCCACGACCTCGAGGAGGAGTGGCTCGACCAGGCCCATGAGGCCCTGCAGGCCTACCGTGCGGCCTTCGAGGTCGACAGCCTGAGCCTGTTCATCCAGGGTGCCGATGCCGTCTGGCGCCCGGTCGCGGAGTTCCCGTTCGGACAGTCGATCATCGACCCGTCGCGCTACGAGGGCGACTCGGTCACTATCGGCCTGCTGGATCCGGCGGAGTTCCCAGAGCTCTGCCCCCGGCTCGGGGAGATCGTGGCCGATGCCGTGGCGTCCGGCGCGGGGGTGAACTTCATGCTCCCGTTCACCGCCGCCGACGGGGAGGCCTGGTGGCGCGAACAGGCCCAGGACGTCGCCTCGGGCCGGCGGATCCTCCTGGTCGGACGTGACGAGGGCGAGGTCGTCGGCACGATCTCGCTGAACCCCGCGGTCGCTGCCAACCAACCCCACCGGGCCGAGCTCAGCAAGCTGCTCGTGCACTCGGCCGACCGGCGCCGCGGGGTCGCGACCCGGCTCATGGACGCCGCAGCCGCGGAGGCCCGCGAGCGCGGGTTCACGCTGCTGACCCTCGACTGCGTGGCGGGCGGCCCGGAGGAGGAGTTCTACCGCGGCCTTGGCTACGTGCCGCTCGGGACCATCCCCGGCTACGCCCTGTCCCCGACGGGTGAGCCGCAGGGCGCGACGATCCTGTACCTCGAGCTCCGCTAGCCGCCTTGGTGGTGTTCCCGCCCGACGGACCGCAACGCTGTGTCCGGGCGCTGATCACCCGAACACCCCCGGCGGGGGCAGTGGCGAGCCTGTCGCCGTGGCATCGGCGAACGGCAGGTGGTCGCCGACGAACCCCTCGAGGTCCCTCCCGTGGAGCACGCGGGCGGGCCACGGGTCACCTGCGCTCAACCGGCTCAGGGCCGCGATGTCCAGGGGCTCGGCCCACGGCGACTGGGCGACCACGATCAGGTTCCCGAACCGGCGTCCGCGCAGGACGGCCGGCTCCGCTGCCACCACGACCCGGTCGAAGACGACCTGCACCCCTGCGACGTAGCGGCGGGCGTAGGTCAGGGGGTTCTCGTCGGCGATGTTGGCCACGAGCGTGCCCCCGGGGGTGAGCACCCGTCGCAGGTGGCCGAAGGCCTCCGTGGTCGTGAGGTTGCCGGGCGTCTGCGCGCTGGCGAAGACATCGAGGATGATCAGGTCGGCCGATCCGTCGGGCAGCGACTCCAGCGCGGCGCGCGCCTCGGCGGTGCGCACGCGGATCTGGTACTCCCGTGGCCAGGGCAGGTGCGCGCGCACCAGGTCCACGAGCGCGGCGTCGTGCTCGATCACGAGGTTGCGTGTCCGAGGCCGGGTCTGGCTGGCGTACCGGGCCAGGGCCATCGCGCCGCCGCCGAGGTGGACCACCCGCAGCGGCCCTGGGGGGAGCAGGTCGATGACGTGCCCGATGCGGCGCATGTACTCGAAGACCAGGCGGCTGGGGTCGCCGAGGTCGACGTGGGACTGCTGGGTCCCCTCGATCAGCAGGAGCCAGCCCTCGGCGAGGTCCGGATCGGGCACCAGGGACGCCTCACCCCCGGCAACGGTGCGGGTCACGGTGCCCCGCAGCGCCCGACGTCCCATGGCCGGCCATTGTCCACGACCGGATCACCTGATTCCGCGGCCGACGACGGAATATCTGGGGTACCAGGTGTGGTTCCATACCTGCCGGGGTATATCTGGCGAGACCACACAGACGCCGAGTGCAAGGAACAACAACATGGCTAGCGTGACCCTGACCTCCACGGACTTCGAGTCGACCGTCCTGGACAATGACATCGTCCTGGTCGACTTCTGGGCTGCCTGGTGCGGCCCGTGCCGCAACTTCGCCCCGGTGTACGAGTCCGCCTCGGACACGCACTCCGACGTGGTCTTCGGCAAGGTGGACACCGAGGCCGAGCAGGCGCTGGCCGCCGCTGCGCAGATCACGTCGATCCCGACGCTGATGGCCTTCCGTGAGGGCGTCCTGGTCTTCGCCCAGCCCGGGGCCCTGCCGGCCCCGGCGCTCGAGCAGGTCATCGAGGCGGTCCGCGGCCTCGACATGGACCAGGTCCGCGCCGAAATCGCCGCCCAGAAGGGCGATCCGCAGTAACGTCTGGAGATGCCCGGACCGTCAGGTTTCGGGCGGATCGTCCCGCCGGCCCCCGACCAGGGTGCGGGGCGAGGCACGGCGAAGGCTCGTCACCCCTCGACCCGGTGACGAGCCTTCGTCATGTGCGCTCGGTGCCCTGACCGCCGGTTCAGGTGGCGGGATCGGTCGGCGCAGTCCCCTCCGGGGCGCCGGTCGGTGCTGGTGACGGGGCGGGCGGGGCCGACTGCGGCGCGGTCGGCGGGGTCCGTCGGGCACGACGCCGGCGTACCCACGCGATGATCCCCATGGCGATCAGCAGCGGCGAGATGATCAGCAGCGCCTGGCCGAACCAGCTCCAGAACTGCGACAGGCCCTCGAGGAACGACTCCCACCACGTCTGCTGCGGCTGGGGGTCGACCGAGTTCTGGGCGTCATCCGGGCTCATCAGGGTCAGGCTGATCGCCGACATCGCGGTCTGGTTCGCCAGGTCGCGCTGCTGGGCCCGCAGGGCGTCGAGCTCGGACTGCCGCTGGGAGATGGCCTGCTCGAGGGTGATCACGTCGGTGATGTCCGTGGCCTCGTCCATGAGGGCCGTCAACCGGACAAGGGAGGCCTCCAGCGCCTTGATCCGGGCATCCACATCGGCGACCTGCGCACCCACGTCGTACGTGGACTGCTGCATCTGCACGACCTCGCCGGCATCGCGTGCGGCCTCCATCGCCTCGTCGTAGTCATCCACGGGGACCTGGACTGTCAGCCAGATGCCCGGCCCGCTCGGGTACCACGGGTAGGGGTAGCTCATCCCCATGTCGCGCGACATGGACACCTCCGGCCCGTAGGGCTGCACCCCGCCGCCGCCGTCAGTCACCACGGACTCGGAGGTGACCCGTCCGCCCATCGCCAGGATGGTCGCCACGAACTTGTCGCGTGCCGCCTCGGGGTCCTCGCTGCCGACGAGGACCGAGCCGGAGCGGACCAGGGCCTCCTCAGTGGTGTCCGCACCCGGGACGCCGGCCGTGGCACCGGTGTTCGGGCTCATCGCCTCCGAGGAGACCGCAGCGTCCCGTGCAGCCTCCGGTGCGCCGACGCTGCCATCGACGCCCGTGCCCTTGTCCGTGGCGGCACCGGCGAGCGACTCGCCCGCGCCCGCCGTGTCCGAGACGCCGATGCTCGCGGTCGAGTCCGAGCCGTCGACGGCGCTGAGTCCGGGCAGCACGGTTCCCGCGGCCAGCGCGAGGGTAGCGACCCCCGCGGCCGCCATCAGCATCCCCTGCCAGTGCTTCTGCGTGAACGACCGGTGTTCAGCGAGCGGGATGGGAGGGCTCACGACCCCCTCAGGTGCGCTTCCGGTCGGCGCTGCCTCTGCCGCCGCAGCAGCGGCCCGGACGCGGTCCAGCAGGTGCCTTGGCTCGGGCTGGGGCGCCCCGGCCTCGGGATCGGCCTTGGTGAGCAGGGCGCGCAGGGCCTCGTCCGCGCGGTCCTCGGTGCTCTGGGTGTTCATCGGGTGGCCTCCGAGCCGTTGGGGGTGGTCAGGGTGTCGATGGAGGGCGTGGTCTCGCCCGGTGCTGGCTGGGTGCCGGGGCCGTCGATCCCGGGTCCGCTGACGCCGCGCTGGACGAGTGCGTCGCGCAGCCGGGCCCGGGCCCGGTGCATCCGCGTCCGGGCGGTTCCCGGCGAGCAGCCCAGGACCTCGGCGATCTCGGCCGGCTCGAGCTGCTCCCAGGCCCAGAGGCGCAGGAGTTCGGCATCGGACTCGGAGAGGTCATCGAGTGCGGCGGACACGACGTCGTGGGCAGCGGTCGCATCGACGACTTGCTGCGCGGGGTCGTCCTCCGTCGAGTGCAGGGGCCGCACCGTGGCCAGCCTGGTCCCCAGCCGGGTGCGCCGGGAGTCCGTCCGGATCACGTGGGCGATCACGTTGCCCGCCGTGGCGTACAACCAGGGCAGCGCCTCGTCGGGCACGACGTCCCGACGTCGCCAGGCAGTCGCGAAGACCTCCACCACCACGTCCTCGGCGTCCTCCGCGGAGTCCAGCCGACGGCGCGCGTAGGCCAGCACCGCCCGGGAGTGCCGTCCGAAGAGGTCGGTCAGCCACTGGTCCTCGAGCTGTTGGGTGCCCATACCCCTATGTTCCCGCTGCGGGCCTCCGCGTTACAGGACCGTTCGGGGTGCCGCGCACAAGAAGCCGCTCTTATGGAGGCGCTCTGCGGCCGCTCCGGAATCCGCGCACGCGGAACCGCCCTATTGGTGGCTCAGAGAGCCCGCTATTCGGCGGTTTGATGTGCGCCGGCGTGGCTGCCTGGCAATGTCCCTGGGCATAGGGGCGGTTTCGGGTGCATCGCCCGCGTTCCCGCCGCGGGTCTGCGCCTTGAGGAGGCTGGACCTCGGCTCACTACCCCAGCGCGGCCGAGACCACGTCGCGGGCCTCGCTCTGGATCCGGGCCAGGTGCTCGGCTCCGAGGAAGGACTCGGCGTAGATCTTGTACACGTCCTCGGTCCCCGACGGGCGGGCAGCGAACCAGCCGTTCTCGGTGGTCACCTTGAGGCCGCCGATCTTCGCGCCGTTCCCGGGCGCCTCGGTGAGCTTCGCGGTGATCGTCTCGCCGGCCAGCTCGGTCGCGGTGACCTGGTCGGGCGAGAGGTTGGCCAGCTTGGCCTTCTCCTCGCGATTGGCCGGTGCGTCCACGCGGGCGTAGGCCGGTGCGCCGTGCCGGGCGGTGAGCTCGGCGTAGTGCTCGGAGGGGTCCTTGCCGGTGACGGCGGTGATCTCCGAGCTCAGCAGGGTGAGCAGGACACCGTCCTTGTCGGTCGTCCACACGGTGCCGTCCTTGCGCAGGAACGACGCCCCGGCGGACTCCTCGCCGCCGAAGCCGAACGACCCGTCGACCAGGCCCGGCACGAACCACTTGAACCCGACGGGGACCTCCACGAGCCGGCGGCCGAGGTCGGCGGCCACACGGTCGATCATCGACGAGCTCACCAGGGTCTTGCCCACGGCGGCGTCCGCTCGCCAGCCGGGGCGGTTGGCGTACAGGTACTGGATCGCCACGGCCAGGTAGTGGTTGGGGTTCATCAGTCCCGCGCCCGGGGTCACGATCCCGTGCCGGTCGGCGTCGGCGTCGTTTCCGAACGCCACCCGGTACTGGTCCTTCAGGGCGACCAGGGAGGCCATCGCGAACGGCGACGAGCAGTCCATGCGGATCTTGCCGTCCCAGTCCAGGGTCATGAACCGCCAGGTGGGGTCGACCTTGGGGTTCACCGACGGTGAGGTCCAGGCCGTGCATCTCGGCGATGTAGCCGTAGTACGCCACGGCCGCGCCGCCCATCGGATCGGCTCCGAGCTTCAGCCCGGCGTCGCGCACGGCGTCGAGGTTGAGCACGTTGGGCAGGTCGCGGGCGTAGGCGTCGAGGAAGTCGTAGGTGCCGGTGCTGTCCTGGGCCAGAGCCGTGGCCAGCGGGATCCGCCTCACGCCGGCCATGCCGTTGGCGATGATCTCGTTGGCCCGGTCCTGGATCCAGCCGGTGGCCTCGCTGCTGGCCGGCCCACCGTCCGGCGGGTTGTACTTGAAGCCGCCGTCGGTCGGCGGGTTGTGCGAGGGCGTCACCACGATCCCGTCGGCCACCCCGTCGGTGCGCCCGCGGTTGTACGCGAGGATGGCGTGGCTCAGGGCGGGCGTCGGGGTGTACCCGTCGCGGCTGTCGATTCGGATCTCGACGTCGTTGGCGGCCAGCACCTCGATCGCGGACACCCACGCGGGCTCGGACAGGCCGTGGGTGTCCTTGGCCAGGAACAGGGGGCCGTCGGTGCCCTGCATCGTCCGGTACTCCACGATCGCCTGGGTGGTGGCCAGGATGTGGAACTCGTTGAACGAGGTCTTCAAGCTCGTGCCGCGGTGCCCGGACGTGCCGAACGCGACCCGTTGGTCGATGTTGTCCGGGTCGGGCTGCTCGGCGTAGTACAGGGTGATCAGCTTCGCGACATCGACGAGGTCACTGTCCTGGGCCGGGAGTCCGGCGCGCTCGTGGGTCATGGCACCTCCTGGTCGTGTGGTGGCGGGCCGGCCACGCACGAGCCCCCAGACTATTGACGCCGACCCCCGCGGGGCGCGGTGAGTGATACCCGGCTGCCCCGTGGGATGGCGGATCTGCTCGGACAGGGCGCTCTGCCGTGTCATCATTGGCCGGTGACCGGCTCCACCCTCTACAAGCGGCTGCCCAACGGCTCATGGGCCGCGCAGCGCGAGGACCTGCCGGTCGGTCAGGTGGACGACGGCGCCTACGAGCCGGAGATGGCCCACGCAGGGTCCGTGCCCGTGATCGCCGGGGCCGTCGCGGTGGGCGCGTCAGCCGCCGCCCCCGGGCCGGTCGTTGCCGAAGCTGACGTCGCCGGAGCCGTCCCCACCGCCCCGGCAGCGGCGGCGCCACAGCCCACGATCGCGCGCCCCACCCCGCCACCGACGAAGCGGCGCAGACGCTGGTCCATCTTGCGGATCGTCGCGTTCGCCCTGGCCGCGTACGTCCTGTGGCTGGGCGCGCTGGTCGTGTACGCCGCGGCCTCCCTGGACAAGATCGAGGCCCTCTCGCCGGATCCGATCGCCGACACGGACGGGACCGTCTGGCTGCTCGTGGGCTCGGACAGCCGGGATGGGCTGACCAAGAAGCAGCAGAAGAAGCTGCGGACCGGCGACGTCGAGGGTCAGCGCACCGACACCATCATGCTGGTCCACCAGCAACTGGGCCAGACGCCGACCCTGGTCTCGATCCCCCGCGACTCCTGGGTGACCATCCCCGCCCACACCGCGACCGACGGGACCCAGGTGGAGGCGCGCGGGGGGAAGATCAACGCGGCGTTCTCGTACGGCGGTGCGCCCCTGCTGAGCCAGACGATCGAGTACAACACCGGCCTGCATGTCGACAACTACATGGAGGTCGGCATGGGCGGGATCGTCAACCTGACCGATGCCGTGGGTGGGATCGAGGTCTGCTTCGAGCAGGCGATCTCGGATGAGAAGAGCGGGCTGGATGTCCAGCCGGGCTGCCAGACCCTCGACGGCGGCCAGTCGCTGGCCTGGGTGCGGATGCGCTACGCCGACCCCAAGGGCGACCTCGGCCGGATCGAGCGCCAGCGCCAGTACATCGCGCTGATGGTCGACCAGGTGCTCAGCTGGCAGACCGTGGTCAACCCGTTCCGGCAGTGGACGATCGTCAACGCGATGCTCGACTCGGTGCGGGTGGACGAGGGCACCGGGCTGATCAACCTCGGCACCTTCGGGTTCGGGATGGGCCGGATCGCATCCGGCAGCGGCGAGGTCACCACCGTCCCGATCGACGACACCGATCACTGGGAGAACGGCCAGTGGGTCATCAAGTGGGACGCCGCGGAGTCGGGCCAGCTGTTCTCCTCGATGGGCGGGCGCACCCCGCAGTCGGCGTTCGACCAGGAGTAGTTGCCATGGATGGCGCCACGATCCTCATCACCGGGCTCGGCCTTGCCGTCGCGGCCGGCCTGAACGCCTACATCCCGCTGATGGTCGCCGGGCTGCTGGTGCGCTTCGACGTCGTCAGCTTCGGCGATCCCTATGACATCCTCGGCAGCACCCCGGCGCTGATCATCATCGGCGTCCTGCTGGCGGTCGAGCTGTTGGCCGACAAGGTCCCGGCGGTCGACTCGGTCAACGATGCGGTCCAGACGTTCATCCGTCCGGCGTCGGGGGCCGTGCTCTTCGCGGCCTCGGCGGCGGGTGCCGACTGGCAGTGGGCACAGGCCCTCGCGGTGGTCGTCGGGCTGCTGACGGCGCTGGGCGTGCACTCCACCAAGGCCGCCGCGCGGCCGGTGATCAACGTCAGCACGGCCGGGGTGGGTGGGCCGGTCGCCAGCGTCGTGGAGGACGGCTTCTCCCTGGGCCTGGCGCTGGCGGCCCTCCTGGCGCCCTTGATAGCACTGGGGCTCCTCATCGGGCTCGCGTGGTTCGCGTTCTCGGCGATCCGCCGGATCCGGCGTCGCCGGTCGGGAGAGCCGGCAGCCGCGGTCTGATCCCCGGCTCGGGGGGCGGCTGCCCGGCGCCCGCGTCCCCACGAGGCCCGGCCTGGTCGGGCCAACGAGCGCGTCGAAGTAGGCTGTGCCCAGCAATTTCGCCGCACCCCCAGGAGTAGCCGTGGCCCGCGTCGTCGTCGACGTCATGCTCAAGCCGGAGATCCTCGACCCGCAGGGCCGGGCGGTGATGGGGGCACTGGGCCGGCTCGGCCTGACCGGTGTCGCCTCCGTCCGGCAGGGCAAGCGCTTCGAGATCGAGGTCGACGGCGAGATCGACGAGGAGCTCTCCGAGCGCCTCCACGAGCTCGCCGGCTCGCTGCTGAGCAACCCTGTGATCGAGGACTACGAGATCTACGAGGAGGGCGACGAGGTCGCCTGCGACTGCGACGACTGCGTGTGCGAACCCACAGCCGAGGGTTCGGCTGAAGCGGAGGCCTCTGCGGAGGGGGGCGGGTGCGCCTGCGGCGGCGACGGCTGTGGCGGTGGGTCCCGCCCGGTCGACGTCGAGGCCCCGGCCGCGGTGGAGAAGGCCTGATGCGCATCGGCGTTGTGACCTTCCCCGGGTCGCTCGACGACAAGGATGCCGCGCGCGCCGTGCGGATCGCCGGCGGTGAGTCGGTGGCCCTGTGGCATGCCGATGCCGACCTGCACGCAGTGGACGCGGTGGTCCTGCCAGGTGGCTTCTCCTACGGCGACTACCTGCGCTGCGGGGCCATCAGCCGGTTCGCCCCCGCGATGGGCTCGATCATCGACGCCGCCAGGGGTGGGCTGCCGGTGCTGGGCATCTGCAACGGCTTCCAGATCCTGTGCGAGTCCCACCTGCTCCCCGGTGCCCTGACCCGCAACTCCGGGCTGCACTTCGTGTGCCGCGACCAGGAGCTCGAGATCGCCAACGCGGCCACGCCGTGGACGCGGGACTACGAGGCCGGGGAGCGCATCGTCGTCCCGCTGAAGAACGGCGAGGGGCGCTTCCAGGCCGACGAGGCCACCCTCGACGCGCTGGAGGCCGAGGGCCGGGTCATCGCCTACTACGCCGGGGTCAACCCCAACGGCTCTCAGCGCAACATCGCCGGCATCTGCAACGAGGCCGGCAACGTGGTGGGCCTGATGCCGCACCCGGAGCACGCGGTGGAGGCCCTGACCGGCCCCGGAACCGACGGCCTGGGCTTCTTCACCTCGATCCTGGCCCACCTCGCCGGCGGCGGGTCGATGGCCGGAGCCGCACAGGGGGCCCACGCATGACCGACACCGTCGCTGCCGCCCAGGCCCAGCCGGTGGCCCCCCAGCCCTTCGCCGAGCTGGGCCTCAAGCCCGACGAGTACGCCCGGATCTGCGAGATCCTCGGGCGCCGCCCGACCTCCTCCGAGCTTGCCATGTACTCGGTGATGTGGAGCGAGCACTGCTCGTACAAGTCCTCCAAGGTGCACCTGCGCCAGTTCGGCGAGAAGAAGCCCGAGACCGACGCCCTGCTGGTCGGGATCGGGGAGAACGCCGGTGTCGTGGACATCGGGCAGGGCTGGGCGGTCACCTTCAAGGTCGAGTCGCACAACCACCCGTCCTACGTCGAGCCCTACCAGGGCGCGGCCACCGGCGTGGGCGGCATCGTGCGCGACATCATGAGCATGGGCGCGCGCCCGGTCGCGGTGATGGATCCGCTGCGGTTCGGTGCCGCCGACCACCCGGACACCCGGCGCGTGCTGCCCGGCGTCGTCGCCGGCGTCGGTGGGTACGGCAACTGCCTGGGTCTTCCCAACATCGGTGGCGAGGTCGTGTTCGACGCCTCCTACCAGGGCAACCCGCTCGTGAACGCCCTGTGCGTCGGCGTCATGCGCCACGACGAGATCCACCTGGCCAGTGCCAAGGGTGTCGGCAACGCGGTGATCCTCTACGGCGCGCGCACCGGCGGCGACGGGATCGGTGGGGTGTCGGTCCTGGCCTCCGAGACCTTCACCGACGGGGGCCCGACGAAGCGCCCCAGCGTCCAGGTCGGCGACCCGTTCATGGAGAAGCTGCTCATCGAGTGCACCCTCGAGGTGCTCGGAGCCGGCCTCGTTGAGGGGATCCAGGACCTCGGGGGTGCTGGGATCTCGTGCGCCACCTCGGAGCTCGCCTCCAACGGTGAGGGCGGCATGCACGTCTGGCTCGACCGCGTGCTGCTGCGCGACCCCACGCTCTCGCCGGAGGAGATCCTCATGAGCGAGTCCCAGGAGCGCATGTGCGCCGTCGTCGAGCCGGCGAAGGTCGAGGCGTTCCTGGCGATCTGCGCGAAGTGGGACGTCGAGGCGGTCGTGATCGGCGAGGTGAACGACGCCGGGCGGCTGACCGTCGACTGGCACGGTGAGCAGATCGTCGACGTCCCCCCGCGCACCGTGGCCCACGAGGGCCCCGTGTACGAGCGCCCGTTGGCCCGGCCCGAGTGGCTGACCCCACGCCAGGACGATGCCCCGACGCCCGAGCGACTGGCCCGACCGGTCACGGCGCCCGAGATCCGGGCGACCCTGCTCACGTTGCTCGCCTCACCGAACCTCGCGGCCAAGGACTGGGTCACCGACCAGTACGACCGCTACGTCATGGGCAACACCGTCCTGGCGCAGCCCGAGGACTCAGGGATGATCCGCATCGACGACGAGACCGGCCTGGGTGTGGCCCTGGCCACCGACTGCAACGGCCGGTTCGCCGCCCTGGACCCCTACGCGGGTGCGCAGCTGGCGTTCGCCGAGGCCTACCGCAACGTGTCGGTCTCCGGTGCGGTGCCCCTGGCGATCACCAACTGCCTGAACTTCGGCTCGCCGGAGGACCCGGGCGTGATGTGGCAGTTCGCCCAGGCCGTCACCGGCCTCGCTGATGCCTGCCTGACGATGGGGACGCCGGTGACCGGCGGCAACGTCTCCTTCTACAACCAGACAGGCGACGTGGCCATCCACCCGACGCCCGTGGTCGGGGTGCTCGGCGTCATCGACGACGTCGCCCGCCGCACCCCCATGGCGTGGGGCGCTGATGGCGACCTCATCTACGTGCTCGGCGATACCCGCGACGAGTTCGGCGGCTCCGAGTGGGCCCACGTCGTTCACGGCCACCTCGGCGGGATGCCGCCGCACCTGGACCTGGAGGCGGAGCGGCAGCTGGGCCAGATCCTCGTGGCCGGGTCGCGCGACGGGATGTTCACCGCCGCCCATGACGTGTCCGACGGCGGGATCGCCGTGGCGCTCATCGAGATGGCCCTGCGCTCGGACGTTGGCGCGCGCTGTTGGGTCCCCGACGGGCTCGACCCGTTCGTGTTCCTGCTCGCCGAGTCCGCGACCCGGGCGGTCGTGGTGGTGGCTCGGTCCGAGGAGCTGCGGTTCACCGAGATGTGCGCGGCCCGCGGGTTCGCGGCCACGCGGATCGGGGTGGTGGACTCCGGGATCGGCGCGGAGTCCGGTGTGCTCGGCGGCGGCCAGGCGCTGGTCGTGGACGGGGTGCACGGCGAGACCGTGGTGCTCCCGCTCGCTGAGGTGCGCGAGTTGCGCGAGGCCACGCTCCCGGCCCTGTTCGGCTGAGCCTGCCGACGTCGCACCCGATCGCGCTGCGCGTACCCGGCCACTTCCCTGAGCCAGTGGGCGTTCCCGGCCGCATGTGGCCGCCAACGCGCGCGGCCACCGCGAAGTGGCCGGGAATGCGCGCTGTCCACCCCGACGTCGGCTCGGATTGGGAAGTGCGCCGTTGTGCCGCCCGTGCGACCATCATCGGCCATGGGCCTCGATGACCTGGAGCAGGTGCTGGTCACCTCGCGCGCGGAATGGCGGCAGTGGCTGGCTGCCAATGCGGACACATCTCCGGGGATCTGGCTGCTCATGCCCAGGCGGGGCAACGATCATCCGGCGCCAACCTACGACGATGTCGTGGAGGAGGCCCTGTGCTTCGGTTGGATCGACTCCACGGTCCGGACACGCGACGAGCGGTTCGGGCTGCAGCTGCTCACCCCGCGCAAGCCGACCTCGACCTGGTCGGCGAGCAACAAGGAGCGGCTGTCCCGGTTGATTCCCGCGGGCCTGATGACCGAGCGTGGGCTGCGCGCGGTCGAGGTCGCCAGGGGCAACGGCTCGTGGGAGATCCTGGACTCCGTGGAACGCCTCGAGGTGCCCGAGGATCTGGCCTCGGCGCTCGACGAGGTGCCGGCCGCGCGCGAGTTCTTCGACGAGATGCCGCCGGGAGCCCGCAAGCAGGCCCTGTACTTCGTGATCAGCGCCAAGCGTCCCGAGACCCGCGCCGCCCGGATCGAGAAGATCGTGTCGGCCGCCGCCGAGGGCCGTCGAGCAGTCGGCTGACCACCACCCCGCCGCTTGCGCAACGATGCTGCGATCGGCTTGCCTCTGCACGATCCGCGTCCCGAATCCCGGGAGCAGATCGGTGCGGGGCAAGCGTGGGGATCGCAGTGTGGGCGGGCGGGGGCAGTGGCCCGGGGGTGCGGCGCGGCGGTGTGCGTCGTCGGCCGCCGGCACCTGATAGGACTCCCCCTGTGGAACCGCTGTTCGTCGTCGCCGTCGCCGGGGTTGCCCTGGGTGGCCTGGCTCAGTCGGTGACCGGGCTCGGGTTCGCCCTCGTGGCGGCGCCGGCCCTGATCGCCCTGCTGGGGCCGAGTCAGGGCGTGGCCGTCGTGGTCCTTCTGGGTGCGCTTGCCTCGGTGCTGCCCCTGGTCGGACATTGGCGGCGCGTTCGGGTGCGCGACACCGCGACGCTGCTGGTCCCCACCCTCCTGGCGACGCCGGTCGTTGCGGCCCTGCTCGAGGGCATGGACACCGCGACGGTGGCCGTCGCCGCGGGCGTCGCCGTCATCGTGGGTGTCGCCGCGCTCTGGCGAGGGCTCACGTGGTCTCGGCTCGTGTCCCTTCCCGGGGCTGTCGGGACCGGGATCGCCAGCGCCACCCTGAACGTGATCGGCGGGGTGGGCGGCCCTCCGGTCGGGCTGTACGCGGCGAACGCCGGGTGGGATCCGCCGGAGTCCCGCGCCAGCCTGCAGGCGTTCTTCCTGGTTCAGGGGATCGTCACAGTGGCCGTCGTGGGGCTCACCTGGCCCGACCCGTGGATGGTCGCCGCGCTCGTGATCGGCACGGTGCTGGGCATGTGGCTCGCTCCCCGCATACCCGAGCACGCGGCTCGACTCGCGGTCCTGGGGGTGGCTGCGTTCGGCGGTGTCGCGCTCATCGTCGGCAACGTGTGAGCCCGACGAGGCCGAGTCGGATGTCGTCGACTCGACGGCTGCGATCACGTGGTGACCAGGGGGAGCCACTCGGTGAGGTCCGCGCGCTCGCCACTGGCCCGGATCTGTCCGGCGGCCTTCGCCTGTGCCCAGGAGAGCGCGCCGGTGGCCAGGGCGAGCCACGTCGGTGCGTCCATCTCGACCACCGCGGACGGTGTGCCGCGGCGGTGCACCGGGCCCGGGATCGCCTGAACGGCTGCGAAGGGCGGGATCCGGACCTCCACGGAATGCCCGGGCGCGCGGTCGGTCAGCAGTTGGAGGGTGTACCGAACGGCCAGTCGTTGAGTAGCCCGGTCCGGTCGCAGGTCCGGGTGCTCGGGCTGGTGCGCGACGCCGGGTTCGGGCGGCCGGTGCGGCAGGTCCGGCAGATCCGGGCCGACGGGGGTGACACACGCCCGGACAGCCGCCAAGCCGTCAGCGTCGGGGATCCGGGGGCGTGCCATGCCCCAATACTCCCTGACTCCGGCCCCCGGACCCGGCCCGCTGACTGGCGGCGAACGCGTCGGGGCGCCGTCACAGGACGGGGACCGGCTCCGACTCCTCGGGGGACCTGCGGCTGGCCAGCGCGCCCTGCAGGAAGAGCCCGGTCAGGATCACCAGCACGCCGACGATCTCCACCGCCACCAACGTCTCGCCGAGGACGACCACGCCGAGCACGGTGGCCACGACGGGGTCGGTGAGCATCAGCGTGGTTGCCGGACCCGGGGTCAGGGTCCGCATTCCGCGCGTCAGCAGCACGTTGGCCAGGCCCATCGTGGCCACGCCGAGGTAGAGGGCCATCGCGGCGCCGGACGGGGTCGCCAGCCACGACATCGGCTGGGTGGCCAGCAGTGGCAGCAGGAGTGCCCCGCCGAGGACGAAACTGCCGGTGGGCACCTCGAGCGCTCCCACGCCCCGATCGAGTTGGATCCTCGCGGCCACGTTGTACCCGGCGATGCACAACCCTGCCCCCAGGGCCAGGAGGAACCCGACGGCGCTGCCCCCGGTCAGGCCCGGTGCCGTGAGCAGGCCCAGGCCCACGAGGCACACCAGGGTCGCAACCAGCCAGCCCAGCGTCGGACGGTGCTTCAGGACGGCCCAGCCGACGAGCCCGGCGAACAGCGGCGCACTGCCCACCGCGACCAGCGTGCCGAGCGCCACCCCGGCCCTGCTGACCCCGGCGAAGAAGAACAACTGGTATGCCCCGGCCGTGCACGCGGTGACCAGCATCGCGGGGGTGCGCCAGAGCGCGACGAGACTGCGGGGCGACGACCCGAGCAGGGGCATCGCGAGCAGCAGGGCGGCCGCACCGACCACGATCCGGAGGATCCCCACCCCCAGCGGCGTGCTTCCGGTCGGGCCCAGGGCCTGCGCCGTGCCCGCGGTCCCGAACAGCACGCCGGCGGCCACCACGAGCAGGACAGGCATCCGAGCAGCGGGCACGGGACCCGAGGCTACGCCCACACGGCCGCGGCGTTCACCGGAGCCGGCCCGGGCACCTAGACTTCACCTCGTGCCGCGCGGCGATGGGATGCTCACCCACGAGCTCGACCCCCACGATCAGGGGCCGCAGGACGCGTGCGGCGTCTTCGGTGTGTGGGCGCGCGACGAGGAGGTCGCCAAGCTCACGTACTTCGGCCTGTACGCGCTGCAGCACAGGGGCCAGGAGTCGGCAGGCATGGCCGTCAGTGACGGCCACCAGATCATGGTCTACAAGGAGATGGGCCTGGTCTCCCAGGTCTTCACCGAGGGCGTGCTGGCCTCGCTTCAGGGCCACGTGGCCATCGGCCACTGCCGCTACTCCACGACGGGGTCCAGTGTCTGGGAGAACGCGCAGCCGACGTTCCGCTCGACCGCCACCGGCCACCTGGCGCTGGGCCACAACGGCAACCTGACGAACACCCACGAGCTCGCCGAACGGGTCGCGGATGCCGAGACCCGGTCCGGGGTCCTGCCCCTGGGCACGCTGATGCACTCCACGTCCGACACCGAGCTGCTCACCGCGCTGCTGGCCGCCCACCAGGGCGAGTCGATGCTGACGGCCGCGGTCGACGAGCTGCCGCACGTGCGCGGGGCCTTCAGCCTGGTGTTCATGGACGACACCACGCTGTACGCAGCCCGGGACCCGCAGGGCATCCGGCCGCTCGTGATCGGCAGGCTGGAGCGCGGCGGCTGGGTCGTGGCCTCGGAGTCCGCAGCCCTGGACATCGTCGGAGCGACGTTCGTGCGCGAGGTCGAGCCCGGTGAGGTGATCGCGATCGACGAGCGCGGCCTGCGCAGCGATCGGTTCGCCCCCGCGGAGCCCAAGGGGTGCCTGTTCGAGTTCGTCTACCTCGCCCGGCCGGACACCCGGATCTCCGACCGCAGCGTGCACGCCACCCGCGTGGAGATCGGCCGCACGCTGTACCGCGAGCACCCCGTCGAGGCCGACCTGGTCATCCCCACCCCGGAGTCAGGGACTCCAGCTGCGGTCGGCTATGCGCAGGCCAGCGGCATCCCGTTCGCGCAGGGGCTGGTGAAGAACGCCTACGTCGGGCGCACGTTCATCCAGCCCTCACAGACCATCCGCCAGCTGGGCATCCGGCTGAAGCTGAACCCCCTGCGCGACGTCATCGAGGGCAAGCGCCTCGTGGTCGTGGACGACTCGATCGTCCGGGGCAACACCCAGCGGGCAATCGTCCGGATGCTGCGTGAGTCCGGTGCCGCCGAGGTGCACGTGCGGATCTCCAGCCCGCCGGTGCTGTGGCCCTGCTTCTACGGGATCGACTTCGCGACCCGCACCGAGCTCATCGCCAACGACCGCACGGTCGAGCAGATCCGCGCCTCCCTGGGTGCGGACTCCCTGGGGTACGTCTCCCTGGAGGGCCTGACCGACGCCACCAGCCTCGGGGCGGAGAACCTGTGCCGGGCGTGCTTCGACGGCGTGTACCCGATCGCCCTTCCCGAGCCCGAGCTGTTGGGCAAGTACCTCCTGGAGGCTGAGGAGGTGGCCGCCCCGTGACGTCTGGAGGCCCAGGAGGTGGTCGCCCTGTGAGTTCCACGAGCGACCCGGCGGGCCACGTCGGCGCCGCAGGGGCCACGTACGCCGCGGCCGGCGTGGACGTCGAGGCCGGCGAGCGTGCCGTCGAGCTGATGCGCTCGGCGATCGCCCGCGCCCAGCGCCCGGAGGTCGTCGGCGGTGTGGGTGGGTTCGCCGGACTCTTCGATGCCTCCGCGCTCACGCGGTTCCGCCGGCCGCTCCTGGCGACCTCCACCGACGGGGTCGGCACCAAGGTCGACGTCGCTCGCCGGATGGACGTCCACGACACCATCGGGATCGACCTGGTCGCGATGGTCGTCGACGACCTGGTGGTGTGCGGCGCCGAGCCGCTGTTCATGACCGACTACATCGCGGTGGGCAGCGTGGTCCCCGAGCGCGTGGCAGCGATCGTCACGGGCATCGCCGAGGGCTGCCGCCGCGCTGGGGTCGCGCTGGTCGGTGGCGAGACCGCCGAGCACCCGGGCCTGCTTGCGCCCGACGAGTACGACGTCGCCGGCGCCGGGACGGGCGTGGTCGAGGCCGACGATCTGCTCGGACCGGACCGGGTCCGTGAGGGTGACGTCCTGGTGGCGATGGCCTCCAGCGGCTTGCACTCCAACGGCTACTCGTTGGCCCGCCACGTCCTGTTCGACCGGGCCGGTTGGGCCCTGGACCGGCACGTTCCCGAGCTGGGTCGCTCCCTCGGGGAGGAGCTGCTCGAGCCGACCCGGATCTACACCCTCGACATCCTGGACCTGATCTCCGCCGGTGGGGTGCACGCGGTGTCGCACATCACCGGTGGCGGGATCGCGGCCAACGTCGCGCGGATCCTGCCCAGCGGAATGCACGGGGAGATCGTGCGGGCATCCTGGACCCCCCCGCCGATCTTCAGCCTGATCGGCGAGCTCGGCGGAGTCTCCCTCTCCGAGCGGGAGAAGACGTTCAACGAGGGCCTGGGCATGGTTGCCGTGATGGCACCCGATGCGGTCGCCGCCGGTGTCCGCCGCCTGGCGTCCCGCGGGGTTCCCGCCTGGGTGTGCGGACACGTCCGGGCAGCCTCGTCGGGCGACTCCTCGGACTCGCCGGCCAAGGGTGGGGTGGGCGGAACGGTGACCCTGGTGGGCGAGCACGGCTGAGCGCACGTTGGTCCACCGTCCGGCGACACATGTGCGCGACGACATGCGGGACGGCCCGGCCGCGTGGCGGCGCAGTTGAGGTGGCCCCGTCCCCGCGTCAGCGGCTGCTGGGCGATCCCTCGTCGTCCTCGTCCTCGTCGTCCTCCACGTACTTCGCGTAGGGATCGTCGTAGTCGGAGTCCTCGGTGAGGTCGTCACCATCGTCGGACTCAGAGGGGGTTGCCCCTGCGAGCTCGGCCTGGAGTCGCTCCAGGTCCGTGGTCGGGCCGCCGTACTTCAACTGGCGGGCGACCTTCGTCTGCTTGGCCTTGGCTCGGCCGCGCCCCATGGCTCGACCCCCTCCTCCGGTGCGATCCCGGGCGGTGCGTGTGCTCCGGCGTGACACATCATCCACGCCCCGCTGCCGAAGCGTGATCGGGGACATAGTACCCGCACGCTGGGTCACGTGCCCGTCTCATCGTCACGGTGCCGGGACGTTTGTCCCACGACCGGCCCGCCACCGCCCGGCGTGGCGTTGCGCCCGAGCGGAGGAATGCTCTGCCAAAATGTCCTCCCCGTGTTGATGAGTCATGGGTCTCGGTGTCATGCTCAGGGCAGATGCCCGTTTGAGTACGTTCTGTGAACAATCACCGAGGAGTCCGCAATGGCTGCACGACAGCAGGAAGTGGAACCGCTGCTCACCCCGGCCGAGGTCGCAGCACTGTTCCGCGTCGACCCCAAGACCGTGACCCGGTGGGCGAACTCGGGCAAGCTGACGTCCATCCGCACCCTCGGCGGGCACCGACGCTACCTGGAGAGTGAGGTGCGTGGGCTCCTCGAGAGCATCCCCGCGCCCCGGAACGGCATGTCGGAGGACACCCCCGCCGGGTAGCTGCACCGGTCGAGGACTCCACGCAGTCGGCGCGATCGCACTGCCCTCAGCGGGTCGCGCCCGTCACCAGCCAGGTGCTGCCGCGCACCCGCCAGAGGAATGCGCCAGCCCGCGCGAGCATGAACACCGTGAGGGCCCACCACAGCGCAGTCACGCTTCCCTGAGTCTGGAGCACCCACCACGCCGCCGGGGTGAAGGCAGCCAGCGCCAGCAACTGGGCCCAGACGAGGAAACGTGCGTCGCCTGCGCCCAGCAGGACGCCGTCGAGGACGAAGACGACACCTGCAAGCGGCTGTTGGAGCGCCACCACCACGAGGGCCGCGGCGACCATGGCCTGGACGATCGGGTCGTCGCCGAACAGCCCGGGCACCCACCCACGCACGGCCAGGACCACGCACATCAGGATCACTCCCAGCCAGACCCCCCAACGGGTCATCTGCCAGGTCACCGCCCTGGCCGTCCCCACGGATCCGGCCCCGAGATGGCGCCCGAGGAGTGCCTGGCCGGCGATCGCGAGCGCATCCATCCCCAGCGCCAGCAGGTACCAGATGGTGAACGTCACGTAGTAGGCGGCCAGCTCGGCGTCGCCCAGGCGAGCGGCCACGACGACGGCCAGGACGAAAACCGCGCGCAGGGCCACCGTGCGCCAGAACAGGGGGATGGAGCCACGGGCAGCCACCAGGACGCCGGAACGGCTCGGCCGCAATGAGGCCGTGTGCCTGCGCGCACGCCGGGCGAGCTCCCACAGGAAGAGCCCAGCTGCGAGCGCCTCGGCGATGACCGTGGCCCACGCCGATCCGGTGATCCCCCATCGGGCGACGAGCACCAGGTAGGCGGCGAGCGCGAGGTTGGTGGCCACGGCCGCGAGGGTGACCCACAGGGTCGTCGCGGTGTCCTGCAGGCCGCGCAGGACGCCGATCGCGGCCATGGCTGCCAGGGCGAACGGGAACGCGAGGCTGATCGTGCGCAGGTAGGCCAGCGCCTCGGGTGTGGTGGCCGGTGAGGTACCGATCCACGCCAGGAGATCCGGGGCCAGCACCCACGTCACGGCTGTCGCGGCGATGCCGAGCGCAAGGCCCAGGGCCACCCCCTCGATCCCGTCGCTGATCCCGGCCGAGACCTGGCCGGCGCCCACCCGCCTGGCCACCACGGCGGTCGTGCCGTAGGCCAGGAAGATCGCGAGACCGGTGACGGTCGTGAACACCTGGGCACCGGCACCGAGTGCAGCCAGTGAGGTGGTCCCGAGCGTGGCAACGATGGCGGCATCGATGAGGGTGAACAACGGCTGGGCGACCAGCGCCCCGAAGGCTGGGACGGCCAACCGCAGGATCTCCCTGGCGGAGGTGGCTGCCTCGGGACGCGGCTCGGTGTGGCCGTCGGTACCGGGGGTTGCCACGCGGAAACCCTATGGCAGTCCGCACCCCGTCCTGCTCGGCCTCCCCGCAGCTCAGACCGGACCTTGCCGTCGGGGCCTGCCGCGTGCCAGCAACGGTGCCGTGTGGATCGGGTTCGAGTCGGGCGAGGTCGTGGAGCTCGACGGTGAGACCCTCGAACTCCTTGGAGCCGGTCGGGTGACGGGCCTTGAACTGGGAGCGGACATCGCCTCCGACGGCTCGACGGTCGCGATCCTTCAGGGAGGGCCTGACGAGCCGCGGCTCGCGCTGCTGCCGACGACGGCCCTCGCCGGCTGATCCAGGGCGGGCGGGCCACGCCGGACGGGAGCGACCCCCAGAAAGGGCGAAGCCCCTCACGACGGGGGAGACATGAGGGGCTTCGCTGTGGCCAGGGGCGGGGTCGAACCGCCGACCTTCCGATTTTCAGTCGGACGCTCGTACCAACTGAGCTACCTGGCCGGTCGGTTCCGAGGAACCGGGAACCGGTACCGGAGCGACCCCGACGGGACTCGAACCCGCGACCTCCGCCGTGACAGGGCGGCGCGCTAACCAACTGCGCTACGGGGCCCTGCGTTGCCGCGAGGCCGTTGTGCTGTGCGGCCCGGGGACCGCGATCGTGCCTTCCAACCCATTGGGCTGGTTGTAGCCCCAACGGGATTCGAACCCGTGCTACCGCCTTGAAAGGGCGGCGTCCTGGGCCACTAGACGATGGGGCCGGGACTGCTTGCCGTACCGACCCCAACTGGCGGTCAGGGACGGCGATAAGCATACGGGAGGCCCCTGCGATTTCCCAATTCGGCCGCAACCGGTGCACCCTGCTGGGAGGTGGCAGGGCCGGTGGGCGTCGGGATCGCCCATGGGGCAAGATGAATGACGCTCCCACCGCTGTGTGGAGGACCACATGGATGGGCAGTGACCGTGATGCGAGGAGTCCCTGATGAGTGACCGCCTGAGCCCCCTGGACGTGTCGTTCCTGTACATGGAGGAGCCCACCACCCCCATGCATGTCGGCGGCGTGGCCATCTTCGAGGTGCCCGAGGGTGGGTTCGACTACGAGCGCCTGGTCCGGCTGATCCGCGACCGGATCGCCCTGGTCCCGCGCTACCGCCAGCGCATCCGCTGGGTGCCGGGCCACCTGGCAAACCCGATCTGGGTCGACGACGAGAGCTTCGACGTGACCTACCACGTGCGACGCTCGGCGCTTCCCCGCCCTGGCACCGACGACCAGCTCAACGACCTCGTCGCGCGGATCATGAGCCGGCCGCTGGATCGGGCCCGCCCGCTGTGGGAGATGTACCTCGTCGAGGGCCTCGAGGACGATCGCTTCGCCATCCTCACCAAGACCCACCACGCCATGGTCGATGGGATCGCCGCGGTCGACATCGGCCAGGTCATCCTGGATGGAAGCCCCGAGCCGCGCGAGGTTCCTGTGGACACCTGGCGCCCGCTTCGCGAACCGTCGTCCGTGGAGCTCGTGGCAGGCGCCGTGAACGAGATCGCCCGTTCACCCAAGGCCGTCGTCGACACGGTGCGGACCGGCCTGATCGACGTCCAGGAGACGGTCGGCCAGCTCGGGCGCAGTGTCGTGGGGCTGGCCGCCGCCGCGCGCACCATGGCCCGTCCGGCGAGCTCGAGCCCGCTGAACGTGTCCATCGGCGGGGCCCGCCGGTACGCGACGACCGAGACCGACCTGGAGAAGCTCAAGAGGATCAAGCGCGCCCACGGCGGGACCATCAACGACATCGTGCTCACCATCCTGGCCGGGGCGCTGCGGGCGTGGATGCTCACGCGGGCCGAGCCGGTCACGACGAGCAGCTCGATCCGGGCGATGGTCCCGGTCAGCGTGCGCACGCCGGGGGACAGCTCCGGCAACCAGATCGCCGCGTTCCTGTGCGACCTGCCCATCGGCGAACCGGATCCGGTCATCCGGCTGCAGCGCGTGCGCTTCGAGATGGACATGCTCAAGGAGACCGGCCAGATGCTGGGGGCCACCGCCCTGGTGAGCGTGGCCTCGTTCACCCCGCCGACGGTGCACTCGCTGGGTGCTCGGGCGGTCTCCGGGCTGTCGCGACGGGTCTACAACGTGATCATCACGAACGTCCCCGGACCGCAGTTCCCGCTGTACGCCGGCGGCGCGCTCATGCTCGCGGCCTACCCCGTGGTCCCGCTGGCCCGTGGGCAGGCGGTCTCCATCGGGCTGACCTCCTACGACGGGGGCGTGTTCTTCGGCCTGAACGCCGACCGGGAGGCGATGCCCGACGTCGAGGTGCTGGCCCAGTGCATCGACGACGCCATCGAGGAGATGCTGGCCACGGTGACCCTCAGCGGGAAGGCTCGGCGGCCGAGAAGGCCCACTGCGTAGGGATTCCCGGCCCCGCGCGACGTTCGGATACCCGGGGGCGTAATCTGGGCCCACCTGTGTGCGCTGGGTTGATCCGGCGCGTCGATCACCCAGCGAGGAGGTGCGCCCATGGCGTCGGTTGAACGCCCCATCAGGCGCGGCCTCGTCCTCGGCGGTGGGGGCGTCCTCGGCGGGGCCTGGGCGGTGGGCGCGCTGGCCGCGCTCAAGGCGGTCCACGGTTTCGAGCCGCGCGACGCCGAGGTGATCGTCGGCACCTCTGCCGGGTCGGTGCTCGCCGCGCTGCTGGGCGCGGGCGCCACCGTCGAGGAGTTGGCCGCCCAGGAGCGCGGCGACAAGGTCATGACCGGACCGATCGCCGGGTTCAGCTGGGACATCGAGGCCGTGACAGGGGGCTCGCGCCCCGGACGGCCGAAGCTCGAGCCGGGCTCCCGGGCACTGATGCGAACCGGCCTCAACCGGTTCCGGATGCGCCGCATGCCGCCGACGGCCTTCCTCTCCGCGTTCCTGCCCACCGGCTCCAAGACCCTGGACCGGGTGGCCCACCTCGTGGAGGGGTTCACTCCCATCGGCGAATGGTCCCCGCACCCGAACGTGTGGATCGTCACGATGGACTACGCCACGGGCACGCGGGTGGTCTTCGGCCAGCCCACCGCACCGGAGGCTCCGCTGTCACTGGCCGTGCAGGCCTCCTGCTCGATCCCGGCCTGGTACTCGCCTGTCGAGATCGACGGGCGCCGGTACGTCGACGGCGGCGCGTGGTCGGCGACGTCGGTGGATCTGGTGGCCAACATGGGCCTCGACGAGGTCTACGTGATCGCCCCGATGGTCAGCTTCCACATGGATCGCCCCGACCACCTGCTCGCGCGGCTGGAGCGCACGTGGCGCGTGCAGGTCACGAAGCGCTGCCTGAACGAGGTGGAGAAGGTCCGGGCCGGGGGCACCGACGTGACGGTGCTGGGCCCGGGTGCTGAGGACCTCGCCGCCATCGGCGGGAACCTCATGGACTTCGAGAAGCGGATCCACGTCCTCGAGACCTCGATCCGAACCTCCATCGAGGCACTGCGCGATCCGGACCACATGGGTCCCGACCACCTGGCCTCGGTCGGCTGATGCGGGCCTACATCCCAGTGGGATGGGATCAGCTGGCCGCATTCGATGCGACCGGCAGGCTTGAGGGACCGTTGCGCGGATGTGCCGTTGACCCGCAGTGGCGTGCCGCCGATCCGGAGGTCGACGAGGAGGAGTGGGAGTTCGAGGCCCAGCTCGCCGCTGCTGAGGCCCTCGCGGACCTCGAGGGCGGGGTGGTCCTGGCTGTGGACGTGCCAGAGCCCGCCGGCACCGACTCGCCGTTCGAGGACGGGTGGGTGGGCCTCGCCGGTCCGATCAGCCGCCGCGACACAGCGGCCGCGCTGACCGTCGACCTCGAGTGGTTCGGCGTGCAGGAGATCCCGGGGCTGCTGGACCGCTGAGCGGCCAGCGTGGTCAGCCCAGCGCGGTCAGAACCGCTCAGAACTGCTTGGCCAGGGACGAGGTGGCGCCCTTCAACGTGTCCTTGACGGTCTTCTTCTGCACGAAGCCGGGCAGTGGCAGCGAGGTGTCGACGGTCAGCGACATCGTCGCCTCGGTCTGCCCGCCCTTGTCGGCCAGTGCCCAGGACCCCTTCTGCAGCTTCTGCACCTTGGTCGGGGCGACGAGGGTCCAGGAGAAGCCTGAGTCGTTGTGCGTGTAGTCCAACTCGAACTCGTCCTTGGCAACCTTGACGTCGTTGACCAGGCGCGCCCTGGTGGGCAGGCCCGCGTCATCTCGCTCGAGGACCTCGGAGGCGTTGTTGCCGGGGAACCAGTTCTTCTGGTTGTCGATGTCGCGCAGGAACGCAAGGACCTGGTCGACGGGTGCGTTGACGGTGACACTGAGGGAGTCTGAGACGGCCATGGCCCGAACGCTAGCGGCCGGCGCTGGGCGAGGCGCGCCCAGCGACCCTCGTGATCATGTGCGCCCGACCACTACTCCGTGAACCACTGGGGTGAGATCTGGTGCTCCTTGCGCAGGGCCCGCATGAACTGCTCGCCCACGATGTTCTCGATCTTGCCGCCGACGATCGGGACATGGGCCTTGGCGTGGATGACGACCTTGAGCACCGCCCCGGCACCGTCGGGGTGCAGCTCGATGGTCCCGTAGACCTCCATCGGTGCCCCACCGAAGGTGGCCGTGACGGTTCCGTGTCGGGAGCCGTCGACATCGGCGTGGGACCAGGTGTGCACCTCGTCGATCTGGATCGACTCTCCGACGAACTTGCGGGCGGTCGACGGGATCTTGGCCGGGAGCTTGCGCGAGGAGCTGACGATGACGTGCGAGCCATCCTCCTCGACGTCGGCTGAGACGTCGAAGGCCGCCATGTGCTCGTGCTTCCAGACGACGTAGTGCGGGTCGCACTGGGCCGCGAACACGACATCCGGCGCGACATCGAAGTGGATGTCCCCGGCGAACCTCTTGGCCATGTGCACTCCTTGATCGGCGACCGGCCCCATGGGGGCGGGACGACTGGGCTAGCAGGACTATAGGCCCGACGGGCCGTCGAGCCGTGCTCGCACGACGGGCAGCGCTGGCCCGGTCGACTGCCCGGGGGCTGCAGTGCGAAGGTGGGACGTTGGGTCGCATCGAGGGAGGAACGGGACTGTGGGCGTGGGGTTCGCCGAGTGGTACAGCTGGTCATCGGCGCGCGATGAACGGCTCGCGTCGCTGTTCTACCGGCATGTGAACCCCGGTGACATCGCCGACCGGGACCCCGAGGCAGTCGTCGGCGCCGTGACCCAGCTCATCGACGTGGCCCGCCACCGTGAGCCTGAGCAGGCGATCGTCCGGGCGGTCAATCCCACGGTCGTGGACAACGGGTGGACGTGCGGGCGGAGCGTGATCGGCGTCGTCACCGACGACATGCCCTTCCTGGTCGACTCCGTGAGCGCGGAGCTCAACCGGCTGGGCGTGGGCATCCACCTGGTGGTCCACCCGATCGTCGCGGTGACCCGGGACGGGGCCGGTGCGCTGGTCCATGCCGACCCGCCGGGTGCGGGCGCTGACTCCCAGCCGACGCTCCCCGAGCAGGACGCGGACGGCGGCCTCGAGTCGTGGATGCACTTCGAGGTCGACTGGCAGCCCGACGCGGCCGCGCTCACCGCGATCGAGGAGAACCTGCAGCGAGTCCTCGGCGATGTCCGCCGCTCGGTGCAGGACTGGCCACGCATGGTCGCCCGGGCCCGCGGGCTGGCCGCAGAACTGATCGCCCAACCCCCGCGCGGGGTGGCGGGGGACCGGGTCGGCGAGGCCATCGACCTGCTCAACTGGCTGGCCGATGACCACTTCACCTTCCTGGGGTACCGGCAGTACCAGCTGACCGGTCAGGAGCTCGGCGCGGCCGAGCTCAGGCTCGTCGAGGAACCCGGGAGCGGCCTGGGCCTGCTGCGCTCCGAGCTCCCGGAGTCGATGTCGTTCAGCGAGCTGTCACCCACAGTCCGGCAGAAGGCGCTCGAGCCGCGCCTGCTGATCGTCACGAAGGCGAACCGCCGGTCCACCGTCCATCGCCCTGTCTACCTGGACTACGTCGGCGTGAAGGTGCTCGACCGGGCCGGACGGGTCGTCGGCGAGCACCGCTTCATCGGCTTGTTCTCCGCCTCGGCCTACACCCAGAGCGTCGAGGGCATCCCGGTCATCGACCGGAAGGTCCGACGGGTCCGGGAGGTCCTCGGGTTCAGCCGCGGCTCCCATGGCGGCCGCGACCTGATGGCCTTCCTGGAGACCTTCCCCCGCGACGAGCTGTTCGCGATCGATGTCGACGAGCTGACGACCATCGCCGAGGCGGCCCTGAACCTCAAGGAGCGTCGGGCCACCAGGCTGTTCGTCCGGCATGACACCTACGAGCGGTTCCTGTCCTGCCTGGTGTACCTGCCGCGTGACCGGTACACGACCGATGTGCGCCTGCAGATCCAGCAGGTGCTGATGGACGCAGTCGGCGGGACCAGCGTCGACTACACCGCGCGCGTCACCGAGTCCGTGCTCGCCCGGCTTCACATCGTGGTCAGGATGGCCCGGGGCCAGTCGGTCCCCGAGGTCGACGCCGAGGCACTCGAGGCTCGCATCGCCGAGGTCGTCCTCTCGTGGGACGACGAGCTGTCGATCGCCCTGGTCGCAGCCTCCTCGGAGGCCAGCGCCCACGCCGTGCTCCGCCGGTACCCGGAGGGATTCCCGCAGGCCTACCGGGCGGTCACCGCTGCGGAGGAGGCCGTGGCTGACCTGTCCGAGATCGAGCAGCTGACCGTGCAGTCCCCGTTGCGGGTGTCGTTGCAGCCGGCCTCCGAGGCCAGCGGCGAACAGGCCAACGCCCGGCTGAAGCTCTACTCGTTGATGGACATCTCACTGGCCGAGGTGCTGCCGGTGCTGTCCAGCCTGGGTGTCGAGGTGGTCACCGAGCAGCCGTTCCGGCTGGTCCGCGCCGACGAGCAGGGCGCTGCGGGCGGTGCCTTCATCTTCGACTTCGGCCTGCACGCCCCGGGCTCGGCGCGCCTCGGTGGCGTGCGGCGGATGTGGGAGCAGGCGTTCCTGGCGTGCTGGGCGGGCCGGGCCGAGGCCGACGGGTTCAACGGGCTGGTCGCCGAGGCTGGCCTGGACTGGCGCCGGATCTCGGTGCTGCGTGCCTACGCCCGCTACCTGCGCCAGACCGGATCGGCCTTCAGCCAGGCGTACATCGAGAACGCCACGCTGGCCAACCCCAAGATCGCCAGCCTCCTGGTGCAGCTGTTCCATGCGCGTTTCGACCCGGATCTGGTCGCCGACCGCGCGATGCGTGCCGACGAGCTGCGCACGCAGATCACTCGTGCGCTCGACGACGTGGCCAGCCTCGACCAGGACCGGATCCTGCGCTCCTTCCTGGACCTGATCCGCGCCACCCTGCGCACGAACCACTTCCAGGCCGACCGGCCCGCGCTGGCGATCAAGCTCGAGCCGGCGCACATCCGCGAGCTGCCGGAGCCGCGGCCGAAGTACGAGATCTGGGTCTGCTCGCCGCGGGTGGAGGGCGTGCACCTGCGGTTCGGGAAGGTGGCACGCGGTGGCCTGCGCTGGTCGGACCGCCGGGAGGACTTCCGTACCGAGGTCCTGGGGCTGGTCAAGGCCCAGGCGGTCAAGAACGCCGTCATCGTCCCCGTCGGGGCCAAGGGCGGGTTCTTCGCCAAGCAGCTGCCGGACCCGGCGCTGGATCGCGACGCCTGGATGGCTGAGGGGATCGGCGCCTACAAGGTGTTCGTCGGGTCGCTGCTGGACCTCACGGACAACCTGGTCGGGCACGATGTCGTCCCGCCCCAGCGCGTCGTGCGCCATGATGGCGACGACCCCTACCTGGTCGTGGCAGCGGACAAGGGGACGGCTACCTTCTCCGACATCGCCAACGGGGTCGCCGCCGAGTACGGGTTCTGGCTCGGGGACGCCTTCGCCTCCGGCGGCTCGGCGGGCTACGACCACAAGGCGATGGGCATCACCGCCCGTGGCGCCTGGGAGTCGGTCCGGGCGCACTTCCGGGTGGTCGGTCCCGACATCGACGCCATGACGTTCACGGCCGTGGGCGTCGGCGACATGAGCGGGGACGTGTTCGGCAACGGGATGCTGCTGTCACCGAACCTGCGCCTGGTGGCGGCCTTCGACCACCGGCACATCTTCATCGACCCCCACCCCGACCCCGCTCGGTCGTTCGCTGAGCGCCAGCGGCTGTTCGCGCTGCCGCGCTCGTCCTGGGCCGACTACTCGGCCCCGCTCATCTCGACAGGCGGTGGGGTGTACCCCCGCTCGGCCAAGTCCATCCCGGTGAGCGCCGAGGCCGCCGAGGCCCTCGGCATCGACGGGGGAGCCACGTCCATGACGCCCAACGACCTGTTGCGCGCGATCCTGAAGGCCCCGGTGGACCTGCTCTGGAACGGCGGCATCGGCACCTATGTCAAGGCCTCGACCGAGTCGCACTCCGACGTGGGCGACCGCGCCAACGACGCCATCCGGGTCAACGGCGCCGACCTCCGGGCGCGAGTCGTGGGCGAGGGCGGCAACCTCGGCCTGACCCAGCGCGGGCGGATCGAGGCAGCCCACGCGGGTGTGGCCCTGAACACCGATGCGATCGACAACTCCGCCGGCGTGGACACCTCCGACCACGAGGTGAACATCAAGATCCTGCTCGACCGGGTCGCCGCGGCAGGGGACCTGGACCCCGCAGAGCGCGACCCCCTCCTGCAGTCGATGACCGACGAGGTCGCCGCGATGGTGCTGCAGGACAACATCGACCAGAACATCCTGCTCACCTTCGAGGCCCACCATGGACCGGCGATGGTCAGCGCGCTGGGACGGCTCATCCGCAGTCTCGAGCGCACCGCCGGGCTCGACCGCGGGCTGGAGGCGCTGCCCGACGACGCCACGTTCGCCGCGCTCGTCCTCGAGGGTCGGGGCCTGACCAAGCCCGAGCTGGCGGTCCTGGTCGCCTACACGAAGCTCGACCTCAAGGATGCGCTGCTCGAGTCCCCGGTCCCGGATGAGGCCTTCACCGCGACCTGGATGCACGACTACTTCCCGGAGGTCCTGTCCCGGCGCTGCGAAGGTCACCTGGATGCCCATCCGCTGCGCCGCCAGATCATCACGACCGGGCTGGTCAACGAGATGGTGAACCGCGGTGGGATCACCTACGCCTTGCGTGCAGCCGAGGAGTCCGGTGCGGCTCCCGCCGAGATCGCGCGTGCCTTCAGCGTGACCTGCGGCGTGTTCGGCCTGCCCGAGCTGTGGGACCGGATCGACTCGCACGGCGGGGTGGTCCGCACGGCTGCCCTGAACGCCCTGCGCAGTGAGGTGCAGCGGCTCCTTGACCGCTCGACCCGCTGGCTGCTCCAGACCCGCGGCGGGACCCTCGACGTGCCGGGTGAGATCGAGCGGTTCCGGTCCACGGTCGCCGACCTCGAAGGTCGGGTCCCGCAGTACCTGGTGGGCGTCGAGCGCGAGCGGCTCGAGCGACGGGTCGCGGACTTCGTGTCGGCCGGCGCCCCCGCCGACCTCGCCGCGGAGGTGGCAGCCCTGCTCGACGTGTTCTCCCTGCTGGACATCGTGGAGGTGTCCCGGCGCACGGGGGAGGAGCCGACCAGCGTCGCCAGGCTGTACTTCACGATCTCCGAGCGCTACGAGGTTGACCGGTTCCTGGGTCGGATCACAGCCCTCCCGCGGGCCGACAGGTGGTCGTCGCTGGCCCGTTCGGCGCTGCGCAGTGACCTCTACGGGGCCCTGGCCTCCCTGACCTCGAGGGTTGTGCGTGCCACGCCCGACGGCGGCGAGCCGATCGAGCGGGTCATCACCTGGGAGGAGCGCTACGCGGAGGGCCTTGGCCGCGCCCGGGCGACCCTGGCCGAGATCGGCGCCCAGGAGAGCTTCGACCTTGCCACCCTGTCGGTGGCCCTGAGGGTGATCCGAACCCTGGCAAGCCAGGGCGGCTGACCCCGCACCCGAATCGCGGGTCTGCTGGGTGCGAACCCGGATCGTGTCGGCTCTCGACGAACGCGATCGTCTGAATCCCAACTCGATCATGGGGGGTGGGCGCGACGGTAGGCTTGCCAGTCATGGCACTTGACTTCCCTGCGGCCGTGGCCGAGCTCGACACCACCCTGTCCAGCATCGAGACGGTCCTGGACCTCCCGGCGATGCGCTCGGAGGTCGTCGAGCTCGAGGCGCAGGCCTCGGCACCGGATCTCTGGGATGACCCCACCGCCGCGCAGAAGGTGACGTCCCGACTGTCGTTCGTCCAGGGCGAGCTGCGCCGTGTCTCGGCGTTGCGCCAGCGCCTCGACGACCTGCCGATCCTCGTCGAGCTGGCCGAGGGTGAGGGCGACGCCGACTCCCTGGCAGAGGCGGAGAAGGAGCTCGGTGACCTCGGCCGGGCGGTGGCCGAGCTCGAGGTCCGCACCCTGCTGGCCGGTGAGTTCGACCAGCGCGAGGCCCTGGTGACCATCCGTTCGGAGGCAGGTGGGGTCGACGCCGCGGACTGGGCCGAGATGCTGCTGCGGATGTACACCCGCTACTGCGAGCGCCACGACTGGGCCTACGAGGTCTACGACATCTCCTACGCTGAGGAGGCGGGGATCAAGTCGGCCACGTTCGCGGTCAAGGCGCCCTACGCCTACGGGACCCTGTCGGTCGAGCAGGGCACCCACCGACTCGTGCGGATCTCGCCGTTCGACAACCAGGGACGCCGCCAGACCTCCTTCGCCGCCGTGGAGGTCCTGCCGGTCACCGAGCAGACCGACCATGTCGACATCCCCGAGAACGAGATCCGGGTCGACGTGTTCCGCTCCTCGGGGCCGGGGGGGCAGAGCGTGAACACGACTGACTCCGCCGTGCGCATGACCCACATCCCGACCGGCATCGTGGTCTCCTGCCAGAACGAGAAGTCCCAGATCCAGAACCGCGCGGCCGCGCTGCGGGTGCTCGAGGCCCGGCTGCTGGAACGGCGCCGGATCGAGGAGCGTGCGGCGATGGACGCCCTGAAGACCGACACGTCCGGCTCGTGGGGCAACCAGATGCGCTCCTACGTGCTGCACCCCTATCAGATGGTCAAGGACCTGCGCACCGAGTACGAGACCGGCAACACCTCGGCCGTGCTCGACGGGGAGATCGACGAGTTCATCGAGGCGGCGATCCGCTGGCGTCGCCAGGGCGGGGCCTGACATGAGCGCCCCGGATCCGCTGCCGGCGGACGCGATCCTGCTGCACCTGGGCTTCCACAAGACCGGCACCACCGCGCTGCAGTCCGCGTTCGCGGCCAGTCGGCCCGAGCTCCTCGAGCACGGGGTGCTGTACCCGGGGCGTCGGCGCTCGCACCACCCGGCGGCGATGGCGATGACCGGGCGAACCTGGGGGGTCGGCCGTGAGGGCGGCTGGGATCCCGATCCCAGCCACTGGGATCGGCTGGCCCGAGCGGCCACCAGGCACCCGGGACGGGTCCTGGTCTCCAGCGAGAGCTTCGCCCTGACCCCCGACGATGCGGCCGCCCGGATGGTGGCCGACCTGGGGGCGGACCGCGTGCAGGTCGTCTTCACGATGCGCCCGATGGCAGCACTGCTGAGCTCATCGTGGCAGCAGTACCTGAAGTCGGGCTGGACCACGACCTACGGCCAGTGGCTCGAGCAGATCGTGGCCGAGCTGGAGCCCGGTGCGCGGCGGTCGGGGTTCTGGCTGCGCAACGACTACCCCGTGATCGTGGGCCGCTGGGTCGACCTGGTCGGGGCAGATCGGGTGCACCTGGTGTGCCTCGACGGTTCCGATCGGGGGTTCCTGCTGCGGACGTTCCGAGAGCTGCTCGCCCTTCCCGACGGGGTCCCGGACGAGCGGGCAGCGGACTCCAACCGGTCGATGACTGCAGCCGAGGCTGAGCTGCTGCGCTCGCTGAACGAGGTCAGCGCCGACTGGGACTGGCCCACCTACCAGCGGACCATCCGCACCGGTGCTGCAGCGGGCATGGTCGAGAGCCGTCGGCCGGACCCCGATGAGACCCCGATCGTCACCCCGCCGGAGGTCCTTGCCCGGGTGGCCCAGCACGGGAACGAGGTGGCCGCCGAGCTCGCAGGCCTCGGGGTCGTCGTCCACGGGGACCTCCGGGTCCTCGGCCAGGAGGTGGCCGGCGCTCGCGTTGGCGCCGACGGACCGGACGGGACCGGGGGGCCCCACTCGACGGACGGGACGGACGGGACTGGGGGTGCGCCTGCCGGTCTCCCGATCGACGCAGCGGTGGCCTGCGTGCTCGGAGCCATCCGAGGTGCCCAGCGACAGGCTGCCGAGGAAGCCGAGGCAGCCCAGAGGGCGGCCGCTGCGAGCGGGGCCGCGAACGCGGGTACGCCCCCAGGGGCTCCCACGACCCGCGAGCTCGCTGCCGAGCTCACGGTCCGGATCCGTCGTGGGACCCGCCGGCGCCTGACCCCGGGGCGCCGCCGTGGCCTGCGCCCGGACGGGCCGACCCGCCCGTAGACTTCATCGCGAGCGCTCGGCTGATCCGCCGCCGGGCGCAGCCGTCCGTCCTGGGAGTCCTGCGCGTGATCCGCTTTGCGAACGTCACCAAGCACTACCCCACGCAGATGCGTCCGGCGCTCGACGATGTCAGCCTGGAGATCACCAAGGGCGAGTTCGCGTTCCTCGTCGGGGCGTCGGGGTCGGGCAAGTCGACCTTCCTGCGGCTTGTGCTGCGCGAGGACCGGCCCACGTCGGGTGGGGTGTTCGTCGCGGGCAAGGACCTGAGCCGGATGCCCAACTGGAAGGTCCCGCACCTGCGCCGCCAGATAGGTGCGGTGTTCCAGGACTTCCGGCTGCTGCCCAACAAGACGGTGTACCAGAACGTGGCGTTCGCGCTGCAGGTCATCGGCCGGCCGAGCGCCCACATCCGCAAGGTCGTGCCCGAGGTGATCGACCTCGTGGGCCTCGCGGGCAAGGAGGGGCGCTACCCCGATGAGCTCTCCGGCGGCGAGCAGCAGCGCGTGGCTGTGGCCCGCGCGTTCGTGAACCGCCCCATGATCCTGATCGCCGACGAGCCCACCGGCAACCTCGACCCCGCCACCAGCGTGGGCATCATGCGCCTCCTGGACCGGATCAACCGGACCGGGACGACCGTCGTGATGGCCACCCACGATGCCGCGGTGGTCGACCAGATGCGCAAGCGCGTCATCGAGCTCGAGAACGGCCATATCGTGCGCGACCAGTCCCGTGGCGTGTACGGGGTCGCGCGATGACCCGCCCGGGCCTGATCGGGGGCCACGCATGCGCGTGAGGTTCGTGATGGGCGAGGTGTTCACCGGGATCCGGCGCAACCTGACGATGACGATCGCAGTGGTCATCACCGTGGCCGTGTCCCTGGCGCTGTTCGGCGCTGGGCTGATGGTCCGCTCGCAGGTGGACCTGATGAAGGACTACTGGTACGACAAGGTCCAGGTGTCGATCTACCTCTGCGGGTCCACCTCCGAGGTCATCTCGTGTGCGGAGGGCCCGGTCACCCAGGCCCAGCGTGAGGAGATCCGAGCCGACCTCGAGTCGCTGCAGCCGCTGGTCCAGGAGGTCTACTACGAGTCCTCCGCCGAGGCCTTCGAGCGGTTCTCCGAGCAGTTCAAGGACGCCCCGATCCTGTCCAACATCACCCCGGACCAGATGCCTGAGTCGTTCCGCGTGAAGCTCTCGGACCCGACCAAGTACGACGTCGTGGCCAGCGCGTTCATCGGCCGCCCCGGCATCGACTCCGTGAACGACCAGCGCCGGGTCCTGGACAAGCTGTTCGCCATCCTCAACGGATTCCAGACCGGGGCCCTGGTGATCGCCGGGATGATGCTGCTGGCCACCGTCCTGCTGGTGGCCAACACGATCCGCGTGGCAGCGTTCTCCCGCCGCAGGGAGACCGGCATCATGCGGCTGGTCGGCGCCTCCAACTTCTACATCCAGCTGCCGTTCCTGCTCGAGGCGGCCCTGGCCGCGATGGCGGGAGCCCTCGTGGCGATCGGGCTGCTGGCGATGCTCAAGGCGGTGCTGGTCGACGGCGTGCTCACCCCCAGCTTCCAGTTCACCAACTTCGTCGGATGGGACGTCTGGGCACAGGTGTCAGTGGTCGTCTTCATCACCGGCGTGACCCTGGCGTCGGTGGCCGCGCTGATCACGCTGCGTCGCTACCTGCGGGTCTGACCCCGCCGCTCAGGACCAGGCATGTTCTGGTCGATGACGTGGACACGGCCGTCTCGCGCGGTACTCTGGAGGGTATGCCCGCGTGTGCGGGCCAGTTCGGCATGAGGGGTGGGCAGATGCGGTCGAAGCGGGCAGTCGCCCTGGCTGCCTCCGTCATGCTCGCCCTCGGGGTCGTCTCCCTGGGGCCGGCCTCGGCCGACCCTGAGGAGGACAAGAAGAAGGTCGACGCTGCTGTCGCAGCGGCCGGCGACGATCTGCGGGCAGCCAACGCCGAGGTGGAGGAGGCGATCGCCGACCTGCAGGAGGTCCGCGAGCTGCTTCCCGCCGCCCGCGAGGAGCTCGCCCAGGCCCGCGAGGAGGCGACCGCCGCCGAGGAGGCCGACCGGGCTGCCCAGGCCGAGCTCGAGCAGGCAACTGCGGCCGCGATCCGCGCCGAGCAGGAGCGCGCCGAGGTCGAGTTCCAGATCCAGGACCTGCAGAGCAGGGTGGGCAACCTCGCTCGCGCGGTCTACCAGAACGGTGCCTTCGCGGACTTCGACCTCCTGATCACGGCGCAGTCCCCGGCGGAGCTCTCCGACCGGGCCCAGGCACTCGACGCGGTGTCCCGGGCGAACAACCAGACACTGGCCCAGATGGCCGGCATCCGCGCCGAGCTCGCGCTGAAGGAGGCCCGCCTCGAGGTTCTGCGCCAGCAGGTCGATGACAAGCGCCAGCAGGCCGCCATCGCGTTGAGCGAGGCCAACATCGCCCGGGACCGCGCTGCGGCAGCCAAGCTGAAGGTCGACCTCCTCGTGGCGCAGAAGGCCACTGCCCTCGACGTCGCCGCCTCGGAGCGGGCCAAGGTCCTCAAGCAGTACAAGTCGGTCCAGGCCGAGCAGCAGCGCATCGCTGCCCTCCTGGCCAAGCAGGCAGCGGCGGAGGCCGCCCGGTTGGCCAGCGGCGGGTCACTGAGCTTCGTCCCCACCGATGTCGAGGGCTTCCAGTGGCCGATCGAGGGAGTGCGGGTCGGCCAGGGCGTCGGTCCGCGCGTCCACCCCGTGTACGGGTACCGCTCCTGCCACACCGGCGTTGACATGGGTGCCCCCAGCGGCACGGAGATCAGGTCGGCGGCCGCAGGCATCGTGGTCATCAACGCCACGGGTGGCCCGTACGGCAACCACACCCTCATCTCGCACGGCAACGGCCTGTTCTCGATGTACGCCCACCAGTCGCGGTTCGGCGCGGAGGAGGGCCAGAAGGTCAAGAAGGGCGACGTGATCGGGTACGTCGGCAGCACGGGGTACTCCACGGGTCCGCACCTGCACTTCGAGATCCACGTCGGGGGAACCCCCTACAACCCGCTGGGCTGGTACGGGGCCGGCGACAAGGAACCGGTTCGCTGCTGATGCCGCGTGAGCAGGGGCGGCGCCTCGTCGCCCAGAACAAGAAGGCGCGCCACGACTACCACATCGACGCCACGTGGGAGGCCGGGATCGTCCTCGTCGGTACCGAGGTGAAGTCGCTGCGGGCCGGGCGTGCCAGCATCGTCGACGCGTTCGCGCAGTTCCACGATGGCGAGCTGTTCCTGCATGGGCTGCACATCCCGGAGTACGCCCACGGCACCTGGACCAACCACGCCCCGCGACGCGTGCGCAAGCTGCTCATGAAGCGCGCGGAGCTCGAGCGGCTCGAGCGCAAGCTCAAGGAGAGCGGCTACACGCTGGTGCCCCTGTCGCTGTACTTCAAGGACGGGTACGCCAAGGTGGAGATCGCCCTGGCCCGGGGCAAGAAGGCCTACGACAAGCGCCAGACCCTGGCGGAGCGGGACGCCAATCGCGACATCGCCAAGGAGATGGGCCGTCACCTCAAGGGCCGCACGTAGGCACCGCCGGGCCACCGGAGCGCCAGAGCGCGCGTTCCCGGCCACAGATCAGCCGTCATGCGCATTCCGCGCCGAATGTGGCCGGCGGTTCGCACTTCCTGGTGGGGATGGCCGGGAGTGCGCGGTCTGTCCACCCCCGGGAGGGCCGACCGGGGCCGGGCACAGTTGGCGTTGGCCTATGTCAGGCGGGGCCGCTACTCTGGAGTCACCGGTTCGCCGGCGACAACTCAACAGGGGGGTGACAGGTTTCGACGTCGGCTGTGGTCGACGGGAGAAGCGGGCCGAGGATGGCAGTTATCTCGAGAACGACCTGCCAAAAAACAATTGCGAACAACAACGCAACTGTCGCACGCTCAAACGTGGCCCTCGCGGCCTGAGCGATACGCGACCGGTGGACCGGGGGCGTCTCCGCCCCGACTCCGCCGTCATTGAGGAGACTCACCAACCCGCCCGGTAACGGGGTGGGACGGAACACCTAACAGTTGCTGGACCGTGTTACCGCGCAGTGCCACACGAAGCGCGGAGGTCAAGACCACAACAGCATGGCTGCGCCCGGAGAAGACCCTGAGAGACACCGATGGACCCGGGTTCGATTCCCGGCACCTCCACCAACCAAACCAACCGTGAAGTCGCGGGACATCGCGTCCAGATGTCCCGCGACTTCGACGCAACGGCTCCCGTGGTTGATGTTCGGCCTCACGGTGGCCCTCGACTGGGGCCAGCTCTCCCACGTGACCCCACGCCGGGGCGCCAACGTGAGGAGGCGCCCGGCGTCCGCGCCCATCACGCCGCCGGCCAGAGCGATCGCGCCGTCACATCGGCGAGACGTGCACGTCCTCCTCGCCGGTGGACTCCTCGATGTCCGACGTGGCTTGCTCGAGGAGCTGGTCGGCCAGGTGGCGCAGGGCCCTGGCCACGGCCACCTCATCGCCGATCCGTGGTTGCGGGGGGTCCTGGGCGCGCCGGTGGCTGACCCCCGTGGCACGGATCCCCGCCAGGGGGTCGGCCACGAGCACCGCCCGGGCGGTCGTGTCGTCGCCCTCGAACACCGAGATCCGCACGATCCACTGATGGGCGGTCGGGGGGCGACCCCCGAATCGGCGACGGCGTCCTCAGGAACCTCAGCGGGGACCTCCTCGCCGGAGCCCTGGACGCGCAGCACCGAGCCGGGCCCGGGGTAGAGCAATCCGGTGTGCCCATCGCTCCAGCGCACCAGGTAGGGGGGTGCGCCGTCCGCGCCCCGCACCTCGAGGACCTCTCCGTCCCGTGTCGGGCGGTCCACCTGCTCGCCAGCCATGACGATGCGATCGCCCACCGATGCCTTCATCGCGCCACCTCCAAGGTTTGGTCTGTGCACCTCCACTCTGCTCCTGCCGGCGGTCCGGAGGGAAGCCCGGGGCGCCGGCAGGGCGCCCGGATTGCCCGGAGCGAGAGTCCCGGGCGACGCCCGACGGCCCTGTGAGACCCCTCACATCGAGGGCTGTGGGGTTTCCGACCGCACGCCCGGGGGAATCAGCACTCGGTAGTCACCCCTGATCACAGTCAGGGGACCACCACGTCGAACCCGCGCCATGCGGGAACGCCCTCCAGCGCAGGGCACGCTCGATCCCGCGGGAGACCAGAACCCGATGCGGAGCCGACGTGGACCACTGTCGATGCCACTGGCGTCGGCCGGACCAGGAGTCCCCGATGAACACATCCCTCGCCCGCATGACCGGCGCCGTGGCCATGGCCGTGGCCGTGGGGTCGACCGCCCTGCTCGGCCCTGTCAGCACTGCCTCAGCCGCACCGGCGGCCAGCACCGCAGCCAAGTCCGCGGCCACGTCGGCACCCACCGGTGAGCGCAACACCAAGGTGTCGCGCAGCATGCGGGGAGTCCGCTCCTCCGCCTACGTCGGCAAGTACTACAGCCCGCGCCACGAGGGCACCCGCAAGTGCATCGTCCGCAAGGAGTCCGGTGGCAACTACGGGATCAAGTCCCGCACCGGCAAGTACCGCGGCGCCTACCAGTTCAACGCGAACCTGGCGCGCGCGACAGCCAAGAAGATGGGCCGCCGTGACCTGGTCAACAAGCCCATCAACCAGTGGAGCCGCTTCGACCAGGACAAGGCGTTCTGGACCGTCTGGAACCGTGGGAACGGCCGGGGTCACTGGCCCACCGCACGCGGCTGCTGACCGCACATCCAGCACTGGGCCGATCGGCGACTCCCGCCGGTCGGCCCAGCTGCATGTCGGGGCGGACGCCCCGCGCGGAACCCGACGAAACGTGCCCGGACCCCACCAAACCGCCTGTGATGTTCCTCACAGACACGCATTCTCGTTTCCGTGGCGCACCCTGATCTGGCAACACTGGTGCCAGCCCCGGCGGGACGCAGCCGGCGTCCTGGGGCGCACAGCAGCCCGCGGCGTGCCGCGGGAACCGCCCTGCTGAGGGCGGTGTGAGTCGCGCGGGAGACCCGAACTCGCGTATGGCGCCCAGCCTGCTGTGCACGTGTGTCGGCCCCCGGTGGGCCGGCCCGGACCAGGAAGTCCTATGCCTGCAGTGCTGTCCCGAATGACCGGAGTAGTTGCCGCCGCCGCCACCGCGGGGGCGCTGGTCCTCATCGGCCCCGCCTCCCCAGCCTCGGCCGGGACGGCCGCAGTGGCCGCCGCCCCGAGTGCCGCAGCCAGCGCCGCACGCGCCGGCGAGCGCAACCCCAAGGTGTCGCGCAGCCTGAGTGGTGTGCGCGCCTCGGCCTACATCGGCAAGTACTACAGCTCGCGCTACGAGGGCACCCGACGGTGCATCGTTCGTCGGGAGTCCGGGGGCAACTACCGGATCTCCTCGCCCGGGGGGCGCTACCGCGGCGCGTACCAGTTCAATGCCGGGTTGGCCCGCGCCACCGCGCACAAGATGGGCCGGGGCGACCTGGCGGGCAAGCCGATCAGCTCATGGAGCCGGTTCGACCAGGACAAGGCCTTCTGGGTCGTGTGGAACCACGGCCGTGGGGCGGGCCACTGGGGCGGCACCCGGCACGGCTGCTGACAGGGGATCAACCTGCGAGGATCGAGCCATGCTCGACGTCCCGCGCGATCGGTTCGAGGAACTCGTCTCCGAGTCCCTGGACACGATCCCGCCCGAACTCGCCGGGATGCTCACGAACTGCGTCGTGCTCGTCGAGGATGACGTCCCTGCTGGCACCCAGAGCCTGCTCGGCCTCTACGAGGGCACGCCCCTGACCGAGCGCGGCCAGTGGTACAGCGGGGTCCTTCCCGACCGGATCACGATCTACCGACTGCCGATCCTGCGCATGTGCCGCGACGAGCAGGACGTGGTCGATGAGGTGCGGATCACCGTGATCCATGAGGTCGCCCACCACTTCGGCATCGGCGAGGACCGCCTGCACGAGCTCGGCTGGGGGTGAACATCAGGTGCGCTCTCGGTGAGACCCGCCTTCCGGCGGGCGGAGGTCCATGAGGCGTCAATAGGCTGTAGCCACGCCGCCCTGGGAGGTTCGCATGGCCCCGATCGAAGCACGCCGCAAGGCTCTGGCTGTCCTGACCTCCGGGGGTGACTCGCAGGGGATGAACGCGACGGTCCGGGCCGTTGTCCGCACCGCGATCGCCAACGGGGCCGATGCCTACGCCGTGTACGAGGGCCTGCAGGGACTCGTCGACGGCGGGGACCGCATCGTGGCGTTCGACTGGAACGCGGTCGGCTCGATCATGCACCTCGGCGGGACGGTCATCGGGACGGCCCGGTCGGCGGACTTCCGGGAGCGCCAGGGTCGGCTGAGGGCCGCACGCAACCTCGTCGAGCGTGGGATCGATCGGCTCGTCGTCGTCGGTGGCGACGGTTCCCTGACCGGGACCGACATCTTCCGCTCGGAGTGGTCCGGGCTGCTCGAGGAGCTGGTCGCCACCGGGGAGATCAGCGCCGAGCAGGCGCTCGCCCACCGCCAGCTGATCATCGCGGGGGCGGTCGGATCGATCGACAACGACATGGTCGGGACCGACAAGACGATCGGCGCCGACACCGCGATGCACCGCATCACCGAGGCCATCGACGCGCTGGCCTCGACCGCATCGAGCCACCAGCGCTCATTCGTCGTCGAGGTGATGGGCCGGCACTGTGGGTATCTCGCCGTGATGTGCGCGATCGCCGGTGGGGCGGACTACGTGCTCATCCCCGAGGTCCGACCGGGCCCCGGGTGGGAGGACACCCTGGTCGCGCGGCTGGCCGCGGGCCGGGCGGCGGGTCGCCGGGACAACCTCGTGATCGTTGCCGAGGGCGTGTCCGATGAGGCCGGCCAGCCGGTGACCTCGCAGATGGTCGCCGACCTGATCACTGAGCGCCTCGGCGAGGACACCCGCGTGACGATCCTCGGCCACGTGCAGCGCGGTGGTGCGCCCACGGCCTACGACCGCTGGATGCCCACGCTCATGGGGCACGCCGCTGCGCTGGAGGTCCTCGGTGCCGATGCCGACCACGTCTCGCAGCTGATCGGGATCCGCAACAACCGGGTCTCCAGGATGCCGCTGATGGAGGCCGTCGCCGCGACCCAGGCGATCCCGCGCATGATCGAGGCGGGCGACTACGCCGGCGCCATGGCCGCGCGGGGTGACTCGTTCACCGGCATGATGCGCGTCTTCGAGGGGATCGCCCAGCCCGAGCCGATGTTCCCCGGGCAGGGGACCCGGATCGCCATCGTGCACGCCGGGGGCCTGGCGCCGGGGATGAACGCAGCGGTCCGGGCGGCCGTCCGGTTCGGGATCTCGCGCGGGCATGCCATGGCCGGGATCCGGGGAGGCTTCCCCGGCCTGTTGACCGACCAGGTGGAGGATCTGGACTGGGCCGCCGTCGAGGGCCTGGCCAGCCTCGGCGGTGCTGACCTGGGGACCAGTCGGGTGACCCCGAGCGGGGAGGACTACGTCGCGGTCGGGGAGGCGATCCAGCGCAACAGGATCGACGGCCTGCTGGTGATCGGCGGGCACCGGGCCTACGAGGCGATGTGGCGCCTACGGGAGCACAGGGGTGATCACCCGGGCCTGCGGATCCCGGCGATCTGCCTGCCCGCGTCGATCGACAACAACCTGCCGGGCTGGGAGATGACGATCGGGGCCGACACGGCCCTGAACGCGATCGTCTCGGCCGTCGACGTCCTCAAGCAGTCCGCGAGCGCCTCACACCGGGCGTTCGTCGTCGAGACCATGGGCCGGCGGTGCGGGTTCCTGGCCACGCTGGCCGCGCTGTCGGTCGGTGCCGAGGAGGTCTACCTCAACGAGGACCCCCCGACCCTGGCCCGGCTCAACCAGGACGTCGCCGAGATGGTCGAGGGGTTCCGAACAGGCCGCCGGTTCCACCTGTCGATCCGCAACGAGGAGGCCAGCGCCGGGTACACCACGGAGTTCCTGTGCCAACTGTTCGCCGAGGAGTCCGGGGGGCTGTTCGACGTCCGTCCGATGGTGCTCGGGCACCTGCAGCAGGGCGGCAACCCGACGCCCTTCGACCGTGTCCACGCCGCTCGCCTGGCCGCCCACTGCATCGACTGGCTGACCGGTCGGATGCTGGCTGGCCGCAGCGACTGGCACTACGCCACCTTCGTCGACGGCAAGCTGGGCTCAGCCCGACTGGTACGGATCTCGGAGGTCTACGACATCGAGAACCGGCGACCGAAGGAGCAGTGGTGGATGGACCTGCTCCCGGTGATGGACGAGCTCGCCCGCGGCCGGTTGCCCGGCGCGACGCAGGCCCGGTCAGTGAGCGGCTGACAGGTTCCCGTCCTCGTGGTTGGATCCGGGGACCACCTGCCCGCCGTCCCACACCCCCCGGAGGCCCCAATGATCGTGGAGACCGCCACCATCTCGGTGGAGCCCGGCCGCGAGGAGGAGTTCCTCGCCGCACTCGAGCAGGCCAAGGAGGTGCTGGCCCAGGCCCATGGCTGGCGTGACATCACCGTCCACCGCGGCATCGAGCGGCCGTCGGTGTTCCTGCTGGCCATCACCTGGGAGACCCTCGAGGACCACACCGTGGGTTTCCGCGGCGGTGAGCTCTTCGTCGCCTGGCGTGCCCTGATCGGCCCGTTCTTCGCCGAGGCGCCACAGGTCGAGCACTGGAGCGTCCTGTGAGTGCTGCGCCCCTGCATGAGCTCGGCGCGCTGGCGGCGGCGGCCCTCATGGCCGAGGGCCGGCTCACCAGCGTCGAGCTCGTCGAACACCTGCTGGCGCGGATCGAGCAGCGCGACGCCGACGCTGCATGCCCTGATCGCCGTCCACCCGCAGGCCCTCGACCAGGCGCGGGCCGCCGATGCCCGCAGGGCCGCGGGGCAGGCGCTCAGTGAGCTTGACGGCATCCCGGTCATCATCAAGGACAACATCGAGTGCCTCGGCCTGCCGGGCACCGTCGGGTCGCTGGCCATGGTCGGATCCCCTGCTGAGCGTGATGCGCCCCTGGTCGCCCGCCTGCGTGCGGCTGGGCTGGTGATCCTGGCTGCCGGGAACCTCTCGGAGTGGGCCAACTTCCGCGGCCGGCACTCCGCCAGCGGATGGTCGGGTGTCGGCGGGCTCACGGACAACCCGTGGAAGTCCGGTCATTCGGCCGGTGGCTCCTCATCCGGCTCCGGCGCAGCCCTTGCCGCCCGGTACGCACCTCTGGCTGTGGGAACTGAGACGGACGGTTCGATCACCTGCCCGGCGTCGCTGTGCGGGGTCGTGGGCCTCAAGCCGACGGTGGGCACGGTCCCGGTCGAGGGAGTCGCGCCGATCGCTGCCAGCCATGACTCCCCGGGCCCGATGGGGCGCAGCGTTGCCGACGTCGGCGCCCTGCTCGCGGTCCTTGCGGGTCAGCCGATCGCCGTCGGCGATGATCCGGACCGGGAGCGCCGCCGACGCTACGTCCTGGGGATCCCGAGGTCCTGGCTGGCCGGTGACCCGGCCACGGACGACCTCTTCGCACGGACCGTCGAGAGCCTCCGAGCCGCAGGCATGACCGTCCTCGACGTGGAGGCTGCGAGTGCCGACCAGCAGAGCGCCGACGATGAGGTTGCAGTGCTCGTCCACGAGATGGCCGACGACCTCGATGCGTACCTCGCCTCCCGTCCGGGCACCGGACCGTCCTCGATCGCCGCGGTGGTGGCGTTCAACGCCGCCCACGCCGACCGGGAGCTGGCCCACTACGGCCAGGAGTACCTCGAGGCCGCGGTGGTCAGCGGCGGCCGCGCGTCGCCCGAGTACGCCGGGGCCCGGGCCCGCAACCTCACGTGGGCTGTCGATGCCGTGCTCGCCCCGGCGTTCGCGCACGGCGTCGATGCGCTGATCTCCCCCGCCTACGGCCCGGCCTGGCGCAGCGAGCTGGTGGGCGGTGACTCGTTCACCGGCGGTCTGGTCACCTCGGCCCCGGCGATCGCCGGGTGGCCGATCCTCACGCTGCCCATCGGGCTGGTCGACGGGCTGCCCGTCGGCCTGAGCATCGTCGGCCCGGAGCACGGGGAGGACGCCCTGCTGGCCATCGGGACTGCGGTCGAGTCGGCCGTGGGCTGGTCGCAGCGCCCGCCGGAGGGCTGAGGACAGGCTTCCCCGGGACGGCACAGCCTTTGGACCCGGGCCCACGGGACCATCGGCAGGGCGTTTGGGTACCTCCTCCTGTTGGCCCGGAATGCCGATGCGGCAGGCTATGTCATGTGCGCCCGCTCGGGGCGCGCCAGGATCAGATGGAGTGCTCATCCCATGACTGTCCCCGGACTCGAGAATCCGCCCACCGAGAACAAGAAGCTGCTGGAATGGGTCGAGCAGGTCGCCACCCTCGCGCAGCCAGACCGCATCGAGTGGTGCGACGGCTCCCAGGAGGAATGGGATCGCCTGACCCAGCTGATGGTCGATGACGGCATGGCCACCCGCCTGAACCCGGAGCTGCGCCCCAACTCGTTCCTGTTCCGCTCGGACCCCTCCGACGTGGCCCGCGTCGAGGACCGCACCTACATCTGCTCGCTCGACGAGCGCGACGCCGGCCCGACCAACAACTGGCACGACCCGGTCATCATGCGCACCACGCTCAAGGGCCTGTTCGAGGGCTCCATGCGGGGGCGCACGATGTACGTCATCCCGTTCTCGATGGGCCCCCTGGGTTCCCCGATCTCCGAGCTGGGCGTGGAGATCACCGACTCCCCGTACGTCGTGGTCAACATGCGGATCATGACCCGCATGGGCCAGGCGGCCCTGGACCTCATCGGCCCGGACGGCGACTTCGTGCCGGCCGTGCACTCCGTCGGCTACCCGCTGGCCGACCGGGATGGCAACGCCCGCCCCGACCTCGCCTGGCCGTGCAACGAGATCAAGTACATCGTGCACTTCCCCGAGACCCGCGAGATCTGGTCCTTCGGCTCGGGCTACGGCGGCAACGCCCTGCTGGGCAAGAAGTGCTTCGCGCTGCGGATCGCCTCGGCGATGGCCCGCGACGAGGGTTGGCTCGCCGAGCACATGCTGATCCTGAAGCTCACCGGCCCGACCGGTGACGTCAACCACCTCGCCGCGGCGTTCCCGAGCGCCTGCGGCAAGACCAACCTCGCGATGCTCGAGCCGAGCGTCCCGGGCTGGAAGGTCGAGACGGTCGGAGACGACATCTGCTGGATGCGCTACGGCGAGGACGGCCGCCTGCACGCGATCAACCCCGAGGCGGGGTTCTTCGGCGTCGCGCCGGGCACGTCCATGAAGACCAATGCCAACGCGATGCGCACGATGTGGGGCAACTCCATCTTCACCAACGTCGCGCTGACCGACGACGGCGACGTGTGGTGGGAGGGCATGACCGACGAGGCGCCCGCGCACCTGATCGACTGGAAGGGCCACGACTGGACCCCGGGGTCCGGCGAGGTCTCCAGCCACCCGAACAGCCGTTTCACCACCCCGGCCGCCCAGTGTCCGATCATCGCCGACAACTGGGAGGACCCGGCCGGTGTGGCCATCGACGCGATCCTCTTCGGCGGCCGGCGCGCGACGAACGTCCCGCTGGTCAATGAGGCCCGCGACTGGGAGCACGGCGTCTTCATCGGCGCCACGGTCTCCTCGGAGATGACCGCGGCGGCCGTCGGTGGCCTTGGCCAGCTGCGCCGCGACCCGTTCGCGATGCTGCCCTTCTGCGGCTACAACATGGCCGACTACTGGGGCCACTGGCTCAAGGTGGGGGCTGCCACGGCTCCGGAGAAGCTGCCCAAGGTCTATCAGGTCAACTGGTTCCGCAAGGACGCCGACGGCAAGTTCATCTGGCCGGGCTTCGGCGAGAACAGCCGTGTGCTGGCATGGATCATCGACCGGGTCAACGGTGTGGGCGCCGGCGTGGAGACCCCGATCGGCATCGCGCCGGCCCCGGGTGCGCTCTTCCTCGACGGGCTGGACCTCTCCGAGGAGCAGCTGACCGAGCTGTTCTCCGTGGATCCGGACCGCTGGCTCTCGGAGTGCATCCTCACGGAGGAGTACTTCGGGCAGTTCGGTGATGCTGTCCCGGCTGCCATGTACGCCCAGCTGGAGGTCCTGCGCGAGAACCTCGAGGACGCCAAGGCCTGATCGAACGACCACGACCGCCCGGTGCCACACAAGGTGCCGGGCGGTCGCGCGTCTCCCGCAGACCCTCCGCGAAGGGCCAGACCCTCCCTGTCGACGCGGAGTTTCGTGCCCTTGCCGGAGGGTTTGCGGGGTGGGATGGCAGGATCGGGGGATGGATGATTCTGCCCTGGACCTCCGCGGGCGCGACTTCCTTCGGGAGGCCGACTTCACCGCAGCCGAGCTCGACTCGCTGATCGACCTGGCCGGCGTGCTCAAGGCGGACCGGGCCGTGGGCCGCGAGCGCCAGCGGCTGTCCGGTCGGGTGATCGCCCTGGTCTTCGAGAAGACCTCCACCCGAACCCGCTGCGCCTTCGAGGTCGCCGCCTACCACCAGGGTGCGAACGTCACGTTCCTGGACCCGGGGGCCTCGCAGATGGGGCACAAGGAGTCGGCGGCGGACACCGCGGCGGTGCTGGCCGGGATGTACGACGCCATCGAGTTCCGCGGCTCGGACCATGCGATCGTCGAGGAGCTGGCAGCTGCAGCCGACGTTCCGGTCTACAACGGCCTGACCGACACCTGGCACCCGACCCAGATGCTCGCGGACTTCCTCACCATGCGCGAGCACAGCGGTGGGGCCCCCTGGTCGGACGTGAGCCTGGCCTACATCGGCGACGCCCGCTACAACATGGGCAACTCGATGCTCGTGATGGCCGCGATCATGGGTGCGGACGTGCGGATCGTCGCCCCGAGGCAGTTGTGGCCGGCTGCGGACATCCAGGCGTTGGCGCGCGAACGGGCGACCGCCAGTGGGGCGCGCATCCTGCTCACCGAGGACGCGGCCGAGGGTGTCTCGGGTGCGCAGTTCGTGCACACCGACGTCTGGGTCTCGATGGGCGAGCCCAAGGACGTGTGGGACGCCCGGGTCGAGGTGCTGCGGCCCTACCGGGTGGACTCCGCGCTCATGGCGGCCACTGGACGCGCTGACGCCCGGTTCATGCACTGCCTGCCCGCGTTCCACGACGCGCGCACGGTGGTCGGCCGGGAGGCTGCCGAGCGCTATGGGCTCGCCGACGGCATCGAGGTGTCCGACGAGGTCTTCCGATCAGCAGCCAGCGTCGTCTTCGCGCAGGCGCACAACCGGATGCACACGATCAAGGCCCTCATGGTCGCCACCCTGGCGTGACGGGCTCAGGTGTCGCGGGTCCCCGGGACATGCAGCGACGCCCGCTCCGCAGGGGAGGGGCGCCGGGTGCAGGTGCTGCTCTGGGGGTCAGGCGATCCCGAGGGTGACCGGGGAGACTGCCAGGGCGATCTCGTCGGCGGCGGCTGAGGCTCCCTCGCCGCGCTGGCGGGGGAAGTCGGTGAGGTCGATGCGCACGTACACGCGCTCGCGCTCCTCCTCTGTCATGCCGCCCCAAACGCCGTACGGCTCCCGGGCGCGGATCGCGTAGTCCGCGCACTCCACGCGCACCTCGCAACGCGTGCACACCGCCTTCGCAGCTCGGTCGCGACGCAGTCGGGCCAGTCCTCGTTCGTTCTGCGGGTGGAAGAAGAGGTCCTGGTCAGCGCCGCGGCAGGCGCCAACCTCCTGCCACTCCCACGTCGCATCCATCGGGACCTGGGACAGGGGCTGCTGCGGCATTGACTACTCCGTTCCGGGCCGTGGCCCGCGACGTGGAACTCGTTCTCCGGCAGTGTGGCGTGGTCTCCCGCTCGGCGGTCCCGGGGCGGTATGAGCCCTTGATCGGATTCGTCTGCGGTGCTCGACACGCTACTCACCGTGAAGGCCGATGTTATCCAATGTATGGATGAAAGTCCACTAGTACAAAACAACCATCCTCACGGTGCGTGCAGCGGATCGGGCACCGCTGTCACAGAGGAGCGGGATTCGCATCCACCCACCATCGCACCGCGCATCACTGTACGTCACCGGTCGGTGGTGGGGTCTTCACGGGGGGTTCACCCAGCCCCGTTGTGACGCAAGGTGATCGGCGTACCATCGGGGCATGCCAAACGACCCCGATCCCCTGGACTCACCTGAGCTCTCCGGCGGCACTGCCGTGATGGAGCGGACCGAGAACACCGATGGCACGGGCGAACACGACCGCTTCGCCCATTACGTGCAGAAGGACAAGATCGTCGAGAGCGCGGTCATGGGGACCCCCGTGGTGGCCCTGTGCGGCAAGGTCTGGGTGCCCGGGCGTGACCCCTCGAAGTACCCGGTGTGCCCGGATTGCCTGAAGGTCTACAACGGCCTGCCGGTCGGTGGGGGCGACGACCAGTAGTCGCCGGTGAACGGCGCCGCCACTAAGGATGGCTCATCCACCGGCTAAGGCGGCGCGGCTCCACCGGATGTGCGGCTCTGCGGCCGTGTCCGCGTGGCATCATCGACGCGGGGTGAGGGGCCGGCGGGGGCCTGGGAACGAGTGCGGGAGGTGCGGGGTGCAGCCGGACGTCGGGAGGGTGCCGGGCGCTGCCACGCATGCGCTGCGCCCGGTCCTGGTCGTGGCGATGGCGCTGACCCTGCTCCTCGGCGTGCTCACGCCGGCAGGCCGGGCGGCAGCGGTCGATCCGACCCCGACCCCGCTCGTGACCGGCTGGCTGCCCAGCTGGGCCACCGACACTTCGCTGGCAGCCGTCGAGGGCAACGCCGACCTCATCGGTGAGGCGTCCCCCTTCTGGTACACGGCCAGGGCCTCGGGAAGTGCAGTCAGCGTGACGACGGCCATGAGCCCGGACACCGTGGCCGGCGTCCTGGCCAGCCTGCGGGCCAGGGGGATCGCGGTCCTTCCGTCGGTGGCTGACGGGTCGGCGGCCAGGGCGATGGCCGGCGTCCTGAAGGATCCGGCGGCGCGCGCGGCCCATGTCAACCAGCTCGTGGAACTGGTCGTGGCCAACGGCTTCGACGGGATCGAGCTCGACTACGAGAAGTTCGCGTTCTCCGATGGAGCCTCGACCTGGCCCGCGACCCGCCCCGCCTGGGTCGCGTTCGTCACCGAGCTGGGCACGGCGCTGCATGGGGCGGGGAAGCGGCTGGCCGTGGCGGTCCCGCCCATGTATGACGGGACCTACACGTCGAGCAGCGGCTACTGGGTCTATGACTACGCCGGTGTGGCGCCCGTGGTCGACTCGCTGCGGATCATGACCTACGACTACTCCGTGTCCCGGCCTGGTCCGATCTCGCCGCTGTCGTTCATCCGGCGCACCCTGTCCTACGCCGTCACGGCGTTCCCGGCCGCGCGGATCCGCATGGGGCTGCCGGCCTACGGACGGCTCTGGACAGCTCGTCGGGCTGATGGGACCCCGTCGATCACCGGGACGTGCCCGACCAGCGGGGTGCCCGGGACGACCAGCTTCACGACGGCCACGGCCATGACCTATCTGACCTCGGTGGCGGGGGCCACCCCGGCACTGCGCTATGACGAGCCGTCCGGCGAGATGGTCGCCACCTTCGCCAAGGAGTACTCAGGCGTCGATGGGGCCGGCAAGGCAACCTCGTGCGTGGTCGACCACGAGGCCTGGTGGGTCGAGTCCCGCGGCGTGGCCGCCCGGATGCCGCTGGTCACGGAGTACGGCCTCGCGGGTGTGGCCGCCTGGCACCTCGGCGGGGTGGACGCGGACTCGTGGGCCGCCATGCGGGCGTTCGCCGCGGGCATCCCGTTCGTCGCACCCGGCGCCGATCGTGACGCCGGCCGTCTCGACTCTCGTCGAGGCGAGGCCGTCGACATTGGCCCCCAAACGGGGCAAGAAGGTCAAGGTCCGGGTCCAGGTCTCCCCGGTCAAGAAGTCGGTGACCGTGCGCCGGCAGATGCTCGTCAAGGGCAAGTGGAAGACGATGTCCACGAAGCGGACCACCTCAGCGGGGCGGGTGACGTTCACGTTCCGGTGGCCCAAGTCGAAGACCTCGCGGACTTACCGGATCACGACCAAGAAGAAGGGCGCCCTGCCGGCTGGGGCGTCCGAGCAGTTCACGATCACCACGCGCTGAGCCCGGGCCGAAGCCCCAGGGCCGTCCGGCCGGCCAGGATCAGGCGAGGCTGGCTGCGGGCAGGTCGAACCACTGCAGGTGGCCCAGCGCGTCGGGCAGGTGCGCCTCCGGGCCGTGCGCACGTGTCACCGCCGCCGCCAGGAGCTCGCGGGCCTCGGCCAGGTGCTCGACCAGCGCGCCCTCCTCGGCGCGATCGTCGTGGCGCGGGCTGACGAGCTCCCCGGCGGCGTCGTAGTGCACGTCGGCCAGGCGCAGCGGGGGCTCCACCGGACCGGCGCGGTGCTTCCACAGGCCGGTGGCGATGTCGAAGCGGTAGTCCTCGAGCAGGGCCCAGCCATGGCGCGCGATCAGGTCGACCGCCTGCACCAGGTAGGTGAACACCTCCTCGGAGATGAAGTAGTTGAAGTTGACCCGCACCCATCCCGGCTTGATCCCCTCGCACCCGACCGAGATCTGCTCCTCGAACTCCGCGGAGCGGTCCAGGGAGATCCCCAGCAGCCGGTGCCCGTACGGGCCCGCGCAGGAGCAACCCCCGCGGGCCTGGATGCCGAACACGTCGTTGAGCATCGCGACGATCGCGTTGTGGTGCACGTAGCGCCCGCTGGGTCCCCGCACCGTGAACGAGACGATGGACAGCCGGTCGGCCGCGACGTTGCCGAGCACGCCGATCGCCGGGTTCTCCGACCACGCGGTCACGGCGCGGTGGACGAAGTCCTCCTCGTGGGCCCGGATCACGTCCGTGCCCACGGCGCGCTTGAGGTCGAACACCAACCCGGCGCGGATCGACTCGATGATCGCCGGGGTCCCGCCCTCCTCCCGGTGCTCCGGGTCCTGGAGGTACATGTGCTCGGTCGGGCTCACGTAGGCCACGGTGCCCCCGCCCACGATGTCCGGGACCCGGTTGGTCAGCAGCTCGCGACGCACGACCAGCAGGCCGGGCGTTCCCGGACCGCCGATGAACTTGTGCGGAGAGAGGACCACCGCGTCCTTGGCCAGGGCCGGATCCCCACCCGGGTTCATGTCGATGTCGATGTAGGGCCCACCGGCCGCGTAGTCCCAGAACGCCAGGGCGCCGTGGGCGTGCAGCAGCCGCGTGATCCCCTCGGCGTCGGACAGGATCCCGGTCACGTTCGATGCGGCGCTGAAGCTGCCGATCCTCAGCGGCCGGTCGGCGTACCGGACGAGCTCCGCCTCCAGCCGGTCGGCGTCGATGTGCCCGTCGGGGCCCTCCGGGATCATCACGACATCGGCGATGGACTCCCGCCACGGCAGCTCGTTGCTGTGGTGCTCGAACGGGCCGATGAACACCACCGGGCGCTGTGCCTCGGGGATCTGGGCGCTGAACCCGTAGCGGTCGTCGAGGTCGGCGGGGATGCGCAGGTTGAGGATCCCGATCAGCTTGTTGATCGCGCCGGTCGTGCCCGAGCCCGCGAAGATCACGGCGGTCGAGTCGTCGCCGTTGACGCACTCGCGGATGATCCGCCGCGCGTCCTCGCGCAGCCGGGTGGTCTGCAGCCCGGTGCCGCTGGACTCGGTGTGGGTGTTCGCGTAGCGGGGCAGCACCTCGGCGCGGATGAAGTCCTCGATGAAGTCCAGAGCGCGGCCACTGGCCGTGTAGTCGGCGTAGGTGACCCGGCGGCGACCGTACGGGCCGTCCATCACCTGGTCGTCGCCGATGACGCCGGCGCGGATGCGTCCGAGCAGCGCCGGTTCGGGCAGCCCCGGGGTGCGTGGCGGGATGCGGATCATGCGCGCACGCCCTTCTGGAGCGCCTGGACGAGGCGGTCCTGGTGGTAGGTCAGCCAGTCGTAGACGAGGTACATCGCCCGCCGGGGATCGTCCTCGGACAGGCCGAGGTACTCCTCGGGCCCCTCCTCGCCGACGTCCAGCCGGGTCCCGAGGGTCAGGCGCATGTCGTTCAGTGCGCCGAGCCAGGCCAGGCACTCAGCCTCGGACAGCTGCGTCGGGTTCGGCCGCGCGAGGGTCTGGCTCGCCGTGGTGAGGTTGCCGAGCTTGGTGGACCGCAGGTCGCGCTGGGTGAAGCGGCGGAACTCGTCGGCATCGTCGGGGTCCTCGTAGGCATCCGGGAACAGGCGGGCCAGCGCGGGGTCCTCGGGGCGGGCCGCGGTCGGGTCGATCCCGACGAGCTCGGCCAGCGGGTCCACGGGTTCCTGCGCCTCGGGCTCGGCGAGCAGGCCGGCCATCTGCGTCAGCAGGTCGCCGATCAGCTGCCGGTCGGCGTCGCCGAGGTGGAGCCACACCCTCCCGTGGCGGTTGCGCCGGAACCCCGGCGGGTCGAGCAGGCCCATGATGCTCCTCAGTGGTCCCGCGACATGGTGGCCCAGAGGCCATAGCTGTGCATCGCGGTGACGTCGCGCTCCATCGCGTCCCGGCTGCCCGAGCTGACCAGTGCGCGGCCCTCCTGGTGCACGTCGAGCATCAGCGCCTCGGCCTTGGCCCGCGGGTACCCGAAGTAGGTCATGAAGACGAACGTCACGTAGGACATCAGGTTCACGGGGTCGTTCCAGACGATCGTCACCCAGGGGGTGTCGACGTCTGCCTCCTCGGCGACCTCCACGTCCTCCACGGGTGCGATGCTCACGTGCCCCATGGTCGCATCCCGGGGCCCGGGATCGCCAAGCCGCTCAGCTGGCGGTGACCCACTCCGGGGTCTGCTCGACCATGGTGACCTCCGGGCCGAGGAACCGTCGGCCGAGCCGGGCGAACGGCAGCGGGTCGCCGGTGGCCAGGAACCGGTGCACCGGAGGGGGTGAGTCCGCCGCGCGCCCGAGCTGGTGGGCGGCCAGCGTCCGGTAGACGTCCTTGGCGGTCTCCTCGGCCGAGGAGACGAGCGTGACGTCGTCGCCGCACACGTAGGAGATCACACCGGTCAGCAGCGGGTAGTGCGTGCAGCCGAGGACGAGGGTGTCGATGCCCTCGTCGAGCAGCGGGTCGAGGTACTCGTGGGCCACGGCGATCACCTCATCGCCGGTCACGACTCCGGACTCGACGAAGTCCACGAACAGGGGGCACGCCTGTGACCGGATCGTCAGGTGCGGTGCCGCCGCGAAGGCGTCCTCGTAGGCCCCGCTGGTCACGGTCGCCACCGTCCCGATCACCCCGATCCGCCCGTCGCGCGTCGCCCTCACAGAGCGGCGCACGGCCGGCTTGATGACCTCGACGACCGGCACCGGGTAGCGCTCCCGGGCGTCGCGCAGGACCGCCGCCGACGCCGAGTTGCAGGCGATCACCAGCGCCTTGACCCCGGAGTCGACCAAGTGGTCCATGACGTCGAGGGCGAACGCCCGCACCTCGGCGATCGGGCGTGGGCCGTATGGCCCGCGCGCGGTGTCCCCGACGTAGAGAATCGCCTCGTCGGGCAGCTGGTCGATGACCGAGCGCGCGACGGTGAGCCCGCCCACGCCGCTGTCGAAGATCCCGATGGGGGCGTCGGGGTTGCCCACGCCAGGGCCCTCGATGGACTGTGTGAGCGACATGACGCCCATTCTCCCCACCAGGCTCCGGTGCCGGCCGCCGGGGATCGCTAGGGTTGCCCGCGTGTCGGGGCGGCTCACGCCCCCACGTCGCGGGAGGGCGCGTGCGACTCACGGTCATCGGATGTGCGGGATCGTTCCCGAACCCGACCTCGGCTGCCTCCTGCTACCTCGTCGAGCACGAGGGCACCACGATCGTCCTGGACCTCGGGCCGGGCGCGCTGGGTCCGCTGGCAGCTGCCACGGACATCCGCACGCTCGACGCCGTGCTGCTCTCGCACCTGCACGCCGACCACTGCCTGGACCTCGCCGGCATGTACGTGGCGCGCAAGTACCACCCGGACGGCCCGCCCCCCGCGCTGGCCGTGCACGGGCCGCGGGGGACGGGTCGGCGCATCGCCGATGCGTACCGGACCTCTCCCGGGGAGCCCGTTGACGGGCTGGAGCGTGTCTACCGGTTCGTCGACCACTCGCCCGACCCCGTCCAGCTCGGGCCCTTCACCATCACGGTGGCGCGGGTGGCACATCCGGTCCCGGCCTTCGCGATCCGCGTCGAGGCAGGTGGCGCGTCGCTGGTGTACAGCGGGGACACCGGTCCGACCCCAGCACTTGTCGAGCTCACCCGTGGCGCGGACCTTGCCCTCTTCGAGGCCTCCTGCCTCAGTGACGTGGCCAACCCGAAGGACCTGCACATGACCGGGGTCCAGGCCGCTGAGCACGCGGCCGCGGCGGGCGCCGGGCGCCTGCTGCTGACACACCTCGTCTCGTGGAACGATCCGGGGGCGACGCTGGCCGAGGGGCGCAGTGCGTTCGATGGGGAGGTGGCCCTGGCCGCCCCCGGGATGGTGGTGGAGCTGTGACCCGATCTGATGGCCGTGCGCCCGATGCGCTGCGCGAGGTGACCTTCCAGCGGGGCTGGCTGGACCACGCCGAGGGCTCGTGCCTGGTGTCCTTCGGCGCGACGCGCGTCCTGTGCGCGGCGTCGTTCACCGCGGGCGTCCCGCGGTGGAAGAAGGGCTCCGGATCTGGCTGGGTCACCGCGGAGTACGCGATGCTGCCGCGCTCGACGAACACCCGCTCGGACCGTGAGTCGGTCAAGGGCCGGATCGGTGGGCGAACCCACGAGATCTCCCGGCTCGTCGGCCGCTCGATGCGGGCGGTGATCGATGTGGCGGCGCTGGGCGAGAACACGATCGTGATCGACTGCGACGTCCTGCAGGCCGACGGCGGCACCCGGACCGCGGCCATCACCGGGGCCTACGTGGCCCTCGCCGACGCGGTGAACTGGGCGCGAGGCCAGGGCCTCGTGGCCACCGGCGCCGCGCCCCTGGTGGACTCGGTTGCGGCAGTGAGCGTCGGGATCGTCGACGGGCAGCCCTGCCTGGACCTGCACTACGACGACGACGTCCGGGCCGACACCGACATGAACGTGGTCATGACCGGCTCGGGCAGGTTCGTGGAGGTCCAGGGGACCGCCGAGCGCGAGCCGTTCGACCGCGCCGAGCTCGACCGCCTGCTCGACCTCGCGGCGGCCGGCTGCGTCCGGCTCACAGACCTGCAGGCGACGGCCCTCGGTGGTGCGCCGGGGGGCCGGCCGTGACGCATCGGGTCGTGCTGGCCACGCGCAACGAGGGGAAGGTCGCCGAGCTGCGCCGGATCCTCGACGCCGCCGGGCTGGACGTGGAGCTCGTGGGTGCCGAGGCGTTCGCCGCCCTGCCCGACGTCCCCGAGACCGGCAGCACTTTCGCGGCCAACGCGCTGCTCAAGGCCCGAGCCGTGGCCGCGTACACCGGGCTGCCCTCGATCGCCGACGACTCCGGGCTGTGCGTCGACGCGCTCAACGGGCTGCCGGGAATCCTGTCCGCCCGTTGGGCGGGCCGCCATGGTGATGACGAGGCCAACCTGGACCTCCTCCTGGCCCAGCTGTCCGACACCTCGGACGAGCGCCGGGGGGCGCACTTCTTCTGCGCCGCAGCAGTCGCCATGCCGCCCGGCCGCCACGGGGAGCTGGGGGAGGCCCGCGTCGTCGAGGGCCAGGTCGACGGTTCGCTCATGCGCGAGCGCCGGGGCACCGGCGGGTTCGGCTATGACCCGATATTCGAGCCCTACGGGTCGTCGCGGACCACCGCCGAGATGGACGCCATCGAGAAGGACGCCATCAGCCACCGAGGCCAGGCCTTCCGCGCGCTGGTCCCCGTGCTCGCCGAGCTGCTCGCCGACTCCGCCCCCTGAGCCGGGGCGTCCGTGCCCTGCGGACGCCTGGGGCGTCGCCGCGCACACGAAACCTGCCGAATACGGCCGGTCGTTGGGCGTTCGGCCAGAGACGCACACGAGACCGCCCTTCTCAAGCCCGCAGCAGGGGCCATTCGGGCGGTTCGAAGTGCGTGAGCGATGGGAAGGCCCCTGACCCTGCTGAGAAGGCAGGTTTCGCGTGCGCCGCCCGACAGGACCGGGACTGCGGTGCTCGTCGAGCCCCATGCTCCGCGCACGGCACCCATCCCGCGTCCTGAGGGTGATCCCGACGCACGAGGGCCCGATGCACGAGGGCCCGACGCACGAGGGCGCGAAACAGGAGGGCCCGACGCAAGCGGGCCCGACGCAAGCGGGCCCGACGCACGAGGGCCCGACTCACGAGGGCCCGACGCACGAGGGCCCGACGCACGAGGGCCCGACGTTCGGGTGCCCCGGTGTCGGGTGCCGGCACCACGTGCGGGTGGCGGGACTTGAACCCGCACGTCCGTGGACACAGGAACCTAAATCCTGCGCGTCTGCCAATTCCGCCACACCCGCGTGACGCCATTGTGGCAGTACTCGGGCTCCCTTCCGGGCGAGCACGGGCGGGGTGGGTGGTTGGATGGGGCCATGCAGGTCTCGGCGCGCGTCGACTACGGGACGCGCGCGTTGGCCGAGCTGGCCAGTCGGCCCGACCAGCTCGTGACCTCCGAGGAGCTCGCTGAGCTCCAGGGGATTCCGGTGAAGTTCCTCGAGGGCATCCTCACGCAGCTGCGCCGGGCTGGGCTGGTCGTGAGCAAGCGCGGTGCCGAGGGCGGCTACCGCCTGGCCCGGACCGCGGCCGAGATCGCGGTCGCTGACGTGTTCCGAGCCCTCGACGGGCCGATCGCCGCCGTGCGCGGGATGGCCCCCGAGGACATGGCCTACCCGGGTGCCGCCGAGCACCTGCGCGAGGTGTGGGTCGCGACGCGGGCCGCGCTCCGGACAGTGCTGGAGCAGGTCACGCTGGCCGATGTCGTGAGCGGAGAGCTTCCCGAGTCGACCCGGGACCTGCTTGCCCAACCGGGCGCGTGGGAGCGCCGGTAGGCCGGCCTCCGGGACGTGCCGCGCTGGCGCGCTCCTGGGCCGGCCCTGGTGCGGGTGCGGGTTGCCGAAGCCGGTCAGTCAGGGTGCGCCGCCGCCCCGTCAGAGGCCGAGTTCGCGGCGGAGCTTGGCGACGTGCCCGGTTGCCTTCACGTTGTACATCGCGCGCTCGATCCGGCCCTCGGCGTCGATGACGAAGGTCGATCTGATCACGCCGACCACCGTCTTGCCGTAGAGGGACTTCTCCCCGAACGCGCCGTAGGCCGAGAGGACGACCTTGTCCGGGTCGCTGGCCAGCGGGAACGTCAGGTTCTCCGTGGCCCGGAACTTCGCGAGCTTCTCCGGGGCGTCCGGGGAGATCCCGATGACCGCGATGCCTGCGCCGGCCAGGGCATCGAGCGAGTCGCGGAAGTCGCAGGCCTGCTTCGTGCAGCCCGGGGTCATGGCTGCCGGGTAGGCGTAGAGCACGACCCGCTGCCCGCGCAGGTCGGCGAGCCGGATCCGCCCGCCGCCATCGTCGGCGAGGTCGAAGTCGGGGGCGTCGTCCCCGGGCTCGAGTCGGGAGTTCATCGGTCCTCCTGGAGGTTGGCGAGTCCAGACCCTATCCCGCGATGGCTTGGGCCGCCCTCGCCCGCGTATGGTGGCCCCATTCCGTGCTGTCAGGAGGATTGACGTGTCCCAGGCAAGTGTCAGCAAGCCCGCGAGTGCTCCCGTGCGCAAGCCCGCCGAGATCGAGGCGGACCTTGACGCGACCCGTGAGCGCCTGGTTGGCACCATCACCGAGCTCGAGGACCGGGTGAACCCCTCGAAGGTGGCCAAGCGCGGCACGAACAAGGTCAAGGACTTCTACTTGGGCTCCGACGGGGTGCGCTGGAAGAACGTCGCCCTGACCGCCGGAGCGGTGATCGGCGGGCTCGTGGCAGTCCGCCTCACGAGCAAGACCGTGCGGTGGGCCATCGCCGCCCCACCTGCCCAGCAGGTCCCGACCGACATCGTGTTCCTGCCGGTCCCCCGGGCCCAGGCGGGCGCGCTGGCAGGCCTCGCTGCGGCGATCTGACTCCACCTGCGCTCGGCGCCCAGAGCCACGCGGCCCGACCCCGACTCGCAGCTACTCGCCCTCGGACGGCCCGGAGGACACCAGCCGCGCGAGGTGCCGCCCGACCAGCAGTGTCGGGCTGATCGCGCCCACGGCCAGGGCGACCACCGTCAGCGTCGCGATCGATCCGTTCACCACGGCGGCGTCCACGATGGCCGAGGAGTCGGGCTCCGTCCCCGAGGTGAGCTCCAGCAGCCCGGCGAGGGCGTCGAACATGTAGGTGCCGGGGATCAGCGGGATGACCGGGGCGAAGGCGTAGATCGGCGTGGCCTGGTTGGTGCGCGGGGCGACGACCGCCGCGGTCAGCCCCACCAGGACCGCCGCCCCGAAGCTGGCCAGCGGCAGCGAGGCGCCGAGATCCAGGCCCAGGGTGCGCACCAGGTGGGCCACAACGGCCAGTGCGACGATCCCCGGCAGCGTCCGGCGCGGCACCGAGAACACCATCGCGAAGCCGAGCACCGCCACGCCGGCCCACAGGGACTGCGCCCAGGTCATGGCAGGGCTCCCACGACCGCGACGGCCGCTGTGAGCCCGACTGCGGCGGAGGCGATGATGACGGCACTCATGGCCAGCTTGACCACGCCGTTGAGGTAGTGGGCGGTGAGCAGGTCCGCGGTCCCGTTGAGCATGGGAACCCCGGGAACCAGGAACAGGGTGGAGGCCGCCAGGGCAGGGGTGATGTCCGACTCGGACAGCCCGAGCAGGTGGCCGCCGCCGGCGACGATGAGCGCCGAGACGAAGGCTGCGGCGGAGACGGACACGAACGGCTGGAGGTTGCGCCCGGCGAGAAGGTGCCGCACCCAGGCGCCCGCCCAGCCCCCCAGCAGGGCCAACCCCATGGCGATCGCTCCGGCGCGGAACAGGGCGGCGAACGCAGCCGTGGAGCCGCCGAGGGCCAGCATCACCAGCCAGGTGGGGTACACCGGGCCGGTGTTGCGGATCAGGGTCAACCGGGCCCGCACCTGGCTGGCGCGCAGGCCGTGGGCCTCGGTGTCCGCGACGAGGCGCTTGACCTGGGTCAGGGTGGAGAAGTTGATGCCCAGATGCCTGGCGTGCCGACCCGCGGTGAGCTGCTGGCCGTCTGCGGAGACGGTCATGGCCACGTTGACCGAGGAGATCCTGGCGTTGCTCTCCTGAGCTCCCAGAGCCGCGGCCATGCGCTCCATATGGTCGACGGTGCGGGTCGCGTGGCCGCCGGAGAGCTGGACGAGCTCGCCGACCTCGAGGGACAGGTCGAGCGCGTCCGCGAGACCGGTCATGGCCCGAAACCGTACTCCGTTAGGCTCATCGGGTGCCCCAGCAGCCCCCTTCTGCCCCTGATCTGACGCCCGGTGCGGACGGGTCCGTGCCGATCAAGCTGCTCCACGACCGGGTGCTGGTCCACATCGACACCCCTGATGGGGAGCGGCGCTCCGGCGGCGGGATCCTGATCCCGGCGACCGCAGCGGTGGGCAAGCGGCTGACGTGGGCCACGGCCGTGGCCATCGGGCCCCTGGTCCGCGCGGTGGAGGTGGGTGACCAGGTGCTCTTCGAGCCCGAGGAGCGCGCGGAGGTCGAGCTGCGTGGGCTGGCCTATGTCCTGCTGCGCGAGCGTGACATCCACGCCGTGGCCGCGTCCCGGGTGGCCGAGGACGAGACCGGCCTGTACCTCTGAGCGGCCCGACGCGCAGGGGCGCTCGCTGTAACCGTTACAGGTCGAGCTGGCCGGGTGGGACCGGCGGTGCCTGGCTCCTGACCCGGGAACGCGAAAGCCCCCCCGGGATCGCCGGGGGGGCCAGTACGCCGTGTAGGGCTCGAACCTACGACCCGCTGATTAAGAGTCAGCTGCTCTACCAACTGAGCTAACGGCGCGAGTGCCCCCACACCATACCAACGCCGGGCAGGCGGGGCCAAACCAGTGACCGGCCCCAGCGGACGCGCGGTCGCACCAGCGAGTTGGTCCTAGGATGACGCCGACGCGGTGCTCAGCAGTCAGGGGAATCACATGGAGACCAGTCAGGGACAGCCCGCCGACGTGGCGCCGGCGGCTGAGCACGAGCAGCCGACCGTGGTCCGGGAGGCGACCAGGCTCGCCCACAACTCCCGGTCGGACGTCGCGGCGGACTGGTTCGCCACGGGTGCCCTGCTCTACGCGGCGTTCCTGTTCGTGGTCTCGATCGTCGCCCCGCTGCGGCGCTACTTCGACCGCCCCGACGACATCGTGTCCGAGACCTTCCTGGTCATCGATCCCAACATCGTCTACGCCAGCCTGGTCCTGGTCATCGCGATCGGACTCCGGCGACGCCTCGCGGAGGCGTGGTGGCTGGGCCTGATCCTGATCCTGCTGCTTCCGACGCTCGGGCGGGCCCTCGCCCTGGCTGCCGACGACGCCACCTCGTGGGCCAAGTGGGGCGGCCTCGTCGTCAACGTCGCGTTGATCGTCCTCCTGATCCGCGCCAAGCCGCAGTTCCGCGCCCACAACGCTCGAGGTGCTGACCTCAGGGCCCTGGCCGTGCTCCTGGTCGGGGGCGCGTTCACGGTCGTGCTGGGCGGTTGGCTGGCCAACCGCTACGGCGCCGGCGGCGAGGCGGGCGTGGCCACCATCTTCGGCCTGGAGACGATCCTGCAGGACATCGGCGTCGTCCAGTCGGACCAGGGGCTGACGGTGCCGTTCTGGGTGCGGGCCGTCGTCAACGTGCTCGGCGCCGCGGTCGTCCTCGGTGCGGCCTACGTCTGGTTCCGCTCCTCCAAGGACTCTCGGTCCCTGGAGGCCAAGGACGAGGCGCGCGTCCGTGCCCTGCTGCGCGAGTTCGGCACGCTGGACTCCCTGGGCTACTTCGCGACCCGTCGGGACAAGTCCGTGATCTGGGACACCGACTCGGTCGAGCAGGCCATGGCAGGTGTGTCCTACCGGGTCGTGGGCAGCGTCGCGCTGGCCAGCGGGAACCCCGTGGGCGACCCCGCGCGCTGGCCGATGGCCATCGACAGGTTCCGCGAGCACGTCCGGGCCAACGGCTGGTCGATGGCGGTCATGGCGGCCGGCGAGGAGGGCGCCGCGGCCTACCAGAAGGCTGGTCTGGACACCTTCCAGATCGGTGACGAGGCGATCCTGAACCTCACGGACTTCACCCTCGAGGGCAGGTCCATGAAGGACGTCCGGCAGGCCGTGTCGCGGATCGAGCGCCGCGGGTACACCGTCCGCGCAGTCCGGCACAACACGCTCACCCCGGCCGACTTCGAGGCGCTCGAGGCAGCGGCCTCCGTGTGGCGCGGGGATGGCGGCGAGGAGCGCGGCTTCTCGATGGCCCTCGGCCGGCTCGGCGACCCCCTGGACGGTGACTGCGTCCTCGTGGCGGCCTACGACGGTGAGGAGAAGGTCCGCGGGTTCCTGTCTTTCGTGCCCTGGGGCCGCAACGGGCTGTCCCTGGACCTCATGCGTCGCGATCCCACGGCCGAGAACGGGCTGATCGAGTACCTGGTCGCGGGGTTGGCCCGTCGGGCCGGCGACCTGGGCGCGTCACGGGTCTCTTTGAACTTCGCGATGTTCCGCGAGGCGTTCGAGCGCGGGGAGTCCCTCGGCGCCGGGCCGATCGCGCGCACCTGGCGCCGGGTGCTCATGGTGGGCAACTCCAACTGGCAGCTCGAGAGCCTCTACCGCTCGAACGCCAAGTACTCCCCGGACTGGCAGCCGCGCTACATCTGCTTCGAATACTCCTCGGACCTTCCGCGGGTGGGGATAGCGGCGGGCAACGCCGAGGGGTTCCTCACCAGGCCCTCCCTGGCCCTGGCCCTGCGGCGGGGCGCGCAGGAGGGCGCCGGCTCGCTGGATCGCTCCAGTGAGGTCTATGCCGCCGAGGTGGCCGCGCTCATCCCGGCCGAGGAGGACCCGCTGGAGGCGGCACTGTCCCTCGACGGGCTGCCCGAGCAGGTCCGGGTCCGCCGCGAGAAGCTCGAGCGGATCCGGGAGATGGGCATCAACCCGTACCCGGTCAACGTCCCCTACGACACGTCGCTGGCGCAGGTGCGCGCGCAGTTCCCCGATCTCGCCGCAGACACCCGGACCGGGACCACCGTCAGCGTGGTGGGGCGTGTGATGCTCAAGCGCGACACGGGCAAGCTCTGCTTCGCCACCCTGCGCGACGGATCGGGCGACCTGCAGGTGATGCTGTCGCTGGCCGAGGTGGGGGAGGCCCCGCTGGCCCAGTGGAAGCACCTGGTCGACATCGGCGACTTCGTGTCCATCACGGGTGAGGTGATCACCAGCCGCAAGGGCGAGCTGTCGGTCTCCGCGACCTCGTGGATGCTGTCAGCCAAGTCCCTGCGCCCGCTGCCGGAGAAGCACAAGGGCCTGACCGACCCCGAGGCCCGTGCGCGCATGCGCTACGTGGACCTCATCGTCCGTCCTGAGACGCGCTCGGTGGCCTACCTGCGGTCCACGATGGTGCACAGCGTGCGCGACTCCCTGCACCGCCGCGGCTTCGTCGAGGTGGAGACCCCGATGCTGCAGGTCATCCACGGAGGGGCCAACGCCCGGCCGTTCGTGACCCACATCAACGCCTACAACATGGACGTCTTCCTGCGCATCGCCACGGAGCTGCACCTCAAGCGGCTGCTGGTGGGCGGCATGGACAAGGTCTTCGAGATGGGTCGGCAGTTCCGCAACGAGGGCGCGGACTCCTCGCACAACCCGGAGTTCACGTCGCTGGAGATGTACCAGACGTACTCGGACTACCAGGACATGCGCGTGCTGACCCAGGAGATCATGCAGGAGGCTGCGATCGCAGCCTTCGGGGAGCCGGTCGCCCGGCGCATGCAGCCCGACGGCTCCATCAAGGAGTACGACCTGTCCGGGGAGTGGCGGCACATCACGGTCGTCGATGCGGTCAGCGAGAAGCTCGGGGAGCACATCCACGCCGACACCCCGATCGAGGAGATGCGGGCCCACGCGGCCAAGCACCACATCGAGATCGAGGCCCACTGGACCTGGGGCGCGGTGCTCGAGGCCCTCTACGAGGAGCTGTGCGAGGACTCGACCGAGCTGCCGACGTTCTACATGGACTTCCCCAAGGAGATCGCCCCGCTGACCAAGGCGCACCGCGACGACCCGCGGTTCGCCGAGAAGTGGGACCTGGTCTGCTGGGGGGCCGAGCAGGGCACCGCCTACTCCGAGCTCAACGACCCCGTCGACCAGCGGGCGCGGTTCTTCGCCCAGTCGCTGCTCGCCGCGGCCGGGGATCTCGAGGCCATGGCGATCGATGACGACTTCCTGACCGCACTGGACTACGGCATGCCGCCGACCGGTGGCCAGGGCATGGGCATCGACCGGCTCGTGATGACCCTCACCGGCCTGAACATCCGGGAGACGATCCTGTTCCCGATGGTCAAGCCGCAGTAGCCGACGGGAGGTCGTCGGGGCGGATCGGCCGAAGGTGGCTGGGCCCCCCGGGGTCTCAGGCCGTGTTGCCCAGGGCGGCGGCCAGTTGGCTGCGTGCCGTGAGCAGGGCCGCCGCCGACGTCCCGACTGCCTGGGCGTCAGCAACCGCGGACCCGACCAGGGCGACGTGGGCCGCGCCCGAGGAGCGAACCTGCGTGACGGCCGTGCCGATCGCCCTGGCCTGCGCGGCACGCGCGTCATCCGGGGCATCTGCCAGGAGCCCGGCCACGTTCGCCTCGAGCTGGTCGAGGGTGGGCTGAGCGGCTGCCCAGTGCTGGACCACCTGCTGCCCGGGAGTGGCGGGGTTGGTGAGGGCCGGCACCAGTTCGGTCACGACCCATTGGCCCTGGGTGCGCTCGACGTCGAGGCGCTCATCCCAGGCCTTCCGCCTGGAGCCGGTGGTCACGAACCACGCCAGCGCGCCACCTGCGGCCACGAGGGCGCCCAGCCCGAGCCACAGCGGCAGGGAGCTGGACCCGGACTCATCCGGGGTGGCTGAGGCCGACGCGGACTCGGCCTCCGGGACGCTGGCCGACTCGGTCGGCGAGGCGCCGGTGGGGGAAGGGCTGTCGCTGGCGGCCTCGGTCGGCTCCGGCGTCTCGGTCGGCTCCTCGGACTCCGTGGGGGTCGGCTCCTCGGACTTCGTGGGCTCCTCGGACTCCGTCGGGGTGGGCGACTCGCTGGGCGTCTTCGACTCGTCGGCCGGTTGCGAGGGCGGGATGGACGTCGCTGCCTGCGACAGCGTCCGGGTCGGCGTCGGCGACTCCTTCGGCGGCTCGCTGGTGGGCGCCTGCGTCGTGGGTTCCTGGGTCGGCTCGGGGGTGGCCGACTCCGTCGGTTCCGGGGTGGCCGACTCCGGGCTCGTGGGGGTGGCGCTCACCGTCGGCAGTGACGGGCTGGGTCGTTCGCTGGGCAGGGTGAGTGAGGGAGTCGGCAGTGCGATGGATCCCGAGGGCAGCGCGGTCGGCAGGGACACCTCGCCATCGGTCCCGCATCCGGCCAGCGCCGCTGAGCCGATGAGCAGGGCCGCGAGGATCGCAGCAGGACGTGCAGGCACCATGACGAGCTCCTGTCGGTCGCGACGACACGCAGCCACCGTGTGGTTGCGTCGGCAGCCTAGCCGCGAGGGTCGGCCCGGTGCGGGCTGGCAGCCCCAGCCGCCAGCGCGCTCCTCCCGCAACGACGAGGCCCGGGCCCTCATGCGAGGGTGACCGGGCCGCCTGCAGGCTGTGCCTGCTCTGGGGTGAGTGACGGGACTTGAACCCGCGACCACCTGGACCACAACCAGGTGCTCTACCAGCTGAGCTACACCCACCATGTGCCACGCAGGATCACTGCCCAGCAGGTGAGAAGTGTACCCGACTCAGCCGAGCGGTTCCGACGCCGGCGAGCTCGGGGCATGGTTCACGACATGGTTCGTCGCGGCCGCCCGGGCCTGGTCCGTGGAGGGTCCCGGGACTGCGACGAAGAGGGTGTCGCGGTAGTAGCGCAGCTCGGCGATGGACTCCCGGATGTCGGCCAGCGCCCGGTGCCCACCGGTCTTGGCCGGGGCGTTGAAGTACGAGCGCGGGTACCAGCGGCGGGCCAGCTCCTTGATCGTGGAGACGTCGATGAGCCGGTAGTGCATGTACTCGTCGAGCTCGGGCAGGTACTGGGCGAGGAACCCGCGATCGACGTACACGCTGGATCCGGCCAACGGCGCCTTGCGCGGCTCGGGGACGTGGCCCTGCACGTAGGCCAGGACCGCCGCGCCCGCGTCGGCCAGGGCGATCCCGGCCGGGATGTCATCGAGGAGCCCGGACTCGGTGTGCATCCGGACCACCACGTCCTCCATGCCCTCGAGGATCGAGAGGTCCGGGGGGCAGACGACCAAGGAGATCCCCGCATCGAGCTCGTTGAGCTCGGCGTCGGTGACGATCGCGGCGATCTCCACGATCTCGTCGTGGGACGGGTCCAGGCCCGTCATCTCCAGGTCGATCCAGACCAGCCGGTCGGTGCGTGCGTCAGTCACGCAGCGCAGCCTACGGCCTCTCGGTGCCGTCCGCGGCCCACCAACGCACCAGGTCCGATCCGGTCACGATGCCCATCAGTCGGCCGAACTCGTCGACGACCGGTACAGCCTCCGCGGAGTACCGGGCCATGATCCGGGCAACGTCGGCCAGTGGCGCGGAGTCACTCACGGAGCGGGCAGGTGCCCGCGACAGCAGGTCTCCGACGCCGCGGCTGCGCATCCGGTCCTCGGAGACGGGGACGTCGGTGAGGATCATGCGATCGGAGATCACACCGAGGCAGCGACCGTCATCGACGACCACCAGGTGGCGAAGTCCAGAGACGCTGAGCAACTGCCAGGCGTCCCACAGGCTCTCGGTCACGTCGATCGTGAGCACCGGTCGGGTCATTGCCTGACCGACCACCGCGCGGGCCCATTCGGCCCCGCGGCGCCGGGAGGCCATCTCGCGGTGGGTGGAGGGTGACGGCAGGGTTGCCCCCTCCGACGGGATCTTGTCCATGCCACCTCCGTTGCACTCGTCCGGGGCTCAAGCATCACCCATGTCGGGCATCACCTCGCAGGGGCAGGAGGCCCCGGAGTGGGGGACCTAAGTCACGACGCGTGACGACATGGCCTACGCCGGCGGCTCGGCATCGCCCGCGGTCGCGGCGAGGTGCTCGGCGACGGCGGTGATCGGGTAGATGCCCACGGGGGCGCGGTTGCCGCTCCCGGCGCGCTGCCACGGTCGGGGTCCGGCCAGCGGCCGGTGGTTGACGTGCAGGGCGTCGAGGCGCGCGAGCTGTGCGGTCACGGCGGTGCCCTCGGCGGTCAGGTCCAGTGGCACGCCGCGCCACAGGTTCGCGCCGAGGACGGACAGCCGGGGGAACGCGCGGTACTCGCGTGCCGCGGCGTCGGGGGCGTACTCGGTCCACAGCTGGGCCTGGCCGCCGAGCACGCGGCCCGGGCTGTCGGATCCCGCGCGCTCCGGGATCCAGGCGGCCACCTGGTCGGTCCCGAGCGGGGCCCCGATCGACAGCGGTTCGTCCATGCCGGCATCCTCGGCGTAGTCGAAGTACGTCGGCAGTACGGGAGTCATCACCACGTCGTGCCCGGCTGCCGCGGCGGCGTGCCCGATCGCTGCCGAGCGCCAGGGCATCACGACGGTCCGCGTCGGCAGGCCACCGGCGACGAACGCGTCGTCCCAGGCCATCGGGGTGCGACCCACGTCGAGCACGATCCGGGCCAGCTGGGCGTTCACCGCCGAGCGCAGGCCCTCCACACCGCCGTGCTGCGCCGCCAGCTCGAGGACCTCGGGGGATCCCCGCCACATCCCGAGCTCCGCCTCGTCCCCGCCGATGTGCAGGTACGGGGAGTCGATGGCCTCGGCGACCTCGCCGAGGAGTGTCTCGATGATGCCCATCGCCTCCGGCAGCGGCGAGACAGTCCGGCCGAGCAGGCCCCAGCGGGTGGCCACGTGCTGGGGTGGGCAGCCGGGGACGCCGAGCTCGGGGATGGCCGCCAGCAGCGCGCAGGCATGGCCGGGCAGGTCCACCTCGGGCACGATCGTGACGCCGTTCCGGGCGGCGTGGTCGGTGATCTCGCGCAGGTCGGCCACTGAGTAGAACCCCCCGTGCGGGGTCCCGTCGAGTCGGCTGGGGTCCTCGGCCTCGCGGCCCTGGCTGTGGCCGATCCAGCTCGCCGATCGCCACGATGCGACCTCGGCCAGGGCCGGGTACGTGGGCGACTCGACCCGCCAGCCCTGATCGTCTGTCAGGTGCAGGTGCAGGCGGTTGAGCCGGTGCATCGCCAGCAGCTCGATCCAGCGGAGCACCTCGGGGACGGGCGCGAAGTGCCGGGCGACATCGAGCATGAACCCGCGGTACTCGTGGGCAGGGGCGTCGGTGACGGTGAGGATCGGCAGCCGCCAGTCGTCGCGCCGGACGGCCGTGGTCCGCCAGGCGTCGGGGGGCAGGAGCTGTCGGATGGTTGTTGTGGCCTGCAGCGCGCCGAGGGGGGTGCTCGCGGCGATCGTGACGCCGGTCGCGTCGATGGCCAGGTGGTAGCCCTCCGGAGGCAGGGACGGGTCGTCCGTGGTGCGGATGTGCGGCGTGCCGGCGCAGGGTGCACCGGGCAGGGGGTCGAGCACCCGCAGAGCCGAGCGCACCTGGGCGGTCCAGGTTCCGTCGACCGTGGGCGTCGCGTCGAGGGCGAGCCACCCGGTGGGGGTGATCGGCAGGGGAGGCCAGAGGAAGGGCGCGTCCGTGGGCATGAGGACGATCATTGCGGAGTCCAGCGCACGTGGGCGCGGCCGGGCACGGTGCGGGCTCGGCCGGGCAGCGTCGTCCCGATCAACTTGGCAATGAGTTGTCGCAAGTGCAGCGAATTGAACCCAAGTTCGTGAGGTGAGGTCGCCGGGCGAGCCTGGCCCGGCGTCGGCGCGGCTGGTGACGCCTCGTGGCGGGTGTGCGTGTGAGGATCGGCGCATGCGCCTCTATCCGGACCTGGCTGCCACTCGGAACCAGCAGATCACCCGCGACGTGTTCGTGGTGCTCGCCCTGGTGCTCTTCGCCTTCTTCGCGTGGGCGGTGAGGGCGGCAGTGATGACCCTCACGGCCATCAGCACGGGGTTCACGGACAGCGCCCAGGGGGTCCAGGACTCGTGGGATTCGCTCGGCAGCTCCTTGTCAGGGATCCCCTTCGTCGGCGACGACATCCAGGGCACCCTCAACGGGCTGTCGGATGCCACCGTGGGTAACGCAGTGGAGGCCGGCCAGTCGATCACCGAGGCGGTCACTACCGCCGCCAACGTTCTGGCGTTCGTGACGTTCGCAGCCCCGGCGGCGGTCCTGCTCGTGCTCTACCTGCCACGGCGTCTGGACCGGTCGCGGGCATGGACGGCAGCGGACACTGTGCTCTCGGCGATCGAGGTCAACCCGGCCTTCGGCCTGGCCGGGGGTGCCGCCCGGCCGGTGGCTGGAGCCCAGCCGGTGCCTGAGATCGAGGGCCAGCCGCACGACACGATCGTGCTGCCCTGGGGTGAGGCGGGCCAGACGCCGGCAGTGCCCGGGGGCATCCGTCGCGTCGGCCCGGCAGTGGTGGCGTTCCCGCCCGACGAGCTGCTGGCCCTGCGCGCCCTGTGTGACCTGCCGTTCGTGGACCTCGTGCGCTACACGCCGAGGCCGTTCGAGGCGTTCTACGCCGGGGACTACGCGCCGCTAATCCGGGCGCTCTACGCCCACGAGGGCCTCGAGCCGCCTGTGTGAGTCGGATCGCCGGCCACGGTGTGTACGGAATCGACCATCGGATGGTCGATTCCGTACACATGGATCCGTTGTACGCGGGTCGCGCCCAACTGCGCCGGGATGACACCGCCCCGGCTGACGCCCCAGGCCGCTACTGGGGGCCGCCGCGGTAGCCGGCCTCCTCAGCCGGGCTCGGCGATGATGCGGCGGCTGCGGGCGATCAGGTGGTTGACCGCAGCCCCGAACTGCGCGAACGCCGGGTTGGTCGTCTCCCCGGCGCGGAAGCGGTACCAGATCTGCTGGGCGATGACCGCCAGGCGGAACAGCCCGTACACCTCGTAGAACCGCCACCCCGCGGCCGGCAGCGTCAGGCCGGTCCGATCCAGGTAGTGGGCCACGACCTCGGCGCGGGTCGGCATGCCCGGCACGTTCGAGGGCTGCCGCCGGAACATCTGGAAGACCGGGTCGTCGTCGGCCTGCACCCAGTAAGCCAACGAGGCGCCGAGGTCCATCAGCGGGTCACCGACCGTGGCCATCTCCCAGTCGAGGACCGCCCGGACCCGCGACAGGTTCTCGGGGTCGACGACGAGGTTGTCGAAGCGCCAGTCCCCGTGGATCATCCGGGCGGCGACGTCCTCGGGCTGTTGGGCGGCCAGCCACGCCATGACCTCCTCGCCTTCGGGGACGTCGTCGGTGCGGGACGCCCGGTAGCGCTGCGACCAGCCCTCGACCTGCCGGCGCACATAGCCCGACCCGCGCCAGAAGGCGTCCAAGCCGCTTGCGGAGATGTCCACCGAGTGCAGGTCGGCCAGGGAGTCGAACATGCCCAGCGCCAGGTCGTTGGCCTCCGCCGGGCCGAGTTCCAGGCCGTACGGCAGGTCCCCGCGCAGGATCAGCCCGGGCACGTGCCCCATGACGTAGAACTCCGAGCCGAGGACGGTCGGGTCGTCGGTGTAGCCCAGCACCTCGGGGACCGCCGGGAACCACGGAGCGAGCAACCGCTGGATCTCGTACTCGCGGTGCATGTCGTGGGCGCTCACGGCCTTGTGCCCGGCCGGGGGGCGGCGCATCACGAGGTCGCGATCCGCGTAGCGAACCAGGAAGGTCAGGTTCGATGCCCCGCCCCGGAACTGCCGGACCTCCGGCAGCCCGGCGGGTAGGTCGACCCGGTCGCGGAGCCACGCGTCGAGGGCCGCGACATCGAAGGAGTCCTCGGAACGGACGGGTCCGGCTCCGGGGATCGGGGTGGGGGATACGGGTGCGGCACCGGGAACCGTGGTGCTGCCGGTCCGGTTGGCGCCCGGGCCCGCGTCAGCGCTCGGACCGGCACCGGAGGCCCCGCCGGGAACCCCGGCACCGGAGGCCGCCGAGTCTGCGGGGTGGTCACCCTGGCTCATCGCGGGACCACCAACGGGCGCAGCTCGAGCCGGGCGACGTCGCGCAGGTGCACCTCGTCGGGGCCGTCGGCGATCCGCAGCGTCCGCAGGCCCGCCCACATCATCGCCAGAGGCGTGTCATCGCTGACGCCCGCGCCGCCGTGGGTCTGGATCGCGCGATCGACCACCTCCAGGGCCATCCGCGGGGCCACGACCTTGATGGCGGCGATCTCCTTGCGCGCGCCCTTGACCCCGACCGTGTCGATCATCCACGCGGCCTTGAGCGTCAGCAGCCGCGCCTGCTCGATCGAGATCCGGGACTCGGCGATCCACTGCTGGACCACGCCCTGGCGCGCCAGCGGCTTGCCGAACGCCACGCGCTCGACCGAGCGGCGACACATGAGGTCCAGCGCCCGCTCGGCCATGCCGATCGCGCGCATGCAGTGGTGGATGCGCCCCGGGCCGAGCCGGGCCTGGGCGATCGCGAACCCGGAGCCCTCCTCACCCAGCAGGTTGGTCACCGGGACCCGCACGTCGGTGAAGGTGATCTCGGCGTGCCCGTGCTGGTCGTGGTAGCCGAACACCGGCACGTTGCGCACGATCTCGACCCCGGGGGTGTCGATCGGCACCAGCACCATCGACTGCTGGTGGTAGACGCCGGCCGCCGGATCGGTCTTGCCCATGACGACCAGGACGCGGCAGCGTGGGTCGTTGGCCCCGGTGCTCCACCACTTGCGGCCGTTGATGACGTACTCGTCGCCGACCCGCTCGATGCGCGTGGCGATGTTGCGGGCGTCGCTGCTCGCGACGTCGGGCTCGGTCATCGAGAACGCGGAGCGGATCTCGCCGGCCAGCAGCGGCTCCAGCCACTGCTCCTTCTGCTCGGGCGTGCCGAACATGTGCAGGATCTCCATGTTGCCGGTGTCCGGCGCCGCGCAGTTCAGGGCCTCGGGGGCGATCTCCGGCGACCAGCCCGTCAACTCGGCCAGGGGGGCGTAGTCCAGGACGTTCAGGCCGTGGGCCGGGTCGGTGCTGTCGGGCAGGAACAGGTTCCAGAGTCCGGCCCCGCGGGCCTGGTCCTTCAGGTCCTCGACGACCTGCGGCAGGTCGTTGGGCCGGCCCGCCGCGGCCAGAGCCTGGCGCTGGGCGGCGTAGACCGGCTCCGCGGGGAGCACGGCGTCGTCCATGAACGCGCGGAGCTGGGCGACGTACTGCTGCGCGCGGGGGCTGTGCTGGAAGTCCATGGTTCTCCGTCCGTCCGGGCGGCGCCCGGGCGAGATCGGGCGCGCCTTGAAGCCATCGGCGTGGTTGGTACGTTGGCATCGTCCCACCCCCGGTGTCACCCCTGAGAGGAGGGCCTCATGGCCCCCGAAGTCCCCCTTGACCTGACGGGGCGTGCGGCGCTCGTGACCGGAGGGGCATCGGGCATCGGCGCGGGGGTGTGCCGCCTGCTCGCCAGTGCTGGTGCGCGCGTGCTCGTGTGCGACATCGACTTCCCCGGGGCGTCGGGTGTGGCCGAGGAGATCGGCGGCCTCGCGCTGCGGTGCGACGTGAGCGCCCTGGCCGACAACGAGGCGGCGGTGGCGGCGGCGGTGCGGGCCTTCGGTGGGCTGGACATCGTGGTGCTGAACGCCGGCGTGGACAGCCTGGCCCTGAATCTCGACCGGTTCGACGAGACGGTGTACCGGCGGGCCATGGGCGTCAACCTCGACGGGGTGGTCTTCGGGCTGGCGGCGGCCCTGCCAGCACTGCGCGCCGGGCGTGGGGGCCGGGTGGTGGTCCTGGCCAGTCTCGCCGGGCTCGCTCCCGTGCCGATGGATCCCGTCTACGCCGCGAACAAGGCGGCCGTGGTCAACCTCGTCCGGTCCGTCGGGCCCGGCCTGGCGGCGCAGGGGATCGAGGTCAACGCCATCTGTCCGGGGTTCACCGACACCGCGATCGTCGACCCGGTCCGCGGGATGCTCGAGGCGATGGCGATGCCGCTGATGGCGGTCGAGGACGTCGTGAGCGCGGTGGCGACCGTGCTCGGGTCCGGGTCCGGCGGTGAGGCGTGGCTCGTGCAGCACGGTCACCCGGCGCAGCCGTACCGATTCCGCGGAGTCCCCGCCCCCGCAGTCGACACCCCCACCTGACCCCCCGCCGCCCCGCCCCCCGCCCCCCGCCCCCCCACCCCCGCCCCCGGCGATTGGTCCGCTATCCGGTGGCTCACCTCCGGATTCGTCCGGATCTCCGACCAGGAATCGTCCGAAGACCGGACCGATCGTGGCTGACGATGGTGCGCGGGCGGTCCCGCCCCGACTGCTGGGGCTGCGACCGCCCGGCCCGACTGCTGGGGCGCCCCGCAGCACCGCCGGCCCGGCCTCGGGGCCTTCCCGACTGCCGCGTCCGATTCCTGCCAGTGCGCGGTCCTCGGGTGGGGGAGGATGGTGCCCATGGACGTCGCCCTGGATCACGAGCGCTGCTACCGCGCGGTGGCCAGCCGGGATGCCCGCTTCGACGGATCCTTCTACACCGCGGTGCGGACCACCGGGATCTACTGCCGTCCGAGCTGCCCGGCGATCACCCCGAGGCGCGGCAACGTCACGTTCTTCCGGACGGCCGCAGCCGCCCAGGGTGACGGGTTCCGGGCCTGCCGGCGGTGCCGCCCCGATGCTGTGCCCGGCTCGGCGGAGTGGAACGTGCGCAGCGACGTCGTGGCCCGCTCCATGAGGCTCGTCGTGGACGGCGCCGTGGAGCGGGTGGGGGTCGCCGGGGTCGCCGCATCCCTCGGGTACAGCGAGCGGCACCTCAACCGGTTGGTGACCGAGGAGCTCGGCGCGGGGCTCCTGGCGATCGCCCGGACGCAGCGGGCGCACACGGCGCGGATCCTGCTGGAGACCACCGACCTGCCTGCGAGCGAGGTGGCCTGGGCGGCCGGCTTCGGCAGCATCAGGTCGTTCAACGACACGATCGCCTCCGTCTACGGGGAGTCGCCGACGTCGCTGCGGGCGCGGCGCCCGGGGCCCGGCCGGCGCTCGACCCCTGCCGCCGGCGCGAGGTCCTGGCCGACTCCGCCCGGCCCGGTCGTGGCACACGCCCCGATCCGGGTGCGCCTGGCGACACGCCAGCCGTTCGACGCCGGCGCGCTCATGGCCTTCCTCGGCGATCGTGCGGTCGCCGGACTCGAGGAGTGGGACGGCCGCACCTACCGGCGCACCCTGGCACTGCCCCATGGACATGGGACCGTCGCCTGCCAGGCGACCCCGGGCGGCCTGCTCGCGGAGTTCCGGCTCGCGGACCTTCGGGACCTCGCCCCGGGGGTGGCGCGGGTGCGCAGGCTGTTCGACCTCGACGCCGACCCGGTCGCGATCGCGGAGGTCCTCGGATCCGACCCGATGCTCGGTCCGCTCCTCGCCGCTCGTCCGGGACTGCGGGTCGCCGGCGCCGTGGACCCGCACGAGGTCGTGGTCCGGGCGATCGTGGGCCAGCAGGTCAGCCTGGCTGGGGCGGCAACCGTGCTGGGTCGATTCGTCGCCGCGCACGGCGCGCCGCTCGGTTTCGCCGATCCGACCCTGACCCACCTGTTCCCGACCGTCGACCGCCTGGCCCAGGCGGACCCGTCGGCCCTGTCCATGCCGCGGGCCCGTGGAGGCGCGCTGGTGGGCATCTGCCGGGCGCTGGCCGAGGGAGACCTCGTGCTGGACCCCGGCGTCGACCGGGTGGGCATCGGCGCGGACCTGCAGGCCCGGCCGGGGATCGGGCCGTGGACCGCGGCCTACATCGCGATGCGCGGGCTCGGTGACCCGGACGTGATGCTGTCCGGCGACCTCGGGGTGCGCCACGCGGTGGCTGCCCTCGGCGGGGACGACCGGGCTCGTGAGATCGAGCGGGCCGCGCATGCCTGGCGGCCATGGCGCTCGTACGCGGTGGCGCACCTGTGGGCCAGCCTCGAAACGGGGCAGCCGCGGACTCCGGCCGCCCCGGTGGAACAGCCCGCCGAGTTCGCGTCTGCCGACCGTATCCCCGCTGAACCCAGCCCCGCCGCTGGCGCGCCCGCCGCCAGCACTCCGCCCGCCCGCCCCGCTGCCCGTACGCCCGCCGCCCGCTGCGCGCCCGCCCGCCGCTCGACCGACGACCTGCCCGCCACGGCGGGCCCACGGAAGGTGACCTGACATGCCTCGCAGCGCGACTGAACCCCCCGCTCCCCAGCGACGGCACCGGACGGTGCCCACCCCCATCGGGCCGCTGGAGCTCGTGGCAGGTCCGGATGGGCTGCGCGCGGTCCTATGGCCCGGGGAGGACGGCAGCCGCGTGGCCCGCGCTGTCGGATCAGGGGCACCGCCCGACTCCCACGGTGCCGACTCCCTCACCCCCGACGACCCCAACGCCCCGCCGGACGAATCAGCAGGCGCCGCGCGCGCCGAGGCGCACCTGGACCGGGCCGAGGTCCAGCTGGCCGAGTACTTCGCGGGGACCCGCCGAACCTTCGACCTCGACCTCGACCCGGCTGGCACGGACTTCCAGCTCCGCGCGTGGAAGGCTCTGCAGGCCATCCCGTTCGGCCAGACCATCAGCTACGGGCAGCAGGCCGCCGAGCTCGGCGAGCCGGGGGCGGCCCGCGCGGTCGGTGCCGCCAACGGTCGCAACCCCCTGTCGATCGTGGTCCCGTGCCATCGGGTGGTTGCCGCATCCGGCGCGCTCACCGGGTTCGCCGGCGGCCTGGACACGAAGGCCTGGCTGCTCGACCACGAACGGACGGTGCTGGCCGGCCAGTGACGCCAGTGGCTGGCGCCGTGGCCCCTCCGGTCAGCTCCGGACGACCCGCCACGCCGTGAGGCCCGAGCCCACCAGCGACCCCACCCCCGCCGAGGCGCAGCCGCCCGAGGCTCCGCACCCCGAGCAGCCCTCGGCCGAGCAGGCATCGGCGAACACCAGGACCCGTCGGATCCGCCCGGTCGAGGCCAGGGCGGCCAGCGCGGTCTCGGTGGCCTCCGTCGTCGCACCGGTGCGGCGGGCGACCTCGGCAGTCGAGCCGGCCCCGTCGGCAACTGCGGTGAGCACCGCGGTCAGTGCGCTCATGACAGCACCGAGCCGACCTGGAACACGGCCACGGCCAGGAGCCAGGCCATCGCCAGCTGCATGACCACGCCGGTTGCGGTCCAGCGCCCGCCGATCTGGCGCTTCTGGGCGGCAAGCGTCGCCACGCACGGGGTGTAGGCCAGCAGGAAGACGAGGAAGGCGGCGGCCGCGGCCTGCGGGTGCCCACCGGAGCTGACCACGAAGTCCGCGTACACGCCCGTCGAGAGGTCGACGTCGGCCGGGTAGGTCTGGGCCCACGACGAGATCACGGCCTCCTTGGCCACGAAGCCGACCATCAGTGCCCCGATGGCGTGCCACTCGGCGAAGCCGGTCGGGATGAACAGGACGCTGGCCTGCTCGGCCAGCCAGGCGTAGAGGCTGTCGGCGATCGGGACCTCCCCCAGGCCCCAGTTGGTGCCGGGCGCGGGGATGACGCCGAGCGCCCAGACCACGGCCACCGTGGCCACGATGATCCCCGACGCGGTCTCCAGGAACCCGCGCAGGCGCATCCACGTGGCCGATCCGAGCAGGCGCAGGGACGGGCGCTGGTAGGGCGGCAGGTCGAGCAGGAGCGGGTCGGAGCCCATCGTCCGGATCAGCGTGGAGCGCAGCAGGAGTCCGCCGAGGACGACCAGCAGGATGCTCGTGACGTACATGAGGAACACGACCGTCCCGGCGTTGGCCGGGAAGAACGTGGCCGCGACCATCACGTACACGGTCAGCCGCGCGGAGCAGGAGGTGAACGGCACGAGCAGGGCAGTGAGCAGCCTGTGCCGGGCGTCGGGCAGGACGCGCACCGCGGAGATCGCCGGGACGTTGCAGCCGAACCCGACGACCAGCGGCAGGAACGCGCGCCCGGGAAGGCCCAGCCGCGCCATGAGCCGGTCGGTCACCACCGCAGCACGCGCCATGTAGCCCGAGTCCTCGAGCAGCGCGAGCAGGGCGAACATGATCGCCATCAGCGGCACGAACGTCAGCAGCATCCCGACGCCGGCGATCAGGCCGTCGACCACGAAGCCCTCGACCAGGCTGCCGCCCAGGCCGACGGCGGCGAAGCCGGCCGTGGTCGCGGTCGTGACCGGGCCGGTGAAGAAGGCATCCAGGGCGCCCTGCAGCGGGGCGGCGACGGTGGTCGTCAGGCCGAAGACGGCCCACATGACGGCCAGGAAGATGATCGGCCCGAGGATCGGGGCGGTCGCCCAACGGTCGATCCGGTCCGACCAGGTCCGGCGCTGCTCCTGGGTGCGGGTGGTCGCCCGCGCAGTCGTGTCGGTGACCCACGCGAAGACCGCCTCGGCGCGGGCCAGGTCGTCGTCGGGGTCGAGGCTGGCGGCCAGGTCGTCGATGGCGGTGGGCGGGCAGGACGTGCAGTCAACGGTGCAGTCCGCGCGGCAGCCGCCGACGGTCGTGGGAGCCAGGGCCAGCGGGTGGGCAGCAGGTCGCGCGAGCGCCTCGGTGACCGCGTGCGCCAGGGCGTGGACGTCCCGGCGTCGAGGGTCGAGGCGTACCACCGCGACTCCCAGCCGCTCGGCCAGGGCGGCGTCATCGACCTCGAGGCCACGGCGGGACGCGACGTCGGTCATCGTCAGCGCGACGACCACCGGGACGGGCAGCTGGCGCACGTGCGCGGCCAGGACCAGCGAGCGGCCCAGGTGTGCGGCGTCGCAGACGACGACGACCGCGTCGACCTGGTCGCCACCGTGCAGCAGGTCCGCCGTCAGGGCCTCATCCGGGGACATCGGGTCCAGCGAGTACGCCCCCGGGAGGTCGGTGAGGGCGAGCTCGCCGAACTCCGGGTCGGACCAGCGCCCGGACCCGACCTCGACGGAGGTGCCCGGGTAGTTGCCGACGGCGCGGCCTGCGCCGGTCAGGGCGTTGAAGAGGGTGGACTTGCCCGAGTTCGGGCTGCCCACGAGGGCGACGCGGCGCGCGCCGTGGTTCGCCGGTTGGCCGGGCTTCTCGTGGCAGTTGGTGACGGTGTCAGCCATTGGGCGGCACCTCCGCCTCGACCTCGATGCTGGCCAGGATCTGGCGCGAGACGGCGATCCGATCGTCGCCGATGGCCAGGATCGCCCCGCCGCCGCTGGTCCGGGACTGGATGCGCAGGGCTGCGCCGGGCCGGATCCCGAGCTCGGCGAGCCGTCGGGCGACGGAACCGGTCGTGCCGCCGGGGCGGGTCGGACCGCCCGAGCCGGACGGCCCACGGACTGTCAGCGGCTGTCCCGGGCGGGCCTTGACGAGCAACATGGCACGCACGATACCTCATGGTAAGGCTTGCCTTACCGTGCCATTGGTCCCGGCTCAGACAGGCTGAGGTCCCGGCGCATCGCCCACCGCGCGGATCGCCGTCGCGGCCTCGGTCACGGTCATGTCGGTCGCCTGCAGCAGGTCGGAGGCGGACAGTCGGATCTGGGCCACCATCGGGGCGGTGAACAGGCCGTCGGCCGGGGCGCCGGCAACGGTCGCGACCGCATCGAGGATGACCTCCCGCACGGGCTCGACGTCCGCGTCCCCGGCGAGTGTGGGACCGAGGGCCTCCACGCCGTCAGCGAGGCCCGCCAGTGCCTGCGGGATCGCCGCGGGGACGACGTCATCGCGCTCGAGGGCGATCGATGCCTGCCGGGTGAGCACGCGCAGGTTGCGCAGTGCGTTGTCGAGGTGCCCGCCGGCGATCGTGTAGGTGGCCAGGGTCTGGCGCTGCCCCCAGTACCAGGGGGAGAGCCGGACGGACTCGCGGGTCGCGTCCAGCCCGGCGTGGAAGGAGGCGAGCACCGGGGCCGTCGCGCGCAGGCCCTCCAGCACCGCGCGTGCCTCCTCGGGGTCGCGGTCAGCCAGGGCGGCGGCCACCCGCCGGTAGCCCGCGGCGATGGTGTCGATGACCGGAAGGGTCACCTGCTGGGCGTGGCGGGCGGGGTCGACGGGCATCACCAGGGCGGAGACGAGCAGTCCGACGAGCCCACCGACCAGCGCATCGACGACGCGGCCGGTGTTCCATGGCTGGGCCGCCGTGGGCGGGGTCAGCGTCGCGATCAGGATCGCTGCGGACGAGGCCTGCATGATCAGGATCGGACCGCCCCCGAGCACGATGGCCGAGATCAGGGCTATCGCCACGACCAGTCCCAGCTGCCAGACGCCGGTCCCGATCTCGCCGATGAGCAGGTCGGCGAAGAAGATGCCGACCGCGTTCCCCAGCAGCAGCTCGGCGGATCGGCGCAGCCGGTGGGCCAGGGAGACCGCCACCGTGGCGATGGCCGCGATGGGTGCGAAGAAGGGCTGCTCGTGCCCGATGGCCAGGGCGGCCGCGTAGGCCAGCGTTGCGGCCAGCGTGGCCTGCAGGATGATCCGCCAGGAGCGGCGCACCTCGTCGAGGCCCTGGGCGGATCGGCCGATCGTGGCCCGACCGGCACGGGAGAGGTGGGCCGAGGCTGGCGCGCTGTTCATGGGCCGACCCTAGCTTCGGGCGACCCGCATCTACAGGGATGGCCCCGAGGGTGAAGATCCTCCGCCCGGGGTCGGAACCTCCGCGTCGATGCGGAGGATCTTGCCCCTGGCGGAGGATCTGCGAGGTTCGGGGGTCAGCGGCAGGTGCACTGCCGGGGCTCGGGCACTCCGGCCATCACCTGGTCGACGTGGCGGCCGCAGCCGGAGTAGGTCACCTTGCCGCACGAGCGGCAGATCGCGGGGCTGCACATGAGGGTCTCCTTCGAGTTCGTGGTGGAGCCAATATACCCCAGGGGGTATACGCGAATCAAGTCCACGAGTGAGGGGGACCACCCGTGGAGGCAGTGACGTCCACCCAACCGCGGTGCTGAGGATCCCGCCCCCGAGCAGGATCCGCCCGGTGGGTAGTGGCCCGGCTCAGTGTGGGGCTGTGGTGCGGATCGGCTCCCACGGCGGTGGTGGTGCTGGGATCCGGACCAGGCTCGAGTCGACGTCAGCGAAGCGCTGCCCGTGGTCGCGCCAGTCGGCATAGAACGTCGAGACCTCGTCCGCGTTGCGGGCCACGAAGTTCCACCACATGAAGACCGGCTCCGGGAACGGGACGCCGCCGAGGATCATCAGGCGTGTCTGCTCACGGGCCTCGACGTCGATCTCGGAGCGCCCGGGAGCCAGGGCCGCGATCTGGCCCGGGTTCGTGGCGGTGCGCGGGGCGGTCGGCTCGTCGCCGACCAGCAGCGGCCCGTCGAGGGCGATGATCGCGTGCTCGAAGTCCGGGCGCAGCGGGAACGTCGTCACGCCGGGTTGGACCGTCACCTGCATGCCCAGCAGGTCGGTGGCGAAAGCGGCGGGCGACGTAGCCCCGAGGTACGTGCCGGCGATCAGGGTCGCCGAGGTGCTGCCCCATTCGACGACCGGCAGCTCGGCGTGGTGCTCGAAGGCGGGGTCGCCGTGCCGGACGTCGTCGGGCTGCGCGACCCAGAGCTGCATCCCCTGAAGGCTCCCGCGGTAGGTGCCGGAGTTCTCCTCGGCGTGCACGACGCCCCGGCCAGCGGTCATCAGGTTCACCTGGCCGGGGCGGATGAGCTGCTCCGAGCCCAGGCTGTCGCGGTGCAGCACCGCGCCCTCCATCAGCCAGGTCACGGTCTGCAGGCCGGTGTGCGGGTGCGGACCGACATCCAGGCCCGCGGTCTCGGTGACCTCCGCAGGGCCCATGTGGTCGGCGAAGCACCACGCGCCGATCGTGCGCAGCCTGCGGCGTGGCAGGACTCGGCGGACCTGCATCCGCCCGACCTCGGCCGTGACTCCGTCGTGCACCTCGATGGACATGGACCCAGCGTCGCCGCCCGCGCCCGGACCCGCAACGGGAGCGGATCCGGGGGCGCGAGGGCAGTGCCGCCGGCGGGCGTGGAGCGGTCGGTCCGGGCGGCATCAACTCGATGGGCACGCGCACGTGCACGCCCGGCCCTCGGCCGGTCGCCTCGGGTAGGGGACACCCGGGCGTCGCCGGTGCCACACTGGAGGTGTGACCGGAGACGGTCGGCTCAACGCGCTGGAGGCCGGGTTCCTCTGGATGGAGACCGACGTCCAGCCGCTGCACGTGGGGTCGCTGCTCATCTTCGAGGGTCCTGCACCGGACCATCACGAGTTCTGCGACCTGATCGCCACGCGGCTGGCCCCAGCGCCCTGGCATCGCCGTCGGGCCCAGCGGATGCCGCTCGACCTGGGTAGACCCATCTGGGTGGACAGCGAGCACTTCGAGGTCGCCGAGCACCTGCACCATGCGGTGCTCGATCCACCCGGCGAGGACGCTCAGCTGCGCGCCATGGTCGTGTGGATCATGGCCGAGCGGCTCGACCCGGGTCGGCCGATGTGGGAGATGTGGCAGGTCGACGGCCTGTCCGGTGGACGCTGGGCGGTCATCGCCAAGGCGCATCACGCGATGGTCGACGGGCGGTCCGGGACCGATGTCGTCCAGTCCGTCCTCGACCCGGAACCGACGGCGACGGGTGCACGGCCTCCGATGGCAGGGCCAGTCGCCCTGCGCCCCTCGCCATCCCGGGGAGCCCTCGCCGTGTCGGGCGCGACATGGTTGCTGGCCCTTCCGTTCCGCCTGGTTCGGGCGCTCCTTCGGGCGCTGCTCGCACCGAGCGAGGCGCGGCGTGCCATCCAGCAGGTGCGGGCGGGGCTGGCCGCCGTGGTGCGCCCCGACCTGCCGCCCAGCATCCTCAACGGGCCCCTGAGCGGTGAACGCCTGTGGGGCTGGACGGGGATCGACCGCGCACCGCTGGCGGATCTGCGTGTGGCCACCGGATGCACCGTGAACGACATCTTCCTCACCGCGCTCACCGGGGGGCTGCGCCGGTACCTGCTCGATCGCGGAGAGCCCCTCGAGGCGATCGTGCTCCGGACGATCGTGCCGGTCTCGGGTCGCCGCAGGGCCGGATCGCCCGCCTCGGCGAACGAGACCTCGGCGATGTTCGTGAACCTGCCGGTGGAGGTGGCCGACCCCTCAGGGCAGTTGGCCGCGGTGATGCAGCGCACCGCCGAGCAGAAGTCCCAAGGGGTGGCGACGGGCACTGACGCGGTCGTGCGTCTGGCCGACCACATCCCGGCGTCCCTGCTCGCCCGGGCGTCGCGCAAGTACGTGCTCGCGGGCCAGGCGCGCGTGAACGTCGCTGCGACGAACGTGCCGGGTCCTCGGGAGGTGCGTCACCTCGGTGGCCGGCAGCTCCTTGAGTTCGTGCCCTACATCCCGGTGGCGCTGGACGTGCGCTGCACGTTCGCCCTGGTGTCCTACGCCGACCGCCTGACGATCGGGATCACCACCGATGCCGTCGCACTACCCGACATGGATCGGCTCGTGGACGCCGTCGGGCTGTCGCTCCACGAGCTGGCTGAGGTCTCACGCTCGGGCCGGCCCGTCGCATCTGCGACAATCTGACCTGCGCCAGGGGACGTCAGGGTCCTCACAGCGCACGGCCCCCGTAGCTCAGGGGATAGAGCGATGGTTTCCTAAACCACAGGCCGCAGGTTCGAATCCTGCCGGGGGCACCGAGTATCACCGCAGGTCAGAGTGTGTGAGTTGCCGCTCGTCGCCGCTGCTCGAGCAACCCACTGGCACCTGCGACGACACTTGGGTCGGTGCCGCGCGACCCTGCGTCATCGCTGTCCATCTCTGCTGAGGAGCCCTTCATGTCGACCGAGACCGACGCCGGTGCGTCCACCGTCCGCGACCCGGGTGGGCTGGATGGGTGTCTGCAGCTGCGTGCGGGGGGTGTGGGCCTGATCCTGGATTGCACCGGCGATCGGCTGCCGCGCGTCCTGTACTGGGGCCCGGACCTCGGGGCGCTGCCGGCCGATGAGTTGGAGGACCTGCGTCGTGCCAGCGAGCCACCGCTGGTGTCGGGCCAGGCGGATGTGGTGGTCCCTGTGTCGTTGTTGCCGGAGCAGTCCGCCGGGTGGCTGGGGACGCCTGGTCTGAGCGGGCACCGGGATGGTGGGGCCTTCTCGACCCGGTTCACGGTGACCGGGATCGTGCAGGAGGACCCGGACGATCCGACGGTCTCGGGCCGCGTCGCAGTCTCCGCACGGGACGACGCTGCGCAGCTGTCGCTGTCGCTGACGGTCGAGGTGCTGGCCTCGGGTCTTGTGCGGTTGCGGGCTGCGGTGACCAATACCGGGGAGGGCGTGTTCGACCTGGGTTCGTTGGATGTGGCCCTTCCGGTGCCGACTGAGGCCACGGAGTTGTTGGACCTGACGGGGCGGCATCTGCGCGAACGCGCCCAGCAACGGGGCCCGTTCACGCTCGGGACCCACCTGCGCGAGTCCCGGCGGGGTCGTGGGCATGACGCGAGCCTGATCATGGCGGCCGGCTCGGTGGGGTTCGGGTGGCGTGCCGGTGAGGTGCGGGCGGTCCATGTGGCGTGGTCGGGCAACACCCGCACGTTCGCGGAGCGGACGAACATGGGGGTGTCGCTGCTCGGCGGCGGTGAGTTGCTGCTGGCTGGTGAGGTGCGGTTGGCCCGCGACGAGACCTACACCGGGCCCTGGGTGTATGCCTCGATCGGCACGGGGCTCGACGAGATGGCCGGCCGGTTCCACACGTTCCTGCGTGCGCGGCCCGAGCACCCGCACTCCCCGCGCCCGGTCCTGGTCAATGTGTGGGAGGCGGTGTACTTCGATCACGACCTGCCCAAGCTCCGGGCACTGGCCGACCTGGCCGCGTCGGTGGGGGTGGAGCGCTACGTCCTGGATGACGGCTGGTTCAGCTCCCGGCGGGATGACAGCTCGGGGTTGGGTGACTGGGTGGTCTCGGAGCAGGTGTGGCCCGATGGCCTGGGGCCGATCATCGACCACGTCCACGACCTCGGGATGCAGTTCGGGTTGTGGTTCGAGCCGGAGATGGTCAACCCGGACTCCGACCTCGCCCGTGCCCACCCTGAGTGGATCCTGTCGACCGGTGGACGGCAACCGATCCTGGCCCGCAAGCAGCAGGTCCTGAACCTTGCCAACCCCGGTGCCTACGCCCATGTGCGTGACCAGATGTTGGCGATCCTGGCCGACTACAGGATCGAGTTCATCAAGTGGGACTACAACCGCGACCTGATCGAGGCCGGGAACAGCCCCACCGGGCAGGCCGGCGTCCATGAGCAGACCCTGGCGGTGTACCGGTTGGTCGACGAGATCCGGGCCACCCACCCGGGCCTGGAGATCGAGTCGTGCGCCGGCGGCGGTGGGCGCGCGGACCTGGGCATGCTGGCCCGCACCGACCGGATCTGGGGTTCGGACTGCATCGACCCCCTGGAGCGCCAACAGATCGAGGCTGGTGCCTCGCTGCTGCTGCCCCCGGAGCTGATCGGGTCCCACATCGCCTCCCCGATCAGCCACACGACCGGGCGTGCCCACGCACTGGACTTCCGAGCCGGCACCGCGATGTTCTCCCACCTGGGCATCGAGTGGGACCTCACCACCGCCACCGGTGAGGACCTCACCCGGCTCGCCGAGTGGATCACCGCCTACAAGGCACACCGCACGCTGCTGCACACCGGCACCGTGGTCCACGCCGACCACCCCGACCCCGCAGTCTGGGTCCACGGTGTGGTGTCCCCCGAGCAGGACGAGGCGATCTTCGCCATCGTCGCCCTGCGAACCTCAGTGGTCTCCCCGCCCGGAATGGTGCGCCTGCCCGGACTCGACCCCGACCGGCGCTACCGGGTCACCCCACTGGCCCCCGGCGACATCCTCGGCGGGCGGACCAGCCACGGCGACCTCGCATGGTGGTCAGCCGGCGTCACCCTCACCGGCGCCGTCCTGGGCAGCGTGGGCCTGCAGGCCCCCGTCCTCAACCCCGAGCAGATGGTCCTGGTCCACCTGGCCGAGATCGGTGCTGCGTAGGGTGGATGCGTGCCGATGGCCCTGTTCGAATCCGACGGGATGGCCTCGGCCCCGCTGACCCTGGGGCCCTCGGGCTGGGCGGCCGTGGCGATCTTCGTCGGGGTGTACGTCCTGGTCGCCACGGAGCGGGTTCACCGGGTGGCTGCGGCGCTCGGTGGTGCGGGGCTGGTCCTGGCCTTCGGGATCGTCGATTCCGAGGAGGCCTTCTACTCGCGGGAGACCGGCATCGACTGGGACGTCATCTTCCTGCTGCTCGGGATGATGCTGGTCGTCGGGATCCTGCGGCGGACCGGGGCGTTCGAGTACATGGCGATCCACTCGGCCAAGCTCTCCCGCGGCCAGCCCCGCACGTTGCTGGTCCTGCTGGTCCTCGTGACGGCCGGCGCGTCGGCCCTGCTGGACAACGTGACCACCGTCCTGCTCATCGCCCCGCTGACCATAGCCGTGTGCCGGCAGCTGGGGATCCGACCGGTGCCGTTCCTGCTGGCCGAGGCGTTCGCCTCCAACATCGGGGGAGCGGCGACCCTCGTCGGCGACCCGCCGAACATCATCATCGCCAGCCGGGCCAACCTGACGTTCACCGACTTCCTGGTGCACATGGCCCCGGTGGTCCTGGTGGTCCTGGCCGCCTTCCTGGGGCTGGCGCTGTGGATGTTCCGCGCCGACCTGCGTTCGAAGCCCGAGCACGCCGAGGCCCTGGCCTCGATGGACGAGGACGCCGCCATCACCGACCGGCGGATGCTGGTGGCCTCCGTCGTCGTCCTGGTCGCCATCGTTGTCGGGTTCCTGGCCCAACGCCAGACCGGACTGTCGCCCGCCGTCGTGGCGCTCCTCGGGGCCGGTGTGCTGATCCTGCTCTCCCCGCTGCGGGTCGGGGAGCTGCTCAAGGAGGTGGAGTGGGAGACCCTGGCGTTCTTCATGGGCCTGTTCGTCATCGTCGGTGCGCTGGTCCGGGTCGGGGCGTTGGAGGCGCTGGCCGCGCGCATCGCCGATCTCACCGGCGCGGCCGTCGCACCCACGCTGATGGTCGTGCTGGGGGGCTCGGCGGTCGCCTCGGCGATCATCGACAACATCCCCTTCGTCACCGCGATGACCCCCGTCGTCGACTCGCTGATCAGCACCAACCCCGCACTCGGCGCTGACGGGGCACTCTGGTGGGCACTGGCCCTCGGTGCCGATCTCGGCGGGAACGCCACCCTCATCGGGGCCAGCGCCAACGTTGTGATCGTCGGGGTCGCGGCGAAGAACGGAATCACGATCACGTTCGCCCAGTGGTTGCGCTACGGCATCCCGACCGCTGTGATGTCCATCGCGATCTGCGCCCCGTACCTGCTCCTGCGCTACGCATGAGCCGGGACGTCGTCCCGGACGTGCATCCCGGGGCCAGGCCCGGGCGTGGCGACGCCCCCGGTGCATCGACCGGGGGCGTCGCTGGGTGCGTGCGGCTCAGATCTCCTCGGCCAGGGCCCCGGCGATGTCGAGCTCGAAGCCGATCGCCTCGGCGAGGTTGCGCGCCGCGGAGATGACCTTCGGGGTGCCCACGATCGGCGCGACGGCGATCAGGACGCTGCGGGCGTCCTCGAGTGTCAGGAGGGTGCCCTCGGCTGCCCGCAGTGTGACCAGGTAGGACGCGGGCGGCGCGTCGACGGCAACGAGCGCTGCGAGCCGAACCAGCAGGATGGCCTCGAGGCTGTTGTCGAGGTTCGACAGGGAGACCGCGTTGATGCCGATGACGGTGTCGATCAGGGGATTCTCGGACATTCGGTGTTCCTCTCGGGCGTGCCCCGCCGACGGCGGTCGCACATGGATCAGGCACCGGGCTGTTCCCGGCACGGCGCAACCCTGTCACGGATCCGGCGAGGTGGCTCGGCTGGCTCGGTCAGCGTGGGGAGTCCAGGATCGCGCGGGCGCGGGCCACATCCTCGGCCCACACCATGACCCGTGGCCCCTCGGTCGTGGTGACCTCGCGGCAGCGCACCCCGGCGGATGTGAGCCGTCCGGCAACGTCACGCGATGCCCGCGCGTTCGCCGGGCTGGCGACGGGGATCATCAGGCCGTACTCCTCGGCGCTGCCCTGTCGCGAGGGTCCCTCGATCAGCGATGTGCCGGTCTGGCTTGCCCAGCGGGCCACCAGTGCGAGCCCGACCAGGGCCGCCAGCGCGATCATCGGCCCGAAGAGGAAGGAGTACGAACCCCAGCTGCTCACGACCCGATTGTGCGCCGATCCGGCCGGAGGCGCGACCCGTCCGCCAGGCGCGGCCCGTCCCCTCACCCCAGCGGTCGAACCAGGGTCACGGTGTCCGGATCCGACCCCCACCGGGTGAACCCGAGGCGCTCGTAGAAGGCGATGGCCGAGGTGTTGCGCGGGTCGACGCCCAGGTGCACCCCGTGTGCACCCAACTCGGTGAGCCGGCCGAGCAGCCAGTCGAGCAGTGCCCTGCCCAGCCCCTGGCCCTGGGCCTCCGGGAGGAGGTCGATGTGCAGGTGCGCAGGGTGGGCGGCGACCAACCCGGCATCGGGCACCGGGGGGTGATGCAGGGCCACCACCAGCGATTGATCAGCAGGAGGCCGGGGGTGTGCCTCAGCGCCGGCGTCCAGCGGGTGCCGGGCTCGCAGCGCCGGCCACCACCCGGCCTCGCACGCAGCCGCGAACCCCCGGCTGTCCGGGGTGCCCAGGACGTAGCCCAGGACGGACCCGTCCTCCGCGGTTGCGACCGCCGCGACGGCCGGTGCCACGTGCAGGTAGGGGCCGACGTAGACCTCGCCGAGCAGGTCGGGGTCGGCGTGCAGCGCGGAAGCGTCGCGACCTGCGTCGCCGGTCAGCAGGCAGATCCGGTACAGCTGCTGGGCGTCGGCGGGGGTCGCGGTGCGGATCACACCCCGCATCCTCCCAGCCTGCGGACATGAGCAGGGGCGCCCGCCGGGTGGACGGGCGCCCCTGGGGGACGGGTGGCGAGGATCAGCCGGTGACCGAGTCCAGCAGCTGGGTCACGGGGTCGATCGCGAAGAAGACGACGAAGGCCGCCGTGACGATCCAGAGCAGGCCCGGGATCTGCCGGGTCCTGCCCGTGGCGACCTGCAGGAGGGTGTAGGTGACGATGCCGGCCCCGATGCCGTTCGCGATCGAGTAGGTGAACGGCATGATGATGATCGTCAGGAAGGCGGGGATCCCGATCGTGTAGTCGTCGAACGGGATGTGCTTGATCTGGGTCATCATCAGGAAGCCGACGATCACCAGCGCTGGGGTGGCCGCCTCGTAGGGGATCACCGACACCAGCGGCGTCACGAACATGGCGAGCAGGAACAGCACGCCCGCGACGATCGCGGCGATACCCGTGCGGGCGCCCTCGCCGATGCCGGCCGCGCTCTCGATGTAGCTGGTGTTGCTCGACACCGACGCCGCACCGCCCACGGCCGCGGCGGCCGAGTCCACGAGCAGGATCGCCTCGAGGTGGGGGATGTTGTCCTCCTCGTCGGTCAGCTCGGCCTCGTGGGACAGCCCTGTGACCGTGCCGATCGTGTCGAAGAAGTCGGTGAGCAGCAGCGAGAACACGAACAGGGATGCGGTCACGATGCCGACCGCCGCGAAGGCTCCGGTGAGCGAGAACTGCCCGAGGATGCTCAGGTCCGGCGTGCTGAACCACGTGTCCGGGAAGCTCGGGACGTTCAGCGCCCACCCGGTCGGGTTGTTGGGGGTGTCCGGGTTCCCGTCGTTGAGGGGCCCGATCTTGAACGCCGCCTCAATGGCGATCGCCAGCGCAGCCGTGGCCAGGATCCCGATCAGGATCGCGCCCTTCACGCGCTTGGTCACGAGCACGATCATCAGCAGCAGGCCGAACACGAACACCAGGGAGGGCCAGCCCCGCAGCGCGCCGTTGACGCCGAATGAGATCAGCGGTATTCCCGGCCGCACGATGCCGGCGTCCACCAGCCCGATCAGGGCGATGAACAGGCCGATGCCGACGCCGATGGCGTACTTCAGGGCCTCGGGGATGGCGTTGAACACCTTGACGCGCAGGCCGGTGAGCACAAGCGCGAAGATGATGATGCCTTCGAGGACGACCAGGCCCATGGCCTGCGGCCAGGTCATGAGCGGAGCGATCGTGAAGGCCAGGAAGCTGTTGAGGCCGAGGCCGGCGGCGATCGCGAGCGGGAAGCGCCCGATGGCGCCCATGGCGATCGTCAGGATGCCGGCGACCAGGGCGGTCGCCCCGGCCACGAGGCCGATGGAGACGACGGGGTTGTCCCCGCCGCCGATGTAGGTCCCGTTGATGTCCTGGGCGGTGCCGAGGATCAGCGGGTTCAGCACGACGATGTAGGCCATCGTGAAGAACGTGACCAGGCCGCCGCGGAACTCGGTGCTGAGCGTGGACCCGCGTCGGGTCAGGTCGAACCAGCGGTCCCAGGCGGGGAGGTCGGTGCGGATGGGCGTGTCCTGTGCCAGGTCAGGGACTTCTGCCTGGTCTGTGGGGTTGGGGTTCACGGGCGCCAAGTGTAGGTCGGCCCGATGGGCTGGCCGTTTCGGCAGTGTTGCCGGCGCGTGTCGGGGCCGGCGTCCGGGTCACGGTTGTGTGACGTGCAGGGGTGGCTCCGGTGCCGGCCTGCAGGCAGTCCGGCCGCCACCAGATGGCCCGTGGGTCACTTGACCCGGACAGCGACCGGCGCGGAGTACGCGCCGTATCCCTTCGAGTTGCGGGCCTGGACCTTCACCACGTAAGTCCGGCCCTTGAGCAGCTTCTTGGTCCGGCACTTGAGGGTCCGCGACTTCGCCGTGCACGACGTGCGGTACTTCAGCGCCTTCCCGGAGCTCAGGTAGACCTTCGCGCGGTACTTGGTGACCTTCTTCGTGCCGTTGGGCGCCGGGGCGGACCAGCGCACGGTGACACGCTTGGACTTGGCGCTCACGCGCACCGCAGTGGGGGCAGCCGGACGGTTCGTGGGTGCCAGGACGGCGGGTGGTGCCGGTGCCGCGGCCGCGACCGGCGTGGTCAGCGCCCCGCTGACCGGCATCCCGGCGCAGCTGAACGCACCCCACGCGCGGCAGTCGACGGGGGCGTGGTTGAGGTTGACCAGCGTGAGGTGGTCGCCGGAGTTGGCCAGCAGGCTCGCGGTGCGACCGAGGTACAGGGTGTCCGCGGCATCGACTCCCACGCCCATCGACAGGCGCAGGGTGCCCCCAGCGGGGAGGACCGTGGCCGGTGGGAACGGGTACTGCGAGCCCTGGCGGCCGAAGGCGTAGCCGCCCAGGCTGACCGCTGCGGCCGTCGTGTTGCGGAACTCGATGTACTCACCGGCCGCCGTGTCAGTGCCCGGAGGGTCGTACTGCACGGCGCCGATGACCACGCGGCCGGTGAGCGGGTCGCCGCACGACGCCGGGTCGCACGGGTAGTGGAACCAGGCGCGCAGGTTGCCATAGGCGAACCCGGGCTGGGCGTCGTAGACGTAGGCGCCGTCGCCGTAGAAGTAGCCGGCCGCCGGGTCCCAGTTGGCGAACATCTGGGTCGGACCGCCGAAGCGGAAGTCGCGCGGCGTTGGCGTCCCGGGGGCGCCGGACCCCGTGAGGATCCGGATGTGGTCGCGGGGGCCGATGACGGTCCCCACGGGGAACGTGAACGTGGTCAGCGACGAATCCCGAACCGTCCAACCGCTGACGTCCAGTGCTGCGTCGGAGTCGTTGAGCACCACCACGTACTCGTTGTTGGCGTCATCGCCGATCGGGTCCGAGACGACCCAGGTCCGGACGGCGGCCGGGGTCGAGCTGCCGCAGAGGTTCGCCGACCAGAGACCCACCCCGCGCGCGGCGGCGTCGTCCACGAGCCGCCGGTACTCCAGGTTGCGGGCGTACTCCGGCTTCTCGGTGTCCGCCACGCTGTGCGGGAACCACATGGCGTGCCCCCCGGCGAGCACCGCGCGCCCGGCGTCGACCCAGTTGCCGCCCGCGTCCTGGTAGTACACCGAGCGGGCCAGCCTGCCTGCGGAGTAGTCGGCCTCGACCGAGCGGACGTTGATCGAACGCAGCTGCACGGCGGTCCCGACGGGCAGGACCGCCTCGAGTGCGGCGGTGGCGGCGCTGGCACGACACTGCTCGAGGGCTGATCCCCCGGTCGCGCCAGCCTTCTCCGGTGCCTGGATCCCGGTCAGGCGGACCCGGCAGTTGTCGAGGTCGTTGTCCGGGGCCGGCATCGAGCCATCGGGGTTGATGCGCTCGGCGCAGTAGGAGCGAGCCGAGGGGACGGCCGGGTCCGGGGAGGCTGGCGGGGCGATGAACCCGGGGTCCGCGGCGGTCTGGATGTCCACGCTCACGGTGTCACCGTCAGCGACGCCGCTGATGATCCCGGTCTCCCAGGTCTGCTCGGCCTGCGCAGTGATGGCGCTCGAGGGCCCGGCCAGGGGAGTGAGGCCCCCGAGGAGCAGCGCGGTGGTCGCCCCGGCGATGACCGCCCGCCGACGCGCGGGTAGCGCCGCCCGGCCGGACTCCCACCCATCCCTGCGATCCATCTGTCCCCCCGGACATCGACGCCTTGGTGAGGCGAACCTAGCAGCACGGTCCGGCCGGACGGGGATATCAGGGGGGAAGGGTGTGGATATCGGCACGTGAAGGACCTGGGGCAGCGGCCTCGCCCCGCCGTTGACGTGCGCGTGTCAGGGGGCTGGGGTTGGATCGGCACATGGCAGCAATCACCGCTGAGGCCCTGGTCAAGGTGTTCCCGAGCCGGTCGGGCGAGGTCCGCGCGCTCGACGGCGTGGACCTCGAGGTCCCGACCGGGTCAGTGCTGGGGCTGCTCGGCCCCAACGGGGCCGGCAAGACCACCGCCGTGCGCATCCTCACCACCCTGCTCACCCCGGACTCCGGGCGGGCCACGGTCAACGGCATCGACGTCGCCTCCGACCCCCAGGGCGTGCGCCGCTCGATCGGACTGTCGGGCCAGTACGCCGCCGTCGACGAGTACCTGACGGGTCGGGAGAACCTGGTCATGGTGGGGCGGCTGTACCACTTCGACATGGCCCAGTCGCGAGCCCGGGCCACCGAGCTGCTCGAGCAGTTCGACCTCGTGGAGGCCGCCGACCGCCCCGCCAAGACCTACTCGGGGGGCATGCGCCGCCGGCTGGATCTCGCTGGCGCGCTGGTCGCCCGACCACCGATCATCTTCCTGGACGAACCCACGACCGGCCTCGACCCGCGCAGCCGGATCGGCCTGTGGGAGGTCATCGAGGGGCTCGTGGCCCAGGGGACGACCGTCCTGCTGACCACCCAGTACCTGGACGAGGCGGACAAGCTGGCCGACTCGATCGCCGTCGTCGACCGCGGCCGGGTGATCGCCCGGGGCACCTCCGACGAGCTCAAGGCCCAGGTCGGCGGTGAGCGGTTGGCCGTCACGGTGGCGGCGGGCCAGGTCTGGGAGGCGCGTGAGGTCCTGTCCGGGCTGGCCAATGGCGTCATCGACGTCGACGAGCACTCCCGGCAGCTCGTGGCCCCGGTGGCGGGGGGCGCCACCGCTTTGCTGGAGGCGGTCCGGGCCTTCGACGAGAAGGGCGTGCACATCCTCGACATCGGCGTGCGGCGACCCACCCTCGACGATGTGTTCCTCGAGCTCACCGGGCGCCATGCGGAGGACGACGCGGTGTCGGACACCGCGTCCGTCGGCGGCGCCCGCGGGACAGCACCCACTTCGACCGACGTGGGCCCACCGAAGCCCGAGACGATGGAGGGGACCAACCGATGAGTGCCCTGGGGCAGACCCTGTCCGACACCCGGACCATCACCTGGCGCAACGTCACGCGCCTGCGCCGTCAGCCCGACTCGATCGTCTTCGGGATCATCCAGTCGATCATGTTCGTGCTGCTGTTCGCGTTCGTCTTCGGCGGCGCGATCGAGGTTCGCGGTGTGGACTACACCGACTACCTCATGGGCGGGATCTTCGTGCAGACCGTGGCCTTCACCTGCGCCACGACCTGCATCGCCATGGCCGATGACCTCTCCCGCGGTCTGTTCGACCGGTTCCGCTCCCTGCCGATGGCCCGGTCCGCGGTCCTCGCGGGGCGGACCTTCGCCGACCTCGCGTTCGCCGGGGTCACCACCGCGGCCATGGCGCTGACCGGCCTCCTGGTGGGCTGGCGGACTGACGCCCCGGCCGTCAGCGTGCTTGGCGCCTTCGCCCTCCTGGCCCTGTTCGCCTACTCGTTCCTGTGGATCGGAGCTGTCATCGGACTCTCGGTGCGCAGCGTGGAGGTGGCCCAGACCGCGGGCCTCATCTGGCTGTTCCCGCTGACGTTCCTGTCCAACGCGTTCGTCCCGCTGGAGACGATGCCCACCTGGCTCCAGCCCGTGGCGGCCTGGAACCCGATCAGCGCAGTGGCCGCCGCGGTCCGCGAGCTCTTCGGCAACGTCCCGCCCAACTACCGGGCTCCGGACTACTGGCCGTTGCAGAACCCAGTGCTGGCCTCAGTCCTCTGGTGCCTCGTGCTGCTGGCGATCTTCGTGCCGCTGGGCGTCGCTCGGTACCGTCGCGCGGCCTCCCGCTGACGGATCACGCGCCCGGGCCGGCCGTGATCACGTCGGGGTCCTCAGGCACGGTCGTGACCGTGTCACGGCGCACCCGGTAGCGCCACACGAAGAACAGGGCGGCGCCCACCGGCATCGGCAGCAGCCAGGTGACCACCCGGTAGAGCAGGATCGCGGCTGTCATGGCCGACTGGTCGGCATCACTGGTCAGGCTCATGATCGTGAACAGGGTGGGCGCCGCGAGGGCGCTCTTGCCGGGGATGGGCAGGATGTTGACCACCATCAGGAAGCCGCAGGCCAGCAGTGCCGTCGCCAGCGGGACCGTGGTGGGGTCCAGGCCGCTGAACCGCATGGCCATCAGCAGGACCAGAGCATTGCCCACGGCCCAGGTGGCGTTGGAGGCCGTCAGGGACGGCCCGTTGGTGCTCACCGTCGCGCGTGTGCGTTGGCCGAAGCTGACGACGCTGCGCTCGATGTCGCCGGCCGGCGTGCGATGGAACAGGCCCATCGCCCAGGCGACGGCGGAGTTCATGCGCCGGCCGATGCTGTGCGCCACTGCGTCGCTCTGGATGACCCTGAGCATCACCCAGCACACGATCACGAACGCGATGGTGAGGCCGACGAACCACCAGACCTGGCTCGAGGTCGCGGTGCCCGCGATGATCACCGCCAGGAGTCCGACGATCGGCACGAAGAAGATGGCGACGTAGCGCAGCACCATCGAGACGAGCACCGACGCACCCGACTGCTCGTCGGAGAACCCGTAGGTCCGGTACATCGCGAACCTGATCACGTAGTCCCCCGGCGGGGGCACCACGAACGCCGTCATCTGGCTGGTGGCCGAGGACTCGAAGCCCTGGTAGAGGGTCAGGCCTGGCAGTGACGCCTTGGCCGCCCACCCGAGGACGACCATGAGCAACAGGCCAGACACGACCAGCGCCGCGATCTCCGCCGCTGTCAGCGCCTTCAGGGCTGATTGCACCTCGGCCCAGCTGATCTCACTGGGCAGGACGATGAAGAACGCGTAGTACACCAGGGCGAGGGTGATGAGCACCGCGACGAGCTTCACGAAGCGCTTGTTGCGAACCAGTCGGGAGACCGGGCCGCGCCGCTGGTCCTCGGTTCCCTGCGCCACCTCCGGACTCCCAGCCCGCGCGGCGCCGGCTCTGCCAGCGGTGTCGTCGACGGGTGAGTCGTCGGGCCGCACCGGCCCCGGCTCCTGGGTCATCGCGCCTCCTGGAAGGTCGGTACGCCCTCGCTCGCCTCATGGGTTGCCCCGCCCTGCAGCGATGGGCGGGCAGTTCGACAGTAGCAGCGACCGCGTGGCTCGACCTCGTCTCGACCCTCGTCCCCACGCGCGGCGCGCCCCCGCTCATGAGGCGTCGTCCGACGACGGGAATCACGGCGGCAGTACTCTCGTTGAACCTGACGGCCAGCCGGTCGCGAGAGGCGCCGGCTCGAGGTGAGGGAGAAGTCGTGACAGCGGGGTCCTACCGACTCGAGCCAGACCGCCCGGAGCTGGGCGCCCCGGTGCTGGTCCATGGGCTGACCGGGTTCATGGACGCGGGGGGCGCCAGCCGCCTGGCCATCGAGCACCTGCTCGACAGCTGCGAGCACACGCGCGTTGCCACCTTCGACATCGACTCCCTGTTCGACTACCGCGGCCGTCGCCCCCGAACCGTCTTCGACTCGGACCACTACGAGTCCGTGGCCATGCCCGAGCTGGTCGTCGATGCGGCGGTCGACGAACGCGGCGAGCGTTTCCTGATCCTCCACGGCACCGAGCCGGACACCGCGTGGGGCGCGGTGAGCAACGGGATCATCCGCCTGGCTGAGGCCCTCGGCGTGCGCCTGGTCGTGGGGATGCACGCCATCCCCTGGCCGGCGCCGCACACGCGGCCCATCAACGTCACCGTGCACGCCAATGATCCGACGCTCACCGTGGGCGCGCAGCCCTGGGTGGGCTCACTGGAGGTGCCGGGAAGCCTTGCTGCGCTGCTCGAGCTCCGGCTCGGCGAGCAGGACCGGCCAGCGATGGGCTTCGCCGCGCACGTGCCGCACTACCTCGTCCAGGCCGAGTTCCCGCGGGGGGCACTGGCCCTGCTGCAGTCGCTGTCCACGGCGACCGGTATGGCCGTCCCGCTCGACGAGCTGCGCGAAGCAGCCGAGGAGTCCGACGCCGACATCTCAATCCAGATCGCGTCCAACCCGGAGAACATGGAGGCGGTGACCACCCTCGAGGAGCAGTACGACGCGATGATGGCCAGTCGTGCCAACCAGTCCGCAGGGGCCGACGCCCTGCCCGCGGACACCGACATCGCGGCGCAGGTGGAGGCGTTCCTCGCCCAACTCGACCAGGGCGATCCGCAGTGACATCGGGGGCCACCGGGCCCGACGGCTGCGAGGCACCCATCCCTGAGCAGCCTGACGATGTGCCACCTCGGCGGCTGTCCCTGGGTGACCCCCTGGATGATCGAGCGGGCGAGGACCGACCCGAGTCCTGGGGCGAGCGCGGCGAGTCCGAGTCCGATCGGCTGGCTCGCTACCGCACGGAGACCCCGCCGCACCACGGAGGTTGAGGCCGCACGTCGACGCCGAGCCGGGCTGACGCGGCGTCCCGTGCCGGGCGCCTGAGCCCCCCGCTACAGTGTGCCCGTTCGCCGTGCCGCTGGCACGCCCGTCACTCGATCTGAAGGAGCACCCCATGGCTGAGGAGAAGACCGGCATCCTGCACGGCTTCAAGGAATTCGTGATGCGCGGCAACGTGATCGACCTGGCTGTGGCTGTGGTCGTCGGCGCTGCATTCACTGCGGTGGTCAAGTCGTTCAACGACGAGATCATCCAACCGGTCCTCGCGGCTGTCGGGGCCGGCGACACCGGCGGGTGGGGGTTCTGCGTCGGCGGGGCTGATCCCTGCACCGCCGAATCCGCCACATTCCTCGACTTCGGTGCGGTGATCGGCGTGCTGATCACCTTCGTGATCACGATGGCGGTCGTGTACTTCGTCTTCGTCCTGCCGATGAACAAGGCGCGCGAGCTGGCGCGCATCACCCCCAAGGCGGACGAGACCCCGGACGACGTCCTGCTGCTCACCGAGATCCGCGACCTGCTCGCACAGGGCGGCGCGGGGAGTTCCGGCTCGGCCGATCGCGACCGCGACGGGAGCTGACGGGGCACCCGCGGCACGCAGGCACCCCACCCAGTCCGCACGAGCCACCGGCCCTGGTCGGCAGCCCATCGGGCCGTCAGCTGGGGCCGAGGCGCATCAGGTAGCCCAGGCTCGCGCGGCCCTGGGCGCCGGCGATCGCCAGGGCCGCACCCCGGTCGGCGGCGAGCATCACCAGAGGGCTCTGCTCGTCACTGGAAGCCGGACTCCCGAGGATGCCCCCCGACCCCTGTTCCGCGGTGATGACCGCCAGCACCAGGACGTCCTGGGCGACCAGCTCAGCTGAGGCGAATGGTGCCGCACCGTCGAGACCGGGCCCTGAGGCGGCGACCACGTCCACGTGCTGTCCAGCGGCCAGGAGTGCCGCTGCCCCCGCATCGGCGAACCTCACCGGCATGGGCATCGCGCCCGGGGGCACCGACCAGGACGGGAGCTCTGTGAGCCGGTGGCCGGCCATCGCCTCGCCCCGGGCCATCGGGGCGGCCAACGCCCGTCCCAGGAAGTCGGTGGGATCACCGGTCGTCCCAGCGGGCAGCACCCCGGCGGGGACCTGGGCGATGGCAAGGTCGCCACGGACCAACGACCGACCGGCCGGGAGGTCCGCGGCCGCCACCACGACCGCGCGCGTGGGTGGAGCTGGCGGCTGCAGGGCCATCCCGAGAGCCGCGATGGAAGCGGCTGCGGCTACTCCCGCCATGGGCCTTCGGTGGCGCCGGACGAAGCGCGCGGCGTCCGGCCGTGAGGCGCTCCTGTGTGACCTGACCATGTGCTCCCCGATCCCCGCGTTCCCGCCTGCTACGTCGGGGCGGCCACGCCACCGGCAGGGCGACCGTATGCGCGAGCGGGGCGATCCACCAGCGGTTGTCCACAGGCTGGATCTCCCGGCTGGCCCGACCTGAGGCCTGGGCCATCAGGCTTGGATCATGCCGCGCCGGTGGCGTTGGGCACGATTAGCACTCCGCGGCGGTGAGTGCCAGAATGGGAGCCTGTCTGAGCCATCGTGGCCGCGGTGAAGAGGGTGAGTATGCCGACCTACGAGTACATGTGCACCAGCTGCGGGACCCCGCTGGAGGTCGTCCAGTCGATCCATGAGCCGTCACTGACCGACTGCCCCTCCTGCGAGGACGGCCGCCTGCGCAAGGTGTTCGGCAATGTCGGGGTCGTGTTCAAGGGCAGCGGCTTCTACCGCACCGACAGCCGGGGCAAGTCGTCGGCGACCTCCCCGGCCGCGCCCAAGGCGGAGTCGAAGAAGGCCTCCGAGTCAACCAGCACCCCCTCGTCGACGAGCGGGTCGTCCGGCTCCGGTTCGGGCTCGGGCTCCGGTTCCGGCTCGGGTTCCGGTTCCGGCTCGGGTTCCGGTTCCACCAAGTCGTCCACCCCGGCAGCATCCTGACCAAACGGGTCCGTCTCGCTGCACGCTGAAGCCCGGCGCGACTGCGCGACTCAGCGGCCCAGTGGCACGTACCGGGTCGGCGTGAGCGCGGCCGTCATCACCTGGTCGTGGGCCTCGCGCGGCACGGCTCCCGCGGGGAGCAGCTCCTCGTCTCGCACCACCGCAACGATCCGGATCCCCGCCACCGACGGGTGAGCCGCGATGGGGGAACCCTCCTCCGGGGGGAACTTCGCGGGGCCGGCCAGCTCGGACAGGAGACGGTCGTAGTAGCCCCCGCCCTGACCCAGCCGCGCCCCCGAGGCATCGACGGCCAGCGCCGGGACCAGCACCGTGCGCACCCCGTGGGCGAGCAGCCCGGCCGCGCCCGATCCGATGACCTCGCCGGCCGGGACCTCGATCGGGTAGCGCCCCTCGGGCCGGTAGTCCCCGTCGTCGTGGGCCCAGTCAAGGGTCCGGTCGGCCCGCGGGATCGGCAGCAGGACCACGCCGCCCCCCTCTCGGACCGCTGCGCGGATGGCGGCCACGTCGGGCTCGCCGGGAGCGGCGATGTACGCGGCGATCGCCACCGCCCCGAGCTGGTCCGGGATCCCGACGTGATCGAGCAGCCCGGCGGCGAGCGCGGCTGCCAGCAGTCCGTCGCGCTCCCGAGCCTGCTGGGCTGCGCCGACGGCACTTGACCGGGCGGCGCGGATCCGCGCCCGCAGGTCCGCCTTCGGGTCAGCCACGGACGCGATCATGCACCACTGCCGGGGGTGGGGGAACCGGGCGGTTATCGTGCGGGGCATGACGATGCTCCAGTGCAGGGCGCAGCCCGGCCGCATGTGGTGCGCCAGCGCTGGCACCGGCCGCGCTGGGCGCAGGGGCGGGTAGGCGCGTGCGCACCGTCGACGAGCACCTGTCCGAAGTCCTGGCGCACACCCATGCCCTGGAGTCCCTCGACGTCTCGCTGCTGGAATCCCGGGGGTGCCTGCTCGCGGCGCCTGTCACCGCGCCCTGGGCGCTGCCGCCGTTCGACTCGGCGGGCACCGACGGGTACGCGGTGATCGCCGCCGACGTCGCGACGGCGACGCCCGGCACACCGGTCACGATGCCCGTCACCGACGACGTCCCCGCGGGCTACCGCTCCAGCCATCCGATCGTGGCCGGCACGGCGATCCGGATCGGGTCGGGTGCGCCACTGCCCGCCGGGTCGACGGCGGTCGTGCCGTTCGACCTCACCGACGGCGGGATGCCCACGGTGTCGATCCTGCGCGCAGTGGCCCCGGGCCACGGGGTCCGCCGGGCCGGGGAGGAGCTCGGCCCGGGTCAGGCGGTCCTGCCTGCCGGGGCGCTCGTGGGTGCCCGTGAGGTGGCGCTGCTGGCCTCCGTCGGTCAGTCGCGGGTGACCGTGCGACCACGACCCCGGGTCGTCGTCATGAGCACCGGGACCGAGCTCATCGAGCCGGGGGCACCGATGACACCGGGGCTGATCCCCGACTCCAACGGCTACATGCTCACCGCGGCCGCCCAGGACGCTGGCGCGATGGCCTACCGGGCCGGGCCAGTGCGCGACGAGCAGCGCGCGCTGATGGACACGCTGGAGGACCAACTGGTCCGGGCGGACCTCATCGTCACGACCGGTGGGGTCACCGCCGGCACCTACGACACGATGAAGACCGTCCTGGCGCGCCTGGGGTCGGTGGAGTTCACCCGGGTCGCCATGAGCCCGGGGATGGCCCAGGGGCATGGCTACCTCGGGCCGGACAACGTGCCGATCTTCACCCTCCCGGGGAACCCGTCGAGCGCGTTCGTCGCGTTCGAGATCTTCGTGCGCCCGGTGATCCGGCGGATGCTCGGGCACCAGCAGGTGTTCCGCCCGCTGATCCCCGCCCGGCTGACGCATCCGGTCAGCGGCGAGCCGGGCGTGCGCACCTACCTGCGCGGCCACCTCCACGGCGCGGCCGACGAGCGGCTCATCACCCCGATCTGGGAGCCCGGCCTGGTCGGGCTGCGGATGGCAGACAGCCTGATCGTCCTCCCGGAGGCAACGGGCGAGGTCGCCGCAGGCGCGGTGGTCTCGGTGATGCCGCTCGGCAGGTCCTGATGGCGGTCCTGCCGGTGCTGACGCGGCGCACCGACGCCGGCGTCCTCCAGCTGCGCGAACTCCGCCGGCGCGATGCACGGGCCTGGCGCGAGGTGCGCTCGCGCAACGTGACATGGCTGTCGCCCTGGGAGGCCACCGTCCCGCCGAACGCCGGCGAGGCGGTGCCCAGCTTCGGCCAGATGGTGTCCCGCTTCCGGGACGAGGCCAGGGCGGGTCGCACCCTGGCGTGGGCGATGACCCTGGACGGCCGGCTGGTGGGGCAGGTCACCGTGGCCGGGATCACGATGGGGTCCCTGCGCGGAGCCTCGATCGGGTACTGGATCGATTCAGGCGTCGCCGGGCTCGGGTTGACCCCGATGGCCGTGGCGATGGCGTGCGACTACTGCTACGGGGAGCTGCGACTGCACCGGATCGAGATCGTGATCCGGCCGGAGAACGCCGCCAGCCGGCGCGTGGTGCAGAAGCTGGGGTTCCGGCACGAGGGATCGCGCCCCGGATTCCTGCACATCGACGGCGCATGGCGCGACCACGAGGTGTTCGCCCTGAACGCCGACGAGATCCGGGGATCGATGGTCGACCGGCTGGCGGCGCGACACGAATCCCCACGGACCCGATTTCCCGGGTCGGAGGACCCCAACTGAAGTAGATTCCGGCTCGTGACGGGTCTGATCTACGTGGCAATCATCGCCGTATGGGCCGTGGTCCTGGTCCCGGCGTGGTTGCGCCGTCACGATCACATGGACTCCAAGCGGTCCGTCGACCGGTTCAGCCGCAGCCTGCAGGCGCTGTCGAAGCGGGATTCCGTGTTCGGCATCCCACTGCCGATCCCGGAAGCCCCCGACGGGGAATCCCGGCGCAGCGAGCCCCGAGGCAGCGACATCGCCCCCGAGGTCTTCACCGTGACCCGCCAGGATCTCTCGGCCGTCGGCGGTCGGGTGACCGGGCTGGTGTCCGGCGCAGGTGCGAAGGCATCGGCGGCCTCGGCCGCGGCTCGCCGTCGTGTGGTCCTCGGGATCCTCGGAGTCGGTCTGGCCGTGGTCGCCGGGCTCGTCGTCGGGGGAGTCCTCCTGCCGATCGCGCTCGTCGTCCCCGTGGGTCTGCTCGTCGCATTCGTCGGGGTTGCCCGCCACCAGGTTCGTGCCACCCAGCAGCGTCGCCAGGCCCCCACCCAGCGCGTTCCGGCGACGAAGGTCGCCAGTGCCCCGGCCCAGCGCCGCGTGGTCGCCGGGCAGGCCGGGGAGACCTGGGAGGCCCGCCCCGCCACACTGCCCACCTATGTCACGGCACCGCCTGCCGCGGAGTTCCCCCGCGTCATCGACACCGCCACTCCGGGAGCCTGGACCGCCGCGGCGATGCTGGAGCGCGCACAGCAGCAGAAGGCGCGCGCCGAGCGCATGGCCGCCGCGAAGGCCGAGGCGATCGCCCGCGCCAAGGCCGAGCAGGCGGCAGCCGAGGCACGCTCCCGCGACGAGGAGTTCCTCGCCCAGCAGTCGGCCGCCTGGCAGGCCCAGGACACGTCCGCCCCGGCCTTCCGCCCGCGCGCCGTCAACGAGTAGCGGGCGCCCCCGGCCCCGGCTGGCCGCTGTCGCACCGGCCACGTGGTGGTTTGGTCCTCGCGGCCGGGACTGGGTACCCTAGGAACGCTCAAGGGGCTGTAGCGCAGCTGGTAGCGCACCTCGTTCGCATCGAGGGGGTCAGGGGTTCGAGTCCCCTCAGCTCCACAATGAGATGGACCCCCGGTTGTTCCCGGGGGTCCATCTCATTGTGGGGTCTCACCAGGCGGGGACTCGGGAGGAGGTCGCCCTGTGGGCGACCGACGGATCCCCTCAGCTCCAGCCCTGACCATCGCGACCACGCCCGTCGCATCCCGCGCCACGCGCGTCGGGCGGCCGAGCCGGATAGCCTCGGCCGCAGAGACGGCCTTGGAACAGGAGAGTGGGATGTCAGACGGCAGGCTTGACCGGATGGGTGCCTTCGACGCGGTCATGTGGGGCGTGGAGCAGGACCCGATCCTGCGCTCGGTGATCGTGGCGATGACGGTGCTCGACAGCGACCCGGAGGTCGACGTGCTCGTCGACCGGATCACCCGGATGACCCTCGCCGTGCCGAAGCTGCGCCAGCGGGTCATCGGCAATCCGGTGTCGCCGATCCCGCCTCGTTGGGAGGTCGACCCGAACTTCGACCTCGCATTCCACCTCAAGCGGTTCCACGTCCCCGCGGACGGCACCGACCGGCCGCTCATGCGGATCGCCGAGCAGATGGCTGAGCAGGACTTCGACCGCGATCGCCCGCTCTGGGAGATGGCGCTGGTGCAGGGGTGGGACGGCGACCGGTCCGCGGTGATCATCAAGCTGCATCACGCGATCACCGATGGTGTCGGCGGCATGGCCATGGCGGCGAGCCTGTTCGACCTCACCCGCGCGCCCGTGGCCCCCCTGGGCGCCATGCCCCCGGAACCCAGCGGGAACGTCCTTGGCCTGCCGGGCCGGGTCATCAACGGGACACGTTTCGCGGTCAGTGCCACCTACCAGCGCGGGCGGGCCCTCACCGGGGGCGCGATCGGGCTGGTGGAGCGGGTGGCAGCCGACCCCGGGGAGTCGGTTGTGTCCGGTGCGGCGTTCGCGCAGTCAGTGGCGCGCCTCCTCGCTCCGGCCAACGAGCCCCTGAGCCCGCTGATGCACGGTCGCTCCCTGTCGGTCCAGCTTGCCGTCATCCAGGTCCCGTTCACCCCATTCAAGGCCGCGGCCAAGACGGTGGGTGGCACGCTGAACGACACCTACATGGCGGCCATCGGCGGCGGCGTGGCTGCCTACCACGAGGCGCACAACGCGCCGTGCGAGTACCTGCGGGTGAACATGCCGGTCAACATGCGCACGTCCAGTGATGACACCGCCGGCAACCGGTGGGTCCCTGCACGGTTCCCGATGCCGATCGACAGTGGCGACCCCGCCACCCGGATCAAGCGGCTGGCTCCCCTGCTGATGCAGGCGCGCAAGGAGCCGGCGCTCGTCGTCAGCGACACGATCTACCGGCTGCTGACCGCGCTGCCGCAGAGTGCTGCCACCTCCGTGGCCGCCGGGATGATGAAGGGCTGTGACCTGGCCATCACCAACGTGCCCGGCCCCCCGATCGCGCTGTACGCCTCCGGTGCGCAGGTCGAGGCGATCGTGCCCTTCGCCCCCAAGGCCGGTGCGGCGGCCAACGTGGGCCTGATGACCTACAACGGCACGGCCTACATCGGCATCAACATCGACACCCGCGCGATCCCCGATCCGGAGGTGTTCATCGAGTGCATCCGGGCTGCCTTCGATGAGGTGCTCGCGATCGCGGACCCAGATGCGCGGGCGGTCGTGGGTGTGCACTCGGGGACCCCCATGTCCGAGGCGGCGCCGGCGAAGAAGGCCCCGGCGAAGAAGGCCCCGGCGAAGAAGGCCCCGGCGAAGAAGGCCCCGGCCAACAAGGCCCCGGCCAAGAGGGCGCCAGCGCAGAGAGCGAAGAAGGCAGCACCTGCTGCGGTTCCGGCCGCACCCGCACCCATGATGTGACCCCTCCGTCCGCAGCCGCGCGAAGTCAGGGTCCGCAGCGGGCTGCTGGCGGGGCGTGCCGCTCGAGGGGTCGCGCCGTCCTAGCATTGCGCCGTGGCCGTCACCGTGGAGTCGCCGTCGGCTGAGGTGGCGGTGACCACCCCGGCCCGGTCGATTCATCGGCCCATGCCCTCCCACGGGCTGCGCGGGTGGATCGGTCCGCTGCTGGTCACTCTTCTTGCCGGCCTGCTCCGGTTCGTGAACCTGGGCCGGCCCGACGCCATCATCTTCGACGAGACGTACTACGTGAAGGACGCGCTGGCGCTGCTGCGGTTCGGTCACGAGCGGCAGGCGGTGGACGGGGCCGACGACAGGATCCTTGCCCAGGATGGTGCGTGGAACCAGCTCGACATCTTCAAGGACGCCCCCTCCTTCGTCGTCCACCCGCCGCTGGGCAAGTGGGTGATCGCTGCCGGTGAGTGGGCGTTCGGCGTGGTCCCGTTCGGATGGCGGTTCGGGGTTGCCGTGCTCGGCACGCTGAGTGTGCTGATGACCGCGCGGATCATCCGCCGGCTCACCCGCTCCGACCTCATCGGGACCGTCGCAGGGCTGCTGGTGGCCCTGGACGGGTTGCACATCGTGATGAGCCGGACCGCCCTGCTCGACATGACCCTGATGTTCTTCATCCTGGCCGCGTTCGGCTTCCTGCTCCTGGATCGCGACGCGGTCCGGCGTCGCGCGGACGCCTGGCACACCCTCTGGGAGGGCAACCCCGTCATCCTCGGGCCCGGGTTCGGCCTGAGGCCCTGGCGGATCGCCGCGGGGGTCTCGCTCGGGCTGGCCTGCGGGGTCAAGTGGAGCGGCCTGTGGTACGTGGCGTTCTTCGGGCTGCTCACGGTCTACTGGGACCTGCAGGTGCGCCGGGAGCTCGGCGCCGGCCGCCCGTTCCAGGCCGTCCTGGTGCGCGACGCGCTTCCCGCGTTCGTGAGCATCGTGGTCGTCGGGTTCCTTGCCTACCTGGTCACCTGGACGGGGTGGCTGGTCACCGACGGCGGGTACGACCGTGACTGGGCCGCGGCGAACGGGGGATGGCCGCTGGTCCCCGATGCCCTGCGGTCCCTGGCCGAGTACCACCGGGCTGCCTGGGCGTTCCATGTCGGGCTGGACTCGCCACACTCCTACAAGTCCAGCGCGTGGTCGTGGCCGGTGATGTCGCGACCCACCTCGTTCTACTACGAGTCGCCGGCGGGCACCTGCGGCACCGATCGCTGCGCGGAGGAGGTCCTGGCGCTGGGCAACCCGATCATCTGGTGGGCCGGGCTCCTTGCGCTGTTCCACAACATCTGGCGCGCAGTGGCCGGGCGGGACTGGCGCAGCGGCGCCCTGCTCGTCGGCTACCTGGCCGGCTGGCTGCCGTGGATGATCTTCCACGGGCGCACGATCTTCACGTTCTACGCGATCCTGCTCGTCCCCTTCCTGGCGGGGATGCTCGCCATCTCGTTGGCCAGCCTCGCCGGTGGACCGGACGCCACGCCCGTGCGCAGGCAGTGGGGGATCCTGGCCGCGGGCACGGTCCTGCTGCTCATCGTCGCCGCCACCTGGTTCTTCCTGCCGATCTGGACCGGGCAGCTGATGCCCTACGCGCGCTGGGACTGGCGCATGTGGTTGCCCACCTGGGTGTGACCGGCGCCCCGCCTCACCCCCCGCGGGGCTTGTGCGCCACCACGGCGTCGAACACCGACCGCTTGGCCGCCCCCGTGGTGCTGGCCACCAGCGCGATGGCCTCCTTGCGGGGGATGCCCTGAGCCTCGAGCGCAGCCACCCGCGCCGCCAGGCCCTCTGGGTCGGTGGCTCCATCAGCCTGGGCCGGCGCGCCCTGGACCACCAGGGTGATCTCGCCGCGCACGCCGGTCTGCGCCCAGGCGCAGAGCTCGCCGAGCGTGCCGCGCACGACCTCCTCGTAGGTCTTGGACAGCTCGCGGCAGACCGCCGCCGGCCGCTCGGCGCCGAAGGCCCCCGCCATGTCGGCCAGCGTCACGGCCAGCCGCCGCGGGGACTCGAAGTAGACCTGGGTGCGCGGCTCGTCGGCGAGCTCGGCCAGCCGGGCGTGGCGCTCGGCCGACCTGCGGGGGATGAACCCCTCGAAGCAGAACCGGTCGCACGGGAGGCCGGAGACGGCCAGGGCCGTCGTCACGGCCGAGGGCCCGGGCAGGGACGTGACGGAGTACCCCGCGTCGATCGCTGCCCGCGCCGCCCGGTACCCGGGATCGCTGATCGAGGGCATCCCGGCGTCGGTGACCAGCGCCACGGTGCCGCCGTCGGCCAGCACCGCGAGCAGCCGGGGCAGGCGCTCGCGCTCGACGTCCTCGTAGTAGGACACCACCGGGCCGGTACGCACCACGCCCATGTCGGCCAGCAGCCGGCGCAGCCTGCGGGAGTCCTCCGCGGCGACCAGGTCGGCCGAGGCCAGCAGCTGCGCCAGCCTCGGCGGGGCATCCCCCGGATTGCCCAGGGGGGTCCCGGCCAGGACCAGGGTGCCGGTTCCGGGTTCCCCGATCGCCGCCGCGTCGCCTGCCATCGGGTCGGTCCCGGCCCGGTGGATCGCGGGGGCGGTGTCGTCGGCGTCGGGCATGGGCCCATCGTGCCGCACCGGCTCGCATGAGGGGGTGCGCGCGCCCAACTAGAATCTGGTCCCATGAGCCCGTCCGGCAAGGCGTTCTACGTCACCACCCCCATCTACTACGTCAATGACGCCCCGCACATCGGGCACGCCTACACGACGGTCGCGGCCGACACGATCTGCCGCTGGCACCGCCAGCGCGGCGAGGACGTCTGGCTGCTGACCGGCACCGACGAGCACGGCGAGAAGGTCCTGCGCACCGCCGAGGCCGCCGGAGTCACGCCGCAGCAGTGGGCCGATCGTCTCGTCGCCGAGCACTGGAAGCCCGTCCTGGCGACCCTCGACGTGGCCAACGACGACTTCATCCGCACCACAGAGCGCCGCCACGAGTCGCGCGTCCAGCACTTCCTGACCCGCCTCAAGGACTCCGGGCACATCTACTCCGGTGACTACGAGGGCCCGTACTGCGTCGGCTGCGAGGAGTTCAAGCTCGCCGGCGACCTCGTCCCCGGGGCGGGTGAGTTCGAGGGCCAGATGCTGTGCCCCGTGCACAGCCGCCCGGTCGAGATGGTCTCGGAGACCAACTGGTTCTTCCGGCTCTCGGCGTTCGGTGACGCGCTGCTCGCGCACTACGCGGACCATCCGGAGGCGGTCGCGCCGCAGAGCGCGCACAACGAGGTCACCTCGTTCATCCGCAGTGGCCTGCAGGACCTGTCCATCTCGCGATCGAGCTTCGACTGGGGCATCCCCGTGCCGTGGGACACCTCCCAGGTCGTCTATGTCTGGTTCGACGCGCTGCTCAACTACGCCACCGCCGTCGGCCTCGGCGACGAGCCGCCGGCGTCAGGGGCTGCGAAGTTCGCAGCCACGTGGCCCGCGGACATCCACCTGGTCGGCAAGGACATCCTGCGCTTCCACGCGGTGATCTGGCCGGCCATGCTGATGGCAGCGGGGCTTCCCCTCCCGGGTCAGGTGTACGCCCACGGCTGGCTGCTGGTGGGCGGGGAGAAGATGAGCAAGAGCAAGCTCACCGGCATCGCCCCCGAGCAGATCATCGACCACTTCGGGGTGGACGCGTTCCGCTACTACTTCCTGCGCGCGATCCAGTTCGGCAACGACGGGTCGTTCTCGTGGGAGGACATGTCCGCCCGGTACACCTCAGAGCTGGCCAACGGCCTGGGCAACCTCGGGTCGCGGGCGACGGCCATGGTCGGCAAGTACTTCGAGGGCGTCCTGCCCTCGCCGGGGGCCTTCGCCAACGCCGACCTCGCGCTCGCCGATGCCCTGCTGGCGACCGTGCAGGATGCCGACGGCGCCTACTCGAAGCTGGACTTCACCGCAGGGATCGGCGCGGTCAAGGGCTTCGTGGACGCGGTCAACCTCTACGTCACCGAGCAGGAGCCGTGGGCCCTGGCCAAGCGGGCCGACGACCCGGTGGCCCGCGAGCGGCTCGCGACCGTGCTCTACACCACGTGCGAGGCCCTGCGGGCTGTCGCGGTGCTGCACAACTCGGTGATGCCGCGGGCGATGGGCACGCTGTGGGAGTCGATCGGTGCGGCCGAGGGCCTCGGGGCGATCGGCGAGCAGCGCATCGAGGACGTCAGCCGCTGGGGCCAGCTGCCCGCCGGCGTGCGCGTGACCAAGGGCGCAGCGCTGTTCCCGCGCCTGCCCGAGGAGGCCCCCGCCGGTGCCTGACACCCGCGTGACGTCCCCCCGCCCGCCGCTTCCCGAGGCCCTGCCCCGGCCGGTGATCGACTCGCACTGCCACATCGACATGCGCGGCGGCGACGAGGATGAGCTGAGCCCGGGCGACGCCGTGGCTGCTGCCGCGTCGGTCAACGTGACGGGGATCGTCCAGGTGGGGTGCTCGATCCGCGATGTGCATGCTGCCGTCGCGATGGCCGAGGAGCACCCGGGGATCGTCGCGGCGATCGGGATCCACCCGAACGAGGCCCCCCGCCTGGCGGCCAGGGGTGAGCTCGACGCCGCCATCGCCACCGTCGAGCAGCTGGCCGCCGGTTCTGCTCGCGTTCGGGGCATCGGCGAGACCGGGCTGGACTTCTTCCGGACCCGGGAGCCCGAGGCGTGGGCCATCCAGGAGCAGTCCTTCCGGGCGCACATCGACATCGCCCGGCGGCTCGGCCGCGCACTGGTGATCCACGACCGCGACTCCCACGACGACGTCATCCGGGTGCTCCTCGACGAGCTCGGCGGCGCCGGCCTGCCCGACGTCGTGGTGTTCCACTGCTTCTCCGGCGACGAGCCGATGGCCCGGGTCGCCGCCGAGCACGGGTGGTACGTGTCGTTCGCCGGGACGGTCACGTTCTCCAACGCCCGGGACCTGCACGCAGCAGCACCGGTCGTGCCGCGCGACCGGATCCTCGTGGAGACCGACGCTCCTTTCCTGACTCCGACCCCGCACCGCGGCCGGGTCAACGCCAGCTACCTCGTGCCGCTGACGGTGCGCCGGCTGGCCGAGCTGCGCGGTGACGACCTCGCTGCCCTCTGTGACGACCTGTACGCCAACACCCTGCGGGCCTTCGGGGACTGGGCGTGACCCAGCCTGGCGAGGGCAGCGACGGCGGCTTCGGCGGCGCGCCGGCGGCACTCCCGCCGGCCGCAGCCGGGAGGGCCGCTGCCCTGCTCGGGCCGGCCGAGATCCGCGCGCTGGCCGCGCAGCTGGGCCTGCGTCCGACCAAGACCCTCGGGCAGAACTTCGTCATCGATGCCAACACCGTGCGCCGGATCGTGCGGGTCTCGGGCGTCGGCGCCGACGACGTCGTTCTCGAGGTAGGGCCCGGGCTGGGGTCGCTGACACTCGCGCTCCTCGAGGCCGTCCAGCACGTGGTGGCCGTCGAGGTCGACCCGGTGTTGGCCGAGCAGCTGCCGGTCACGGTGGCCGAGCGTGCCCCGACCCTCGCCGAGCGGCTCACCGTGGTTCCGGCCGACGCACTGCGGATCACAGACCTCCCGGTCGCCCCGACCGCGCTGGTCGCCAACCTGCCCTACAACATCAGCGTCCCGGTCCTGCTGCACCTGATGACCACGTTCCCGACCATCGAACGGGCGTTGGTGATGGTGCAGCTGGAGGTCGCCGAGCGGCTGGCCGCGCCGCCCGGATCTCGCGTGTACGGCGTGCCGTCGGTGAAGGCGCGCTGGTTCGCCGATGTCCGTCGGGCCGGGTTGGTCGGGCGCACGGTCTTCTGGCCGGTGCCGAACGTGGACTCCGGGCTCGTCGAGCTCGTCCGGACCAAGCCCCCCCGCGACGACGTGGACCGCGCCGAGGTGTTCGCGGTGGTCGATGCGGCGTTCGCCCAGCGGCGCAAGATGCTGCGCTCGGCGCTGTCCGGCTGGGCCGGCAGCTCCGAGCGGGCGGTTGCCCTGCTCGAGGCCGCCGGCGTGGACCCGACGGCGCGTGGCGAGGCCCTCGACGTGGCCCAGTTCGCCGCGATCGCCGCCACCGCGCACGAGACGCACGCATAGCGTCCGGTCCGCACCCCTGCGGTCGCCCGCCGCACATGAGGTGAACCGAATGGCCGGCCCCCAGAGCCTCGGGCGTCGCAACCGCGAGGGAGACGCCGGCCTTAGCCTCGCCTTGGGCTCGGGTGGGGTCGACGGTTGGTACCGTCAGGGCGTGGCACGCTCCGCAGTTCGTCCCAAGGTGCTCGGCCTGCTCGTGGTCGCGGCTGCCGTCCCCGCGCTGATGGGTGCAGCGATGCCCGCAGCCGCCCCCATGGCCGCGGGCGCCCCTGCCGTCACCTCGGTGGCCGCCGCCCGCCCCGGTGCAGTGCCCACCGCCCTGTCCGTGCTCGCCCGGGGCCCCTCCGCAGCGAAGTCGTCGGCACCGTCACGGATCCTGCTGACCCCGACCGCGGATCCGGCCACCTCGCAGCGGATCTCCTGGACGATGCCCGCCCGGACGAAGGGGCAGCGGGTCGAATACCGCGTACCCGGTGCTGCGGCCCAACAGGTGCGCGCCACTCGGGGAGTCGCCACATCGGTGAAGTTCTCCGGCTCGGCGCAGCCCCGCTACTCGGCCACGCTGACAGGCCTCACGCCGGGCACCACCTACGAGTACCGGATCCGCACGTCCCGGGGTTCCAGCAAGTGGCTCACGTTCACGACCGCCAACCCGGCAGCCCCCTCCCTGACCATGATCGGCCTGGGAGACACCCAGGTGGACAACCGGGGCGTCCCGCGCGCGACGCTGCGTCGGGCCCTGGCTGATGCGCCCGGGGCGCAGTTGGTGCTGCAGGCCGGGGATGTGGTCAACCGGCCGTACAAGGGGTCGCAGTGGGCTGACCTGTTCGCGGCGATGGGCAGTGCAGCGCGGACCCGCAACTGGCTGGTCTCCATCGGCAACCACGAGCAGTGCGTCCTGGTGACCAAGTGCAGCGCGAACGGGGCTGAGGCCTTCCGCTCGTACTTCGACTGGCCGGACAACGGGTTCCCCCAGCAGGGCGAGACCTGGTTCCATGTCGACTACCAGGGCGTGCGCATCGTGGTCCTCGACTCGTTCGGCGGCCGGATGGCCGAGCAGGCGGCCTTCCTGGACAAGGCCCTGGCGGAGAACCCCACCCGGTGGTCGATCGTCCTGATGCACGCAGCGCCCTTCGGGAGCCGGCCGGAGCGCACCAACCCGCCGGAGGTCCGCGACCTCTGGCTGCCCATCATCGAGCGGCGCAACGTGGACCTCGTGCTGTCCGGACATGACCACTCGTACGCCCGAGGCTCCCGAACGCCGAACGGCCCGGTCTTCGCCGTGAGCGTCTCGGGCCCGAAGTACTACGAGGTGACCGACGCGGACTGGACGCTGAACGGGGCCACGCGCAAGGTCTGGGCCGCGGCGACCTCGACCTACCAGGTGATCACGATCGCCGGGGACACCCTGACCTACAGGGCCGTCGTGACCGACCGGGGCACCGGGTCGACCTCGCCGTTCGGCCCTGGTGGGGTCCTCGACGAGTTCAGCATCGTCAAGACCGCCAAGGGCGCGAAGGTCGTGCGCTAGCCGCCGGCCGCTACGCTGCACTCCCGTGACCGCCTCCGTGACCGCCCGCGCCCCGGGCAAGGTCAACATCCAGCTCTCGGTGGGGGCCGTTCGCGCTGACGGCTTCCACCCGCTGGCCAGCGTGTTCCATGCGGTCGCGATGGCTGAGGAGGTGACCGTCGCCGCGGGGGCGCCGGGAACCGGGATCGTCCTCGGCGAGGTCAGCGGCCTTCAGGCCGACGAGGTCCCGCGCGATTCCACCAACCTGGTGTGGCGGGCCGCCGAGCGACTGGCGCGCGAGCTCGGCCGGCCAGCGCCCGACCTGCGGATCGACATCAGCAAGGGCGTTCCGGTCGCCGGAGGGATGGCCGGTGGATCGGCGGACTGCGCGGCGGCGCTGGTCGCGCTCAACGACCTCTGGGGCGCCCAACTGGCGCGAGAGGACCTGGCGCGTGTTGCCCTCGACCTCGGCTCAGACGTGCCGTTCAGCCTCATGGGGGGCACTGCGCTGGGGCTCGGCCGCGGCGAGGTCCTGAGTCCGCTGATGGTCCGGGGCACGTTCCACTGGGTCTTCGCGACGGCTGCGCAGGGCCTGTCGACCCCGGCGGTGTACGCCGCGTTCGACCGGCTCGTCGAGGGGCGCGTCGTGCCCGAGCCGCAAGCGGACGCGGCGGTTGTCGCGGCCCTGATCGCCGGCGACGCCAGGGCCCTGGCGAGGGTGCTGCACAACGACCTCCAGGAGCCCGCGCTCACCTTGCGGCCGACCCTGCGCGACGTGCTCGATGCCGGGCAGGCGGCCGGAGCGCTCGGCGGGATCGTGTCCGGCTCCGGGCCGACCGTGGCGTTCCTCGTGCCCGATGCGGCTGCGGCGGCGCGGGTCCATGCGGCGGTGGTAGGGCTGGAGCAGGTGCGTGCGGCCTTCACGACGACTGGCCCGGCGCCTGGCGCGCGGGTGATCCGCCGGTCGGGGTAGCCCGACCGATCACGTCCCGCTCCAGGGGTGTCGCATCAGCCAAGTGCGGGGCCGGGGTCGGTGGTGATCAGGATGACGTCGCCTGCCACCTCGACGGCTCCGCAGCCCGCTGGGATCACCACGCTGGAGCCCAGCCCGAGCTCGAGTGATTGCTCATCTGTGGTCAGTGTCGCGTGCCCACCGACGATGGTCAGCACTCGATAGCCCGGCGCCTCCATCGAGAAGTGGCCGTTCTGGGTCTCCCACCGCTGGACGAGGAACTGGGGGCGATCGACGAGCACCCGGCGTCGGGCGTGTTGGCCGATCGGCTCCCAGGGGCCGGCGGTGCGCGCCGCGGCGGGGTCGTGGGGCGCGACGACGACCCCGAACCCCTTGTCCACGTGCAGCTCGCGCTGACGGCCGTCGGGGCCGACCCGGTCGAAATCGTAGAGCCTGTAGGTGGTGTCGCTGCTCTGCTGCACCTCGTAGATCAGCATCCCCGGGCCCACGGAGTGCACCTCGCCGGCGCCGACCATGAAGAAGTCGTCCTGGGCGACCGGGATGGTGGTGAGCAGATCCATGAGCGTGCCGTCGGCCAGCGCGGACCGCAGGGCCTCGGCTGAGTCGGCGCGGTGGCCCAGGATCAGCTCGGCGCCGTCCTCGCAGGACACCACGAGCCAGCACTCAGCCTTGCCGCGCGGCTGCTGCTCGAGTTCCTGGGCCTGGGCGTCGTTCGGGTGGACCTGCACCGACAGCCAGTCTCGCGGGTCGAGGAACTTGCACAGCAGCGGGAAGTCGCTGGACTCGGGTCGGCCGCTCACCAGGCCCGCGGACCACGCATCACGCAGGGTGAGCCCCGCCGGCGCACCGCCGCGGATCGTCCCGCTCATGCCCTCCATCCCGGACACGGCCCAGCATTCGCCGATGAGGCCCTCGGGCACCGAGGCCCCGAACCACTGCCGCAGGGTCGTCCCTGCCCACAGGCGCTCGGCGAACACCGGCTCGACGACGAGCAACTCGGGCACAGTGGGGCTCCTGCATTCGTGGGGGATCGACGCGTCCGACCCTATCGGCCCGGGCGACTAACCTTGGGCCCCATGCCCCCCATCGTCGCCCTCGAGGACATCCACGTCGTCTTCGCGACGCGTGCGGTCCTGGCCGGGGTCACCCTGGGGATCGAGCGGGGCCAGCGGGTGGGGGTCGTCGGGCGCAACGGCGACGGCAAGTCGACGCTGTTCCGGGTGCTCGCCGGGGTGGCCGAGCCCGACTCGGGGCGGGTCATCCGCACGGCCGACGCCCGGGTGGTCATGGTCGGGCAGTCCGACGCGCTGCCCCCTGGGGCGCGCACGGTCCGCGACGTCACTGTCGGCAATCGGCCCGAGCACGAGTGGGCCGCCGATCCGCGGATCCGTGCCGTGCTGACCGGCCTGCTCGGTGGCGTCAGGGCCGAGGGCTACGCCCAGGGACTGGACACCGGCCTGGAGGGCCTGTCCGGCGGCGAGCGACGCAGGCTCGCCCTGGCCAGGGCGCTGATCGACCCAGGTGACGTGCTGCTGCTCGACGAGCCGACCAACCACCTCGACATCGAGGCTGTCACGTGGCTGGCCGGGTTCCTGACCGGCCCCACCGGCCCGCCGACCATGGCCGTGGTCACCCACGACCGCTGGTTCCTCGACGAGGTGGCCACCACCACGTGGGAGGTCGCCGACGGAACCGTGTACCGGTTCGAGGGTGGGTACGCGGCCTGGGTGCTGGCCCGCGCCGAGCGGGAGCGCCGCGAGGCGGTGGCCGAGTCCCGGCGGCGCAACCTTGTCAGCAAGGAGCTCGCGTGGCTGCGGCGTGGCCCGCCGGCGCGGACCTCGAAGCCGCAGTTCCGCATCGATGCCGCCAACGCACTGATCGCCGATGTCCCCGAGCTGCGCGACAAGCTGGCGCTGCGGCGAGTGGCGTCGGCTCGGCTCGGCCGGCAGGTCGTCGACCTCGATTCGGTGGCGTTGCGTGTGCCTGGCGTGGGTGGCCCGGGTGAGCCCGCCAGCGAGCGCACTCTGATCGAGGGCCTGACGTGGCAGTTGGGCCCCGGCGACCGTGTCGGGCTCCTCGGCCCGAACGGAGCGGGCAAGACGACCCTGGTCCGGCTGCTCACCGGCCAGCGGGAGCCGGATGCGGGCACGATCGTGATCGGGTCCACCGTGGTGGCGGCCACCCTGCCGCAGACGGTCGTCGCGGCGAACCCCGACGACCGGGTGCTGCCCAGCGTGGAGCGACTGCGCCGCGAGATCGAGATCGGTGGCAGGACGGTCACTGCCGGAACCCTGCTCGAGGACTTCGGGTTCAAGGGCGAGAAGTCCATGACCCGGATCGGGGACCTGTCCGGTGGGGAGCTGCGGCGCCTCGAGCTGCTCAAGCTGCTGATCGGGGGGCCCAACCTGCTGGTCCTCGACGAGCCGACGAATGACCTGGACGTGGAGACGTTGGCCGTCATCGAGGACGTCCTGGACTCATGGCCGGGGACCCTGGTGGTGGTGAGCCACGACCGCTACTTCCTGGAGCGGACCTGCGATGACCTGTACGCCCTGCTCGGCGACGGCGGGTTGCGCCACCTCCCCCGCGGGGTGGAGCAGTACCTCGAGCTGCGGTCCTCGGCCACCGGAAGCCTGCGCTCGACGGGTGCCGCCACGGCGGCGCCGGCCACGTCGGGTCCCGGTTCGGGTGGCGCCGCCGTCAGTCCGGCGTCGGTCCCGCCCTCCGGGGACTCGCCGGCCCCCGGGGCGCCCGCCGCGCCGGTCCCCGTCCCCACCCTGACGGGAGCCGCCGCCCACGCCGCGCGCAAGGACCTGTCCCGCGTGGAGACGCGCATGGCCCGGATCGAGGCCCTGCGCGAGGGCCTGCACGCCCAGATGGCCGACGCCCACACCGACCACGAGCGCCTTCTGGCCCTTGCAGCCGAGGACGCCGCCCTGTCAGCCGAGCACGCCGAACTCGAGGACCGCTGGCTGGAACTGGGCGAAGCCCTCGAGGGCTGACCCGAACCCCCTCCGCATCGCAAACCCTCCGTGAAGGGTCAGTCCCTCCGCAACGACGTGGAGGATCTGACCTCTCACGGAGGGTTCTCGGGGGTGGGGGGTGGGTCAGTCCGTGGGGGACTCGAACTGCAGGAGCAGGCGGCGCAGGCTGGCGGCCAGGTCAGCCTGGTCCTCGGAGGGCAGCACCGCGAGCAGGTCGCGCTCCTCGGCCAGAAGGTCGATGAACGCCCCGTCGACGCGGCTGCGGCCCTCGTCGGTCAGGGCGACCCACGTGCCGCGGCGGTCATCGGGCACGGGCTCGCGCACGACCAGCCCGCGGGTCTCCAGTCGGTCGATCCGGTTGGTCATGGTCCCGCTGGTGACCAGCGTCTCGGCCAGCAGCTGCCCCGGGGTGAGTCGGTACGGGGGGCCGGTGCGGCGCAGGGCCACGAGCACGTCGAACTCCCAGACGGCCAGCTCGTGCCGGGCGAACGCGACGTCGCGCGCACGGTCCAGCCGCCGCGCCAGCCGGCTGACCCGGGAGAGCACGGCGAGGGGGGCCAGGTCCAGGTCGGGGCGCTCCCGGTGCCAGGCGGCGATCACCTGGTCGACGTCGTCACCCTGCGCGGCGGGCACACGGGGCTGCCCCGGTCCTCCGGCCGGCCCCCGGACAGCGGGCTCGGCGCTCACGGGTGCTCCCTGGTGACCAGGCCCGGATCCCGCTCCAGCCCCGAGACGCCGTTCCACGCCATGTTCACCACCTGGGTGATGACCTGCTCCTTGCTGGGCTTGCGCACCTCGGCCCACCACTCGCCGGTCAGCGCGACCATCCCCACGAGCATGTGTGCGTACATGGGGGCCAGAGCGACGGGGTAGTTGTAGTTGCGGCACACGATGACCAGCCGGTCGGTCAGGTGGTCGGCGACCTCGCGCATGACGGTCCCGAAGGTGCCGCCGCGCTGGTCGCCGCGCGGGTGCGGGCGCAGCAGGACGCGGAAGCCGTCGGTGTGGGCGTCGATGTAGTCGAACAGGGCGGTCGCCGCCTGCTCGAGCAGGACCCGCGGCCGATCGGAGGTCAGCGACTCGGTCATCATCGACATCAGCAGGGTCATCTCGCGGTCGACGACGATCGCGTACAGGCTCTCCTTGTCGCCGAAGTGCTCGTAGACGACGGGCTTGGAGATCTTCGCCGCCGCTGCGATCTCCTCGATGCTGGCCGCGTCGAACCCGCGCTCGGCGAAGATCCCGCGGCTCACGTCGATCAGCTGCGCGCGGCGCTCGAGTGCGCTCATCCGGACCCGACCTCGGGACTGCTGGGTGCTGGCGGCCATGCTCCATTGTGGCCCCGCGGCGGGGCTATCCTTCTCACCACCGCCGATCCCGGTTCGTTCAACGGCAGGACAGGTGCCTTTGGAGCACTCAATGGGGGTTCGAGTCCCTCACCGGGAGCATCCCCGGTCGCGCTATCCGAGCCGGCCGTGACCTCGCGAAGGACCCTTGTGACCGACTCCGCAGCCCCCGTCAGCGCTGTCATCGTCCTTGCCGCCGGGGAGGGCAAGCGGATGCGCTCGGCCACCCCCAAGGTGCTCCACGAGATCGGTGGGCGCAGCCTCGTCGGGCATGCGGTGGCCGCTGCCGACGTCCTGGGCGCCGAACGGCTCGTGGTGGTCGTCGGGCACGGCCGTGACGCCGTGGCCGCGCACCTGGCAGCGGTCGCCCCGCACGTGCGCACCGCGGTTCAGGACGAGCAGCTGGGCACCGGGCACGCCGTGCAGTGCGCACTGGAGGCTGCCGGTGACGTCAGCGGCGGCACGGTCGTGGTCACCTATGGCGACGTCCCGCTGCTGACGGGCGCGACCCTGGCCGAGCTGGTGGCCGGGCACCAGGCCGACGGCAACGCGGCGACCGTCCTGACCGCCCGCGTCGCCGACCCGAGCGGGTACGGGCGGATCGTTCGCGCCGGGGACGGCTCGGTCGCCGGCATCGTGGAGCACCGCGACGCCACCGCCGACCAGTTGGCCATCGACGAGATCAACTCCGGCATCTACGCCTTCGACGGCCGGGTCCTGGTCGAGGCGCTGGCCCAGCTGCGCCCCGACAACGACCAGGGTGAGCTCTACCTCACCGACGTGCTGGCCCTGGCGCGTGCGGGCGGCGGCCGGGTGGCGGCGCTCGTCACCGACGACGTCTGGCAGACCGAGGGGGTCAACGACCGCGTGCAGCTGGCCGCCATGCGCCGCGAGCTGAACCGTCGGGTCGTGCAGGCGTGGATGCTCTCCGGCGTCACCGTGGTCGATCCGGCCACGACCTGGGTGGACGTCACCGTCGAGATCGGCCAGGACGCGACCCTGGAGCCGGGGACCCTGCTTCGCGGGACGACGCGGGTGGCCGGCGACGCGCTGGTCGGCCCGGACACCCTGCTCGTCGACTGCGAGGTCGGAGTGGGGGCGCAGGTGATCCGCACGCACGCGACGTCGGCGCGGATCGGCGCGGGCGCCCAGGTGGGGCCGTTCACGTTCCTGCGACCGGGCACGGTCCTGGGGGAGCGGGCCAAGGCCGGGGCGTACGTGGAGATCAAGAACTCCGAGGTGGGTGCCGGCTCGAAGGTGCCGCACCTGTCCTACGTCGGCGATGCGACGATCGGGCAGGGCTCCAACATCGGTGCCGCCACTGTCTTCGTCAACTACGACGGGGTGGCCAAGCACGCGACAGTCGTCGGTGACCAGGTCCGGATCGGCTCGGACACGATGCTGGTCGCCCCCGTGACGATCGGCGACGGGGCGTACACCGCGGCCGGATCGGTGATCACCGAGGACGTCCCACCGGGGGCCCTGGGCCTCGGCCGGGCACGTCAGCGCACGATCGAGGGTTGGGTGACCAGCCGCCGGCCCGGCTCGTCCTCGGCGCAGGCGGCCGCAATCGCGCAGGAGTCCGCCGGCTCCGCCACCGGGCAGGAGTGAGGCGTGCTCGCGTTCCACTTCGGTGTCATGGGGTCGGGCAAGTCGGCCTTCGCCCTGATGACCGCCCACGAGAAGAACCGCCCCGACGCCGCCTCGCACCCCAACCGGGCTGTGCTGGCCACCACCATGGACCGCTCCACGGACACCGTCACCTCGCGGACGGGCATGACCGCCCAGGCGATCCAGCTGCTCCCCGGGACCGTCCGCCCGGAGCTGTTCAACGGCGCCAACACTGTGGTGATCGATGAGGCCCAGTTCCTGACCACCGGCGACGTCGACGTCCTGGCCGGCGATGAGCGCGGCCGGCACAGAGGTCATCTGCTTCGGCCTGCGCACGGACTTCTCCTCCGCGCTGTTCGAGGGAGCCCGGCGCCTGCTGGAGCTGGCCGACAAGGTCGCCCCAATGGCCATCGAGCCCCGATGCGCGGCCTGCGAGCGCCCGGCGGTGATCAACGCCCGCTTCATCGACGGCCGCCTGACCGCGACCGGTGACACGGTCGTCATCGGCGACGTCGCCCGCGCCGGGTCCAACCAGAAGGTCACCTACGATCCCATGTGCTACCGGTGCTGGCGGGTTCGCCTCGGTGACGCAGCCACCAACAACGGGGGCGGTGTGGCGGCCGCGCAGGCCATCGGCAACGATGTGGCCCGTTGACCGCCCCCCTGCCAGGAGGACAGCACATGGCCCGGATGACCCACAAGCCCAAGAAGCACCTGATGCTCTTCAGCGGGCGCAGTCATCCGGCGCTGGCCGAGGCGGTCGCCGCTGAGCTCGACGTGACCCTGACCCAGACGTCGGCCTACGACTTCGCCAACGGCGAGATCTTCGTGCGGTTCGAGGACTCAGTGCGCGGCGCCGACGCCTTCGTGCTCCAGGCCCACACTGCGCCGATCAACAAGTGGATCATGGAGCAGCTGATCATGGTCGACGCGCTCAAGCGCGCCTCGGCCAAGCGGATCACCGTCGTGCTGCCCTTCTACGGGTACGCGCGCCAGGACAAGAAGCACCGCGGCCGTGAACCCATCAGCGCCCGGCTCATCGCCGACCTGTTCAAGACCGCGGGAGCCGACCGGCTGATCTCGGTCGACCTGCACACCGCCCAGATCCAGGGCTTCTTCGACGGACCCGTCGACCACCTGTTCGCCCTTCCGCTGCTCGCCGACCACATCCAGGCCCGCCTTGCCGGCGAGAAGATCACCGTGGTCTCCCCGGATGCCGGCCGCGTTCGCGTGGCTGAGCGCTGGACCGATGTGCTCGGTGCCCCGCTGGCCATCATCCACAAGCGCCGCGACCCGGATGTGCCCAACCAGGTCAAGGTCCTCGAGGTGGTCGGCGACGTCCAGGGCCGGGTCTGCGTCGTCGTCGACGACATGATCGACACCGGCGGGACGATCGTGAAGGCGGCCGAGACCCTGCTCGAGCAGGGCGCCAAGGAGGTCGTGGTGGCAGCCACCCACGGGATCCTCTCGGATCCCGCCGTCCAGCGCCTGGCCGACTCGCCCATCTCCGAGGTGGTCGTCACCGACACGCTGCCCATCACCGCGGACCTCGACAAGCTCACCGTCCTGTCGATCGCCCCCCTTCTGGCCACCGCCATCAAGGAGGTCTTCACCGACGGCTCCGTGACGCGGATGTTCGACCCGACGCCGAACGGCGATCCCGGGCACTGAGTCGCACCCTGGCTCGGGTGACCCATCGCACGGTTCCCGCGTTTGGTTCCGGCGTCGCGCCGGCGGTAGACTCACCGCCATTCCTCGGCGAGGGTGCCCCGCTGCGTGCGACGTTCCTATGGACGACAAGCGGATCCGTGATCGACGTGGTGGCGGGTGCTCCCTCCAGCCGAAGGACCATCGCCCCACGTCTCAAGGAGTCCGTGTCGTGTCTGACACCCAGGTTCACATGTCCGCCGTCCCGCGCAGCGACTTCGGCAAGGGCGCGGCCCGCCGGCTGCGCCGCACCGGGATGGTGCCCGCCGTCATCTACGGCCACGGCTCGGACCCGGTCCACGTCGCCCTCGACGGCCACGACCTGTCCAAGGCCCTGCGCCAGCCGCGCGTCGTCCTCGCCCTCGACGTCGACGGCACCGACTACGTCTGCGCCCCGCGCGACGTGCAGCGCGACGTCGTCCGCCAGGTGCTCGAGCACGTCGACCTCGTCGTGATCGGAAAGGCCGAGGCCACCGCTCGTGCGGCCGCTGCTGAGGCCATCGCCAACGCGGAGGCTGCGGCCGAGGAGGCCGGCGTGGACGTGAGCGCTGCCGTCGAGGCGATCGAGGCCGCCATCGCCGCCGGCGAGGACCCGGAGGCCGCCGCCGCGGCCGCCCTCGAGCAGGCCGTGGCCGACCAGCACGCCCTCGAGGACGCCCAGTCCGCCGTGATCGAGGCCCGTGAAGCCGCGGGCGAGGAGGCTGCTGATGCGGCTGCCGCATCTGCTGCCACGGCTGACGAGACGGCCTGATCCCGGCTTGTCCGACACGCCGTGGTTGGTGGTCGGGCTGGGCAACCCCGGCCCGCAGTACGCCGGCACACGGCACAACATCGGCGTGATGGCGGTCGATGCGCTCGCCGGTTCCCTCGGCGGGGGCCTGTCGGCGCACCGGCGCTGTCGAGCTGAGGTCTTCGAGGGGCGCATCGGCCCGCTGGGCCACGGTGCCACCCGGGTCGTGCTGGCCCGGTCGCGCGGGTTCATGAACGAGTCCGGTGGTCCGGTGGCGTGCCTCATGGAGTTCTACAAGGTTCCCCTCGAGCAGCTCGTCGTCCTTCACGACGAGCTCGACCTGCCCCTGGGCGGCCTGCGGATCAAGCAGGGCGGCGGCGACAACGGCCACAACGGCTTGCGCTCGCTGCGCCGCTCGTTGGACACCGGCGAGTTCCTGCGGATCCGGCTCGGGATCGGGCGGCCGCCGGGTCGCCAGGATCCGGCGGACTTCGTCCTGCGACCGTTCGCGGGATCCGAGCGGACCGAGGTCGATCTCCTCGTGGCGGAGGCGGTCGACGCCGTGGAGGTGCTCGTGCGTCAGGGCCTCGAGCCGGCGCAGAACCAGTTCAACCGCTGACCCCCGCCCGCCCACCCCCACCACCACCACCCCCCCGACGAGGGTGTGTCATGGATTCGGTCCACTTCGCGAACCGAATCCATGACGCAACGTGCCGTGGGGCGCCGTGCATGGGAGGATCCGCAGCGTGCCCTCAGACGCCGCGTTCGCCGCCGAGATCGCCCGCGACGCTGGTGCCGCGCTGCTCGACCTGCGCGCCCGCTTCGGCCCCGTCGATGACCAGGGGCGTCGCCGGGAGCTGATGGACGCCGGCGATCGGCTGGCCCAGCAGATCCTGTCCGACCGGCTGACGGCGCAGCGGCCCGAGGACGCGGTGCTCTCGGAGGAGGCGACCGACTCCGAGGATCGGCTCAGCGCCGACCGGGTGTGGATCATCGACCCGCTCGACGGCACCGACGAGTACGGCCAGGGCCGCACCGACTTCGCCGTGCACGTGGCGCTGTGGCAGCGCAGCGCGGGGGTGGTGGGCGCGCTCACGGACGCCGTCGTGGACGTTCCCGCCATCGGTGAGCTGTGGCGCACCGACCAACCGCGGCCCGCCCATGCACTGCCGACGAACCGCTCGCTGCGGATGGTCGTCTCCCGGTCCCGGCCGCCGGCGGGCCTGAGCCGGCTGCTCGAGGACGTCTCGGCCGACCTGGCCGAGGCGGGAATCACCTCCCGGGGCATCGAGGCCGCCAATGTCGGTTCCGTGGGGGCCAAGCTGGGCGAGGTCATGGCGGGCCGGGCCGAGGCCTACCTGCATCCTGGCGGCCTCAACGAGTGGGACCTGGCCGCACCCCACGCCTGCGCCCTGGCCGCCGGCCTGGTGGCACTCGGCCCCGAGCAGCCGTTCAACCGGATGCCGCCCAAGGCCGGCCCGGTCCTGATCTGCCACCCCGCCCTGGCCGAGGCCCTGTCCACCAACTGGCGCTGACGAGCCGCCGCCCCCGCAAACCCTCCGCGAAGGGTCAGATCCTCCGCGTCGACAGGGAGGATCTCGCCCTTCGGGGAGGGTTTGCCGACTTGGCGGCGCGGCCCGCCGGGGTGGGAGAATGGGGGCTCTCATGGATCTCTCTGGACTGCTTGGTGGGCTGCTCCTCGACCCGATGTTCGCGCGCGCGGCCCGGGCGGAGGGTCCGCACGGCTCGGTGGTCACCCCCGATTCCGCGATCCCCTTCCTGGCCGCCGGGATGGCCCGGCACCGCCTCGTGCTGGCGGTCACGGCCACCACCCGGCAGGCCGAGGACCTCGCAGCGGCCGCCAGCTCCCTGACCGGACCCGCCCGCGTCGCCGTGCTCCCGGCCTGGGAGACCCTCCCGCACGAGCGCCTGAGCCCGAGCTCGGACACGGTCGGTCGACGGCTGGCCGTGCTCCGGCGGCTGGCGCACCCGGACCCCGACGACGAGACCATCGGGGCGCTGGACCTCGTGGTCGCCCCGATCCGGGCGCTCCTGCAACCGATCGTCCAGGGACTCGGCGACCTGCAGCCGGTCGTGGTGCGCCCCGGTGACGAGATCGCCCACGAGGAGCTCGCTGAGGCCCTGGTGGCCATCGGCTACGCCCCGACCGACCTGGTGGAGAAGCGCGGCCAGTTCGCCATCCGGGGCGGGATCCTCGACGTGTTCCCGCCCACCGAGGAGCACCCCCTGCGGGTGGAGTTCTGGGGCGACGACGTCGAGGAGATCCGCTACTTCCGCGTGGCCGACCAGCGCTCGCTCGAGGTCGCCCGGAACGGGCTGTGGGCGCCGCCCTGCCGTGAGCTGCTGCTGACCCCAGCCGTCCGTGAGCGCGCGGCGGTCCTGGCCGGACGCCACTCGGAGCTCACCGAGATGTGCTCCAAGCTCGCCGAGGGGATCGCGGTCGAGGGCATGGAGGCCCTGTCCCCGGTCCTGGCCGACGGGATGGAGAGCCTCATCGATGCCCTGGCCCGCAGCGGCTCGGGCGAGGCGGCACCGCTGGTCCTGCTGTGCGACCCCGAGCTGGTGCGCACCAAGGCCCACGACCTCGTGGCCACGAGCAATGAGTTCCTGGCCGCCTCCTGGCACAACGCCGCCGTCGGCAACGAGACGCCGATCGACCTCGGTGCCGCGACCTACCGGACCATCGAGGAGGTGCGGGGGGCCGCCGACGACCTCGGCGTGGCATGGTGGACCGCAGGCCCGTTCGGGATGGCCGCAGCCGGTGAGGCCCCGGACCTGGAAGCAGCCGGCGACGCGCTGGCGATCGATCCCGATGCCCTCGCCCTGCCCATCACCGCCACCCCCGCCTATCGCGGCGACGGCAAGGCGCTGGTCAAGGACCTCCAGACAGCCCTGTCCGCGGGCCGGCGCGTCGTCGCGGTCACGGCGGGCGTGGGATCGGCGCAGCGACTGGCCGAGCAGCTCGGCGCGGCCGACGTGGCGGCTCGGGTCGTGCCGGGGATCACGCGCTGGCCACCGGGGGCCGGCGTGGTCACGGTCACGACCGGCCGGCTCGACCACGGCCTGGATGCCCCCGGCGCCGGGCTGCTGGTCGTCACCGAGACCGACATCCGCGGACAGAAGGGCTCCACCCGGGACATGGCCCGGATGCCCTCGCGCCGGCGCAACACCGTCGACCCCCTGCAGCTGGCTGCCGGGGACTTCGTCGTCCACGAGCAGCACGGGGTCGGTCGCTACGTGGAGATGACCCAGCGCACCGTCGGCGGCGCGACCCGGGAGTACCTGGTCCTGGAGTACGCCCCCAGCAAGCGCGGCCAACCGCCGGACCGCCTGTACGTGCCCACCGACCAGCTGGACCAGGTCACCCGCTACGTGGGTGGCGAGGCGCCCAGCGTCCACCGCCTCGGTGGGGCGGACTGGCAGCAGACCAAGACCCGGGCGCGCAAGGCGGTGCGCCAGATCGCCGGGGAGCTGGTCAAGCTCTACGCCGCACGCCAGCAGGCGGTCGGCTACACGTTCGGGCCCGACACCCCGTGGCAGCGCGAGCTCGAGGACGCCTTCGCCTACACCGAGACCCCCGACCAGGACTCGACGATCAACGAGGTCAAGGCCGACATGGAGCGGCCGATCCCGATGGACCGCCTGGTCTGCGGCGACGTCGGGTACGGCAAGACCGAGATCGCCGTGCGCGCGGCGTTCAAGGCGGTGCAGGACGGCAAGCAGGTCGCCGTCCTGGTCCCCACCACGCTGCTGGTCCAGCAGCACTTCCAGACGTTCTCCGACAGGTACTCCGGCTTCCCCGTGAAGGTCGCGGCGCTCTCGCGGTTCCAGACCGACGCGGAGGCCCGGACCGTCCTGGCGGGCCTGGCCGACGGCACCATCGACGTGGTCATCGGCACGCACCGGCTGTTCAGCAGCAAGACCCGGTTCAAGGACCTCGGCCTGTTGATCGTCGATGAGGAGCAGCGCTTCGGCGTCGAGCACAAGGAGCACATCAAGGCCCTGCGCACCAACGTCGACGTGCTCACGATGTCGGCCACGCCGATCCCGCGCACGCTGGAGATGGCGGTCACCGGGATCCGTGAGATGTCCACGATCCTGACCCCGCCGGAGGAGCGGCTGCCGATCCTGACCTACGTGGGGGCCTACGACCCGAAGCAGATCTCCGCGGCCATCCGCCGCGAGCTGCTGCGCGACGGCCAGGTGTTCTTCGTGCACAACCGGGTGGAGTCCATCGACCGGGTGGCGGCCAAGCTGCGCACGCTTGTCCCCGAGGCGCGCATCACCACCGCCCATGGGCAGATGAACGAGCACACCCTCGAGCAGATCATCGTGGACTTCTGGGAGAAGCGCTCCGACGTCCTGGTCTCGACCACCATCGTCGAGTCCGGCCTGGACATCCCCAACGCGAACACCCTGATCGTCGACCGGGCGGATGCCTTCGGCCTGAGCCAGCTGCACCAGCTGCGCGGGCGGGTCGGCCGCGGCCGTGAGCGCGCCTACGCCTACTTCCTGTACCCGCCGGAGAAGCCGCTGACCCAGACCGCGCACGACCGGCTGGCCACGATCGCGGCGCACACCGACCTCGGCGCGGGCATGGCTGTGGCGATGAAGGACCTCGAGATCCGCGGTGCGGGCAACATGCTCGGCGGCGAGCAGTCCGGCCACATCGCCGATGTCGGGTTCGACCTGTACATCCGCCTGGTGGGCGAGGCCCTCGCCGAGTACCGCGGCGATGCCGGGGCCGACCTGGCCGACGTGAAGGTCGAGCTGCCCGTCGACGCCCACATCCCGCACGACTACGTCAGCGGCGAGCGGCTGCGCCTGGAGGCCTACCGCCGGATCGCGGCGGCCACCGACGAGTCGGCGATCGACGAGGTCGTCGCCGAGCTGCGCGACCGCTACGGCCCGCTTCCCGAACCGGTCGAGCGGCTCATCGACGTGGCCCGACTGCGCGGGCTGGCCCGATCCGCGGGCGTCAGCGAGATCGTGCTCGCCGGGAACTACGTCCGGTTCGGCGGCGTCGACCTGCCCGAGTCGCGCACGCTGCGCCTGGTGCGGCTCTACCCGGGCACCCAGATCAAGCCGGTCACGCGGACCGTCCTCGTGCCGCGCCCGAAGCCGGCGACGGTGGGCGCTGCACCCGTGATCGACGCCGCCCTCGTAGCATGGGCCCGTGAGGTGATCGGATCGGTCATCGTCCAACCGATCGGAGGCACGTGATGCGTAGGACTGCCATCGCCCTGAGCTGTGGCGTGATGGTGCTCGCCGGCTGCAGCACCAACGGGTCGGCGCAGTCCGTGGCGATTGACTCGGGCCAGGCGGCGGTGTCCCAGGACTTCCGGATCGCACAGTCGGAGGTCGCCGATGACGTCTCCCAGGTGCTCGCCGACCAGGGCCTGCCCCCCGGCGCACCCCCGGCCGGGTTGGCCGGCGCCACGGCCCAGCGACTCGTCCAGACCAGGCTGATCGAGAGCTACGCCGCGTTGAACGGCGTCGAGCTCACCCGGACCCAGGTGGAGCAGGGCCTGGAGCAGCTGGCCACCGAGAACGGGGGCCAGGACGCCCTGAACAACCTGGCGCTGCAGTCCGGGATCCCGATCAGGGGGCTGGAGGACACCGTCCGCACGAACCTGCTGGTCACCGCGATCGGCGAGAAGCTCAATCCATCCGGGGACGCCCAGGCCAAGGGGGAGGCCACCCGCGTGGCCCTCTCGGAGTACTCCGATGCCATCGACGTCGAGGTCTCCCCACGGTACGGGACCTGGGATGACGCCCAACTGGCGATCGTCCCCGGCTCGTCGGTGACCGAGCCGTCCGTCGGGGAGCAGGCAACACAGTAGATGGGCTCGGCCACGCAGGGGCCGCTGTCCCGCGACGTCCCCACGCCCAGCGGTGATCCGCTCATCGAGCTGATCGCCGTCATGGACCGGCTGCGCTCCCCGGGGGGGTGCCCGTGGGACGCCGAGCAGACCCACCAGTCCCTGGTCTCCTACTTGACCGAGGAGGCCCACGAGGCCGTCGAGGCGATCGAGACCGGGGACCGCGCGGCCATGCGCGAGGAGCTCGGCGACGTCCTGCTCCAGGTCATGTTCCACTCCCGGATCGCCCAGGAGCACGAGTCCGACCCGTGGTCGATCGACGACGTCGCGGCCGGGATCGCCGCGAAGCTGGTCGCCCGCCACCCGCACGTGTTCGGCGACGAGTCGGTCGACTCCGCCGCCCACGTCGAGTCCGTGTGGTTGGCCCGCAAGACCGCCGAGAAGTCCCGGGACTCCGTCCTCGATGGGATCCCGACCGGGCTGCCCGCCCTGCTGCTCGCGGCCAAGATGCACTACCGCGTCACCCACGGCGGGGTGCAGCTGCCGCCGGCTGACCCGAGAACGACGGCGCTGGCCGCGCAGGCCCTCGACGAGGTCGGGAGCGACGGGGTGGGGGACCTGCTGCTGGCCCTGGCCACCGAGGCGCTCGACCGGGGCGTGGACCCGGAGTCCGCACTCCGGGGCGCCCTGCGCGGCTACGCCGACCGGGTCCGCGCGACGGAGTCCGGGCCCACCTGAGGTCCCGTGCGCACCTGCGCTCAACAGGAGCGCCGCCACGGGAGTCGGTAGTGTGGCGGGCAGTGCGAGCGCCTCGGGCGTCCGCCGCCTGACCAACAACCTGATGGGAGCATCCTGTGGCAAGTATTGATGTCGTCATCGCGCGCGAGATCCTCGATTCGCGCGGAAACCCGACCCTCGAGGTCGAGGTGGCCCTTGAGGACGGGGCGACGGGTCGGGCGGCAGTGCCCTCGGGCGCGTCCACCGGCGCCTTCGAGGCCTACGAGCTGCGCGACGGTGACGCGTCGCGCTACCTGGGCAAGGGCGTGACCAAGGCCGTGGCCAACGTCGAGGACGAGATCGCCCCGGCGATCCTGGGCTTCGACGCCTCCGAGCAGCGCCTCATCGACCAGACGATGATCGACCTCGACGGCACCCCGAACAAGGAGCGCCTGGGCGCCAACGCGATCCTCGGCGTGTCCCTGGCCGTGGCCAAGGCCGCCGCGGAGTCCGCTGGCCTGCCGCTGTTCCGCTACCTCGGTGGCCCGAACGCCTACCTGCTGCCCGTGCCGATGATGAACATCATCAACGGCGGCTCCCACGCCGACTCCTCGGTCGACATGCAGGAGTTCATGATCGCCCCGATCGGCGCCGAGACGTTCGCCGAGGCGCTGCGCAAGGGTGCTGAGGTCTACCACGCGCTCAAGGGCGTGCTGAAGTCCAAGGGCTACGCCACCGGCCTGGGCGACGAGGGCGGATTCGCGCCGAACCTGCCCAGCAACCGCGCCGCGCTCGAGCTCATCGTCGAGGCGATCGAGAAGGCCGGCTTCAAGCCCGGCACCGACATCGCCCTGGCGATGGACGTCGCAGCCCAGGAGTTCTACGGCCGCGCGCTGAAGGGCTCCGGCGAGGTCAAGCCCAACGAGTACTTCGTCGAGGGCCAGGCCAAGAGCACCGACCAGATGATCGCCTACTACAAGGGCCTGGTCACCGACTTCCCGATCGTGTCCATCGAGGACCCCCTCGGCGAGGACGAGTGGGCCGACTGGACCGCGATCACCGCCGAGCTCGGCGCCAAGGTGCAGATCGTCGGCGACGACCACTACGTCACCAACACCACGCGCATCCAGCGCGGCATCGCGGAGAAGACCGCCAACGCCCTGCTGGTCAAGGTCAACCAGATCGGTTCGCTCACTGAGACTGCCGAGGCTGTGGAGGCTGCACACCGTGCTGGCTTCAAGACGATGATGAGCCACCGCTCGGGTGAGACCGAGGACTCCACCATCGCGGACCTGGCTGTCGCGTTCAACTGCGGCCAGATCAAGTCCGGCGCCCCGGCCCGCTCGGACCGGGTTGCCAAGTACAACCAGCTGCTGCGCATCGAGGATGAGCTCGACGACGCGGCACGCTACGCAGGCGCCTCGGCGTTCCCGAGGTTCACCGCCTGACCGTGGGAGGATGGGCGGCATGTCAGCCGGCCGCCCATCCCCCGCACCACGGGTCCGGCGACCCGACGTCCGACGCCCAGTGCTCTCCGCCCGCGCGGGGGCCGCGCTGGGCGTCGTCGTCGTCCTGATCACCATCCTGGCCATCCCGTTCCGGGAGTGGATCACCCAGGGGGCGCGGATCTCCGAGCTGGAGTCGCAGGTCGCCTGGCACACGCAGCGGGTGACCGACCTGGAGGCTGCCCGCGATCGCTGGAAGGACGAGGCCTACATCGAGGCCCAGGCGCGCTCCCGGCTGCACTTCGTCCGACCCGGTGAGGTCGGGTACGTCGTGCTCACGGAGGAGACCGTCGCAGCACCGGAGACGACCCAGACCCGGCCGATGGCCGCAGCCCCCAAGGGCGGGCCGTGGTGGAGCGCGGTCTGGACCACGGTGGAGCATGCAGCCGACCCGGCGAAGAAGAGCCCACCGCCGGCCCCGGCCCCCGCCCAGCCGGCGGAGAGCTACAGCCAGTGACGGCTGGGCACTCGGGCGCCGGACCCCTGCCCGTCAGCCAGGGTGACCTCGACGCGGTCGAGGCCCAGCTGGGCCGGCCGGTGCGCGCGGTGCGGGCTGTGGCCCACCGGTGCTCGTGCGGCCAGCCGGACGTGCTCATGACCGAGCCGCAACTGCCCGACGGCACCCCGTTCCCGACCCTGTACTACCTGACCTGCCCGCGGGCCACCAGCGCGATCGGCACGTTGGAGGCTGACGGGGTCATGCGCGAGATGGCCGACCGGCTGGCCACCGATCCCGAGCTGGCCGATGCCTATCGCGCAGCCCACGAGGCCTACCTGGACCAGCGCGAGCAGCTCGGGCACGTGGAGCACATCGCCGGGATCAGCGCGGGTGGGATGCCCGACCGGGTCAAGTGCCTGCACGTCCTGGTCGCGCACTCCCTGGCGGCGGGACCGGGCGTGAACCCCCTGGGCGATGAGGCGCTGGCGCTCCTGGCCGCACGGGGCGTCGCACCCGCTGCGGCGTGGGGCGGCGCGGCCGGTGGGTGCGTCCCGGGGACCGCATGAGCACCCACCGCGCGGCCGCCATCGACTGTGGAACGAACTCCATCCGACTGCTGATCGCCGACGTCGACCTCGTGGCCGGCACGGCCACGGACGTCGTGCGCGAGATGCTGGTCGTCCGCCTCGGTGAGGGCGTGGACGCCACGGGCGCGTTCGCCCCCGCTGCCCTCGAACGGACCTTCGCCGCGTGTGCGGACTACGCCGTCCGCCTGCGCGACTCGGGCAGCCCCCCGCTGCGGTTCGTCGCCACGTCGGCCTCCCGTGACGTGTCCAACCGGGGGCAGTTCATCGCCGGGGTCGCGGGGATCCTGGGCGTGGAGCCGGAGGTGATCAGCGGCCAGGAGGAGGGCGAACTGTCGTTCGCCGGCGCCACCACGGGCATCCCCGCCGACGCGCGGGCGCCGTTCCTGGTCGTCGACATCGGTGGGGGATCCACGGAGTTCGTCCTCGGATCGGGGCACCCGACACACCGGACGAGCGTGGACATCGGCTGCGTGCGGATGACCGAGCGCCACATGGCCGCAGACCCGCCGACACCCGCCCAGGTCGCGGCGGCCACCGCCGACATCGATGCCGCGATCGCCCGGGCGGGCGCCGTCGTACCGTTCGCGCAGGCGACCACGCTGGTCGGCCTGGCCGGTTCGGTGACCACCGTCGCCGCGCTGGCGCTGCGGCTACCGGAGTACGACGCGTCGGTCATCCACCACAGCCGGATCCCGGCGGCCGATGTCCGGCGCGTCAGCGACGAGCTGCTCGCCATGACACGGGCCGAGCGGGCCGCGCTGGCGGTGATGCACCCGGGGCGCGTGGACGTGATCGGCGCCGGGGCGCTGGTGCTGCGCCGGATCATGGATGCGACCGGGGCGGGCGAGGTGCTCGTCAGCGAGCACGACATCCTCGATGGGGTCGCCTGGTCAGTTGCGGCCGAACAGGCGGCCGAGCCGATGATGGGTCTCGATCCAGTCGCCACTGCCGACCCAGTGACCGAGGGCTGAGCCCAGCGGGCCGGGCAGGACCAGCGCGAGGATCCAGGGCAGGGGCAGCCCCAGGAGTCGCAGCGCGATCACGGCTGCGGCCATGAACAGCAGGACGACCCAGCGACGGGTCGTGGGCCGGGTCTCGAACAGCATCGCGTCGCGTCCGGCGGACAGCAGGTTGAGCACGAACGTCGGCAGGAAGATGCAGGTGAAGACGATCAGGGGGTCCATCTGAGCCCTCCTTGCACCCGTAGGCTGTGCCCATGCCAAGCCTCGCCGTCACCGTCATCGGCCGGGACCGCCCGGGCATCATCGCCGAGGTTACCGGCGTCCTGGCCTCCCTGGGAGGTAATCTCGAGGACTCCTCGATGACCCTCCTGCGGGGGCACTTCACCTGGACCCTGATCGTCGACCTCGACTCCTCGGCCGAGGAGCTGTCCGCGCGGCTGGCCCACCTCGGTGCCGACGGGCTGGTCGTGTCGGTGCTCCCGGTCGGCCCGGAGGAGATCCCGACCGGCGAGGCGGGCTATGTGCTCAGCGTCCACGGCGCGGATCGCCCCGGCATCGTCGCCGGAGTCACCGCGACCCTGGCTGCGCACGGCGGGAACATCACCGACCTCTCCACGAGGCTCGGCCACGGCGGGCTGTACCTCCTGGTCGCCGAGGTCAGCCTGCCGCCGGGCGTCGACGTGGTGGCACTGGGCTCCCAGTTGGCCGAAGCCGGGCGGAACCTGGGCGTCGGGGTCTCGCTGCGCCCCGCCGACTCCGACGTCCTCTAGGCCGTCATGGATGACCCCCTGGGCCTGCCCATGCCCGAGCTCCCGGCGGGGCGGGTGCTGCCCGTGGTGACCGCCCCGCATGAGGTGCTCGGCGCCCGCTGCGCGGAGGTCGACCCCACCGACCCGGAGGTGGTCCAGCTCGCCGCCGACCTGATCGCCACGATGCGGGTGTCGCCGGGGTGCGTGGGGTTGGCGGCCAACCAGGTCGGTGTGCCGTGGCGGGTGTTCAGCCTCGACGTGTCCCGGCACCCCAAGGCCCGCACCACCCATGGGGCGTTCGTGCTGGTCAACCCGGTGGTCGTTGCGGCCTCGCGCAACGAGAAGGGTCGTGAGGGCTGCATGTCGGTCCCCGACTTCACCGGCGACGTGCGCCGGGCGACCAGGATGACCGTCACCGGGTCCCTGCCGGGATCCGGTGCTGCGATCACCCTGAGCACCGACGCCTTCGAGGCCCGGGCGCTGCAGCACGAGATCGACCACCTCGATGGGCTGCTGTTCCTCGATCGGGTGGCTGGGGCGCACGCGATCCACCCCCGTACGACGTACCTTTGAGCCGGTCGGACCCTCGGGACTGGCCCCCGTAGCCCAATTGGCAGAGGCAGGCGGCTTAAAACCGCCCGAGTGTGGGTTCGAGTCCCACCGGGGGCACACATACACACACGACATGCGCATGACACGCGCACGCGAACAGCCCGGGAGCGGATCCCGCTCGTGCTGGGTGTGAATCGGGCGTCGGCGGGGAAGGAACGTGCCGAATCGCATGTTTTGTGGTTCAGTGGATGCACCACCCAGCACGGGCGGTGCTGACTTGTCGACGCGGAGGTCGAACACACACGATGAACAACAAGAACCCCATCTTCAGCCGGCTCGACGCACAGTCGTCGGGCCAGAGTGGCTTCGCGTACGCGGAGGGGGTGCAGGCCTACGGCCAGGCGGGTCAGCAGGCCGGGCAGCCTCCCGTCGGGCAGCCGTACCCGCAGCAGCCCTATGGCCAGCAGCCGTACCCGCAGGCCCCCTACGGCCAGGTGCCGGGGCAGGTCCCCCCGCCGGTCCCGATGGGCCCGCCCACCGGGTCGGTGTTCGAGCCGATCACGAACAAGATGTCGATGGACGACGTCGTCGTCCGCACCGGCATGTCGATCGCGGTCCTGATCCCGTTCGCGATCATCGGGTGGAACACCGCAGCGAGCATGCCGTTCCTGTACTTCGGGGCGATGATGCTCGGACTGGTCCTCGGCCTGGTCAATGCCTTCAAGAAGGTCGTGAGCCCGCCGCTGATCCTTGCGTACGCCGCAGTCCAGGGCGTGTTCCTCGGCGGCATCAGCTACGCCTATGACGTGTGGGCGCAGGGCACCGGCTACGAGGGCCTGGTCTCCCAGGCCGTCATCGGCACCCTCGTGGCCTTCGTGGTGATGCTCGTGCTCTACCGAAGCCGCCTGGTCAAGGTCGACAGTCGCTTCAAGAAGATCATGATGGTCGCGATGGTCTCGTACCTGGTCATCGCCCTGATGTCCTTCGTAGCAGCGATGTTCGGGGTTGGCGGCGGCTTCGGCTTCTACGGGGTGGGCCCGCTCGGGATCCTGCTCGCGGTCGCCGGTGTCGGACTGGCCTCCTTCAGCCTGATGCTGGACTTCGACTCGATCGAGCGCGGCGTGCAGATGGGCCTGCCCGAGCGGGAGTCGTGGCGGATGGCCTTCGGCCTGCTGGTCACGCTGATCTGGCTGTACCTGGAGATCCTGCGCCTGCTGGCGCTCATCGCCGTCAGCCGCGACTGACCGATCACCCGCGCCGGGCCCTGCAGCACCTCGCTGTGGGGCCCGGCGCGTTTCGCGTCCCGGGCAGGTCGGCTGCCCCGGGCAGGTCGGCTGCCCGGGATGATGGACCGCTCGACCGCTCAGCCGAGCGTGCGCTCGAGGAACTCCAGGACGTCGGCGTGCACCTCGTCGCGGTTGGTCTCGTTGACCAGCTCGTGGCGCGCGCCGGGGTAGAGCCGCACCTCGACATCGCCCAGGCCTGCGCCGCGGAGCTGGTCGGCCAGCATGCGGACGCCCTTGCCCTTGCGCCCGACCGGGTCCTTGTCCCCGGCGATGAGCAGGATGGGCAGGTCCTTGGGATCCAGCGCGTCGAACCCCGTGTGGGCGACGTGCTCGCGCCCCCCGATGAAGTCCACCCAGGCCTGGTTGGTGAAGTGGAATCCGGTGCGGGGGTCGGCGAGGAACCGGTCGACCTCGTCAGCGTCGCGCGAGAGCCAGTCGGAATCAGTGCGTGTGGGCCGGAATGCGATGTTGTACGGGCCGAAGGCAAGCTCGTGCAGCGTGGTGCTGCGTCGACGGGGTCCATGGAGCCGGCGTTCGACCTTGGCGGTCTGCAGGAAGGCCCGGTAGCTAAGCCCGCCGGGCGCGTCCGACCCGGCGAGGATCACCGCATCCCAGGGTGACGGCGGCCGCAGGGCCAGGGCCGCCTGCGAGACGAACGTGCCCATGCTGTGGGCGAAGAGCGCCACCGGCCTCCCGGCGCCGTCCTGTCCCTCACGCCCGAGGTCCGAGCGGACCGCGAGCAGGTCGTCGACGACCAGCGCGAAGCCGTCCTCGTCGGCGAAGTGCCCGAGGTCGTCGTCGGTGCGTGCGGTCCGGCCATGGCCCCGGTGGTCGTGGGCCCACACCGCATGGCCCGCGTCGACCAGGACCCCGGCGAGTCGCGCGTAGCGTCCACTGTGCTCCGCCATGCCGTGGGCGATCTGGACGACCGCCCGGGGCTCGCCGTCAGGGCGCCACCGGCGGACGTGGACTGCGACGCCGTCAGCCATGGGCAGGTCGAACTCGTCGAATCGCATGACGGCGACGATAGACCAGGCCACGAGCTCCGGTGGCATGGCCCGGAGACGACCATGCCCCACAGCGGCTGGCTGCAGGGCATGGTTGTCGCCGCGCCCAGGGCGCGACCTGGACGAGAGGTGGTGGGGCTACTGGACCCGGCGTGCGGCCCTGGTCTTGTCCATCTCGTGGATGATCGCCGTCGCGTAGCCGTGCGAAAGCTCGTGCTCGTCGCGCAGCCAGTTGACGCGGTCATCGAAACGGGCGAAGGACGGACCGTCCTCGACCACGGCGAACCACTCCTTCATCGGCTTGCCTGTCGCCTCAGGGACACGCTCGACAAGCAGCTGGTGGGTCTCCTCGGAGTGGTGCAGGGTCATGGGCATCTCCTCTTGGCCGACGTTCTGGTCCTACCGTAACCCTCCCGGAGGGTGCGGTGCCACCGAACCCCCGCACCGGATACCGTGCCGGGGTGAGCCTGCTCGATCCGACCCCCGCACCGGAGGATCCCGAGCGCCTGATCCTCGAGGCGTCGCGGACCTGTGACCGGCTGAGGTCGCTGTCCCTGGTACGGCTCGGGGCGCAGCTCCCCGACGGGCGCAGCCGGGCCCGGGCGGCCTTCGATCTGGCTCAGGAGCTGGCCGACGACGCTGCCGCGCTGGAGGGGCGACCCGCCCGGGCCCTGCCGGACCTTGCCGATCCGGCGGCCGGAGACGTCCTTGCCGTCTGCGCCCAGGACCTCGCCGAGGTGGTCGCCGAGGGACGCAGCGATGCCTCGGCTGACGCGTGCCGGAGGGCCGTGGAGCGGCTGATCAGCCTGCGCCGGGCGCTGTGACCGGTCCTCGATAGCCAGGCCCGGATCGCCTCAGGATGGTGCGGCGGCGATCTCCCTGAGTCCGCGGCGCGGCTCCAGCCCGAGGGCCGCCAGGACCGCGGGCAGCAGGGTGGCCCCGATCCGGCGGTAGCCCATGCTCGAGGGGTGGAACCGGTCGGGGCCGAAGAACGCCTCGGCGTTGGCCTCGAACTCCGGGCCGAGCAGGTCGTAGAGGTTCACGGGCTGGGCCCCGGTGCGGCTGGCGACGCGCCGCTGAGCCGCCGCCAGCGACCGTGACCGCTCCCGGGCGACCCACTTCAGCGGCGGGCCGACAGGTCGCACGGTCCCCAGGTCCGGGCAGGTGCCGATCACCACTGCGGTGCCGGCGTCCACGAGCCTGGCGATCGCCGTCTCCAGGCGGCGCGCGGCCAAGGCCCTGGGCACCAGGTGGGTCACGTCGTTGGCGCCGATGATGATCACGGCCACGTGCGGGCGGGTGCTCAGGCACCGGGTCACCTGCCGGTCGAGATCGGCGGACTTGGCGCCCACGACGGCATGGTTGGTCATGGTCACCGGGCGCCGACTCGCCTCGAGGACGGCGCGGACGAGGATCCCGGCGACGGTGTCGGCGGCGGTGTCAGCGCCCAACCCCGCCGCGACCGAGTCGCCGAGCACGGCCAGGCGGATGGACGTCCCCGTGGCGGGTCCGAAGCGGCCGTCCTGATAGGGCGGCACGCCGCGCTGCGGACCGATGTCGCGCCTGACGGCCCGCGCCTGGGCGGCGAGCACCCCGAGGCTCGCTGCGACGGCCCCCGCCATCCCCCCGCTGCCCCAGGCCGCTGAACGGCGGGAGACCCCCCGGGTCATCCGATCTCCGGCAGAAGGATGCCGGTGTGGGCGTGGCAGTCGTACCCGTGTGGGTTCCGGTAGCGGTAGTTAGGTGCTACCGTGGGCCTATGGCAACAACCGCGATCTACAGCAGGATCTCGCCTCGACCGTGCCGACGGGGCCGGGGTCGCCCGTCAGAAGTCCGATTGCCTGGAGCTACGCCCGGCGGGAGGGCCTGCCCGCCGTCGATGATTCCTACTGCGACAGCTCCATCTCGGCCTACTCCGGTGCTCGGCGGCCGGAGTTCGAGAGGCTGCTGGCGGACGTGCGCGCGGGTCATGTGAGCACGGTACTCGTGTGGGCCACGGACCGCCTCTACAGGCGGATGACCGACCTAGAGCGACTGGTCGAGGACCTGCGGCCCGGTGCCGGTGCTGGCGGTCAAGTCCGGCCGGGTCGACCTCGCCACCGCTGACGGCCGAGTCACCGCCCGTATGCTCGGCGCCGTGGCCGCCACTCGAGTCCGAGAAGACCGCCGAGCGGGTCGCGGCCGCCGCCCGGCACCGGACCCTCGGGGGCAAGTCGACCACCGGGCGCCGCCCGTTCGGGTGGGCGCGCACCGATGACGGCGCTGACCCCGGACCCCGTCGAGGGCCCGCCGTGGCCGAGGCGTACCGGATGCTGCTCGACGGGTCGACCCTGTCGGCCATCGCCCGCGCACCTGACCGCGCAGGGATTCACCGGGTCCAAGGGTGGCCCGATCACTCAGGCCCGCGTGTCGGCCATCCTGCGCCACCCCCGTAACGGCGGGCTGGTCGCGTACCGCGGGGAGCTCGTCGTCGAGGCCGAGAACGCCGAGGGCGGGCTCGTCGACGCGACCACCTGGCGGCAGGCTCAGCGGATCCTCACCGACCCGAGCACGGTCCCCGAGGCGCAAGGGTGGCGGCCGACCGGCCGAGGCCCTGCTGGCCGGGTTCCTGACCTGCTACCGGTGCGGGGAGCCGGTGCGGGCATCCTCGAACCAGTCCCGCGCCGGGGTCCGGTACCAGACCTACGCCTGCGCGCACAATCACGTCTCATGGCGCCGGGAGGACCTCGACGCGGCCGTCAGTGCCAAGGTCGAGGCGTGGCTGGTCAAGGGCCTGCCAGCCCTGCGCCAAGCCCGCGCCGAGATGCCGGCCGACCGGCGCCGGGGCGCCTCGCGCGGGAGGCCGAGCGGCTGCGCGACGATCTCGCCGAGGCCGACGCCCTGCGCAGGGAGGGCGTCCTGACCCTGCGGGCCTACGCCGCCGAGAGCGCCCGCATAGAGGCCCGACTGGCCGAGGTCGAGGCCCTGACCCGTGCCCGCCCTGCCCGACGCCGCCCGCAGGCCATCCTCGGGGCCGATGACGTGCCGCGGGCGTGGCGGGAGTCCGAGGACCTCGCCGCCCGTCGCGCGGTGCTCGCCGAGGCCGTGGGGACCACGATCACCGTTCACCCGAAGCGCTCCGGGCTGGTCGAGGTCGGGTGGCGGCGCATGTAGCACCACGGCCGGAACCCGGCCGAGCGTCTCGCGCCATGCGCCCGCCGCGCGACCTCCGCGTCGAGGTCCGATGCGGCACGTGCCAGCGACGAGCCCCTGCTACAGATCGGTGACCACCGATGCGCTCAGCAATCAGGAGACTGGTCCGCCAGTACGCGGGCCGGCGCCTATCTGGAACCGTGAAGCCGCCCGGCGGCAGTCAGACCTGATCGAGGCCATCGCCGAGTGGATGATGGCCCGCCCAGTGGCGGGACGCCGAGCTGACGCCTGCGAGTGCGCCGGCGTCGACTCTGAGAGTCCGCAACCATCGCGCGATGGGCTGGCGGCTGGCAGGGCCTCTGCCAGTCGCGAGCGCAACGGCCCCGAGACGCCGCTGGAGAAGGTCGCCGGGCAATGGCTGCGGCGTTGCACCGGGTGGCCGGTCGGCGAGCCGCACGGCCCGATCGATCGCCGGCGTGATGACACGCCGATCTACGCCGCCTGACGGGCCACGACAATCCCGCGTGATCACGGTGCCCTCCGACAAGTGCATCCCGACGCCCCGCCGTGAACGCCGTCGTCCTGATCGCGCGTAGGACAACGGTCGCGTCACCCGACCGGAACACTCCCGCGAGCAGTGACCACTCAGACTCTCCTGAGTAGCGAGGTCCGCTGGACCTTGCCCGCGAGCAATTCAATGACGAATCCGTCGCCCACACCGACTCACCGCATCCGACCGCGCCAGAGGCGCCCTCAGCGCCGCATCCGGTACGCCGCGCCGACGCACTGATACGCAAGCTGCACGACTCCCCCCGCTGCGCCGGGAGGACCTCGACAAGCTCATCGTGCCGCCGACGATCACCCCTCCTGATCGCTCGCCGAGGGTGCCCGCGTGAGCCCCGACGACCTCGACGACATCCCCGAGATGACCCTCGACCAAGCCCGCCGGGTGCTGGCCGCCCTCGGCCTCGGGGGTGAGCAGGGATGAGCCCCGGACAGCGAAACGGCCCCGCGGGGAACGGGACCGGATCGGACAGCTCAACTACCAGCCGGGCAGGCTGCCACAAGACTACCGCTGCGCTCGCCGCCGTGCTGCTGATCGCCGTCGTGTCCGCTGCTGGCGCGCTGGCCCTGGCCGCCGGGTCGACCCGGCCAACCTGTCCTTGGGGGTGCGCGATGACCGCGCCCCTGCCCGACGTGGCCGAGGTCGGCGCCGACAATGTGGCCCAGATGGCCGAGGCGGCCCTGATCGGCGCCGTCCTGCTGCTGCGCGGTCAGGACGCCCGGGCCGCCCTCGACCGGGTCGAGGTGGTCGACCTCGCCGATCCGAGGCACCGGGCCATCTGGACAGGCCCTGCACTCCCTGCGCGCGGCCGGGTTCGACCCTGACCCCGCCCTGGTCACGCCCCGGCTGCTGGCCCTCGGGCTGGTGTCGGCCGACCGGGCCGGTGCGGTCAACGTGCAGCTAGTCGACCTGATCGCCGCGTGCCCGACCCCCGCTATCTGGCCGGTGTACGCCGCCGCGGTCCTGCGCGAGACGCGCCCGCCGGACCGTGGTCGAGGTCTGCACCCGCGCGGTGCAGGCGACCGAGGGCCCCGACCTCGCCACCGTCGTGCAGGTCCTGACCAACGGCCTCGACCGGGTCGCCCTGGCCGTCAACCGTGCCGTTGGGGGCGACGCATGACCGGGGCCTGGGAGGTCCCCGCCGCGGTGCCCTCGGATGCGTGGGGGACGTGCGCCCACGGGCTACCGCCGGACATGCTCTGCCCGTCGTGCGAGGGCATCGACCCGGCCGACCCCGACCCCGCGCCCACCGTCGAGGCGCACGGCCTCGGCCAAGGGCCCGAGCATGGCGACCCGGCTGGTCGGCCACGCCCTCGACCAGTACACCCTCGGATGGGCCGCCGACGGATCCGGGCCGTGTGCCGTGCGCCACGGGTCGCACCTCGCCCTGCCGATGCGCGGCGGGCGGGGCAGCCTGCGCGGTGCTCTGGCCCGGGCCGCACATGACCTCTGGGGGCAGACGCCCTCGGCCTCGGCCCTGGCCGACGCAATGGCCACCCTCGAGGGATACGCCGAGGACACCCCCGCGGCCGACGTGCACCTACGGGTCGCCTACCGGGATGGGGCCGTGTGGCTCGACCTCGGCGACGACACCGGCCGTGTCGTCAAGGTGACCGGGGCGGGTGGGCCGTGCTCGACCAGTGCGCGGTCAGGTTCCGGCGCTCCGAGCTGACCGGGGCCCTGCCCGAGCCGGTCCGCGGGGGCAGCCCTCGACGACCTGTGGCGGTTCGCCAACGTGCGCCCCGACCTGCGCCCGGTCCTGACCGGGTGGCTCGTGTCGATCCTGCTGCCCGACCGGCCGTGCCCCGTGGCCGCGCTGACCGGGGAGCAGGGCACCGGCAAGAGCACCGCGACCCGGCTGCTCGGCAACCTGCTCGACCCGTCGCCGGCCGCCGACCCGCAAGCCACCGAAGGACATCGAGGCATGGGTGGTCGCCGCCGCCGGGTCCCGGGTGGTCGCCGTGGACAACCTCAGCGGGATCCCGGAGTGGTTCAGCGACTCCCTGTGCCGCGCGGTCACCGGCGACGCCGACGTGCGCCGCACCCTCTACACCGATGGCGGGCTAACCGTGTTCGCGTTCCGCCGGGCCGTGATCCTCAACGGCATCGACCTCGGCGCCGTGCGCCCGGACCTCGGCGACCGGCTGGTGCCGATCGCACTGGACCGGATCGCCGAGGCCGACCGGATCGCCGAGGAGGCCATGCCCGAGCTCTGGGCGGCCGCGTGGCCCAAGGTGCTCGGCGCGGTGCTCGACCTCGACCGCCCGGGTCCTGCACGACCTCGCCACCGAGCCACGCCCCGACCGGCTGCCCCGGATGGCCGACTACGGGCGGATCCTGGCCGCCGTCGACCGGATCACCGGCAGCGACGGGGCCGAGGTGTATGCCCGCCTCGGCGACGACCTCGCCGGGGACACCGTCGCCACCGACCCCGTCCTAGCCGCCCTGGTCGCCACCGTCCGCAGCCGACTGGCAGGGCACGGCCGGCGACCTGCTGGCCCTGCTCGACCCGCACCGGCCGGCCCCGGCCGTTCGGGAGTGGCCGAGGACCGCGCGCGGCATGACCGGCCACCTGACCCGCCACGCGCCCGCCCTGCGCCGCCTCGGCTGGACCGTCGAGAGCGACCAAGGACCGCGCACGACAAGGTGCGACCGCTGGCGGTTGATGGCCCCGGCGCCGGCCGATGACCCCGAGGAGGGCTGCGGGTTATCGGGATCGCCGACACCCGCGGTAACCCGCAGACGACAGCCGATAACCCGCAGGCGCCCGCCGATGCTGAGCACAAACAGCCCGATTCTGCGGGCGTTGCGGGCGTTGCGGGCGTCGAATCCCCCCCAACTCTGTTGACTGTCAAAGAGGTAGAAGGGGGAGGGGCAACCCCGCAGATTGGCGGGGAAATGACGCCCGCAACGCCCGCAACGCCCGCAACCCCGCAACCGATCCGACACGTCGGCCCGTGCGTCCTATGCGGCCAGCCCTGCCACCGCTACGGCGACGGTGGCAACCCCAAGTGCGACCGATGCCGCGCGGCCACCGCACCACCCCCGCCGGCAACCCTCTTCGAGACAGGAGCGACCCCATGACCGACGTCCCGCCCAACACCCGCACCACCACCCATCCCCGCCTGTGCGTCGCCTGCGGCGTGCACCTAGGCGGCTGGCCCGAGGACGACCCGAGGTGCCCGCAATGCCGCTACTCCGGGCGCGAGGCCGAGCAGTGAGGCCGCCCGATGATCGCCTCCTCCTCGTGGTTCGCGCCCGGCTCGTCCTGGCCTGCTGATCGACGCTGCCGTCTTCGCGTGGCGCCACGGTCACCCGACCGCCGTACCGAGGATCGACCGATGAGCCGCAACGCCGCCAGCAACAGCCCGAGCGGGTGATCCCCGCGTGCCCGTCGATGCCCCGCGACGCCGCGCACCTGGCCCGCGCACCGGGCCAAGGCCCGGCCGCCCGGAACAAGCTGCGCAAGATCCTGCGCGAGCAGGCCACCGCCCAGCGCGCCAAGATGCGAGTGCGCCGATGACCGCCGATCCGTTCCTCGACCGCCACCCACGACTACGCCGCGCGGATGGCCGCCCAGGTGCAGGCCGGAGCCAACCCGTCGATTGCGTGGGCCCTGCTGATCGCCGACACGCTGGCCCTGGCCTCCGATGCCGGCGGTGCCCGCCGGCGACCCGCCGACGAGCTGCTCAACCTCGCGGTCACCTGGGCCAGCGCAGCGCCGCGCCGCCACCGCTGATCGAGCTGGCGGTCGCTGCGTCGCCCGCCGTGCCCGACGACGCGTCCGACCTCGACGGCGAGCCTCTGGCCTAATGTCAGTCACCGGACCTACACTGAGAGCGAGCACCCCGCCCGGCCAGCGCGCCGAGCGCCCCGGAGCCCAGCCGGTCGGACCCGCGCAAGCCGGACCCCCGCCCCGCCCGAGGACCCGCAGCGCCACCCGCCCCCGACGCGGCGCCGCCCGAGCTGTCACGGCTGCGCGCCGGCACTTTCCCCCATTGGGAAGCCACTCGCCGCCGATCCCCCCGGCCATCGCGCCGCGTCCGGCGCCGGGCTTCCCTTCCAACCTTAGAAGAGGTGCTCACCATGAATCTCGCAGATCCTGCACGCACGCCGCGATCGGAGCTCGAAGCTCAGATGCGCGGCATTCACGCCAGCGCGGGCGATCGCTCCCTCAACCCCACCGAACAGGGCAAGTGGAATCGGCTCGACGCCGAGCTCCGCGAGGTCCGCGCCGACCTCGACGCCGCCGCCAGTCGGACGCCGACCGAGGCCGACACCGTGGCCGCCACCCGGGCCCAGTACGGCAGCCTCAAGGTCAGCTCCAGCAGTCCGACTACTCCGGCATCCGCGCACCGGGCGGCTCCGAGGTCCGCGACGCCGCCCGCCGGGTCCTCGACACCAGCGGTCCAGCGCCACCTCAGCGCCGCCCAGGGCGACCGGGTCGACGCGCCTGCTCGACACCCACGACAAGAACACCGACGGCGACGTCGATCGCCCGCATGATCACGATGACCGAGACACCGGCAGTACCGCTCCGGCGTTCATGCGCCTGCTCACTCGACCCGCACCCGGTGCTCACCGCCGCGGAGGCCGCAGGCCCTGCGCACGTATCAGAGTTCCGCGCCATGGCATCCTCGGACGCCTCAGGAGGGTCCGGCGTGCCCGTCCTCGCTCGACCCGTCCATCATCCTGATCGCGCAGCAGAGCGCCGGCGACCTGTTCGTCGGCTCGGCCAACGTCAAGACGATCACCTCCGACGTGTGGAAGGGCGTGTCCTCCGCCGGCGTCTCCTGGTCGTGGGACACCGAGGCCAGTGCCGTCAGCGACGACGCGCCCACCCTGGTGCAGCCCGACCGTCACGCCGATCATGGCGCGCGGGTTCATCCCGTACTCGTTCGAGATCGGGCTGGACTATCCCATCGTTCGCCGCAGGAGATGGCGCCCTGCTGCGGAGGGCTACGCCGAGATGCACCGCTGAGGCGTTCGTCACCGGCAACGGGACCACCGCAGCCCGTGGCATCCTCACCGATGCTCGTTGCCAACACCAACACCCAGTCATCGTGACCACTGACGGAACGTTCAGCTACGTCGATATCGACAAGCTGTGGGCGGCGCTCCCTGACCGTGCCAAGGGTCAACGCCACTTGGCTCATGAGCTCGCGACGTGAACTGCTCCATGCGGGCTATGAGGTGACGCCTATGGGGCGGACTGTCGACCTGACCGGGGTGCCCGACCACCCTGCGCGGGCGTCCCATCATCGAGAGCTCGTTCATGCCCGACCTTCACCGGCACGACCGGCGCGGCAACATCCTGTGCATCGTGGGCGACTTCCGCAAGTACGTTCTGGCGCAACAGGGCCAGCATCGTCGTCGAGGTGATCCCTCACCTGTTCGATGTCACGACCAACAGTGCCCATTTCTAACCGGGACCGTCGTATGGTCCCTCTTCTGCCTGCTATCGCTCCGTGCTGGTCAAGCGTAGCCCCAGCCGCGGACATACCCGTTTCGCGTTGTTCATGGCATCGCTACACTGAACGATCTCGTAGATTTTACCTTTTCCCATGAACTTCCAGCGCCTTACATCCAGGCCCTCTACCCCTCCTTGGCCATCAGGGTTCTTTCCCTCAATGGATGCACATTCGAGATTCACCGACCCACCGCCCCTATCCATGCGCCAGGAGAGTCCGCACACCTCGGGCGCCTGCTGCCGATGCGGGCCCGAGCCCGTTCACCTCCCCGCGTCGGCGGCCCTGTCGGTGACCACACACCGCAGGGAGGCTGGCGTGTCCGAGTTCTACCGCCTTACGCCGGAGGCCTCGCCCTGGACGGCGCCGCGAGCCATCTGTCGGTGGTGCGCGCACCGTCGCTGCAATCACGTGGGGTGCCATCGCGAGCCGACGGGCCGCGGAGCAATCGCCCGGCCAATGCTGCGCCAGTTCAAGCAGGCGGGCGCTCGTGACAGGATGCGACCACCGCTGCGTTACCACCGAGTTCGTTCTGTGAGCACGTTTCTCTGTGGCACGTACTCACCGCCTCGCGGCGTATCCCTCCCCGGAACAAATCGGGGGTGAATGTCACGCGACAGAGGACCCCGATGAGCCAGAGCCGTGTGAGGCCTGCGGGCAGCCGTTCACCGCGACCCGGGCAACGGCCCGATTCTGCTCGACGGCGTGCCGCCAGCGGCGCACCGTGACCGGGTGGCCGCCGAGTCCGAGCCGGCTGGGGATGGGCCGCTGGTGGCCGCGCTGCGTGGCGACCTGGGCGCGACCCGGCAGACGATAGGACCCTCGGGCAGTTGGCGGTGCAGTTGGCCCGCGGCATCGAACGTCGACCGTCGGCGGGGCTGGCTCGGCAGTTGCGCGAGGTCCTGGGCGACCTGCGTTTCCGGGCCGCGCAGGGACGGCGCTGACGCCCACCTGAGGCCCCTCTGCACCGCGCCACCGGACCGATCACCCCGGCCGGCTGAGCAACCCGGGCACCTCGACCAGTAGCCTCCCGACCAGAGGCCCCACCCGTGTGCTCCCCATGCGTTGTGTCCAGGCGCGCAGGTGGGGCCTCTCCCTGCGCCTCGCTGAGCGCCCCAGCCCCGCGACTGGTGCAATGACACCGGTCCGGGCCTACCGTGGTCCTGCGGGCCGTGTGGGCTGTCTGGCGCTAGTCCTCGCCGAGGTCGGGCAGCAAGAATGCCCGTAGTGCTAGCACAATTGTAGCCGTGTGGGTTCTTGTGCAGGTACTGCTGGTGGTGGGGCTCCGCGTAGTAGAAGGGCAGGACGACCTCCCCGTCACTCACCGCCGGGGCCAGCTCAGTCGTGATCGGGTCGAACCCCTCGGCGCGCAGGACCTCGTCGTAGGCCGCTGCGCTGCTCTCGACGAGCGACTGCTGGTCGTGGGTGCTCCAGAACACGGCGCTGCGGTACTGGCTGCCCACGTCGTTGCCCTGGCGCATCCCCTGGGTCGGGTCGTGGTTCTCCCAGAAGACGCGGAGCACGTCGATCGTGGCGACCACCGTGGGGTCGTAGGCGACCATGACCATCTCTGCGTGCCCGGTCCTGCCCGAGCAGACCTCGCTGTAGGTGGGGTGCGGCGTGGGCCCGCCCTGGTAGCCCGCCGCGGTCGTGTGCACCCCGGGCAGCTTCCACAGGCGCTTCTCCGCGCCCCAGAAGCAGCCCATTCCCAGGTACAGGGTGACGACGCCCGCAGGGAACGGCCCGAGCATGGACGTCCCGAGAACCTCGTGGACGCGGGCCAGCGGGTAGTCGTAGTCGGGACGGCCGGGCAGGGCCCGCTCAGGGGGGACGGGCACGTCACGTCGACGGGACTGGAGCCACATGCCCCAAGGGTCGCCCCCGGCAGGGGCCGGCGCAAGTCGCACGGGATGTGCGGGTGCGCCCGGGGACGCCCGGATTGCCCGGCCCCGTTACCGAATCGTTATCCAAGCCGTGCCATCCGTGATTGTTCTGTTGCCGAATCCGGCCCGAGCGGGGCTCCGATCCGCTTGAATCATCCGTGACGCCCCGACGACCTGGCCGGCAAGCGTAGGAAGCCCACGACAACACCGCACACGAAGGGGATCCGATGAAGTTCCGCCCCGGGATCGTGGCGCTGGCCGTCACGGGCCTGACCCTCACCGCCTGCACCAGCGGCTCCGAGACGCCACCGACGCGCACCTCGACCCCCGCAGCCGACGCAGACCGGCACCCTGAAGGTGTGGCTCATGGACCGCAGCCAGCCGCAATCGTCATCGACGCGGTCAACGCCGGTTCAAGGAGGCGTACCCGAGGTGGATGTGAGGTCGAACTGCAGCAGTGGGTCGGGATCCAGGACAAGCTCTCCACGTCCCTGGACACCGATTCGCCCCCGGATGTCGTCGAGATCGGCAACACCCTGACCGCCAAGTACGCCGACGCCGGCCTGCTGGCCGACCTCGACATCCGGCCGACCTCAAGGTCGACGGGATGCTCCCCGGGCCGCAGCCATCCGGTGAGTTGGACGGTGTCCGCTACGGCATTCCGTACTACGGTGGGGTGCGGATCGTGGTCTACAAAAGGGAGAGTTCAAGGACGCGGGTGTCGAGGTCCCGACCTCACTCGACGAGCTCAACGCAGTCGCCGACAAGCTCCAGAAGGCCAACGCCGCCAACTCCAAGTACTCGGCGTTCTACTTCCCGGGCAAGTCCTGGGTCAGCGCCGTTCCCTTCGTGTGGGATGCCGGGGGCGAGCTCGCGGAGAGGATGGTGACCACCTGGACGGGCAAGTTGGATTCCGCGGAGTCCGCGCACGGGCCTGACGACCCTCAAGGGCCTGGTCCAGGCATACTCCAGGGCGCCCAGGATGGCGACGAGACGGGCATGTGACGCCTTCAAGGCGGGCGATGTCGGCATGATGATCGACTCCTGGTGGGTCCCGGACGCCCTGGACACCGGCGCGACCAAGCCGGCGAGGTGGGCGTCTTCCCCCTACCGGGGCACCGCCGCCGAGCCACGGCCCCGGTGTTCTTCCGTGGGTCCGACCTTGCCGTCCCGGCCAAGAGCGCGCGCCAGGGCCTCGCCGTGAGAGTGGATCGAGATCCTGACCGGCCTGGAGATCCAGACGCAGCTGGCCAAGGCGGGTGGGGTCATCCCCAACCAGGAGGGTGCTTTCGTCGGACACGAGGGCAACGCGTTCCTCGTGTCGCCGATGTGGCGGCGACCAACTCACAGTTCACTCCCGTGAGCCCGTACTGGGTCAACGTCGAGGCATCCCAGGTGCTGCCGGACATGCTGGTGAAGATCTTCAACAACTCGGTCGACGGGCGACCACGGAGGCCTCCGCTGCGATCACCGACACGCTCAACGGCTGCTGACCCGGGCCTGCTACCACATGTGCGCCGATGGCCCGGGTTCCCAGGATCCCGGGCCATCAGTCTCACTGCGGACGCCGCAGAGGCAGTCCCGCACCAGCAGGACCAGCTCTATCCGGCGGCGCTAGCGTCCGTCAGGCGACCCAGACCGAAGGAGGCGATGGGACGTGAGCACGACTGCACCCGCTGTGACCAAGGCGCCCGGCCAGGCGCCACCGAGCGCGCAGGACCTTGAGCCCAAGCGCAACCAGCTCGCTTTCTGGCTGCTGCTCCCCGCCAGCGCGCTTCTGGTCGTGGTGCTCGGATACCCCATCGTCAACATGGTCATCCTGTCCCTGCAGGAGGCCAAGCTGCGCAACATCACCCGGGGCACCCAGTCCTGGAACAACTTCGCGAACTACACCAAGATCCTGGGCGACCCGTACTTCTGGGAGGTCGTGGTCCGCACCCTGGCCTTCACCGTGGTCTGCGTGGTGGGCGACGATGATCCTGGGAACGCTCGTCGCCCTGCTGCTGAACAAGCTCGGCACCAAGATGCGCCTGTTCGTGCTGGTGGGCCTGCTCCTGGCGTGGGCCACCCCGGCGGTCACCGCGACCCAGACCTGGCAGTTCCTGTTCGACACCCAGTTCGGCGTCGTGAACTGGGCGCTCGTCGAGCTCGGCTTCGATCAGTTCGAGGGCTACTCGTGGCTGGCCGAGCCGCTGAGTCTGCTGGCCCTGGCGGCGATCATCGTCGTGTGGGGGGCGATCCCCTTCGTGGCCCTGACCCTGTTCGCCGGCCTGTCTCAGGTCCCCAACGAGATCTACGAGGCGGCCTCGCTGGACGGTGCGTCCGAAGTGGACCCAGTTCTGGAAGCTCACGGTGCCGCAGCTGGCCCCGATCTTCCTGATCCTGGTCGCGCTGTCGACGATCTGGGACTTCCGGGTGTTCACGCAGGTCTTCATCCTGCAGAAGTCCGGCGGCATCGCCAAGGACACCGACCTGCTGGGCATCTACTCCTACCGGGTCGGCTTCTCCGGCAACGACTTCGGCGTGGGCTCGGCGATCGGCGTGATGATGGTGCTGATGCTGCTGGTCGTGTCCGTGTTCTACATCCGTCAGATGATCAAGCAGTTGGATGAGGCATAGATGATCAACAAGAAGGGCGGCCTCGCCGCCAACACCCTTGCTGTCCTGCTGTTCATCGGTGATGGTCTTCCCGGTCTACTGGATGGTCATCTCCTCACTCAAGCCCCGCGAGGACTTCTTCCTGGAGACCCCGAAGTTCCTGCCGATCCCGGCCACGCTGTCCAACTACCAGCGCGTCATCGCCGACAAGGACTTCTTCGACCTTCGCCAGGAACTCCGTTGACCGTCACGGTCGTGGTCGTCGTCCTGTCGATGCTGGTGGCGTTCCTGGCCGCGACCGCGGTCGGGCGGTTCAACTTCCGCGGCGCAAGGCCTACATTGTGATGCTGCTGGCCGTGCAGATGGTGCCCGTTCGAGGCGCTGCTGATCTCCATGTACCTGCTGCTCGACAGCGTCAACCAGGTCAACAAGCTGACCGGCGTGATGATCTCCTACCTGGCCATCGTGCTGCCGTTCACGATCTGGACCTTGCGCGGGTTCATCGCCAACGTGCCCAAGGACCTCGAGGAGGCCGCGATGATCGACGGCTGCTCCCAGGGCCAGGCGTTCCGAAAGATCCTGTTCCCGCTGATCGCCCCCGGACTGGTGAGCACGTCGGTGTTCGCGTTCATCATGGCGTGGAACGAGTTCATCCTGGCCAACGTGATCCTGCTCGACCAGAACAAGCAGACCCTGCCGGTCTGGCTGACCTCGTTCCAGGGCGGCATGAAGGAGACCGACTGGGGCGGCCTGATGGCCGGATCCGTGCTGTTCGCGCTGCCGGTGATCATCTTCTTCGTCATCGTCCAGGGCCGGATCCAGTCCGGGGCGCTCGAAGGTGGCGTGAAGGGATGACACCGCGCCCCACGCGTGGGAGGGGGTCCCGGTCAGCGGTGGTCCTGGCCGCCGGCTCGGATCCAGCATCCCGGGCCCTGCTGACCCAGCCCCTCGGGGACTCCACCGTCGTCCAGCTCGCGGTGGACAACGTCCGCACGGTGGTGGAGGCGAACCGGATCGTGGTCGTGGTCGCGCGCCAGGACACCGTGATGCGTGACCTGCTGGGCTCCGGAGCTGACCTATGTGCTCCAGGACGAGCCCGTGGGCACGGGTGGCGCGGCGCTGCTGGGCCTGGGGTACCTGCTCTCTGACAGCGACCAGGTGCTGGTGACCTACGCCGATACCCCGCTGCTGCGCCCCGACTCGCTTCTCGGTCTGTTCACCCGGCACCGGCTCAAGGGCGCAGACCTGTCGATCCTCACCGCGGTGATCGATGACCCGGACCCGTCCTACGGCCGGGTCCTGCGCGAGGGCGGCCGCATCACCGCGATCCTCGAGGGGTCGGACCTGACCGCCGAGCACGATGACATCCCTGAGGTCAACGTCGGGGGGTACGTGGCCACCCCGGGCCTGTTCCTCGGAACCCTCGCGGCCATGGCGGCAGCCGGGGAGCACCGCCTGACCGACCTCGCCCGGCGGGTGATCAACTCGGGCGGCCGGGTGCACAGCTACCAGATCCACGACCCCGACGAGGTCCAGGGCATCAACACGCCCGAGGAGCTGGCGCTGGCCGAGGACATCGTCCTCAAGCGGTTGTTCGTCCCGCGGAAGAACACCGACACCAAGATCGTGTTCGGCACCGGGGCTGGCGTGCGGTCATCGGCGAGGGGTACACCCTGGCCAACGTGCGCCGGCTGTGCCAGGCGATCGCCAACGAGACCATCCGCCAGGGCCTGGACTCCCAGCCGATCGTGGTCGGTGGCGACCGGCGGTTCCTGTCCCGCGACTCCGCGGTTGCCGCCGCCGAGGTGTTCGCCGGCAACAACATCCCTGTCGTGCTGCTGCCCGACGACGTGCCCACCCCGCTGGTCACCTTCGCCGCGCCGCACCTGGGGGCGGCCTACGGGGTGATCATCACCTCGAGCCACAACCCGCCGGAGTGGAACGGGATGAAGGTGTTCCGCGCCGACGGCTCGCTGCCGCTGGACGAGGAGACCGACCGCTTCCAGGACGAGGCCAACGCGATGACCGTCGATGACGTCATCACCCTGGACATCGAGCTGGCCCGGCGCTCCGGGATGGTCGTGGAGCGCGCCCTGACCACCCCGATACGTGGATGCCATCGAGGCCGTCATCGACGTGGACGCCGCGCGCGACGCCGACCTGCACGTCATCGTGGACCCGATGTACGGCACCAGCCAGCTCACCCTCGGGATGATCCTCAACGACATGCGCGTGCGCACCGAGTTCATCCACGCTGCGCACAACCCGCTGTTCGGCGGCATCGCCCCCGCGCCCGACCTCGAGCGGCTGTCCGCCCTGATCGGGATGATCACCCACGGCAAGGGCGCTACGACCTGGGCCTGGCCACCGACGGCGACTCCGACCGGATCGGCATCGTCGACGAGACCGGGGAGTACGTCTCCACCAACGACCTGCTCCTGCTGCTGTACTGGTACCTGCACGAGGTCCGCGGCGAGAAGGGCGGCGTGGTGCGCAACCTGGCCACCACCCACCTGCTCGACCGGCTCGCCGCGCACTTCGGCGAGGAGTCCCGGGAGTGCCGGGTGGGCTTCAAGTACGTCACCGCGGGGATGGACGAGATCGGCGCGGTGCTCGGTGGGGAGTCCTCCGGCGGCCTCACGATCCGCGGCTGGATCAAGGGCAAGGACGGCATCTTCGCGTGCGCGCTGGTCGTCGAGATGCTGGCCCGCACGGGCAAGCGGATCAGCGAGCTGCGCGAGATGGTCTACGAGATCACCGGGCGGCTGTACACCCTCGACGAGAGCGTGCCCGCCACCCCGGAGATGCGCGTCGCCGTGCCGCGGCGCCTCGAGGCCGAGCCGCTGACCCACATCGGGCCCTACCCGGTCATCGGCGTCTCGCACCTGGACGGCACGAAGATCCTGCTCGACAACGACAACTGGGCGCTGCTGCGGTTCTCCGGCACCGAGCCCGCGCTGCGCCTGTTCGTCGAGGCCGACACCCCGGCCAAGGCCGAGGAGCTGCTCGCCTGGCTGCGCGGCTTCGTGACCGCCGGCTCAGGCCCGCGCCCGCCACCAACCGACCGATCCGACCGACCCACGACCGAGGACCACCCATGCGCTACGGGCACTTCGACACCGCCACACGACGAGTACGTCATCGACCGCCCGGACGTCCCCGTCTCGTTCACCAACTACCTCGGCACCCGGGATTACTCCGTGGTGCTGTCGCACAACGCCGGCGGGTACTCCTACTACCGCTCGCCGCAGAACGGGCGGGTCACCAGGTTCCGGCCCAACGGCGTCCCGCTGGACCGCCCCGGGCACTACGTCTACCTGCGCGACGACGCCGACGGCGACGTCTGGTCGGTGTCGTGGCAGCCGGTCGGCAAACCTCTGGCCGCGGACGGGGTCGAGGGTGGGGCGCAGTACACCGCGGCCCACGGCATGGGCTACTCGCGGTTCGAGGCCTCCTACCAGGGGATCGACGCCACGCCAGACGATCTTCGTCCCCCTCGACGACGCCGCCGAGGTGTGGGACGTCCTGGTCAGCAACACCGGCGACACCGAGCGGGCCCTGACCCTGGCCACCTACGTGGAGTTCAGCTTCCACACCATCACGATCGACAACCAGAACCTGCAGATGTCGCTGTACGCCTCCGGGTCGTCGTATGCCGACGGGATCATCGAGTACGACTTCTTCTACGAGCCCTGGACCGCGCACTACTTCACCTCCAGCCGGCACCCCGGACTCCTACGACTCCCTGCGCGAGAACTTCATCGGGGCCTACCGGACCGAGACCAACCCCATCGCCGTCGAGCGCGGGCACGGGTCCAACCGCAGCGCCACCACCCAGAACCACTGCGGATCGCTGTTCCACGCGGTCACCCTCGCCCCGGGGGAGTCCACACGGCTGACCTACGTCCTGGGCCACGGATCCCGTGACGATGTGGGTCGGGCCATGCAGGCCAAGTACGCCGACCCGGCAACCGTCGACGCCGAGTTCGCGCGGCTGCGCGCGCACTGGCGGGCCAAGCAGGACGCCCTGCGCATCCGCACGCCGCACGAGGGCATGAACACCATGATCAACACCTGGACCCTGTTGCAGGCCGAGACCTGCGTGCAGTGGTCGCGGTTCGCGTCCTTCGTCGAGGTCGGCGGGCGCACCGGACTGGGCTACCGCGACACCGCCCAGGACGTCATGAGCGTGATCCACTCCAACCCGGCCAAGACCCGCTCGCGGATCATGGAGCTCCTGCGGGCCCAGACCCGGGCCGGCTACGGGCTGCACCTGTTCGACCCGCAGGCGTTCGACCCCGACGCCGAGCCGCTGCCCGACATCCCCTCACCCACCGTCGTGCCCACCCCCGCCGGGGCCTCGCTGATCCACGGGCTCGAGGACACCTCATCGGACTCGCACCTGTGGCTGGTGCCCTCGATCGTCGAGTACGTCAAGGAGACCGGCGACCTGGCCTTCCTCGACCTCGAGGTGCCCTTCGCCGAGGGCGACCCGACGGCCACGGTCTACGAGCACCTGAAGGCGGCGCTGGACTTTTCCGCTGCGCAGGTCGGGGCCCAACGGCGTCGCCCTGGGCCTGCGCGCGGACTGGAACGACTGCCTGAACCTCGGCGGCGGCGAGACCTCGCTGGTCACCTTCCTGCACGCGTGGGCGATCCGCGCCTTCCTCGAGGTCGCCGAGCCCCTGGCCGAACCGACGACGTCGCGCGCTACACCGCCGAGCTCGACCGCATCGCGCGGGTCGCCGACGAGCAGCTGTGGGACGGTGCCTGGTGGATCCGCGGCTACACCCGCGACGGGGTCACGATCGGCTCGCACGACAACGCCGAGGGCCGTATCTTCCTCGAGCACCAGGCGTGGCCCGTCATCGCCGGGATCACCACCCCGGAGCGCGGCGAGGCCTCGATGGACTCCGTGCGCGAGCTGCTCGGCTCCGCAGTACGGCACCCACCTGAACTGGCCGGCTTCACCAAGGTCGACGACTCCGTGGGCTTCGTCACCCGCGTCTACCCGGGCATCAAGGAGAACGCCGCGATCTTCAGCCACCCCAACGCCTGGCCGATCATCGCCGAGGCGATCCTCGGCCGCGGCGACCAGGCCGTGGCGTTCTACGACTCGATCCTGCCCTACCACCAGAACGACAACATCGACGTCCGGGGCGCCGAGCCCTACGCGTACGTGCAGTTCCTCTACGGCCGCGACCACGAGTGGTTCGGCAAGGCGCAGAACCCGTGGCTCACCGGCACCGCCGGGTGGATGTACACCGCGGTCACCAAGTGGATCCTCGGCGTGCGCCTCACCCTCGACGGGCTCGTCGTCGACCCGTGCATCCCGCGGACTGGGACGGCTTCGAGGTCCGCCGCGCAGTGGCGCGGGGCCACCTACCTGATCGAGGTGCGCAACCCCGACCACGTCTCCAACGGCGTGCGCCGATCGCCGTCGACGGCGTCGAGCGGACCCCACCGCCGCCCATCCCCGCCCAGCCCTCCGGCCGCGAGGTCCGGGTCGTCGCGACCCTCGTGAGGGGCCGAGCTGTCCGGCCGACACCTTCCGGCGTTGGCGGGTTCCTCGCCCGTGTCGCCCAGTCGCGTACGGTGTCGGTCATGAGCGACGGTGCTGCACGCGGCCCCCAGGATGGCGAACCGGCCGCGGTCCGCCGACGGGGGAGTTGCTAGCCCCTCCCCAATCAAGGAGCCCCAAGCCCGCTCTGGCTGGCCGCCCTGGCCGCCCTGGTCACGTTCCTGGCCTTGTATGGGGCGTACTCACGGCAGAGCTCCGACGCCCCTGGCCCGGATTCCCGGAGTCCGCGGGGGGGTTGTTCCAGCAGGCGCAGGCCGCGGGACGTCACTGACCGCGGTGGTCGCACGACCGGGTTGGCTGAACCCTGCACGGCCTGGCTCCTCGACGTCGGCGCCCGGGGGGACCAGCAGGCCTATGCAGTGACCACCGCCCGCTGCGTCGAGCAAAGCGATGCTGCCAGGGTCATGGCCGACCAGGACATCGACGACGCAAGAGTCGAGTTCAATGCGTTCGCCACGCTGACGACTGCCAAACAGCCGGACCTCGTGCCGGCTCCCATTGAGACGGTCGAGTGGGCCTCGGTGCGGGGCAGCGACGTGGCCGTGCTGCGCCTCGGACGTCCTATGGCGAACTCGTGGAGCGCGGGGTGCGCCCGATCGATCCCGTGGCCGCCGTGGAGAAGGGCTCCCAGATCCTCATCGCGGGCGTGCCAGTCCAGGGAATCGAGCCCAATCGGCGGTTCCTGCGGGGAAGCCGCTGCCAGGCCGAGGGAACTTCCGACGTGCTCGAAGGCGGATGGCTCTGGCATGACTCCCAGGTCTCGGACTGCGAGGGGATCCTGGGTGGGTCATGGGGGTCGCCGTCGTTCAATCCCGCTGGTGAGGCGGTCGCGATGGTGAATACGACCACGATCGGCTCCGAACAGGTGACCGGGAGCGCCCCCGGGCGGCCGTGTCAGGTCTCCGCCGATGGCGTGGTCTCGGTCAAGCAGGGCGCCAGCTCCTGGTTCCGGTCGCGGACCTCGCGGCGTGCTTCCCTCAGGCGGCTCACCCTGGGTGGGCAGTGCCCCCTCGAGGACCCGGCGTCGGTGCTGCCAGCCAAGGCGGTCGCTGCGGTATCCACGCCGGGTCGACGGTGGAGATCCAGCTCGACGGGGGACTGCCCGAGGGGATCGCGTCGACGGCCGATATCGAGGTCAAGCAGGGGCCGTTGGGCACGGTGGACTGCCGTGCTCCTCAAGGGTGGCAAAGCGCAGCCGCAGTCGACTCGGCTAGCGCCGACCCACAGCACCAGGGCAGTGGACCTACCCAGTCGTCCTCCCCCCGACGAGGGCTTCACCCTGGTCTGCGTCGGATCTGCCGCTCAGCCCACAGAGGTCGTGATCAAAGCGGCCAACACGGCGCCGAACCAGTGATCGGCCTTGACGAGGCGGGCTGCGAGTCGAAGCCCGCTGCGTTCGAAGTCGAGTAGCCCAGCATGGGCGACGCGCCCACGCTCCGTGGGGGCTACAGAGCGCGGATGTGTGGCCGGTAGCGCGCGAGGAGGGCGGCATAGACCACGGTGCTGGTGGGGCCGACGACCGCGTCACTGCCCGGGACCGCGATGCACGCATCCCCGGGCGCACCATGGTTGTCCAGGACGATGTCGACCTGCTCGTGCAGTCGGGAGTCGTCCCGGCCTGCCTCGCGATCGGGCGTGGTCGAGGCTGGTCAGTGCAATGATGACGAGGACCCCGCGCTGGCGGGCGAGCGCAGCCAGTCAACGCTCACCGCATTGCCACCTCAGTTGGACGCCACGATGAGCATGTCATCGGAGTGCATCGGATGGGTCTCCAGGAGTTCGACCGCAAGCCCGGTCCGCCGTTCGAGGGCTGAGCTGTCGGTCAACGATCAGGTTCGACGCCTCGATGAGCGTCGCCTCCTCGTCCTCGGCGGCCCGGCGAAGCACCTCGGAGGCTCGTCGCAAGTACTCCCATGATTCACCGACGATCTCCGCCATGCCTCTCGCAGAAGGCCGGAAGCTCACAGGGAGTCGTCGAGCGGTGTGGCGGGCACCTGCGGAACGGGGACGGAGCACGTACGGCAGCCCCATGGTCGCACCTGGTTCGTGTCGACGTCCGCGTTGTGGGTGGCCCCCAGAACCGGAATGAGCGCCACCATGAGAATGAGGACAGCGTTGACCGATGCGCTCTTGCGCCGATCGACCCACTCAGGCCTGCTCATGGAGGTAAGAATGGACCGGGGACTGCGAGCGCGCATCCGCAGGCGGGGAGTTGCGGCTGGGTCAACATGTGGCCCGCCTGCGGCCCATGGTTTGAAGACGTCCGGGCCGATATCGATCGGCATGGCGCGGACGCTCCGGGGATTCGCTCGGAGGTGCTCGTCGCGGAGGACCGCCAGGCGGGAGAGCGGGCCTGCTCAGGCGAGTCTGACTGGCAGCCCTGCCCATTCGCCATCCCGGCGTGGCCGACGACAGGATCGGTGGATGCACCCGCACCTCTGCGCGTGGCCTTGATCGGACTCGGCGACATCGCGGCGAAGGCGTACCTGCCGGTCCTGGCTGCCGACGGGGGTGTCGAGCCGGTGCTGATCACCCGGGACCCGGCGCGGCTCGAAACGCTGAGGCGTGCGTGGCGGGTCCCCTCCAGCTACCCCACGGTCGAGGATGCGCTCAGCGAGGGGGTGCACCTCGACGCTGGCTTCGTCCACAGCGCGACGCGTGCCCACCCGGGCCACGCCAGGGCCCTGATCGAGGCAGGCATCCCCACGTTCGTCGACAAGCCCCTCGCGCTGACCATCGAGGAGTCGCGCGTGATCGTCGAGCACGCCCGCGCCGCCGGGGTCTCCCTGTCCGTCCTGTTCAACCGGCGGCACACCCGGGCCTATACCGAGGTGGCAGCGTGGCCCGGGTTGGACACCGTCGTGCTGACCAAGAACCGCGTGGGGCTGCCGGACGACCCCCGGGTGGTGGTGTTCGATGACTTCATCCACGTTGTGGACACATTGCGGTTCCTCGTCGCCGCCCAGCCGGAACAGCTTGATGTGGTTGCGCGCCCGAGGACCGGGCGGTGCCCTTGCCCGTGTTGCGGTCACCGCCCGCCAGGGCAGTCGGCTCGGCGTGGGGATCATGGATCGCGACAGCGGGCAGTCGGTCGAGATCCTCGAAGCGATGGCCCCAGGGCGCGCCCGTCGGGTCACGGACCTGGTCGACGTCGTCGACCGATGCGAAGGTGCGGCGCACCGACGTCAGCCGGACAACTGGGCGTCTGTCTCCGAGCAGCGCGGGTTCGCCTCGATGGTCGCCACCTGCTCGAGTCGGTGCGTGCTGGGGTGGTCCTCGACGCCGGGGACGCCCTGGCCACGCATGAGATGTGCGCGGAGATTCTTGCCCAGGTGGAGCAGCAGCTTGCCTGATCCCGTGCGCGCAGCCGGTGAGCAGCTTCAGGCCTGGCCGAACACCCATGCGCCGACAGCCCGGCTGACCCCGCATGGCGGCAGGTCCTGCCCGATGCTTGGTCAGTGAGTCCCTTCCGACCGACGATCGAGGTCCTGGCAACCTGTGTCGGCGCCGCTCGTCTGGCCCTTCTGGGAGGTGCGGACCGCATCGAGTTGTGCGAGAACGATCCCCAGGGCGGCACCACTCCCTCAGCAGGGACGATTGAGACGGTGCTCGGGCTCGCCGAGCCTCACGGCACACCGGTGCACGTGATGATCCGACCCCGGGGTGGCGGTTTCGTGTTCGACCGCGACGAGCAGGTTGTGATGCTCCGCGACATCGACACGGCCGTGCGCCTCGGGGCGCAGGGCCTCGTGGTGGGCGCGCTGACCCCGGACGGCGACGTGGACGTGAGGCTGCTGGAGGTTCTCGTGGAGGCCTGCGCGGGGAGGTCGGTCACGTTCCACCGGGCCGTGGATGTCGCCCGCTCCATCGAGGTCGCGGTGGAGATCGCCTTCGACATCGGATGTGACCGGGTCCTGACCAGTGGTGGTGCCCCGACGGCGGTCGAGGGTGCTCCCATGCTCGCCCGGTTGGTGCGCAACGCCCCTGATGGCAAGGTCGTGATGGCAGGCGGGGGTATCACGGCCGAAACCGCCTTCGGCCTGGTCTGCGACACGCTCGTTCCCGAGATCCACGTCTCGGCTCGGGGGTTCCGCACCACCGGTGCCTCACCCAGCCCGCCCGGGATGGTCGGGGTCACGGCGGGGCCCGCCCCGCACTGGCCGACGAACGGCTGGCCGGCACCGGACATCGAGCACCTCGCGCGGATCCGGGAGTCGCTCGTGGACGTCGCCCCGTCGGGGCGTTTCGACACCCTGGGCTGACCTCCCGTGGGCGACAGGGCCCTGGAAGGGATCGGGAGAGCCCGCACAGGAGGTAGCGCCCGCACTTCACCGGAGCTCCGGGGTGTCAGAGGTCCGCGCATCCGCGGGGTGTCGGGCTCACATGGGTGCGGGCCCGGGTACGTCAGTCCCCAGGCCCGCACCTGTGTACCTACTCAGTTGAGAGCGTAGGAGTTGGGTGTCCTGGTTGTCGAGGCACCCGGGCCGACTGCCCAGTCGGGGGGCATCGCGTTGGTCTCGGGCGTAGCGTGGCCGGGGTGGTCGAACGCCACCCACCGCCCGACCCGAAAGGCTCGTCAGATGAGTGATTTGTCGATCTCCGCTCCCTCGATGCTCCGTGACGGGCGGCTCACCGGGCCGGGCGTGGTGACGATCCGGGGTGGGCGGATCGCTGAGGTCGCTGATCGGGTGGGCGACCAAGGGGTGACGGTTGTCCTGGAGTCGGGGGTCCTGACTCCCGGGTTGATGGACCTGCAGAACAACGGTTCGTTCGGCGCCGATTTCGCCGACGCGACCCCGGAGCAGTGGGCGGAGGTCCTGACCGGGCTGGCGGTCCGTGGGGTGACCGGGCTGGAGCCGACGATCATCACCGCCCCGCTGGCTGAGCTGGATCTGGCGTTCGACCGGGCCCGGGCCGCGCAGGTCCGGCACGCGGGGGAGCCGGTCTGCCGGATCCTGGGCGTTCACCTGGAGGGGCCGTTCATCTCCGAGGTGCGCAAGGGGGCGCACCGCGCGGAGTGCATGCTCGATCCCACGCCGGCGGCCCTGGACCAGTTGTTGGGCAACGAGTCGACCCGTGAGGTCCTGCTGACCCTCACCCTGGCCCCGGAACGTGATGGTGCGCTGGAGGCGATCCGCCGGTTGGTGGACCACGGCATCGTGGTGTCGGTCGGGCACTCCGATGCCACCGCGGAGCAGGTGTGGGCTGCCGCCGATGCGGGGGCCACGATGACCACGCACATCTTCAACGCCCAGCGGCCGTTCGGTCACCGGGAGCCCGGTGTGCCCGGCGCGGTGATGGCCGATCCCCGGTTCTTCATCGGGACCATCCTCGACGGCCAGCATGTGGATCCGGCGGTGGTGAAGATCGTGTTCGCCGCCGCACCGGGGCGGGTCGTGGGGGTCACCGACGCCATCGTTACCGCCGGGCTGCCCAACCACACCCCGCTGATGTTCGGCGGCCAGCCGGTGACCAATGATTCGCATGGCCTGGGCCGTCGCGATGATGGCACCATCGCTGGGGCTGGGATCGTGCTCGATGAGGCCGTGCGGCGGATGGTGGCCGCGGGGATGGATCCGGCCACGGTGATCGCGTCCACGACCGAGGTGGCTGCCCGGTCGTTGGGCCGGACCGACATCGGCCACATCGCCGTCGGGTCGTTGGCCGATCTCGTGTGGTGGGACGAGGACTGGAACCCGCGACGGGTCTGGATCGGTGGTGCTGAAGTGGACATCCCCGGACCCGCCTCCTGAGTCGTCGCACTCCCGTCCGGCATCCTCTCGAGGCCCGAAGGACCCCGGAGCCAGTGGTTCGAGAACCGGCGCGCTGGGGTGGCGTTCCTTGTTGCCTGCGGGCAGGTGCGCTGCTGACTCAAGGCACGGGGATCCGCGCACGCGTGTTGACCTTGTGAACGGGTGTTGCGTGATGGGCCGGTGCTACGTTGGCGGCGCGATGGGATCGTCCCTGAGTGAGGAGGTTGCGCGATGAGTGCATCGTCGGCGGGTGCCGCCACGAAGAAGGAACCGGGTCTTGGGTCCAAGACCTTTGCCACGTTGCAGCGTGTCGGCAAGAGCCTCATGCTGCCGATCGCCGTGTTGCCTGCGGCGGGCCTGCTGTTGCGCCTCGGCCAGGACGACCTTCTGGGCGGGGTCTGGGCCCCGTTCCAGATCCTGAGCCTGGCCGGTGGGGCGATCTTCGACAATCTGGCGATGCTGTTCGCCGTTGGTGTCGCCATCGGGTACGCGAAGAAGTCCGACGGGTCGACTGCCCTGGCGGGTCTCGTCGGGTACCTCGTGTTCAAGAACGTGCTGGTCTACTTCGCCACCGCCGACGACGCGACGGCGCAACTGGTCGCCGACGCTGGCCTGACAGGCGCTGTCACGGTCCCGCCGGCTGACAAGGTCGACCCGGGTGTGTTCGGCGGCATCGTGATCGGCATCACTTCCGCGCTGCTGTGGCAGAGGTACCACCGCACGAAGCTGCCTGCGGCGCTGGCGTTCTTCAGCGGTCGGCGCCTCGTGCCGATGCTGACGGCCGTTGCTGGCATCGTATGGGCGATCGTGTTCGGCTTCGCGTGGCCGCCGATCGGCGACGCCCTGGACAGCATGGCGGCGTGGATGTACGACAACGGCCCGCTGGGCGCCGGCGTCTACGGCATGGTGAACCGTCTGCTCATCCCCTTCGGGCTGCACCACATCATCAACTCGTTCGTCTGGTTCCAGACCCCTACATGCCCAACTCTCACCGGGTCCACTGCCGGTGACTTGAACTGCTTCTTCAACGCGACTGAGGACCGCGAGAAGTACGGCCTGTTCATGACCGGCTTCTTCCCGATCATGATGTTCGCCCTTCCGGCAGCCGCGTTCGCGATGGTTCATGAGGCCAAGGACAAGGTCGCCGCGAGCGTCCTGCCCGCCGCCGCCCTGACCGCCTTCCTCACCGGTGTGACCGAGCCGCTGGAGTTCTCCTTCATGTTCGTGGCCCCGCTGCTCTACGGCATCCACGCGCTGTTCACCGGCCTGTCGATGGCGCTGGCCTACGGAATCGGCGCACGTGCGGGCTTCACGTTCTCCGCAGGTGCCTTCGACTACGTCCTGAACTTCGGCAAGGCAACCAAGCCGCTGTTGTTGCTGGTGATAGGCGCAGTGCTGGCTGTCGTGTACTACTTCCTCTTCCGGTTCGCCATCAGGAAGTGGAACCTGCGCACGCCGGGCAACGAGCCCGACGACGCCGAAGTGGACGCGGCGATGACCGCCGCATAGGGGTTGCCGGCACACAACTGAACATGGAGATCGGGAGGCCGTCCCCACGGGGGCGGCCTCCCGCACTGCCGGGACGATCCCGGGCCATCATCTTCTGCGTTGCACAGGCCCCGCTTCGCGATTTGCCCCCGGCGGTGCCCTTTCAGGTGGAGACGACCGGCGGGTTTCAGGACAATGGCGTCAGGCCGGGACTCCGGCGCGCTGGTGAAGGAGAGGACGTCAGAATGGGCAAGGCGGAGGATATCGTGGCCGGACTCGGCGGCGCGGACAACATCGAGGAAATCGAGGCGTGCGCCACAAGGCTGCGCACGGTCGTGCACGACTCCTCGCTGGTCAGCGAGAAGGCCCTCAAGGCCGCTGGTGCGTTCGGCGTCATGGCCGCGGGGACGGTGATCCAGGTGATCGTCGGTGGGGAGGCCGACGGCCTGTCCATGGACATCAACGACATGCTCTGACGCTGGGGAGCGGCGTCCCCTGCCGGACACGTCCGGTCGGGGGGACACACGGGGTAGTTCAAGGTAGGAGTCGTCATGGAAGTCATCGTCGTCCGCAAGCCTGAGGACGCTGCCCCGATCGTCGCGGACGCCTACACTGCGCTGATCGCCGCCAAGCCGGATGCGGTCCTCGGCCTGGCGACCGGGTCCACGCCGCTGGGGGTGTACAAGGAGCTGATCAGACGTCACAAGGAGCAGGGCCTGAGCTTCGCCCGCGCCACGGCGTTCAACCTCGACGAGTACGTCGGGCTGCCAGCCGGCCACCCCGAGCTGTACCGGACGTTCATCGAGCGCGAGTTCACCGGCCAGGTCGACTTCGCCCCGCGAAGCCGTCCACGGCCCCGACGGGCTCGCCGAGGACCTGCTGCAGGCCGGGCGCGACTACGACCAGGCCATCAAGGACGCTGGTGGGATCGACATCCAGATCCTGGGCATCGGCTCCGACGGGCACCTGGCCTTCAACATGCCCGGGTCGTCATTGGTCTCGCGCACCCGGTTGAAGACGCTGACCGTCGAAGACCCGCGAGGACAACGCCCGGTTCTTCGACGGGGACATCAACCAGGTGCCCAAGCACTGCCTCACGCAGGGCCTCGGCACGATCATGGAGTGCCGGCACGCGATCCTGCTGGGCTTCGGGTTCGGCAAGGCCCAGGCCGTGGCCGAGTGCGTCGAGGGTGGGGTGTCGGCGCGATGGCCGGCGTCGATCCTGCAGATGCACCCGCATGCCACCGTCGTGGTGGACGAGGAGGCAGCCCACCAGTTGCGGCTCACCAGCTACTACATCAACACCTACGAGGGCAAGCCCGACTGGCAGGGCATCTGAGCGCGGTCCGGACCGCCACGGATAGGTTCGGTCGCATGCCGCATCAGCCGTCGCACAAGGGTTCGTCCCCAGGCGGCGCCGTCGTCTGCGTCGACGTGGGCTCGACCTTCACCAAGGCCGCCGCGATCGGGCCCGACGGAGCCGTCCTGGCCACCGCGCAGCACGCCACCACATCCGGGACGGACGTCCTCGAGGGTCTGGATGCCGCCGTCGCAGGCCTCGGCGTGGGTCGGGTTCCGGACCCCTCGATCATCGTGTGCTCGTCGGCCGGCGGCGGGTTGAGGTTGGCCGTCGTCGGCCAGGAGCGGGTGATCTCGGCGGAGGCCGGCCGTCGGGTGGCGCTGTCCGCCGGGGCGCGGGTGGTGGCCGTGACTGCGGGGCTGCTCGACGACGAGGGGATCGAGGGGCTGACAGCCGCGAGCCCCGATGTCCTGCTCCTCGTTGGTGGGACCGACGGGGGAGACACCGAGGTGCTGCTCCACAACGCCCGGGTCCTGGGTCGCTCCCGGCTGCGCATCCCCGTGGTGCTGGCCGGGAACGCTGAGCGCGGCCGCAGAGGCCGCCGCCCTGCTCGGCGCACGTCGCCGAGTGGTCATGACGACGGACAACGTGATCCCCCGGATCGGCGTGCTCCACCCGGGCCCGGCGCGCCGGGCGATCAGGGAGGTCTTCATCGCGCACGTGATCGGGGGCAAGGGATTGTCGTCCGGCCGGCGGTTCGCGGGGCTCGTGGTGTGCGCCACCCCGGATGCGGTCCTTGCCGGGGTCGAGGTGGTGGCCGAGGTCCTCGCGGGCAAGCCCGGCGCCAGCGGGGACGTGATGGCGCTGGACATCGGCGGGGCCACGACCGACGTCTACAGCGTCCTCACCCCCGACGACCAGGTGCCCGACGAGGCGGTGGAGACCCTCTGGCACGGTCGGTCCGTCGAGGGCGACCTGGGGATGCGCTGGAGCGCCCGGGACGTCGTCGTCGCAGCCCTGGCCGAGCGGCTGCTCGAACCTGGGGGTGGCGGCGAGGTCGGTCCCGCCGATGCGCTTGCGGTCGCGGCGTCACTGCGTCGCGCGGACGTCGGGTTCCTGCCCGGGTCCGAGGCGGACGTGGCCGATGAGCTGGCGCTGGCCGGGCTCGCGGCCGTGATCGCGGCCCGCCGGCACGCTCGACCCGGTGCCGAGGGGTCACGCGACCTGACGCACGTCGGTCTGCTCATCGGGTCCGGCGGCGTCCTGCGCCATGCCGACCCTGCTGCCGCCCTGGGCGTCCTGGACGCTGTGCTGACCGACTACGCCGGGGGCTGGCGGCTGCCGGAGCGCGCCCGCGTGCTCATCGACCGGCAGTACCTCCTCGCCCCGATCGGCCTGCTGGAGATGACCGGGCGACCAGCGGCAGCCCGCGCCCTGGCAGCGCAACTGATCTCGGCCGACTGAACGGATCAGCCGGCGATCCTCAGGGCAGGCACCACTCGATGGGATCCGCGCCCTGGGCGACGAGCGAGGCGTTGGCGCGGCTGAACGGGCGGGAGCCGAAGAAGCCGCGGTCAGCAGACATCGGGCTGGGGTGGGCTGAGGCGATCCGTGGCGCGTCCCCGAGCATCGGGGCCAGCCCCTGTGCGTCGCGCCCCCAGAGGATCGCGACCAGCGGCCCACCCCGGGCCACGAGGGCCCGGATGGCGGCCTCGGTGATCTCCTCCCAGCCCTTGCCCCGGTGCGATCCCGAGTTCCCAGGGGTCACGGTGAGCACCCTGTTCAGCAGCAGGACGCCCTGGTCGGCCCAGGGTGTCAGGTCGCCGGTTGAGGGTCTCGGGCAGCCGAGGTCGTCGTGCAGCTCGCGGTAGATGTTGGCCAGGCTGCGCGGGACCGGCCGCACCTCCGGGGCCACGCAGAACGACAGGCCGACCGCGTGTCCGGGCGTGGGGTAGGGGTCCTGCCCCACGATCAGCACGCGGACTCCGGCCATGGGGCGGGCGAACGCCCGCAGCACGTTCGGCCCGGCCGGCAGGTAGCCCCGGCCGGCGGCCAGCTCGGCGCGCAGGAAGTCGCCCATCGCGCTGATGCGCTCGGCCTGCGGTTCCAGCGCCGCTGCCCAGTCCGGCGCCACGAGGTCGCCCAGCGGCCGACGCTCACCCGTTGCCACGGTCGGCTGGTCGGTCACGCCCCGAAGGCTAGCGGCCCCGCCCCCGCTCCGCCCCGCCCCGCCCCGCCCCGCCTCCGCCCCGCTCCGCCCCGCCCCCGCCGCTCCGCCCCGCTCCGCCCCGCCCCTCGACCCCGCTCCGCCCAACTTGTCGGATCCGGACACGGACGGGCACCTGGCGGACACAGGTGTCCGTATCCGGCCAGTCGGCGTCGGATCACGGAGCTCAGGCCGCACGTGTTGCGAGGATCTCGCGGATCCGACGCACCACCTCGGCCGGCCGTTCGACGATGTCCTCCCACGTGAACCGCAGGATGGTCCAGCCGGCCGCCACCAGATCGTTCTGACGCGTCCGGTCGTTCTGGAAGGAGCGCGCGTCGGTGTGGAACGCCCGACCGTCGACCGCCACCTCGACCCGCTGGGCTTCGAAGGCGATGTCCAGGAAGTACGTGCGTCCCGCCGCCAGCACACGGAGGTCGGCAACCCACCCGGAGATCCCCGCCTCCCGGATGAGGGCCACGAGGCGCCTCTCGGCCTCCGAACGAGTGCCCTCGGCCAGGAGTTGGATCGTTCGACGCAGTTGCGCCGCGCCGCGCAGGGCCGAGAGCCGGGCGTGCTCGGCGACCAACCACTGCAGGCTCACAGCCCGCCGGTTGAGGGCCTGCTGGCCGACGTCGAGGGCGTCCTGGGGTGCCAGGAAGCGCAGCATGTCGACCACGGCGTCGCCGGGATGCGCCACCAGGACGCCCTCGGCCCGAACCGCACGCGCGCCAGGATGGGTGACGAACCGTGCCGCAAGGCGGCGGTCCCGCGGCCCGATGAGCCAGGGCACGTTGCCAAGGTCGATCCGCTGCCACGGTCCCGGGCCAAGGAGCACGGCGGCCGACGGACCTGTCGGAAGCGCCGCAGGCATGGCGAGCGCTGCGGCGACGGTGCGCGTCCGCAGGTCGAGGGCGACACCAGGGAGGGCCATGACGTGGGGGTTGACCTGCACCAACAGCCCCGAGGCGACCCGACGCCGGAGCATGCGTTCGCCGACGCCCAGCTCGAGGAGCCGCCTGCGTTCGGCGATGCCTCCCTCGCCGGCCATCACCTGAACAGCCTGCTCCCACGCCCGTGCCGTCACGCAGGGATCGTCAGGGACGCCTCGATTCCTGTCGAGCGGTCGTCCACAGGCGCGCGCCCCTGTGTCCTGTCCAGGGTCCCGGCGAAGGCCTCCCTCAGCAGATCGCGACTTGTCGGATCCGGACACGGCCGGGCGCCTGGCGGACACAGGTGTCCGGATCCAGCAGGTTGGTCGGAGGGGAGGCGGGGCCGGGCCAGCAGGTTGGTCAGGCCGGCGGCGGGGCGCCTGCGGGGGATCCCTCGGGCTCCCGGCGCAGCGTCTCGGGCATGACCACGACGAACGCCAGGGTCACCAACCCGACCACGACCCCGGCGGCGAACGCCCACTGGAACCCCGCGGCGTCGGCCAGCGCACCGGCGATCAGCGGCCCGAGGATGCCCGCCGAGGTCGCCGACCATCTGGTAGACCGAGACCACGCGGCCACCGGACAACCCGCGCGTGAGGTCACCGACCACGGCGGCGGAGGCGGGGGCCAGGAAGGCCGAGGCCAGGCCTGACGCGGCCATCGCCACCAGGAACCCCACCGCGCCGGTGGGCAGGGCCAGCAGCAGCATCGAGACGGTGAGAGTTGCAGCGCCCACGAGCATGGAGCCGCGCCGGCCGGATCGGTCGGTCCACCGGCCTGCCGGGATCAGCATGACGGCCTGGGTGGCCGCCGCGCACAGGAATCCGATGCCGACCAGCCCGACCCCCTGCTCCAGCCCCTCGGTGACGAACAGGGGGACCAGTGAGATCCGCAGGCCGAACACGATGAAGCCGCTGGACAGGTTGACCATGAGCGACGCGCGGTAGGCCGCACTGCGCAGGGCCGCGGACAGCGACGCCGGCGGGGCCTTGACACCCTGCGGCCCAGCCCCCTCGACCACGGCGTCGGTGGAGGCATCGGAGGAGGCGGGCGCATCCGGCACCGCGACGGGCGCGCGAGACAGGTACTTGACGGCCAGCAGCCCGGCCACGACCAGCGTGAATCCGTACACCACGAACGGGGCGCGGATCGAGATGCCGGTGACCGCCCCGCCGATCGCCGGCCCGGTCACGCCGCCGAACAGGAACCCGGCCTGGAATGCGCCGGACGCCCGGCCGCGCTGCTCCGGGCCCGCCGTGCGCAGCAGCAGGGCCATCGCCGAGACGGTGAACATCGCCGACCCGATCCCGCCCACCCCGCGCAGGACGAGCAGCTGCGGGAAGGTCTGCGCCGCGGCGGTGAGCAGGGACGAGCCGGCCACGACCCAGATCCCGATCGACATGATCCGTCGCTCGCCGAAGCGGTCGACCAGCAGCCCCGACGGTCCGGCGCTGAGCAGGCGCATCAGGGCGAAGCCGGAGATGACGGTGGAGGCCACGAACGCAGAGACGCCGAACGTGCGGGCGTACACCGGCAGCGCCGGGGCGGCGATGCCGTACCCGAGGGCGACCGCGAAGGCGACGAACGACAGGACGGCGACGTCACGCGGGAGGTCGGCCAGGTAGGGGGTCCGCCGGGCCCACGCGAACACCCGTTGACCCAGCACAAGGGGTCATCCTGCCAGTGCATGGGCCACCATGGGCCCATGCCCGTGACAGTGCAGGCCATCCGAGAGGCGCGCGACCTGCTGGTCGGGGTCGCCCGCGTGACCCCGGTCGCCCCGGCCGACTACCTCGCCGACCGGGTCGGTGGTCCGGTGTGGCTCAAGTGCGAGAACCTCCAGGTGGCCGGTTCGTTCAAGGTCCGCGGCGCGCACGTGCGGCTGTCGCGACTGACCCCGGAGCAGCGGGCGGTCGGCGTGGTCGCAGCCAGTGCGGGCAACCACGCCCAGGGGGTCGCCAAGGCCGCGCGCGGCCTGGGCATCGCGACGACCGTGTTCATGCCGGTCGGGGCGCCCCTGCCCAAGCTGGCCGCCACCCGGGCCTACGGCGCCGAGATCGTGACCGTCGGCACCACCATCGATGACGCCCTGGTCGCGGCCACCGAGTTCTCCGCGCGCACCGGCGCGGTCCTGATCCACCCGTTCGACCACGAGGACATCGTCGTGGGCCAGGGGACGGTCGGGCTGGAGATCCTCGAGCAGGTCCCGGACGTGCGCACCGTCCTGGTGTGCACGGGCGGCGGGGGACTCGTGGCCGGCATCGCCACGGTCATGGGCGAGCTGGCCCCTGACGTGGCCGTGATCGGCGTGCAGGCCGCACAGGCGGCTGCCTACCCGGCGTCCCTGGCCGCCGGCCATCCCGTGGCACTCGAGCGGATGAGCACCATGGCCGACGGCATCGCGGTCGGGCGACCGGGAGTCGTCCCCCTGGCGATCGTCGCCGAGCGCCACGTGGAGATCCGCACGGTGTCCGAGGACTCGCTCTCACGCGGGCTGCTGCTGGTGCTCGAGCGCTCGAAGCTGCTCGTGGAGCCGGCGGGGGCGGCCGGGGTCGCGGCACTCCTCGAGGACGCCACCGGGATCGAGCCGCCGGTGGTGGTCGTGCTCTCCGGGGGCAATGTCGACCCGCTGCTGCTCGCCCGCGTGCTGGAGCACGGGATGGTCGCCGCCGGGCGCTACCTGCAGCTGCGGGTGCGCATCTCCGACCGCCCCGGTGGGCTGGCCACCCTGCTCGCCGAGGTCGCCGCACTGGCCGCGAACGTCATCTCGGTGGAGCACCTGCGCACGACGGCGGGGCTCTCGGTCGGCGAGGTCGACGTCTCGCTGCACCTGGAGACGCGCGGACCCGAGCACTGCGAGCAGGTCGCCGCGGCCCTGGCGGCCAGCGGGTTCCGGGTGCGCCCCGAGGGCTGAGTCAGCCGACGTAGGGCTCCACGTGGGTGATCCGGGCGGTCAGCTCCTTGCCCGCCGGGGTCGTGTAGGTGACCTCGTCGCCGACCTTCGCGCCGTCCACGGCGGCGCCCATCGGCGAGGAGGGGGAGATCACGTCGACGCTGGCGTGCGCGGCCTCCTCGCGCGAGCCGAGCAGGAAGGTCATCGTGCGACCGCTGGCGACCAGCTCGACGCTGACGACCATCCCGTGCGCAGCCTCGCCCTCCTCCGAGGGAGGGGAGCCGATCTGGGCGTGGTCGAGCATCTGGCGCAGCTGTCGGATGCGCGCCTCGTTCTTGCCCTGCTCGTCCTTGGCCGCGTGGTACCCGCCGTTCTCCTTGAGGTCGCCCTCCTCGCGTGCGGCGGCGATCCGCTTGGTGATCTCGGTACGGCGCGTGGTCTGGCGTTCCTCGAGCTCGGCGGCAAGGCGGTCGTGGGCCTCCTGGGTCAACCAGGTGGTCTGGGGGCTCTCGGACACGGTGGTCTCCTGGGCAGTGATCAGTTGGTCATCGAGGGTAACACCGGCACCGCACGGGTCAGGGCTGCGTCGAGGTCCAGGGCTGAACGGGGGCGACGGTCCCAGGTCGGAACTGCGCGCCCGGGATCCCCGGCGGCGGGCCGGTCAGGCCACACCCGACCAGCTCGCCCACCACCGCGCGGGACGCTGTGCGCATCTCGAACGTGTGGTTCGTGCGTCCCTGCGCCGGCGGCAGCTCGATGACCGCGTAGCCGACGTCGAAGCCGTCCAGGGCCCGGGCGCGCAGGACGCAGGTGGCTGGGGACGTCTCGCGGCGCTGCACCTCGTAGGTGATCGTCATCCGCTCGTCGGTCACAGTCCTGTAGGACAGCACCCCGGCGTCGATCGCGGGATTGGACAGCCGCAGCCCGAGGAAGGTAACGAAGGCCAGGAAGGCCAGGCCCACCGCGATCAGTGCGGCAGGTGCCCAGCGGGGGCGGTCGGTGACCCCATAGCGCTCCCGGATGTGCGGGGGCCACTGCGAGGGGTGACCGGCCGTTCGTGTCGACGACATGATGCTGCGACACTAGTACCCACTGCACATCCGCAGGCTGGGAGGTTGGCATGCACGGTCTTGTTGCGGCGGTGATCGCCGAGGTGGAGCAGGGGCCGACGGTACGGCCCAGCCCGTTGACCTCGGTGTTCTTCCTGTTGCTCCTGGGTGCGCTGATCCTGCTGCTGTGGTCGTTCCTGCGCCACCTGCGCCGGGCACAGTCCAACCTCGGCTCCGCCCGACTCGTGCCGGGCGCGACCGGAGCTCCTGGCGAGGTCGAGGGCGACTCTCGCTGATGTCCCCTGGTGGATCGTGGGCCGATCCCCGCCGGCTGGCCTTCCACGTCCTGACCGTCCTGGCGGTGCTCGTGTGCGTCGTTGCCGCGCGCTGGCAGTGGGACCGGGCCAACCGGTCGGAGGTCGACGCCGTGCCCCAGGGACCGGTGGTCGCGCTGGCCGACCTCGACCCCGCCACGGCGTTCAGTGGGATGCGCGTTCGGATCTCGGGTGAGTTCGACGCTGCGAACGAGGTCCTCGTCGAGCCCCGGCAGCGCGACGGGCAGGACGGGGCCTGGGTGCTGACACCCATGCGACCCCGTGCAGGCACCGCCACCGACCCGGCGGACACCTCCGTCGCGGTGGTGCGCGGGTGGGTGCCCCCGGGTGAGCGCCCAGCACCGCCGCCGGCGGGGATCGTCGACGTGGTCGGCGTCCTGGTGGCCGACGCGCGGGTCCCCGGGGCCGCGGTCACGGCCGGGGACCCGCCGACGCTGCCCGTGGTGGACACCGGCGCCCTGTCGGCCCACGCCGGCTACCCGGTGCGCTCGGGCTGGTTCGCGCTGACCGACATGCAGCCGGCAGCCGAGGGGCAGCCACTGCCGCTGCAGGTGACAGAATTGCCCGGAGCCGAGGTGGGCCTGAACTGGCGCAATGCGGCCTACGCGATCCAGTGGGTTGCGTTCGCTGCCTTCGCGATCTTCTTCTGGAACCGCTTCCGGCGCGACTACGTGGACCGACCCGTCGAGCAGGAGACCCCCCGATGAGCACGCACGCCGCCCCCGCCCCCGCGACCATCCTGAGGTCAGGTGCGTACAAGCGGTTCCAGGTGATGGCGTGGGTCACCGGCGTGCTCCTGGCGTTCATGACGGTGGTTGGACTGCCCTGGAAGTACGTGCTGGGCAATGACGACTCGCTCTGGTACGCCCTCGGGTGGCAGTTGCACGGCTTCCTGTACATGCTCTATCTCGTGACGGTGCTCGATGTGGCGATCCGCGCCCGGTGGACCCCGGGGCGCACGGTGCTCGTCGCACTGGCCGGCACGATCCCGTTCATGTCCTTCGTGTTCGAGCGGCGGATCACCCACCAGTTGCAGGCTGAGGTCGCGGCGCCATGAGCCTGTCGGAGATCCCACCCGGACCGGCAGAGGGACCCCTCGGGGCGGCCGGTCGGGTCCTGGTCTCCGACGCGGACCGCGCGCGCATGGCTGATGTCATCGGAGATGCCTATGCCGAGGGTCGGCTCGACCGCGACGAGTACGAGGAGCGGTTGACCGCGACCCTCGCCGCGCGGACGGCGGCCGACCTCGTGCCCGTCCTCGATGGCCTCCCGCCGGCGACCGTGGCGGCTGCGCTGGCCCCGCTGACGGGGATGGCCCTCGCTGTCCCCCCGATGCCGGCTCCGGCCCCGGTGTCCGGCTGGCACCCGCCGGACGGCGTGGACTCCTCGTCGTCGTCCGTGGTGGCGATCTTCGGTGGGGCGACCCGCAAGGGTGAGTGGGTCGTGCCGGCCCAGCTCACCGCGTTCGCGATGTTCGGGGGCATCGAGCTGGACCTGACGCGGTCCACCTTCGCGCAGGCCGAGTCCGAGATCATCGCCGTGGCGGTCATGGGCGGCATCGAGATCACCGTGCCCGAGGGATTGGCGGTCCACGTCGACGGGATGGGGATCTTCGGCGGCTTCGACCAGCAGGCCGAGGGACCCGGCCAGCCGGGCGCCCCCGTGCTGCGGGTCAAGGGTGCGGCACTCTTCGGCGGCGTGGAGGTCAAGCGCAAGCCGCGCAGGAACAAGTCACTGGGGGGCGACGACCGCCCACAGCTCCCGCAGGCGTGAGTCGGCGTCGGCCCGGACAGCCGGCCCGGAGAGCTCAGCGGGCCTCAGCCGAGAAGGCGGGGTCCAGGTCCGGGTCTCCTTCGGGGCGGGCCGGGTCGGGGTCGTCGTCGGGAGACTCGGCCGGCTGCCCCAGTCCGTCCTGCCCGGGCGTGAGGTACTGGCGAAGGTGCAGTGCGAGGAGAGCTGCGACCAGGCAGCCCACGGCCAGGGTCAAGGTCCACGCCCCGCCGCCCCAGGTGCCGAGCAGGACCCCCGTCAGCAGTGGACCGAGGGCCCCGGAGACTCCCCACAGAACAGACTGGAAGGAGTTGTAGCGCCCACGCAGGTGCTCGGGAGCGAGGTCGTTGAGCAGCGCTGGGGCGGTCGGGGACCACATCGTCTCGCCGATTGCGAAGACGCCCATGGCCATGATCAGCCCGAAGCCCGCCAGCCAGCCCTCAACAGTGAGGGCCGAGCCGAACAGGAGCCAGCTGATGGCCCACATCACGCCCACGCCGGCCAGGACGCGGGCCCGGGAGCGGCCCTTGACGACCGACAGGACGAACAACTGGCTGATCACGATCACGGCCGTGTTGGCGGCGAACACGATCCCGATGTAGCGCTCATTCAGCCCGACGAAGTCAGTGATGAACACGGCCACGCCGCCATCGATGCTGCCGTAGCCGAAGGTGAGCATCAGCAGCCCGGCAAGCGCGAAGCGCAGCAGGGTCCGGTCGCGCAGGACCTCCCGCCAGCCACCACCCTCAGCAGCTCGGGAGGACGACCCCTCGTCGGTCGGCTCGTCCTCAACGGGCCGACCTCCGACGTTGCCCATCGACAGCACGGCGACGAAGAGCGCCACGTACGCCAGTGCCGTCAGGGTGTAGAGCAGGCGGAACGTGCTCGGGTCCTTGAAGTCCACGATCGTCGAGCTGATCAGGCCGCCGAGGCCCAGGCCGAGGTTGAGCAGCATGAAGCCGAATCCGAACGCGGTAGCCCGATCAGCCGGGGCGACCAGGCGCGCGGTCAATGCTGAGGAGGGTCCCCAGATGCCAGCCCCGGCGACGGCCACCACGGTCATGGCGGCGAACGCCTGGCCGACGGTGTCGACATGGCCATAGGAGAAGACGCCCACCGAAGTGACGAGCGCAGCGCCCATCAGGATGGGCCGTGGGCCGAACCGGTCCACAAGGGTGCCCGAGATCGGCGAGATGAGCAGCGCGAGCACCGCCTGCCACGCCAGCAGGGCGGTGGCGACCTCGAATGGGATGTCACGGACCTTGAACAGGTAGGGGATGAGCAGGGCCAGGGTCAGGCCGCTGCCCAGGGCGTTGATGAACTGCCCCACGAACAACGTGCGCATGGGCCCGTGCGCGATCCGGCGGACGTCGCCGACGGCCAGGGACACGGACATGGGGGGATCCTGCCATTTCGATGGGGTCCACACAGCATTGCCCCCGGCGTTTCGCGCCGATTTCGGTCGCTCTCGCAGCGAACGCAGCGTGACTTCAAGATCACTGTGTGCTCAGTATCGGTGCACCGGGCGCCTCCTGGTCCCGGAGGGTGAGCAGCGGGTGCCAGAATCGCGGTCGTGCGCATCGCCACCTGGAACGTGAACTCCCTGCCCGCCCGGCTGCCGAGGCTGTTGTCCTGGCTGGAGGCGACCGAGCCGGACGTGGTCGTGCTGCAGGAGACCAAGATCGCCCAGGAGGCCTTCCCGACTGACGAGGTCGCGGCAGCCGGGTACGAGTCGGTGCACCGCGGGCAGGGGCGCTGGAACGGCGTCGCGCTGCTCTCGCGGGTCGGGATCGCCGCATTGGAGACCGACATCCCGGGGGTCCCCGGCTTCCCGGAGCCGGCCGACGCCCCGGAGGCGCGCTACATCGCCGCGACCTGTGGTGGGGTACGGGTCGCGGGCGTCTACGTGCCCAACGGTCGCACCCCGCAGGACCCCCACTACGAGTACAAGCTGGCCTGGTTGCACGCCCTGGCCGGGCACCTGGGGCCGGTGGCGGCGGCCCCGCTGCCGTTCGCCGTCATGGGCGACTTCAACGTCGCGCCCGCCGACGACGACGTCTGGGACATCGCGGAGTTCGCCCAGAGCACCCACGTGACCGCACCCGAGCGGGCGGCGCTGGCCGAGCTGCGGGCGCTCGGCCTGTCCGACGTCGTGCCCACCATCAACAAGGGGCCGCACCCCTACACCTTCTGGGACTACCGGGCCGGGTCGTTCCACAAGGCGATGGGGATGCGGATCGACCTCGTCTACGCCAATGCCGCGTTCGCCGGAGCAGTGCGCGCCGCCGTCGTCGATCGGGACGCGCGCAAGCCGGGGGTCAAGGGCACGCCGGCCCCGAGCGACCACGCCCCGGTGATCGTCGACCTCGACTGATCGGCGGTCGCTTGCTGTTCGCGGCGGGCACTGCTCTACTTCGTCCATGAACCCCGCGGAGTCCCTGCGGGAGCACTACCTGTCGGTCAAGCCCGTCCTGCGCGGGTGGCTGCACCTGGTGGCTGCCCCCATCGCTGGAACGGCTGCGGTCCTGTTGGCGATCCTGGCGCCCTCGGACCTGCGCATCCCGGTGGTCCTGTTCGCGCTGACCACGGTGCTGCTCTTCTCGGTCTCGGCGGTGTACCACCGCGGCCGGTTCTCGCCCCGGGTCACGGGCATGCTGCAGCGCTGGGACCACGCCAACATCTTCCTCGTGATCGCCGGCAGCGCCACGCCCTTCGCGGTGGCCCTGCTCGGCCCGGGCCCGGCTCGGTCGCTGCTGGCCGTCCTGTGGCTCGGCGCGGTCGGTGGGGCCGCGATCCGCATGCTGTGGGTCCGCGCTCCCCGCTGGCTGTTCGTGCCCATGTACCTGGCGTTGGGCTGGGCCTCGGCGATGTTCCTCCCCGGCTTCCTGCGCTCGGACATCCTCACCGACGCGCGCCATGCCTGGGTGCTGGGCCTGATCCTGCTCGGCGGGGTCTTCTACACGGTCGGTGCCGGGGTGTTCGCGACCAAGTGGCCCAACCCGTCACCGAAGTGGTTCGGCTTCCATGAGGTCTTCCACTCCTTCACCCTCGGCGGCTGGGCCGCCCACTTCGTTGCCGCAACGCTGGTCGTGACGGCGGTGCGATAGCCTCCACGACGGGCACAGAGGTCGTTACGGGAGGCGCGAATGGGTCTGGACGACCTCGTCTACGGTCTCTACGAACGCCGTCTGGCCCACGACCTCAGCCAGGGCGACATCCCACGCCACGTCGGGGTGATCCTGGACGGCAACCGACGCTGGGCCACCGAACAGGGCTCGAGCAGTGCAGCAGGACATCGGGCCGGGGCCGAGCGGATCGCGGAGTTCCTCGAATGGTGCGACGAGGTCGGCGTCGAGGTGGTCACCCTGTGGCTGCTGTCGACGGACAACCTGACCCGGCCCAGCGAGGAGCTCGACCCGCTGCTGGGGATCATCGAGGGATCCGTGGAGCAGCTGGCCGCGTCGGGCAAGTGGGTGATCCGCCACGTGGGGGCCAAGGAACCGCTGCCGGCACGCACCCGACAGGTGCTGGAGGACGCCGAACTCACGACGTCGGGCATCGACGGCATGACCGTCAACGTCGCGGTCGGGTACGGCGGGCGCCAGGAGCTGGTCGACGCGGTCCGCGCCCTGCTGCAGGAGGAGGCCGCCGCGGGCACCTCCATCGAGGACCTGGCCGCGAAGCTCGATGTGGAGCACATCGCCGCGCATCTCTACACGAAGGGCCAGCCCGACCCCGACCTGGTCATCCGGACCTCCGGAGAGCAGCGGCTGTCGGGGTTCCTGCTGTGGCAGAGCGCCCATTCCGAGTTCTACTTCTGCGAGGCCTACTGGCCGGACTTCCGGCGCGTGGACTTCCTGCGCGCCCTGCGCGACTACGCGGCCCGGGAACGGCGCTACGGATCCTGAGCTCGACCCACCCGTCGGCTCGATGGCCGGCACATGACGGTTCGGCGACCTTCCGGTGCAGAGCGCCCCGCGCGCGGCGTGTCGGCGCGGCCGCACGCGCCGGCCGCGCCTAGATTCGGTCAGGTCGGGCGCACCCCGAGCCGCCCGACCCGACTGTGGAGGCGCGTGTGCCGACTGCGACGAAGCCCCGATCCAGCAGAGCTCGAACGGAGGCGCGTCGCTGCTACGTGCTCGACACCTCCGTCCTGCTGTCCGACCCGCGAGCGGTCTTCCGCTTCGACGAGCACGATGTCGTCATCCCGCTGGTCGTGATCATCGAGCTGGAGGCCAAGCGCACCCACCCCGAGCTGGGCTACTTCGCCCGACAGGCGTTGCGGATGCTCGACGACTTCCGGGTGGACTTCGGCCGCCTCGACGAGCGGATCCCCCTCAACGATGAGGGCGGCACGCTGCGGATCGAGCTCAACCACTCCGATCTGTCGCGCCTGCCCACCGGGATGCAGCTCGGCGACAACGACACCCGGATCCTGGCGGTGGCGCGCAACCTCGCCGCGGAGGGCCGCGACGTGGTGGTGGTCAGCAAGGACCTCCCGCTGCGGGTCAAGGCGTCCACCCTGGGCCTGCAGGCCGAGGAGTACCGCGCCGAGCTGGTGCTCTCGACCGGCTGGACGGGCATCGAGGAGATCGAGGTCGGTTCCTCGGTCGTCAACGAGCTCTACGACAACGAGCGGATCGAGCTCGACCTGGCGCGTGACCTGCCCTGCAACACCGGTGTGGTGCTGATCTCCGAGCGGGGCTCGGCCCTGGCCCGGGTCACCGCCGACAAGCGGCTGCGACTGGTGCGCGGTGATCGGGAGGCCTTCGGGCTGCACGGCCGGTCAGCCGAGCAGCGGATCGCCCTGGACCTGCTCCTGGATCCCGACATCGGGATCGTCAGCCTCGGCGGCCGCGCGGGCACGGGCAAGAGCGCACTGGCCCTGTGCGCCGGGCTCGAGGCGGTGCTCGAGCGCCAGCAGCACCGCAAGGTCGTGGTCTTCCGTCCCCTGTTCGCCGTCGGTGGCCAGGAGCTCGGGTACCTCCCGGGCAGCGAGCACGAGAAGATGTCGCCCTGGGGTCAGGCGGTGTTCGACACCCTCGGTGCGATCACGACCTCCGAGGTGGTCGACGAGGTGCTCGACCGGGGCATGCTCGAGGTGCTGCCGCTGACCCACATCCGCGGCAGGTCGCTGCATGACGCGTTCGTCATCGTCGACGAGGCCCAGTCCCTGGAGCGCAACGTGCTGCTCACCGTCCTGTCGCGCATCGGCAAGGACTCCCGGGTCGTGCTGACCCACGACGTGGCCCAGCGCGACAACCTGCGGGTGGGACGCCACGACGGGGTCGTCGCGGTGGTCGAGAAGCTCAAGGGGCACCCGCTGTTCGCGCACGTCACCCTGACCCGCAGCGAGCGCTCGCCGATCGCGGCGCTGGTCACCGAGATGCTGGAGGACCTGCCCAACTGAGGCGATCGTTTTCCTCCGTCGTCGCCCGGTTCATGACCAAGGTCCCGGCTGTGGCATACCTCACACTGAAACACGTAACCAGTGTGATGGGAATCACGATATGACCGATTTATTCGAGCTTCCGTGTGACGCGAGTCACTTCGGAGAGCCCTCTCGCCATGAAATCCGGCTGGAGTCAACCGCCGTTCGGATGGCACGCTCCGGTGTTCATGAGCCCTTCACAGACCGATCACGAAGTCCTCGGGGGACCATCTTCGATGCCGCTGCGCAGGCTCCTGGCGACTCTGGTCGCCGTCGTCCTGGTCGTCGGTGCCCCGAGCTTGGCGGGGAGTGCGGCCCACGCCAACGATGTCGTCGCGGACCCTACGGCGACCGTGACCGCTGATCCGGCTGTCCCGGCCACACCCGCCGATCCGACTGTCCAGCCCACCGACCCGGCCGTGGCGGCGGTCCCTGCGGCCCCGCTGGTCCTCGGAGCGCGCACCCTGCGCTTCGGCGACGTCGGTGAGGATGTGACGGCCCTGCAGGACCTGGTCAAGGTCGAGAAGACCGCCACCTTCGACGCGGCAACCCGCAAGGCCGTCAAGAAGCTCCAGCGGTCAGCCGGGATCAAGGCCAACGGCGTGGTCACCGCCAAGGCGCTCAAGAAGATGAAGAAGGAGCTGAAGGCCCGCGCGGCAGCAGAGCGTGCCGCCAAGAAGGTCTCGCGTGGGGCCCTGCCCCGGGCCGGGGCGCCAGCGGCCAGCAAGCGCTATGCCTCGGCGTACATCTCACGCACGTACGGCTGGGGATCCGGGCAGATGTCGTGCCTGTCGACCCTGTGGACCCGCGAGAGCGGCTGGCGTTACTGGGTGAGCAACCCCAACGGGATCTACCGGGGGATCCCACAGACCTCATCGCGGGTCTGGGGCGCAATGGGCTACTCGACCGCCCAGTACATGAACAGCCCGGCCATCCAGATCAAGGTCGGCGCGAAGTACATCAAGAACCGCTACGGCTCGCCCTGCAACGCGTGGGCGTTCTGGCGCTCGCACCACTGGTACTAGGAGACTGCTCCTACTGGGCCGGCGGGCCCACCGGGATCGACGTGATCGTGGGCTTCGAGGTCTCGGCGAAGAAGTCGTTGCCCTTGTCGTCGACGACGACGAACGCGGGGAAGTCCTCGACCTCGATGCGCCAGACCGCCTCCATCCCGAGCTCGGGGAAGTCCAGGACCTCCACCGAGCGGATGTTGTCCTTGGCCAGTCGGGCGGCCGGCCCGCCGATCGAGCCGAGGTAGAACCCGCCGTTGTCCCGGCAGGCGTTGGTCACCGCCGCTGAGCGGTTGCCCTTGGCCAGCATCACCAGGGAGCCACCCGCCTTCTGGAACTGGTCGACGTAGGCGTCCATGCGGCCAGCTGTCGTCGGTCCGAACGAGCCCGACGCGTAACCGGCGGGGGTCTTGGCCGGGCCGGCGTAGTAGACGGCGTGATCGCGCAGGTACTCGGGCATCGGCTCGCCCCGGTCGAGCATCTCCTTGATCTTGGCGTGGGCGATGTCGCGGGCGACGACCAGTGGCCCGGTCAGCGAGACCCGGGTCTTGACCGGCAACGTGGTCAGCTGGGCGCGCACGGCGTCCATGGGCTGGTTCAGGTCGATCTGGACCACGGCGTCGTCGAGGTGCTCGTCGGTGATCTCGGGCAGGTAGTGCGCGGGGTCGCGCTCCAGCTGCTCGAGGAAGACACCTTCGGGGGTGATCTTCGCCAGGACCTGCCGGTCGGCCGAGCACGAGACCGCGATCGCGACCGGGCAGCTCGCACCATGCCGGGGCAGGCGCACGACCCGCACGTCGTGGCAGAAGTACTTGCCTCCGAACTGCGCTCCGATCCCGAACTGCTGGGTGAGTGTCAGGACCTCGGCCTCCATGTCCAGGTCGCGGAAGGCATGGCCTTCGGCGCTGCCAGCCGTGGGCAGCCCGTCGAGGTACTTGGCCGAGGCGTACTTGGCGACCTTCAGGGCGTACTCGGCGCTGGTCCCCCCGATGACGACGGCCAGGTGGTAGGGCGGGCATGCCGCGGTGCCCAGGCTGCGCAGCTTCTCGTCGAGGAACCTCGTCATCGAGGCCGGGTTGAGCAGGGCCTTGGTCTCCTGGAACAGGAACGACTTGTTCGCGCTGCCACCACCCTTGGCCATCACGAGGAACTTGTAGGACAACTCGTGGCCCGGCTCGGTGTCTGCGTAGAGCTCGATCTGCGCGGGCAGGTTCGTCCCGGTGTTGCGCTCGTCCCACATGGTCAACGGCGCCAGCTGCGAGTAGCGCAGGTTCAGTGTCTGGTAGGCGTCGAAGATGCCACGGGACAGGGCGGCCTCGTCGGGTCCCTCGGTGAGGACCTGCTGGCCCCGCTTGCCCATGATGATCGCGGTGCCGGTGTCCTGGCACATGGGCAGCACGCCGCCGGCTGCGATGTTGGCGTTCTTGAGCAGGTCGAGGGCGACGAAGCGGTCGTTAGGGGAGGCCTGCGGGTCATCGAGGATCGCGCGCAGCTGGGCGAGGTGGGCCGGGCGGAGCAGGTGCTGGATGTCGTGGATGGCCTCGTAGGCCAGAAGGCGCAGAGCCTCGGGGGAGACCTGCAGGAACGTGCGCCCGGCGGCCTCCACGGTGCTCACGCCCTCGGTCGTGAGCAGGCGGTAGGGCGTCTCGTCGGCGCCGGTGGGCAGCACGTCGGTGTAGGTGAAGTCGGCCATGGAATGAGCGTAGTCCGAGGTGGCCGGACCCGGAGCCGGGGGCAGATGGGGGGGTGGATGAGGTGCCAGATGGGGGGCAGGTGGGGGGGGCAGATTGTGCGGACCGGGCCGCCATGGTCCACCATCGTGTCCATGGGAGAGCAGATCGTGGGACGGGCGCCGTCGCGAGGACGGCAGCTCGGCACGGACATGATCCGCTCGTTGGGCCTCGTGGCGATCGTGCTGCTCATCTGGCTGTACTTCTCGCATCCCCGCAGCTCGGATGCGATCCGCGAGGTGGAGTGGGCCCCGGTCGCACAGGCTGCTGCGAGTGCCGCGCCGTACGAGGTCCTGGCCCCTCCGGTGGCCTTCCCGTGGCCGGCGACCAGCGCCCGCGTTGAGCCGCAAGCAGATGGCACGCTGGTGTGGCGGGCCGGCTTCTACACCCCGGACGAGGAGTACGCGGCGATCCTGCAGCGCGGGGAGTTCCCCGCCCAGGCGGACAAGGCGCAGGAGGATTGGATCGCGGATGAGACCCGCAAGGGCGTCGCCGGCGGGACCGTCACCATCGCAGACCGTGAGTGGACTCGGATGGAGGGCGACCCGACACCTGATGAGCGCAGGTCCCTGGTCCTCGTCGAGGACGGGACCGTCACCGTGGTGACCGGTTCGGCGACGTGGGCGGAGCTGGAGACCCTGGCCGGGACGCTGGCGCCCGTCGAGGGCTGACCTGCTTCGGCCGGGGACCCGCTCCGGCCGCAGGTCTTCTCCGGCGATCTACTCCGGCGGGGTCGCCGTCAGGCCCGGACGCGCTGCCTCGATCCGCTCCCTGGCCCCGTCCAGGTGTGCCTGGCAGATGTCGGCCAGGGCAGTGCCCCGCTCCCAGAGCGCGAGGGACATCTCGAGGTTGACCGTGCTTGACTCGAGCTCGGAGACGACCTTGTCGAGGGCCGCCCGTGCCTGCTCGTAGCTGAGTCCGGCGAGGTCCTCGGCGTTCCCACCCGGCAGCTGCGCGGTGGGCGTCGCCGAGGGCGGGGTCGGCGTGGCCGGCTGGGCCGGCTGGGTCGGCGTGGTCGGCTCGGTCATGACGTCGATGCTACGTCCGTGACGTCGGCCCGGAAGTGACCGGTGGCGACACGCACCCGCACGCCGTCGCCCGGATGGAGCTGGTCTGCCGCTCGGACGAGCTCACCTCGGGGGCCCACCACCACTGCGTATCCGCGGTCGAGGGTGGCCAGCGGGGACAGTGCCCGCGCCCGTGCGCGCAGGTGGGCGAGGTCACGCTCCTGGGTGGCGATCCGATGCTCAACGGCGCGGAAGGCGCGCTGCCGGGCCGTGTGGACCTCGGTGGACAGCCGTGGCAGCAGCCCGGCCGGATCAGCCATCGCGGGTCGGCTGCGCGTCTGCTCCAGCCACGTTGTGGCCTGGTCGAGGCGGGTCAGCATCGAGCGGTCGAGGCTCGCCCGCCGATCGCTGATGCGCCGGGACTCCTCGGCCCAGTCGGGCACGATCCGCTTGCCCGCGTCCGTGGGGGTGGAGGCGCGCAGGTCGGCGACGAGGTCCAGAAGCGGTGCGTCCTGCTCGTGGCCGATCGCGCTGACCACGGGCGTCCGTGCGGCGGCGACCGCGCGGATCAGGGACTCGTCGCTGAACGGCAGCAGGTCCTCGAGGCTCCCCCCGCCACGTGCGAACACGATGACGTCGACGGTCTCGTCCGCCTCGAGCTCGGCGAGGCTGCGCAGCATGGTGCTCACGGCCGAGGCGCCCTGCACCGCGCCCTCACGGACCTCGAACTGCGCTGAGGGCCACCGGTGCCGGGCGTTGGTGATCACGTCGTGCATCGCCTGGGCATTGACGCCGGTGATGAGCCCGATCCGTCGGGGGAGCAGGGGCAGGCGACGCTTGAGCTCGGGGGCGAACAGGCCCTCGGCCGCCAGCTGCTGCTTGCGGCGCTCGAGGGTGGCCAGGAGCTCGCCGATGCCCACGGGCCGGATCTCGCTGGCCCGCAGCATGAGCCGGCCGTTGCGGACCCAGTACTCGCACTGCACGTGCATGAGGACCCGCTGGCCAGCTGCCAGGGGTGGGTTCATCGCGCGATCGAGGCCGCCGGGGATCACGACCGACACTGAGGCGTCGACGTCGACGTCGCGGACCGTCAGGTAGACCTGCGACCCGCTGCGGCGGCTGACCTCGACGACCTGCCCCTCGATCCACACCCGGTTCAACCGCGCGATGTAGTCGCGCAGCTTCACGGAGATCTCGCGTACGGGCCAGGCGCGCTCCGGGGCCGAACCGTCCGCCGGTGCGCCGCCCGGGGCGGTGGGCTGGGCGGTGGGCTGGGGGGCCGTGGTCATGGTCGCGAGGGTACGACAGGCGGCAGACATTGCTGGGCCGCCCTACCATTGGGGCATGGCTGAATCGGGTGGCAAGGTCCTGCTGGCAGCACCCCGCGGGTACTGCGCGGGTGTGGATCGTGCCGTGGTCGCTGTCGAGAAGGCCCTGGACCTCTACGGCGCGCCGGTGTACGTGCGCAAGGAGATCGTCCACAACCGGTACGTGGTCGACTCGCTTGCGGCGCGCGGGGCGGTGTTCGTCAGCGAGACCGACGAGGTCCCGGAGGGTGCCACCGTGGTCTTCAGCGCGCACGGCGTGGCCCCGTCGGTCCACGAGGAGGCCGCCCAGCGCAACCTGCGCACGATCGACGCGACCTGCCCCCTGGTCACCAAGGTGCACAACGAGGCCCGGCGGTTCGCGGACGAGGGCTACCGGATCCTGCTCATCGGCCACGAGGGCCATGAGGAGGTTGAGGGCACCATGGGCGAGGCGCCAGAGGCGATGACCCTGGTCGAGGGCCCGGACTCCGTGGCCGCGCTCGACATCGCGCCGGACGAGAAGGTGGTGTGGCTCTCGCAGACCACGCTGTCGGTGGACGAGACCATGGAGACCGTCGGGGCCCTGCGCGAGCTCGTGCCCGGCCTGGTCAGCCCGCCCAGTGACGACATCTGCTACGCCACCCAGAACCGCCAGATCGCGGTGAAGCAGGTGGCTCCCCGCAGCGACGTGCTGATCGTGGTGGGGTCGGCCAACTCATCGAACTCCGTACGACTGCTCGAGGTCGGCCTTCAGCATGGTGCGAAGTCCGGGCACCGCGTCGACTTGGCCAGCGAGTTGGAGCCGGGGTGGTTCGACGGTGCCGTGACTGTCGGGGTGACCAGCGGGGCCTCGGTGCCCGAGATCCTGGTGCGCGACGTGCTTGCCCGCCTCGCCGAGCTCGGGTTCGGTGACGTCGAGGTCGTCGACGCCGTCGAGGAGCACATGGTGTTCGCGCTGCCCCAGGAGCTGCGCCGGGACCTCAAGGCCGCAGGCAAGCAGTAGTCGTTGCCCGCCGCCGTACTCGGTCCGGGGCCGTCAGCGGTCCGTGAAGTGGCGGATCGCTGCGATCGTCGTGGACAGGATCGTGGCGGCAACGACCCAGATGGCATTCGGGCCCAGGTTCTGCACGATCATCAGGGCCTCCCGGGTGCGCAGCGAGCCACCCGTCGCGGGCACGAGCATCTGGCCGGCGATCAGGACGGCGGCAAGGAACGCCAGGGGGGGCATCATGGCCGGCAGCGAGCGATCGCCCGCGCGCGTGACGAGCGGGGCGATGATGGCAACGACGACGAGTGTCACGCCGGTCCAGGGCCCGATCCGGTCGCGGAGTGCGGCCTCGACGGCCGCGACGGCAATCACCAGCAGTGTGGCGACCAGGACGACGCGTCCGCCGCGGAATCCACGCCGAGGCGCGGTGCGCGTGGCTTGCACGTCGGGGGCAGGGGCCCCATCGACGGGTGCTCCCGCACGCCCCCACCCGACGTCGCTGGGTCCGGGTGAGGGCAGGGTCACGGGGCGATGGTAGTCCGCCGCCAGCCCCGGTCTACGCGACGGCAGTTGCCGACGAGTCCGCAGGAGGTTCGCTCGCATGCGCTTCAAGGGCACGTCGTTCGAGGGCGTCAAGCGCGTCGAACGAATCGGACGGATCGAGCGGGTCTGACGCGTCGAGCGGGTCTGACGCGTCGAGCGAGTCGCGAGGTTCGGACAGGGAGGTGCCCCGCTGGCCAGCGGTGGGGCCAAGCAGGTCTGCCTGGTTGGGCGCGTCGCTGGCTGGTGGCCTCACAGCGAGGCTGCGCGGCTGCTGGTCGACCTGCTTGGGCGAGTCCAGGGGGATCGGCAGGCCCTGCATCTCGGTGAACCGCCGGCCCGTCACGAGCACCCGGGACTCCAGCGACGCCATCGCCCTGTTGTAGGCGGTCACCCCGGATCCCAGGGCTGAGCCGAGTTTGTCCAGGTGCCCGAGCATGGTCGTCAGGCGCTCAGCCAGCTCGCGGCCGAGGGCCTGGACCTCCTTGGCGTTGGCGGCCAGGGCGTCCTGGCGCCAGATGTGGCCGACTGTGCGGGTCAGTGCCATCAGCGTGGTCGGGGTGGCCAGGACGATGTTGCGGTCGAAGGCATGCTCGAGGAGGGTGGGGTCGCTCGCCAGCGCCTCGGCGAGGAGCGACTCCGCCGGCAGGAACATGACGACGAACTCCGGAGCGGTGTCGAACTGCCGCGCGTACTCCTTGCCCGCGAGTCGATCGACGTGGTTGCGCACCTCGCGCGCATGCTGGGCGCGAGCAGCGGCAACCTCGTCCTGCGGATCACCTGCCTCGATGCCCAGGATGGCCCGCAGCGAGACCTTCGCGTCCACGACGACCGTCTTGTCGTCGCTGAGGTGCAGCACGACGTCCGGGCGCAGCAGGCCAGACTCCGTCGAGACGCTCTGCTGCTCGGTGAAGTGCACGTCGCGGACCAGGCCGGAGGACTCCAGCAATCGTCGCAGTTGGAACTCCCCCCACCGCCCCCGGACCTCACTGTGGCCCAGCGCTCCCACGAGCCGGGAGGTCTCTCGCCGCAGGCCGTCGGTGGACAGGCTCGTGGCCTGCGCCACCGCCCGCATCTGCTCGGCCAGCTGCGCCGTCGAGCTGGCTCGTCCTCCTTCCGCTCGGATCACAGCCTCCTCGAGCCGGCCCAGGGCCGACTGGACGGGGGCCATCGCCTGAGCCACCTGCTCCGGAGCTGCGGCCTGAGCCGAGGCGCTCGCCCGGGCGGCACTCAGCTCAGCCTCCAGTCGCGTCGTTCGCTCCGCAGCCACCGCACGCTCGGCCGCGTGCCGCGGACGATCCATCAGCCCACGCAGCAGCCACCCCAGCACAAGGGCCAGCGCACCGAGCACAACTCCCCACACGATCGTTGTCTCCATGGGCCCTTCCTACGCCAGGGGTCCGACATTCGGAGGAACTTGGCTCTCCCCATCGGGATCCGCGTGTCGTCGGCCCTCCTCTGTTCAGGCCACCCGGGCGTGGTCGTCGTCGGGGTGTGAGATGGCGGAAGCGCCCTGCGGACTGGTCCAGCGCAGCCCGCTGCCCGAGATCGCCTCGACTCGCCACCCTCCCTCATGCTTGAGGCCGTGGTGCCGGCGGCAGAGCGCATGGAGGTTGTCCGCGGAGGTTGGCCCGAGTGGGAACGGGACGAGGTGGTCGAGGTCGCACTCGGCCGCCGGCACCGAGCATCCGGGGAACCGGCAGGTCCCGTCCCGCAGCCGAACGTGGCGGTCCAAGGCCGCTGGCGGGCGGTAGGAGAGGGTCCCGACGTCGAGGACCGCCCCGGACGTGCGACAGGTCAGGACATGACGCCAGCGCGCGTCACTGGCGGCCAATCGCCGGGCGTCGGCGGCGGGGATCGCCCCGAACCCGTTGATCACACCGGGCGAGTCCGTGAGCCCGGCCAACGAGTCGATGGGGATCGTGACCGTGATCACGGTGTCGACCCTGGCCCGTCGGGACCGCGTGCCGTCAGAGACGGCCACTGGGTCGGTCGTCCCGGCGCTGACGCGTGGATCGAGGATCAGGTCCACCAGGGCCGCCGCCAGCCACAGGTCCAACGGTTCGCGAGTGGCAGCCCCCTCGTGCGTCGGGTCGCCGTTGCGATCCGCGAGCGCGCAGGCCCGGATCACGCCGTAGACGCGCTCGGCGTCCTCACTGGCCAGCCTTGCGACCAGGTCCGCCGTCCCGTCCCCCCGATGGTCGACCCAGACGCCCCGCTCGGCCAGTCCCCTGCTGCGACGCCGGGGCCGCTCGCCACAGCCGAGGGCCAGCAGCCGACGCTGGAGGAACAGCTCCAGGCGACGGGCGGTGTGGTCCTTGGCATAGGCCAGGCCGTCGGCCAGCAGGGCGGCGCACTCGGATTCGAAGTCCTCACGCGGCACCCCGTCGGGATCCGTTCGGGGAACCTCGAACAGGGCGTCGGCCAGGATCCGCGCCCGGGTCAGGTCCAGATCCCCGCGGAACAGGGCAGCCCAGACCTCGGGCTGGTGGCGCAGCATCTCCGCCGTGGCACGGGTGTGCTGCGCCGACCGGCGCGAGACGACAAGGGCGCACGACAGCTCGTCGAGCACGCGATCGGTCGCGGATCCACCCGGTGTCTCGTCTGCGACCGCTGCCACGCACGCGACGCGCAGGGCGGCGACCTGTCGTGACAGGAGTTCGACAGCCTCCAGGGAGAGCATCGCCGGCCCGAACACCTCCACCTCGAGGTCGCGTTCCTGACGCGGGCCTGGGCCTGGGCTCGGTGGCCGGGCCCGGAGCACCTCCACCAACTCCTCGACGCCCAGCGCTGCGGCGTCGATCTGGCGGCCGCGTTCATCGCGAACTGTCAGCACAACCTCAAGCACAGCTCCCCCTTCTGTCGAACTGGTGTTCGACCACCTGTCAGAACCGTATCCCACCCCACTGACATGAGGTGTCGAGAGACCGTGGGCCTGTGGATAGTCGCTGGGAGAACCGGGGCGTCGCCATGAGACTGTCGTCGCGGGCACATTGGCTCAAAGGAGGATGGGGATGGGACTACCTGATCGGGTGAGGCAGGTGAGACCCCGGTGTGCTGGATCCGCCCGGTTCGACAGGTCCGGGAGGTCCCCTGATCGCCGGTAGAATCGTGGGTTGTGGCCCTCACCATCGGCATCGTCGGACTGCCCAACGTCGGCAAGTCCACCCTGTTCAACGCACTGACCCGCAACAACGTGCTCGCGGCGAACTACCCGTTCGCGACCATCGAGCCGAACACCGGCGTCGTCGGCGTCCCGGACCCGCGCCTCGACGTTCTCGCCGGCATCTTCGGCTCCGCCAGGACGCTGCCGGCGACCGTCACCTTCGTCGACATCGCCGGGATCGTGAAGGGTGCCAGCGAGGGAGCGGGCCTGGGCAACAAGTTCCTGTCGCACATCCGCGAGTCCGACGCGATCTGCCAGGTGATCCGCGTCTTCACCGACCCGGACGTGGTCCACGTCGACGGGCGGGTCTCGCCGAAGGACGACATCGAGGTCATCAACCTCGAGCTGATCCTCGCCGACCTCCAGACGCTGGACAAGGCGATCCCGCGGCTGCAGAAGGAGGCCCGGATGAACAAGGACCGGGCCCACGCGCTTGCAGCGGCAGAGGAGGCGAAGGTCGTCCTGGAGGGCGGTACGACCGTCTTCGCCGCCGGCCTGGATCGCGAGCCCCTTCGCGAGCTGTTCCTGCTCACTGCCAAGCCGTTCCTCTACGTCTTCAATGTCGACGCCGACGAGCTCTCCGACGACGCCATGCGCACCGAGCTCGCCTCGCTGATCGCGCCCGCTGAGGCCGTGTTCCTCGATGCCAAGACCGAAGCCGACCTCATCGAGCTCGACGAGGCCGAGGCCCTCGAGCTGCTCCAGTCGATCGGCCAGGAGGAGAGCGGCCTGACCCAGCTCGCCCGCGTCGGGTTCGACACGCTCGGGCTGCAGGCCTACCTGACAGCTGGGCCCAAGGAGTCGCGCGCGTGGACGATCCCCAAGGGAGCGACTGCCCCCGAGGCGGCCGGTGTGATCCACACCGACTTCCAGAAGGGCTTCATCAAGGCCGAGGTCGTGTCCTTCGATGACCTGGTCGAGGCGGGCTCGATGGCTGAGGCCAAGTCCCGTGGCAAGGTGCGCATCGAGGGCAAGGAGTACGTGATGCACGACGGCGACGTGGTGGAGTTCCGCTTCAACGTGTGAAAGTGCCCCTCTGGACCTCATTTTCGTGCTCAGCGCCCCTCCCGGGGCCCTGTCGTACTAGCGTCGTGCCAACTTCCTCCCAGCGATCTGCGGAGGCGGTCCGGAACCGGGCCCCGGAGTCGGGCCAGAGGTGGGTGTGAACGGTCAGCGAGACGGTCGGTCTGGAGTCGCCAAGGCCTGCTGACGGGGGTGCGTCGCGACCACGGCCAGGATCGGGTCCTGGTCGGATCAGTCGGCGTCCGGGTCGCGGGCGAGGACAGCCTCGGCGGATTCGAAGGCGCCGGCCAATGCTTCCCGCCACCTCGGAAGGTCCCGGGCGAGGGTCGTCCACGTGATCTCGCGATCGATCTCGTCGTATTGGTGGATGAGCCAGTTCCTGTTCGCGATCGCGTCCTGCCACGTTTGGCCCCGTGGACCTGGGAGGCCGGCGCGCGAGAGCCGGTTCGAGGCTTCGCCGAGTTTCATCATCAGCGAGTCCCCGGCCTCCTGAAGCAGGTCATCGCGCAGGTAGACGTCCTTGCCGCGATCCACGATCTCGTGGGCGCGGTCGAGCCAGTCCCGCAGGTGGATCAGGTCCTTGGCGGTCTTGCGATCCATCACAGCAGCACCGCTTCCCGGAGTATGTCGTCATCGAGTCCGGGCTTCAGGCCGCCGTAGGTGATCAGGTCGACGGGACGGCCGAGGATCTGCTCGAACAGCTCACGCATGGCGAGCAGGTCGCCGATCGACGTGTCAGGCGGAGGTTCCACCAGCAGGTCGATGTCGGAATCCTGGCGGGCGTGGTGGCGAGCGACGGAGCCGAACACGGCCAACTTGGTGAAGCCGCGTTCCTCGGCAGTCTGCGTCAGGAGCGGCCCGGACGCTTCGAGCAGTACCTCGGGGTGCACGTCTGTCAGGTTGCCGGCGGCCCGCAGCTGTTGGCTCACCGCTGGCTGGCTGACGCCCAACGCGTCAGCGATCTGGCGCTGACGCATTCCCGTGGCGACCATGGCACGAAGCGCGAGAAGTCGGCGCAGCCGCGCGTGCTCGGCCTCGCGCTGCGCCGTTCGATACTCGGCCACCAACGACATAAGTGAACCTTATGGCCCTGCCCTTCGCCGCGCAAGGGCGCGACGAGACTCACGGAGACTGCCCGCGTAGCGCTCTGCGTGCCTCAGTTGGGAATGCCCGCGTAACGGTGACGCTGTTGGGTCATGAGGAGTGAGTTGTCGATGGCGTCCAGGGTTGAGATCACCAGTAGGGGCGTATCTGAAGGCAGGGAAGGCAGGGAAGGTAGGGAAGGCAGGGAAGGCGGAGAAGGGCAGGGCCCTCGACGAGGTGGTGTCGGTGACGGGTTGGTCGCGTGACAACGCTCGTCGTCGGCTGGTCGCGGCAGCGCGGTGGCCTGAGGGGCGAGTTCCGCTTCAACGTGTAGCCAGGAGCGTCGTCGCAGGTCAAGGGCTCAACCCGGATGCTGTTGCGGTCGACAACTACGGTGAGGCCCCGCCTGTCTCCCTGCCTCTGGCCTTGGCAGGGTCATCGACGGGGCCCGCCCACGACCGGTCAAGCAGACCCCACCGCTCTGCGCGGTCGTGACCTACCCACGGGTCCGCTTCGTCCGAGCGAGACGGCATCGGACGGATTGCCGCGCCAAGTACATGTGCCCGATCGGGACGTGACCGATTACTCAATGAACGTTGCTATAGTTCGCCCGTGAGCGTGGGGATGCCGTCGCGGGCCAGTGTGCGTACCCGCGCCGAGGAGTGGCCGACGTGACCCTGACCCCGCCCGCCCGCCGGGTGCTGGCCGAGTACCTCGGGACGATGATCCTGGTCGCTGCCGTGGTCGGCTCCGGGATCATGGCAACGACCCTGACCGACGACGTCGGCGTGCAGCTGCTGATGAACATGCTCGCCACGGTGATGGTCCTGGGCCTGCTGATCTGGACCCTCGGCCCCATCTCCGGGGCGCACTTCAACCCGGCCGTGACCGGCGTGGCCCTGGTCCGCCGGGAGATCGCCGGCCGGGAGGGGGCTGCCTACATCCCGGTCCAGGTCCTGGGGGCCATCACGGGGGCGATGCTGGCCAACCTGATGTTCGACCTGCCCGCCCTTGAGATCTCGACGACCGAGCGCAGTGGCGCGAACCTGCTGCTCGGAGAGGTCGTGGCCACGGCCGGCCTGCTGTGGATCATCGGCGCGCTGACCCGCACCGGGAACGGCCGCCTCGGCCCGGTCCTGGTGCCCGCGTGGATCGGCTCGGCCTACTTCTTCACCTCGTCGACCTCCTTCGCCAACCCGGCCGTGACGATCGGTCGGATGTTCACCGACACGTTCGCAGGAATCGCCCCCGCTTCGGTCCTCCCCTTCATCCTCGCCCAACTGGTCGGGGCGGCGATCGGTGCCGCCCAGACCGAGCTGTTCCACCCGCGCCCCGGGGTCACCCCCGAGCCGCTGGACCTGCCCGGCCCCGTCCACGAACGTCCCCGACCCACCTGATCCGAGGAGAACCCCATGTCCGAGAAGCCGTCCGTGCTCTTCGTCTGCATCCACAACGCCGGCCGCTCCCAGATGGCCGCGGCCTACCTGACCCACCTCGCGGGCGACCGCGTCGTCGTCCGCTCGGCTGGGTCGGCGCCGGCCGAGTCAGTGAACCCAGCTGCCGTCGCCGCGATGCTCGAGGAGGGCATCGACATGTCGGCCGAGATCCCCAAGATCCTCACCGACGAGGCCGTGCGCGGCTCCGACGTGGTCATCACGATGGGCTGCGGCGACACCTGCGCGATCTACCCCGGCAAGCGCTACGAGGACTGGAAGCTCGACGATCCCGCAGGCCAGGGGATCGACTCCGTGCGACCGATCCGCGACGACATCCGTGGGCGGATCGAGACCCTGATCAGCGAGATCGCCCCCGCCTGAGCTGTCCCGTTCGCGGAGGTCCGGCCCGCTATTGTTCGCGGTCACGGGGCTTCGGTCGCGGCGGAAGTGCGACGCCACACGCGAGCGCCTACCCGAGCGCTCCGAGCGCCCCGCATGCAGAGCGCGCGACGGTGGTGGAGGTGGTGCATGGCGGTCCCGAGGGTCTCGCTGCGCCTGAGCCTGCCCGGGGACCGTCGGATGCGCCGGGTGCTGCTGGCGTACCTGCTGTGCGACCTGATCGAGTTCGCGACGTGGATGGCCGTGGTTCTCGTCGCGTACTCGCGGGGGGGCGCGACTGCCGTCGGGATCGCCTCGGTGGCCATGCTCCTCCCGGCGATCCTGATCGTGCCCCTGATCGCGGGGTTCGGGGACCGGATGCCGCGGGGGCGGGCCCTGTCGCTGGCCCACGGTTCGGTGGGTCTGACGTCCCTGGTCATGTCCCTGCTCCTGGTCGTGGACGCCCCGTTCTGGTCTGTCGTCGCAGCGGGGGCCGTGCAGACGGTGGCCCTGAGCCTCGTCCAGCCGATGCACTACTCCGCCCTGCCCTTCCTGGCGCTGCGGCCCGGCGACCTCGTCGCCGCCAACGGGCTGTCGTCCTTCCTGGACGGGGCCACGCTGTTCGTGGGCTTCCTGGTGGCGGGGGTGGTCTCTGACGTTGCAGGTCCCTGGGTCGTCCTGCTGGTGTGCGGGGTCATGGGAGTGGTCGCGGCGCTGCTGACCACCCGGCTCGGCATCGCGAGATCCACCCAGGCGACCGATGACGACGAGGATGAGCCGGGCGAGATCCGCGCCGCGATCGAGGGGCTCCGCGCGCTGCGCGGCAGATGGGGGCCGCTGGCGCTCTTGGCCCTGCTCGGCTGCACGTTCTTCATCGACGGTTCCAACGAGCCACTCACGCTCACCTTCAACGACGAGGTGCTGGGACTCGGGGACTCGACCGCCGGCCTGCTCGCGGGATCCTACGGCGTCGGGCTCGCGCTCGGCGGGGCGATGCAGGCGGGACTGGCCCATCGAAGCAGGCTGGCACCCGTGGTCCTCGCGGGTGCGGGCGTCCTGGGCGGGTTCTGGCTGGCAGTGGCCTTCGTGGGGACGATCGCGCCCGCGGTCGTGATGCTGACGCTCGCCGGGATGGGCGCGTCACTGATCATCGTCTCAGCGCGGACGCTCCTGCAGCGCAGCACGGACAACCTGATCCTGGCCCGGGTCCTCGCCATCCAGGAGGGGGTCCAGATGAGTGGGCAGGCGATCGGCTCAGTGGTGGCGCCGCTGGCGATCCTCGCCCTCGGGCCCAGCTGGGCGTTCGTCCCGATCGGCCTGCTGGTGGTCCTGACGGGTCTGGTGACCTTCGCGACCGTTCGGGGACTGGAGGCGACATCCACCATCCCGCACCGCGAGATCGAGCTCCTGTCGCAGGTGCCCTTCCTGAATGCGCTGCCGGCCTACGAGTTGGAGCACCTGGCCCAGACAGCCCTGTGGCGGGCTGCCCCGGTAGGGGCTGTCGTCGTGACCCAGGGGGAGCCCGGTGACACCTTCTACGTGGTCGCCGAGGGGGAGTTGTCCGTGACCGTCGACGGGAGCCTGCGAGACCACACCCTGACCCCCGGTGACGGCTTCGGTGAGATCGCGCTCCTGCGCAGGGTGCCCCGGACCGCCACCGTCAGCGCGCTGGTCGACAGCAGGCTCCTGGCAGTCAGCGCGGCGCAGTTCCTCGCCTCCGTGACCGCCAGCGCGGACGGCTCCGCCCTGGCGGCGGAGGTCACCGCAGAGCGCCTCGCCGCCGACGCCAGACGCCTCGCCGGCCTCGGTGGGTCCGACCCCGATGCGGCGGCGGCTCCCCGCCGGGACGATGCCAGCAGCTGAGGCGCGAGACTGTCCAGGGTGCGGCGAGGCGGACTCGGCACGCGCCCGCGATAATGGCGCCCATGGCCGACCTGCTGGAGTTCTGCTCCGACCTCCCTGTGCTGTCCGTGCCCGCGGGCGAGGTCCTCATCATGGAGGGCGGGCAGCCCTCGCGGATGCTCGTGCTGGTCTCCGGCTCGGTCACGATCGAGAAGGACCTGGTCCCGTTCGCGCGGATCGACCATCCCGGTGCGGTCTTCGGCGAGATGTCGTGGGTGCTCGACCGCTCCGCCACGGCCACGGTCCGCGCGGCCACTCCGGTCGAGGTGCGGGTCATCGAGGACCCGGACGGCTTCCTGAACGACAATCCGGGTGCCGCGGTTGCAGTCCTGCGGATGACCGCCATGCGCCTCGACGGGCTGACCCAGTACCTGGTCGACGTCAAGCAGCAGTTCGCCGGGCTCACCGGGCACCTCGGGATGGTCGACCAGATCCTCGACAGCCTGGTGCATCACCAGAGCGGGCCCACGAGGACGGGCTCCGTGCGCGACCCGGAGTGCTGAGCCCGAGGGCCTGCCGGAGGCAGTGACCCCGCGGCCTCAGTCGAGGCTGATCGTCTCCGACTCGAAGACGCCGTACCAGTGAGCGGTCCGCTCGCTGGTGTCCAGCGTGATGTTCGGCGGGATCGGTCCCACCTGCTTGCCGGGGTTGAACACCCAGGTCCTGCCCAGCTTGGCGTGCCACGAGCCGTCCGGCACCCACGGGGCCTGGTGGATGTGCCCGCAGAACACGACGGCGGGCTGGTACTGCTCGATCCACGCGGCGAGGTCGTGGTCGGGGAACTCGCGGCGGCCGTCCTTGCACAGCGGCGTGCCCGCGGGGGGCGCGTGGTAGAGCCAGATCCAGGTGTCGGGCCGGTCCACCGCCGCTGCGGCCAGCTGGGCGCCGACCTCATCACGGGTCACCGGGCCGTCCCACCACGGGCAGATCGTGAAGCGAACGCCGTCGACGTCGATGCTCGTGCCGTCGGTGTGCACGCCGTCGTCGCTCACGCGCTGCAGCCAGCCGGCCACCTGCTCGCCGTGCGCGCCGGGGCCGTCGAGGTCGTGGTTGCCCGAGGATGCCAGGACCAGGGCCTCGTTGGACAGGGCCGTCAGGTACTTGCCCAGCACGACGGACTGGACATCGATCGGCACCGGGTTGACCACATCGGCCAGGTCGCCGCACAGGGCGACGACGTCGGCCTCGGACGAGGCGCGCACGAGCCAGTCGTAGTGGGGGAGCCGGTAGTGCAGGTCCGACACGGCCAGGATGCGCACGGGTGTGAGTCTCCCCTAACGGGCTGCGGTCGGCACCCGCAGGTCGCCAGTGTCGCGAGCCGGACACACCGTTGGCGTGCGCGCGTCACGGGATTGGTCAGATCCGGACACCTGTGTCCGCTGGGCGCCAGTCCGTGTCCGGATCGCGCCAGAGCCGAGCACGTCGAGGGGGGCGGTGGGCGCGGCGGTCGCTCGGGTCGACCTCCGCCACCTCGCGGGTCGGCCCGCAGCGCAGATCGCGGGGCGACTCCGGCGCCGAACGGTCCAGCACGTCGCGGCGGCGGGCCCGGCTCGCAGCGTGGATCAGGGCAGGTCGAGGACCATGCCCTCGTAGGCGACGCTGGCGAACCCGGTGCTGCAGAACTCCTCGCGGATCTGGTCGAGCGCATCGTCGGTCCGGTGGGGTCCGTGGTGGAACAGCACCAGCGACTTGGCGTTCACCTTCTCGGCCAGGGTGATGGCCTCGTCGATGGTCGCGTGGCCGTAGTCGACGGCGCGGGGGCGCTCGTGGGCCAGGAACTGCGCGTCCTCGATGAGGATGTCGACACCATCCATGGCCGCCATGGCCTCGTCGCTGACGCCCGCTGCCGGGGCATGGTCGGGCACGTACGCGAAGGACGTGTCGCCGACCTGCACCCGGTACCCGAAGCTGCGCCCGCCCTTGTGGGCTACGTCGAACGGCGTGACCTCGAACCCCTCGACCGTCACCGGGGTGGCCCCGATGGCGTTGAAGGTCCAGGTGCCCTTCAACCCCGCCGGGGTGATCGGGAACGCGGGCGGCGACATCATCTGCGCGAGCAGGTCGAACCCGTTCCGACCCGACTCCTCGGGGATGTACACGTCGACGCGGGAGTCGTCACGGTCGCCGGCGGCGAAGAAGGGGATGCCCTGCACGTGGTCCCAGTGCAGGTGGCTCAGCATGATGGACCCGTTGAAGGCTGCACCCTCTAGGAGGGCGGTCAGGGATCGGATCCCCGTACCGGCATCGAGGGCGAGGACCGGCACCGAGACCGCGTCCGGTGCGACGACGACGCACGAGGTGTGCCCGCCGTAGCGGACGAAGTCTTGGCCCGGCGCGGGTGTGGAACCACGTACCCCGAGGAAGGTCAGCCGCACGTTCTCTCCTCAGCCCGGGCGCCGTTCCGCCCTCTGCCGTCGCTGGACCTGTGACATTCTAGGGGTACCGAACCGCCCACCGACCCAGGCCGATAGGGAGACATGACCGACCTGCGCCGGCACGTCCCCCCGATCGCACTCACGTGGGACGACGAGACGCCCGGGGAGCTGTGGCGCGTGGTCGACGGGACGCTCGTGTTCGCCGACGTCTCGGGCTTCACCGCGCTGACCGAGAAGCTCTCCCGGCGCGGCCGGATCGGTGCCGAGGAGATCGTCGAGACGCTCAACCGGGTGTTCGGCCCCATGTTGCGGATCGCCGGCACCCGCGGCGGGGAGCTGCTGAAGTTCGGTGGCGACGCATTGCTGTTCCTCTTCACGGGGCCGGACCACACCGAGCAGGCGTGTGACGCGGCGGTCGAGATGCGCACGGCGCTGCGGCAGGCCGCGGCCGTCCCCACGTCCGTCGGGCGGCTCTCGCTGAAGATGTCGGTGGGGCTGCACTCCGGGGACATCCACCTGTTCCTCGTCGGCGCCCCGACGCGCGAGCTGCTCATCCTGGGGCCGGGCGCGACGTCCACGGCGCTGGCGGAGAAGGCGGCGGAGGCGGGCGAGATCGTGGTCAGCGCGGCCACCGCGGCGCGGCTCGCGCCGGACGCCGTCCGCCCGCGCGAGGACGGCGAGCTGCTTCTGCGGCGGCGCACTGCGCACTCGGCGCCCGGCGATGAGTTCGTCCTCCCCGACGTCGATCGCGAGCGGATCCGCGGGCTGTTCCCGATCGAGCTGGGGGAGTACCTCGACCCCGGAATCCCCGACCCGGAGCACCGGATCGCCAGCATCGCGTTCATCAAGTTCTCCGGCACCGACGCCCTGCTCGCGGGGCCTGGTCCCGATGTCCTGGCCGAGGCGCTGCACCGGACGGTCAGCCTCGTCGAGGAGGCGCTGGCGCCCGAGTCGATCAGCCTGCTGGCCACCGACCTCGACAGCGACGGCGGCAAGTTCTTCCTCGGCTCGGGCATCCCGACCGTCGTTCGAGGACAACGAGGGCCGGATGCTGCGCGCCCTGCGCCGGATCGCGGACTCCGACTCACCGCTGCCGCTGCAGCTGGGCGTCAACCGGGGGCACGTGTTCGCCGCCGAGGTCGGGATCCCCGAGCGCGGCGCCTACACCGGCATGGGCGACACCACGAACACCGCGGCCCGGATCATGTCCAAAGCGACGGCGGGGAAGTTGTACGCCCACCCGGCGGTCCTCGAGCACTCGCGCACGCGGTTCGCCGTCACGACCTGCCGGACCGTTCGCGATGAAGGGCAAGGCCGTGCCGCTGCTGGTCTTCGAGATCGGCGAGGAGCTGGGGACTGCCGAGGAGGCGACCGCGGAGGCGCGGCTGCCGTTCCTGGGGCGCGACGAGGAGATCGCGACCGTGCGGGAGGCGCTCGACACGGCCCTCGCCGGGGCCGGTGGCGTCATCACGATCACCGGCGCCACGGGCATGGGGAAGTCCCGGCTGGCCTTCGAGGCGGTGGAGGCGAGCACCGCGCACGGGTCGTGGTCGTGCGGGCCGAGCCGTACGGCGCCGCGAGTGCCTACCGGGTGTTCCGTGACCCAGTACGCCGGCTTCTCGGGCTCGAGCGCGACACCCCGGAGGCGATGGGGCAGGCGCTGCTCGCCACGCTGGCCGCGGTCGCCCCGGACCTGCTGCCGATGGCCCCGCTGATCGCGGACGTGGTCCAGGTGGACGTGCCCAGCACGCCTGAGGTCGACGCCGCTCGATCCGCAGTACCGCCCCGACCGGTTGGCCGATGCGCTCGTGCGGTTGGTGGATGAGGCGATGCCCGGGCCGCTGGTGCTCGTCGCCGAGGAGGCGCACTGGGCGGACGGCGCGTCCGCGCGCCTGCTCGACCGGATCGGTGCCGCGAGCGCCGGGCGGCCGTGGGCCGTGATCGCGGTGCGGCGCGGTGAGGAGGGCGGGTTCGCCCCGTCCGGCGGCACCCACGTCACGCTGGAGCCGCTGCCGAACGAGGTCATGGAGCGGCTGGTCATCGCCGCGACCGAGGCCACGCCGCTGCGCCCGCACGAGATCGCCGCCGTGGTCGATCGCGCGCAGGGCAATCCGCTGTTCGTCGAGGAGGTCACCCGAGTCGCTCTGGACACCGGTTCGCTGGACACGCTTCCCGAGTCCGTGCAGGCCGCCATGAGCGCCCAGATCGATCTCCTGCACCCCGACGCCCGCCGGGTCCTTCGCTACTGCGCCGTCCTCGGCCGCAGCTTCCGCGTCGAGGTGCTGCGGCGGACCCTGGCCACCGACGGGCTGGTGGCCGACGCGGCGACCCTCAGCAGCCTCGAGCTCGTTCCTCCAGCCCGACGGACCGGACCGCTGGCGCTTCCGCAACAGCCTGATCCGCGACGCCGCATACGAGGGGCTGGCGTACAAGATCCGCAGCCGCCTGCACCGAGCCGCCGGCGAGACCCTGGAGGCGATGAGCACCGACCTGGACGCCGACTCGCCGACGCTGGCCCTGCACTTCTGGCGAGCGGGTGATGCCGAGCGGACGTGGAAGTACGCCCAGATAGGCGGGCGAGCGGGCACGCCGTGCCTACGCGAACGTCGACGCCGCGGAGCAGTACGAGCGGGCAATCGACGTCAGCTCGCCGGGTCGGCGATGTCAAGGACGCGGAGCGTGCGCAGTTGTGGTCCACGCTCGGCGAGTTGCGTGATCTGGCTGGGGTGCTTGACGGATCTGTTGACGCCTACCGGCGAGCCGCTCACCTCACCCACGACCCCGTGGGGCGAGCCGAGTTGATGGCTCGCTGGGCGAGGATCCACCAGCGCGCGGGAGAACCCCGACGGGCGCTGAGGATCATTTCCCAGGGCCGCCGGTTGCTCGCCGGCGTCCCAGCTTCCGATCCTGCGGCCGCCGCCGCCACCGTCAAGTTGGATGTGCTGATGGCCAACGTTCGTTTGGGACAAGAGAAGCCGAGCGAAGCGCGTAGATGGGCTTCACGTGCAGCCGACGAGGCCCGGGAGTCCAACGACTTGGAGAGCCTGGCGCGGGCCCTAAATATGATCGATCACGCCGACTGGCAGCTCGGACTTCCGATCCGGGGTGACCACATGCGAGAGGCCCTGAGAATCTTCGTCACGATCGGGGACCTGGTCGGGCAAGCGGTCGCGCGCCAGAACCTGGGAGTTCTCGCATTCGACGCGGGGCGATGGGTGGAGGCGCTCGACTGGTACGAGTCCTCCCGTGTTGCAGCCACCAAGGCTGGAATGGACTACGGCGCCGCTGAGACTGAGCTCAACATCGTTGAGATCCTGATCAATCAGGGTCGACTTGATGATGCTGAGGTGATCTTGTCACGGGCCGTCAGAGTGCTTCGGGCATCAGGTGTCGAATTCCATGCGGCCTTCGGTGAGACGCTTCAGGCGCGGCTTCACCTGGCGCGCGGAGACGTGGAAGCGGCGGAGGCCCATGCAGTTCGGGCTTCAGCGGGGTTCATGGCTCTGGGCAGCCTGCAGAGCGCTCTTGAGGCCGAGCTGCTGCGCGCGGACGTGGCCATTCGCCGCGGTGCGGCGGACGACGCTCTGCGGATTGTGGCCGAATCAGAGGCCGCCAGCCGGGGCGAGGACGTGGCAGCCCTCCAATCCCAGATCCATCTCGTGTTGGCTCGTGCCTTAGTGTCCCTCGGCCGTCTCCGTGAGGCGGAGGACGAAGTCTCGAAAGGCCTGAATTCCGCCCGTGCTCAGAACTTGCCATTCGAGGAAGCGCGCCTGCTTGAGATCCGTGCCACTCTGACAAGACGCCAGGGCGGCGCCAGCGCGGCCTCTAAGGCTGCTGCTGACGCCGCCCTGGCGGATCAACTGCTCTCGGGGATGGGTATCGGCTCGTAGCCGACCCCCCCGCCGCTATCGGATGCTCATCTTGGCGTCGCCGATCAGGAAGACCCGGTCGGTGATGATGACCTCGGTCTGGCTCACAGTGGGGGCACTTCGCGTGAAGATGCAGGCGAACTGCTTGCCGATGAGTCCGGTGGGGGCGTAGTCGTCAAAGCCCGCCAAGCCGGCCGCCGTCGTTGACAGTCTTCCCTGTGTCTCGACGACCGAGGGTGGGCAGAAGCCCATCTCCCTCTCCGCATCGCCCACCTCGAAGTCGATGAACGCGGGGGGAGAGTCGCTGACGGTGTCGTGGTACCCGGGAGCTTCCATTCAACTTCCACGTCGAACTGGGCGGTGGGAGCCACGGCGAGGGGCTTCAGGAATTGGACCACCGTGTCAGTCGCGGTGAGCGTCGCACCGAATTCGGCGCACTCGTTGGGATTCACGGTGCCGACGTACGTGACGGCTGCATTCTTGTCCTTCAGCTGAGTCCCCGGAACGCATTTGAACACCTCGTCGACCATGGTCACCAGCTCGATTGTGGTCGGTGGCACGTAGGTCGCAGGCGTGGTCGCCGTCGCCGGGGTGGCCTCGTCGGATCCGCCCTCGAGGGAGAAGGCGCCGGCCCTGGCCTTGAGGGTCAGTCGGGTGAATGTCGCGTCGCCTGCAGGATCAATCTCGAGGCGACAGTTGGCCCCATTTGCCACATTGCAATATGTGTAGCCTGCCGTCGTTCCGGTGCCCTGCACCAGAGTCCACGATCCCACGGGGGTGGTGGAGGCTCCCATGAAGGCCTGGGCCTCAACGATCGCCTTCTCCGTCCTGAAGAACTTCGTGATCGAAGTGACCTCGATGTCAAGTGAAGCACTGAGGGCGCCAAGCACCGGCGAGCCCGGCACCACCTCGAGCCCACTTGTGAGTTCCAGTTGCAGCGTCTCGGGCTGGTTGGAGCCCGACAGGTTGTCTACGCGGTTGCAGACCGACGCGATCCTCTCGTTCACCCCCAGTGAGTTGCCTTTGAATCCGACGTCCTGTGGGGTCGTTGCGCCCAGGAGGCCCGTGAACTTGATCAGACTCGAATCCGTGGCCAAGTTGCATTCGTTCTTGCTGCCCGGTTGGGTCGTCAGTCCCTGCGTGAACTCGGTCCCCTCGAGCGTGACCTGAGGGGTCGCTCTCGTGTTGAGCGTCAGCGTGCTGACGAAAGGAACCTGCTCTCCAACCGCCGATACGACGCCCGGAATCACGGCCATGGTCAATCCGACAGCGGCTGCTAGGCCAACCGCGGCACTTCGAGTGGGGCGCTTCATGTTCGGATCCTCCGGGGTTGGTCTGGGTGTGGAAAGGCTACCTTGCGTTAGGGCATCATTACTACAGTCAGTTAGGGGACTCTCGTAAGGGACGGGTCAGGCCTCCTCCAACGTGGCGACCTCTGATGTCGAGGCCCGAAGCCGCTGGGACAGGCTCCGGGCGATCGCGAGCGTCAGCTGGGCGCAGGCGTCGGGTGCCTCGGCCCGCAACTCCTCGAACCCCTCGGGTGACAGCACGAAGCAGATCGTCGACTCCAGTGCGGCGATCCGGGTGGAGCGCGGACGTCCGTCGACCAGCGCGAGCTCCCCGAACGACGACCCCGCGGCCATCGAATTCAGCCGCCGACGCCCGCGCTGGCCGCGCACCCGCACGTCTGCACTGACCTGCCCGGCGCCGATGAAGTAGAGGCCGTCCGGGTCGTCGCCCTCGTTGAACACCACCGTGCCCGAGGTGAACACCCGCGTCGTGGTCCGCTTCTCGATCTCGGCGACCACCTCGGCGGGCAGGCCGCGCAGCAGGTCCTGGTCGGCCAGCGACACCAGGCCCTCATCGAGGGATTCCTCAAGCCCATGGCTGCGCAGCACCTGGGTCTCACACCACTCCAGCGCGCTGTCGCTGTCGGCGAACCGGGGCATGTCCTCGCCGAGCGTCCCGGCGACCTCCCGGGGCCCCCGCCCGCGCGGCTCCACGAGCCCCACGACAACCCCGTCAGCCTGCAACTGGTCGACCAGCCCGCCCAACAGGGTGCGTGCAGCCACGTCGATCCGGGTGACCCGGCCCATGTCCAGCACCCGCCACCGGGCGGGCTCCGGGTCCGAGAGCACCGTGCGGACCAGTGACTCCACCCCGGCGAACCCCTGGTCACCGACCAGCTCGTGGACCACGATCGTCCGGCCCTCGGCCTCCAGCAGCGCCCGATCCGAAGCAGGCCGGGTGCGCTTGGACCGGACCAGATCCCCCCGGTAGGTGCGTCGGATGTTGGGCCGCGAGCGCTCGGTCGGCAGCAGCAGGTGCAACCCGAGTCGCGACGAGAGCTGCTCGCACGCCGCCACTCCCCGGACGCTGTTGCCGCGAGCATCCAGCCGGGGGCTGTGCGCGGCGAGTCCCATCTGCCCGGGCAGGACCGCCGAGATGGCCCCACTCACCCCGCTCTTGGCCGGCATCCCGACCCGGTAGAGCCACTCGCCCGCGTAGTCGTACATGCCACACGTGCTCATCACCGTGAGAACCGGCGCAACGACGTGCCGCGGGATCACCTGCTCCCCGGTCGTCGGGTTCACCCCGGCGTTGGCCAACGTCGCCGCCATCACCGCGAGGTCCCGGGCCGTCACCACGATCGAGCACTGCCGGAAGTACATCTCCACCTGGTCGTTCACGTCGTGGTCGATCAGGCCGGCGGAGCGCATCAGGTACGCGATGGCGCGGTTCCGGTCGCCGGTGTCGCGCTCCGAGGCGTAGACGTCCTCGTCGACGTCCAGCGGGCGGCCGGCGAACGCGGACAGCCCGTCGAGGATCCGGTCGAACTGCTCGGCGCGGGTCCGCCCGGCCACCAGGGTCGCGGTCACGATGGCCCCGGCGTTCACCATCGGGTTGAACGCCCGGCCGCTGACGTCGTCGAGGCTGATCGTGTTGAACGGGTCGCCGGTGGGCTCGGCCCCGATCTTGGATAGCACCGCCTCCGAGCCGCTGTCGGCCAGCGCCAACGCGTAAACGAACGGCTTGGAGACCGACTGGATCGTGAAGGGCACGAGGTCCCCGGCCGTGTAGACCGCGCCGTCGAGGGTCGCCAGGCTCAACCCGCAGGTCGCGGGGTCGGCCTTGGCCAGCTCGGGGATGTAGTCGGCGACCTGTCCGGTGTCGATCGTGCGGACTGACTGCCATACCTCGTGCAGCAACCCGTCGACCGGACCGTGGTCGCTCTCGAGCATGGGCAGAGTCCTCCCTCCTATTGGGGGCACACCTTGGCAAACCTGTGTTTCGTGGATGTTGCCGATTCGTACCAGTCCCGCGATCGCCCACCCTCTCCTCGATTGGCTGGTCAGCCGTCGACGTAGGGTGACGCGACTGGAGAGTGGGAGGTGCAGATGGCCGGATCCGGGCTCGCTGCGCTGTTCACCCTGCCCACTGATCCCCGCCTGCGCCGTGTCCTGGTGGCCTATGGGCTCAGCCGCTTCACCGAGTTCGCCGGGTGGCTGGCGATCCTGCTGGTCGCTTACGCCCAAGGGGGCGCGACGCTCGTCGGGATCTCCGCCTTCGCCATGCAGCTGCCGGCCATCGTGCTGGTCCCGCTCCTCGCGGGCTACCTCGACCGTCTGCCCCGGGGGCGCGCCCTGACGCTGACGCACGCGGGCGTCACCGTGTGCGCGGGACTCACCGCGGTCGTGCTGTTCCTGGATGCCCCGCTGTGGGTCGTCCTCATCGGCGGGACCGCCACCACGGTTGCGGTCTTCGCGGTACGGCCGTCGCACTTCTCGACCCTCCCCCTGCTGGCGCGGGGCCCCGGTGACCTCGTGTCGGCCAACGGGTGGTCCTCGTTCATGGACGGTGCGGCGATCTTCGTCGGGTTCGTCGTCGCCGGAGTCCTCACCCACGAGTTCGGTGCCTGGATCGTGCTTGCCATCAGCGCCGTCTTCGGGGTTGTCGCCACGCTCCTGACGTCCGGCGTGCACACGCCTGCTGTCGGAGCGGCACACGCTGACGCCCCCGGGGAGCTGCGGGCAGCACTCGAGGGCGTCGTCACCCTGCGCCGCAACCCCGGCGCACTGGCGCTGCTGCTGCTCATGGCCTGCGTGGCGATCCTTCAGGGGTCCAACGAGCCGCTGACCGTGACGTTCAACGACGAGGTGCTCGGCCTCTCGGAGTCCACGGCCGGGCTCCTCGCGGGTTCGTACGGGGTGGGGGTCGCGCTCGGAGGCATCACCCTGGCCGGGCTGGCCCAGCGCGGTTCCCTGGCCCCGGTCGTGCTCTCCGGCGCCCTGGTGCTCGGCCTGGCGCAGTCCTCGGTGGCCCTGCTCGGCGCCCTTGCCCCGGCCGTGATCATGCTGATCCTCGTCGGGGTCGGGATGGCGATGATCGTCGTGTCGGCCCGAACCCTGCTGCAGCGCACGACGGACGACGCCGTGCTCGCGCGCGTCCTGGCGGTCCAGGAGGGGGTGCACCTCACGGGGCTGACCATCGGCGCACTCGTCGGTCCGCTGGTCATCGCCCTGTTCGGCCCCAGCGCGGCCTTCGTGCCGGTGGGCATGCTGATCCTGGGCATCGCGCTGCTGGCGGGCCGCTCGATCCGCTCGCTCGACGCTGTGGCCGTCGACCATTCGCGCGAGGTCTCGCTGCTGGGGCGCGTGCCCTTCCTCGCCGCGCTACCGCCGTACGAGTTGGAGCGGCTCGCGCAGGGCGCCGAGTGGGTGGCGGTCTCGGCCGGCACTCAGGTCGTGACCCAGGGCGACGACGCCGACAGCTACTACCTGGTCGCCTCCGGCGAGCTGTCCGTCACGATCGACGGTGCGGTTCGGGCGCAGCCACTGGTCGCCGGTGATGGCTTCGGCGAGATCGCCCTGCTCAACCGCGTCGCCCGCACGGCGACCGTCACGGCCCTCGAGGACTGCGAGCTGCTCGTCGTGAGCAGCGGTGACTTCCTGGGGGCAGTCACCGCAACGCCCGATGGCGAGGGCCTGGCCCACGAGATCTCGGCGGCGCGCCTCGAGCTCGACCGCCTGGGCCGGTGAGGACCCGCCACCGCGCGGCGCCTCTGGCCCGATCCGGACACAGATGTCCGCATGGCGCCAATCGTTGTCCGGATCCGACCTCGTGCACCGCCATGGTGGTCCCAGTGCTTCGTCTGGGTGGCGTCGATCAGTAGGTCGGGGTGCGCTTGGAGATCAGGTCGTCGGCGCGGTTGTTGACCTCGCTGTTGCCAGTCACCGCGTCGAGGAAGTCCGCGCGATCCAGCGCCAGGACGACCGTTGGCTCGTCAGCGGTGACCGTCGCCGTGCGCGGGACGTCGCGAAGCAGGGCGATCTCGCCGAACGGGTCGCCGGGACCCATCTGCCGCAGCACCGCGCCCTCGAAGGTCGCGGTCATCTGCCCCGACTCGATGACGTAGAAGCGGTCGCCCTCGTCGCCCTCGCGGATGAGGACGTCGCCGGCAGGCACCTCGATGCGGACCAGCTGTTGGGCGATGAGCTCCAGGGACTTCGGCTCCAGCGGGGCGAACAGGGGCACTGCGCGCAGCAGCACCAGACCCTCGGGCTCGGCGAGCTCGACGTCCATCCGGCGGAGTCGTCCGAACGTGGGCAGGACTGCGGCGGTGATGACCAGCGCGAAGACAGCCAGCGACCACTGCAGCCCGATCAGGTTCAGCAGGATCGGCATCGCGATCGAGCCGAGGGCCATCGACGCGATCAGCAGGGTCTCCAGCGCTCCGAACACCCGGCCCATGACCTCGTCGGACGCGGAGCGCTGGATGATCGTGGTGGCGTTCACATCCACGACCGGGTTGGCCACTCCGATGATGAACATCGCCAGGAACGCCGCCCACATCTCCGGCCAGATCGCTGTCAGGAGCAGCGGCAGGGCCCAGAAGACGACGCCGATGCCGAAGTCGGTGGCGAGTCGACCCGCCGACGCCCGACCGATCGCCACGAGCCCGCCGACGAGGGCACCCACCCCCATCATCGCGTCCAGGTAGCCGATGCCGGGTGTGCCGAAGTCCGTCATCTGCACGGCCATCTCGACTCCGAAGACGAGGGAGGCCCCAGCGACCACGGTCTGGGCTGCGTAGACCCCCGAGATCATGCGCATGTCCTTGTCGGCCCAGATCGTCCTGAACCCGGCCATGGACTCGGTGAAGAAGCCCTCGGACTCCTCCTCCGCAGCCTCCAGGAGGGGACCGGCCACCTCCTCGGCTGGAGCCTGAACAGCGCTCACCTGCTCGGCCGCCTCCTCGGAACCCACCTTGATCCGGCTGACCAGCAGAGCCGACAGGGCGAACGTGGCCGCGTTCAGCACTGCCACGATCGGGACGCCGAACCAGACGACCAGCAGGCCGCCGATGGCTGGGCCGAGGAAGAAGGCAAGGCTCTCGATCGTGCTGGCCGTGCCGTTCGCCGCCGTCAGCTCCTCGGGTTCCGTCACGAGCTTCGGCATCAGCGCTGCCACGGCTGGGCGGAATGGGGCCGCGACCAGCACGGAGACGGTCGCGAGCAAGTAGATGAAGATCGGTGCGGCGTCGGCCCAGATCAGTCCAGCGACGCCGAATGCGATCGCAGCCCGAAGAAGGTCCGTGCTGACCATGATCATCTTGCGGGGAAGCCGGTCGACCAGGGTTGAGGCGAAGGGCGTGACCAGGGTCATGAGGATCAGTCGCACGGTGCCCCAGATGGCGACGGCGGTGACACCGCCGACGTCGTACACCCAGACCGTCATGGCCGTCGCGTACGCCCAGTCGCCGATGGCCGATCCGGCGAACGCCAGGTTCAGCCGGCGCAGGTTCGGGTTGCGGAACACGGTGGACAGCGACGTCCCCGTCTCGCGAACGGCGTTGGCGACGCGTGACATGGGTGCTCCTGACAAGGGTGGGCTGGCTTGCGGCCGGACTCTATTCCAGCGGTGGCGGTCCCGTCGTGCCTATGGGCTCCTGAGGCGTGGCGGGACGTGGTCGTGCGGCGACGTCATCTGCCCGCCTTCGGGCTCCAGTACCCTTCGTCGGCGGGCGTGAGTCCCCGAACCGCCCGGGTGCGCCCCACCCGCGGACCCAGCGAGAGGTCGTCGTGCGTCAGAACGCCCCCAAGTCATCACCCGGCGCTTTGAGCCGGATGGTCACGGCCTCCCTCGGGCACGCCCGCAACACGCGCCTGGCGGTCAGCCGGCCGTCCCTGCGGCTGCTGCTTCTGAGCTACTTCGCCTACAGCCTTGCCCGCAAGGCCTCCCGCGTTGTCATCCTGATCCACGCCTTCGACCTCGGGGGGGTGCAGGCCGCTGCGGCCGTGGCAGTCGCCATGCTCGTTCCGGCTGCGCTCGTCGCGCCGTTCGGTTCGGCGCTCGGGGACCGGATGAGCCCGGACCGTGCGCTCGGCCTGGGTTACACGCTCCAGGGGGTGGCACTGGCCGCAACCGGCATCGTTGTCCTGACGGACGGAACCCTCAGCGCCGTCGCCGTGGGAGCGGCCCTGGCCAACATCGCCTTCACCCTCACCCGCCCCGTGCACCAGGCGACCCTGCCGGATGTCGCAGAGCATCCCGACGAGCTCGCGCTGGGCAACGCCGCCTCTGTGTGGGTCGATGGCCTGGCATCCATGCTCGGCCCCCTGCTGGCAGGCCTTGTCCTCACCGTCGCGGATGCGGGGGTGGAGCTCCTCCTGTTGGCCACTGTCTGCTTTGTGGCCGCGATCATGTCGTTCCGGCTGGTCCTGCAGCGCATCGTCCATGCCCCCGAGGCGGCACCCTTCCGAACGGTCCTGCTCGACGGGATGCGCGAGCTGATGCACGATCGTGACGGGGCGCGGCTCACAGCCCTGCTGGCGCTGCAGTACCTGGTAGTCGGGCTCCTCGACGTCCTGCTCCTGGTGCTGGTCGTCGACGTGCTGGGCGCGCCCTCGGCGAGCACGAGCCTGCTGGCGGCGGCGATCGGCCTCGGCTCGCTTCTCGGCGGGACGGGGTCGGTGCTGCTCTCCGGGCGCCCGCGGCTGGGGCCAGCGATCCTGGTGGGCGCACTGGTCAGCGGGGTCCCGGTGATGGCACTGGGGATCGTGCCCGGGTTGGGGGTCGCGGGGGCGCTGCTGGTCGGGTACGGCGCCGGGAAGAGCCTGATCACGGTGGCCGGCCAGACGCTGCTGCAGCGGACCGTGAGGGAGGACGTCTCGGCCCGGGTCTTCGGTGTCCAGGAGGGCCTCATCCAAGCGGCGACGGCGGCAGGCGCGGCCCTGGGACCGGGCCTCGTGCTGGCCCTGGGCACCCGCGGGGCGCTGGTCGCGACGGGGGTGCTTCTGCCGCTCGCAGCGCTTCTCTCGCCCAGGACGCTGCGCCGTCTGGACGTGCGCGCTGTCGTCCCCGGGCCGGTGTTCACCCTGCTCAATGGAGTCCCGTTCCTCTCGGTGCTGTCGATGCGCACCCTCGAACGCCTCGCCCGGGGGGCCGGACCTGCATCCGCGGCAGCGGGTGAGGTCGTCTTCCGGCAGGGCGATCTCGGGGACCGCTACTTCGTGATCGACCAGGGCTCGGCACGGGTCGAGGCCGGCGGCAAGGTCGCTCGCGTCCTCGGGCCGGGCGACGGATTCGGCGAGATCGCCCTCCTCGGGGGCTTCCCGCGGACGGCCACGGTGACGGCCATCGACTCCCTCGTGCTCGTGTGCCTGGGCCGAGACGAGTTCCTGGCAGCCCTGTCGGAGGCCCCCAGTGCCCTTGAGGGTGCCCATATGGAGGTCGCCGACCGACTTCAGGCCGACCGGCGTCGTCGCGAGAACGGCGACCCTTGACGGGGAGGCAGTGCAGGAGTCAGGCCGCCGCGCGCACCAGGTGGGCGCCCATCCCCTGGGTGCCCCTGATCTCCCCGGTGCGCATCACGGCGAAGGCCGCGTACTCCGGGCCTGGCAGCCACGCCCAGGCGTCGGCCAGCGGTTGGTCCTTCGCCAGCGCCCAGATCGCCGTGGCGAAGGCGTCGACGTGTCCGAGGTCCGGCCCGACGACCGTGATGCTGGCCAGCGAGTCGATCGGGATCGGACCACCGGGGCGCCCGCCGAATGCCGACCAGATGTGGTCCCCGCGCTGGGCCGACCCCGAGGTCGCGACCGCGAACGGCCGCCCGTCGGCCGGGGCCCCGACGACGGCGACGATCCGCCGCTCGTGTGCCGGGTCGGTCACCGCCACCCGCCACGGTCGTCCGGTGTCGGCGCGGCCGATCATCTGGATGTCCCCACCCACGCCGAAGAAGGCGTCAGTGACCCCGGCGTCGGACAGGATCCCGACGGCGCGTTCGACGGCCCACCCCTTGACGTAGCCGGTGGGGTCGAACCGTCCCTGGCGGTCGTGGGGGTGGAAGCCCCCGTCGGTGAGCTCCTCCAGTGACCCCACGGCGTCGATGACCTCGGCGAGCAGGGGCGAGCACCGCCCGAGGGTGCGGGCGCCCGCTCGCCACTGGCACAGGTCGCTGTCCTCGCGGTAGGGCGAGAGTGCGGCCTCGACCTCGTCGAGCCAGGCCTTGACCTCATCCACGGCCCCGTCGGCACTCCCGAGCGTCGGGTCGGACGGGTGCCAGGGGATCGCGAGCGACGCGTACGACCCCATCGTGGGCCAGGACCAGCGCCTCATCGCTGGTCCAGGATGGACTGCATCGACTCGCGGTATGCCTCTGTCGTGTAGGTGGCCCCGGAGACCCCGTCGAACTCGACTCCCTGTTCGGCTGCCTGGGCGTCCAGGGTGGGGATCGCGCTGCTGTTGATCATCTGGGACTTGCGGTCCCCTACCGGGTACGTGAGCGCCTGCACCCCACACACGGTCCCGTCGGCCGCGAAGTCCATGCGGACCTGCACCGGCCCCCACGGGGTCATCGCGTCGTCGCCGGTGACGGACTCGGCGTTGTTGCAGTCGGCTGCTGCCGAATCCTCGGCGGTGGTCGCGGGCTCCTCGGCTGACGTCCCCGTGTCGCCCGAGTCCGTGGACGTCCCGGAGTCTGTGGGGGTCTCACTGCTCGTATCGCTGTCGGTCGTGCTGGGCGCCGCGGTGGTGGCCACCGCGGCGTGCAGCGCGGGGTCGAAGACCCAGACTGTGGCCAGGGCCGCGCCAGCCAGCGCCAGCCCGGGGGCGGCCCGTCTCATCAGCTCACTCATCGTGGGGCTCCTACCAGGCGAATCGTTCGGAGTGGATCTGGTCGCGGGGAACGCCTGCGCGCTCGAGCTCCCGGCACACCCGGTCCTGCAGGGACTTCGGGCCGCAGACGAACACCGCACGCTGGCGCAGGTCGCCGATGTTCGCCGACAGCGCCTGGGCAGTGAACGGGTTCCCGCCGGGGAACGTCGTGCGCGGGCCGGTGACCGGGATCATCGCGCCGCCACGCGCCCGGGCCATCTGGTCGAACTCGGCCGCCAGCGGCAGGTCCGCCGGGCTGTGTGCCCGCGCCAGGACGAGCGGCGCCTGTGCGGGGGTGGTCTCCTCGAGCAGGGCTCGCATGGGCGCCAGGCCCACGCCGACCCCGATCAGCAGCACCCGCCGACCTTGGGCCGCATCCATCCGGATGACCCCGTATGGGCCTTCGAGCAGCACCCGCGTCCCGGGTGGAACCGCCAGGGTCCGCGTGGAGGCGTCGCCGAGGGCCTTCACCGTCAGGCGCAGGGCCCCGGGCTGGGGTGCTGCCGACAGCGAGTACGGGTGGGCCTGCCACCACAGGTCACGGGTCAGGATCCGCAGGGAGACGAACTGCCCCGGCCGGGCACCGAGCCGGTCCACTCCGGGGCCGGTGATCACCAGAGACGCGACGCCCGGTGCCTCCGGGATGATCCGGCTGATGGTGGTGCGCCCACGCATTGCCGGGCGCACGATCCCGCCGACGCGACTCAGGAGGATGATGGCCGTCGTCGCGGCGTACAGGGCGATCCACCACCAGCGCGCGGCAGCACTGCTGCCCAGGGTGGTGCCGCTGAACAGCGCGTGGGGGAACGCAAGTGCGACCGCGAGATAGCCGGCCAGGTGGACCATGTGCCAGGTCTCGTAGGTCATCCGGGTGCGGATCCGCCGCCACGAGGTGAGGCTCACCACCGCGAACAGCACGGCGGCGACCAGTGCGGCGACGAACCAGTCGGTCCCCGTCACCAGGTTGACCAGCCCGGTCCACATCCGCGTGAATCCGCCGCCCGCGGCGTACGTCGAGGCGCCGACGTGCACGAGCATCCCGAAGGCAGCCGTCATCCCCGTGATCCGGTGCCAGGAGATCATCCGGTCCAGGCCGGCTGCTCGCTCGAGCCACATCGGGCGGGCGGTGAGGACCAGGCCGCCGAGGGCGGCGAGGGCTGCCAGGAGGCCGGAGAGCTGGCTGATCGCAAGCGCGGTGTCGATGCCTCCGGAGGCAAGGGAGGTGAGTCCACCTGCCAGGGCCCACAGCCCCACGGTGATGGTCGTGATCCCAGCAGCAAAGGGTGCGGGGTCGAGCCGGAGCCGGGAGGTCGGGCGCGGGGACCGGGGCTTGCGCGCCAGGGCGGGCCTGGCGCCGTGGGGCTTCTGCGGATGGGCGCGGGCTGCGTCACGGGCAGCGGCGGCGGACTGCGGGTCGCGACTGTCCGGTGCCCCCGCAGGGGGGCTCGTCGGTGGCTCGAGCATCGTGGTCATGCCTCGATGCTTGCACCGCGACAGCACCCCTGCGAAGGCCAGATGGCCATTCAGGCGCCCTCCTTACCCAGCCCGTACACGAGCGTGAACCGGCCCAGTTGTCCTTACCGGACGACTATCGGACTCTCGTCGAATCAGTAGGTCAGATCCGCCCTCACGAGGTCGCCGCCTCGGCCTTGCGCCGCCGGCGTCGGCCTCGCGTGGCGAGCCGGTAGATACCCCAGATGATCAGGATGAGGATCAGCAGCAGCGTCCCGAGGATGATCAGGATCCAGCCCAGCAGATCGATCCGGAACGAGGAGTGGTCGTCGGTCGGGGCCTGGGCGACAGCACCCTCGGGACCTGCCGAGACATCCACCACGGCCAGGAGCCCCGCGTGGTCGGTGGGCAGGCAGACCCCCCGCCCGGTGATCGGCTCGGCCAGGCCCTTCTCGGCCAGGATCGCCGAGGACTGCTCGGTGGTCGCGATCTGGCTCGGGTCGTCGCAGTCCCAGACCTCATCGCTGTCTGGCCACACGTTGCCGAACACCTCCGCGCGGACCGGCGTCGCGCCGTTGCGGGTGAACACGTAGTCGAGGCGATCGGTGAAGCCGGCGTCGTTGCCCTGCTCGAGGGACACTTCGAGGCGCTCGGGCTTCGGACCAGCGAGATTGCCGTCTGAGCCCCAAGTACGGTTCTTCGGGTCCATGGCGTCGGGCCCCGCGTCCGTGAATCCGGCGTCGATCATGGTCCAGTAGGCACTGCACGAGGCGTCGGCATTGGCGGCCGTGACTGGCTCCGGCTGGGCGGCGCACTTGGCTCCCGCTTCCGGCTGGCCGCCCGGGTTCGAGCCGCCCGGCTCCGAACTGCCCGGCTCCCGCGGATCCCGTGGGTCAGAGTTGAAGTCGCCCATGACGATGGTCGGGACCGTGGTGGTGGACAGGTCGGCGACCAGCTGGCGCGCCTGCTCGGCGGACGGCACCATGTCTACCCCCTTCCACAGCGACTCGAGGTGCGTGGTCACGACTCGCACGGTTGTTCCGGCGATGGCGATGTCGGCCCAGGCATACCCACGGTCGACCTCGAACACCACCGGTGCGACTGGGTAGCGCTCCTCGAACTCGGCTGTGCCGACGGCCAGGACGTCCGTGGCGAGGTCCTCGCGGACGAGGAGTGCCTCGCCAATCACGAATCCGCAGTCGGCAGTGTCGGCGCCGAACAGAGGCTGGAACGTGTCCGGGTCCTCGACCGTGGTCAGGAACGGGACGGACGGGATCGAGTAGCCCGGGTTCTCAGCCCTCTGGCCGTCCTTCTCGGCGACGACGTAGGCCTCTCCGGCCGCGGCAGTGGCCTCGAGGAACTGCTCAGTGAAGTCGAACACGGGCTTCGGCGAGCTCCAGGGCTTCGGCCGGCACGACCAGATCGTGGCCTCCTGCAGGCCGATGACGTCGGGCTTGGCGGCCGCGGCCTCTGCGGCCAGCAGCGCCACCCGCTCGTCGAAGTCCGTGGCGGCCACCTGGTCCCACATCGACTGCATGGCGGCGGGGGCGTCGGGCAGCAGGTCCAGGGCCACATCAGTGTCAGCGCCGAAGTAGAGGTTGCGCCCCATGACCCGTCACGCTCCCGGCGGGGTCGTCGGCGGTGACCGAACCCAGCGCTGGCACCGGCGCGGCCAGTGCCGCGGGAGCAGCCATCAGCGAGGTCAGAAGTGCTGCGGAGCTGGCGATCCCCAGCCGATGTGCCCACGTGAGTCCCATGCCCCGGACCGTATCCGAGCAGGTGCCGGGGTCGCGCCCTGGTCGTCCTCAGCGAAAGCCGCGCCGATGATCCATTCTGGTTCGGGACGCTAGAAGCCACGCAACCTGCATGGATCATGGGTCCCGGCGGGGGGATGGCCGGTGAAATGTCCGGCCACCTCGGTTCCGCCTCGAATGCGCGTGGATGGTGTTGGTGCCCCGATTGCCGCGTCTGGCCGGCTGCGAGAGCGGCCAGTACCGACCCGTGCCCCGAGTGCCGCGAAAGAGCCGGCCTTCGGGCGCCATTCGCGGCAGTCGGGGCACCTCGGGGGCGAGTGGGTCCGGCCGGGCCGACGTAACGCGGCAGATCCTGCACCGCGGTGGCCCCCAGTGCGTCCCGTCCGAACCCGCCGCACGATCGCCACGCCGGGACGACCCCTCAGCCCATCGCCCGCTCCGACCCGCGCAGGATCACTCGTGTGGGCAGGACCACCTGCTCGGCGAGCCCCATCGGGTCGACCATCCGGCGAAGCATGATCTCCGCTGCCACCTCGCCCATTCGCTCGGGCTGGTGGGCGACCACGCTGACGCCGAGGAACCCGGCGAGCTCGAAGTCGTCGAAGCCGAGCAGCCCGATGTGGCCGCCGCGCTGCCGGATCCCCTGCAGTGCACCGATCGTGGCCCGGTTGTTGCCGGCGAACACGGCCGTCGGCGCGTCAGCGGAATCCAGGAGAGCCGACACCGTCGCGGCGGCTGAGGCGATGTCCGGGGCATCCATGTGGATGAGGGCGGGATCGATCGTGAGTCCGCGGGCCTCCAGAGCGTCGCGGTAGCCGAGCAGCCGCTCGTGGTGGGTGTAGAGCGAGTCGGCACTACCGACGAACGCGACCCGGGCATGCCCTGCGTCCAGGAGCGCGAGAACCCCGGCCCGCGCACCCGCACGGTTGTCCATGACGACGCTGTCGCTGGTGGCGTTGGACAGCGGCCGATCGACCGCCACGATCGGCGTGCCGAAGTGCCGCTCGCCGTCCAAGTAGCTGTGGTCGGTCGCGATCGGCACCAGGAGCAGCCCCCGGATCCGTCGGTCGAGCATGGCCGAGACCACCGTGGGCTCCAGGCGCGACTCATCGTCAGAGGCGGCGATGACCAGCGTCATGCCCTCCCGAGCCAGGACACGCTCGACGCCGGCGGCGACCAGCGCGTAGAACGGGTTGGTCAGGTCCCCGATGACGAAGCCCACGGTCTTGGTGACTCCACCGGTGCGCAATTCGCGGGCCAGGGCGTTGGGACGGAACCGCAAGGTGGCCGCCGCATGTTCGATGCGGGCGCGTGTCTCGGGGTCGACATGGGCCCCGCCGGACAGTGCGCGGGACACCGTCTTGGTACTCACCTCCGCCAGCCTCGCGACATCGGCGAGCGTGGCCCGCTCACCCTGGGGCACGGTTCGCCCCACCCCCATGTCCCTCGATGTCATGGAAGCGACTGTAGCGCGTCAACCCACGGAGAGCGATTGCCAGAGAGCGCCATTCCGGAGTCGAGTCTTCGTTATCAACTCGTTACCTTTGGTGCTTGACAACGTAGGACATGGCCGATTGGCTTCGTAGTTGTGACATTCCTGAGACATGCCCGGCGTGGTTCGTTGACCCGGCCCTCGGCAGTCGTGACTATCCGTGATCATGGTGGTGCATGCAGTGAGTGAAGCGCCCCTCCTGGAGATGCGCAGCATCACCAAGGAGTTCCCTGGTGTGAAGGCCCTCTCCGACGTCTCACTGACCGTGGGGCGCCCGGAGATCCATTCGATCTGCGGCGAGAACGGCGCGGGCAAGTCGACGCTCATGAAGGTCCTGTCCGGCGTCTACCCGTACGGCTCCTACGAGGGCGACATCTCCTACAAGGGCGAGCTCTGCCAGTTCCGCAACATCGGTGAGTCCGAGGCGGTCGGCATCGTGATCATCCACCAGGAGCTCGCGCTCATCCCTGAGCTTTCGATCATGGAGAACATGTTCCTGGGCAACGAGCCGCGCAGGTTGGGTGGCACGGCGATCGACTGGAACACGGCCCGCCGACGCTGCATCGAGCTCATGGAGCGCGTCGGCCTCGACGAGCGCCCGGACACGCAGATCAAGAACATCGGCGTGGGCAAGCAGCAGCTGGTCGAGATCGCCAAGGCCCTGAGCAAGGACGTCGAGCTGCTGATCCTCGACGAGCCCACCGCGGCGCTCAACGACAAGGACTCCCAGCACCTGCTTGGCCTGATGCAGGGCCTGAAGGACTCCGGCGTGAGCTGCATCATGATCTCGCACAAGCTCAACGAGATCGAGCAGATCTCGGACAAGATCACGATCATCCGCGACGGCCAGACGATCGAGACCCTCGACGCGGAGAACGCCAACGAGGACCGGATCATCAAGGGCATGGTCGGTCGCGAGATGGACAGCCGCTACCCCAGCCGCGAGAGGCACATCGGGGACGTGTTCTTCGAGGTCCGTGATGTGTGGGTCAAGCACCCGATCGCCGACGACCGCTACGTCTGCAAGGGCTCGAGCATCAAGGTCCGCCACGGGGAGGTCGTCGGGATCGCCGGTCTGATGGGGGCCGGGCGCACCGAGCTGGCGATGAGCATCTTCGGCCGCAGCTACGGCATCTGGGAGTCCGGCACGATCATCAAGGACGGCCAGGAGATCGAGCTGCGCCACGTCGGAGACGCCATCAGCCACGGCGTGGCCTACGTCAGCGAGGACCGCAAGACCCTCGGCCTGAACCTCCTGGACGACATCAAGACCGCCACCGTGCAGGCCAAGTGGAGCAAGGTGAGCAAGCGCGGGGTGATCGACAAGCACAAGGTGTTCGCCGCAGCCGAGGACTACCGCAAGCGCCTGCGCACCAAGACCCCCTCGGTCAATGAGGGCGTGGACAAGCTCTCGGGCGGCAACCAGCAGAAGGTCGTGCTGAGCAAGTGGATGTTCACCGACTCCGACCTGCTCATCCTCGACGAGCCCACGCGCGGCATCGACGTCGGCGCCAAGTACGAGATCTATGAGGTGATCTTCGAGCTGGCCCGGCAGGGCAAGGGCGTCATCGTGATCTCCTCCGAGCTGCCCGAGGTCATCGGCATCTCCGACCGCATCTACACGGTGTTCGAGGGGCAGGTCACGGCCGACGTCCCCGTCGAGGAAGCCACCCAGGAATCCCTGATGAAGTCCATGACATCCGCACGAGTGAGGACCACGGCATGAGCAAGTTGAAGGAGTTCCGTCAGGGTGTGTTCGGCAACGCCGACGTGCGCCAGTACGGCATGGTCTTCAGCCTGATCGCGATCATCACGCTGTTCTACTTCACCACCGATGGTGTGGTGCTCAGCTCGGTGAACCTCGTCAACATCATCTCCCAGTACTCCTACATCCTGGTCCTGGCGATCGGCATGGTGATGGTGATCATCGCCGGGCACATCGACCTGTCGGTCGGCTCCGTCGCCGCCTTCACCGGGATCGTCGTGGCCACCGCGATGGCGGACTGGGGCTTCGCCTGGCCGCTGGGCATCGTGGTGGGCCTGGTCGTGGGGATCCTGGTCGGCGCATGGCAGGGCTTCTGGGTCTCCCGGATCATGGTCCCGGCCTTCATCGTCACGCTGGCCGGCATGCTCATATTCCGCGGGCTGAACCAGGTCATCGGCCAGTCGAACACCGTCCCCGTGCCCGAGGGCTTCAAGGTGATCGGCCGCGGCTACATCCCGCAGGTCGGCCCGAACCTGATCCTGGCCAACGGCTCGAAGATCGTGAACACGCCCACCCTGATCCTGGGCATCGTGGCCGTGCTCGTGATCGTGTGGTTCGAGTTCCGCAAGCGCTCCAAGGCGAAGTCCGTCGGCGACGACGTCCCGCCGCTGTGGGCGACCATCGTCAAGCTGGTCCTGCTCGGCCTGGTGATCATGTTCTTCGCGTTCAAGTTCGCCACCGGCAATGAGGGCACCGGCTTCCCGGTCTCCGGCCTGATCCTCCTGGTCCTGATCTTCGTCTACTCCTTCATCATGGGGAACACGACGTTCGGCCGCCACATCTACGCCGTGGGTGGCAACAAGCGCGCTGCGGCCCTATCGGGCGTGAACGTCCCCCGCGTGAACTTCTTCGTGATCGCGAACATGTCCATGCTCGCCGCGCTCGCGGGCATGATGTACATCGCCCGGGCCGGGGCCTCCGGTCCGCAGGACGGCGTCGGCTGGGAGCTCGACGCCATCGCCGCCGTGTTCATCGGCGGCGCGGCCGTGACCGGCGGCGTCGGCACCGTGATCGGCTCCATGATCGGTGGCCTGGTCATGGCGTTCCTGAACAACGGCCTGTCGCTGATGGGTGTCGAGCAGTCGTGGGTGTCGGTCATCAAGGGCCTCGTCCTGCTGGCCGCCGTCGCCTTCGACCTCCTGAGCAAGCAGCAGGACCGCCCGCCGCTGTTCCCGTCCCTGAGCCGCAGGAAGCACAAGGCGGCAGAGCACTCGGCCTCCGAACCTGCGGGGTCCGTCACCACGGCCAAGTAGGCCGGACCGCGGTTCGAGCCCGCGACTCCACAGATCTCCACCCCAACCAAAAGGAGAAACACAAGATATGAGGAAGTCACTGGTCGCCATTGCGGCGGCATGCAGCTCCCTGCTCATCCTGAGCGGCTGTTCCACCGAGTCGGAAACCGCCACCGAGACCGCTGCCCCCGCTGCCAGCGGGTCGGCCGCTGCCGCCGGTGGTCAGACCACCACCACCTGCGCCCCCGGCGACCGCATCGGCGTCTCGCTGCCCGCGCAGACCTCCGAGAACTGGACGCTGGCCAAGCAGCTGTTCGATGAGGGCCTCACGGCCGCCGGCTTCACCCCGGACGTGCAGTTCTCCGATGCTGCCTCGGCCGCGGCCTCGCAGCAGACCAAGATCGACAACATGCTGACCCAGAACGCCAAGGTCATCGTGATCGGCGCGGAGGACGGCAAGCAGCTGACCGGACAGGTCAGCGCCGCCGAGGCTGCCGGTGTCCCCGTCGTCGCCTACGACCGTCCGATCGACGCCAAGGGCACCGACTACTACATCGCCTTCGACAACTTCAAGGTCGGCCAGCTCCAGGGCACTGCCCTGCTCGAGGGCCTGGCCAAGCTCAAGGGTGATGGCCCGTACAACATCGAGCTCTTCGCCGGTGCTGCCACCGACGCCAACGCCCCTGTGTTCTTCAACGGTGCGATGGACGTCCTGCAGCCGAAGATCGACGACGGCACGCTGGTCGTGACCTCCGGGCAGACCACCTTCGACCAGGTCTCCACCGAGGGCTGGAAGAAGGAGAAGGCCCAGGAGCGCATGGAGAACCTGATCACCAAGTACTACAGCGATGGCACCGACCTGTCGGGCGTCCTCTCGCCGAACGACCAGCTTGCTGAGGGCATCCTCAACGCTGCCACTGCCGCGAAGCTCACCCCGGTCGTGACCGGACAGGACTCCGAGGTTGTCGCAGTGACCCGCGTCGCCGCGGGCGAGCAGTACTCGACGATCTACAAGGACACCCGCAAGCTGGTGGCCGAGAGCGTCGCGATGATCGAGAAGATCTGCACCGGTGTGGTCTTCCCGACCACCGCCACCTTCACCTGGCCGGACAGCGGTCTCGAGATCCCGACGTACTACCTCGAGCCGCTGATCGTCACCTCTGAGAACGGCGAGGAGGTCTACGCCGACAACGCGCAGCTCCTCGAGGCCTTCAAGGCCGGTCAGTGACCCAGGGCTAGCCCTGACAGGGCACCGGGTCCTCGCGGCCTGATGACCTGATCTGCACCACCCGCTGGGGTGGGGTCCTCCGCAGGGAGGGCTCCACCCCAGTAGCATTCCCAGCGCCCGTGGCCCGCTCGAGAGGAACCCGACATGTCGTCTGAGAGCACCGGTGGATCCGCGCGACCGGTTGACCTGGTGGAGCGCGTCGGGGCCTACCGGGCCGCTACCGGGCAGTTCCTGGCGGTCGCCTCGGCGCTCTCCGAGGCCGACCTGGACCGGCGCCCGCCCGAGCCCGACGGCTGGACCCCGAGGATGGTCATCCACCACGTCGCGGACTCCGAGACCAACTCCTACGTGCGGTTGCGACGGCTGCTGGCCGAGCCCGCCGGTACGGCGATCCAGGGCTATGACGAGGCGCAGTGGGCCAGGGCGCTGCACTACGACCGTCCGGTGTCGCTGTCGCTGGCGGTGTTCCGAGCGGTGCGCGACTCGAGTGCTGAGCTGCTGGACCTGATCACGCCGGACGACCTCGCGCGTTCGGGCGTCCACACTGAGTCCGGGCCCTACACGTTGGCCGACTGGCTGGACACCTACATCGCGCATGCTCGCGACCACGCCGAGCAGATCCGCGCCGCCCTGGCCTGAGCCGGGACCAGACTGCGCGTTCCCGGCCACATCTGCTCCTCCTCGCGCGTTCCCGGCCACAGACGGCCGGCAACGCGCACAGGCGCTGCGGGATGGCCGGGAACGCGCAGTCTGTCCGCCCCAACCGCCCGGTCGCCCGACCCCGTCCGACCCGACCCGACCCGCCCCCCCGACCCGGCTCAGGAGCCCACTGCGGCGATCCGACCGGCCAGTTCCGTGGCGGCCGATGCCCTGCGCGCGTCGCCGAGGGTGTGGATCCCGCGCTCCCGGAGAAGCGGGATCATCCGGACCAGCACCTCCGCGGTGGCCAGCGCATCCCCGAGCGCGGTGTGCCGACCGATGACCTCCACGCCGAACCGCGCGCACACGCCGTCCAGCCCGTGGCGGGCGTCGGGGTCGGGATCCAGGACCGCGGACAGCATCATCGTGTCCAGGCTCAACGGCTCGAGGGTGACGCCCGCCTCTGCAGCTGGGGGCGTGAGGAAGCCGAGGTCGAAGGCCAGGTGGTGGCCGACGAGCACCGAATCGACGGCGTAGTGGGCGAAGTCCGAGAGGACCGCGGCGCCGGTCGGTGCATCTGCCACCAGCTCGTCGCTGATCCCGTGGAACCTCGTCGACGACTCAGGGATGTGCCGCCCCGGGTTCACGAGTGCGTCGAAGGTGTCGTCGGCGCGGACGCGTGCGCTGTCGATGCGCACGGCCCCGAGGGCGATCAGGCGGTCGCCGGCCTCGGAGTGCAGGCCGGTGGTCTCGCAGTCCAGGACCGTGAAGACGATCTGCTCCAGCGGCGTGGCCAGCCACTGCTCGCGAGAGACCTCGGGCCGGTTGGGCCGCGCGACGTCCACCGACAGCCCGACCTCCGGACCGACCGGGTCCTCACCGGGCTCGCCGATGATCAGGACCATCCCCGGCTCGTCCGGCCCGGTGATGCGGGCCAGCCGGATCGGGGTGCCGGCCACAACGGCGGAGGGACGCTCCCCGGCCAGCGCGCGCATCAGCAGCGGGGTCAGGTCCTCGGCGTCGAACACGCCGAAGATGCTGCGCCCGGCAGCGATCCGCGAGCGCGACACCAGCATCCGGCGGGCGGCGGGGTTCACCAGCAGGATCCGGCCGCTGTCGTCCACGACCCCCACGGGGACGTCGAGTCCGGTGAGCACCGCGAACAGGACATCACGCTCGCGGGTGAGCTCGGCGTGCGCGTTCGCCAGCTGCTCGGTGAGTCGGTCCTCGGCCGTCGCGTGCCGCTCGGCCAGCACGTTGACTGCCCGCTCCACGGCCGTGGTTCCTGCCAGGCGGTGGGCCGGGTTCACTGTCGCGATGATCTCGATGTCGGCGGCCTGCCGGGCGTCGTGGCGTTGCTCGGAGCGCCACGTGCTCCACGCCACCCACCCGATCCCGCCGACGAGCACGACCAGGCCGAGGGCCAGGACGAGCCACTGGGTGCCGAGTGAGTCGAGCAGCGCGCGACGCGATGCCGCCGGCAGGTCCGCGAGGACCACGGCCACCGTCAGTCCGGGCACGAGGGTTGCGATCGCGATGAGCGCGAGGACCCGCCACTTGGTCACGATCCACCTCCGGGGGAGAGCGAGTGGGGCCGGCTCACAGGCCCGTCCTGTATCTCACGGCCGTCACCGACTGTGCTGCGCGCACGGCGCGGAAGGACTCGCGCAGGGACGCGCGGTCATCGTCGGTGAGGTCCTCGACGACAACCACGTCCGAGAGGGCGAGCCCGGCTCGGACCTGGGCCACCTGGGCATCGAGCCGCAGTCGGGTCAGTACCTCGAAGCCCTCGGTCAGCCGCGCGATGAGCTCCTCGGAGAGCGTGCCTGCCTGCCCCGTGGCCGCGAGCCGCTCCCGTGTGCTGACAGCGCTGGACCGCGCATCCAGCCCGTAGAGGCGGGCCAGCAGGACCAGGGGTGCCAGGCCCGTCCGCTTGAGGTCGACCGGCCCGTGTGGCAACCGGCCGAAGGCGTTCAGGGCGGTGGGGAACGACGTGGCCGCGACGGCCAGCCCGTGCAGCAGGCGCGGTGAGTCCGCCCCGCCGAGGAGCACGTCGGTGGCCGGTGCGATGTCGAGGTCCCCCACGAGCCGGCGCAGGTCGAGGAAGACGTCGGTGTCCAGGACCGCCTCGGGCGTGGGAGCGTCGATCCGGTGCCGGGCCTGGGTCACCCAGTCGGACAGGCCCAGCGACCAGCGGTCGGCCATGTACCCGCCGTCGCAGGGCCGCATCCCGAACTCGGCCAGCCCGGTGATCACCTCGGCCGCCAGGTCCGCGGCGTAGCTGCTGCCGGCGGCGCGGGCGGTGTCCCACAGCAGGGCGTGATCCTGGTCGCTGGCGCAGTGCAGCTCGGCGCGGGCGTGCGACCCGAGGGCGACCCACGCGAACCGGCCCGGCGGTGGGCCGACCTGGTGTACGAAGCCGTCGACGAGGTCCCGGGTGCGCTGGTCGGCTGCCAGTGCCAGGGCGGTGCCGGGGGAGCCCGCCCCGGGCTGGGCGCCGTCGACGGACGCCAGGGCGGCCGCGACGAGGTCGCTCACGGGCTCGACCCGGGCAGGACCCGGGCTCCCCGGTTGGGTGATCCGCTCGGTCATCGGCGCCCCTTCGCGGTCCAGGCCGGGTGCAGCCGGGCTGTCTCAGGTGTGTGCAGCCGGATCATCATCCGGTCCACGCCGGGGTGCAGGCGGTGGCGGGTTGCCCTCGAGACTCCCACCATGGTCGCCAGCGCCAGGGGCATCGCCCATGCGGCCGGCTGTGCGAGCAGGGCGTCGGGCCATCCCGTGAGGTCAGGCATCGCTGTCGAGGCGGTGATCGCGCAGACGGCCAGCGTGCCGCCGACGACGAGCCCGGCCGCCGCCCCGACGTCGGTGAGCCGAGGCCACCAGATGCCCAGCAGCAGCAGGGGGCAGAAGGTGGCCGCGGCCACCGTGAACGCGAGCGCGACGGCCTGGGCCAGGGGTAGGGCGCTGGCCAGGAGGCTCAGGACCAGCGGGGCGAGCACCGCGGCGACAGCGGCGACCCGGAACGACCGGATCGGGTCGTGGACCCACCGGCTGACGACGTCCTGGGACAGCACCCCGGCGACGGTGACGGTCAGCCCCGTGGCCGTCGCGAGGAAGGCCGCGGCCGCCCCGGCGCAGACCAGGGCGGTGAGCGCCTGCCCGAGAGTGCCGCCGACCAGGGCCTGGGGCAGGAGCAGGACCACGGCGTCGGTCTGGCCGGTCATCAGCAGCTCGGGGGTGTAGACCCGCCCGAGCATCCCGAAGACTGAGGGTGACAGGTAGAACAACCCCACCAGGCCGATCACGATGAGTGCGGTCCGACGGGCCTGGCGCCCGTCGGGGTTCGTGTAGAAGCGGACCAGCACGTGCGGCAGGCCCATGGTTCCCAGGAACAGCGCGATCATCAGGGCGTAGGTGCGGTACATCGGGTGCGACTGCTCGCCCTGCAGGGGTTGACCCCAGGCGGCGCCCGTCGTCGCGGGAGTGGTCGACAGGTGCGGGACGGCCGCTCCAGCGGGGAAGGTGATGGTCGTGCCCGAGTCGATGCTGTGGGTGCCCTGGGTCAGGTCCACCTCGCCGGTCGCCGGAATCCCGTCGATGGTCCCGTCAGCCTGGACACGCACCGGATCGACCACGTCGACGACGATGTCGGTGCCCACCGCCACGGTGGTCTCCACGGGGAAGGTCGGGACCTGGTCGACCAGGGCCGACGGTCCGCCGTCGAGGCGCCAGGCGGCCAGCAGGAACAGCGCGGGCACCATGATCGCCACCAGCTTGAGCCAGTACTGGAAGCCCTGGACCAGCGTCACGCTGCGCATCCCGCCGCCGACGATCACGACCAGCACCGTCAGCGCGACCAGCACCCCGCCGAGCCAGATCGGCGTCCCCAGGATGGTCTGCAGCGCGCGTCCCGCCCCCTGCAGCTGCGGCACGACGTAGAGCCATCCGATGACCACGACCAGCACGCTGGCGGCCAGCCGGACCGCCGAGGACCGCAGTCGCGCCTCGCAGAAGTCGGGCAGGGTGTAGGCGCCCGACCGGCGCAGGGGAGCCGAGACGAGGGCCAGGAGCAGCACGTACCCCACGGCGTAGCCCACCGGGAACCAGACGGCATCGGCGCCGCCGACCATGATCAGCCCGGCGACGCCCAGGAACGACGCCGCCGACAGGTACTCCCCGGAGATCGCCGAGGCGTTCCACCATGCGGGCACCGACCGCGCCGCGACGTAGAAGTCGCCCGTCGTCCGGGCGACCCGCGAGCTGAAGCCGGCCAGGACGATCGTCGCCACCACCGTGGCGGTCATGCCGGCGATGACCGCTGCGGTGTTCATCGACCCTCCACGAGGTCGGTGAACTGCTCCTCGTTGCGCTCGGCGTGGCGGATGTACCACCAGCCGACCCCCAGGATCGCCGGGTACACCAGGAATCCCAGGAGCAGCCACCACAGCGGGAGCGGCCCCACCTGCAGCGCGCGCACCCCGGGCACCAGTCCGAAGAGCAGTGGGAGCGCGGCGAGTGGGACGACGACGACGGCCACCGTCGACAGGCCCAGGAGCAGCTGGGTGCGGATCAGCGCCCGCACGTACACGACCCCGACGCGCGTCTGCTGGTCGATGTCCTCGACCGCCGAGCGGCGGGTGCGCCTGCGGACGTCTCGACGGGGGCCGGTGATGACCTCGCGGCGGGGCCGTTGGCCGTCGGTCATGGGCTGCCGTCCTGGCTCGGCCCGGCAGGCTCACGGTCCAGGCGGTGGCGCTGCACGAGGGCCGCGCGCACCTCCGGCGTGAACCGTCGGCTCACAGGGACCGACTGCCCCGCACCGAGGTCCACCGACACCCGACCGGCAGCCGAGCGCAGGGCCTCGACGAACGCGGAGTTGACCAGGAACCGCCGATGGACGCGCAGGAACCCGGCCGGCTCCCAGCGCTCCTCGAGGCTGGCCAGCGGAATGCGCACGAGGTGCCCCCCGGAGCGGGTGCACAGGCGGACGTAGTCGCGCTGGGCCTCGACGTAGACGATGTCGGAGCGGCGGATGTAGCGGGTGACGCCCCCGAGCTCCACGGCTATCGTCTCGTCGGCCGGCGGGCCGGACGCCTCAGGGGCCGCCGGTGCCGCCGGCCCGGCCGGCTGGCCCACCTCGGCCGGCGACGCCGACCCCTCGCGGTCGGTGCCGGTGCGGCGGGCCTCGATGGCCGCGCCCACCCGGGTCAGGGACAGGGCGAGTCGCTCGGCGCGGATCGGCTTGAGCAGGTAGTCCACGGCGGCCACCTCGAAGGCGTCCACCGCATGGTTGTCGTAGGCGGTGACGAACACCACCGGCGGGGGCGCTGCGAACCGGGTCAGGATCCCGGCCAGGGCCAGGCCGTCGATCCCGGGCATCCGGATGTCGAGGAACACCGCGTCGAACTCGGCCGTCTGCAGGGCGGCCAGGGCCTCGGCGGCACCGCCGCAGGCGGTCACCTCGGCCACCCCTTCGGAGCGCTCGAGGAGGTAGGCCAGCTCGCCGAGTGCCGGGGGCTCGTCGTCGACGGCCAGTACCCGCAGGCCCGTCGGTGCAGCGGTCGGATCACTCATCGACGGCCACCGCCTCGGCGTACTTGGGGATCCGCATGGTGATCCTCGTCCCCGCGCCCGGGGCGGTCTCCACGACCAGGCCGCGGTCGTCGCCGAAGGTGCTGCGCAGCCGCTCGTCGACGTTGGCCAGCCCGACATGGTCGCCGGGATCGCCGGACAGGCTGCGCCGGACCACCGCGGGGTCGATGCCGGCGCCGTCGTCCTCGACGCTGATCAGGCAGTCCGCGCCGCGGTCCCGCGCGGTGATCGTGATCGTCCCGGGCCCATCAGTGTTCTCGAAGCCGTGGCGGACGGCGTTCTCCACGAGCGGCTGTATGCACAGGAAGGGGATCCGCACGCCCACCACCTCGGGGTCCACGCGCAGGGCGACCCGCAGCCGGTCGCCGAACCGCGCCTGCTCGAGCAGCAGGTACTGCTCGATGGAGTGCAGCTCCTCGGCCAGCGTTGTGAACCGGCCGTGGGAGCGGAAGCTGTACCGGGTGAAGTCCGCGAAGTCCAGAAGGAGGTCCCGGGCGCGGTCGGGGTCGGTGCGCACGAAGGAGGCGATCGCGGTCAGGGAGTTGTAGACGAAGTGCGGGGAGATCTGGGCGCGCAGCACGCGAACCTCCGCCTCGGCCGATCGTGCCCGGGTGCGGTCGAGCTCGGCGAGGTCGAGCTGCCCGGAGGCGAACACCGCCACCTCCTCGACCGCGCGGACCATCGCGGGTCCAGCCGGTTGGGCGGAGTAGGCCACAAGGGCCCCGATCACCATGTCGTCGGAGGTGAGCGGGGCCGCTACCCCGCTGCGCATGAGCTCCGAGACCTCCCTTGCCTGCGTGGCGCTCAGCACCACGGCCGTGCCCGACTGAAGGGCCAGCGTGGCATGTGCCAGCGCCGCCTGCCCGCGGCGCTCGCCCACGCCGTCCCAGGCCAGCACCTCGACGAGGTCGGCGATGGCCAGCGCCTCGACCCCGAGCAGCGTGCGCAGGTGCTTGGCCGAGCGCTGGGATGAGGCCGGGGTGAGCCCTGCACGCAGGGGCGGTGCGGCCAGGCTGGCCAGGTGCAGTGTCCGGTAGGTCGCCATGTCGCCCTCGGACCCCAGACGCGCTCGCCCCCGGACGGCTCGGGCAAGCAGCACCCCGAGCACGATCGCCCCGGCGATCGCTGCGACCGCGAGCACCCAGTCACCCACGGGCGCACGCTATCGGCCGGGTGCCGCTGTGTCATGGATCCGGTCCACAGTACGAACCGAATCCATGACACAGCGGCGGGAGGGGCGGCGGGAGGGGCGGCGGTCAGGCGGGGGTCGGGGAGGTGGGGGCGGCCAGGCCGGCCTGGATCTGGGCCATGATCGTCGGGTCGGCCAGGGTGGTGACGTCCCCGAGGTCGCGGTGCTCGGCCAGGTCGCGCAGCAGGCGGCGCATGATCTTCCCCGACCGTGTCTTCGGCAGTTCGGAGACGACCAGGATCTGGCGCGGCTTGGCGATCGGGCCGATCTCGTGGGCCACGTGGGCCCGCAGGGCACCCACCAGGTCGGGGGTGTTCTCGACGCCGGAGCGCAGGATCACGAACGCGACGATCCCCTGTCCGGTGGTGGCATCGGCGGCCCCCACCACCGCTGCCTCGGCGACGGCGTCGTGGGAGACCAGCGCTGACTCGACCTCCGTGGTGGAGATCCGGTGCCCGGACACGTTCATCACGTCATCGACCCGTCCGAGCAGCCAGATGGCCCCGTCCTCGTCGAGCTTGGCACCGTCGCCGGCGAAGTAGAACTGTGGCCACCGTGACCAGTAGGTGTCGACGTAGCGGTCGTTGTCGCCCCAGATCCCCCGCAGCATCGCCGGCCACGGCTCGGTCAGGACCAGGTACCCGCCGCCGCCGGGGGCCACCGGATGGCCCTCGTCGTCGACGACCTGGGCCGAGATCCCGGGAAGCGGGCGCATCGCCGAACCAGGCTTGCACGCGGTGACCCCAGGAAGGGGGCTGATCATCATCCCGCCGGTCTCCGTCTGCCACCAGGTGTCCACGATCGGGCACCGGCCGCCGCCGATGACCTCCCGGTACCACATCCACGCCTCGGGGTTGATCGGCTCACCGACCGATCCGAGCAGCCGCAGGCTCGACAGGTCGTAGCCGCCGGGGAGGTCGTCGCCCCACTTCATGAATGTGCGGATGGCGGTGGGGGCGGTGTAGAGGATCGTCACCCTGTGCTTCTCGATGATCTCCCAGAACCGGCCACGGTGCGGCGTGTCCGGCGTGCCCTCGTAGATCAGTTGGGTGGCGCCGTTGGCCAGGGGCCCGTAGACGATGTACGAGTGCCCGGTGACCCAGCCGATGTCGGCGGTGCACCAGTAGACGTCCGTCTCGGGCTTGAGGTCGAACACGTTCCTGTAGGTGGACGCGGCCTGGGTCAGGTACCCGCCGGACGTGTGCAGGATGCCCTTGGGCTTCCCCGTGGTGCCTGACGTGTAGAGGATGAACAACGGGTGCTCGGAGTCGAAGGACTCCGGGGTGTGCTCGGTCGGGTGGACCGGCATCCACTCGTGCCACCAGACGTCGCGGCCCTCATGCCAGTCGACGTCCTGGCCGGTGTGGCGCACCACGAGCACGTGCTCGACGCTCGGGCAGTGCTCGACGGCCTCGTCGACGGCCGGCTTGAGCGCCATGGCCGAGCCGCGACGGTACTGGCCGTCGGCGGTGATGACCAGCTTGGCCTGTGCGTCGTCGATCCGGGAGCGCAGCGCCTCGGCGGCGAACCCGCCGAACACCACCGAGTGGACGGCACCGATGCGTGCGCACGCGAGCATCGCCACGACCGCCTCGGGCGTCATCGACATGTAGATCGCCACCCGGTCCCCGGCCTTCACGCCCAGCGAGGTGATCGCGTGGGCCGCCTGGGAGACGCGGGCGAGCAGCTCGGTGTAGGTGATGTGCTCGGTGCGGCCGTCCTCAGCCTCGAAGATGATCGCCGTCCGCTCTCCGCGGCCCTCGGTGACGTGCCGGTCCAGGCAGTTGACCGAGACGTTCAGCCGTCCGCCGACGAACCACTTCGCGAAGGGGGCATCGGTCCAGTCCAGGACCTCGTCCCAGTGACGGTCCCAGGTCAGCCGCTCGGCCTGGTCGGCCCAGAAGCCGAGCCGGTCGGCAGCCGCCTGCTCGTAGAGGGAGGCCTGCGCGTTGGCCTGTGCGGCGAACAGGGGATCGGGGGCGAAGGTCCGGTTCTCGGTGGCGAGGTTCGCCAGGGTGTCGGTTGACATCGGGTGGTGCTCCTGTCGGCGAGGAGGGTCGGGCGGGACGCGGGCGAGGGGAGTGTGGGTGGGGTCCACGGGGGTGGGTACCGTCCGGACGCCGGGGCAGCTGGCTCACCGGCGCCCGGACGGCAGCTTCTCAGTGCACCGAGACGGACTTCTCGGCGCCGGCGCCGGTCAGGGACCGGACCTCCATCTCGGCGTACTTGGCGACGTTCGGCTTCTCCTTGTCGGTCACCGAGCCCAGCCAGCCGAGGAAGAAGGCCAGCGGGATCGAGATGAGACCCGGGTTGTCCAGCGGGAACCAGGAGAAGTCCACGCCCTGGATCATCGACGCGCTCTTGCCGGTGACCGCGTCGACCGGCTTGCCGGAGACGACCGGCGAGAAGATGATCAGGCCGACGGAGGCGATCAGCCCGCCGTAGATGCTCCACAGCGCGCCGCGAGTGGTGAAGTTCCTCCAGAACAGGGAGTACACGATCGTCGGCAGGTTCGCCGAGGCGGCGACGGCGAACGCCAGGGCGACCAGGAACGCGATGTTCTGGTCCTTGGCCAGGATGCCGCCCACGATGGCGGCCAGGCCGATCACGACGGCGGAGATCCGCGCCACCCGGACCTCCTTGTCCGCCGAGACGTCACCCCTCTTGATCACGTTGGCGTAGACGTCGTGGGCGAAGGAGGCGCTGGCCGTGATCGTCAGCCCGGCGACCACCGCCAGGATCGTCGCGAAGGCGACCGCGGAGATGAAGCCCAGGAGCAGGGTCCCGCCGAGCTCGTAGGCCAGCAGCGGCGCCGCGGAGTTGGCCTTGCCGGGAGCCGCGGCGATCGTCTCGGGACCGACCAGGGCGGCCGCCCCGTAGCCCAGGACCAGGCTGAACAGGTAGAACATCCCGATCAGCGAGATGGCCCAGACGACGGACTTGCGGGCGTCCTTGGATGTGGGCACCGTGTAGAAGCGCATCAGCACGTGCGGCAGCCCGGCGGTGCCCAGCACGAGGGCCATCGACAACGAGATGAAGTCGACCTTCGTCAACGTGGACTTGCCGTACTTGGCGCCCGGCTCGAGCAGCTTGTCGCCCAGCGGGCTGTTGTCGGCGGCGGCTCCCATCACGTTGGACAGGGAGAACCCGTACTTGCTGAGCACCCAGAAGGTCATCAGGGCGGCACCGGAGATGAGCAGGACCGCCTTGATGATCTGGACCCAGGTGGTGCCCTTCATCCCGCCGACCAGGACGTAGACGATCATCAGGATGCCGACGACGGCGATCGTCAGAGCCTGGCCGATGTTGCTGTTGATCCCCATGAGGAGGCTGACCAGCCCACCGGCGCCGGCCATCTGGGCAAGCAGGTAGAAGAACGACACGGCCAGGGTGGAGATCGCAGCCGCCGTCCGGACCGGGCGCTGGCGCATCCGGAAGGCGAGCACGTCGGCCATCGTGAACTTGCCGGTGTTGCGCAGCAGCTCGGCGACCAGCAGCAGGGCGACCAGCCAGGCCACCAGGAACCCGACGGAGTAGAGGAAGCCGTCGAAGCCCGTCAGGGCGATGGCTCCGGTGATGCCCAGGAAGCTCGCCGCGGACAGGTAGTCGCCGGCGATGGCCGTGCCGTTCTGGCCGCCGGTGAAGGAGCGGCCTCCGGTGTAGTAGTCGGTCGCCGTCGTGTTGGACTTCGAGGCTCGGATGACGATGATCATCGTGCCGGCGACGAACGCCAGGAAGATGGCCATGTTGACCAGCGGGCTGCCCACGGTGGCGGTCGTGGCGGTGGGGACCAGGGTGGTGATCATGCGGCGTTGCCCTCCATCTCGTCACGGATCTCGGTCGCCAGCGGGTCGAGGCGGTTGTTGGCATGGCGGACGTACAGGAAGGTGATCAGCCCGGTCGAGACGAACTGCAGCAGGCCGAAGATGATGCCGATGTTGATGTTGCCGACCACGGGGGTCGCCATCCATCCCGGTGCGAACACCGCGGCGAACACGAACATGAAGTACCAGATGAGGAAGGCGGCGGTCATCGGGAAGGCGAAGCCCCGGTAGCGCGAGCGCAGCTCGACGAACTGGGGGCTCGTCTGTGCGCGGAGGTAGGCCTCGGGATCCGGGACGCCCCCGGTGCCCGGTGTCGGTGGCCCCTGGCGCGGGGGCCCCTGCAGATCACTGGTCATCGTGCTGCCTCCTGGTATGTGCCTCGCCGGACCGGCTGGCCCGGGCGTTCGTGGTGCCCGTGTGGGTGCCGCGAACGTAGGGCAGCCGGGCAGCAGCAGGGAACAGGTCCAGCCCCACCTGCGGCGAGTGGGGGGTGGGCCTCGACCAGAGGTCAGCGGTGGTGCGACGAACGGTCGTCAGGGCCGACGAGCGGGGGCGTGGCGATCGGGGTCAGGCGCTGCGGATCGTCGCGTGCCTGCCGGGCCCTCAGTCGTGGTCCGTGCTCGGCTTCCTGCCCTCGGGCATCATCAGGAGCGCGGCGACCAGGAAGCACAGCGCCCCCAGGAACGTCCCGCCGTTGGCCCACGTCGCGCTCACCATCTGCCCGTCGGGGTCGACGTAGGCGCCGATGGCCGAGATGCCGAAGAACACCGAGCCCCACATGTTCAGCGCGGTGATGTGCCAGTCTCGCTTGCCCGGGCGCCAGGAGAACCAGCGGTGGCCGGCCTCGGCGAAGGCGATCGCCGAGGACACCAGGAAGCAGACCGATCCGAACGCATCCGGGCGCCACACGTACTGCTCGGCCTCCGGGCGGGTCAGGCTGGCAAGCGCTGCGAGCGTGGTCACGTTGAAGAACAGGGTGCCGACCAGCTGGATCGCCGTGGCCCAGAACCCCATCAGCTGGGGCGTCCAGCCGATCCAGCGGCGCCCGCCGGCGCGCACCACCTGCATGTAGCTCAGGTAGGACGCCGTGGTGAAGAAGATCGATCCGACGAAGAACGTGGCGTCGGTGGCGGTCGTGCCGACCGCGTCCTCGAAGGCCGGGATCGGGCCGACCAGGAAGCACGTCGAGCCGATCGCGAAGAGCAGCCCGATCCACCAGGTGAGACCCCGTGAGGACTCGTCGGTCTTGCGGTGCCGGCGCGCCGACCAGTCGACCACCTGGCCATCGGCCGCCCGGTAGTGCACACGCGTCACGAAGGGCCGGGGTCCGGTCACCTCGACGTCGGTCGCGTCAGCGGGGACCTCGATGGGCAGCGGGATGCGGCGGGCCCTGGTCAATGCCGGAACGACTCCGTGTGGCTGGGATCGGCCGGCAGCCGGCCGGGGAGGCCCTCCAGGAACTCGGTGGCCCGGCGCAGGTCGTCGAGGAACAGGTCGGCCAGGTCGCGGCCGAACCCGTTGCGCACGACCACCCGCAGGCCCGACAGGTCGGTCAGCGGCTCGGGCAGGGAGTAGGCCGGCACCTGCCAGCCACGCTCACGCAGCTTGGCCGACACGTCGTAGACCGTGTAGTTGGTGACCTCGGGCTTGAGCCGGAAGAAGAACACCGGGAGCTCGGATCCGTCGGAGAGCATCTCGTAGGGCCCGATCTTCGCGATCTCGGCCGCGGTGTACATCGCCGTGTCCCGGCAGGCCTGCTGGATCTCGCGGAAGCCCTCGAAGCCCAGGCGGATGAAGTTGTAGTACTGGGCGATCACCTGGCCGCCGGGCCGGGAGAAGTTCAGCGCGAAGGTGGGCATGTCCCCGCCGAGGTAGTTCACGTGGAAGACCAGGTCCTCGGGCAGGTCCTCGGGCGTGCGCCAGATGACCCACCCGACACCGGGGTAGACCAGGCCGTACTTGTGGCCCGAGGAGTTGATCGAGCGCACGCGCGGCACCCGGAAGTCCCACTCGAGGTCGGGGTCGATGAACGGGGCGATGAACCCGCCGGAGGCGGCGTCGACATGCACGGGCACGTCCGGACCACCGGAGGCGGCCAGCGCGTCAAGGGCGTCGGCGATCTCCTTGACCGGCTCATACGAGCCGTCGAACGTGGAGCCGAGGATGGCCACGACGCCGATCGTGTTCTCGTCGACCAGCTTCAGCGCCTCCTCGGCGTTGAGCTGCAGCCGGCCCTCCTCGATGGGGGCGTACCGGGGCTCGACGTCCCAGTAGCGGCAGAACTTCTCCCACACCACCTGGACGTTGATCCCCATCACGAGGTTCGGCCTGTCGGCCGGCAGCCCGGCGGCTTCGCGCCGCTGGCGCCAGCGCCACTTCAGGGCCAGGCCGCCGAGCATGACCGCCTCGCTGGAGCCGGTCGTGGAGGTGCCGGTCGCCTGCTCGTGGCTGGGCGAGTTCCACAGGGTCGACAGGATCTTCACGCAGCGGCCCTCGATCGCGGCCGTCTGCGGGTACTCGTCCTTGTCGATCATGTTCTTGTCCAGCGTCTCGGCCATCAGCCGGTCGGCCTCCTCGTCCATGAACGTCGTGACGAACGTCGCCAGGTTCTGCCGGGAGTTGCCGTCGAGCATGAGCTCGTCGTGGAGCAGCCGGTAGGCGACCCGGGGATCCATGCCCTCGGCTGGCAGGGCGTCCTTGGGGATGCCAGCCAGCTCGTTCGGGCGGGCGTAGACAGGGGCGATTGCGAGGCGCTCGAGCTCGAGGAACTCCTTGGAGTGGATGGCCATGGGCCCACGCTAGCCCGCGGAGGAGGCACATGGAAGAACGGGATGCGACCGGCAGGTTGCGCGGGCGTCGCGGGTGGGTGGCGAGCGAGTCGGAACCACCGCGCAGTCAGAGGTGCTTCATGGCCTCGCGGATCGACAGGCCGGACATCTGGTCGCGGTGCTCGGCGACGAACGCGCGGACCTCCTCGGGATGGGCCCGGGCCGCATCGCGCAGGCCCCAGCCGATGCCCTTGCGCATGAAGAAGTCGCGGTCGGCGAAGTTCGCCTCGCAGGCGGCGAACAGCAGGTCGAGGTCGACGGCGTCACGCCGACCGACCTGGAAGACGAGCGGGATCCGGCGGACCCAGAGCCGCTCGTCAGTCGCCCAGCCGACCACCACGCGGTCCCACGACCGGTGGCGCAGGCCGACCCGACCGATCAGGGTCGACCATGCGTCCACCGTGTCCCACCAGGGCCGCTCGAGGGCCAGCGATCGCAGGGTCAACAGGCCCGACTCGGGGAGGGCTCGCTCGTGCCGGGCCGCCAGGTCGATGGCAACGTAGGCGAACTCGCGCTCCGGCTCGGTGACCAGCTCGTGTGCTGCGGCCAGCAGGTCGGTGGCCTGCGGACCGGGGTCGAAACGCCGGATCCAGTCCTTGGTCGCGGTGCGGCGGGCTGGCGTGGGCACCCCGAGGTAGGGCGCGATCCCCTTCATGTACGCGGCCATCGCCGGGGCCCGGGCCGCGTCCGCGACCTCCTCGAGCATCGGGCGCACGAGGTCCCCGGCACCGCTCATGCCGATGATGCTGCCACCCTGCTCCACCGTCGTGCCCACCGCAGGGCTGACCCGGCCTGCCGGAAGGTGGCCGGGATGGCAGACTCACCCCCTATCCGCGTCGGACCATGCCGGCGCGCGAACTGCGACCAGCACAGGAGCCGACATGCCCTCCGGCATCGACATGCAGCACATCGACGCGTCCATCCGGCCGCAGGACGACCTCTTCGGCCACCACAACGGCGGGTGGCTGGCTGAGCACGAGATCCCGGCCGACCGGCCCTCCGACGGGGCCTTCCACGCCCTGCGGGATGCTGCTGAGGCCGACGTGCGGGCGATCATCGAGGCGTCCGCGGCCGACTCCGCGCCCGGCACCCTCGGGGCGAAGGTGGGCGACCTGTACGCCTCCTTCATGGATGAGGTGGCGGTCGAGGCCAGGGGGCGTGAGCCGCTCGAGGCGGACCTGGCTGACATCCGTGCCGTCACTGACCTCGCGGGGCTGCTCTCGCAGATGGCCCGGCTGCAGCTTCAGGGCGCGGTCGGCGGGTTCCTGGCGCCGTACGTCAACACCGACGCCCAGGACTCGAGCCGGTACATCGTGTACCTCACCCAGGCGGGCCTGGGCCTGCCCGACGAGTCCTACTACCACCAGGAGTCGTTCGCGGCGATCCGTGAGGCGTATGTCGCCCACGTCGCGCGGATGCTGCTGCTGGCCGGATGGTCGCCCGATGAACCCTCGGCGCAGGCAGCCGCGGATCGCATCATGGTGCTGGAGACCGCCATCGCGGACCAGCACTGGAACAACGTCGACACCCGCGACGCGCTGAAGTCGTACAACCGCCGCGCGCTGGCGGAGGTCCCCGGGTTCATCGAGGGCTTCGGGGTGCGCGAGTGGCTGGAGGCGCTCAGCGCCCCCATGGAGCACATCGACGAGGTCGTGGTCCGACAGCCCAGCTACGTCGAGTCGATCCCTGCACTGCTGGCTGACCAGCCCCTGGACGCATGGCGTGACTGGCTGGCGTGGTCGGTCGTGCGCAACGGGGCCTCGCTGCTGGACGCCGAGATCGTGCAGGCCAACTTCGACTTCTACGGCACCACCCTGAGCGGTTCCCCCCAGCTGCGTGAGCGCTGGAAGCGTGGGGTCGGGCTCGTGGAGGGCTCCCTGGGTGAGGCCGTGGGCGAGCTGTACGTGGGCAAGCACTTCCCGCCGGAGGCCAAGGCGCGGATGGTCGAGCTCGTGGACAACCTGGTGGCCGCCTACCGGGAGCGCCTCGAGGTCCTGGAGTGGATGAGCCCCGACACCCGGGAGCGGGCCCTGGAGAAGCTCGAGGCGTTCACCCCGAAGATCGGCTACCCCGACAAGTGGCGCGACTACGAGTCGCTGGAGATCTCCGCCGACGACCTCATCGGCAACGTCCGCCGGGCGTCGCTGTTCGAGGCCCGCCACGAGTGGGCCAAGCTCGGCGGCCCGGTGGACCGGCTGGAGTGGTTCATGACCCCGCAGACGGTCAACGCCTACTACAACCCGGGCATGAACGAGATCGTCTTCCCGGCCGCGATCCTGCAGCCGCCCTTCTTCGACCTCGACGCCGACGACGCCGTCAACTACGGCGCGATCGGCGCGGTGATCGGGCATGAGATCGGCCACGGATTCGACGACCAGGGCTCGCGCTACGACGGCACCGGCAACCTCGTCGACTGGTGGACCGAGGACGACCGCGCGCGGTTCGACGAGCTGGCAGGACGCCTGATCGCGCAGTACGACGGACTGGTGCCCCGGGGCCTCCCGGAGGGCAACACCGTCAACGGCGCGCTGACCGTCGGGGAGAACATCGGCGACCTCGGCGGGGTTGCGGTGGCCTTCGAGGCGTACCGCTCAGCCTGGGCGGCGAGCCGGCACCGGTGATCGACGGGCTGACCGGTGACCAGCGGTTCTTCCTCGGGTGGGCCCAGGCATGGCGGACCAAGCATCGCCAGGCGCGGGCGATCCAGCTGCTGGCGATCGATCCGCACTCACCGGACGAGTTCCGCTGCAACATCGTGAGCAACCTCGCGGAGTTCCACCAGGCCTTCGACGTCCAGCCCGGCGACGGGATGTGGCGCGAGCCCGAGGACCGCGTGGTGATCTGGTAGGGCCTACCTGCTCACCAGAGGTCGTGGATCGAGGTGCGCAGGCGGCGGTCGTACAGCTCGGCGACGGCGTCGTTGAACTCCGCGCCCAGTGCTGGAACCGCGCCGGCGGCGGCGTTCTCGCGGGCCTGCTCGGGTGAGCGGGCGCCGGGGATCACCGTGGTGACGCCGTCCAGCTGGGCGACCCAGGCCAGGGCTGCGCGTGCTGGCGAGAGGTCGCGCGAGGCGGCCAGGGCGGCGAACTCCCGGGCTGCCCGGACCCCCTCGTCGTAGTCGACTCCGGAGAAGGTCTCGCCCCGGTCGAAGGCCTGCCCGTGCCGGTTGTAGGTCCGGTGGTCGTCGGCGGCGAAGGTGGTCGTCTCGCTGTACCGCCCGGAGAGCAGGCCGCTGGCCAGGGGGACCCGCGCGATGATCCCGACGCCGGCCTCACGGGCGGCGGGCAGGACCCTCTCGAGGGGCTTGAGCCGGAAGGCGTTGATGATGATCTGGACCGAGGCCACCGCCGGTCGGGCGATCGCGGCCAGTGCCTGGTCGACCGTCTCGACGCTGACGCCGTAGGCGGCCATGACCCCCTCGGCGACGAGCGTGTCGAGGTCGTCGAACACCGCGTCGCTGGTGATCACGTCGGTCGGTGGGCAGTGCAGCTGGACCAGGTCCAGGGTCTCGGTGCGCAGGTTCGCCCGGGAACGGTCGGTCCAGGCGCGGAAGTTGGCCATCGAGTAGTTCTCCAGGCGCTGCTCGACGCGCCGGCCCATCTTCGTGGCCACGAGGACGTCCAGCCCGGGGTTGGCCGCGAGGAACTCGGCGATGAGCTGCTCGCTGCGGCCGTCGCCGTAGACGTCTGCGGTGTCGAACATCGTGACGCCCGCCCCGACAGAGGCGTCGAGGACGGCCAGGGCGTCCTCGGGCGCGACAGCACCCCAGTCCGCGCCGAGCTGCCAGGTGCCCAGCGAGATGGCCGACACCGGGCGTCCGGTCCGGCCCAGGATGCGCGCGGGCATCGCCGGTTCGGGTGCTCCGGAGCCAGTTGGCCCATTCGTTCGGGGTTCAGCGTCCATCGGGTCCTCCGGGGCTCATGGCGGGTGCGGGAGTGCCGCCGTCGATCCGGCGGGCCCCGCCCGCGGGGCTGACTATCCGGAACGTCGGGGCTGCCAGTCCGTCGCGGGTCAGCGACTGGCGCACGGAGTCCTGCACCCGGGCGACCGCATCGGGCCGGCAGAGCGTCACGACGTTGCCGCCGAAGCCACCGCCGGTCATCCTGGCGGCCGCGGCCCCGCCCACGACGGCCGCCGACACGGCGATGTCGAGCTCGGGGCAGCTGACTTCGTAGTCGCGTGAGAGGGACGTGTGCGAGCCGGCGAACGCCCGGCCCAGACCCGGGGCATCGACGTCGGCGAACGCCTGCACCGCATCGGCCACGCGGGCCTGCTCGGTGATCACGTGTCGGGCGCGACGCGCCTCCTGCTCGGGGAGGGCGTCCACTCGGGAGATCTCGGCCAGCGGGATCTCGGCCAGGTGGGTGACTCCGAGTGCGGCCGCCGCGCGCTCGCAGGCCGCCCGGCGGTCGGCGTAGGCGCCGTCTGCGAGGTCGTGGCGGACGTTGGTGTCGATGAGCAGCACCTGCAGGCCCAGGCGATCCAGGTGCAGCGGGATGGCTCGGGAATCCAGGGTCGCGGAGTCCAGGAGCAGCGCACTGTCCGGTTGGGCCAGCATGGACGCGGCCTGGTCCATGATCCCGCAGGGGACATGGGCGTACTCGTGCTCGACCTGCTGGGCGGCGAGGGCCACCTCCATGGGCGCCACCTCGGCCCCACCGAGTGCGATCACGGCAGTCAGGACGGCGCACTCCAGCGAGGCCGACGAGGACAACCCGGCGCCCAGGGGCAGGTCGGCATCGATCGACAGGTCCACCCCGCCGGTGAACCAGCCACGCGCCTCTGCGATCGCCAGGGCACCGACGACGTACCCGAGCCACCCGTTGGCGGCGGTGCGGTCGAACGTCGTCGGGTCGATCGTGGCGATCGGTCCGTTGACCTGGTGGGAGTGCAGGCCGAAGTGGCCATCGGCGCGCTGCGACGCTGCGCACGTGGTGCCCATGTCGATCGCCATCGGGAGGACATTGCCACCGTTGTAGTCGGTGTGCTCACCGATGAGGTTCACCCGGCCGGGGGCGAACGTGATGGCCTCCGGGTCGGAACCGAACAGCACCCGGTGCCGCGCGCGTGCCTGTTCGGCGCGCCGTACGTCGTCGATCATCGCAGTCTCCTCCTCGTTCTGCCTTAGCCTCCCATCGTGTCTGTACCCACGTCCGAGTGGTGGGGCGCCGGGCCGTGGACGCGGCGCGACGAGCGGGCATGGGAGCCGGGCTCGGAACGCCCGTGGGCGTCGGACCGCTAACCTGCGTGGGGAGGACCCCGTCTGCGAGGCAGGAGCAAACGATGGCTGTCGGCCCCCGCACCCTTCAGGCTGGACGCGCCGCGTTGGTCGTGGATCCCCTCGACGGCGGGCGGATCACGTCGCTGACCGTCGACGGCGTCGAGCTGCTCGGGGGGGTAGGCGCGGGGGTGATCGAGCACGGGTCGTTCGTGATGGCCCCCTGGGCGGGGCGCATCCGCGATGGCGTCCTGCGCGTGGGCGGCGTCGAGCACCACCTGCCCACCGACCGCACCCACCCCCACGCAGGTCACGGCCTGGTCATGGACCGCACCTGGGATGTGGTCTCGATATCCGGGGACGTGCTGAGGATCCGGTGCGACCTGGACGCCCGGTGGCCGTTCCCCGGGCACGTCGTCCAGGAGTTCCAGCTGGCCGCCGATCACCTGGAGCAGCGGATCGAGGTCCACGCCGCGGGCCCGGTCTTCCCGGCGACGGTCGGGTGGCATCCGTGGTTCCGTCGGGTCCTGGGCTCCGGGTCGGTCGCGGAGCTGGACTTCACCGCTGGGGGCATGCTGGTCCGCGACGCCGCGGGAATCCCCAGCGGTGCGGTGGTGCCCGTCCCCCCGGGTCCGTGGGACGACTGCTTCACCGGGGTCCGCTGGCCGATGACCATCACCTGGCCAGGCGCCCTGAGACTGAGGATCACCGCGGATGTCGAGTTCGCGGTCGTCTACGACGAGCTCGACGAGGCGTTCTGCGTGGAGCCCCAGTCCGGGCCGCCGGATGGCCCGAACGCCTCGCCGCGGATGGTCCGGCCGGGCGAGCCGCTCATCGCCTCGACGGGGTGGGCCTGGGGCTGATCGGTCCGGCGTGCGTGTCGCTCACGGGGGGTTGGGCGGTGGGTCGCCACACTGGGCGAATGGCTGAGCGACTTGCCCCCGAGCAGACCCCGCTGCGGGTCACCTCCCGACCCGAGCGCGCCCGCGGGCGCACCCGCCGCTGGTCCCGCCGGCTGGTCGCCCTCGTGCTCGGCCTGGCCCTGCTCGCCGCAGGCACGGTGGCGACGCTGCACTTCCTGGCGATCCACCGGTCAGCGCAGGAGATCCGCGCCACCGCGCTGGTGCCCCCGGAGATGGCCGCCAAGGTGCTGGTCGTGATCGCCCGTCCGGGGCAGGAGCTCCCGCTCGCCGGGACGCTGGCCGCCCTCGACGACGCCGGGGCGACGGTCTCGGTCCTGTCGCTCACCGATGGGGCGACCCAGCCGCCGGCCCTGGACTTCGCCGAGGACAGCATCGGCCAGGTGCGCTCCGACGAGCTGGCGACCTCCGCTGATCTTCTCGGCGTCGACCGGGTGACGACTGCGCAGTACGCCGACGGCGAGCTGCTCGCCGCCGATCCCGACGAGGTGACGGCCACCATCGCCGCCGAGATCAAGGAGGTCGCCCCGTCGGTGCTCCTCACGGTCGGCGACACCACCGGCAAGGACACCGACTCCCAGGCCGTGGCCGCCTACGCGCTCACGGCCGCGCAGGCGGAGGACTCCGGCGTCGGGCGCATCTGGACGGTCACCCGCGGTGACCGCGAGGTCTCCTGGAACGCCCTGGCCAGGGCGCCCATCGGCGACCGGGTCCCCGAGCCCCAGGTGTCGGTCCGCATCGACGACCAGACCGGCGTGAAGGGTGAGGTGCTCCTCGCCCACGGCACCCAGAGCCCGGACCTGGTCCGCGCCACCTACCCGTACGCCGACCGGCTCCCGGCGTGGGCGTACTTCCGCTTCTGGGACCGCGAGTACTTCGCGCTGGCCTGGGGCCAACCGCTGCAGTAGGCGCCCCGCGTCGCACCGCACCGCTGAGGGGGGCTCGGGATCCGTGGGATGATTGGCGTCCCGGGTGTGCCCGGGGCGTTCTGGGGGTGTGCCTCGGGACCTGACGAGGAGACTTTCACCCGTGGCCATCCGCCAGCGCACCGACCTGCGCAACATCGCCATCATCGCCCACGTCGACCACGGCAAGACCACGCTGGTCGACTCCATGCTCTGGCAGTCCGGGGCGTTCACGACGCACCAGGCCGACGAGGGCTCGGTCAAGGAGCGCGTCATGGACTCCATGGACCTCGAGCGGGAGAAGGGCATCACGATCCTGGCCAAGAACACCGCCGTGAACTACCACGGTGTGGGGGCGCCCGAGGGCGGGGTCACGATCAACATCATCGACACCCCCGGCCACGCGGACTTCGGTGGCGAGGTGGAGCGCGGCCTCGAGATGGTGCACGCCGTCCTGCTGCTGGTCGATGCGTCGGAGGGCCCGCTGCCCCAGACGCGGTTCGTGCTGCGCAAGGCGCTGCAGAAGCACCTTCCGGTCATCCTGGTCATCAACAAGGTCGACCGCCCCGACGCACGGATCGCCGAGGTCGTCGACGAGACCTACGAGCTGTTCTTCGACCTCGACGCCACTGCCGATCAGATCGACTTCCCGATCATCTACGCGTCGGCCCGTGCCGGCCGGGCGAGCCTGAACCGTCCCGAGGACGGCGGGATGCCCGACTCCGAGAACCTCGTGCCGCTGTTCCAGGCGATCCTGGGCACGGTCCCGCCGCCGCAGTACGACGACGAGATGCCGCTGCAGGCCCACGTCACGAACCTCGACTCCTCGCCGTACCTGGGCCGGCTGGCCATCTGCCGCGTGCACAACGGCACCATCCGCAAGGGCCAGTCGCTCGTGCTGTGCCGCGCCGACGGCAGCCAGGAGCGGGTCCGGATCGCCGAGCTGCTGATGACCGACGCGCTGGAGCGCAAGCCGGCCGAGTCGGCCGGTCCGGGCGACATCATCGCCGTCGCCGGGATCGCCGACATCACGTTGGGGGAGACCCTCACGGACCCCGAGGACCCGCGTCCGCTGCCGATCATCACCGTGGACGAGCCGAGCATCTCCATGACGATCGGCATCAACACCGCGCCCCTGTCCGGCCAGTCCGGGACCAAGCTGACCGCCCGCCTGCTGAAGAACCGCCTCGACGCGGAGCTGATCGGCAACGTGTCGATCCGCGTCCTGGAGACCGAGCGCCCCGACACCTGGGAGGTCCAGGGCCGCGGTGAGCTGCAGCTGGCCGTGCTCGTCGAGCTGATGAAGCGCGAGGGGTTCGAGATCACCGTCGGCAAGCCGCAGGTCGTCACCCGCATGGTGAACGGCAAGCTCCACGAGCCGATGGAGCGCCTGACCATCGACGCCCCCGAGGACTACCTCGGGGTGCTGACCCAGCTGATGGCCCTGCGCAAGGGCCGCATGGAGCAGATGGTCAACCACGGCACCGGCTGGATCCGCCTGGAGTACATCGTCCCGGCGCGCGGACTGATCGGCTTCCGCACGGAGTTCCTCACCGAGACCCGCGGCACCGGCCTGCTGCACCACGTGTTCGAGAAGTACGAGCCGTGGCACGGCGAGCTGCGCACGCGCCCGACCGGCTCGCTGGTGGCCGACCGCCGCGGGGTGGTCACCGCCTTCGCGCTGTTCAACCTCCAGGAGCGCGGCACGATGTTCGTCGGGCCCGGGCACCGAGGTCTACGAGGGCATGATCGTGGGCGAGAACTCCCGCTCCGAGGACATGGACGTCAACCCCACCAAGGAGAAGAAGCTCACCAACATGCGCCAGTCCAGCAGCGACGAGCTGGTGCGGCTCATCCCGCACCGGCTGCTCTCCCTGGAGCAGGCGCTGGAGTTCTGCCGCGAGGACGAGTGCGTGGAGGTCACGCCGGCGACGGTCCGGCTGCGCAAGGTCACCCTGGCGGCCACGGAGCGGGCCAAGACGCGCAACCGGAAGCCCTAGTCACTGACCGCCGCTCTGCCCGGCATCGTCCGGATCGTGTTGCGGTTTGGTAACTCTTTCGCCCTGCGGGGGCCATTCCGGCGACATCCTCGCCCAGCACGGCCTACATTGCGGGATACCGTTCAGCGTTCGCGTACCCTTGCGCCGTAATCGGGCGAACCGACTGTCCTTGGCGAGCAGAGAGGTGGGCGTATGAGCTCAGTCCCGCTTGTGAGTGCCGCCGAGGAGATCGGCGAGGGCACCGCGACCGAGATGGTCGAGGGCAAGTCGCTGACCCAGATCGCGTGGGGTCGCCTGCGCAAGGACAAGGTCGCGATGGTCTCCCTCGGGGTCATCATCCTGATCTTCCTGGCTGCGCTGTTCGCCCCGTTGATCACCAAGGCCCTGGGCGTGGATCCCTACGAGCCGAACACCGACCTGATCAGTCAGGACGGAGGGCTGCCCGCCGGGCCATGGGGCGGCATCTCCTGGGATCACCCCCTGGGGATCGAGCCGCTGATCGGGCGGGACATCCTCGCGCGCCTCCTCTACGGCGCGCGCATCTCGCTGACGATCGCCGCCCTCAGCACGTTCTTCGTGGTCCTGCTCGGGGTCGTCCTGGGGACGGTCGCCGGCTACTCCAAGGGCAAGGTGGACACGTTCCTGAGCCGGATCATGGACCTCACCCTGAGCTTTCCTTCCCTGCTGCTGGTCATCGCGATGGCCCAGCCGCTGACGCAGCGGATGGAGACCGTGATCCCGAATGCGCAGGCTGCCCGGGTGGCGGCCATCGTTCTCCTGCTCAGCCTGTTCAGTTGGCCCTACCTGGCTCGGCTGGTCCGCGGCCAGGTCCTGAGCATGCGCGAGCGTGAGTTCGTCGAGGCGGCCATCTCCACCGGCGCCTCGTCGCGGCGGATCCTCTTCAAGGAGCTGCTGCCCAACCTGTGGGCCCCGGTCCTCGTGTACGCCTCACTCGCGTTCCCCGGCTTCATCGCCGCCGAGGCGGCCCTGGCCTACCTCGGCGTCGGCGTGCTGCCGCCCACCCCCACCTGGGGTGCGATGCTCTCCGACGCTGTGGCGACCTTCACGGTGCTGCCCAGCTACCTGTTCATCCCGGGCATCGCGCTGTTCATCACGGTGCTCGTGTTCAACCTGTTCGGCGACGCCGTTCGCGACGCTCTCGACCCGAGGGCGGGCCGAGCATGACCACAGACTCCCGTCCCTCCGGGGCGGGCCGCGCAAGCGGGAAGATGGGTCCGGCAGCCCCGCCGCGGCCCGAACAAGGAGGAAGCAATGAGTAAGGCAACCACGAGTGCGAAGGTGGTGGCTCTGGCTGCCGCATCTGCGCTTCTGCTGGCCGCCTGTGGGGGTTCGGACAGTGGGGACACTGGCTCCGGAGAGGGTTCGAGTGCGGCCGTCAAGGGCGGCACCTTGAACTTCATGACCGCAGGCACCCAGTTCAACCACCTCGACCCGCAGATGAACTACACGGGCGAGGACCTGGCGTTCGCCGGTGCGTACATCTACCGCAGCCTGACCACGTTCAAGCCGTCCGCAGATGCGGTCACGGCCGGTCAGCTCGAGCCCGACCTGGCGACGGACACGGGCCGGACCGAGGACGGCAAGGTCTGGGAGTTCACCCTCAAGGACGGCCTGAAGTTCGAGGACGGCACACCGATCACCTGTGCCGAGGTTGCCTACGGGGTCTCCCGGACGTTCGCCACCGACGTCATCGTCGGCGGGCCCACCTACGCGATCACCATGCTGGACATCCCCACCGGTGACGACGGGGCGTCGAAGTACAAGGGCCCGTACTCGGGTGAGGGCCAGGAGCTGTTCGACAAGGCGGTGACCTGCTCGGAGGATGGCAAGACCATCACCTTCAACCTGGTCCGCCCGATCGGTGACTTCAACTACGCAGTCACGCTGTCGGCCTTCTCCCCGGTCCCCAAGGACAAGGACACCGGCGCCAAGTACGACACCGCGCCGCTGGCCAACGGTCCCTACAAGATCGAGGACTACACGATCGGCGACTCGCTGACGCTGGTGCGCAACGACCAGTGGGACCCGGCGACGGACACGGTGCGCAAGGCCTACCCGGACAAGATCGTGGTGACCTTCGGCATCGAGCCGCCGGTGGCCACGCAGCGCCTGATCGCCGACAGCGGCGTGGACCAGCAGTCGATGACCCTGGGCGACGCGATCGACCCGGCACAGCTGGCGACGGTGTTCAACGATCCGCGCTTCGAGGACCGGCGGCTCGACGAGCAGGACATCTACGTCCGCTACATGGCGGTCAACACCGCGAAGGTCCCCAACGTCAAGCACCGCCAGGCCCTGGCCGTCGCGATGCCGCGTGCTGACCTGAGGACCATTGCCGGCGGCAACTTCGCCGGCGACCTGGCCGACGGGCTCATCAAGCCGAACATGCCCGCTGATTACCAGCCTTCGGGCATGTGGACCGACATGTTCGGCCAGGCGATCCCCGACAATGGCGACCCCGAGTTCGCCAAGAAGCTCATTGCCGAGTCCGGCGAGCCGATGCCGAAGATCACCTACGACTACGGCAAGACCCCGGCTGCGGACAAGGCAGCGGGCGCCATCGTGACTGCCCTCGCGAAGGCAGGCATCGAGGTCACTCCCAACCCGCTGGACCCGGGTGGCTACTACGGCATCGTCTTCGACGACAAGAAGGCCAACGAGCTGATCAACGGTGGTTGGGGCTCCGACTGGCCGAACGCCTCCACGGTCATCCCCGAGCTGCTCGCAGCCAACGGCGGCTGGAACCTCTCCCGCTGGAAGGACGAGGCGTTCACCGCGGAGTCCGACAAGGCCAAGGAGATCCTTGACCGCGCCGAGCAGGGCAAGGCCTGGGCCGCGCTGAACAAGCAGGCGATGGAGCAGGTCCCGGCGATCCCGCTGCGCTTCACCGCGCAGCAGCGCATGTGGGGTTCCAAGGTCGGCGGAGTGTACTTCTGGGCGCCATACGGCTCCTGGGGCTACACCGACCTGTACGTCATGCCGTAACTGCACGACCCGCGTGTGGTGGGGTGGTCCTTTCGGGCCACCCCACCAGCACACGCAGCTACCGCTGACGTGACAACTCGGAAGGGGAGATCTCAAGCCAATGTCTGCATATCTCGTCAGACGCATCCTGCTGATGCTGCTGATGCTCCTCCTCGTCAGCGTGGCCGTCTTCGTCTTGTTCTCATTGGTCCCCACCGACCCCGCGAGACTCACCTGCGGGAAGGGGTGCACTCCGGAGATCATTGAGGCCAACCGGGTCCGGCTCGGTCTGGCCGACCCGGTCTACATCCAGTGGTGGGAATGGTTGAAGGGGCTGTTCGTTGGGCGCACCTACGCCGAGGGGACAGCTGTCGAGTTCACGTGCCCGGCACCTGCCCTCGGTTACTCGTTCCAGAAGTCCTCGTGCGTCACCGAGCTGATCGTCACCGCGATGCCCGTTTCGATCCAGCTGGCCGTCGGCGCCTTCATCATCTGGATGGTCGTGGGCATCCTGTCCGGAATCTACGCGGCCCTGCGCCGCGGCAAGTGGCAGGATCGGACGATCGTCAGTCTCGCGCTCGTCGGCTATTCGTTCCCCACCTTCTTCATCGGCCTGATCCTGTTGTTCTTCGTCGTCATCAAGTGGAACCTGCTGCCGTACCCGGACTACGTACCGCCCACGGAGGACCCCGTCCAGTGGTTCCAGACGATGCTGCTCCCCTGGATCACGGTTGCGATGGTCTACGCGGCGTTCTACACCCGGCTCACGCGCGCGCAGATGCTCGAGACCCTCGGCGAGGACTACATCCGCACCGCGCGCGCCAAGGGCCTGCCGGAGCGGGTGGTCATCCGCAAGCACGCCTTCCGGGCTGGACTCACGCCGCTCGTGACCGCGGCAGGGCTGGACCTGGCGGGCCTCCTCGGAGGTGCTGTCATCACTGAGCAGGTCTTCAACTTGCCCGGCCTCGGCCGACTCGCCATCCAGTCGGTGGTGAACTACGACCTGCCGGTCGTCGTCGCAACGGTGATGGTCCTGGCGTTCTTCGTGATCGTGGCCAACCTGATCGTGGACCTCCTCTACGCCGCCATCGACCCCAGAGTGAGGATCGCATGAGCAACCCGTCGGAGCCTTTCCTGAAGGTCCGAGACCTCGAGGTCGAGTTCACGACCGAGGACGGCAAGCTCAAGGCCGTCGACAGGCTCTCCTACGACGTCTTCCGGGGCAAGACCCTGGCGATCGTGGGCGAGTCGGGTTCCGGCAAGAGCGTGTCGAGCATGGCCGTCATGGGCCTGCTCAACCGCAAGACCACGGACATCACCGGCGAGGTCTGGCTCGACGGCGAGGAGCTGATCGCCGCGACCGATGATCGCGTCCGCCAGCTGCGCGGCGAGAAGATGGCGATGATCTTCCAGGATCCGCTGAGCTCGTTGCACCCGTTCTACAAGATCGGCAAGCAGCTGGTTGAGGCCGTCCAGGTCCACCAGCCGCTGGACAAGAAGGCCGCCCTGGCCCGGGCCAAGGAGATGCTCGACCGGGTCGGGATCCCTGACCCGGAGAAGCGCCTGGAGTCCTACCCGCACGAGCTCTCCGGTGGTATGCGCCAGCGCGTGATGATCGCCATGGCTCTGGTCAACGATCCGCAGATGATCGTCGCCGACGAGCCCACGACCGCCCTCGACGTGACGGTCCAGGCCCAGATCATCGACCTCCTGCGCGACCTGCAGGACGACTTCGGCACGGCGATCGTGCTGATCACCCACGACCTCGGCGTCGTCGCTGACATGGCCGATGAGGTCCTGGTGATGTACGGCGGGCGCAGCGTCGAGCAGGCCGGGCACCGCGAGCTGTTCTACCGCCCGCAGATGCCGTACACGTGGGGGCTGCTGTCCTCCATGCCGCGCACCGACATCAACCTCGAGCGGCTCGAACCCATCCCCGGCAACCCGCCGTCGCTGCTCAAACTGCCCAAGGGCTGCGTCTTCCGGCCTCGCTGCACCTACCACGACCAGGTCCCCGACGACCTGTGCGCGACCACCCGCCCGGAGCTGACCGAATCCGAGCCTGGCCACCTGGCGCGCTGCCACATGACCACCGACCAACGGCTGCAGATCATGATTGAGAAGTTCGGCGATCGGAGGATCTCGTGAGCTCCATCGACCGTTCCGGGGATCCCCTGCTCAAGGTCACGGGCCTGAAGAAGCACTTCCCGATCACCAAGGGCGTCGTGTTCCGCAAGCAGATCGGCGCCGTGAAGGCTGTCGACGGGCTGGACCTGCAGGTCTGGCCCGGCGAGACGATCGGCCTTGTGGGTGAGTCGGGCTGCGGCAAGTCCACGGCCGGGCGCGCCATGACCAAGCTGCTGGAGCCGACCGCGGGCCAGATCATCTTCAATGGCCGCGACATCACCAGCCTCAGCAAGAAGCAGCTCGTGCCCCTGCGCAAGCAGATGCAGATGATCTTCCAGGACCCCTACTCGTCGCTGAACCCGCGGCACACCGTGGGCACGATCGTCGCCTCACCGTTCCAGGTGCAGAAGATCACCCCTCCCGGTGGGGTGAAGGCGGCCGTCCAGGACATCATGGCGCGTGTCGGCCTGAACCCCGAGCACTACAACCGCTACCCGAACGAGTTCTCCGGGGGCCAGCGCCAGCGCATCGGGATCGCCCGCGCCGTCGCCCTGCAGCCCAAGCTCATCGTCTGCGACGAGCCGGTTTCCGCGCTCGACGTGTCCGTGCAGGCACAGGTCATCAACCTGCTCGAGGACATCCAGGACGAGTTCGGCATCGCCTATGTGTTCGTCGCCCACGACCTGTCCGTGGTCCGCCACATCTCCGACCGGGTCATCGTCATGTACCTGGGCAAGATCATGGAGATCGCCTCCCGCGACGACCTGTACTCCCGGCCCCTGCATCCCTACACCCATGCCCTGCTGTCGGCCGTGCCGATCCCGGACCCGGACAAGGAGGACGCCCGCGAGCGGATCATCCTCCAGGGCGATCTCCCCAGCCCGAGCAACCCGCCCAGCGGGTGCGTGTTCCGCACGCGCTGCTTCAAGGCCCAGGACATCTGCGCCGCAGAGGTCCCGGTGCTGACGACCCGACCGGACGGCCATGCGGTCGCCTGCCACTTCCCCGAGGTCCGCACGATCGGCCCGCGAGACGCATCCCGTTCCCGACGTCCCTACCGGCGCGGAGTTCGCCCAGGGCTGAGGCCAGCACCCAGCGCCCGGCGCCCAGCGCCGCGCCGGCACCCAGCGCAGTGCTCGCCAAACCCTCCGCATCGGGCAAGACCCTCCGTGGCGACGCGGAGGGTCTTGCCCTAAGCGGAGGGTCTGCGGGTGGGGGGTGGGGCGACTAACCTGTGCGCTTATGGAATCCGCTGATCACCGCCTTCTGCTTGTCCACGCCCACCCTGACGACGAGACCATCGGGTCGGGCACCACGATGGCGCGCTACGCAGCCGCCGCGGGGACGTCGGTCACCCTCGTGACGTGCACCCTCGGCGAGGAGGGCGAGGTCCTGCTGCCCGAGGTCTCGCACCTTGCCGCTGACAAGGAGGACCGCCTCGGCGAGCACCGGATGACCGAGCTGGCCGACGCCATGGCCGCCCTGGGCGTCAGCGACTGGCGCCTGCTCGGCGGGCCTGGGACCTACCGCGACTCCGGGATGGTGGGCACGCCGCCCAACGACCGCCCCGACTGCTTCTGGCGCGCCGACCTGCTCGCCGCGACCACCCACCTCGTGGAGGTCATCCGCGAGGTGCGCCCGCAGGTCGTGGTGACCTACGACGACTTCGGCGGCTACGGGCACCCGGACCACATCCAGGCCCACCGGGTGGCCATGTACGGCGTCGCCCTGGCCGAGGCGCCCTCCTTCCGGCCCGACCTGGGCGAGGCGCACAGCGTGGCCAAGGTCTACTGGACGGCGTTCCCGAAGGGGATGCTGCGCGCCGGCATCGAGGCGTTGCGGGCGGCGGGGGAGACCACCGGGTTCGCGGCCATGGACCCCGACAACCTCACGTTCGGGATCGACGACGACCTGGTCACCTCCGCGATCGACGGCAGCGGCTTCTACGAGCACAAGCTCAACGCGATGCGGGCGCACGCCACGCAGATCTCCCTGGACAGCGGGTTCTTCGCGCTGAGCAACAACATCGGCTCACCGGCCATGTCGACCGAGTACTTCCGGCTCGTGCGCGGCCGGGCGGCGGGCCCGTTCGACCACGACGGCCGCGAGACGGACCTGTTCGCTGGGGTGTGACCGTCCCGGCGCTCAGACGGTGAGGCCCAAAGGGGCCGCGACGGGCGGTGCGGCGCACCCGGTGACGAGCGAGGGGGCTGCGACGGGTTGCGAGCTGAGCGCCCGCGAGGCCCGACGGGGCGCGAACCAATCGGTCGCGCCCCGGGTATAGTTCGGCTGTCCGCACATCGGGGGTCGCGACTGCTTCTGCTGGTGGCCCCCCGTCCCTGGAGGAATCCCCATGTTCACGTTCCGCAAGACTGCCGGCGTCGCCGCCGCGCTCGCCCTGGCCCTGTCGCTGTCGGCCTGCTCGTCGAGCAGTGACACCGCCGCCGAGACCCCCGCTGCGTCCGCTCCTGCCGCGTCCGCCCCCGCCAGCCCCACCAGCTCCGTGGGCGCGGCCAACGAGGCCTTCTGCACCAGCTCTGCCGCCCTGAAGACCGAGATCGAGAACCTCAGGACCCTGGTCACCGGCGGCTCGGTCACAGTTGAGGCGCTGCAGGCCCAGAGGGACGCAATCAAGGCCGCCGGCGAGCAGGCCAAGACTGATGCCCAGACGCTCGACGCGGCCGTCCAGGCCGGGGTCACCGGCGCCCAGGCTGCCTTCCAGACGGCCATCGACGCGATCCCCGCCGACCAGACCGGCCTCAAGGAGGTCGCGGCCTACACCGCGGCCGCCGTCGTCTTCGCCAAGGCTGTGGACGCGATCGACAACGAGGTCGGCTGCTCCTGACCCCGCGTCTCAACGGTCCTGGAAGGCGCCTTGCCCGACTCGCCGCGCCCGGGTGACAGGGCCGCCGAAGCTGGGTGGCCCGACGAGCGCCGATAGCGGGGCGCCCCCCTTGTTCGGGTCCGCAGCCGAGGGCGTCGGGGAGTCGATGAGGATGCCGCCGAGCAGTACGCCGTCCCACTCACCTGTCCCGGCGCCCGTGGCGGTACCCGCACCCGGCCCGGCGCCCATCCTCCGGGCGTTGAACCAGGCGGCCTCGTCCCGCTGGGCCAACGTGCGCGCCTGGTAGGCGAGTGCATCGGCGCTGCGGAGGTGGAGCAGGGCGGCTGTCGGGTCCGAGTCGCCCAGCTGACGTCCCCGTGATGTGGTGGCTGCGCGCCTCATGCAGCCGGACGCGGGCCTCGAGCCCGACCGCGGCGCGCCGGGTCATGATCAGCTCATCGGCGGCGCGGACGGCCGCCCGCGCGGCGTACCAGGCGGTCGCCAGCAGTGACAGGGCCCGCTCCTGCGTGTCGTCAGCCGGCCGGATCGGACCCAGGGCCCGGCCCAGTGCGACGTCGGTGTCCTGCAGGGCCCGGCGCATCTCCAGGGGGTCGTACCCACCGGCGGAGACCTCCTCGCCCGCCCAGCCCAGGGTCTCCCGGGCGTAGCGGCCCTGGGCGGCAAGGTCCTCGGCGACGCCGAGTCGTTCCGCGTCGGCGATGTCCCTCTCGGTCTGCGCCAGCAGGGTCGTCACCGCGTCCTGAGCCTTGGCCAGGACCTTCGGGGACCGCTCCACCGAGTCCAGCAGGGTGCTGGCCTGGGCCAGGGCCTCCTCGGCGGCACGAGCCCGGGCAGCTGCGCCCCGCCGATCGGACGATGTGAGCAGCTGTTCCCCGATGGTGATCGACTCCTGGGCGAACGGCAGCCGTTCGCTGGCCTGGTCCAGGTCGTCGACCACACCGGCGATCGTGGCCCGCGGGAACTGCGTCCGCAGCGTCGTCACGGTGTCCGTCGCTCTGGCCGTCCGGCCCTCGAGGGTCCTCAGGTCATCGGTCAGGTGGGCCAGCACCTCGGCGACCCGGGCCTCGAGGTCGCGCAGGGCGTCGAACCTGGGCACCAGGGAATCCAGGTTCGACCCGGCGGCGGCACACCGGGTGAGGATCTCCTCGAGCTGGGCGCGCTCTGCGTCACCGTCTGCGCTCTCGGCGCTCTCCTGTGCCTGCCGCGTCGCGCCGAAGGCCTGCTCCAGCTCCGCCCGTGCCTGGTCGAGAGCTGCGGTGAACGGCTCGACCCCGTCCTCCCCGGCCTCGTGCCTGGCTACGTCCAGCTCCTGCTGCGAGGACCGGATCGCGTCATCCGTGGCGACGAGGGCGGCGGCGGCCGCCGCGCGCAGGTCCTCGAGGGTCGTGGGGCCGTCATCAGCCCCCTCCGGAGCACCTGCTACGCCACCCTGGAACCCGTCCCCGCGGTCGTGCGCCGAGCGGCGATGGCGCCACCAGGCGTAGGCGCCGGCGACGACCAGGACCAGGATGCCGGTGACGAGCCAGGGCCAGGCGCTACCGACGGACGAGGAGCTCGCAGCAGCGAACAGGCCCCGGAGGGCGCTGGAAATGCCTCCCGGGAGCTGGGTTCCGAACTCGGTCCCCGCCGTGGTCAGGCCTGCTCCGCGGCCATGGCAGCCCCGGCGATCCCGGCCTGGTTCTCCAGCTGGGCGGCCACGATGTCGGCGCGGATGTCGATCATGTGCAGGAACTTGTCGGCCTTCCGGCTGATCCCACCGCCCACCACGATCAGGTCCGGCGAGAACAGGAAGTCCAGGTGCGAGTAGAAGCGCTGGAGCCTCGGCGCCCACTCCTTGTAGCTCAGGCCCTCGCGCTCCTTGGCAGCCGACGAGGCGCGTGCCTCGGCACTCTCCCCATCGATCTCCAGGTGCCCCAGCTCGGTGTTGGGCACCAGCTTGCCGTCGAGGAACAGGGCGCTGCCGATCCCGGTACCAAGGGTGGTCACGATGACCACGCCGTCGCGGTCCTTCGCGACCCCGAAGTCGACCTCGGCCAGGCCGGCGGCATCCGCATCGTTGAGGACGGTCACGGTGCGCCCGGCACGCTCGCTGAGCAGGCCGGCCAGGTCCACGCCCAACCAGTGCGGGCCGAGGTTGGCCGCCGAGTGCAGCACCCCGCGCTTGACGATGCCCGGGAAGGTGCAGCCGAACGGCCCCTCCCAGCCGGCCTTGTCGACCACGTCGAGCACGGTCTGCACGACGTCGTCGATCGCGTAGCCCTTGGGGGTCGGGAACTTGATCCGGTCGCTGGCCAGCTCACCTGTCTCCAGGTTCACCCGAGCGCCCTTGGTGCCGCTGCCGCCGATGTCCACGCCGAATCCGATGAGGTCCATGGGGCGATCGTAGGGCGACAGGCGGCCCTGTCGCAGCCTGTGCGTCGCTGCCTGTAGATCATCCTCACGCTGCGTGGCCGTGCTGCTCGCCCGTTCGGGTGAACCCCGCCCCGTTCCCACCACGCAGGGCGTCGAAGTGCCCCACCATGGAGCCACAGGAGGTGCGAGATGTCGATGCTCGACGAGGTGGGCTCAGGACGACTGGCTACGGCAACCAGTGATGTGGGTGCGGCCCGGGAGCGGGCACGCGGTCACCGGCTGGCCCGGATGGGCTTCGTCCTGGCCGTGCCGATGCTCTGGATGTGGTGGCGGATCATCGACGGCCGCCCGGTCGACCTGACGCAGTTGTCGCTGCCCACGATCGACCCGTTCCTGCTGATCGTCGGCGTCTTCTTCGGCGTCATGATCGTCACGACGCTCGGAGTGACTCTGGTCGCCGGCCGCTCGCCGCACATCACCTACCGTCCTGAGCAGATCGACGTCTCACTGGCCGACGTCAAGGGGATCGACCTGGTGAAGTCCGACGTGGTCCGCTCGCTGAACCTCTTCCTGGCCAACCGCGCGTTCCGCGCCGAGATGGGCGGCACGCCCCGGCGTGGACTGCTCTTCGAGGGGCCTCCCGGCACCGGCAAGACCCACCTGGCCAAGGCCATGGCCGCCGAGGCAGGCGTGCCGTTCCTGTTCGTGTCGGCCACGAGCTTCCAGTCCATGTACTACGGCGCGACCGCACGCAAGATCCGCTCGTACTTCAAGGCCCTGCGCAAGGCCGCCCGCCAGGAGGGCGGTGCGATCGGCTTCATCGAGGAGATCGACGCCATCGCGATGGCGCGCTCGGGGGTCGGCTCGTCGGCCACACCCATGGTGTCGGCCAACCTGACCGCCCCGATGTGCTGCGGCGGGCTCTCCGGGCTGCCAGCCACGTCGTTGTCGGCCGCCACCGGTTCGGGGTCCGGGACCGTGGTCACCCCGATGATCTCCGAGGGCACCGGTGGGGTCGTCAACGAGCTGCTCGTCCAGATGCAGTCGTTCGACTCCCCGGACGGCTGGCAGAAGGTGCAGGGCTGGTTCATCGACCGGATCAACCTGTTCCTGCCGGTCCACCGCCAGCTCCAGCGCCCGGTCCCGGCGGCGGCGACGATCCTGCTGATCGCCGCGACGAACCGTGCCGACAACCTCGACCCCGCACTCCTGCGCCCAGGGCGCTTCGACCGCCGGCTCAGCTTCGACCCGCCCACCCGCGCTGGCCGCCTGGAGCTGATCGACCACTTCCTGGACCGCAAGTCCCACGCAGCCGACCTCGACGACCCTGACGTCCGCGCCGGGATCGCGGCCGTCACCCAGGGGTACACGCCGGTGATGATCGAGCACCTCCTCGACGAGGCGCTGGTCAACGCCCTGCGCCGCGGGGACGCCGCGATGAACCGTGCCGACGTCGAGTCCGCCCGGCTCACCGAGGAGGTCGGGATGGGTCAGCCCGTGGCCTACACGGCGCACGAGGAGCGGCTCATCGCCACCCACGAGTCCGGCCACGCCACCATGGCCCACCTGGTCGCCCCGCACCGGCGGCTGGAGGTCCTGAGCATCATCAAGCGCCGCGACGCCCTGGGGATGCTCGCCCACGGCGACAGCGAGGACGTGTTCACCCGTTCGCGCTCGGAGATGCTCGCACTCATCCAGATCGCGATGGGTGGCCAGGTGGCCGAGGAGCTGTTCTTCGGCGACATCTCCACCGGTCCCGGTGGGGACCTGTCCTACGCCACCACCGTCGCTGCGCAGATGGTCGGCGCGGTGGGCATGGGCGGCTCGCTGGTCAGCCTGGCGGCGGTCCAGCAGGGCGCGCTGGCCGACTCCAACCTCGTCGGCCGGGTGCTCTCGGATCCCGCGGGTCGTGCTGCGGTCGAGGCGATCCTGTCCGACCAGAAGCAGGTGGCGCGCGAGCTGCTGAACGCCAACCGGCACATCGTCGAGGCGCTGCGCGATGCGCTGATCGAGCGCCACGAGCTGGTCGGTCGCCAGATCGGCGAGGTCATCGCATCCGCTGCGCCGCAGGTCGACCTGCGCGTACCGGCGCCGATCGGCTGACCCGGGGGGCCCGGGGTACGGGTGGGGATCGGCGGGGCTCAGCTGCCCTCCGATCCCCCGGGGGGTCAGTGCCGGGGCAACGGCAGCGCGCGGGGGAGGTCCCGCTCGGTCGGGCCGGTGTAGACCTGCCGGGGACGGCCGATGCGGGTGGCCGGGTCGGCGATCATCTCGCGCCACTGCGCGATCCACCCGGGCAGGCGCCCGAGGGCGAACAGGACCGTGAACATCCGCGGCGGGAAGCCGATCGCCTTGTAGATCAGGCCCGTGTAGAAGTCGACGTTCGGGTACAGCTTGCGAGAGGCGAAGAAGTCGTCGGCCAGGGCGATCTGCTCGAGCTCGATGGCGATCTCGAGCAGCGGGTCATCGACGCCGAGCTGCTGCAGGACGTCGTAGGTGGCTGCCTTGACGATCGCGGCGCGCGGGTCGTAGTTCTTGTAGACACGGTGCCCGAAGCCCATGAGCTTGTGGCCGCCCTCGCGGTCCTTGACCTTGGAGACGAACTCCTGGGCGGTCAGGCCCTCCTTGTGGATCCGGGTCAGCATCTCCAGGACCGCCTGGTTGGCCCCACCGTGCAGGGGGCCGAACAGCGCGTTGATCCCGGCCGAGACGGAGGCGAACAGGTTGGCGTGCGAGGAGCCCACCAGGCGCACGGTGGACGTCGAGCAGTTCTGCTCGTGGTCGGCGTGCAGGATGAACAGCATGTCCAGGGTGCGCGCGACCAGCGGGTCGGCCTCGTAGGGGGCAGTGGGCACCCCGAACGTCAGTCGCAGGAAGTTCTCGGTCAGGCTCTTGGAGTTGTCCGGGTAGAGGAACGGCTGGCCGATGGACTTCTTGTGCGCGTACGCCGCGATCGTGGGCAGCTTGGCCAGCAGCCGCACGGTCGAGATGTGCACCTGCTGGGGGTCGAACGGGTCCAGTGAGTCCTGGTAGAACGTCGACAGGGCCGAGACCGCCGAGCTCAGCACCGGCATCGGGTGCGCGTCGCGCGGGAACCCGTCGAAGAACCGCCGCAGGTCCTCGTGGAGCATCGTGTGCGACTGGATGTTCGCCTCGAACTCCTTGAGCTCGTCGGCGGTGGGCAGCTCGCCGTAGATGAGCAGGTAGCTGACCTCGGTGAACGTGGAGTGGGCGGCCAGCTGCTCGATCGGGTAGCCGCGGTAGCGCAGGATCCCGGCGTCACCGTCGATGTAGGTGATTGCCGACCGGCAGGCTGCGGTGTTGACGAACCCCGGGTCGTAGGCGACGTGGTGGGCGTCCTTGAGCAGCATCCCGGTGTCCCAGCCGGACTCCCCGTCCGTGGCTTCGAGCTCGGCCAGTTCGATCTCGCCGAGCTCGTGGACCAGCTTCGCGTTCCCCATGGGTGCCTCCCCTGCCGAGGGTGGTGTGCGGTGCGCCCACCCTATCGACGCACTGGCCGGCGCGTCGGCTGGGCCGCCCTTCTGGTAGCGGTTCCCGGGTATTGGCTCGGTACCCCGCTGGGTATGCTTGTGCCACCCCGGAGGGGGCCGTGTCAAGGGCCTGATGACCCCGATCCGGGGGGTCCTGCCATGGCCGGATCGGGCACGGTGTTCGATGGGGGCATGCGCCTCGACCATGTCTCGTACGCCGCCCCTGTCGAGCACCTCGCCGACACGGTCCAGCGGATCGGGTCGGCACTCGGTGCGACCTTCACCGACGGCGGCCTGCACCCACGCTTCGGCACCCGCAACTTCATCCTCCCGCTGGCCGGTGGGACCTATCTGGAGGTCGTTGCGGCGCTCGACCACCCTGCCGCCTACAGCGCTCCCTTCGGCCGTGCGGTGCGCGCGCGGGCCGACGAGGGCGGTGGCTGGATGGGCTGGGTCGTGTCCGTGTCGGACATGTCGAAGGTGGAGACCCGGCTGGGCAGGCAGGCGGTCGAGGGCCACCGGGTGCGCCCCGACGGCTACGACCTGCGCTGGCAGCAGATCGGCGTCCTGGACACCATGTCCGACGCGCAGCTGCCGTTCTTCGTCCACTGGGAGGCTGACGGCGACCACCACCCATCGGCGGGTGGTCGGGACGTGAGCATCGCGCAGCTGGACATCGCCGGGTCGCCGGACACGATCGCCTCCTGGTTGGGCGAGCCGTCGCACCATCCCCTCGATGAGGTCGAGGTGGTGTGGCTCGACGAGGACGATCCCGCCGGGCCCGGCCTGGTCGCCGTCACCCTGCTGACCCCGCGTGGGGTCGTCCGCATCGACTGAGGGCAAGACCCCGGCGGCCGCGCGCATCCACGGGCTGGGCGCCCGTCCGCGACGCACCCCCGCGCACCTGCGCACGCCCCGCGCACCCCCGCGCACCTGCGCACGCCGCGCACCTTCGCACCTTCCCACCCGCTGGTACATCCACATCCTTGGGCCGGGACGCTTGCGCGTGCCCTCATGGAGGTGTAGTCTTCGTACAGATGTTCGAACCATGAGGTGAGGGCCCCGAGGGTGGGGAGTGCCTCCGCGGTGACGCGGGGTGGATCTGGTTGGTGGGGTTCGGACGGGTCCACCAGGTTCACGCCACTGCTGTGGCGTCCAGGCATCCGGGGAGTCGCGATGGGGGCGATCGGCACAGTCCGCCAACGGGTGGTCGACGTGCGCGCTGCGACGGCTGCCCCGAGTGCAGACCCTCCTGTGGTCCGGATCTGGCATGCGCTCGGTTCGCTCGCGGGCGACGACGCGCCGGACATGGGCCTGCTCGCCGGGGAGCGCCCGGCCGCCGACGTCGAGGTGCTGGCCTCGATGGCTGCCACTGTGGAGTTCGAGCTCGCCCGGCGGATGGTGCTGGCTGCCGCGGCCGGGGGACTGCCCCTCCAGGGGCCCGGGGCGATGCTCCGGGCCCGCGGGTGGTCGCCGGGTGCGGCGCGGCGGTTGATGGCGGCCGGCCAGATTGCGGTGACGTTCCCTGCCGTCGCCGACCAGTGGGCGGCCGGCGTGATCACCGCCGAGCATGCGGCGGCCATCGACCGTACCCGCGGCCGGCTGACCGATGATCAGCTCTCCGTCGCACTGCTCGGCTTCGAGGGCAGGTGGGGTGTGCTCAGCCCGCGGGCCGTCGGTGAGGTGATTGCCGCGATCGAGGCCCGGCTGCACCCGCCGGGTGATCCCAGCCCGGACGAGGCCGCTGCCTATGAGTCGCGGAACCTGTCCTTCGCGCTGACACCCGAGGTCGTTCTGTTCTCGGGGTCCCTGCCGCGTCTGGAGGGGGAGGCGTTCCTCGCGGTGATCGACGCCTTCGCGGAGTCGCTGCGCAGTGCCGCGGACCATGTCCCGCCGGCGGCGCGGAGGGCGGACGCCCTGATGGCGATGGTGGAGGCGGCCAGTGCCTCGGGCGCGGTGCCGATGCGCGGCGGGCTTCCGGTCGCTCTGAACGTGACACTCACCCGGACCGAGCCGGGGGATGTCCTCGCGGTCACCTCGCGCGGGCACCGCCTGACGGCGGCCGAGCTGCGCTTCACCTGCTGCGATCCGACACTCACCCCTGTCCTCGTCGGGCGGGGCCGGCCCGGGTCCGGGGCGCCACCAGGGTCCGCGGTGACGCCAGCAGCCGAGGCATGGCCGTGGGCCGCTTCGTCGCCCGGGGCCGCGTCATCCCCAGGCGCGGGGGAGGCGGGCGCTGGGGACGGGGGTGCCGGCGAGGCGGCTGCCGGTGAGGCGGGCCGGATCCTGGCCATCGCCGAGGCCCTGCTCGGTGAACGCATGCCCCTGGCAGTCGGTCGGACCTCGCGCGTCGCGACCCCGGCGCAGCGCCGGGCATTGGCTGTGCGGGACAGGGGATGCGTCATCCCGGGCTGCGGGGTGCCCGCGGAGACCTGCCAGGTGCACCACCTGCACGAGTGGGCCCAGGGCGGGGGAACCGACCAGGACAACATGGTGCTCCTCTGCTGGGCGCACCACCGTCAGGTCGATCTGCAGATGTGGCGGATCGAGCGGTCCGAACCTGACGATCCCCCGGTCCCCACACCGCGGGAGGGTGCGCCACCGGGTGCGCCCTGGCCGTCCGACAACGGCTCCGGCTGGGTCATCACCCGGCTTCCACGTTCCCGGTGGCGGCTGTGACGCCAGGCTGCAGGAGCCGTGGCAGAGGTGGGATTGGACTGCCCCTGATCAGGGTATGAATCGGGTGCCCCCGGGGGTTGTGCCCCAGGGTCCGGAACTCAGAGGAGGAGCCCGTGTCACAGCGTCGTCGCAAGGCTGCCTACACCGCGGCGGCCGCAGCCGCCATGTCCGAGGGGCCGACGAGCTTCGGCCAGCGTGTCGCCAGCGTGCCCGGCCTGGTCCGCGACACCCTGAACGGCCGCTACGACGGGCTGGGCAAGGGCCGCCTGGCCATGATGGCGGTGGCACTGGTCTACATCGTCTCCCCGATCGACGTCCTGCCTGAGGCCCTGCTCACCATCCCCGGCCTGATGGACGACGCTGCCGTCGCGGCCTGGCTGATCGCCACGCTCATGGGCGCGACGACGGCCTACCGCGCGTCGGTGGTTGCGCCCACGGGTGCGACCGCGGGTGCGCCCACGGGGGCTGACACGCCATCGGCTGCCCGCGTCGTGCCGGGCGAGGTCGTCACCTCCTGAGGAGGCGCTCGCCGGCGGTGGTGATGCGTTCGTCGGTGGCGGTCAGCGCCACCCGGACGTGCTGCGCCCCGGCCCGGCCGTAGAACTCCCCGGGCGCCACGAGGATCCCCCGGTCAGCCAGCCAGGCCACTGTGTCCCAGCACGGCTCCCCACGGGTGGCCCACAGGTAGAGGCCGGCCGCTGATTCGTCGATCCGGAAGCCGGCCTCGGTCAGGGCGGCGATCAGGACCTCGCGCCGCGACCGGTACACCGCGCGCTGGGCCACGACGTGCGCGTCGTCGCCCAGCGCGGCGATCGCGGCAGCCTGCACCGGGCCGGGCACCATCATCCCGGCGTGCTTGCGGACCTCCAGCAGCGCGGCGATGACAGCGGGATCACCGGCGGCGAACCCGAAGCGGTAGCCGGCCAGGTTCGAGCGCTTCGACAGCGAATGCAGGGCGATCACGCCGGTGGGGTCGCCGCCGCACACGTCGGGGTGCAGCACGGAGACCGGCTGCTCGGTCCACCCCAGCTCGTAGTAGCACTCGTCGGAGACGACCAGCACGCCGCGCTCGCGGGCCCACGTGACGACCTTGACCATGTGGTCGACGGGCAGGACCTTGCCGGTCGGGTTGCTCGGGGAGTTCAGCCACAGCAGTGACACCCGCGCCGGTCCGATGGCCGTCAGGGAGTCGGCGACCAGCACCTGCGCGCCGGCCAGCCGGGCGCCGACATCGTAGGTGGGGTACGCCAGCTCCGGGATCACCACGCTGTCGGCGGGGCCGAGCCCCAACAGGGTGGGCAGCCAGGCCACGAACTCCTTGGTCCCGATCGTCGGCAGGACGTCGGTGCCCGCGGGGGCGCCGAGCCGGCGCGACACCCATGCCGTGATCGCCTCCCGCGTTGCCGGGGCACCGGTGGTCAGCGGGTAGCCGGGCGAGTCGGCGGCCGCGGCCAGGGCCTCGGCGATGACCGGCGGGGTGGGATCGACGGGCGTGCCGATGGACAGGTCGACGATTCCGCCCGGGTGGGCAGCCGCCCTGTCCTTGAACGGGGTCAGCCGGTCCCAGGGGAAGTCCGGCAGGGTCCTCAGTGGTCGTGCTCCTGCGGTGGCAGGGCCTTGACCAGCGGCACGTCGTTGGCGATCAGGCCCAGCTTGGCTGCACCACCGGGAGAGCCGAGCTCGTTGAAGAACTCCGCGTTGGCCGCGGTGTAGTCGGTCCACTCCGCGGGCACGTCGTCCTCGTAGTAGATCGCCTCGACCGGGCAGACCGGCTCGCAGGCCCCACAGTCCACGCACTCGTCGGGATGGATGTACAGCATCCGCTCGCCCTCGTAGATGCAGTCGACCGGACATTCCTCGATGCAGGCCTTGTCCTTGAGGTCGACGCAGGGAAGTGCGATCACGTAGGTCATGGGTGCCTCTCCATTCTCGTCTCCGACGGACCCGATCCTAGTGCGGGATCGGCCGATCGGTCCTGTCGCATGGCCGCGTCACCGGATGGTCGCCTCGCCAACAACCCCCAGCCGGGCGCGAAGTCCGCCCAACCCCCACGGCACCGCTCAGGGCTTGGGGCCGCAGATGACGTTGGGGGTCGGCCTGTAGGTCGTGGGCCAGGTCTCGGTGCTCACGGACTTGCCATCATTGATCCGCCGCCGGGTGACCGCGATCGAGAACCCGCGGACGCCGTCGGAGGGGACGCACCTCTCACCGTCGTCGTAGATGGTCTGGAAGTCGGTGAAGTTGCGGCGCTGGGTGAAGGTCGAGGTCACGTCGTCCCACTTCTTCGTGCCCCACATCTCGATCAGGACCCCGTCGTTGAAGCGCTTCGCGGTGATGAGCACGCCGTTGCCGGTCTCGTTGCGCATCTTCAGGTCCAGCAGGCCCCAGGCCACGGTAGCCTCGAGGCCCGCCTGATAGCGGCTGATGTACAGGCCGTGCGGGTGCTGCTCGACGCGCTCGAGGCCCGCGTAGAAGCCTGCCGTCCAGGTGGCGGTGGTGATGATCGAGACGCCGCCGCCGAGCTCCTCACGGAAGCGGCCGCCGGAGATGATGAAGCCCTCGGTGTAGCCGTTGGCGCGCGTGCGCTCCTTGATCGTGTCGTTCATCGAGAACGTCTCACCGGGTTCGAGGATCGTGCCGTTCAGGCGCCGTGCGGCCTCGCCGACGTTGGTGTAGCGGTACGGCGCCGGCGGGAATGCCTGCCGGAAGCTCGAGAGCTTCTCGGTGATGTTGAGCGCCTTCGCCTCGGCCGTGGTCAGGGCCGGTTGCGAGATGCTCAGCCCGACCACGGCTCGCCGGGCATCCGCGGTGGTGGCCGGCAGCACGGCGAACACGGCGGTCCCGAGCTCCTTGGAGTCCACCGAACGACCGGTCCTGGAGGGCACGACCACAGGCTTGCCCGACTCGATCCGAACCGTCGCATCCCGGCCCGGGCGCTCGATCCCGGCCAGTTCGTCCTCGAGGAGCTCGTGCAGCTCCTCGCCGTCGAGGGTGGCCTCCATCGTGGTGCCCTCGGGCTCGAACGTCAGGGTCCGCGCGATGTCGGCGGGCGGGATCTCGGCGTTCTCCTCACCGACCTCCAGCGCGACGGGCAGCGCCACGGCCGGCTCGGCCAGCTCGGTGAACACCCGCTGGGCCTCCTCGTCGGAGACCTGCGGCGCCACCGGGGTCATGGGCAGGGCCAGGGTCGCGGTGTCGGGCTGGAAGTAGGCGTCGGAGACCATGTCAGCCGCGCCGGGAACGTCCAGAAGCGTCCCCTGGACGCCTGCCCGGTACGTGGCCTCGGCCGCCTTCGAGTAGCGGATCCGGGGCTCGACGGGCTCCACGGCGGCGACCTCGGCCAGCGCCTCCAGGGAGAGGACCAGGGCCTCGGAATCGGTGGTGGTGATCGGCTCCAGCTCGACCTCGCCGCGCAGGTGGGCCACCAGCTCGGTGGGGCGAAGGATCAGGCCGGAGGCCTGGGATGCGGTGGCCTCCCAGTCGACCGCGAGGCCGGCTTCCTCCGGGTCGATCTCGGTCGTCGCCTCGCCCGCCGTGACCGGCATGGGGGCACTGGCCTCGTCGCCGAGCTCCTCCTCGAGGGTGGCAGCCGCCTCCTCGGTGGTCATCCCGCCGATGTCCACCCCGCGGACGGACGTGCCGGTGGGGACATCGCCGGAGACCGAGATCACAGCCGCTGCGTACCCGCCGACCAGCACGAGCGCTCCCGCACCCAGGGCCAGCGCGATCCACCGGCCGCGGTGGCGTCGCGGCTCCGGGCGGCTGTCCGGGGGGCTGTCCGGGGGGAGGGTCACACGGTCAATGGTAGGTCGTCGTCGGGACGCGGGCGGTCAGGTGATCCCGAGGAAGGTCGAGCCGAAGTAGACCAGCGGCCGGGCGCCCTCGACGGCGTCGTGCACCTCGGTGACCGCCCCGATGAGGATGTCGTGGTCGCCGGCCGGCACGACCTGCTCGGTGCGCAGCTCGAGTGCGGCGATCCCGTCGGTGAGCAGCAGGCAGCCGTTGGTGGCACGCCTGGTGGGCACCCGGTCGAACTGTCCCTCCAGCGGGCGGCCGCGCGTGGCGAACCATCGGGCGGTGGCCTCCTGCCCCTCGGGGAGGAACGACACGGCCCAGGCGGCGGCGGAGATGACCGCGGAGTGGAACCGCGAGTCCCGCTCCACGCACACCAGGGCCAGGAGGGGGTCCAGGGAGACCGAGGTGAACGAGTTCGCCGTCATGGCGTGGTCCACGCCGTCGGAGACGGTCGTCACCACGGCGATGCCGGTGGCGTAGCGGGCGGTCGCCCGCCGGAACGCAGCGGCGGTCGGGTCAGGCATCGGTGGCCTCGGCGCCGGACCGGGCTGCGACGGGCTGGTCGGGGGTGTCGTCGGCGGGCAGCAGCGGGAAGCCGCAGGCCGCGGCGAGCAGGATCGTCCCGCCGATGAGGTAGCCCACCTGGCGCGTGCCGCTGCTGAGGATCAGGTCGCCGGCGCCGGTGGTGGAGCCCATCATCAGGGTGGCGCCCAGCCATCCGGCGGAGAACGTGATCGCCCCCAGCCGGGAGCCCTGCCACCAGGCGCCCGCACGCGCGACCAGGACCACCGCGACCAGCGACAGCAGTGCGCCCGCGGGCAGCCGCACCGAGCCCAGCGTGATCGTGTAGGTCTGGATCAGCGCGCCGGCGAATCCGAGGAAGAGCCCGAGGACGAGCAGGGCAGCGGCGCGCATGGGCCCAGCCTACGTCCGGTGGCGCCCACGAGCCCCTCGTTGGCGACGGACCCCTCGTGGGCGCCGGCCCTTCATTGGCGACCGCACCTCGTGGGCGAAGGCCCGTCAGTCGTTGGCGTGCAGGTGCTCGGCCAGGCCGCCCCAGTGCCCGGTGCGTGGGGTGGCCTCCAGCGCGCCGGTCATCGAGTTGCGCCGGAACAGCAGGTCGGCCACACCGGAGAGCTCCCGGCCCTTCACGACCTCGCCGTCGGGCAGGCGCACCTTCGAGCCGGCGGTCACGTAGCAGCCCGCCTCGACCACAGACCTGTCGCCCAGCGAGATCCCGATGCCGCCGTTGGCGCCGATCAGGGCGCCCTCGCCGATCGTGACCTGCTCCTTGCCGCCCCCGGACAGCGTGCCCATGATCGAGGCCCCGCCGCCGATGTCCGAGCCCGCGCCGACCACCACGCCCGCCGAGATCCGGCCCTCGACCATCGAGGGCCCGAGCGTGCCGGCGTTGAAGTTGCAGAACCCCTCGTGCATGACGGTCGTGCCCTCGGCCAGGTGCGCGCCGAGGCGGACGCGGTCGGCGTCGGCGATCCGCACGCCCGAGGGCACGACGTAGTCGACCATCCGCGGGAACTTGTCGACGCTGAGAACCGTGAGGAGCTCACCGGAGACCCGGGCGCGCATGCGCACCTCGGTCAGCGACTCGATGGACACCGGGCCCAGGGAGGTCCAGGCGACGTTGGGCAGCACGCCGAAGATCCCGTCCATGGCGATGGTGCGCGGCGCGACCAGGCGGTGGGAGAGCAGGTGCAGGCGCAGGTACGCGTCAGCGACGTCGGACGGCGGTTGCGACAGGTCGGCGATCGTCGTGCTGACCACGCGCGTGACCACACCGCGGATCGGGTCCTGCCAGCAGGCGTCCTCGAGGTGGGGCACGGCGATCGGCTCGGCGGACAGTGCAGGTGCTGGGTACCAGACGTCCAGGATGGGGGCGTCGGGGGTGCTGCCGGCGAAGGTGGCGATGCCGAGGCCGGACGCGGGCGAGGTGAGCAGCTCCATGGGTCGGTAGCGTAGGGCAGCGCCCCGGCACCCGGGCACCGATTGGAGACCCCCATGGCACTGGACCCCACCGGCGACATCATCGCCCTGCTCGGCGACCTCGTCGACATCCCCAGCGAGAGCCGCAGCGAGGGAGCCATCGCTGATGCCATCGAGGCCGCACTTGCCGGGGCGGCGCACCTCACGGTCGAGCGCGATGGCAACACCCTGGTGGCGCGCACCGATCTCGGCCACGCCGACCGGGTGCTCATCTGCGGGCACATCGACACGGTCCCGGAGGCCGACAACCTGCCCCACCACATCGAGACCGTGGACGGCCAGGAGCGACTCGTCGGGCTCGGGTCCTGCGACATGAAGGGCGGGGTCGCGGTCGCCGTGGCCCTGGCGGTGGCCGTCGAGGCGCCAACCCGGGACATCACCTACGTCTTCTACGAGGCTGAGGAGATCGAGGAGCGCTACAACGGGCTCAAGCGCCTGGCCGAGACCCGCCCGGACCTTCTGGCCGGTGACTTCGCGGTGCTCATGGAGCCCTCGGACGCCGGCGTCGAGGCCGGTTGCCAGGGGACGCTGCGCGCCGAGATCCACCTGGCCGGCCGGCGTTCGCACAGTGCCCGCTCGTGGCTGGGCAGCAACGCGATCCACTCGGCCGCCGACGTGCTCGCCCGGTTGGCGGACTACCAGCCCTCGCGGGTGGTGATCGACGGGCTGGAGTACCGCGAGGGCCTCAACGCGGTGGGCATCACCGGGGGGGTCGCGGGCAACGTGATCCCGGACGAGTGCGTGGTCATCGTGAACTACCGGTTCGCCCCGTCGCTGACCCCGGAGCTGGCCGAGAGGCACGTCAAGGCGATCTTCGAGGGCTTCGATGTGCGCGTGGTGGATGTGGCCGCCGGTGCGCTTCCGGGCCTGTCCCAGCCGGCTGCTCAGGCGTTCCTGGAGGTAACCGGGAGCACCCCGCGCCCGAAGTTCGGCTGGACCGACGTCGCGCGGTTCACCGCGCTGGGGGTCCCCGCGGTCAACTACGGGCCGGGGGACCCGTCGCTGGCGCACACGCGCGAGGAGTACGTGCCGACTGACCAGGTGCGCTCGACCTTCGAGGTCATGCGCGCCTGGCTCGTGGCCCCGGTCCCGGTCGCGGATCCGTGGGCCACTGGTGGCAGGACGGCGGGCCAGGGTGGGCAGGGCCGGCCCACGCCGACGCGCGGGGTCTGGTCGAGCTGACCCCGCGCGTCGCGGTGCTCTCAGGCCGTCTGGATGGCGGAGACGTCGAGCTGGATCTTGATCTTGTCGCTGACCAGCACGCCTCCGGCCTCGAGGGCCACGTTCCAGACCAGCCCGAACTCCTTGCGGGAGATCTCGGCCTCACCCTCGAACCCGGCGCGCACGTTGCCGAAGGGGTCGGTGGCCACGCCGGTCGGCTCGAACTCGATCTCCACGGGGCGGGTGACGCCCTTGATCGTCAGGTCGCCGAGGAGGACGAACGAGTCCCCGTCGTGCTTGACCGTCGTGCTCGAGAACGTCATCTCCTTGTTGACCTCGACGTCGAAGAAGTCGGGGCTGCGCAGGTGTGCGTCACGGTCGGCGGAACCGGTGTTCACCGAGGCCAGCGCGACGGCGACCGACGCCGTCGAGCCGCTCGGGTTGGCCGCGTCGACGACGATCGTGCCGGCGACGTCCTCGAAGGCACCGCGGACCTTGGTCACCATGGCGTGGCGGGCGACGAAGCCCACCCGGGTGTGGCTGGCGTCGATGGTCCAGGTGCCGTTGTAGGCGGTGTAGTCAGTCATGAGGTGCTCCTTCGGGTTGGGGTCCTGCGGGGGAACGGTTGAGGGTTCAACTAGAATGATTGAACAGTAAACTAGAACTCCTGTCAAGTCGGGCGCTGTTCACGGGCGCGTCGCCGTCAGGCCGTCATCTGCGGTGGGTGCGTGGCTACGGTGTCGGGCATGGACAACTCCGACTCGCCCTCTGCGACCCCGAACCCGGATCCTGCGGCCGGGCCCGCGCCGCGGCCGGTCCCCCGGCCCACCCGTCACCCCCTCGGACCAAGGGCCCGGTCGTGCTGCGCCGCGAGCAGATCAGCGGCTCCACGACCGACCAGCGCCTGCTCGACAGCCGCGACTCCGGGGACTGGGTCCACACCGACCCGTGGCGGGTCCTGCGCATCCAGGCCGAGTTCGTCGAGGGCTTCGGCGCCCTGGCCAAGCTCGGACCGGCCATCAGCGTGTTCGGGTCCGCGCGCACGCCGGAGGACCACCCCGAGTACGCCCAGGCCCGCAGGACCGCCGAGCTGCTCGTCGAAGCAGGCTTCGCCGTCATCACCGGGGGCGGGCCGGGCATCATGGCCGCGGCCAACCGCGGGGCGTGGGAGGCCGATGGCACCTCGGTCGGCCTGGGCATCGAGCTTCCCTTCGAGCAGGGCATGAACGAGTGGGTCGACCTGGGCGTGAACTTCCGCTACTTCTTCGCCCGAAAGACGATGTTCGTCAAGTACGCGCAGGGGTTCGTGGTGTTCCCCGGCGGCTTCGGCACCATCGACGAGCTGTTCGAGGCGCTCACGCTGGTCCAGACCGGCAAGGTCACCCAGTTTCCGATCATCCTCGTCGGCTCGGCCTACTGGTCGGGCCTGATCGACTGGCTGCGAGCGACCATGCATGCCGACGGCAAGATCTCGCCGACCGACCTCGACCTGATCCACCTCACCGACGACCCGGAGGAGGTCGTGTCGATCCTGCGCGATGCCGAGCTGGCGCGCACCGTCGGCCACCCGCTCGGGGGAGCCCCAACGTTCGACGTCTCGCTCAACGACGGCACCTGATCTGTCCCGGGGCCGCACCCCTGCGACACCCCCAGCCGCACTGCGGGGCGGACCTGCTGCCGTCCGCGGGGACCCGTGGCAGGATCGAGGCCGTGCTCGCACTTCTCGTTGTCGTGGCCATCGTCGTGGTGGCCGGTGTCGCTGTGCTGGTCGCCCGTGACCGACCCCTGATCAGCGACGACCCGGTCGGCTCGCGGGCCCTGGCCTGGTCCGCGCAGGACGGGGTCCAGCCCCAGGACCTGGCCGAGGTCCGGTTCGCGGTCGCCCTGCGTGGCTACCGGATGGAGGAGGTGGACCGCGTCCTCGACGACGCCCGCGAGGCGTTGGCCGGACGTGACGCCCGGATCGCCGAACTCCAACGCGTGGTCGTGGCCCTGGGTGACGCTCCGAGCGTGGGTCAGGAGGCCCCCGTCGCGGTGTCCGCCGCCCCGGTGTCCGACGTCCCGGCGTCCGCCGTCCCGGTGTCCGACGTCGCGGTGTCGGCCGTCGCGGTGTCCGCCGCCCCGGTGTCCGACGTGGGGGAGGGCTCGTGACCGGCCGGCGACATCTGGTCCGCGACGTCATCGTCGAGGCGCCCCCCGAGGTCGTGTTCGCCGCCCTCACCGACTGGCCGACCCAGGGCCAGTGGATGCTCGGGACCAAGGTGTGGGCCGACGACCCGGGGCAGGGCGTGGGTGCCCGGATCAGCGCCTTCACCGGCGTGGGGCGGCTCGGGTTCCTGGACACCATGGAGGTCACCGAGTGGGCGCCGCCGAGGCTGGTGCGCGTGCTCCACACCGGTCGCGTCGTGCGTGGACCCGGCATCTTCGAGGTGCTGGCGCTGCCCGGCGGGCGCAGCCGGTTCGTCTGGCGCGAGGAGCTCGACCTGCCCCTCGGGCGCTTGGGTCGCGCCGGGTTCGCGCTCGTGGGCCCGGTGTTCGCCGCGGGGGTGGAGAGCTCACTTCGCAGGTTCGCGCGGATGGTCGAGTCCGGTCAGTCGGGCAGCGGGTCCTGAACTTGCCCGGATCTGCTCGATCCGGTGCGGATTGTGGCCCGCGACACGCCGTTCATGGGGGATAATGGCCCCAGCGGCTCCGCATTCAGGGGCCGGCCACTGAGAGGGGACTGCGATGGCGGCCATGAAGCCACGGACAGGTGACGGCCCGATGGAGGTCACCAAGGAGGGGCGCGGCATCGTCATGCGGGTCCCGCTCGAGGGCGGCGGCCGCCTTGTCGTCGAGCTCAACGCTGATGAGGCCCGTGACCTCGGGACCCAGTTGACGACGGTCGCTGGCTGAGCGCACCAACACTGACGCGGACCCCGCACCTGACCGCCCCCCGGGCGGTACGGTTGCGGGGTCCGCGTCGTTCATGGGGAGGCTTGCGTGCACGCTCTGCCGGAGATGCTCGTCGAGGCCGTGGCCGATCCGCTGGGTGACCCCCCCGCCGGCCCCCCCGCCGCGTCGGACGACCCGAAGCCTCCTGGGGGCCGGATGGACGGCGACCGGACGGCTGGGGACGGGCCTGCGCCGGACGGGCCTGCTGGGGACGGGTCTGCTGGGGACGGGGCTTCTGGCGACGGGGCTGATGCCGGACGGCCCGGGCCGGGCGTGGTCATCATCGGCGTCCACCCGGCACCCGGTCCGGACCAGCCGGTGTGGGTCGACCCGCCGGTCATCGAGCTCCTGGCGCAGTGGGGCGTGGACCTGCCCCGCCGGTTGAGCCGCACGCACGCCTCGGGAGCGCGGTCGGAGGCCGTCTGGATCGACCTGGAGCGCGACGAGCCGGCCTCGGTGCTGGTGCTGGGCCTGGGCTCGGGGGCGCCGGCGGAGGTCCGGCGCTCGGCAGCCGCCGCTGCACGTCGGGTGCGTGGGACCGACGAGGTCCTGGTGCTCGCCACCCGTGGTCTCGATGAGGCCGCGCTGCGCGCCTTCGCCGAGGGCCTGTACCTGGGCTCCCCGACCCCGACCTGGGCGAGCTCGCCGCCGCCGGCACCGCCCGCTCGCGTGCGCCTGGCGGTCAGTGACGTCGCCGTCGGCCAGCGAGCGATCGACGCCGGGCGGGTGCACGCCGGTGCCACCCTGGCCGCGCGGATCCTGATCCACACCCCGCCGAACATCAAGGACCCGGCGTGGATGGCCGGGCAGGCCCAGCAGGTCGCGGACGCCGCCGGCCTGACGATCCGCGTCCTCGACGGGCCCGAACTGGCCCACGAGGGGTTCGGTGGCCTCGTGGCGGTCGGGGCGGGGTCGGTGCGCCCCCCACGGCTGGTTCAGCTCGGCTGGGCGCCGCAGGGCTCCGAGGATGCCCGGCACGTGGTGCTGGTCGGCAAGGGGATCACCTTCGACTCCGGCGGGCTGTCGCTGAAGCCGCCGGACATGCAGGTCGCGATGAAGACCGACATGTCCGGAGCCGCCGCCGTGTGCGCCGTGATGGGTGCGCTCGCCCAACGGGCGCCCGCTGGGCTGCGGGTCACGGGCCTGCTGTGCCTGGCCGAGAACCTGCCGGGCGCCGACGCGACGCGCCCCGGTGACGTCGTGACCCACCACGGCGGACTGACCAGTGAGGTCGTGAACACCGACGCCGAGGGCCGGCTGGTGCTCGGCGACGGCCTGGACTACGCCGTGCGCGACCTCGGCGCGGACGTCGTGGTGGACCTCGCGACGTTGACGGGCGCGGCGACCCTCGGCCTCGGCCGGCGCCACGCTGCGCTGTTCAGCAACTCCGATGTCCTGGCGGCCGCGCTCTCGGCGGCGGGCGAGGAGGCGGGGGAGTCGATGTGGCGGATGCCGCTGCACGCCGAGTACTCCGCCCTGATCGCCTCCGAGGTCGCCGACCAGGCGAACGCCGAGTCCAAGCCGGGTCCCGGGCCGGGGGCCATCACTGCGGCGCTGTTCCTGCAGCGGTTCGTGGGGTCCACACCGTGGGCGCACCTGGACATCGCCGGCGTCGGGCGGTCGGACGCCGAGCGTGACGACATCCCGAAGGGGGGCACGGGGTTCGGCGCCCGGGCGCTGCTGCGCTGGCTCGAAGCCGGCGCCCCCGCATAGGGCGCGGCGTCCCACGCCCACCCCGACCCACGCCCACCCCGACCCACGATCGATCCGCTATCGCGCGGCTCACCTCGGGATTGATCCGCCTCGCGGACCACAAACAGTCGCTCAGGCGGATCGATCCGGGGCGCCTGGGTAGGGATCCGGGGCGTGCCCGGGTAAGGGGCTGGGGTGCGAGGCGTTCAGCCGCGGGCGCGCAGGACCGCGACCAGCAGGCCGTCGCCGACGGGCAGGAGGCTGGGGGTGAACCGCTCGTCGTCGCGCACGGCGGTGACCAGGGCGCGCAGGTCGATGGTCTGGGGATCGCGCTGCGCGGGATCGGCGACCTTGTCGTGCCAGAGCGCGTTGTCGAACACGACGGCGCCTCCCGGGCGCAGGAGGCGCACCGCCTGGTCGAGGTACGCCGCGTACTCGGACTTGTCACCGTCCACGAAGACGATGTCGTAGGCGGCATCGGTCAGTCGGGGAAGGACCTCCAGCGCGCGACCGGTGATCAGGCGCGTACGGGCCGGGCTGATGCCCGCGGAGGCGAACGTGGCCCTGGCGACCCGCTGGTTCTCGGCCTCCACGTCCACGCTGGTCAGGATCCCGTCGGCGCGCATCCCGCGCAGAAGGGCCAGGCCGGAGACCCCGGCTCCCGTGCCGACCTCCACGACGGCGTGCGCGTCGAGAAGGGCGGCGACCAGGGTCAGCGCGGAGGCGCCCCCGCGCCCGATGGCGGGGCATCCGAGCTCGGCGGCCTTGGCGCGCGCGTCCGTGACGTAGTCATCCTCGGGCAGCCATGCCTCGGCGTAGTTCCAGCTCGTGGCGTTGGGGGGCGTGACGGCGGCGCACATGGCGGTGGCCTTTCGTGGCGGCGGGCTTCTGGGCTGGGCACAGCGTAATCGCCACAGCGACCGTGCTGGGACCAGCCCCCGGGACCAGCCCCGGGGACCAGCCCCGGGGACCAGCCCCGGGACCGCCCCGGGACCGCCCCGGGAGCAACGCGAGGGACCAGCCCGGCCCCCTCCGGACCACCCCCTGGACTCCCCGGACCAGGGCAGGGCCGTCGCCCGACCACCTGTCCTGTGGTTCCCTGAGGGGATTACATGACGCTGACGTTGCTCGGCTGACCCCCTGATGGCCGACCTCTACGTTTTCCGTTATGACGATCAGACAGGATGATGTACCCATGACCGATCAGTACCCAGGGCCCGGGCAGCCTGAGGGCAGTTGGCAGTCCGGTGATGGCGCTCCCGCGACCTCGCCTGACACGAACCCATCGGGCGCCGACTACGCACCCGCGCTGGCCCCCGATGCGGGCGCCCAGCCCACGCAGCCCACCCAGCCCGACCTGACCGCGGCAGCCGCCCAGCCCGCGGCCGGTCAGGCCCCGGACGCCTGGCCCACGCCGAGCGGATGGCAGGCGCCGCAGGACAACCCGTACGGTGCTCCTGCCGGCCCCTCCCCCTACGGCTCCGGCTACCCGGGCGGCCAGGCCGCTGGGTACCCGGCGGCCCCCGCTGCAGGTGCGGCGTGGCAGTCCCAGACCTCGGCCTACCCGGGCTACGGCTACCCGGGCACCCCCGACCAGGCGCAGGGCGCCGGCAACTGGCAGTACGACACCACCGCGTTCGCCGCCGCCGGCGCGCCCCCGGTCGCGCCGCCGACGGCTCCGTCCGGGTCGGGTTCGAGCGGCGCCAAGTCGCGCACCTGGCTCATCCTCGTCACCGCCGGACTCGTGGGCCTGCTCTCCGGCGGGATCGGCGCGTACGCCTTCACGCAGGCGGATTCGTCCAGCACCGGCACGAGCACCGTCGCCCTGCCCCAGTCCGGCGCTGACAAGTCCGAGCGCCCGTCGGGCACCGTTGCCGCGATCGCCGCGTCCGTCAGCCCCGCCGTGGTCTCCCTCGAGGTCAACGGCGCGCAGGGCTCGGGAACCGGATCCGGGTTCGTGATCCGCGAGAACGGCTACATCGTGACCAACAACCACGTGGTGGAGACCGCCGCCGACGGCGGGGACATCAGGGTCCACTTCGCCGACGGCCGCAAGTTCGACGCGGAGATCGTCGGGCGCGACGCGAACTACGACATCGCCGTGGTCAAGATCGACGCCTCCGACCTTCCGACCGTGGCCCTGGGCAACTCCGACGGCGTCGTGGTCGGTGACCTGGCCATCGCGATCGGCTCGCCGCTGGGCCTCGACGGGACGGTCACGGCCGGGATCGTCAGCGCGCTCAACCGGCCCGTCACGGCTGGCGGTCAGGGTTCGACGTCGTTCATCAACGCCATCCAGACCGATGCCGCCATCAACCCCGGCAACTCCGGTGGCGCCCTGGTCAACTCCGCGGGTGAGGTGATCGGGGTGAACTCCGCGATCGCCACGCTCTCGGACGGCACCGGGCAGAGCGGCTCGATCGGCCTGGGGTTCGCGATCCCGATCAACCAGGTCAAGCGCATCGGCGAGGAGCTGATCAACACCGGCTCCTCGACCAAGCCGATCATCGGGGTGTCGCTGGACCAGAGCTACCAGGGCGATGGTGCCCGCGTCCAGGAGGTCACCGCGGGTGGCCCGGCGGAGGCAGCGGGCCTCGAGGCCGGCGACGTGATCGTGGAGTTCGACGGCGAGCCCGTCGCCGACGCCACGTCGCTGATCGTCGACATCCGCTCGATGCAGCCCGGTGACGAGGTCGCCCTGTCGGTGCAGCGTGGTGGCAGCACCGAGGACGTGACGATCACGCTCGGCTCGGATTCCTCGTCCGGCTGACCCCCTGCGTACGCTGGGTCCGTGCCCGACATCGGCTTAGGCGAGATCATCGTCATCGTGGTCCTCGCGCTGCTGGTGTTCGGGCCGGACCGGCTTCCGAAGGTGGCCGCGGACGCGGCGCGGATGCTGCGTCAGGTCCGGATCATGGCAGCCTCTGCGCGCAAGGACCTCGTGGACGCAGCCGGGCTCGAGGACGACGGCGAGATGGCCCAGACGGTCCGGGACATCCGCGACCTGGACCCACGCCGTGCGATGCAGGGCCTGGTGACCGACGACCCCACGCCCACCGGGCCGGCAGCGACCGAGCGCCCCGGTCCAGGGACGTCCAGGCCCGCACCCCAGGGGCTCGCCTCGGGTGTCGCGCCCGCACCAGCTGCCGGTCAGGCAACCGGCCCCGAACCGACACCCGGCGCTGGTGCCAACCCGGTGGCCCCGCCGGTCGTGGCCCCCGCCCAGGCCGATCCCGACTGGACCTGAGCGGGCGCCCGCGTCCTGTTGCGCGCAGGCCCGCGGCTCCGCAGCTCCCGTTCAGTTGCGCGCCGGCCCACTGGCGTCCCCAGGGCTCCACGATCCGAGGTGGCCTCGGGGTCGAAAGCGCGCGTTCCCGGCCACTTCGCCTCGGCCGTGCGCGTTCCCGGCCACATGCGGCAGGGAACGCGCACGGGCCCGCGTGAATGGCCGGGAACGCGCGGGCTGGGGCCCTGACGGAGGTCTGAGGGGCGGGTTGCCCGGGTTGCCCCCGCTGAGGGCGCTCGACCCCGTCAGGTGGCTGCCGAGAGTCCCGCCGACAGCAGCATCACGCCCAGCACCACGAGCACCCCGACAGCCAGGGCGGTGCTGTTGGCCTCCAGCCAGGACTTCCAGCCGCCCAGGACCTCGGGGGCACGGTCGCCGAGGAGGCGGTGGGCGACCACGGGCGTCACCACCCCGATCGAGCCCACGAGGACGAAGACCACCACGCCTGCCAGTGCGTTGCCCGTACTGGTGGTGATGGCGGCGATCTCAGCGCCAGCAGCCAGCGCCATGACCAGGTTCTTCGGGTTCCCGGCCGCGAGCGCGGCGCCCAGGCCAGCTGACTGCCGGGGCGTGTAGGAGTCCAGGGCCGCCATCCACGTCGGTGGCTCCTTGGCGTCCCCGGGTCCGGGACGACGCACCCACTTGGCCAGGGCGAGGGCCAGGAACACCACGCCGGTGACGACCTGGATCCAGCCGATTCCCTGGTCGTCGGGAGGTGCTGGGTCCCGGACGCCGGCGAGCAGCAGCGCGCCGACGACGACAGCGGTCAGGGTCACGAACCAGGCCCCGAGGAAGGCCAGGGAGTTCGGCCGGGCACCCGGGGTCATGACGATCAGCAGGATCGGCAGGATCGGCAGGGGGCTCAGGCCCACGACCAGCGCAAGCGGCACGATCGTTCCGACCAGGTCCATGCACGCAGACTGTCAGAAACGGCTGGCCGGGGTCAGCCCGAGCGAGAGGCCAGACAGCCCGCGTGGGCGCTTTCCGAGTCGCTCGGCGACGCTTCGCAGGACCTCGGAGGCCGGGGCGCTCGGCTGGGCCAGGACCAACGGGGCGCCGGAGTCCCCACCCTCGCGCAGCTGCACGTCGAAGGGGATCCGCCCGAGCAGCGGCACGTCGGTGTCGAGCGCACGGGAGAGCACGTTCGCGACCTTCTGGCCACCGCCGGACCCGAAGATGTCCACCACCTCGCCACAGTGCGGGCAGGGGAACCCGCTCATGTTCTCGATGACCCCGGCGATGCGCTGGTTGGTCTCCTTGGCGACCATGCCCGCGCGCACTGCGACCTCGGCGGCCGCCTCCTGCGGCGTCGTGACCACCACGACCTCGGCGTGCGGCAGCAGCTGCGCCGCGGAGATCGCCACGTCACCGGTGCCCGGGGGCAGGTCCAGCAGCAGTACGTCCAGGTCGCCCCACCAGACGTCGGCGAGGAACTGCTGCAGCGCGCGGTGCAGCATCGGCCCGCGCCAGGTCACCGGCTGGGTCACCCCTCCCGGCTTGAACGGCAGCATCGAGATCACCCGGACCCCGTGGCCCGTCGGCGGCATGATCAGGCCCTCGACCATCGTGGGGTTCGCGGTCACGTCGAGCATCCGCGGGATGCTGTGCCCGTACACGTCGGCGTCCACGACCCCGACCGACAAGCCCTGGGCGGCCATCGAGGCAGCGAGGTTCGCGGTGATCGACGACTTGCCGACGCCGCCCTTGCCGGAGGCGATCAGGTAGACCCGCGTGAGTGAACCGGGCTTGGTGAACTGGATCTCCTTCTCCGGGCCACCGAGCTTCGCGCGCATCTCCTTGCGCTGCTCGTCGCTCATCACGTCCAGGGCGACGGTCACCGACGTGACGCCGTCGAGAACCTCGACAGCGCGGGTCACCCGACCGGTGATCTCCTCGCGCATGGGGCATCCGGCCACCGTCAGGTAGATGTCGACATGGACCGCCCCGCCGTCGATCCGTACATCCTTGACCATCCCGAGCTCGGTGATGGGGCGGTGGATCTCCGGGTCCTGGACCTCAGCAAGTGCAGCGTCAATGGTCTCGCGAGTAGGCATGGGAGAACCCTATGTCGGATTCGGGGGACCCGGCTTCCAGGCTCTGGTCACCCGGCGAGCACAAGGCGCAGCCGAAGCGGGGTCGGGCCTTTTCGAAAGCGCACGTAGAGCAAGCGCCGCGAAGCGGTGCGCAGCAGTGCGCGTCGAAAACGCCCGACCCCGCGGATCGACCAGGACCGGACCCGACCAGGACCGGATCGACCAGGACCCGACCGGACCCGACCCCGCCACCCGCCCTACCTCCAGATGCGGTCGAAGTAGTCGCGCATGGAGCGGTCGGAGGAGAAGAACCCCGTTCGCGCGGTGTTTCGGATCGACATCGCCGTCCATGCCGCCTTGTCGCCCCACAGGGTGTCCACGCGCTCCTGGGCCTCGATGTAGGCGCGGTAGTCGGCCAGCACCAGGTACTCGTCGCGCATGAGCAGGGTCTCGATGATCGGGCGGAACAGGTCGGGCTCACCGGGCGGGGAGTAGTAGCCGCTGGCGATCTCGTCGATCACCGCACGCAGCTCCTCGTCCTCGCGGTACACCGTTCCTGGGCTGTACCCGGCAGCCTTGCGTGCCACCACCTCGTCCTCGGTCAGGCCGAAGAGGAAGAAGTTGTCCTCGCCGACCAGCTCGCGGATCTCGACGTTCGCGCCGTCGAGCGTGCCGACGGTCAGCGCCCCGTTGAGCGACAGCTTCATGTTGCCCGTGCCCGAGGCCTCCTTGCCGGCCATGGAGATCTGCTCGGACAGGTCCGCGGCGGGGATGATCCGCTCGGCGAGGGTCACGTTGTAGTTGGCGGGGAACACCACCGACAGCCGCCCCACCATGGCCGGGTCGGCGGCGATCGTGGCGCCCACCTGGTTGATCAGCCGGATGATCAGCTTGGCCATCTGGTAGCCGGGAGCCGCCTTCGCCCCGAACAGGACCATGCGCGGCGGGATCGCCGCCGCCGGGTCCAGCCGCAGCCGGCGGTACATCGTGGCCACGTGCAGCAGCTTGAGCATCTGGCGCTTGTACTCGTGCAGGCGCTTGATCATGATGTCGTACATCGGATCGGTGGGGTACACGCGGCCGGTCCGTGCCTCGAGCAGCGTCGCGAGCTCGACCTTGTTGGCCAGCTTGACCGCCCGCCACTGCTCCTGGAACGCCGGGTCGTCGGCGACGGCCTCGAGTCCGCTGAGCTTGTCGAGGTCGGTCAGCCACCCGTCGCCGACGGCCTCGGTGAGCAGGTCGCTCAGGCGCGGATTGGCCAGCTTGATGAACCGGCGGGGAGTCACGCCGTTGGTCACGTTCGTGAACCGCTCGGGGTACATCTCGGCGAACTCGTGCAGGACGGTCTGGCGCAGCAGCTGGCTGTGCAGGGCGGCAACGCCGTTGACGTGGACGCTGGCCACGGTGGCCAGGTGCGCCATCCGGACCATCCTCTCGGAGCCCTCCTCGATGATGGACATCCGGATGATGCGCGCCTCGTCGTTCGGGAACGCCACGCGGACCTTCTCCAGGAAGCGCTTGTTCATCCGGAAGATGAGCTCCATGTGGCGGGGCAGCAGGTACTGCAGCAGGCCGACGCTCCAGCGCTCGAGGGCCTCGGGCAGCAAGGTGTGGCAGGTGTAGTTGAAGGTGCGGCTGGTGATGTCCCAGGCCTCGTCGTAGTCCATCCCGCGCTCGTCGATCAGGATGCGCATGAGCTCGGGGATCGCGATCACCGGGTGGGTGTCGTTGAGCTGGATGCTGACCCGGTTGGGGATCTCGGTCAGCGGGATGCCCTCGAGGTCGGCCACGCGGACGAGGTCGGCCAGCGCGCACGCGGTGAAGAAGTACTGCTGGCGCAGGCGCAGCTCCTTGCCTGCCGGCGTGGAGTCCTCGGGGTAGAGCACGCGCGAGATGTTCTCGCTCAACGACTGCTGGCGGACTGCCTCGATGTAGTCCCCGGCGTTGAACACCTCGAGGTTGAACTGTGAGGAGCCGCGCGCCTTCCACAGCCGCAACGTGTTGACCACGTTGTTGCCATAGCCGGGGACCATCAGGTTGTGCGGGACGCCGAGCACCTTCTCGGCGGGGAACCAGGTCCGGTCGCCGGTCGCAGGGTCCACCTCCACGTGACCGCCGAACCCGACTGACACTGCGTGCTCGCGCTGGGCGAAGAGCCACGGGTTGTCGTGGTCGAGCCACTGGTCGGGCTTCTCAACCTGCCGGCCGTCCTCGAAGGACTGCTCGAAGATGCCGTACTCGTAGAGGATCCCGTACCCGATGGCAGGGCGCCCGAGCGTGGCCAGCGAGTCGGCGAAGCACGCGGCGAGCCGGCCGAGGCCGCCATTGCCCAGGCCGGGCTCGACCTCCATGTCGTAGACCTCGTCGAGGTCGAGACCCAGACCGGCCAGGGCCTCACGGGCGATCTCGGTCAGTCCCGTGGCCAGCAGCGCGTTGCCCAGCTGGCGCCCCATCAGGTACTCGGCGGACAGGTACACGACGGTCTTGTCCTGCAGGCGGCCTCGGTTGCGCACCGTGTCGAGCCAGTCGGACATCAGACGGTCACGGACTGTGTGGGCCAGTGCTGCGTACACGTCACGGCGGCCCGCGCGCTCGAGGTCGACGGCCCGGTCGAGCTGCAGGTGGGCGAGGAACTCCTCGGCGAAGTGCTCGGACGTGGTCTCCGAGGTGCTGGTGGTCAAGCTCATCGTCGCTCCAGTTGTTGGTGGGCGGAACGAGGGTCAGGGTAGTCCGTTCCGGCGCCTCCGGCACCCTCGCGACGTCCAGGTCCGGTCTGGGTGGTTTCGCCCTGCTCGTGCAGGGGAGAGCGTTCTCAGGGCTCTTCGCGCTCGTTCCCCTCGGAGCCCGGCGGCCGGTTGCCGGCTGCCCGGCTGCCCGGTCCGGCGCCCTGGCCCACGGCCTGTCCGGCGCCGTTCTCGGCCTCCCCGGCGAGCAGGGCGGTCAGCTCGTCGGCCAGGTCGCGGACCTCGCCCCGCAGGAAGTCGCGGGTCGCGAGGTCGCCGGTGGCGATGCGGATCGTGGCGATCTCCCGCGTGAGGTACTCGGTGTCGGCGACCAGGCGCTCGGTGAGGTTGCGGTCCTCCTGGTACTGCACGCGGTCGCGGTCGGCCTGGCGGTTCTGGGCGAGCAGGATCAGGGGTGCGGCGTAGGACGCCTGCAGCGACAGGATCAGGGTCAGGAAGATGAACGGGAACGGGTCGTAGCGCCAGTCGTCGGGAGCGAGGGTGTTCCACAGGACCCAGACGATGACGAAGACCGTCATCCAGCCGATGAAGCGTGCGGACCCGATGAAGCGGGCCACCTTCTCGCTCCAGCGGCCGAACATCTCCGGGTCGTACTGCGGCTTGATGCTGCGCGAGCGGTCGCGCGGCTGGTCCATGCGCGCGGACCGGGAGGAGGCGCGTGCCATGGCCTAGTCCTCCTCGTCCGCGTCGTCGGGCTCGGAGTCCAGGTCGCGCCAGTCCTCGGGGAGCATGTGGTCGATGACGTCGTCGACGGTCACCGCCCCGAGCAGCCGGTCGAGCTCGTCGACCACGGGCAGCGCCACGAGGTTGTAGGTCGCGAAGTAGCGGGTGACCGTCGACAGCGGCGCCTGCGGCCCGACCGGCTCGAACGAGCTGTCGATCACCGCGGACACCAGCTTCGACGGTGGCTCGCGCAGCAGGCGCTGGAAGTGCGCGACCCCGAGGAACTTCCCCGAGGGCGTGTCCAGCGGCGGGCGGACCACGTACACCTGGGCGGCCAGCGAGGGCGAGACCTCGGGGCTGCGCACGCGGGCCAGGGCCTCGGCGACGGTCGCGTCGGGCAGCAGCATGATCGGCTCGGGGTTCATCATGCCGCCGGCGGTGAGCTCGCCGTAGGACAGCAGCCGACGCAGGTCCTCAGCCTCGTCGGGCTCCATCTCCTGCAGGAACCGCGCGGCCTGCTCGGGCGTCAGCTCGCTGAGCAGGTCGGCGGCGTCGTCGGGCTCCATGACCTCCAGGACGTCGGCGGCGCGCTCGATGCCCAGGTCGGTGAGGATCTGGACCCGGTCGTCCTCGGGCAGCTCCTCGAGCACGTCGGCCAGGCGCTCGTCCTCGAGGTTGCGGGCCACCTCGAGGCGGCGCTTGTTCGGCAGGTCCTGCAGGACGTTGGCGAGGTCGGCCGCGCGAAGGGTGTCCATCATCGCCAGCAGGCTGTCCACGCCCTGCTCCTCCGGGGGGCCGTCGATCGACAGCCCGCTGACCTCGGACCACGGCAGCGTCGTGGCCTCGCCCCGGCGCCGGAACCCGCGCAGCACCCGCGAGACGTGCAGCCGGGTGACCCGCCAGTCGCGGTTGCGGTCCTGCTCGATCGCGGCGTCGACGATGGTCGCCGGTTGGGCGTCGGCGGTGATCGTGACCCGCCGGTCGAGGAGCTCGCCGATCACGAGGGTCTCTCCGGGGCGCTGCTGGAACCGGCGCAGGTCCAGGCGGGCATTGACCACGACCTGGCCGACGTCGATCGTGGTGACGCGCGTCATCGGCAGGAAGATCCGTCGGCGCTGCACCTCCATGACCAGGCCCAGCACCCGCGGCGGCTCATGGTCATGGCGCAGCACCACCACGAGGTCGCGCACCTTGCCCAGCGTGTCACCGGCCGGGTCGAACACTCCGATCCCGGACAGGTGCGACACGTAGACGCGCGCGCTGCTGCCAGCCGTCACATCGCTGAGGCTACTGCCGGTGACGGTTCGTGGCAGTGACCGACGCCCCCGGCCCTGCGTTGGTGTGTACGGAACCGACGATCCAATTGTCGGTTCCGTACACACCAACGCGCCTGGGCGGCTACCGGACGCCCAGGCGCCGCAGGAGATCGAAGAACTCGTCCGGGTCGTGGCGGATCTGCCATCCGGTGACGTGCAGCACCAGCGCTCCGGTCTCGGCGGTGAGCTCGTTCTGCCGGATCAGGTCCGCCTCCCACTGCCGAACGTCCATGTGGGCGACGCCGTCGATCTCGACCATCAGGACGCGGCCGTCGGGCAGCCGGAACTCCGCATCCACTCGCCTGCGTCGGCCCCCGGCCACGCGGCGCACCTGCATACGGGGGGCCAGCAGGCCCCGGCTCCGACAGGCCCGCAGGAAGTCCGCCTCGCTGGTGCTGGTCACGCCCACATCGATGGACTCGAGGATCTCGCGGATCTCGGTGGACCAGGCGATCCGTCCTCTGGTGCTCAGCTCGCGCCTGAGCTGTGCGGTGGTGACCAGCCGTTGCTGGGCGGCGCTGGTGACGATGAACAGCCGCTCCCGCGACGTGCGCGCCCACGCTGCGGCGTCGATGGTCGCCCGGGCCGGGTCCACGCGGGTCGGAGCACCCCCTGCGCGCGGGACCTCGAGCGTGCTGTGCACGCGGAGCCATCCGGGAGTCCTGACGCGGCGGGACCGGTGGTCGCGTGCCACGACCACGTCCACCCACCCGGCGTCGTCACCGGACCAGCGCGATTCGATCAGTGCGCTGCAGCCGGTGAGCGCGGCGTCGGGGCCTGACCTCGAGGAGCCCCGCGACGCGCAGCTGCCTCGAGTGTAGGGATGTCCGGGGAGGAGAGGATGGTGCGCGGGCTGAGCTCCTGCCACCCCGTGGTGGACGCGCGCCTCAGCTGGCGGATGGACATCCCCACCTCCGGAGCCTGCCAGGTGGCGATCACGCCCCGCTGCCTCAGGAGCAGTTGCCGCGCGGCCGGTGTAAGGCGAGGTCCCACCCGCAGAGGATCCGATGCAATGGCCTGAACGCCCAGCAGTTGTCCACAGCCCCGACTCGCCTCCCCACTCGCCTCCCCACTCGCCTCCGGGTTGGTGTGTACGGAATCGACGATCAGATTGTCGATTCCGTACACACCACAGGCGATTGGGCTGGGCGTAGGGTCCTGCTGGTGAGCATCTCCGCGCCGACGACCCTGTCCCGGCCTCCCGGCACGGACATCGCGCTGCTGGCGGTGGCGGTCCTGGCGATCTCAACGTCCGGTCCGCTGATCGCGGCGTGCACCGCACCGGCCCTGGCGATCGCGTTCTGGCGCACGGCGCTGGGCTCGGGGATCACCGCGGTGTGGGTGGCGTTCCGGCACGGGGCGGAGGTGCGCGCGCTGGATCGGGCGCAGTGGCGGCTGATGGCGCTGTCCGGGGTCCTGCTCGGCGCGCACTTCGCCACGTGGGTGCCGAGCCTGCGGTTCACGACGGTGGCGTCCTCGACGGCGCTGGTGGCCACCCAGCCGGTGTGGGCGGCGCTGATCGCGCACCGGCGTGGGGTGGCGATCACCCGGATCGCCTGGATCGGCATCGCCCTGGCCCTGCTCGGGGCGCTGGTGCTGACCGGCGTCGACTTCGCGCTGACGCCGCGCGCACTGTTCGGCGACGCACTGGCCCTGGCCGGCGCCGTGCTGGCGGCCCTCTACGTGACGGTGGGGGAGAAGGTTCGGGCGACCACGTCCAACCCGACGTACACGATGATCTGCTACGCGGTGGCGGCGCTGGGACTGCTGGCGCTCGTGCTGATCGGTGGCATCCCGCTCGTGGGGTTCTCCGTGCGCGACTGGCTGCTGATCCTCGCGATCACCCTCGGCGCCCAGCTGCTCGGGCACTCGGTCGTGAACCGCGTCCTGGCCACCACGTCGGCGACCATCGTGTCGCTGGCGATCCTGCTGGAGATGCCCGGCTCCACAGCGATCGCCGCGGCCTGGCTGGGCCAGATCCCCCCACCCGCGATCATCCCGGCCGTGGTGCTCATGTTCGCCGGGATCGCGATGGTCATCAGCACCACCACCCGACCGGACGACCCGCCCAGCGAGACCCCACCCGCCTGAGCCCAGGCAACCGACCCCCCGGCAAACCCTCCGCCAAGGCCAAGACCCTCCGCGTCGACGGGGAGGTTCCTGCCCTTCGCGGAGGGTTTGCGTGTGTGAGTTAGGCGCCCAGGGCTTCGATCGCCTCGTGGATCGACAGGGTGCGCTCGGCGGAGGCCACGTGGAGGTTCTCGATCATGCGGCCGTTGTACGTGACCACGCCGGAGCCGCGCCCGGCCTCCCATGCGGCCAGGATCCCGCGGGCGTCCTCGACGGCCTTGGCCGACGGTGCGAACGCCTCGTTGGCCGGCTCGACCTGACCGGGGTGGATCAGCGTCTTGCCGTCGAAGCCCATCTCGCGGCCCTGGGCGCACTCGGCGGCGAACCCCTCGGCGTTCTTCACGTCGTTGTAGACGCCGTCGATGATGACCTTGCCGGTGGCCCGGGCGGCCAGCAGCGCGAGGCCCAGGCCGGTCAGCAGCGGCTGGCGCCCGGGGACGTGCTCGGCGTACAGCTCCTTGGCCAGGTCGTTGGTGCCCATGACCAGCACGCTCAGCCGCTCGGAGGCCGCGGCGATCGCGCGGGCGTCGAGCATCGCGACCGGTGTCTCGACCATCGCCCACAACGTCGTGCGCTCGGGTGCACCGTGCTTCTCCATGGCGGCGACGAGCGCCCGGACGGCATCGGCGGAGTCCACCTTCGGGACCACGATCGCGTCCGGCCCGGCGGCGCACGCCGCAGCCATGTCCGCCTCGTGCCACTCGGTGTCGGCGCCGTTGATCCGGATGGTCAGCTCGCGACGGCCGTACTCACCGGACCGGACCGCGGCGCACGCGGCGTCGCGGGCGGCCGGCTTCGCGTCGGGTGCGACGGCGTCCTCGAGGTCGAGGATCAGCCCGTCGCAGGGGATCGTCTTGGCCTTCTCCAGTGCCCGCTCGTTGGACGAGGGCATGTAGAGCACCGAGCGGCGCGGCCGGAACGTGCTCATGCGGACACCTCGATCGCGATGTGAGGGGCAGGGGCGGTGCAGCCGGCGCCGGGACGGGCCGTCGCCTGGGTGAGGACGCTCATGGCGCCACCTCGATCGCGTCGTAGGCCGCGCGCAGCTCGGGGTCGATCTCCGCGAGCTGCTCGGCGAGCTTGACCATCACCAGGCACTGCTTGAGCGAGGCGTCGTCCTCCATCTTGCCGTCGAGCATCACCGCGCCCGTCCCGTCGCCCATCGCCTCGACCACGCGCCGCGCGTGCTTGATGTCGGCGACGCTCGGGGCGAACACCCGGTTGGCGATCGCGATCTGCTTCGGGTGCAGGGTCCACGTGCCGACGCAGCCGAGCAGGAACGCGTTGCGGAACTGGTCCTCGCACGCGACCACGTCGGTGATGTCGCCGAACGGGCCGTAGTACGGGTAGATGCCGTGGGTCGCGCAGGCGTCGACCATGCGGGCGATCGTGTAGTGCCAGAGGTCCTGCTGGAAGATCGCGCGCGGACCCTCGATGTCGCCGTCCACGGCGTCCGCCCGGACCAGGTAGCCCGGGTGCCCGCCGCCCACGCGCGTGGTCTTCATCCGGCGGTCCGCGGCCAGGTCGGCCGGGCCCAGCGACAGGCCCTGCATACGCGGCGACGCCCCGCAGATCTCCTCCACGCTGGCCACCCCGCGCGCGGTCTCGAGGATCGCGTGGATCAGGATCGGGCGGGTCAGCCCGGCCTTCGCCTCGAGCTGCGCGAGCAGCCGGTCGACGTAGTGGATGTCCTCAGCGCCCTGCACCTTCGGCACCATGATCACGTCGAGCTTGTGCCCGATCGCCGGCACGAGGCGGGTCAGGTCGTCGAGCACCCAGGGGCTGTCCAGGGAGTTGATCCGCGTCCACAGCTGGGTCGGGCCGAAGTCGGTCTCCTGCGCGATGCGCACCAGGCCCTCGCGGGCGTCCACCTTCTTGTCGGCCTTGACGGCGTCCTCGAGGTTGCCGAGCAGGACGTCGACGGTGCCGACCATCGCCGGCACCTTGGCGGCCATCTTCTCGTTGCTCGGGTCGAAGAAGTGGATCGCGCGCGAGGGGCGCGCGGGGATCTCGGTCAGCGGCGTCGGTGCGCCTACGGCCAGCGGTCGGAAGAAGTCCCTGGGGCTCTTTGTGGTGGGCATACTCGGCACGTTAGCAAGCGCCGATCGCACGGCGTTTCCGGGGTGGTCGGTGGGGCGGCCTCAGGCGTCGTTCCAGTGGTCCTCGTCGGGGATGGTGACGCCGCCGGGGGGCTGGTCGTCCCACGCCCGTGGGTCCTCGATGGGCTCCAGGTGCGTGCTGATGACCGTGTCGGGCAGGACGTGGCGGATCTCCTCCTCGACCGCCTCGAGCAGGTCGTGCCCCTGGTGCACGGTCCACGCCCCCGGGACCAGCACGTGCATCGAGACGAACCGCTGGCGCCCGGACTCGCGGGTCTGCAGCGCGTGGAACCGCACGGTCTCGGTCTGGTGGCGCTGCAGGACCTCGACGATCAGGGCGTTCTCCTCCTCGGGCAGGGAGGCGTCGAGCAGCCCCATCGCCGAGCTGCCGATCAGCTTGAGCCCCGCGAACACGATGTTCAGCGCGACGGCCATGGCGATCAGCGGGTCCAGGCGCAGCCAGCCGGTCCAGCCGACCAGGAGCACCGCGATGATGACCCCGCCGGAGGTCCACACGTCGGTCATCAGGTGCTTGGAGTCCGCCTGCAGCACGATCGAGCGGTGCTTGAGCCCGGCGCGCATCAGGATCGTGGCCACGACGAAGTTCAGGGCCGACGCGAGGGCCGAGATGGTCAGGCCGATGCCGAGGTCCTCCAGCGGCTGGGGATCGAGCAACCGGGGGATGGCGGTGAACATGATCAGTCCAGCCGCGATCAGGATCATCAGGCCCTCGAACAGGGCGGAGAAGTACTCGGCCTTGCTCAGGCCGAAGTGGTGGCGTTCGTCCCCGGGCCGCGCGGCGGCCTTCAGGGCCACGAGGGCGACCACGGCCGCGACGATGTTGACCGTCGACTCCATCGCATCCGACAGCAGGCCGATCGAGCCGGTCAGGAAGTAGGCGTACAGCTTGAGGCCGAACACCACGATCCCGGTTCCGATCGACAGCCACGCGAACCGGGAGAGATCCTCCTGACCATGCACGGGCACATCCTGTCACTGCGGTTGGGGCGGGTTCGTCGTGACACGGGGGCTGTTGGTTCACCTCCGCAGCCGGGCGGCCCGGCTGGGGACGGCCCCGGCGTGCGGATCGCCCACGGCGCGGGGGATACTGGCCAGTAACAAACGCAGACCGATCGAGGAGGAACCATGCCACGCCTGGCGCAGACTGAGGGCCTGACCGAGGTGCAGACCGAGATCCTCGCCGCGGTCAAGGAGTTCGTGGACAACGAGATCATCCCGGTCGCCCAGGATCTCGAGCATGCCGACGAGTACCCGACCGCGATCGTCGAGGGCATGAAGGAGATGGGGATCTTCGGCCTGATGATCCCCGAGGAGTACGGCGGCCTCGGCGAGTCGATGCTGACCTACGCCCTGTGCGTCGAGGAGATCGCGCGCGGCTGGATGAGCGTCAGTGGCGTCGTGAACACGCACTTCATCGTCGCCTACATGATCATGCAGCACGGCACCGACGAGCAGAAGGCGAAGTACCTGCCGCGGATGGCCACCGGCGAGGTGCGCGGGGCGTTCTCGATGTCCGAGCCGCACTGTGGGTCCGACGTCGCGGCGATCACCTCGAAGGCCGTGCCGAACGCCGAGGGCGGCTACACCCTCAACGGCCAGAAGATGTGGCTGACCAACGGCGGCTCGTCCACCCTCGTTGCCGTCCTGGTCCGCACCGACGCCGACGTCCCCGAGGGCGCGAGCGTCTACAAGAAGATGTCGACGTTCCTCATCGAGAAGCCGACTGGCTTCGGCGAGGTCCTGCCCGGCCTGAGCATCCCGGGCAAGATCGCCAAGATGGGCTACAAGGGCGTCGACACCACCGAGCTGATCATGGACGACTTCTCCCTGGGCGCCGACGACCTGCTCGGCGGGGTCCCCGGCAAGGGCTTCTACCAGATGATGGACGGCGTCGAGGTGGGCCGCGTGAACGTGGCCGCTCGGGCGTGCGGGCTGGCGGCGCGGGCGTTCGAGCTCGGTGTGGACTACGCCCAGCAGCGCCAGACGTTCGGCAAGGCGATCGCCGAGCACCAGGCGGTGGCGTTCCGCCTGGCCGAGATGGCCGTCAAGGTCGAGGCCGCCCACCAGATGATGGTGCGCGCCGCCCGCAAGAAGGACTCCGGCGAGCGCAACGACCTCGAGGCGGGCATGGCCAAGTACCTGGCCTCGGAGTACTGCAAGGAGGTCGTGGAGGACTCGTTCCGCATCCACGGCGGCTACGGCTACGCCAAGGAGTACGAGATCGAGCGGCTGTACCGCGAGGCCCCCATGCTGATGATCGGTGAGGGCACCGCCGACATCCAGAAGATGATCATCGCCCGTCGCCTCCTGGAGGACTACAAGCTGCGCTGAGCCATCCGGCGTGGCCCCGCCGGCCGGTGTCGGCGTCCGTGAACTCGGTGCCCGCTGGGCGATCCCCGGCGGGCACCGTCAGTTTCCGGGGGTCACGGCTCCGGTTCTGGCTCCAGTTCGGTCTGGCTCCGGCTCGGTCTGGCTCCGGCTCGGCTCCGGCTCGGTCTGGCTCCGGTTCGGCTCCGGCTGGGCACGGCTCCGGCTTTGGTCCGGCGGATCCCGGCACCTGCCGGTCGAGGACAGGTCCCATAGCCTCGCCCGTCAGGTGCCGGGATCCACCTCCTGTCGTGACGCGGCGAACACCTGGCGCGAACATCCCGCGCAACGATCCGGTTCGTGGGGCATCATTCCCCGGGGCAGCACCGGGACTGCCGTTGCGGAGGGGATGTTCGGATGACGCTGCTGTACGACGTGATCCACGGGGATGAGGCCGTCACGCTCGACGAGGCGCTGACCACGCAGGCGCAGAGCTGCCTCGAGCTGGGGTCGCCGTTGTCGCACGACGTCCTGATCGCGTTGCGGGAGGCCAGCGCACCGGGCGGCGAACTCGCGGACTTCATGGCCGACCACCACTCGGTGCGCGGCGGTGACCTGATCGGGCTGCGCCTTCTGGCGGCCGCCCATCGGCTCGTGCTCTCGCGCCAGGCGCCGGGGCTGGCCATCTACTACCCGACGGTCGGCGGGACGGCGCCCAAGGATGACGGCGCGCGTGAGGCCCTGGGTGCGGCCGTGATCGCCGCGTTCCTGGCCCATCCCGACGTGGTGAACCGGTCGCTGGCCCACATCCCGCAGACCAACGAGACCGGCCGCGCGCAACCGCTGCGTGGGGCGCTGGCCCGGGTGTCGGCCGCCCACGGCCAGCCCATCCGCCTGCACGAGCTCGCGGCGTCGGCCGGGCTGAACCTGCGCGCGGACGCGATGCCCTGGGCGCACGTCCCGATGCCGACCCCTGTGACGATCGCCGAGCGGTCGGGCTGCGACCTGCGCCCGTTGGACGTCGACAAGGCCGAGGACCGCCTCACGCTTGCCGCGTACGTCTGGGGCGACGACCTGCCGCGCTTCGAGCGGCTGCGCTCGGCGTTCACGCTCGCCCACCGGATCCCGGCCACGGTCCGGCCGATGAGCGCCGGGGACTACCTGGCCATGCTGGCCCACGCCGAGCATGTGCCCGGCCAGACCCTGGTGATCTGGCACTCGGCGACGTGGTTCTACCTGGATCGCTCGGCGCGCGTGGAGATCCGTTCGGGGATCCGCAAGCTGGCCAACCGCGCGACGCCCTCGACCCCGGTCGTCCATGTGTCGTGGGAGTGGAAGCGCGAGTCGCCGGACCCGGCGATGTCCTACGCGCTGGTCGGCCGATCGTGGCCGGCCGCCGGGGCGTGGGCGCCGTGGCGTCCGGGAACGGCGGTGCAGCTGGGGTCGGGATCAGCCCACGGGATGCCGATGCGCTGGACCGAGCCCAAGCCCCTGCCCAGCGACCCGTTGGAGTTCTGAGCCGCTGCCGGAGGCGGGCCCCCCGCTTCCGCCGATCGATCCGCATTCTGGACCGATCATGGTCGGACATCCGGATCGGTCCGAGGGTTGGCCACTCGAAAGCGGACCGATCGGGAGGCGGGGGACGGCGGGCGGCGCGCGCGGCGGTAGACGGCGAGGCTGGGGGGCTACTTGCGGGGGGCGGTGCCGGTTGGCATCGGCAGGTCGAGCCAGACGACCTTGACGTGGCCACGGGCGCGCCATCCCCAGCGCGCCGACATCTTGTCGATGATCTCCATGCCGCGACCGCCCTCGTCGTCGACGTCAGCGTCGCGTGGCTCCGGGGCAGCGATCGACCGAGGAGTCCCCGACCTCCAGGCGCAGGAAGCCGTCGCGTACGTAGGCGCGGACGTCGATCGGCCCTGACGCGTGGCGCACGGCGTTGGTCACGAGCTCGGAGGCGAGCAGCTGCGCGTCGTCGGTGAGCTGCGAGAGCTGGGCCTTGGACAGGAACCGCGCAATGGCGATTCGAGCCTCCCGGGGGGCCATCAGCGTGTTCGGGAGGATCTCGTGCAGGGCCATGTGTGCGGCATACCCATATGTGGATGGATCCACACCGCCGATTCGGGACAATTTCCGACGAGTTCACGTGTTGTGTGCCCGAGCGGCGGGCTGCAGCCAGCCGTGTGAACGTAATCGACCATCGGATGGTCGGAATCGTGCACACGGCCACGACGTTCGGGGGGCTACCTCGGGGCGCCTGCTCCGCGGTGGCTCGCCTACTCCGCGGCGGCCGGCTCGGGGCGACCCTGCGCGGCGCTGCCGAAGACGTCGTTCAGCGCTATGGCGGTCAGCTGCGGGTCCTCGGTCGCGGGGTTGTGCCCGAGGCCGGGCAGGGTGTGCCACGGGACCCGCAGCTGTTCGGCCATGTGCTCCTGGACGGCCGGTGGCCACGCGTCGTCGATCTCGCCGGTGACCACCGCCGCCGGCAGCATCGCGGCATCGAGCGCGGCGGCCACCTGATCGGTGAGGTCGGGGGCGGTCATCAGGATCTCGGCGCAGTCCGACAGGGCCGCCGGGTCATTGGTCATGAAGCGCCGGGCGCAGAAATCGGCGACCTCCTGGCTGGGCGGGTCCCAGCCGCTGGCGCGGTCCATCGCCTCCTTGGTCGCCCAGACGACCTCGATCGGGGCACTGGCCAGGGCGGCCTCGAGCTGGAGCAGTGCGGTGTGCCCGTGGGCGGGGATCGAGGCGGGGCCGCTGCTCATGGCGGTCCACGAGGCCAGGCGCTCCGGCTCGGACAGGACCAGCTCGCGGGTGACCAGGCCGCCCATCGAGTGCCCGACGAGGTGCACGCGCCGGCCCGGGGCGAACCACTGCGCGACGGCTGCCACCGAGTCGGCCAGGGTGCGCAGCGTGTGGCTGCCGCGCGGGCCGAGCGCCGGGGCGCCGCCCTGCCCGGGCAGGTCCATCGCCGCGACCCGCCAGCCGAACGCCGCCAGCGGCTCGAGGATCGCGATGAAGTCCTCCTTCGATCCGGTGAAGCCCGGGACGAGCAGGACGTCGCCACGCGGGGCGCCCGCGGCGGTGGCGCCGCTGGTCCCCGCGCCCGCCCCGGCGTCGGCGCCGGTCCCCGCGCCCGCCCGCCGTCCGCGCCGCCGGTCCCCGCGCCCGCCCCCGCGTCGGCGTCCGCCAGCTCCGAAGTCCCATCCGCCCCACCTGTCACATCCGTTCGCGCCTCGGCGACCAGGACGGGCAGGGGAGCGTCCGGCGGAGCGAAAAGTCCGACGCCGTCGGGCATGTTGATGAAGGGCGGTGTGCTCATGCTGTGCACAATAGGGGGAAGTTGCCGACGAAGCAGGGGCCGGGTATGACACGAATCATCGCCATCGCCAACCAGAAGGGTGGCGTGGCCAAGACCACGACCGTCGCCTCCATCGGCGCCGCGCTCGCCGAGATGGGCCAGAGGGTGCTGGTGGTCGACCTCGACCCGCAGGCGTGCCTCACGTTCTCCCTCGGCCTGGACCCCGAGACCCTCGAGTTCTCCATGCACGACGTCCTGCTGGGGCGGATCAGCGCCTCGATGGCGGTGATCAAGACCGACGAGGACATGCACCTGCTGCCCGCGTCGATCGACCTGGCCGGCACCGAGGCGCAGCTGCTCACGCGCACCGGGCGCGAGTTCTCGTTGCGCACCGCGCTGGACGACATCGGCGGCGAGTACGACACGATCCTGCTGGACTGCTCACCGTCGCTGGGCGTGCTCACGATCAACGCGCTCACGGCGGCGAACGAGGTCCTGATCCCGCTGCAGTGCGAGACGTTGTCGCACCGCGGCGTCGGTCAGCTGCTCGACACGATCGCCGACGTGCGGCGCATCACCAACCGCGACCTCGTCGTGCTCGGGGTGCTGCCCACCCTGTTCGACTCACGGACCAACCACTCGCGCGCCGTGCTGGCCGACATCAACGACCGCTACGGCCTGGACATCCTCGGTCCGGCGATCCCGCGCTCGATCCGCTTCGCCGAGGCGCCCGCCGCCGGACGGTCGGTGCTGTCGTCCGCGGGCCGGTTCCGCGGTGCGGATGCCTACCGGCAGCTCGCGCGCGGACTCGTGGACGGGACCGCCGCCTCGGCCCCGACGGCGCTGATGGGAGCCAGCTGATGAGCAACTCGACCTTCGACCGCGTCCGGACGCGGGCCGTCACCGAGCCGAGCGTGGCCGGGGTGGACGTCCAGGGCAAGTCCGCCCTGTTCAGCCGCGACACGATCAACCCGTCGCTGGGGTCCGTGGTCATCACGTGCTCGGACTGCCACGTGGCGACGGTTGCCTCGTACGCACGGGCGCTACAGCTGGCGCTGCCGAGCGTGCACCTGCTGGTCATCCGACGGGACTACCCGTCGTGGATGCGCTGCCCCGCGTGTGACGAGCGCCACTGGGTCAAGGTCCGCTTCCACTGAGCTGCCCGGGTCGGTCGGGGCTCGGGGCCCGCCGGCTTGGTCCAGGTTCGCTGCGCCCGACGCAGTTCGATCCAAGTCCGCGGCCGTGAAGAGTCCCGAGAACTTGGATCGAATCGCCGGCGTGGGGCGGGCGGACTGCTGAGCGAGCGCATCGAGCGGCCGCCGAAGACCCGCTCCGAGGCTCGGTCGGCCCCTGAACGGCGGCGACCTACTGCGTGGCGGAGCTGCCCGACCGTCCCGTAGCTGCCCGCCCAGCGCCGATCGATCCAAGCTCGCGGCCGTGAAGAGCCCCGGAACGTGGATCGAATCGCCGTGGTGGCGCTCCGGCGAGCTACTCCGAGCCCGAGCTGCCGGCGTTGGCCGATGTGCTCTGGCTGCCCTCGCTGCCCTGGGGCTGGCCGCTGCGGGTGCGCTTGCGGGTCCGGTTGCGGCGCTTCCTCGGAGCCGCCTCATCGCCTGAGCCGCCCGTGCTCGCGCCGGAATCCGGGCCCTTCGACCCGCCGGACTTGCCCGACCCGCCCTTGGGCGCGCCGTCCTTGTGCCCGTGGGGGATCGTCTGGCCGTGGTGGTGCGTGTGCCCACGTCCGTGCCCACTGGAGCCGCCGCGGCCGTCGCGGTCGCGGGTGTTCGGCTGCCGACCGCCGAGATCCTCGAGGACCTCGGCGTCCAGGCCCTCGTGGGTGCGCGCCGCGCGCGGCAGGCGCCCGGTCGTCCCGGCCGGGATGCCGAGCCCGGTGTAGAGGTGCTCGGAGGTGTGGTAGGTCTCGATCGGGTCGAAGAACGACAGCCCCAGGGCCTTGTTGATCAGGCCCCAGCGCGGGACGTCCTGCCAGTCGACGAACGTGACGGCCACACCCGACGCCCCGGCGCGCGCGGTGCGTCCGACGCGGTGCAGGTAGGTCTTCTCGTCATCCGGGCACTCGTAGTTGATGACGTGCGTGACGCCCTCGACGTCGATGCCGCGGGCGGCCACGTCGGTGGCGACCAGGATGTCGACCTTGCCGTTGCGGAACGCGCGCAGCGCCTGCTCGCGCGCACCCTGGCCGAGGTCGCCGTGGACCGCACCGGCGGCGAACCCGCGCTCCGTCAGCTCGTCGGCGACGGCCTGGGCGCGGCGCTTCGTGCGGCAGAAGACCATCGACGGTCCGTGGCCGTCGGCCTGCATGATCCGGGCCAGGATCTCGACCTTGTTCAGCGGGTGGACGCGCCACACGTGCTGCTCGACCTCGCTGACTGTGGCCGACTCGTCGTCGACGTTCAGCGCGCGGATGTGGGTCGGCTGGGTCATGTAGCGCCGCGCGAGGGCGATGATCTGCCCGGGCATGGTCGCGGAGAACAGCATCGTCTGGCGGGTCGCGGGCAGCATCGACACGATGCGCTCGACGTCGGGCAGGAAGCCCATGTCGAGCATCTCGTCGGCCTCGTCGAGGACCAGGACCTGCACGTCGCCGAGGTGCAGCAGGCGCTGGCGGGCCAGGTCGATGAGCCGACCCGGCGTGCCCACCACGACGTCGACGCCCTTGGCCAGGGCCTCGACCTGCGGCTCGTACGCGCGACCGCCGTACACGGCCAGGACGCGCACGCCGAGCTCGGCGCCGGCCAGGGTGAGGTCGGAGGTGACCTGGACGCACAGCTCGCGCGTCGGGACGACGACCAGGGCCTTGGGGGCCTTCTGCTCGGCGGGGGACAGGTCGGGGTACGCAGGCGTGTTCGGGGAGGGGATGCGCTGGAGCAGGGGGATGCCGAAGCCGAGGGTCTTGCCCGTGCCGGTCTTGGCCTGTCCGATCAGGTCGCGGCCCTCGAGGGCCTGCGGGATGCACAGCTCCTGGATCTGGAAGGCGTCGGTGATCCCGGCCTTTGCCAGGGCGGAGGTGATGGGCTCGACGACGCCCAAGTCGGTGAAGGTTGTCAAATCTCTCCTCAGTAGTACGTGGATTCTACCTTCTCCGCGGGGGCCGCTCGGGTTACCTTGCTTCCATGACCCCCGAACCCACGTCCGCAGCCGGCCCGTCGAGCTCCGAGGGCGTGTCGTCCGCCGCGGACGTGGTGCGTCCCTCGTTGTCCGATCCGGAGTACCGCAAGGGCGTGATCGAGCTGCTCGGTCTCCTCGGCGCCGGCGAGTACCTCGCCTTCGAGCGCCTCGTGAGCGAGGCCGCGCTGGCCCCGACGCTGTCGCAGCGCGTGCGGATCGCGGACATCGCCCAGGGCGAGCTGGCGCACTTCCACCTGCTGCGCGAACGGTTGATCGAGCTGGGCGCCGACCCCGACGAGGCGATGTCGACGTTCCTCGGGCCGCTCGAGTCCTACCACCGGATGACCGCCCCGAGCGACTGGCTCGAGGGCTTGGTGAAGGCCTACGTCGGCGACTCGATCAGCGAGGACTTCTACCGCGAGGTCGGGGCCGTGCTCGACGAGGAGACCGCCGCGCTCGTGCTCGAGGTGTGCAGCGAGCTGGGCAAGACAGCGGTCGTGATCGAGGAGGTCCGGGCGGCCATCGCCCGGGATCCGCGGCTGGCCGGGCGGCTGGCGCTGTGGGGCCGGCGACTGCTGGGCGAGATGCTGTCGCAGGCGCAGTCCGTGGCCGCCGAGCACGACGGGCTGGCCGCGCTGATCCTCAGCGAGCAGGTGTCGAGCCAGATCGACCTGTTCGGCCTGGTGGAGCGGCTCACGACCGCCCATGTCGAGCGGATGACCGCCCTGGGCCTGGCGGCGTAGGGGCGCGCGTTCGGTCGCGACTCAGGCGGCGTCTTTGGCGCCGTATGCCCGGGTTGACGAACCAGGCAGCTCGGCGCGTCAACTCAACGTAGATCCGAGCGGTTCACTCCCCGATGGGGCCGCACCGACGACTGGACCGACCCGACCCCCTCAGATCGTGCCGAAGCCGACCTTGCGGACCTCGGCGGCAGCGATCTCGACGTAGGCCAGCTTGCTGGCCGGAATCACCACGCGGTGGCCCTTCTCGTCGATCAGGTCGAGCAGCCCGTCGTTCTTGAGCGCGTCGGCGACCTTCTTGGCGACGGCGTCGGGTGTATCGGTGCTCTCCAGGACCAGCTCACGAGCAGCCTGCTGGACTCCGATGCGAACCTCCACGATGGGCCTTCTCTCGCTAGCTTGGGGGATGGGTGAGGGGGAACTCGGAGATGCCGCGCCACGACAGCATGGACATGGCCTTGGCCGCGCTCTCCTGGGAGATGGGCGCCGGCGAGTGCAGCCAGTAGCGGGCGGCGGTCTGGGCCATGCCGAGCAGGCCGCTGGCCAGCAGCATGGACGTGTCGTCGTCGAGCTCGGTGTCCTCGCGGATGACCTCGGCGATCATCTGCGCGCAGATGTTGTTGGTGCGTGCGACGCGGTCGGCGGCCTCGGGGACGTTGGTGAGGTCGGACTCGAAGATCAGGCGGAACGCGCCGGACTCGTGGGCGACGAAGTCGAAGTACGCCTCGAACGTGGCGCGCACGCGCTTGCGGTTGTCGGTGGTGGAGTCCAGGGCGGTTCGTACGCGCTGGATCAGCGAGTCGCTGCTCTCATCCAGCACCGCGAGGTACAGCTCGAGCTTGCCCGGGAAGTGCTGGTAGAGCACGGGCTTGGAGACCCCGGCCAGCTCGGCGATGCCGTCCATGCCGGCTGCGTGGTAGCCCTGCTGCACGAAGGCCTCGCGCGCGGCGTCGAGCAGCTGCGCACGCCGCTCCTGGCGCGGCAGGCGCCCCGAGCGATCCGTGACCACTGACATGGCGGTGATCCTACCGCTGGCCCGGGGACGGGAGGTCCGAACCCGCTGCGCCGATGGCGAACCGCCGCCAGCCGGCGGTGCCCCTGCCCACGCCGGCCCAACTGGACCGAGCGCGCCCCGGCTGGTCCGCGCGTCCCGGCCGGTCCGTCCGGGCGTTCCCGGCCACTTCGCCGCCCCCTTGCGCGTTCCCGGCCGCATGTGGCCGGGAACGCACGGCGGACTTGTTGCGTGGCCGGGAACGCGCGCTTTGGGTCGCTGATCGTGCGGTCGGCGCCGTCCGGTTCGGGGGATCTGGGGCTCGGGCGGGCCTGGAATGGGGCGATGGCGGGTCACGTCATGTCGCCTTGTGTGGGCTCCAGCGAGTTGCCGGGGCCACGGCCAGGCCGGGGCCCATGTCGGACCGGGCCCTGCCCCAGGCCGTGGGCTGCGCAAGCTGTGGGCTGCGCCGGACGGGGGCAGCGCCGGCCAAGGCAACGCCCGGCCACGGCCCGCCCCGCGCCGGACGAGGGCTGCGCCAAGCCGAGGCAACGGCCGGCCACGGCCCGCCCCGCGCCGGGTAGCGTTCGCACCGTGCGGATCCTGTACGTGTGCACGGCGAACATCTGCCGGTCGGCGTCGGCGCAGCAGTTGCTGCTCGATGCGGTGGCGTCCGCGCCCGAGCTGGTCGGGATCGAGGTGCGCTCGGCCGGGACCGCGGCGATGGCAGGGTCGCCCGGGTGCTCCATGGCGCCTGCCATGGCTGGGCGCGCGGCGGAGCATCGCTCACAGCCGCTGACCGCCGACCTCGTGGCATGGGCGGACCTGATCCTGCCGGCCGCGCGTGACCACCGGCCGTCGATCCTCGAGCTGCAGCCCACCTCGCGGACCCGGACCTTCACCATCCGGCAGGCGGGGCGGATCGCCGACTGGATCGTGGATTCGGGGATGGTGGCCGCCGGCCGGGAGCGCTCGGCGCGGGCGGGCGGGTGGGGGCGGCGGTGGCGCTGGTGGCGCGAGCGGCGCGTGGGGGCGGCGGGACGGCGGCGGCGCGGGCGCGGGTGGCGGCGGCGCGGGCGGGGGGGCGAGGGCGGGGCCTGGGCGGAGAGGTTCGCCGTGGGCGATCCGCGGCGGGACGTGCAGCCGCTGCCCGATGCTCTGGCTGGGCGGTGGGCCTGGGTCGTCAGCGAGATGGACGCCGCCCGGGGGCTGGCGCGCGCTTCGGTCTCTGCGGGTGCGGCCGGCGACGTGCCTGTGCGTGCTGAGCCGCGGAGGCGCTGGCGACTGGCGCGATCTCGGGGATCCGAGGGGGGCCAGGGCGCCGCCTCCCAAGCGGGTCCGAACGGCGCAGGGACGGCGTCCGCCGGCCGGGTCGCGTTCGACCCCAGCGGGCTGCACGCCGACGATGTGCCGGACCCGCACGTCCTCGGCGCGGGTCTCCATCCACTGGCCTTCGAGCAGATCCAGGCATCGACCGACGCCTTGGTGCGCCTGCTCCGGGAGGTCGCCTCCGTCCGGTGAGGCTGGCGACCGTCGCGACCGTCGCGACCGTCGCGACCGTCGCGACCGGTCGCAGGCGGATCGGGCGGATCGGGCGGATCGGGCGGGGGATGGGCAGGGCGGATCGGGCGGATACGGGATGGGTATGGGCAGGGCTGTGCCTTCCGATCAGGTGGGGAGGCGGCCGGGGGCGTTGCGCATTCCCGGCCACTCGGGTGGCGGCCGAGCGCGGTCCCGGCCACTCGACACCAGCCCAGCGCATTCCCGGCCAGATGTGGCGGGGAACGCGCGCCAACCCCGGTGCCGTGGCGGGGAACGCGCGCTCCGGGCCCTGTCGTCGTGTCGGGGCGCGGGCTGTGCGGCCTGTCGGCGTGGCGTGATGTTGCCGGCCGCGCCTAGGACCAGTGGACCTGGCCGAGGAAGCCGATCATGACGACCACAACGCCCGTGACCAGCAGGGCCAGCGTCCCGCGGAACCTCCCGGGGTTCTCGAGGATGCCGGGGGCCTTGTCGAGGGTCGCCTGGGTTCCGCGCAGGGCGGTTGGCGTCCGGGCGTCGCGCCGCTGCCGGCCCCGGACGTCCAGGGCGGCCAGCGCGGCGGCCGCAAGCAGCAGGATGATCCCGATCCCGATGAGGAGCGCTGACGTCGCGCGGGCCGATCGTGCCGCCGAGTCGGCATCGGGGGTGGGGGTGTCCGCGGGGATCGGGGTCGCGATGATGAGGTCGCCGATGACCTGCATCGCGACGATCGCCAGGACGATGACGGCGAGCAGGGAGAACATGAACGCGACGACCGCCGCGAACCGCCCGTCGTACTCGCTGAGCGGCACCTCGACCACGCCTCTCGCGACGGGGCTGGTCGCGCCGGGCTCCGGGGCCGCGTTGGGCTGGAGCTGGGCGGCCGGCTCCCCGCTCAGATGCTCGGGGCGGATCGTGCTGGCAGGGGTGGCGGTCGGCGTCGGAAGCACGACGTCGTGGCGGGCGGCGGCATCGCCGGTGGCTGCGAGGACGGCGTGGGCTGGCGCGCCCGAAGTTGACGGAACCCGGGGCGCTGGCGGAGGCGCAGAAGCCGGCGCCGGGATTCGTGGACCGATGCCGGACCCCCAAGGCACAGCTTGCGGACCGCCGCTGAGGGCCGGAGGCGTAGCTTGGGGACCGACTCCAGCGGGCGGGCGCGGACCGGGGGTGGAACCGGGAGATGGGACTGTCGGCCCTACTCCAGCCGGCGGGCCGGGAACGGTGCTGGAGCCGTGAGATGGATCTGTGGCACCAACTCCAGCGGGCTGGGGCGGTGTGGAGTTGACGTTCTGCGTGGGGCCAACGGGTAACGGAGTCGGGACGGACTGCTCGGTCGCGGGATCCTCGCGCCGCGGCAGCTCGGCTGCGGGGTCGTGGCGCAGCGGCACGATCTCCGGACCCTGGCCCTGCTGGCCGGCGGCTACGGGACCCTGGCCCGGCTGCCCGGCGGGTGCCCGATCCGCGCGCAGGGACACCGTCGCGGGGACCACCCGCACCACCGGCGAGGCGACTGGGGCGCCGGCTCCGGTCGCGCGGGCCTGGAAGGTCCCGAAGCGCTCCTCGCCCATGAGCACCCACCGTGTGCCGTCGCTCATCGGGGGCGTGGTCACGCGTTGGCCCCCTCGGTAGAGCGCGAGGCCCTCGGGGTCCCAGGCCGACGGGATCGGCGAGACGCAGATCATGATGGCGTTCGCCTCGTCGACCAGCAGCGTCGATCCGTCACCGGTCGGCACGGGTGCGCGACCCGACGAGGAGGCGGTCAGGCTGAGGGCGTGAGCCATGTCCGCACTGTCGACCCGGTCACTCAGCGTGTCAATGACGCTGCGTGACCATCACCCGGATGGCCGATTCGTTGGGCGATCCCGGCCACTGCCCGCAGTCGCGCGGGCCGTGACGGAGCCGGTGCCAGCGTGGTCGCCCACGCCGGGACGGCATACTGTGCTTCGTGCAGAGCGACGCGATCAGGAGCCTCGGGGACATCGAGGACCGGCACTGGTGGTTTGCTGAGCGCCGCAGCCTGATCAGGTCGCAGGTCGAGGGCGTGCGGCCCGTGGGCCCGGCACTGGACGTCGGGGCGGCCGCGGGCGGCAACACGCGGGTCCTGGTCGAGGCGGGATGGGACTGCGTCGCGCTGGAGTACTCGCAGATGGGCGCGGACATGGCCAGCCGAGCGCGGACTGACCGTCGTTCGCGGGGACGCCACGAAGCTGCCCATCGCCGACGACACGCTCGGGCTCGTGGTCGCCTATGACGTCCTCGAGCACATCGAGGACGACGTCGCGGCGGCTCAGGAGTTCTTCCGCTGCCTGCGCCCGGGCGGGCGACTGCTTGTGGCGGTCCCTGCCGACATGCGGCTGTGGTCGGCGCACGACGAGGCCGTCGACCACGTGCGCCGCTACGAGCGCGATGAGCTGCTGGCGCTCATCGAGGACGCCGGGTTCCGCGACGTCACGGTCCGGTCGTGGAACGTCCTGCTGCGGCCCGTGGTGGCCTGGCGCCGGAAGAAGGATCGCGGCAGCGAGCTGGTGGAGCCGGGGCGGGTCACGAACACGGCCCTGCGCGGGGTCGTCGCGATGGAGCGCGTCCTGCCGGTCGGGGGGATGCCCGGGGTCTCGTTGCTGCTGACGGCGGTGAAGCGATGAGCGCCGACCGCCGCGGACGCGCTGCGACGGGCCGCGTGTGCCGCGACGGGCCGTGGCGCCTGCGACGGTTCCTCGCCGACCGCCCCGCGCCAGGCGCGCGTCCGCCCGGGGCCATGCCGCGTTGACGACCCTGCGGCGGGTCCGCGTGGGCGCCCCCTCGGTGACACTCGGTGCAGGGGATGCGGGCGTCTCGCGGCCGCGGTGGTTCAGGGGCGCGACACCGGTCCCAGCACGCCTCGGTCTGGATGGGGCGGCCAGGATGACCGACCCCAGACGAGGGAGCCCCGGTCGCGCAGTCGCTCAGCGTCGTCATCCCCGTGTACCGCGCCGGTCCGGCCCTGGAGGCGACGGTGCGCGAGGTCCTGGCGATCTGCGCCGACGTCAGCCCCACCCCGGGCGTGCGGATCCCACTCGACGAGCTGATCCTGGTGTGCGACAACCCGGGGCTCCCGGTCGAAGCGCTGGACCACCTCGCGAGCCTGGCCGACCTCGACGAGCGGGTCCGGGTCGTGTGGCTTTCGCGCAACTTCGGCCAGCACCCCGCGACAGTGGCCGGCATCGTCTCGACCAACGGCGACTGGGTCGTCACGATGGACGAGGACGGCCAGCACGACCCGGCGTTCATCCGGGAGTTCCTGGCCACCGCGGGTCGCAACCGGACCCCGCTGGTGTACGCCGAGCCCACCAACACCCGGCCGCACGGTCCGATGCGCAACGCCGCGTCCTGGGTGTCTGGGCGGGTGGCGCGCTCGGTGACGGGGGTGCCCGTCCGGTTCAACAGCTTCCGCCTGCTCGAGGGGAGCCTGGCGCGCTCGGCCTGCGCGTACGCCGGGGAGAACGTGTTCCTGGATGTGTCGCTGTCGTGGACGTGCGGGCCGCCGTCGGCCTGCCCGGTGCAGCTGCGCCAGGAGTCCGCCCCGTCGGCGTACAACTACCGTCGGCTGCTGAGCCACTTCTGGCGGATGATCGTGTCGAGCGGGACGCGACCGCTGCGGTTCATCGCAGCGGCGGGTGTGGTGATCGCCCTGACCGGCCTGGTCGTGGGGGCGGGGTTGATCGTCGCGAGGATCCGGGGCGAGATCCCCGTGCCGGGTTGGACGTCGGTCGTGATCGCGCTGCTCGTGCTGCTCGGTGGGCTCTACATCGCGGTGGCGGTGGTTGCGGAGTACGTGGGTCAGGCGGTGCGCAACACGGTCGGGCGGCCGGTGTATGTCCGCGTCGATCCGCCGGGGGCGCGGGCGCTGCACGTGCTCAGCCGGCACCTGGTGGCGTCGGCGGTCGGGTGGCCCGGGCGCTGAAGACCCGGCCGGGCGCAGGCGGTTCCGGCCGTGGCAGTCCCCGGCGCCTGTCGGGGAGTCCGGGCCCGGCGGATCCGGCTGCCGGCCCGTCTGGGCTCGCCGGCCCCTCGCGATGAGGCTCATCGCCGGACCCACGGGTGTCCTGGGCAGTGGGTTCAGCGAGGTGCTGCGTCGACGCGGTGAGCCGTTCATCGGGATGCGGGTGCCGTGGGGCGATCCAGCCCGCGCCGCCGATCAGGTCGTCTCCTACTGGCGTGCGGCCGAGGAGTCGCACCCGGATTCGCCGATCACGCTCGTGTGGGCGGCGGGCACGGGGACGGTGGGGGCCTCCGCGGAGGCCATGGCTGCCGAGACCGAGGCGCTGGGCGCCGTGGTTGCTGCGCTCGCGGAGAACGCCCGGCCCAACCCGGAGAACTGCGTGCTCTTCACCTCGTCCGCCGGTGCCATCTACGGCGGGCACGGGGCGGGGCTGATCGACGAGGCCACGCCGCCGGCACCGATCACCCCGTACGGGCGCGAGAAGCTCGCCCAGGAGGCACTCGTGGCCCGGCTGGCTGAGGCGGGCCTCATGCGCACGATGGCTTGTCGCTTCACGAACGTGTACGGCCTCGCGGATGGGCGGATGGGGCGCAAGGGGCTGGTGCCCGCGCTGGTGGATGCCGCGATGCTGCGCCAGCCCGTGCGGCTCTTCGTGAGCCCGGACACCAGGCGCGACTACCTGTTCAACGCCGATGCGGCTCGCCTGGCGCTGGCCGAGGCCGATGCCTCCTCAGCCGGTGCGCCGACGATGAGGATCGTCCGAGCAGGAGTGAGCATGACGATCCTCGACCTGGTCGCGTCGGTGTCGCGGGTGCTGCGCCGTCGGGTTCCGGTCGTGATGTCGGAGTCCCCGGAGAGCCGCGTCCAGCCGTTGGTCCTGCGGTTCCGGGAGCGGGAGGGCGTGCAGGCGACGATCCCCGTGACGTCGTTCGAGGCCGCGATCAGGTCGATGGCGGAGGCCCCCATCGGGTGAGGTGGGGTGAGGGGGGCGGGTCGCCTGACGCCTACCCCTTCGCCGGACGCAGTGGCCTGGCGGGGCGGCCGTGTAGCCGCGCAGGCGGGTCGAGCGCTGGTCGAGCAGCGGCGTGGGCGGCGCGGCCGTCCGGGGCGGAGTCACGCGCGCGGGTCGGGTGGGAGTTGCGCGCGGACTGGGTGGCCAGGCCGGTTGGGTGGCTGGTCGGGCAGCGGCGCCGGGTCGCTCGTGGCGGTGGGGACCCGGAGGGACGCGCCGAACGGGCGTTCCAGGCCATTTCGCCGCCGCATTGCGCGTTGCCTGCCACATGTGGCCGGGAACTCGCGGGGGGCTGGCGGGGTGGCCGGGAACGCGCGGTTTCGCTCGGATCCTGGGCCGGCCTGGCGGGGGTGGCTGGGAACTCGCGGGGGGCTGGCGGGGTGGCCGGGAACGCGCGGTTCTGGGCCCTACTCCTGCGCTGCAGTCGGCGAAGCTGCGGGCGACGGGTCGGGGGTGGCAGCGTCACCGGTGCCAGGCCCGTACACCTGCACGAGGACCGCGAGGATGAGGACCGCGACCCCGGCGACCAGGACGGCGACCGTTGCGCGGAGGTTCCCCGCCTTCTCGAGGATCGCCGGGACCTTGTCCAGCGCCTCGGGCATCCCGCGCGGCCCAGCCGCTGCCCGGGTCCGTCGCTGCCGGGCTCGCACCTCGAGCGCCGCCAGCGCCGCCCCGGCGAGCAGCAGCACGCTGCCCACGGCGATCAGCAGCGCGGTGACCAGCAGTGTGGTGCGTTCCGTGTAGGTGCCCGCGGGGGAGTCGGTGGCCGACCCCCACTCGAACGCTCGGATCGCGGCGTTCGAGATCGTCCACAGCACCGCGACGGCCAGGACCGTGAAGATGGCCGCGACGGCGCCGGCGAACCGGCCGTCGTACTCGCCGACCTGGACGTCGACGACCCCGGAGGGTGTGGCGGCGGGGGCGGCGGTTGTGGGTGCGGTGGTGTCGGGTGCATCGGTCGTGGCGGGGGCGGCGTTCGAGGTGTCGGGCCCGTGGGCTGCTGAGGCTGATCCCGACCAGCCCGAAGGTCCCGGCCCGCCCGATCCCCCCGCCACGCCGGCTGCCCCGGGCAGCCGGGGCGCGACTGGCGCCGGGGCCGGGAGCACCGTCGTCTCCGGTGAGTCGAGGATCGCATCGGGGTCGTCGGCGGTGGCCCGGAAGGTGCCGAAGCGGTCGTCGCCGCGGAACACCCACCGCATGGGAAGTCCGGGGTTGGGTCGGGTCGTCACCACCTCGTCGTCGCGCAGGAGGGTGATGCCCTGGGGGGTCCAGGTCGGGGGGTCGGGAACCACCTCGAGAGTGACGTCCCGGTCGCCGTCCACGAGCAGGGTGAACCCATCCGCCTCGGCGACGGGAGTCCGGCCCACTGTGGAGGCCGTGAGGATGAGGGTGAGGGCCACATTCGAACTCTCGACTCGCGGGTTCGCCCGTGTCAACCGCAGTCCCGGTGGCGGCCGTTTCGGTTGTGCGGCGCGCGGGCGGGTTGGCGGCCCCTGCCCCGCCGAGTTGGCACTTGGGACTGTCTGGGCGCAATCCGCGCGGCCGAGTTGTGGCTCATGCCACCGCGCCTTGCGGGCTTGGTGGATCCTTGCGGCTCAGTTGTGGCTTATCAACGCCTGCTGACTCGCCATGAGCCACAACTGGGACGCGACGTTAAGGTAGATGGCTGCCATGGCACGCGATAGGCCACAAGTGGGCCGCGAGGTTGCGGCGTCTGGTGGGGTGATCCCCCTGGACCTCTTCGTCTGCCGCCCCGAGGAGGGCGCCGACGGGGCCGGGGCGCCCTCAACGGTCGTCGTGGGCGCTTGAGTCGTGTTCGCCGGGGCTGGCGGTGGCTGAGTCGAACGCTAGGTCGCGGTGAGTTCTCAAGTGCCCGAATGGCCTAACCGATACGAGATGCAACTGGGCGATTGCACACAGTGATCGCCCGGCACCGATCGGACGACACTCGCTCGGCCCATCACGAGACAGATCCACCACACACGAAGGGAACACAGACATGAAGTTCTTCTCCTCCAAGAAGCGGGTTGCCGCGATCGGCGTAGTCACCGCAGCCACGTTGGTCGGCGGCGGCATGGCCTACGCATACTGGACCGACTCGGGCAAGGGAGCCGGCTCGGCCTCAACTGGCGACAGCGCGGACTACACGGTCACGTTCGCGGCCACAACGGGAGGCGCCCTTTCGCCTGATGGGCCGGTGCAGTCCACCAGCGTCACCGTGGCGAACGAGGGCACAGGCGCCCAGAACCTGACCAGCGTCCAGGTCAAGATCGCGAATCCGGACGGCACGGACTGGCTTCCGGCATCCGGCTGTCGGGCAGCGGACTTCAGCTTGAACAACGAGGCCGTCGGGACAGCCGTGGAAGTCCTTCCCACCGCCGTGACCCTCGCGCCGAAGGGCACACTTGGCGCCCAGACGGCCGCTCTGGACGTTGACATTCAGATGATTGACGACGGCTCGGACCAGAACAACTGCAAGGGCATCTTGAGCGTGCCGCTCTACGCCTTCGCGAGCTAGTCGCAGGTCGTGATCACAGGCGGAGGTTGAGTCGCATCGGACCCGCCTCCGCCTGTGGCGCGTACCGACCCGCAGTGCAACTGACCAGATCGGGGCACCACTTGGAGTTGCCTTCGTGCTGACCGTCGGCTGAACAAGGATCAGCGGCAGGTGGGTGGGGGGCTGTGGCCCTCCACCCACCTGGCCTCACGGGACAGAAGTAGGGGGCCAGAACCACAAGGAGAACCATGTCGGGCAGGGCGAGGGCGACCGGGAGGATCAGGGTTCTGACCCTGACCGCGGTCGTCCTCGCCGCCACGACCGGGGCCCTGCCCAACCAGTCCCAGCGAGCATCTGCCGCACCCCTGGCCGCCGGCACCGACTTCACCATCACGAGCGCGATCAGCAGCTCAGCGACTGCCGCTGACCTGCCCGCCCGGCTCTACCCGGGCGTCACGCGCTACCTCTGGTACACGGTGAGCAATCCGCTGACCGAACCGATCACCGTCACGGCCCTGGGCATCTCCAACATCGACGCCCCAGCCTCCTGCCCCACGGCCAACCTGGACCTCGGCGATCCCACGTTCGCCGGGGCCCTCGTGGTGCCGGCGGGCACCTCTTTGACGGTGCCCGCGCCGAAGCCCATCTCGCTCATCAACCTGCCGGACGTCAACCAGGACGCGTGCAAGAACATCACGTTCACGTTCACGTTCACCGGCACCGGGTGGTACACCGACACGCCCCCGCCACCCCGCCGCCCAACCCCAACCCGAACCCGAACCCGGACCCGAACCCCAACCCGAACGTGGTCAAGGTCGGCACCTCGACGGTGCTGGTGACGACGCCGAACCTGGCAGCCATCGGGACTCCCGTGACGGTGACCGCGCGGGTCATCCCGGAGACCACGTCGACCAACCCCGCCGGTACCGACCAGGCTCAGGGCCGGCGCGCCCACCGGGTCGGTCGCGTTCTACCTGACCACCCCCGACGGCCGCGAGGTGCTCCTGGGGATGGGCACACTCGGTCCGGACGGCTCGGCCAGCCTGCGCCTCACGTCGCTGCCGAGGGGCGCCGGCAGGGTGCACGCCGTCTATGCCGGCACGGAAACCTTCGCGTCCTCGATGTCACCGACCGCCCCGCTGTCGATCATCGCGCCCCCCGCGCAGTGCACGGCCACGTACCGGACCTCGATCATCGGGACCCCGGAGTCGTCGGTCATCACCGGCACCAGCGGCAATGACTTCATCTACGCCGTCGGCGCCAACTACCGGATCAGGGCCGGCAAGGGCAATGACTGCGTGGTCGTCGGTGACGGCAACAACACGATCTCCGACGGCTCCGGGGCCGACGTGGTCATCGCCGGCGACGGCCGGAACACGCTCACGATCGCCGGCAGCCGCAACGTCATCCTCGTCGGCGACGGCAATGGCAACCGCGTCAGCGTCAAGGGGACCAAGAAGGGCAAGAAGGTCCGCCGGACCAACGGTAACGTCGTGATGATCGGCGACGGGGCGTCCAACCGGGTCACGGTCGGCAAGGGTTCGCGCAACGTGGTCACCCTCGGCGACGGGGCGGCCAACCGCGTCACGGTGAAGGGCGGCAAGGGCGCGCAGAACGTGGTCACCCTGGGCGACGGGGCGAGGAACCGGGTCACGGTGCGGGGCGGCAAGAACGGCGTCACCGTCGGCAACGGCAGCGCGAACCGCCTCACGGTCGGGAAGGGCACGAAGAACCAGATCACGATCGGCAACGGCACCAAGAACCGCGTCACGGTGAAGGGCAGCAAGAACAAGGTCGTCCTCGGCAAGGGGAAGAAGAACCGCGTCGTCGTGCGCAACGGCGGCAAGGCGCGCACCACCTGCTACCTGCCCACCCCTCCGCGGTCCTGGCGCGGGAAGCCGGTGCGCTACTACCGCGACACCCTCATACGGTGCAGGGTGGTGACGCGGTGATGCGACACCAGCCGCCCAGGGGCCGGTTCCCGCGAATGCGCGGGGGCCGGTTCATCGGCGTGCCGCGCCCCGGTCGGCCGGCGCATGCGACGCCGGGGGCGGCCGTGCCGCGCCAGGGCCGCCCGTCGCGGGCAGCGCTCGGGGGCCGGATCGCAGCCGTGGTGCTGATGGTGCTCGGCCTGCTCGGCCTCGGATCGTCGGCGTGGGCGTACTGGACGAGCACCGGTGACGGCACCGGATCGGCCACCACGGCGACCCTGAACGCCCCGAGCACGCCGGTGGTCACGCACACCAGCGGCAGCCAGTCGGTCGGGGTGAGCTGGACGGCGCCCTCCGGGGGTGTGGCGCCCGAGGGGTACTACGTCACCCGGGTCAGGGACCGCGGCGGCGCCCAGGTGGCATGCGCAGCTCGCCGCAGTCCTCGTGCCGAGCTCGTGCACCGACACCGCTGTGCCGTCCGGCAGCTACCGCTACACCGTGACGGCCGTCTACCGGTCCTGGACCTCGACGAGCAGCCCGAGCAACCTCGTGATGGTCATCACCGACGTGACCGCGCCGGTGGTGACCGTGACGCACGTGAACGGCGCGACCCGCACGTTCCCGTTCAACTCCAACGCGCCGGTGGCCACGATCGGTGGTGCGTGCGGGATGGTCCCGGGGGATGGGGCCACGGTTGCCCCGCTGATCGGCGGGGCGCCCACGACTCCCGCCACGGCGCCCTGCTCGGCGGGCTCCTGGACGCTGACCCTGACCGCGCCGGTGACCGCACAGGGCAGCATCGTCCTGTCGGCCACGCAGTCCGACGCGGCGGGCAACACGGGCACCGCCACGCCACGGACCGTCACGATCGACACGATCCGCCCGACAGTGGCCTCGATCGTGCGGGTCGGTGCCTCGCCGACGGGGAACGCCGGGCCGTTGCAGTGGACGGTGACGTTCTCGGAGCCGGTGTCCGGGGTGGCCGCCGCCAACTTCACCGTGGTCACCAGCGGGCTCACCGGCGGAGGTGCACCGGCGGTCAGCGGGGTGACCGCCGCCTCCGGTCCGCCGAGCGCCACGTGGACCGTGACCGCGGCACTGAACGGTGCCACGGCCGCCGCCGGGTCGATCCGGCTGGACCTGGCCAACGGCGCGCTCATCGTCGACCCCGCGGGCAACACGGTGCTCACCCCTCCGGGGTTCACCGGGCAGGCCTACGGCTACGACACCGTCCAGCCCCAGGTGGCCGTCGCGGGAGTCTCCTCCCCGCTGGCCAACGGCAGCTACAAGGCCGGCCAGGTCGTCCCGGTCACCGTGACGTTCACCGAGTCGGTGGTCGTCGCGACCGGCACCCCCCAGCTGACCCTGGCCACTGGCAACCCCGCGAACACCGCCGTCAACTACACGGGGGGCTCCGGGACCAACACCCTGACCTTCACCTACACCGTCGCAACAGGCAACGCCTCGACCGACCTGGACTACGCGTCCACGGCCGCCCTGGCCCTCAACGGCGGCACGATCAAGGACGCCGCCGGCAATGCCGCCATCCCCACGCTGGCCGCCCCCGCAGCCGCGGGGTCGTTGGGTGCGAACAAGGCGCTCGTGATCGACACGGCCGCGCCGGTCGTGACGGTGACCCGGGTGAACGGGACCCTCCAGGCCTTCCCGTACGTCACGACCGGCAGTATCACCTCCATCGGGGGCTCGTGTGGGAACGCCGCCGGGGATCTCGCCCCCGTCACGGTCCTGGTCGACGGGTCGCCGTTCGGCCCCGTGAACTGCAGCGGCGGTGCCTGGTCCCTGCCCGTGTCGTGGACGACCGACGGAATCCGGATCGTGTCGGCCACGCAGGCAGACCAGGCGACGAACACGGGCACAGCGCCGGCCCAGAGCGTCAAGGTCGACCTGCTCGCACCGACGGTGATCGGCGTGTCCTCGACATTCCCGACGGCAGCTACCGGCAGGGGCAGGTGATCCCGGTGACGGTGACCTTCAGCGAGCCGGTGAACGTCACCGGGACCCCGAGGCTGACGCTGCGCACGAGACCCACGAACCCGACCAGACCACCGACGTGAACTACACCTCCGGCTCCGGCACCAACACGCTGACCTTCAACTACACCGTTGCGGCTGGCCACACCTCCGCTGACCTGGACTACTCGGCCACGAACTCGCTGGCGCTCAACGGCGGGACCATCCGGGACGTGGTCGCCCGCAACGCGACCCGGACCCTCGCGGCGCCCGGGGCGGCCGGGTCGCTGGGTGCCACGAAGAACCTCGTCATCGACACGACCCAGCCCACCGTGAGCGGCGTCTCCTCGCCGCTGCCCAACGGCAGGTACCGGGCCGGCCAGGTGGTGCCGGTGACGGTGACGTTCAGCGAGGCCGTGACCGTGACGGGGACACCGCAGCTGACACTGGCAACCGGGTCGCCGGCGACCACGGCGGTCACCTATACCTCCGGGTCCGGCACGCCGATCCTGACCTTCACGTACACTCGTCGCGCAGGGACACGCCTCGGCGGACCTGGATTACACGGCGACGACGGCGCTGGCCCTGGTCGGCAGCTCGATCACCGACGCGGCGGCCAATGCCGCGACCCTGACCCTGGCGGCCCCAGGGGCAGCCGGATCGCTGGGCGCCAGCAAGGCCCTGGTCATCGACACCACCGCGCCGGTGGTGACGGGAGTGTCCTCGTCCGCGGCCAACGGCACCTACCGGGTCGGCCAGGTCATCCCCGTGACGGTGACGTTCAGCGAGCCCGTCGCCGTGACCGGGACCCCGCAGCTGTCGCTTGCGACCGGCACGCCGGCGACGACGGCCGTCGGCTACACCTCGGGCACCGGAACCACAACGCTGACCTTCAACTACACGATCGCACTGGGCAACGCCTCGCCCGACCTCGACTACGCGGCGACCACCGCCCTCGCTCTGGCCGGCGGCACCATCGCCGATCTGGCCGCGAACCCGGCGACCCTGACCCTGGCCGCCCCGGGCGCCGTCGGTTCCCTGGGGGCGGGGAAGAACCTGGTCATCGACGGAACGCCGCCCGATCGTGACCGTGACGCGGGTGAACGGGGCGACCCCAGTCGTTCCCCTTCGTGACGAGTGCCACGGTGACGTCCATCGGCGGCACGTGCGGAACCGCGCCCGGGGACGTGGCCACGGTCTTCCCGCGGATCAACGGCGCCGCGACGACACCAGCTGCCGCTCCCTGCTCGTCGGGCTCATGGACGCTGACGCTGGGCACGGCACTGTCCACCAGCGGGAGTTGGACCCTCTCGGCCACCCAGGCGGACAACGCGGGCAACATCAGCACCGCGGCGGACCAGATCCTCATCATCGACAAGACGCCGCCGACGGTGACTCGATCGTGCGGGCGGGTGCGTCGCAGCTGGTGAACTCCGGGCCGCTGGCCTGGACGGTGACCTTCTCCGAGCCGGTCACCGGCGTCGCGGCCGGCAACTTCAGCCTGCCCGCCAGCGGACTCACCGGTACCCCGACGATCAGCAGCGTCGTGCCCGGCGGTCCGGTGCCCAGCGCCACCTGGACGGTGACCGTCGGCATGGGCGGGGTGAACGGGACCAACGCCGGGTCGATCGGGCTGAACCTGACCAACGCCGGATCCGTGGTCGACGCTGTGGGCAACCCGATGGGCGCAGGGACCGTCACCGGGCAGACGTACTCCTACGACACAGCCGCGCCGACGGTGACGGGGGTGTCCTCGCCCCTGGACAACGGCAGCTACGGGGCCGGCCAGGTCGTCCCGGTGACGGTGACGTTCAGCGAGCCGGTGACGGTGACCGGCACGCCGCGGCTGACGTTGGCCACCGGACCGTCGGCGACGACGGCGGTGGACTACACCTCCGGGTCAGGCGGTACCACGCTGACCTTCGAGTACACCGTCGAGGATGGCGACAACTCGGCGGACCTGGACTACGCGGCGACGGATGCACTGGCGCTCTACGGCGGAACGATCCGAGACGCCGCGGGCAACGCTGCGACCCTGAGCTGCCCACCCCGGGATCGGCCAGTCGCTGGCCGGCGCCAAGGCCCTGGTCATCGACACCACCCCCCCGGAGGTGGTGGTCACTGCCATCGACGCTCCGTCCTGGCTCTTCGCTCAGGTGGTCCCGGGACGGCCGAGGTCGGCGCTGGGCCCGGTGACGGTCTACCTGTGCTCCGGACAGCGGGCCACGTGCGACGCGATGCACCCGACGCAGATCTTCTCCGGCCTGGCGGTCGGCGCGAACGGCGACGTGGCAGACCAGCTGGACCAACTCAGGTGCCAGGGCAACTGGTACGCCAGCGCGACGCAGACCGACGCCGCCGGCAACGTGGGCACCAGCGAGGTCGTCGGACCGATCCCCAACTAGGGCGCATTCGTGAGCCGCCCAGCGCGCATGGATGGCGCCGCCGGCGGCAGCGACAGCTGCGGCGGCACGCTCGGAGGCTCCGGATCGCGCTGGGTGCATGTGGGGCAGCGCCCCGGTACACTGCGCTTGTGGGCGGCGCGGCAGTGCTCGCCCTCGACCTCGCCGGGCGGCATGCGGCCCCGTGTCAGTGCTCGACCCCGTCGCGTGCGGGTGACTTATGGCTAATGGCCCGAATGCCTGCATGGTTCGTCCCACCTCGCGCTCCAGTTGCGGGTGATGGAGGCCGGCTGACCACCGTGGTCGACAACTCACCCGCGAGGATCCGGCCAGTCAGCGCGTGCCCATGGCGATAGCCCACAACTCGCCCGCGAGGTCCGGGACTCGCTGCAGCGCGAGCGTCGCGCCTCAGTGCCCGGACCGCCCGGGCGTCGAGGGCGGCCTCGATCCGGCGCAGGACGGCGGCCGGACGCAGGTACATCTCCTCCCACGTCCAGCGGATCACGATGTAGCCCATGCGCTCGAGAAGCTCCTGCCGGAGCTTCTCGCGGTGCAGGTCCGCAGGTGTGGCGTACTTCTTCAGCCCGTCTGCCTCGCCGATGACCATCTGCTCCCGCCACAGGAAGTCGACGTACGCATCTCCCTCGGGTGTGGCGATGTGAACCTGGAGCTCCGGCATCGGGAAGCCGACGTCGACCATGTTCCCGAAGCTCAGGGATTCGAGTCCGGACTCGCGGCGCGGGTCGGCCAGGGCCACCAGCCGCGCCAGTCCAGCTCGGGTGAACTGCGTGCCGGCCACGGCCGCTGCTTCCTTGAGCGGGGCCACGGCGGCCGCGAGGCTCCGGGGACGCGCGTAGTGGTTGCGAACGCGGCTGGAGCCGACGTTCTCGACGAGCGCCAGTCGGGCTGCGGAGTCCAGGGTGATGAGCGCTTCTGGCGTCCGCAACCCGGCGGCCACGTCGACGGCCGTCCGGGCTGGCGTGGTCACGAGCAGGCCGCTGGGATGCTGGGCACGGTGATGGTGGGGGAGGGCGCGTACCGCAACGGTGGTGAGAGTGTCTTCTCGGAGCGGGTGATAGCGCTCAGGGGCTTGGTGAAGGCTATGGGTGCGGCCGCGCTGGCGGCGGGGTCGACGAGGTCCAGATCCCACGCAAGCGCGGCCGTGTGGTGGCTGGCGATCGCGGTCGGCCGCAGCAACTGTTCGGCGAGTGCCACCTGGAGATGCCCTGCGATGGGGTCGGCGGCGACGGCCGCGGTGGCGATGTACACGCCCTTGGCCAGCCGCGTGATGCGCCCGCCGGTGGCAGCTGTGTGGATCATCGCCCTGGTCACCCCCAGCGGGGCGACGTTCGCCCAGGTGAAGGGCGTGGTGGGCGGGTCCCAGCGGCTGGTGCGACTCACCGCGCAACCGTGCCGGCGGACCAACGATGCGGAAGGTGCCCGCCGGAACCTGTGGAAAACTCCGCCGGGGAACTGAAAACGGCGAAGTCGAGCGGGCGGAGGCCGCCTGCCCGTCCGGCAAGACGTACCGGACCCAAGGCGGCGGCGAGACCCGCACGGTGAACGTCAAGAAGGGCACGTACCGGGTCAAGTGCTACGGCAAGGCGTTCCCGATCCCCGCGCCGGCCCTGGACGCGACGTCGAACACGGTCAAGATCAAGCCGTAACCAGCGCTCTCAGCCAGAGGCGCACTCACGCCCCAGAGGCCGTGTGTGCGCCGCGGGCTGCGTTCGGGGGCCTCGGGGTCGCCCCGGTTGGGGTGGTCGGTTGGC
>CAVPNW010000020.1:0-271567 GCA_963706875.1 uncultured Actinomycetes bacterium | reverse complement strand
TTGCCCGCTCCGAGCACCAGGGTGACTGCACCGGTGGGATCGGACTCGCGGTAGAAGGAGGCGACCGTGTCGCGCACCGTGGCCGGGGTCACCCCGGGCTGCATCCACACGTCCAGCTCGTAGCCGTTGAGCAGCAGCCGGTCGTAGGCGTTCGAGGGAAGACCCCGGCGATCACCTGGCCGTCAGTTGGGTCCGGATCCGCACGCCCTCCAAGAGGTCCGCGCCGGTGTTCAGCCGGGTCAGCGTCCCGATCATGTCCGTGAGCCACGCTGCCGTCGGGTACGGCCCACCAAGCCACTCCTCGCCCCCGACGATCGGCGCCTTCGGATCCAGGCCCTTGAGCTGCACCCCGGCGGCCACCCACGCATCGGCGTTGTCCACCAGACGATCGCGAACCTGCTCCAGGTACCGGATCTTCTCCCGGATCGGGAGCTTGGCCCAGCGGTCCTTGACCTGGCTGAGGCCCTCGAGGGAACGGTCGATCGCGATCGGGTCCATGCACATCCTCCTGTAGCGGGGAGGACTATTCTATATCGAGCGTTACATAGAATCCAATCGGACAAATCGCTGTCACCCCCCTCGGGGCACCGTCAGGGCTGGCAACCGGCCTTGGCTAGGACCCGGCCACCATGCCGGCGAACCCCTCCTGGATGAGGTCCTCGAGACGGTCCGGGTCGGGGATGATCCCCGCGTCGGTGGCGATGCCGATGCTCACGTGACCGTTGTAGCTGAAGATGCACAGGCCGATGCTCTGGTCCGAGGAGGTGGGCACCCAGCCGAGGATCCCGGCGACCTTGTGGCCGGCCAGGTAGATCGGGGCCCGTGGCCCCGGGACGTTGGTGAGCAGGCCCACCGACTTGTTGGCCACGAATCTCGTGAGGTTCTGGCTGATGCTCTTGGGCGTCTCGGCCACGGCGCGCTGGACGCCGAAGATCATCATCGCCTCTGCGCTGTTCTTGATCCGGGCCATCCGGGAGCGCACCTCGGCCAGGAGCACGTCGACCTCGGTGATCCCCAGGGGCATCGGGAACATCACCATCGCGAAGTGGTTGCCCAGCTCCTTGGGCAGCGACATGTCGATCGGCTTCAGCGAGATCGGCACCAGGAAGTTGGTCTCCGACGGGACCGCGCGACCTCGCTCCTGCAGGTAGGCCGACAGCCCGAGGGAGATGGCGCCCAGCAGCACGTCGTTGACCGTGGCGTGGTGCGCGGCGCCCACCGCCTTGACCTGGTCGAGGTCCATCCCGGACACCCAGCTGACACGTTTGGCGACGTCTGGGGCTCGGTCGGCCACCAGCCTCGACTCGTGACCCCACAGGGCCAACCGGCTCGCCGAGCGCCATGTGTTCAGCGCGAGATTGTCCTCCGAGGACAGCGCCGACACCGCGTCAGTGACCTTCGTGGGCTTCACGACCAGCCCGTACCCCTCGTAGAAGGTGCTGCGCCCGAGGCCCCCGAGCAGCCCGGGGACCCTGGGGACCGCGGACACCGCTGCGGAGGCGACGTCACCGGCGAACGAGGCCACGTTGCCCACGACATCACGGGTCGCCCCGGCCACCATCGTGACCGGGTTCCTCGCCGACGACGTCCGGCCCACCGCCGGCGGGGCCACATCCTCGTCGACGTCGCACAGGCCGAGGATGAGCTGCACGATCCGGATCCCGTCGGCCAGCACGTGGTGGAACCGGGCCAGGATCAGCGCCCCCTGCCCGCCCTCGGCATTCGTGTACCCACTGATCAGGTCGAACTCCCACAGCGGGTGGTCCCGATCCAGCGGCTGGCTGACCCGTCCCGAGATGTAGTCCTGGGCAGCAGCGCGATCCCCAGGCGCCGGGAGGGTGACATGGCGCACCTGACGATCGAAGTCGAAGTCCGGGTCGTCCTCCCACACCCACCCCCCATCGACCTGACGCGGCCGGCGCCCCATGACCGGGAACCCCTCCACCAGCCGGGTCCGCAGGATCTCGCGGACCGCCTCCCAGTCCGGCTCCTCGTCGAACCACATCAGCCCGTTGACGACCATCAGGTTGGTCGGCAGGTCCATGTTGAGCCAGGTCAGATCCGCCGAGGCGATCGGCACAGTCGTCATCGTCGTCCTCTCAGCCGCCGGCGGAGTCGCCGAGGGGTTCCTGTGCGAATTCGTCGAGGTCTGGGCTCAGGTGCCCCGCTCCGGTGCCCGGCAGGATCTCGAAGCCCACCTCGAAGTGCACGAGCAGTCCGGCCAGAACCTGCAGCACGCCCGGGTCGCCGTCCAGGGCGGCCCGACCGTCGGCGACCTGCGCGGCCAGGGGGGCGGCACCGGTCATCGCCAGCTCGAGGTCGGACCGGTTGATGGTGATGGTGAGGTCGGGTGCCTCGGCGAGGAACCCCTGCAGGCTCGTCAGGGTGCTGTTGCTCAGCTCCACGACGAAGGACTCGCCGTTGTCCGGGGTGATCAGGTTGACCACGAACGCGGCGTCGCCGGCGCGGGTCGGGTCCAGCCGGATGCCCAGGTAGTCCAGGAACTGCAGGGTGCTCAGCGCCCGGACCAGGTCCGGGCCGGTGCTGTGGGGGGCGGCCCCGGACGGGATCCCCGATCGCAGCTCGAGGGCAGCGGCCAGGAAGCTGTTGCGCACGCTGGGGCTCTCCTGCTGGTAGCCCACCTGCTCGAAGGCGTCGGCGAGCAGCCGGCGCCCGGCAACGTGGTCAGGCTCCCCGTGGAGGATCTTGTCGAGGATCTCGATGGCGAGCAGGTAGTCCCCGCTCTCCATGAGCTGCCGGGCACGGGCGACGATCGCATCGGCCCCGCCCATCATCTCCACGAACAGCGGCGCGGACTCCTTCGGGCTCAACGGGATCAGGGTGGCCGGGTTGCCGTCCCAGTAGCCGAGGTAGCGGTTGATCACGGCACGTGAGTTGTGCTCCACCGACCCGTGGTAGCTGCGTGCGGCCCACTGCCGTTGCAGCGACTGGGGCACCCGGTAGACGCGGTGGATCTCGTTGATGGTCACGCCCTGGTTGGCCAGGTGCATCACCCCGTTGTTGAGGTGCGCGTAGGTGTCGCGCTGCACCCGCATCACCTCCTGGATGCGGGCATTGCCCCACCGCGGCCAGGAGTGCGACGCGAACATCACCTCCGCCTCGCGGCCGAACAGGTACAGCGCCTTGTTGATCTGCCGGGACCACTCCAGCGCGTCGCGCACGAGCGCACCACGCAGGGTGTAGATGTTGTGGATCGTGCTGGTGATGTTCTCCGCAGCCCAGAAGGCCTTGAGGTCCGGGAACCAGGTGTTCATCTCGGCCGGGGCCTCGGTGCCCGGGGTGTTCTGGAACACCATCCGCACACCATCGATGGTGAGCTCCTCGATGTCGTCGACGATGTCCACGGTCGGCGCGATCAGGCCCGAGGTGCCGGCCGCGACGCCCTTGCCGATGGCCTGGTCGACGTGCCCGAACGGGCTGCGGTCCAGCAGCGAGCCGTACTGGTAGAACATGCGCCGGTTCATGGCATTGCCCGCGTACACGTTCTCCGCCACGGCGTGCTCCAGGAACCCGACCGGCGCGATCACCGGGACCTTTCCGCTGGCCACATCCGCGACGTCCACCACCCCGTGCGCGCCGCCGAAGTGGTCGCCGTGCGAGTGCGAGTAGACCACCGCGACAACCGGGCGCGCACCGAGGTGCTCGTTGACGAGGGCCAGCGCCGCGGCCGCCGTCTCCTTGCACGTCAACGGGTCGAACACGATCCACCCGGTGGCCGAGCGGATGAACGAGATGTTCGCCAGGTCGAAGCCACGCACCTGGTAGATGTGGTCCGGCACCACCTCGAACAGGCCGTACTCCATGTTGAGCAGCGCCTGCCGCTGCAGCGACGGGTGGATGCTGTCGAACTGCTCGCCGGACAGCAGGAAGTCATAGGCACCGATGTTCCAGGCGACATGCCCAGCCTCAGCCATGATCTGCCGGTACCCCGGCGCGACCAGGAACCCGCGCCGCGCCTCGGTGAAGTCCCGGTCGTCGTCGAACGGCAGGCCAGCACGTTGCGCTGCCTGCGCGGACCTCGTCGAGGCGGAGGGGAGGGTGCCCAGGGGGTGGAAGTGCTCAACCATGCGGCGAGGGTACGCCCGCAACCCCCACCGAGGTCCGGCGAACAGCGCCCCCTTCCACGGGTGGAACCCAGGCCACCCCGAGGTGCTGCGCGCAGCACGCGACGGATCCACCTGCGGTCGTGGGCTGCGTCTCGGGCAGGTGTCTGCCGACTGTTTGCTGCTAGTTTGCCCGCGGGTCGGCGATCTGTGAGGCGGTGACCGCAGGTGAGCGGAAGCGACGCGATGCACCCCGAGCATGAGCCCGGCGACGGGAGCTCGCCCGAGCCGGTCCGGCGGTCGACCGGGCCGATGTTCGTCGCCCCGAAGCGGGCCGCCACGCGGTGGCACCTGGTCCCGCTGGTCGCCCAGTTGCGCGGCTACGCAAGCCTGCGTGGCGATGTGCTGGCCGGTGTGGTGATCGCTGCGCTGGCGGTGCCCCAGGCCATGGCCTACGCACAGACCGCGGGGTTGCCCGTCGTCGCCGGGCTCTACGGGCTCGTGCTGCCGTTGGTCGTGTATGCGGCCCTGGGCTCCTCACGGGTGCTGATGACCGGACCGACGACCACTGCTGCGCTGATGGTCGCGCCCGTGCTCGTCGCGGTCAGTGACGATCCTTCGGACTACCCGGCGCTGGCCGCCATGCTGGCGCTGCTGGTGGCCACGGTGTTCGGGCTGGCTCGCCTGGCCGGCCTCGGGTGGATGGCCGACTACTTCTCCTCAGCGGTCCTGCTGGGATTCCTGACCGGGCTGGGACTGACCCTGATCGCCGGCCAGATCGGGGTCCTTTCCGGGGTGGAGGTGACCGGGTACAGCCCCTTGCAGCAGTACGGATCCTTCTTCGCCAACGTCACCGGCGGTGTCCACTGGACGACCCTGTCCATCGGCTTGGTGAGCCTTCTGATCCTCCTGGCCGGCAGTCGCTGGGCGCCCGGGTTCCCCACGCTGCTGGCCCTCACCGTCGCGATGATCGCCCTCTCGTGGGCCCGGGACCTGGCCGCCGAGGGCGTGGCGGTCATCGGTGAGATCCCGGCAGGCCTGCCACGGCTGGAGTGGCCCGGTGTGGCCTGGGACGACCTGGTGTTGCTGCTGCCGGGTGCTGTGGCGATCGCCGTCGTCGGGTTCTCCGATGCGATCCTGACCGCGCGCAGCCTGGCCTCGGTCACCGGCACCACCGTCGACGCGGACCAGGAGTTGCTGGCCCTCGGCGGCCTGAACCTTGCCGCTGGCCTGACCCAGTCGTTCCCGGTGGGTTCCAGTGGGTCGCGGTCCGCGGTCAACGCCAGCCTCGGCGGGCGCACCCAGGTGGTGAGCCTGGTTCAGGCCGCCACGGTCGTGGTTGTGCTTCTGCTGTTGACCCCTGCGCTGGCCCTGCTGCCCCGCTCGGTGCTCGCCGCGGTGATCATCTACGCCGCCCTGCGACTGATCGACCTGACCGCCTGGCGAGCACTGGCCGCTGGGTCGCGCGGCGAGCTGCTGATCGCCGCCGTCACGGTGGCGGGCATGCTGACCGTCGGCCTGCTGCCCTCCCTGCTGCTCGCGGTGCTGCTGTCCCTGGTCGACGCCGCCCGCCGCAGTGCCCAACCCCGCGACGCGGTGCTGGGCTGGAGCCCCCGTCACGGCAGGTTCGTCGATCTGGACAAGGACCACGAGGGACTGCTCGTGCCGGGTGTGGTGGTGTATCGCATTGATGACCGGCTGTTCTTCGCCAACGCCCACTACTTCGCCGCCCGCGTCGAGGAGGCGATCACCGCAGCCCCCGACCGGGTCCGCTGGTTCATCCTGGACGCCGAGGCGGTCTCCCACCTGGATGCCTCGGCGACCCAGGTGCTGCGCGAGGTGATCGCCGGGCTCAGCGCCCGCGATATCCGCTTCGTGGTGGCTCGCGCCCGTGACGTGGTCGTGGAGCAGATCGACCGGTTCGACCTCACCGATGTGCTCGGTCCCGACAACCGCTTCCCGACCGTTCGTGCCGCCGTGCTCGCGGTCGCCGGTGTGGACGTGACCGGCGAAACGCAGTGAACGGAGCCCGCCGAGGTGGGCGTTCGGCGCGCAGCCCGGCCGTGTGCTGGCTACCGTTCGTGGCATGCGTCGAGCGAAGATCGTGTGCACCCTGGGTCCTGCCACCTCGTCCTACGAGCAGATCAGGGAGTTGATCGAGGCGGGGATGAATGTGGCGCGGCTGAACATGTCCCATGGTGAGCATGGGGTGCATGCGGAGTCCTATGCCAATGTGCGCCGTGCGTCCACGGAGTTGGGTGCGGGTGTGGGCATCGTCGCGGACCTGCAGGGCCCGAAGATCCGGCTGGGTCGGTTCGCCGATGGTCCGGTGATGCTGGTCAACGGTGCGGAGTTCACGATCACGGCCGAGGACATCCTCGGTGACGTGACCCAGTGCGGCACGACCCACAAGGGACTGCCCGGTGACTGCAGCCCCGGCGACACGGTGCTGGTCGACGACGGCAAGGTGAAGCTCGAGGTGATCGATGTCGTGGGCCCGCGGGTGCGCACGAGGGTGGTCGAGGGTGGTCCGGTCAGCAACAACAAGGGGATCAACCTGCCCGGGGTGGCGGTGAGCGTGCCGGCGCTGTCGGACAAGGACAAGGACGACCTGCGGTGGGCGCTGCGGATCGGGGTGGACTTCGTGTTCCTGTCGTTCGTGCGTTCGGCTGCGGATGTGGAGGACGTGCACGCGATCATGGACCAGATGGGTCGGCGGATCCCGGTGTTCGCGAAGGTGGAGAAGCCCCAGGCGGTGGAGAACCTGGCCGGGATCGTGGCTGCCTTCGACGGGGTGATGGTCGCCCGCGGCGACCTGGGCGTGGAGCTGCCCCTTGAGGAGGTGCCGATCGTGCAGAAGGGCGCGATCCAGATGTGCCGGGAGGCGGGCAAGCCGGTGATCGTGGCCACCCAGATGCTGGAGTCGATGATGGAGAACTCCCGGCCCAGCCGGGCCGAGGCCTCGGATGTGGCCAACGCGATCCTCGACGGTGCGGATGCGGTGATGCTCTCCGGGGAGACCAGCGTGGGCAGGCACCCGAACCTGGTCGTCTCCACGATGGCCCGGATCGTGGACTACACCGAGGAGATGGGCCTCGAGCGGCTGCCCAAGCTGGCGAAGAAGAAGGACATGAGCGTCGCCGAGGCGGTCACCAAGGAGGCCGTGGACGTGGCCAAGGCGCTGAAGGCCAGCTACCTGATCGCGTTCTCCGAGACCGGGACGAGCGCCCAGATCATGGCCGCCTCCCGACCGAAGATCCCGATGATGGTGTTCACCCCCAACGCCGCGATCCGCAACCAGCTCGCGGTCGTCTGGGGCCTGGAGACCTTCCTGGTCCCACCGGCCTCGCACACCGACCAGATGGTCGAGCAGATCGACGCCGAGCTGCTCGCCGGCGACCGCGCCCAACCCGGGCAGCTGTGCGTCCTGATCGCCGGCGTCCCACCCGGGCATCGCCGGCACCACCAACAGCATGCGCGTACACACCATCGGAGCCGGCTCCGATGGTGTGCTCCGGCGCTGAGCGCGTCCATGCAGGCGGCGTCCCGTTCAACGGCCCGCAGGGTGTCGGGGATCGGGGCCGGGCGTATCCGACGAGGAGGAGTTGCTCATGAGTGAGGCTGCTCTGACGTTGCTCACCCTGGCGGGGGTCGTGCTGCTGTTCGTGACGAACAAGGTGCCGGTGGAGATCGCGGCTGTGGGCTCGGCCCTGGTGCTCTATGGGCTGGGCATCATCACGTTGTCCGAGGCGTTCGCTGGGTTCGCAGATCCGGCCGTGCTGCTGATCGCGGGGTTGTTCGTCGTCAGTGAGGGCCTGGATGCCACGGGGGTGACCACCTGGCTGGGCCAGGCTGTCGTGGCGCGGGCGGGGTCCAGCTCCCGCCGGCTGCTGCTGCTGCTGATGCTGCTGGCCGCGGCGATGACCGCGGTGATCGGGTTGAACGGGACCATCGCCGCGCTGCTGCCCATGACCCTGGTCGTGGCCATGCGCCGCTCGATGCTGCCCTCGCGGCTGCTGATGCCCCTGGCCTTCGCCGGTGGGGCGGGCAGCCTGCTGCTGCTGACCGGGACCCCGGTCAACGTGGTGGTGTCCGAGGCCGCGGCGAACTACGCGGGTGGGGAGTTCGGGTTCGCCGAGTTCGCGCTGGTCGGCGTTCCCCTGGTGATCGGGACCCTGCTGATCGTGCTGCTTCTGGGCGACCGCCTGGTGCCGCGACGCAGCAGCGACGACCTTCCACCGGACCTGAGCGGGCACGCGGGCACCCTGGTGTCGCACTACGGGCTGGCCGACGTCGCGCACCTGCGGGTGGAGTCGGACTCGGACCTGGTGGGCTCACCTCGGACCCTCGGGGAGGTCTCCGCCCACCCGGGGATCCGCCTGGTCACGGTGCTCGACGGCGCGACCGACATGCCCTCGACCGAGGGCGCGGTGCACCCCGGTGACCGGCTGACCCTGATCGGGGACCAGGCGGCGGTGGACGGGTTTGCCCTGGCGCATCGGCTGTCCGTGGAACGCGTGCGCTCCGCCGCGGATGTGCAGGCCGACCTGCTGACCCCGCACTCGGGGTCAGCGGAGATCGTCATCCCTCCCCGTTCCCCGCTGGCCGACCAGGAGGTCCGTACCAGCCAGGTGATCGGCGGCGGGCTGGTCGTGCTCGCGATCACCCGGGAGGGCCAGGACCTGGGGCCGGGGCCCGTCGCGCTGCACGTGGGGGACACCATGCTGGTCGAGGGCCCCTGGTCGCTGCTCGACGAGGCTGACCGCCGCCATGACCTGCTCGTGGTGGACTCCCCGGAGCTGCTGCGCCGCCAGGCGGTGCCGCTGTCCCAGCGCAGCGGTGCGGCCATCGCGATCCTGGTCGTCATGGTCGTGCTGCTTGCCACCGGCGCGATCCCGGCGTCGGTGACCGCGCTGCTCGCCGCCGGGGCGATGGTGGTCCTGCGGGTGGTCAGCATGGCGCAGGCCTATCGGGGGATCAACTGGACCACGCTGCTGCTGGTGGCCGGCATGCTGCCGATGTCCACGGCGATCACCTCGTCGGGGGCCGGGGAGATGATCGCCACCCGGATCGTCGACCTGGTCGGCCCGGCCGGTCCCACGGCCCTGCTCGCGGGGCTGTTCCTGATCACGGTCGTGTTCAGCCAGCTGATCAGCAACACCGCGACCGCCCTGGTCATGATCCCGATCGGCGTCTCAGCCGCCGCCCAGTTGGACATCTCCGCCCGGCCTGTCCTGATGAGCCTGTGCGTCGGTGCCGCGGTCGCCTTCCTGACCCCGGTCGCGACCCCGGCGAACATGATGGTGATGGGACCTGCCGGGTACCGGTTCGGCGACTACTGGAAGCTCGGGCTGCCGCTCACGATCCTGTTCGGGCTGGTGTCCGTGCTCCTCGTGCCCGTCATCTGGCCGTTCTGACCCACCCGCGACCCGGTGCTGCGGGGCCGCGGGGTGATGTCAGCCGATCGGATCGGGCGATCCGTTCCAGGCGGGTCGATCCGCCTCTGAGGTGCTGGGCCGTGGCCTGCGCTCCCGCCGTGCTTCCCGCCCGGCTCCGGGTCTACCGTGCGCAGATGCAGGCAGCCTCGAACGGCTGTCGAGCATCCATGGATAACGTCCTGCTCGACGTCGGGCTTCCCATCGTTCTCGCGTTCGTGATGGTCGGGATCGGTTTGACCCTGACGCCTGCCGACTTCGACCGGCAGCGCAAGACACCGAAACCGCTGGTCGTCGGGGTCATCGGCATAACGCTCATCGTGCCGCTCGTCTCGTTCGGGATCGCCATCCTGTTCAATCTGCCGGCGGAGCTCGCGATCGGCGTCGTCCTGCTCGGCGCAACCGCGGGCGGGACGACGTCGAATGTCATGACCTATCTGGGCGGGGGCAACACTGCACTGAGCCTCGTGCTCACGGTCGTGGCGAACCTCGCAACGATCATCTCCATCCCGTTCTGGGCCGGCATCGCCCTGAACAGGTGGGGTGACGCGGTCGAAGCCGCGACCAACGTCGCGGTGGGCTTCATGGATGTCGCCGGCCTGCTGGTGGGCCTCGTCCTGATTCCGACGAGCCTGGGCATGCTCATCCGTGCCAGGCGGCCTGCCCTGGCCGCACGCCTGGAGAACACCGTCTACCAAGGTGAGTGGCATCGTGCTGTTCGCTTTGGTCATCGGCGTCACGGTGACCCTGGACGATGCGTGGAACCTGCTCAAGCAAGCCGGTCCGGCTACCCTGACGCTGGCCTGCCTCGCCACAGCAACCGGCGTCGGCCTGGGCGTCCTGACCCGGCCTGCCGAGGCCGGGTCACGTGGCCCTGGGCATGGAGTTCGGCATCAAGAACATCACCCTCACCATGCTGCTGGGACTGACCGCCCTCGGCTCGGAGGAGATCGCGCTGCCGGCGGCCGTGTACGGCGTGATGATGTACATCCCAGGCCTGGCCCTGCTCTCCTTCGCTCGGCGGGGCTACGTCCCGCGACCGGCGGTTGCCGAACAGGCAGTGGAGGCCAGGAAGCCCGTGATCGTGGGCTACGACGGATCCGAGGACACCATGCCGGCGCTGCGGTGGGCGGCCCAGGAGGCGGTCGGGACCCAACGGCCACTGCGTGTGGTGCTCGCCTGGGGACTGCCGACCATGGGATTCAGCGCCGTCTCGGCGAGCGCGGACCTCGACCGCAACAAGGCTGATGCTCTGCTCGCGAACACCGTGTACCGGCTTCAGAGCGAGGTGGCCGGCCTGACCGTCGACGGCGAACTCGTGCAGGACAAGCCGGCGCAGGCACTCGTGGACCGATCCGCCGATGCGGCACTGGTCGTCGTCGGCAACCGCAGCAAGGGCCGCGTCGGCCGCCTGGTGCTGGGGTCCGTGGCGGCTGCAGTCGTCAGCCACTCCCGGGCACCGGTCGCCGTCGTTCGGGCTGATGCAGCCGGTGAGGTGCGACACGTGGGGCCGATCGTGGTCGGCGTGGACGGCTCCGCAGGGTCTGAGGACGCCGTGAGCTTCGCGATGCAGGAGGCGCCGCAGCACGGCTACCAGGTCGTGGCGGTCCACGCCGGCCACGCGGGTGATCCGCCAGGCGGCCTGCAGGCACTGTCCCCGGCACTGGCGGCGGGCCGCGAGCGGAACCCCGCGGTACAGGTGCGCGAGGTGATCCAGGCGGGCAATGCAGCCGATCTCATCGTCGCCCACGCGAAGGACGCCGCTCTGGTTGTCGTCGGCAGTCGGGGCCACGGGGGCCTCGCCGGGATGCTCCTGGGCTCGGTGAGCCGAGCGGTGGTCGAGCAGTCGGATTGCTCAGTGGTGGTCATGCGCCAGGTGAAGTGAGCCTGGCCGGGTCAGCCCCTGGCTCCGGCCTCCCCCGTCCATCGCGCGACGGGAGTGTGACCTGTGTCACCCTGACGACCACGTTCCGGAACGCCAGCCCCGTGGACGCCGACGGGCACCTCACGGGTTCGATCCACGACTAGGAGGCCCACATGAGCAGGACTGGTGACCATGCGGAGGACATCGAGCATGAGTTGGAGCACGCAGGCCGGGATGTGGGGGAGTCCTTCGTTGCTTCGGTGAGTGAGCCCGACGCGCAGGACGATGTCAGCCTGCTGGCAGACGATACGGCCGCGGAGCCGACGGGTCCCATCTCGGGGTCGCTGGATGCTCCGCTGCCGCCGTCGGCGCCGACGCTGTCCCAGTTGATCCTGGACAGGGTTGCGCGCACCCCCGACGCCCCCGCGTTCGGCTCGCCGAACCCTGACGGGACGTGGCAGGTGCGGACCTGGAAGGAGGCCGGGTACGAGATGACCCGGCTGGCGGCCGGTCTGCTGGTCCTGGGGTTGCAGCCTGAGGATCGGGTGGCGATCGCGAGCAACACCCGGGTGGAGTGGGTCCTGGCCGATGGTGCGGTGATGCTGGCAGGTGGGGCGAACACGACGATCTACCCGAGCACCGGGGAGGATGACTTCGCCTACATCGTCAACGATTCGGGGGCACGGTTCCTCGTTGCCGAGGACCAGTCCCAGGCGGACAAGGCGCTGAGCCAGCTGGACCAGATGCCCTCCCTGGACAAGATCATCCTGATCGAGGGTGCCGGCGATGGTGATCGGGTGCTGTCCTGGGCGGCTTTGGCGGCTCTCGGTGCGCAGCGCCTGGCCGACCAGCCCGACACGATCGAGCGGGCCGTGGCCGCGATCACCCCTGACTCGCTGGCCACCCTGATCTACACCTCGGGCACGACGGGTCGCCCGAAGGGGGTGATGCTGCCGCAGAGCAACTGGGTGTTCCAGGGTCGCAGCATGGAGGCCCTCGGGGTGGTGCGCCCGGATGATGTGCAGTTCCTCTGGCTGCCGTTGGCGCACTCGTTCGGCAAGGTGTTGCTCTCCGCGGCGTTCCAGGTCGGTTTCGTCAGCTACATCGATGGCCGGGTGCCCAAGATCGTGGAGAACCTGCCCGTGGTCCAGCCCACGATCATGGCCGGGGTGCCGCGGATCTTCGAGAAGATCTACCAGGGTGCCAACGCCAAGGCCAAGGCCGGGGGTGGGGCCAAGGCCAAGATCTTCGACTGGGCGTTCGCGGCGTCGACCGAGATCAAGGCCAAGCAGCGCGCCGGGCTGCCGCCGGGTCCGATGGCCCCGGCCCGCCTGGCCATGGCCGACAAGCTGGTGTTCTCCAAGATCCAGGCCCTGACCGGCGGTCGGATGCGGGTGATGATCTCCGGGTCCGCCGCGCTCAACGGTGACGTGGCCCGCTGGTTCGACGCCGCCGGGCTGCCGATCATCGAGGGCTACGGGCTGACCGAGAACAGCGCGGCGGCCTGCGTGGTGCGCCCGGACGACCTGGTGTTCGGCTCCGTCGGGCAGCCGCTGCCCGGCACCCAGGTGATGATCGCCTCCGACGGCGAGGTGCTGCTCAAGGGCCCGCACGTGATGAAGGGCTACTGGAACCTGCCCGAGATCAATGCCGAGACCCTGCTGCCCGGCGGGTGGCTGGCCACCGGCGACATCGGCGAACTCGACGACAAGGGCCGCCTGAAGATCACCGACCGCAAGAAGGACCTGGTCAAGACCTCCGGCGGGAAGTACATCGCCCCGGGGCAGATCGCCGCGCAGTTCAAGGTGATCTCCGCGCTGGCCTCGAACCTGGTCGTGCACGCCGCCGACCGCAACTACGCCACTGCGCTGATCTCGCTGGACCCCGAGGCGCTGGAGAAGTTCGCCGCCGAGAACGGGCTGTCCGGGGACTTCGAGGCCCTGTCGCAGTCCGCTCAGGTGCGCGAGTCGCTGCAGGCCGACGTCGACACGCTCAACGAGGGCCTGAACCGGTGGGAGACGATCAAGAAGTTCGCCGTCCTGCCCCGAGACCTCTCCGAGGAGGAGGGCGAGCTCACCGCCAGCCTGAAGGTCAAGCGCAAGGCCGTGGAGGAGCACTTCGCCGACCTGATCGAGGCCATGTACGACGGCAGCTGACCGGCGACCTGGCAGGCTCCGCTGTGGCGTCTGCCAGGTCAGAACACCTTGGACAGGAACAGCTTCGTCCGCTCGTGCTGCGGGCTCTCGATGATCTGGCGCGGCGGGCCGGTCTCGACGACGACCCCGGCGTCCATGAACGTCACCGAGTCGCCCACCTCGCGGGCGAATCCCATCTCGTGGGTCACCACGACCATGGTCATCCCCGAGTCGGCCAGGTCGCGCATGACGTCGAGCACCTCCCCGACCAGCTCGGGGTCCAGCGCCGAGGTCGGCTCGTCGAACAGCATCAGGGACGGCTCCATGGCCAGGGCACGGGCGATCGCGACGCGCTGCTGCTGCCCGCCGGAGAGCTGGCCCGGGTAGTGGTTCGCCCGATCGGACAGTCCGACCCGGTCGAGCAGGCGCAGGGCCCGCTCCCGGGCGGTGGACTTGGACTCCCCGCGCACGGTGATCGGGGCGGCCGTCACGTTCTCGACGGCCGTCAGGTGGGGGAACAGGTTGAAGCGCTGGAACACCATGCCGATGTCCTGGCGCCGCTTGGCGATCTCCTTGGGCTTGAGCTCGTAGAGGGTGTCACCCGAGCGCCGGTACCCGACCAGGTGCCCGTCGACCGACAGGGACCCCCCGCTGATGCTCTCCAGATGGTTGATGCACCGCAGGAACGTCGACTTGCCGGACCCGGACGGCCCGATCAGGCAGGCGACCTCACCGGGTTGCACGACCAGGTCGATCCCGCACAGCACCTCATTGCGACCGAACCGCTTGCGCACGCCGATCGCCTCGACCTTGGGCGTGCTCATCGATGCACCCTCCGGACGCCGAACCAGCGCGACAGCGCGCCCTCGTTGGTCCCCTCGATGGGGCCGTACCCGCGGCCGAAGCGCTTCTCGATGAAGTGCTGGCCGATGCTCATGATGGTGACGAGCACCAGGTACCACAGCGCCGCAACCACGAGCAGGGGGATCACCTTGTAGTTCTGGGCGTAGACCGACTGGACCGCGGTCAGCAGGTCCTTGCCGCCGATGACGGCGACCAGGGACGTGGACTTCAGCATCGTGATGGTCTCGTTGCCCATGGGCGGGACGATCATGCGCATGGCCTGCGGCAGCACGATCCTGCGCAGCGTCTGGCTGCCGGTGAAGCCCAACGCCTCCGCGGCCTCCTCCTGGCCCTTGTCCACCGCCATGATGCCGGCGCGGACGATCTCGGCCGCGTAGGCGGCCTCGTTGAGCGACAGGGCCAGGATGGCTGCGGTCGTCGGGCCGATCAGGTCGCTGGTGGATGCCTCGACGAAGACGATGTCGGTGAACGGGATGCCGATCGTGAGGGTCTCGTAGAGCGCGCCGAGGAAGCCCCAGAAGATGATCTGGACCAGCAGCGGGGTGCCGCGGAAGAACCAGACGAAGACCCACGCCACCGTGGACAGCACAGGATTGTCGGACAGCCTCATCACGGCCAGCACCACAGCCAGAGCGGTGCCGATCACCATCGCGACGACGGTCAGCATGATGGTGACGCCGACGCCGCGCAGGACGAACGGCTTGAACATGTACTCCCGGATCGTGGCGATGTCCAGGTTCGGGTTCTTCACCAGGGAGTACAGGAAGCTCAGGCTGACGACCCCGATCAGGATCGCGAAGACCCAGCGCCAGTAGTGCCGGACTGGGACCGCCTTCAACGGTGCGTCTGCCTGGAGCCGTTCCTCCGTGAGACTCATGCCCGTCTCCTTACGGGATCGGATCCGGCCGGCGGCCTCGGGGCAGGCGGCCGGATCCAAGTCTGCTACATCAGTCGACGTTGGCGTTGATCGTGGCGGTCTTGATCGCGATCGGCTCCTGGCCGTACTTGGCCAGGATCTTCAGGTAGGTCCCGTCATCCATCAGCGACTGCAGGCCTGCCTGGAACGCGGTGGCCAGTTCCTGGTCTGCCTTCAGGAACCCGATGCCGTTCGGGCTTGCGGCGTAGCCGTTCGGGTTCTCCGGGTCGTTGATGATCTCGACCTTGTCCCCGGTCTCCTTCTCGATGTCCACCAAGGTGACCTTGGTGGCGGCGATGGCTGTCGCCTTGCCTGCCAGGAGCGCGGTGAGCGCGTCGGTGTTCTGCGGGAACTCCGTCACCGTGATGGGCGACGAGCCGCACTGCTCCTTGCTGAAGGTGCCGAGCAGGTCGACCTGGGTGGTGGCCTTCTGGACCGCGACCTCCTTGCCGCACAGGCTGCTGAGGTTCGTGATGCCGTCGGGGTTGCCCTTGGCCACCAGGATGCCGGTGCCTGATGCTGAGTAGTCGACGAAGACCGCGACCTCCTGGCGCTCGGCGTTGTCGGTGATCCCGCCGACGATGGCGTCGAACTTGCCCGACTGCAGGCCGGGGATCAGGCCGTCGAACGGCTGCTGCTGGAAGGGAGCCTCGATGCCGAGCCTGGCGGCGATCGCGGTCACCAGGTCGTAGTCCAAGCCCTGGAAGTCCTCGAGGTTGCCCTCCTCGACGAAGTCGATGAACGGCGGGTAGGGGGCGTTGGTGGCGACGCTGACCTCACCGGCCTCGGCCGTCGTGGCGGGGAGCTTGGCCGCAGCCGCGGAGTCGACGGTCACCTCGCCGACGCCCTCGATCGTCACGCTGGGAAGGGTGGCCGAGGCAGCCGGCGACCCGGCGCTGGCGCCATCGTCAGACGAGCTGCAGGCGGTGAGCGTGAGCAGCAGGGCCGCAGTGCCTGCCACGGCGCCCAGGTAGCGGGAACGCAACATCGGGGGACCTCCACGGGGTTGAGGCGGGTGTAAGAAGCGTTACGCAGCAGGAGCGGAACCTCTTCAATGTAACAGGCGCCACTACGTGTTCTCGTGCTGCGTCGTGAGTCGCCAGCCCGTGATTTCCCTCCTGGGCCGGGCGTGACGGCGAGTCCGTCCGAGGCAGGGCCCTACAGGAGGTCGTGCGCCTGGCTGAACGCCTCGAAGGCCGCCAACCGGTCCTCGGCGCTGCTGCCCGAGTGGGTGACGAGGCTGGCCACCAGGACCTCGATGACCGCCATGGTCGGCACGAGCGAGTCGTAGGGTGACAGCGAGTCGACCCTGGCCGGCAGTACCACGTCGGCGATGGTCGCGACCGGCGAGAGCCACCGGTCGGTGAGCAGGATCACCGAGGCCCCGCCGTCCTTCATCCGGCGCGCCACCGCCTCCGTGCGCGGTTCGTACCGGCGGAAGTCGAACACCACCAGCACATCCTGCTTGCCGACATCGAGCAGTGCTGCTGCGCGCTCGACGACGGGCTCGGGCAGCACCTGCACGGAGCCGCGCAGCTGCATCAGGTGCATGGCCAGGAGGTGCGCCAGCAGCCTCGTGAACCGTCCGCCCATGACCGTGATGCGCCGGGCCGGGTCAGCCAGCAGCGCGATGGCGCGCTCCACCTCGTTGTCCGGAAGCTCGAGCAGCGTTGTCCGGACGGCTTGGGAGTGCACCTCGGCGCTGCCTGCCAGCAGCCCCGGCACGCCAGCCCTGGCGGCCTCGGAGACCTGGGAGGAGGCAACCAGCGTGAGGGGGGACGCATGGCGCTCGTCGATCTCCCGGCGCAGGGCGTCCTGGAAGACGCCGAACCCGGTGAAGCCCAGACGCCCGACCAGGCGCACGACCGTGGGCGCCGAGGTCTGGGCCCGCTCGGCCAGCCGGGCGACGGTCTCCAGCCCGGCCGTCGGGTACCCCGCCAGTAGTGCGCGCGCCACCCGCCGCTCGGCCGGCGGCAACTCGCCCATCCGATCGCGCAGCAGTGCCGCGATCCGCACAGGTGCGGTGGGGGCGCGCTCGGTCATGGCATCCCTCTTCTCGGTCCTGCTCCGTACTGCCGGGTCGGCGCGGTCAGGTGCTCGAGGCCGGTCCCGGCGGCTCCAGGACCGGCCCGCGTCCGTCCAGTCGTCTGAAGGGTAGTCCGGAACTGGGGATCGGTCTCGTGGGTCGTGCGCCGAGCCCGTCGAGGTCGCCGGCACCTGCGCCGGACGTGCGGCACGGTCGGATCGGGGGGTCGCCCGGCGCTTGATGCGAGCGATTGTCGTTTGCGGTTTCATGCGTCGCCGTCCACGTGGAAGCTCGACTGGGTGGTTGGATCAGCCCATGTCCGTACCTGGAGCGACCACGGGAACCGTGGATGACCCTGCCCGCCGCGAGGTCCTCGGTCTGCGGCTGTCCGCTGGTGGCGCCCTGGTCCTGGCGGGGGTCGGCATCGTGTGGGGCTGGGCGGTCTCGTCCCAGGTCATCCTGTTCGACGGCCTCTACTCGATGATCGGCTTCGTGCTGGCCGGGTTCGCGCTGCGTGCGGCGGCTCTGGTCGAGCAGGGGCCCACCCCGCACTACCCGTTCGGCCGGGAGGCGCTGGCACCGCTGGTCGTGGCGGTCCAGGCCCTGGTCCTGCTGGGGACCTTCGGCTACGCGGCGGTCGACGCGGTGGGCGTGATCCTCGTCGGCGGGTCGCAGACGGAGGTGGGTCCGGCCCTGGCGTACTCGATCCTGTCCCTGGTGGCCTGCATCGCCGCGTACCTGGTGCTGGTGCGGATGCAGGAGGGTTCGGACCTGCTGGCCGCGGAGGCGGTGCAGTGGCGTGCCTCGGTGGTCCTCGGCGTGGCGATGACGATCGGTTTCGGGGTGGCGGTCGCGTTGACGGGGACCACCTGGTCAGGTGCGGCGCCCTACGTCGATCCGGTCCTGGTTCTTGTGGCCGCTGCCCTCATCCTCCCGGCCCCGATCAGGATGCTGCGCCAGTCGTTCCGGGAGCTGCTCGAGGGCGCTCCGGACGAGCAGATCACCGATCCGATCCATGCGGCGATCGACCGTGCGCGGGTGGACTCCGGGCTCCCGCAGCCGACGGTGCGGGTGGGCAAGCTGGGCCGCAAGGTCTACCTGGAGCTCGACTTCCTCGTGGGGGAGGGGGAGGGGTGGACGGTCGATCACGCCGACCAGGTGCGTCGGCGGCTGCTCACCGAGCTCGCCGAGCCGGGCCGCCTGATGTGGATCAACGTCGAGCTGCACACCGACCCGGCGTGGGACTCCTGACCCGCGGGAACACGATTACTCGGCCGACCGCGACGACCCGCGGGAGCCCGAGCTGCCATCGCGCACGGATTGAGCGTTCTGGGGTGGGCGCATCGTCGTCGAGGCGTGCCGCTACGCCTGGCTCAGGTCGATGCCCGTGATGGGGTCACCGGCGCGCTCGTAGACGAGCCAGGTCGCTCCCTTGGGGAAGCCCTGCGGCGGCTGCGCGGGTCGGAACGCGGCCGGCACGCCGGTGCCGTCGGCGAAGAGTCGCTTGCCGGCCCCGAGCGTCAGCGGATAGAGGAAGAGGTTCAGCCTGTCGACGAGGTCGGCTTCGAGCAGCGAGCGTGTGAGGTCCCCGCTGCCGATCATGTGGATCTCGTCGAAGCGTTCCTTGAGGGCTCGCACCCCTGCGACGTCGGCCAGGGCGGTGGTGCCCTCCCAGGCCGGGTCGGTCAGGGAGCGCGACACGACGAACTTCGGCACGGCATTGAGCTTCGCTGCGATGGGGAAGTCCTGGCCCTTGTCCGGCCAGTAGGCCGCGAAGATGTCGTAGGTCCTGCGGCCCAGCAGCAACGCGTCCATGCGCTCGATGCCGGCGCTGATCGCATCGCCCACGGCGTCGTCGGAGTACGCCCCCTGCCAGCCGCCGAACTCGAAGCCGCCCCCGCGGTCCTCGTCGGGGCCGCCGGGCGCCTGGTACACGCCGTCCAGGGTGAGGAACAGGTCGGCGGAGATGATTCCCATGTCGTGCTCCTTCGCATCGTTGGCCACCGGGCCAACCGATTCACTGTAGCGACCTGATGCCGCCTCCACCCGTGCGTCGATGGCCGGCCCGGAATCGGCTCCACCTCGTGCCCGGCTGGCACCGCGTGCCGCTGGTTGCGCTCCCGGCAGGCGCCAGACTGTCCCCATGGCACCCACCCACGAGCGCGTGTCCGTGGCCAGCGAGGACCGGGTCCTGGCGGGCACGCTCATCTCGGGCGGTGCGCCGAGCGGGGCGGGCGTGCTGTTCGTCCACGGGTTGGGCAGCAGCCGGTCGACCAACATCGAGCGCGCCGAGGCCGTCTGCGGTACCCATTCGGCGACGTGCCTGGCGATCGACCTCGGGGGCCACGGGGACAGCACCGGCCGGCTCACGCAGATGACGCCCCGCCGGAACCTCGCCGATGTCGTGGCCGGCTATGACGCGCTCGCGTCGGTTCCGGGTGTCGATCCCACGCGGATCGGGCTGTGCGCGGCCAGCTACGGGGCGTACCTGTCGGTGCTGCTGACCGCCTTCCGGCCGGTGAGCCGGATGCTGCTGCGCGCGCCGGCCCTCTACGCCGACGACTGCTTCGACCTCGGGCTCGGCCAGCGCAGGCGTGGTGACCGGGCGACTGCACCGACGCCGCTGGCCCACCTGGCCCTGTTCCCCGGCCCCGTCACGATCGTCGAGTCCGAACTGGACGAGATCATCAGCCGGAGCACCATCGAGGCCTACCTGGCAGCACGGCCCAGCGCCGCCCACGTGGTCCAGCCAGGGGCGCGGCACGCCCTGACCGACGCTGCCTGGCGGGCTGACTACCAGCGGATCGTCGTGGAGTTCGTCGCCGGCCTGTGACCCCTGCCCGACTGCCGACTGAGCCTGCGGGAGGCCCAACTGGGCCCACGGTGGTCCCTGTGTTGCATCAATGGGTGCCCCGGTACTGGACTAGCAGGCAGGAGGCGGAAGTGACGAGCACGGCGTCGGCTCGCGGGGGGAGCACGCAGGGCGCAATCCGGACCCGCGCCGCCGGGCACCATCGTCGCGCTCGTGGGGCCCACCAGCGCCCGACCGGCCGACGGATCGTTCACCGCAGCGATGAGGAGGCCAGGTCGTGAGGCAGGTACGAGTCCTGCAATGGGGGTTGGGTGCCATGGGTTCGGGCATGGCCAGGCTCGCGCTCGAGAAGCCGGGCATGCAGGTGGTCGCTGCGGTCGACTCCCGACCCGACCTCGTCGGCCGGGACCTCGGCGAGGCGCTCGGACTGGACCGCCTCCTCGGTGTCTGCGTCACCGAAGACCCCGCCTCGGTGCTCGACCGCACTGCTGTCGACGTCGTGATGATCGCCACGACGTCGTGGGCCCGCGATCAGCTCGGGGACCTGCGCGCGATCCTGGGTGCCGGGATCAACGTCGTGTCGATCGCCGAGGAGCTGGCCGACGTTGGGGCCCAGAGCCCTGACATCGCCGCGGAGCTCGACGCGCTGGCAGTCGAGAACGGCGTCTCGGTGGTGGGTGTCGGCGTCAACCCCGGGCTGGTGCTGGACCTGCTCGTCGTGACGCTGACCGCGGGAAGCCACTCGGTCGAGCGCATCGAGGCATCGCGGGTCAACGACCTCAGCCCGTTCGGCCCGACGGTCATGCGCAGCCAGGGCGTGGGGACCAGCCCGCAGGCCTTCCACGCCGGACTCGCCGACGGCACGATCGTCGGCCACGTCGGGTTCCCCGAGTCGATACACCTGATCAGCGAGGCGCTCGGGCTCGGCGTGGACCGCATCGAGCAGGCCCGGGAGCCGATCATCAGCTCGGTGCTCCGGCAGACCCCGTACGTCACCGTGGAGCCGGGCATGGTGGCCGGCTGCGCCCACACCGGGATCGGCTACCGCGGTGACACGGAGGTGATCCGGCTCATCCACCCGCAGCAGGTGCATCCGCACCTCGAGCAGCAGGAAACCGGTGACTACATCCACATCCACGGTGTCCCGGAGGTGCACATGTCGATCCAACCGGAGGTCGCCGGAGGCCTGGCCACGATCGGGATGGCCGTCAACATGGTGCCCCGGATCCTGGCCGCCACCCCCGGGCTCAAGCGCGTCATCGACCTGCCCGCGCCCTCGGCGCTGATGGGCCCGAGCGCCTACGACCGCCGCACATGACCCGCCCGCGCTCGACCCGCCCGCCCGCTGTCCGCCCGCGCATGACAAGGCCGTCGAGGCCGCTGTCCCCGAGGCCGCCGTCCCCGAACCGGCCGTCCCCGAACCGGCCGTCCCCTAGCCCAGTGAGGTCCACATGAGCGTCGTGGCGGCAGGCACGTGGGTCGAGCTCGAGCGCAACGTGCTGGAGGTCGGGGAGCGTGCCCCGGGCCTTCCCGCCGACACCGCCGCCGTGCCGCTGGTGCTGCGGGTCTCCGGATTCCTGCTGGAGCCGGCCGAGGTCGGCGCGCCGGCCCGGGTGCGCACGCTCATCGGACGCGAGCAGGAGGGCCGCCTGCGAGTGGTCAACCCCAGCTACTCCCACAGCTTCGGCGACACCGTGGCCGAGCTGCTGACCATCGGTCGCGAGGAGCAGCGATGAGCCGGCTGGGGACGTCCTACGCAGAGGTGCTGGCGCGGCGCAACGAGATCATGAAGGCCTCGCTCGGCATCGACTACGACGCGTTCGTCACCAGCCCGATCGCCTTCGACTACGACACGATGATGGCGCGGACGGAGTACAGCCTCCAGGACATCGCGCGCATCCAGCGCGAGACCAAGGTCGGGGACACCCCGCTGTTCGAGCTGACGAACCTGACCGACGCCGTCCGCCGGACGTGCCAGCCCGGGCGGGGGGCTCGGATCCTGCTCAAGGACGAGGCGGCCAACGCCTCGGGCAGCTTCAAGGCCCGGCGGGCGTCGATCAGCGCGTTCGAGGCCCGCCGCCGGGGCTACGCCGGGATGGTGGTGGCCACGAGTGGGAACTACGGGGCCGCGGCCGCCTCCCAGGCTGCACAGCGCGGACTGGCCTGCATCGTGGTGCAGGAGGTCTATGACAGCCAGGGGGTCGGCCAGCCGGAGATCGTCGAGAAGGGCCGCGCCTGCGAGGCCTACGGCGCGGAGGTGCTCAAGCTCTCCGTTGGCCCCGAGCTGTTCTACGTGCTGCTGACGACCTTGGAGGAGACCGGCTTCTTCAACGCCAGCCTCTACACCCCGTTCGGGATCCGCGGGATCGAGACCCTCGGCCACGAGGTCGGCACGGAGGTGACGGCGCGTTTCGGGCGGCCGCCCGACGTCGTGGTCGTCACCCATGCCGGTGGCGGGAACCTCACGGGGACCGCGCGCGGGCTGGCGGCGGCCGGCTGCTCGGACACCCGGGTCGTCGCATGCTCGGTCGACCTCGCAGGCCTGCACATGGCTTCAGACCACGACTTCAATCGCAAGTCCTTCACCACCGGGCACACCGGGTTCGGCGTCCCGTTCGCCACCTGGCCCGACCGGGTCGACGTGCCGCGCAACGCCGCCCGGTCGCTGCGCTACATGGACGGCTACGAGCTGGTCACCCAGGGCGAGGTGTTCTACGTGACCGAGCTGCTGACCAAGCTGGAGGGCATCGAGCGGGGACCGGCCGGCAACACCAGCCTGACCGCGGCCATCAGCCTGGCCCGCCAGCTCGACGAGGACCAGATCGTGGTGGTCCAGGAGACCGAGTACACCGGGGCGGGCAAGCACCACAACAGCCAGCTCGCATTCGCCCGGCAGCGGGGGATCGAGGTCCGTCGCGGGGATCCGCGCGAGAACGTGCCCGGTCACGCCATCGTGATCCCCGAGCGACTTGACCAGGTGCGCACGACCCCCCAGGACCTCGACCGGCTGCGCGGCTCGTACCTGCGCAACGCCGCTGAGCGCCATCCCGTGGCGCAGTGGAGCCAGACCGACGTCGCCTTCCTCGCCGCCGACCTCAAGGTCACCCCGGAGTGGGTGCGGTCCCACGTTCCCGAGCGCGAGGAGCCCCCCGAGCCCGCTGCGACCCAGGACAGGGCGGAGGTGCCCCGGTGAATCACGACGACCGTCAGGAACGCCTGGAGCTGAGGATTCGCGCCCTCGACGATCTCCCGGACGAGGAGCTCAAGCAACGCTTCTGGTCGCTGTGCGAGCAGGTGGTGGAGCCGATGGTGGACCTCGCGCGCACCCACACCTCCCCGTCCATCGAGCGCTCCGTGCTGCTGCGGATGGGCATCGACAGCGTGTCCAGCCAGGGTGTGGTCAGCACCATCCACGACGCAGGACTTCTGGGCAAGGGCGCCGGGCACGTGCTGCTGCGCCTGGCGCGACGTCATGGCACCGACGTCCGTGCCGCGGCCGCAGCGGTGCTGGCCGACCCGACGGTGCTGGATGGCCTGTTCGACAGCGGCTCCGAGGCGCCGGGTGCGGCAGGGGCGCCTGGGCAGGCCCCACACAGCCAGGAGGGTGGCCATGCCTGAGCACCCGCCGCTGGACCCCCAGGTGAAGCTCGATATCGACGCCATCCTCACCGACCTGGCCTCCTACCGGCCCTCCCGGCGCGGATGGGTCTGGCGGACCGCGCCCGAGGGTGGGGTCCGGATGGGCCCGTTCACCTACCGCGACATGTCAGCTCCGCTGGCCCGGGGCATCGGCCTGCCCGCCTCGGAGTACTTCGAGGGAGTGGACCCGCAGCCCAGCTGTGTGGTGACGACCGAGATCGCGTCCGGCCGGTTCGAGGACGACCTGCGCCGGATGCGGATGGCGGCCTGGCACGGTGCGGACCACATCATGGTCATCCGAACGACCGGCCAGAGCCACATCGACGGGCTGCTCGAGGGCACGCCCGAGGGCACCGGCGGTGTGCCGATCACCCGCAAGCAGATCCGGGCCAGCCGCAAGGCGCTGGACCTCATCGAGGCCGAGGTCGGCCGCCCGATCAACTTCCACAGCTACGTCTCGGGAGTGGCCGGGCCGGAGGTGGCCGTCCTCTTCGCCGAGGAGGGCGTCAACGGCGCGCACCAGGATCCGCAGTACAACGTGCTGTACCGCAACATCAACATGTACCGGTCGTTCGTCGACGCCGCCGAGGCCAAGCGCGTCATGGTCGGCGCTGGGATCCTGCAGATCGACGGGGCGCACAACGCCAACGCCACGGCGCGGGCAGGCTGGCTGGTCCTGCCCGAGCTCATGGTCCAGCACGGCATCAACTGCGCCTTCTCGCTGGCCTGCGGCATGCCCAAGGAGCTCATCGGCCTGTCGACCGTCCCACCGAACGCGCCGCCCGCCCCGAAGCTCTGGTACGACCTGCCCTACGCCGTGGCGCTGCGCGACTTCTTCACCGGGTACCGGATCCGGGCCCAGCAGAACACCCGCTACATCGAGTCCGACATCGAGGAGGCCGTGCGCACGCACACCATCGACACGCTGATCTCGATCCTCACCGGCGCCGACATCCAGAGCACGATCACGCCCGACGAGGGGCGCAACGTGCCCTGGCACTACAACAACATCCGCGCGGTGCAGACCGTCAAGCAGACGTGGGCAGCACTTGACGGCATCGGGGAGCTCGTGACGCTCAACCGCTCCGGACCGCTCGGGACGATGGTCCGCGACATCCAGGCGCGGGCGGTCGTGTTCCTCGAGGAGGTGCTGGAGTCCGGTGGCTACTTCGCCGCGGTCGAGGCGGGCTTCTTCGTCGACTCGGCCGAGTACCCCGAGCGCAACGGCGACGGGATCGCCCGGGAGGGCGACGGGGGAGTTGCGGCGGGCACCCTCGTGCCGCGCGACCCCGACTACATGGCTCCCGTCTGCGACCACTTCGGCGACAACGCCCTGGCCGACGGCCTGTCGCGGGCCTGTGACCCGATCGGCGGCTGCACGCTGTGCGACCCGTCCAAGGTCGTCTACATCGACGAGCTGGACCCCGGGGACAGCGTCGAGCGCCGGCTGGCCCAGACGCTGCCGTACCGCACCGGGGAGCTGATCCGACCGGAGGCGGAGTGGGCCGGTGACGGCGTCGTGCTCCTTCAGCTGATGATCCCCGACGACGAGGACCACGCCCGGCAGGCTGCCCTGGAGACCGCCCGGCGGTTGGGGCTGGCCAATCCCGAGGTGGTCAACCTCGGGGTGCTGCACCCGGCCGAGGGATGCTTCGTCGAGGTGAAGGGCACCGTCACGACCGACATCCGCCGCGCCGACCTGGTGATCCCCCCGAAGGAGGTCCTGCTCTCCGAGGACGAGCTGCGGGCTGCGGTCAGGGCCACCGGCCTGACCGTCGTGGCTGGCACCGTGGGCGAGGACGAGCACAGCGTCGGCCTGCGCGAGATCCTGGACATCAAGCACGGCGGGATCGAGAAGTACGGGGTCCGCTACCACTACCTGGGCACGTCGGTCCCGTTGGGCAAGTTGGTCGACGCTGCGATCGAGACCGGCGCGCAGGCCATCCTGATGTCCACGATCATCAGCCACAACGACGTGCACCGCACGATGATGCGCAGGCTGGCCGAGCTGTGCCAGGAGAGGGGGATCCGGGATCAGCTGATCCTCGTCGCCGGGGGGACGCAGGTCAGCCCCGACATGGCCGCCGAGACCGGCATGGACGTCACCTTCGGCCGCGGCACCAAGGGGATCGACGTGGTCAACGCCCTCGTGAAGGCCCTGCGCGCACGGGGCGTCGACACGGGGATCGGGATCGGATGACGATCGACGCGCTGGTCCTCGAGGTGGGCTCCACCATCACCAAGGCCAACGGCTTCAGCAGGAGCGCCGACGGGTGCCTGGACCATGTGGCCCAAGGCTTCGCCCCGACCAGCGTCGCCGCCGGGGACGTCGGTGTCGGCGTCGACGAGGCGGTGGCGCACCTGCAGGACTCCAGCGGGCTGTCGGCCTGCGGACGCGGAGGTCTTCGTGAACAGCTCGGCGGCCGGGGGGCTGCGGATGACCGTCCATGGCCTCACGATGGGCATGACCGCCCGGGCCGCCCGGGAGGCGGCCCTCGGCGCGGGGGCGATCGTGAAGCTGGTCACCGCCGGACGGCTGGGGCGCGAGGACCTCGAGGCGATCCGTGGGATCGACCCGAGCATGGTCCTGCTGGCCGGGGGGGTCGACCACGGCGACCAGGAGGTCGTCCTGGCCAATGCGCGGGCCCTGGCCGCCTCGGGCGTGCGCGGGCCGGTCCTGTACGCGGGCAACGTCGCCGTGCAGCGGGCGGTGCGCAGCATCTTCGAGGGCTCCGGCATCGAGCTGGTGGTCACCGACAACGTGTTCCCCGACATCGACGAGCTGGCCGTGGAGCCGGTCCGCGCCCTGGTGCACGAGGAGTTCAACCGGCACATCGTCCACGCGCCCGGGATGGCCCGGCTGGAGGCCCTGTCCGCGTGGCGGATCCTGCCCACCCCCGGGGCGGTGCTGCTCGGTGCCGAGCTGTTCGCCGACGAGGTCGGGGACTGCCTGGTCATCGACGTGGGTGGGGCCACGACCGACGTCCACAGCGTCACCGACGGCAGCCCGGAGTGGACCGCCCGGGTGATCGACCCGGAACCGCGCGCCAAGCGCACGGTGGAGGGCGACCTCGGCGTGTTCGTGAACGCGCGCAACATCGCCGAGCTCGCCGGGGGAGCCGACTGGGGGCCCCGCATGGCGGACCTGGCTGCCACCCCGACCAGCGAGCGCCAGCGCCAGCTCACCCGAGATCTGTGCGCGTTCGCGGTCGTCACCGCGGCCCAGCGCCATGCCGGGGTGGTGAGCGAGCACCACACCCCCAACGGCCGCAGGCAGGTCGTCCGGGGACGGGACCTGACGGCCGTGCGATGGGTGGTCGGCACCGGCGGCGCCCTGACCCGTGTGCCCGGTGGCCGGGAGGTCCTGCGCTCGATCTGCCGTGGACCCGGGACGCACCTGCTCCCCCCGCCGGAGGCCCGGATCCTCATCGACCGTGACTACCTCTTCTCCGCCCTGGGCACCCTCGCCCAGGCGCACCCGGACGAGGTCCGGGCCACGTTCCGGCGGTGGGTGACCGATGAGCGCTCGCGCCAGCCGGATGACCAGACACCGTCCTGACCAGGAAACGAGCCAGCCATGTTCATCCGCACGCCGCGACTGGAGATCTACGTCGACCGGATCGAGGCCAACGCCCGCAGCATCATCGAGCTGTGCCGCGGGCATGGGATCCAGGTCGCCTGCGTCACCAAGGTGATGGGCTCGCACCCGGCCCTGCTGCACGCCCTGGAGAACGCGGGAGCCGACATGATCGGTGACTCCCGCGTGTCGAACCTCGAGTCGATCAGCAACACCGGCCTGGCCGTCCCGACGATGATGCTCCGCCCGCCGGCCCCCAGCCATGTCGCCGACGTGGTCCGCTGCGCCGACTACTCGCTGAACTCCTCGGCGCGGACCGTGGAGCTGCTCAGCCAGGCGGCGCAGCTGACCGGCCGCGAGCACAAGGTCGTCATGATGGTGGACGTCGGGGACCTGCGGGAGGGGATCTGGCCGGACCGCGTGGTGTCCGTCGTCCGGGCGGTGGCCCGCCTGCCGCGCATCGAGGTCGTCGGGCTGGGGACGAACCTCGCGTGCTTCGGCGGGGTGATCCCGGACACCGAGCACATGCAGCAGCTCATCGACCTGCGAGACGAGTGCCGCGAGGCGACCGACCTGCCGCTGGACCTGCTCTCGGGGGGCAACAGCGCGAACCTGCCCCTGATGGCCGACGGTGGCCTGCCCCCGGAGATCAACCACCTGCGCATCGGCGAGTCGATAACGCTGGGCCGCAACGTCATCGACCGCACCCCGTGGCCCGGGACGCGACAGGACACCTTCCGGGTCGTGGCGGAGGTGATCGAGGTGGAGCGCAAGCCGTCGATCCCGATCGGCCTGCGCAGCCAGGACGCCTTCGGCGGTCGCGCCACCTTCGTGGACCGGGGGATCCGCACGCGCGCGATCTGCAACATCGGCCGCCAGGACGTGGTCGTGGACGGCGTCACGCCCGTCGACCCGGGGATGATCGTGCTCGGCGGGAGCAGCGATCACCTCATCATCGACGTGGAGGAGGCCGCCGAACAGGTGCGGACCGGCTCCGAGATCGCCTTCATCCCCAGTTACGGAACCCTCCTGGCGGCCACCACCTCGCCCTATGTGCAGAAGGTGGTGCTGCGGGGCTGAGCGCTGACGCCGGTCTGCCCAGTACCAGCGTCGGCGCTGGTCACAGCAGCGTCACGGCCACGTACTCACTGCCGCTGATCGTGACCAGGACCTTGCCGTTGCCGCTGAGGAAGGGTTTCCACGTCGACATGGCGGGGGGCGTGAACCCGTGCTTGATCATCAGGGCGCGAATGTTCCTGGTCTTGCCGGTCTTCCGGTCGATGACCTTCAGCCGGTCGCCGTAGGCGACGTAGCGCCCGCGCATCGACGCCAGGTCGTGGGCGGAGAAGGCCATCAGCGCCTCAGTCCCGTAGATCCTGTACCGACCCGGCAGGGTCTTGGTCTTCTTGGTGCGGACGTTGTAGGCCCCGACCTTGCCGCCGGTCCGGTCCTTCGTGCCTGGGGCATATGTGCCGATCCTCATGAAGATCAGCCCACCGTCGCGGGTCATGGAGCCCTGCCCGTTGACGCTGCGAACGGATCCGGTGCCGGTGAACAGCAGCGAGTCGCCGAGGAAGTAGCCCTCCTCGGAGTCCAGGGCACCTCGAACGTGCACGACGCGCCCGTCGTTGGAGATCTCCGGGGCCTCCACCTGGAAGTACTGATGGCGCATCTCCGCCGGTCCGCCAGCTCCGCACAGGCCGGGGCGCTGCGTCAGTTGCCCGGAGACCGTGTCCTTGATGTAGAGGTCGAACGCCGTGCGAGTGGTGTAGTTGGCACAGAAGGCGACGAGTCGACCGTCTCGGCTCACGGACTCGGGAGCCACCTGGACCCCGGGATAGTCCACCAGGCCGCATTCCTCGTCGCATGTTCCCTGCCACGCGGGAGCCAGCGGCACCCCGTCGGATCCGGCGTCGATCCGGGTCCGCACCCCAGTGGTGGTGTTCACCAGCCAGGCTCCGGCGAACACGTAGATGCTCGACGGGGTGACCTCGAGGAACAGGGCGGGGTTGTCGCGGACCAGGCCGCTCTCCGCCCCGTAGTTCCAGTCAGCAGCCCGTTCGGTGCGGCTCCCGGTGGTCCGATCGAGGGTCAGGTAGGTGGCCTCCTTGAGCCACCCGCCCCTGGCACCCACCCATTGGCCGGTGTGCGCGACCTGGGTGACTGAGAACTCACCGGCGACGACCGGTAGGCCGATCGGCGCGACGCCCGTCCGAGCCGCGGCCTGGGTCGCAGGAACGGCTCCAGCCGATACCAGGAGCGCCATCAACGCTGCCCCGACACCCACCACCGCCCTCTTCGGTGATCTCATCTCCTGTTGGTCCCGGAATTGCCCGTGGTTGTGCATCGCCCCTTTGGTGCCGAGGCCGGTGCCCTCTCTCGCCGTGGTGCTCATGACCGCTCCTCCGGACCGCGGCGACCCCGCCATGACGACGACCTCGGTCCCGCTCCCACGCTAGCGCCGGGACAGTCTGCTGGGGTACGGCCGAAAGGCCCCCGCGCCGGACAGCCCGGCGCCAGCGCCGTCGCGGGGTCGCCACCGCGCGACGGGGATGGGCGATCCCGATCAGTCGGAATCCATCTCCTGGGCCTTGCGCATCCGGCTGGTCACGAAGTACACCCAGTCGACCAGTGGCCATTGGGCGGAGTCCCACCCGGCGATGCGGAGCTCCTCACGAAGCTGCGGGTCCCCGCCGGGAGCGCCGTTGATGTGCTCGCCCGCAGCCCTCCACATGGGGTCCGCCATGTTCGGGACCGCCGCGTAGAGCAAAGAGATGTCGTCCTTGAAGGCCGCCCGGTCGAAGTCGGTCAATGGTGCCTCGCCGCCGTCACGCGTCCGGCGATGGACGCGCTGGAGGTCCAGCACAGCCGACTGGGTTGCCCTGGTCACGCTGTCGTTGAATGCCACAAGGGCCAGCGGCTTGCGCTCCCGCATCACGAACGCACCGACCAGGGCGCCGACCGCGACCATGAGCCAGATCCGCAGCGGGCGCATCCCGAACAGGGTGACCATGTTGGCCAGGAACAGGGCCACCGTGGCGACCCCCGCGACCTTGAACACAACCAACCCGATCGGGCGGTCGTCCCACAGGCCGATCGGCCTGGCCTCAGCCTCTATCCGATCCTCGAGGAGCTTGGCGGTCCGGCGCAGGTCGCTGTCGCCGGCGACGTTCATGATGTGGCGGGGTTGGCGCGGCGAGCCGTCGGTGGTGAACAGGTCCGCCAGGACCTGGCGGGAAGCCTCATCACGGGGTCTGTCCCCACCGCCTGCGGTCCTGGTCAGCGTCAACCGCTCAACAGGTCCGACCCTTCGCCCCAGCCACGAAAGGGCACGCGCGGCCACCTCGGGGACCTGCGTGCCAGGTGTCGTCTCCCTCGCCAGTTGGGCGACCTCAGAGTGGGTTCGCGTGGCTGTCAGGGCACCGTTCAGGACGTTCTGGAGCACGAACGCCGCAAGCGGTGCCCCGCTGTCCGGGATCGCGATGCCGGACCGGGCCTGACGGGCCACCTGGCACACGAACGCGTGTGGTTGGCTGTGGACGTTCGTGGCCCCAGTAGGCGCCTGAGCGGCCCGTGTCCGGGACAGCAGGGTCCCGACGATGCCCACGGTGGTCACCGCGAGCACGAACGTCACGACCATCTCCACCGGCACCCCCAGAGGTCCTGCGCACCGTGCTCATCCAACCACCTCGGGGTCCTCAGGGCTGGTTCCTGCGGTTGCGTCCGCGGACTGGCAGCACGTCCCGGGGTGGATGTCAGCCCAGCGCCAGTGCTGTGGCGGGGTCGGCCATGAAGTCGGCCACCTCCCGCAGGACCCGCGACCCCATCGCCCCATCCACGACTCGATGGTCGAACGACAGGGCGAGGGTCACCACGTCGCGCACCTCGACGCGGCCATCCACCGCCCACGGCCGGGGCAGGACCCGACCCAGGGCCAGGATCGCCACCTCGCCGGGGTTCAGGATCGGGGTGCCCGCGTCCACGCCGAACACGCCCACGTTGGTGATCGTGATGGTGGAGCCCCGCAGGTCCTCGGGCCGCGATCGGCCCGCCCGGGCGGTCTCGATCAGGCGGGCCAGGGCATCGCCCATGCCCCTCAGGTCCAGGCCCTGGGCGTCGGCGATCCGCGGGACGATCAGCCCTCGGGGGGAGTCGACGGCGATCCCGAGGTGCACGCTGCGGTGCACGAGCAGGTTCTCGCCGGTCTCGTCCAGGCTGGAGTTCACGGTCGGATGGTCCCGAGCGGCCCGGACCAGGCCCAGCGCAGCGAAGGTCAGCGGCGTGATGGACAGGCCAGCCAGGTCCTCGCGGGCGCGGGCGGTCCGGATCAGGGTGGTCATGGCGGTCACATCGACATCGACCCACTCGGTGACGTGCACCGCGGTGAAGGCCGACGATGTCATCGCGTTCGCCATCATCCGACCGACGTGTGTCAGCGGCACGACCTCGCTCCCGCCACCATCCGCGGCACGCACCACGGGGGGCGTCGGAACGACCCGTCCTGACGGCACAGGACCTCGCGCCGATGCGGCCGCGCGCGCCACGTCGTCGTGCGTGATCGTCCCGTCGGGCCCGGTGGGCACGACCTGGGCCAGGTCCACGTCGAGGTCGCGGGCCAGGCGGCGGACGGGCGGCTTGGCCCGGACCGGGGTGCTGCCCAGCCGGGTCTCCAGCGCCCGGCCGAGCTCCAGGCCTCCCTGGCGGACGGGCCGGCCCCGCTCCCCGGGCGGTCCGGGCTCGACGTGGTCAGCACCGTGCGGCGTCCGACGCGGACGGCGCAGCGGCGTCTGCTCCGCCTTGACCCCGTAGCCCACGAGGACAGCCGTGCGCTGGCCCTGGCCGCCGCCCTCCGCCGTGCCGTCGCCAGTGCCCGTGGGTGCAGCCCCCGATGCCGGCGCAGCCCAGGCCGGGGTGACCCCCGCGCTCGCCCCGACTCCGGCATCGGCACCGCCGTCCCGGAACCGGCACCCGTCCCGGAACCGGCCCCACCATGCTCGTCGGGCGAGCTCACGACCCCGTCCTCGATCCGGATGATGGGTGCACCGACGGGCACCACGTCACCCGGTGCCGCCAGGAGCTCGACCACGACCCCGGCGTACGGGCTGGGCAGCTCGACTGCGGCCTTCGCCGTCTCGATCTCGATGAGGATCTGGTTGATCACCACGTCGTCGCCGACGGCCACGCGCCAGCCGAGCACCTCGGCCTCGGTCAGGCCCTCACCGGCGTCGGGCATGCGGAACTCGTGCAGCACGGCTCCTCCTCAGTAGGCCATGGACCGGTCGACGGCCTCAAGGACGCGGTCCAGGTCGGGCAGGTAGATCTCCTCGATCCGCGAGGGCGGATAGGGCGCGTGGAACCCGCCGACCCGCAGCACCGGGGCCTCGAGCTGGTAGAAGCACTCCTGCGTGACCTCCGCGGCGACCTCCGCACCGACGCCACCCACCACGGGCGCCTCGTGCACCACGATCAGCCGACCCGTGCGGCCCACCGACTCGATGATCGTCGGCATGTCCAGTGGCGCCAGGCTGCGCGCGTCGATGACCTCCAGGTCGCGGTCGGTGTCGGCCTGGGCGGCGTCCAGGCACGTGCGCACCATCGGCCCCCAGCACAGCAGGGTCGCATCGTGGCCCCGCTTGACGACCCGCGCCTGGAACAGCTCGGGCAGGGGCGCCAGGGGCGCGTCCACGTCGACCTCGCCCTTGTCCCAGTACCGGCGTTTCGGCTCGAAGAACAGCACGGGGTCGGGGTGGGCGATCGCCTGCCGGATCATCATGAACGCATCCGCCGGCGTGCTGGGGGTCACGATCCGCAGGCCGGGGGAGTGGGCGAAGTAGGCCTCGGGGGACTCGGAATGATGCTCAACCGCACCGATCCCGCCGCCGTTGGGAACGCGGATCACGATCCGCATCGACAGCGTGCCGGAGGATCGCAGGTGCAGCCGGGCGACCTGGGTGGTGATCTGGTCGAAGGCGGGGAAGATGAAGCCGTCGAACTGGATCTCGGCGACTGGGGCGTACCCACGCATCGCCAGGCCGACGGCCGTGCCGATGATGCCGCTCTCGGCCAGCGGGGTGTCGATGACCCGGTCCTCGCCGTACCGCGCCTGCAGGCCGTCGGTGATGCGGAACACCCCACCGAGGCGGCCGATGTCCTCGCCCATGAGCAGGACCTTCGGGTCGTCGCGCATCGCCGCGTCGAGCCCGGCGTTGAGGGCCTTGGCCATCGTGAGCACGGCCATGTCAGTGCCCCCGTCCGGAGTCGGCGAAGTCGGCGAGGTAGGCCGAGAGCCAGGCCCGGTCGCGGTCCACCACCGGGTGCTCGGTGGCGTACAGGTGGTCGAACATCGACAGGGGAAGTGGGTCGGGCATCGCCCGGCAGGCTGCGCGCATGTGCTCCCCGAGCGCATCGGCACCGGCGTCGACCTCGGCGAGGAACGCCGCGTCGGCGATCCCCGAGCGGGAGATGTGCGCCCGCACCCGCTCGATCGGGTCCTTGAGCTTCCACGCCTCGCCCTCGGCGGTCGTCCGGTAGCGGGTGGGGTCATCGGAGGTGGTGTGCGCGCCCATCCGATAGGTGAACGCCTCGACCAACGTGGGACCGCCACCCCTGCGTGCCCGATCCAGGGCTGCGCTGACCACGGCCTCGACCGCGAGCACGTCGTTGCCGTCCACGCGGACGCCCGGGAACCCATATCCGGCGGCCCGCTTGAACAGGGGGATCCGGGTCTGGCGCTCCAGCGGCTCGGAGATCGCCCACTGGTTGTTCTGGCAGAAGAACACCACCGGCGCGTCGTTCACCGCCGCGTAGACGAACGCCTCGGCCACATCCCCCTGGGACGACGCCCCGTCGCCGAAGCAGACCACGACGGCGTCGTCGGTCGCGTCGCGCTGGATGCCCATGGCGTAGCCGACGGCGTGCAGGGTCTGGTCGCCGATGACGATCGTGTACAGGCTGAACCCGTGGTCGGCGGGGTCCCAGCCGCCCAGGGTCGTGCCGCGGAACAGCCCCAGGAGCGTCACCGGGTCCACGCCGCGCACATAGGCCATCCCATGCTCGCGGTAGGTCGGGAAGATCCGGTCGGTGGGCCTCGTCGCCCGGGCCGCACCCACCTGTGCGGCCTCCTGGCCCTGGCAGGGCGCCCACAGCCCGAGCTCACCGTGGCGCTGCAGGGCGGTCGCCTCCGCATCGAGGCGTCGGACCATCACGAGGTCCGCGTACCGGTGACGCCAGGCGGAGTCGGTCAGCGACAGCGCATAGTCGGGATGCTCGACCAGGACTCCCTCAGGGGTGAGCAGCTGGACGAGCTCGGGCCCGCCGTCGATGGACATGCTGCGCTGGCCTCCTCCCGGGGCGTCGCCTGCGCCATGTGCGGTCCGCAGTGCGCCCCCAGCCGAAGCATCGCAGGCGCAGCGCCGGTGTGGCCCGGTGGAAGGCCGGGCCCCGGGGACCGGGAAGCGCCGCGGCTACGACGCGGGGCCGTCGACCTCGCGGGGCATCGCCTTCTGCGCGTAGGTCGCCCAGTTGGTCTCCAGGGCCTCGATCAGTTGGGTGACCATCAACGGGGACAGGTTCACCCGGGCCACGACCACGCCCTGCATGTCCGGTGCCGTCGCGAAGTCGATCCGGGCGAAGTCCAGCGTGAACTCGTACGGGCTGTGCGAGACCCGGGCGAAGTTGGCCCACACGCCGCCCTTGTGGGCATCGGGCATCTCGAGGGAGACATGGACCTGCTGCGGGTCGTTCGGCTGCTCGGACATGAGCGCAGTCTGGCTCAGCCGGCCGACGGCAGCCAGTCCACAAGGCTCAGGCGACTGATGGCAGCCAGGTGACAGGACTCAGCCGGCTGATGGCAGCCAGGTGACACGTCCCTCGAGCACGGCATACCCGACGAAGGCCACGATGTCGATCAGCGCGTGGGCGACGATCAGCGGCAGCACCCGACCCCAGCGCACGAACAGCCAGCCGAAGAACACCCCCATCGCCATGTTGCCCAGCAGGCCGCCGATGCCCTGGTAGAGGTGGTAGCCGCCGCGCACCACTGCGCTCGTGGAGATGGTGGCCCACGGCGCCCAGCCGAGCTGTGTGAGGCGGCGCATCACGAACCCGATGACGATGACCTCCTCGACGATGGCGTTCTGCAGAGCGGCGCCGATGAGCACCGGCCAGCGCCACCACTCGTCGGGCAGCGCCTGCGCGACGACCGCCAGGTTGACCCCCGACTGGTAGGCAACCAGGTAGCCGACCAGCCCGATGCCACCGACGACCGCGGCCAGCACCGCGCCGCGCAGGAGGTCCCGGCCCGGCTGCGTGAGGTCCAGGCCGATCGCGCGCACCCCTTCCCCGGAGCGCACCAGCAGGTACCAGACCAGGGCGACCGGGGCCAGCGCGAAGCAGATCCGCAGCACCTGGCGGACCAGGTCGAGCAGCGGGCGGCCCGGTGCCAACGTGTCGTTGAGGACCGCGGTCTGCCCTGCCAGCGGGATGCCACTGGTGAGGTCGGCCAGGAAGCTGACGATGGAGTAGATGCCGGATCGACCCAGGGACAGGGCCAGCACGATGAGGATCTCGGCCACGATCATGCCCCGGGTCAGACCCGGTGGGCGCTGCCCCCGAAGGCCGACGCCAGGGGTCACTGCGGGACGTCCAGCAGCCTGCCGGGAGGGGCCGCGAACGCCGGTGGGACCAGTGCGCCCCGGGCGTCGGCCTGCAGGTGCCGCGGGTCGTCGGGACCGGTGCCCCGGTTGGCGCGCGCCTCGGCGTAGACCTCGGTGGTCAGCTTCGCGAGATCGCGCCAGTCGTAGTCGGCGAGGACTGCCTCCCGCGCACGCTCGGCCCGCTCATGGGTGGCCCGCGGGTCGGCCAGCGCCCTGGTGACGGCATCGACGAGGCTGTCGGAATCGCCCGGGGTGAAGGTCAGCGCCCGCTGGTCGTCGTGGGCGAACTCCGCCAGCCCGCCCGAGCGCGAGACCACCAGCGGCGTCCCGATGGCCGCGGCCTCCAGGGCGATCAGCCCGAACGGCTCGTACAGGCTGGGAGCGACCGCGAGGTCTGCGGCCGCGACGATCGCGCGCAGGTCCTCCTCGCTGACCCAGCCGAGGAACCGCACGGAGCCGTCCAGGCCCAGATGCGCGGCCTGACGCTGCGCGTCGTCCAGGTAGCTGCCGCGACCGGCGACCAGCAGGCGGATGCCCGGGTGCGCGCTGCGCAGGGCCGGCATCGCCGAGAGCAGCGTCTGGACGCCCTTCTCCCACTCGACCCTGCCCGTGTAGGCGATCAGCGGGTGGGCGTCGGCGTTCTCGGCGCTGATCCGAGCGGTCGCGAACTCCGGGCGCTGCCAGTCCCCCGGCTCGATCCCGTTGGGCACCACGTGCGCCGAATCGACGCCGAACAGCGTGCGCACCTCGTCGCGCATGGTGCGCGAGCAGGTGATGACCGCGTCCGAGGTGTTGGCCAGCCACCACTCGATGGCGTGGATCGAGGTGGACAGGTCGGTGTGGACCCATCCTCGGTTCCGGCCCGCCTCCGTTGCGTGGATCGTGGCCGTGAGCGGTGCACCGCAGCGCCGGCGCAGGGCGACCGCAGCATGCGCGACCATCCAGTCGTGGGCGTGGATCACGTCCGGCTGCCAGTCGCCCAGCAGCGCGTTGCCGTGGCCGGTGAACTCGCACTCCATCTCCGCGACGTGGGCCAGGAGGTCGCGGGGGTCATGCGTCGAGGGGTCGATGGTGGCGCGAAGGACCCGGACCGGGCCTGTCGAGCCCCACGGAACCCGGGCAGGGGCGGCGGAGTTCGGTGCCTGCGTGATGACCACCACGTCGTGGCCGTTGGCCGCCTGCGCGTTGGCCAGGGCGTGGACATGGCGACCGAGCCCCCCGTACATCACGGGCGGGTACTCCCAGGTCAGGTGAAGGATGCGCATAGCGCACGAAGCGTACGCCCTCGCGGCGCCCGGGACCTTCGGCCCGCACATGCGGGCCGGGGGGCTGCACATGCCCGCGCGGCTCGCACCTAGGATTGACCCGATCAGCAGCACTTGTTACCCGCGGGTAATATGTGCCTGCGGGCGGCGGATTCGCCCAGCGGATCGAACGAACTGGCCACCGGCGCACCTCTCGGGTGCTCCGGGCGATGAGGAAGGTCGACGACGCGACCATGAAGATCGTTGTCTGTGTGAAGCAGGTCCCGGACAGTTGGGCGGAGAAGTCGCTCAGCCCCGCCGACAACACGTTGGACCGCGGCTCGGTGGACGCCGTGATGAATGAGATCGACGAGTACGCGATCGAGGAGGCCCTGCGGCTGATCGAGGCGCACGGCGGCGAGGTGATCGTGCTGTCCATGGGTCCTGCCCAGGCCACCGACACCATCCGCAAGGCGCTGTCGATGGGTGCGGACTCCGGCGTGCACATCGTCGACGACGGCCTGCACGGCTCAGATGCCGTGGCGACGTCCCTGGCACTGGCCAAGGCCGTTGAGGGTCGCGGAGCCGACCTGGTGATCCTCGGATGCGAGTCGACCGACGCCCGGATGTCCGTGGTGCCGGCGATGGTCGCCGAGCGACTGGGCCTGCCGCAGCTCACCTTCTGCAACTCCGTCGCGGTGGAGGGCACCACCGTCACCACGAACCGCGTGACCGAGTACGGCTACGACGTCGTCGAGGCGTCCATGCCCGCCGTGGTCAGCGTCGTCGAGAAGATCAACGAGCCCCGCTACCCGTCCTTCAAGGGCATCATGGCCGCCAAGAAGAAGCCGGTCGAGACCCTCGACCTGGCCGGCCTGGGCATTGCCCCCAGCGAGGTGGGACTGGCCGCAGCGTGGTCGGTCGTCGAGGAGGCCGCCGCCCGTCCGCCGAAGGCCAAGGGCACGATCGTCACCGATGAAGGCACCGGTGGCGTGGCCATCGCCGATTTCCTGTCCGCGCAGAAGTTCATCTGAGGAGCCCAGCAATGGCTGAAGTACTTGTGCTCGTCGAGCACGTCGACGGCAACGTGAAGAAGGTCACCTACGAGCTGCTGGCCCTGGCCAAGCGCATCGGCGAGCCCGCCGCTGTGCTTGTGGGCGCCGGCGCCGACGCGGCGATCCCCGGTCTGGCAGAGCACGGCGCGGCGACGGTCTACGTCGCCGATGCCGCCGATCTCAGCGCCCACCCGGTGGCGCCCAAGGCCGAGGTCCTGGCCAAGCTCGTGGCTGAGAAGTCCCCGGCGGCGGTCCTCGTGGCCAGCACGGCCGAGGGCAAGGAGGTGGCCGCCCGCCTGGCCATCAAGGCCGGCTCCGGCATCATCACCGATGCCGTGGACGTGGCCGCTGACGCCACCGCCACGCAGTCGGTCTTCGGCGGGGCCACCGTCGTCAAGTCCAAGGTCGCGGTCGGCACCCCGATCATCACCGTGCGTCCCAACAGCACGTCCCCCGAGGTCTCCCCGGCTGCCGGCGCCCGCGTCGACGTCTCCGTGGAGCTCTCGGATGCCGCCAAGTCGGCGCGCATCACCGACAAGGTCGTTCAGGCCAAGGGTGGTCGTCCCGACCTCGCCGAGGCCGCGGTCGTGGTCTCCGGTGGTCGTGGCGTCGGCGGGGCTGAGGGCTTCGCCGTTGTCGAGGCGCTGGCTGACTCCCTGGGTGCCGCGGTCGGCGCCTCGCGTGCCGCCACGGACGCGGGCTGGTACCCCCACCAGTTCCAGGTCGGCCAGACCGGCAAGACGGTCGCCCCGCAGCTCTACATCGCCAACGGGATCTCCGGTGCCATCCAGCACCGGGCCGGCATGCAGACGTCCAAGACCGTCATCGTGGTCAACAAGGACCCGGAGGCACCGATCTTCGAGCTCGCCGACTTCGGTGTCGTCGGTGACCTGTTCGCGGTCGTCCCGCAGCTGACCGACGAAGTCGCCAAGCGCAAGGGCTGATCGACTCAGCACACTCCACCGCGGGGTCTGGCCGGGAACGGTCGGGCCCCGCGAGCGCTTTCCCGCAAGAGCTTTCCCCTCCGGCACTTGTGTCATGGATTCGGTTCACTTGATGGACCGGATGCATGACACCGCCGGGGCCCGCGTGGTGGGCCGCGTCAAGTTGGCCGCTCGGCCGAGCGCGGGAGCCGTTTGCGCCCCGCTCGCCTACGATTGGCAGACCATGGCCACCTACCTCGACCACGCGGCGACCACGCCGCTGCTGGACTGCGCCCGCGAGGCCATGATCGGTGCCCTGTCGGCCACGGGGAACGCCTCGTCGCTGCACACCGCCGGGCGCGGTGCGCGCAGACGGGTGGAGGAGTCCCGCGAGACGATCGCCGGCGCGCTCGGGGTGACGCCCAGCGAGGTGATCTTCACCGCGGGGGGGACGGAGGCCGACAACCTGGCCGTCAAGGGACTCTGGTGGTCGCGCACCGCCGAGGACCCGGCACGACGCCGCGTGCTGGCCTCGCGTGTCGAGCACCACGCCGTCCTCGACCCGATCCACTGGCTGGGCGAGCACGAGGGTGCGGAGGTGGTCTGGCTCGACGTCGACGACGAGGGCCGGGTCGACCCCGAGCAGGTCAGCAGGGAGCTGTCGGCGTCCCCCGGCCAGTCGGCGCTCGTGGCGGTCATGTGGGCCAACAACGAGGTCGGGACCGTCCAGCCCATCGCTGAGCTCGCCGAGCTGTGTTCGGAGGCCGGCGTCCCGCTGCACGTGGACGGCGTCCAGGCGGTCGGGTCCATCCCGGTGGACCCGACCCTCCCCGCGACGCTGGCCATCTCGGCCCACAAGCTGGGCGGGCCGCTGGGGGTCGGCGCGCTCATCGCCCGTCGCGGGCTCGAGCTCACGCCGTTGACGCACGGCGGGGGACAGGAGCGCCAGGTCCGCTCCGGAACGCTCGATGTGCCTGCGTTGGTGGGGTTCGCCGCAGCTGTCGAGCACACGGTCGGCGACATGGCGCACCGGTCGGCGCGGACGCAGGCGTTGCGCGATGACCTGTTCGCCCGGGTGCTCGAGGTGGCGCCTGGCTCGATCGTGAACGGTGCGGTCGGCGGACTGGACACCCGCCTGCCCGGCAATGCGCACGTCTCGTTCCCCGGGTGCGAGAGCGACGCCTTGCTGATGCTCCTCGACGCGGCGGGGGTCGAGGTCTCGATGGGCTCCGCGTGCAGCGCCGGGGTGCCCGAGCCGAGCCACGTCCTGCTGGCCATGGGAATCGACCCGGTGCGGGCGCGCTCCTCGCTGCGCTTCAGCCTCGGGCACACCTCAACAGCCGCCGATGTCGACGCGCTGGTGGAAGCCCTGCCGGCTGCCCTTGCCCGCGCGGGGCGAGCCGGCCAGGTGCGGATCAGCGCCCAGATGGCGGCCGCAGCCCGCGACGGGGGCTGAGGTGAAGGTCCTGGCCGCCATGTCCGGCGGCGTCGACTCGGCCGTGGCCGCAGCCCGTGCCGTGGCGACCGGCCACGACGTCACCGGTGTGCACCTCGCCCTGTCGCGCAACCCGGAGTCCTACCGGTCCGGGGCCCGGGGGTGCTGCACGATCGAGGACTCCCGCGACGCCTGGCGTGCCGCCGACCTGCTGGGCATCCCGTTCTACGTGTGGGACATGTCCGAGGAGTTCGCCGCCGATGTCGTGGACGACTTCCTGGCCGAGTACGCCGCCGGTCGGACGCCGAACCCGTGCCTGCGGTGCAACGAGCGGATCAAGTTCGCCGCAGTGCTGGACCGTGCCCGGGCGTTGGGGTTCGACGCCGTCTGCACCGGGCACTACGCGCAGCTGGTCGACGGGCCCAGCGGGCGTGAGCTGCACCGGGCGGTCGACCCGGGCAAGGACCAGTCCTACGTCCTGGGCGTCCTGGATGCCGAGCAGCTCGCCGGCTGCATGTTCCCGCTGGGCGGCTCGCTGAAGTCCGATGTCCGCACCGAGGCTGCGGCTCTGGGATTGGCCGTGGCCGCCAAGCCGGACAGCCACGACATCTGCTTCATCCCGACCGGGGACACCGCAGGGTTCCTGCAGGGGCGCCTGGGCGCCGCACCCGGGGAGATCGTCGACGCCGAGACCGGGGTGGTGGTGGGCGCGCACGAGGGTGCCTACGCGTTCACCGTCGGCCAGCGGCGCGGTGTCGGACTGGGCAATCCCGCTCCGGACGGGGCTCGGCGCTACGTGGTCGACGTGGACATCGCCAGCCGGCGGGTGTCCGTCGGGCCGGTGGCCATGCTCGACGTGCATCGGATCGCCGCGATCAGGCCCCGATGGTGTGGGCCGGAACTGGCGGGGCCGGCACCCCTGGGGGTGCAGGTCCGGGCTCACGGCGAGGAGATCCCGGCAGTGGTGACGCCCGACGACTCGGGCTTCGTGGCCGACCTGGCCAGCCCGCTGCGGGGGGTGGCGCCCGGCCAGGCCGCCGTGCTCTACGACGGGACCCGGGTGGTGGGCTCAGGCACGATCGCGCGCGGGGATGCGTGAGCGCGGCCGCTCCGGCCGCTGACCCGGCCGGCATCAACGCCCGTGCGCTGTCGATCGGGATCGCCGTGGGCGCCTACGCGATCAGCTTCGGGGCGGTGGGCGTCGCCGCGGGACTCAACGTGCTGCAGGCGCAGGCGCTGTCCGCCCTGATGTTCACCGGCGCCTCGCAGTTCGCATTCGTCGGCGTCGTCGCGGCCGGTGGTGGCATGGTGGCCGCGGTGGTCACCGCGTGGCTGCTCGGGCTGCGCAACGGCTTGTACGGGCTGCACCTGGCGACCGTCCTGAGTCCCTCCGGGCTGCCCTCGCAACGGCTGCGGGGCTGGCGGCGGATGGGAGCGGCGCAGTTCACCATCGACGAGTCCACTGCCATGGCATTGGCCTACGAGGGCGATCCTGCGGCCACCCGGAGGGCGTTCTGGGCCACGGGCTGGTCGGTGTTCGTCCTGTGGAACCTGGGCACCCTGCTGGGTGCTGTCGGCGCCGCGTCGCTGAGCGACCCGAAGGTCCTGGGGCTGGATGCGGCCATCCCCGCGGGGTTCCTCGCACTGCTCTGGCCGCGCCTGGTGGATCGGTCGGCGTGGGCGCTGGCTGTGGCCTCGGGGTTGCTCGCCCTGGCCCTTGCCCCCGTGCTCCGACCGGGGATGCCGGTGCTGGCCGGAGCGGGCCTGGCCGTGGCCGGCGCGCTGTGGCTGACCCGGGAGCGTGCGTGATGTGGCCGGCGGTGCTCTTGGCATCCCTGGCCTCCTTCGTCACGAAGTGGGCGGGTCACCTGCTCCCGGAGTCGCTGCTCGAACGGCCGTTGGTGAGCAGGGCCGCAGCGCTGCTGCCGATCGGCCTGCTGGCCGCCCTCCTGGCCATCCAGACGTTCTGGTCGCCGACGGGGTTCGTGATCGACGCCCGGGCGGCCGGGGTCGCGGTGGCGGCCTTGGCGCTGATGCTGAGGGCTCCGTTCCTGGTGGTCGTCCTGTCCGCGGCAGCGACGGCTGCCCTGCTCCGGGCGTTCGGCGTGGGCTGAGGCTCTCCACGCGCCGACCCTCGCAGGCGGACTGGCACGATCCGGACACCTGTGTCCGGTACCAGCCAGTCCTTGTCCGGGTCCTGCCGGTCGACCGCGGGCGCGAGTCCCGGCGCCTCGCGCGCGGCCGCCTCGCGCCGGCGTCGGATGGCCGAGCGCTGACCAGCGCGCGCCCGACGAGCGGTCAGCGGTCGGCGGGGAAGCGGACGCCCACCTGTGCGCGGGCGTGGTCGAGGATCCGCGCGACGGCCAGGGACTTCGCGACCGGCCATGTCGATGACGCTTCACCGGCACGCACGCACTCGATGAAGTGCTCGACCTCGTAGCGCATGTGCAGGGGTGACTGCTCGCGCGTGAGGTCCAGCGCGGTTCCATCGCGCTGTTCGAGTCGCACCCGCGTGGGCACGCTGCAGTCATCGAAGTGCAGGACCCCGGCCTCGCCGGTGATCGCCGACTCGACCCCGCCGGGTGCGATCTTGGAGTGCAGGCAGGCCACCTCGAACCCGTCGTAGCCCAGCAGGATCGTGCCCTGCCCGTCGACGCCGCTGGGCAGCAGGTGCCCTGTCGCGTGGACTGAGCTCGGGTCGCCGAAGAGCAGCAGCGACAGCGCGACGGTGTAGATCCCCAGGTCCATCAGCGACCCGGCGGCGAACGCCGGGTTGAACGCGTTGGGCAGCTCCCCGGCCTTGAGCTTGTCGTAGCGCGAGGAGTACTGGTCCTTGGCGAGCACGACCCGGCGCAGCGTGCCGACCTCGGGGAGGGCAGCGCGGATCGCCAACACGTTGGGCTCCCACGGTGAGGTGTAGGCCTCCATCAGGACCCGGTCGGCATCGGCCGCGGCGCCTGCCATCGCCTCGACCTCCCTGGCGTTGGCGCCCAGCGGCTTCTCGGTCAGGACGTGCTTGCCCGCGGCGAGCAGGGCGATCGTCTGCTCGGCGTGCAGGGAGTTGGGGCTGGCGATGTAGACGGCATCCACGGCCGGGTCGCTCGCGACGTCGGCGACGGACGTGTGGACGTGCGCGATCTCGTACCGATCGGCGAACTCCTTGCCTGTTGCGGCGGTGCGCGAGCAGGCGGCCACGACGTCGAACCCGTCCACGGTGCGTCCGGCGTCGATGAGTGCCCCGGTGATCCAGTTGGTGCCGATGACGGCGAAGCGCACGTTGTCCACGGCCACAGGGTGTCAGGTCGATGCGCCGATGGTGGTCCTGGACGCGGTCACGGCGACAATGGGCGCGTGGAGACCCGCGAGGACGCATCGACGATCGCTGTCACCGCGATCGGCTCGATGCCGGGGACGGACTCGGCCGAGGCGGCGCGCATCGTTGCCGGCGAGCTGGACATCCCGCACCTGGTCGAGCTCCCGGCGCGGGGCCCTGGCGGGGACATGCTGGGCCGGACCCTGGCCCTCATCTCCTCGGCCACGGGCGAGTTCGCCGCCGAGACCACGCCGGACGGATGGCGGTTGGCCGGCGGTCGCTCCGGTGGGGACCTCGGCCGCCAGATGCGTCGCGGGGTCTCCTGGCTGGCCGAGGACGTCGACCGGATGGAGCTCGAGCTGGCTGGGTTCACCGGTCGGGTGAAGGTCCAGGTGGCCGGTCCGTGGACCCTGGCCGCGGGCGTCGAGGCGGTTCGCGGGACGCGGCTCGTGGCCGATGCCGGGGCGTGCGCGGACCTGGCGGCGGCGCTGGCTGAGGCCGTGGCTGGGCACGTGGCCATGGTGGGGCGGCGCATCCCTGGGGTCGAGGTCGTGGTGCAGCTCGACGAGCCGGCGCTCCCGATCGTCCTGGCCGGTCACATCCGGACCCCCAGTGGCCGTGGTGCGCTGCGGGTTCCGGAGGTCCCCGAGCTGGTGTCCGGCCTGTCGGCGGTCGTGGATGCGGCCATGGGTGCCGGCGCCGTGCTCACGGTGGCGCACTGCTGCGACCGTGACGTGCCGTTCGACGTGTTGCGCCGCGCCGGGTTCGGGGCCGTGGCCGTGGACACCGAAATCCTCGGGCAGTCGGCCGACGAGGCCCTGGGCGGCTGGTGGGACGGTGGGGGCGTCGTCGTCCTCGGGGCCGTCCCCTCACTCGACGCTGAGCGTCTGAGAGCCGAGACGGTCGCGCGTCGGGTGGCGGCGCTGTGGAGCCGGATCGGGTTCGGGATCGCCGACGTCGGGGTCAGGACGTGGTTGAGCCCCGCCTGCGGGCTGGCCGGAGCCTCACCGACCTGGGCCCGCGAGGTCGGTGCCCTGATGCGCGCCACGGCGAGGCTCCTGGAGTCCGCCGAGTAGCCTCCGACCCTCGGGTCGCCCTGCCCCGCCCCCAACCCCGCCCGAGCCCCGCCGCCCCGCGCCCCGCGCCCGCGCCCCGGCGCCCCGCGCCCCGGCGCCCCGCGCCCCAGCGTGTTGCGCTGCGTTTGCGACGAAATGGCGACCGAAGTGCAGCTCAACCCCGTGTCGGGCGACGCAGACGCAGCGCAACCTCGCGAGGCCCTGGGCGGCCGGCCCTCTGTGTCGGTGGGCACCGGTAGCCTGCGGGCGTGACTCAGATCGACGATTCCCGTGCCCGCTGGGTGCACCTGGTGGAGCAGGTGGAGGCGGCCCGGGCGGCGTACTACCAGCGTGACGCGCCCACGCTCTCCGATGCCGAGTACGACGCCCTGTTCGCCGAGCTGGTGGCCCTGGAGGCCGATCATCCGGAGTTGGTGAGCCAGGACTCCCCGACCCAGTCGGTGGGCGGGGCGCGGGCCGAGATGTTCGATCCGGTCGAGCACCTGGAGCGGCTGTACTCGCTGGACAACGCGTTCACCGACGAGGAGCTGGTGGCGTGGGCCGAGCGCGTCGAGGGAGCGGTCGGCCGGTTCCCGCCAGTGCTGTGCGAGTTGAAGATCGACGGGCTCGCGGTGGACATCGTGTACCGCTCCGGTCGCCTGGTGTCGGTGGCCACGCGGGGCGACGGTCGCGTGGGGGAGGACGTCACCTACAACGCCCAGTTCATCCCCGCCATCCCCGCGCGGCTGACACCGACGGGGGATGCCGCTGTCCCGGCGCTGGTGGAGGTGCGCGGGGAGGTCTTCTTCCCGGTGGCCGACTTCGAGCGGATCAACGACGAGCAGCTGGCGCTGGGGCGCTCGCCGTTCGCGAACCCGCGCAACACCGCGGCCGGGACGCTGCGCCAGCGGATCGACCGCCGCGAGGAGGAGCTCGCGAAGGCGACCGCCGCGCTCGAGGCTGTCCGGGCCCGACCGGCGACCACGGGCGCTCTCGAGCGGGCAGAGGGCCGTGTGGCCCGGATGGCTGCGGAGGTCGAGCGGGTCCGGTCGAACATGGGCCGCCTGCGCCTGACCGTCCACGGTGTCGGCGCCCGCGAGGGGTTCGCGATCGAGACCCAGTCGCACGGGTACGAGGTGCTCCGGGCGCTGGGTCTTCCGACGTCGGACCGGGCGAAGGTGATGGCCGACCTGGACGCAGTGCGCGAGTTCATCAGCTACTACGCCGAGCACCGCCACGACGTGGAGCACGAGATCGACGGCGTGGTGGTCAAGGTCGACGACCTCCAGCTGCAGGGGCAACTGGGCGCCACGTCCCGGGCGCCGCGGTGGGCGATCGCCTTCAAGTACCCGCCCGAGGTGGTCCGCACCCGGCTGCTCGACATCCGCGTGAACGTCGGGCGCACGGGTCGGGTCACCCCGTACGCGGTGATGGAGCCGGCGAAGGTGGCCGGCTCGACGGTGGAGATGGCCACCCTGCACAACGCCAGCGAGGTCGTGCGCAAGGGGGTGCTGATCGGCGACCTGGTGTTCCTGCGCAAGGCCGGGGACGTGATCCCCGAGGTGATCGGTCCCGTGGTCGAGGAGCGCACCGGCGCCGAGCGGGCGTTCGTGATGCCGACCCACTGCCCGGAGTGCGGCACCCTGTTGGCGCCGGCGAAGGAGGGGGATGTCGACATCCGCTGCCCGAACACGCGCTCCTGCCCGGCGCAGCTGCGGGAGAGGGTGTTCCACGTCGCCTCGCGGGGCGCGTTCGACATCGAGGGCCTGGGCTGGAAGGCTGCGGTGGCCCTGCTCGAGTCGGGGGTCGTCACCGACGAGGGCGACCTGTTCGCCCTGGATGCGCCGACGCTGCGCACTGTTCCGTTCTTCACGCGGGCGGCCAAGTCCGGTGAGGTCGGTCCGCAGCTCTCGGCCAACGCCGAGGTCCTACTGGCCCAGTTGGAGAAGGCGAAGTCCCAGCCGCTCTGGCGGGTCCTGGTCGCCTTGTCCATCCGGCACGTCGGCCCGACGGCCGCTCAGGCTCTGGCCCGGGAGTTCGGCGTGTTGAGTGACCCAGGGTGGGAGCCCGCGCACCCGGACTCCGGCCGGCAGCCGATCGATCAGGCCGCGGTGGAGCAGCTGGCGGGAGTCGAGGGCGTGGGCCCCACCATCGCAGAGGCGGTCGTCGAGTGGTTCGCCGAGGGCTGGCACCGCGACGTCGTGGAGAAGTGGCGTTCAGGCGGGGTCCGGATGGCTGACGACGTCGTCGAGACCGGTCCCCAGCCGCTCGCGGGGCTCACGGTCGTCATCACCGGGTCGTTGCCCGGCTTCACCCGGGACAGCGCGGCAGAGGCGGTCACGTCCCGGGGCGGCAAGGTCGCCTCGTCGGTGTCGAAGAAGTCCGATTTCGTGGTGGTCGGGGAGAACGCCGGCTCCAAGGCCGACAAGGCGATCTCCCTTGCCCGCCCGATGCTCGACGCCGACGGATTCGCGGTGCTGCTGGAGCAGGGCCCTGAGGCCGCAGCCGCGGTCGCGAAGGTGGGCGGGTAGCGGCGCTGGGGCAGGATTGCCAGGCCGCGCCACCACCTGTGGACAACTGGTTGCCGGATCCGCGAGTCGGTGCGAACGTACGCATGCACCGCGGGGGAGGCGTGGGGCGTGGAGGGGGAGCCACGTGCGTGAGGCGGGTCGTTGCCGACAGGGGGAGCCGGCGGCGGCCCGCCTGCATGCGTTTCGGGCGGCACGGGCCCCCGACCTAGGATGTGCCCCATGCCTGAGAACCCATCGGCGATCACGCGCGAGCAGGTGGCCCACCTCGGTCGCCTGGCCCGGCTGTCGCTCACCGAGGACGAACTCGATCACTACAGCGCCCAGCTCGCCGACATCCTCGGCGCGGTCGCCCGAGTGACGGAGGTCGCCACCCCCGACGTGCCCGCCACCTCGCACCCGATGCCCCTGGAGAACGTCTTCCGCGAGGACATCCCGCGTCCGAGCCTGACCCAGGCCGAGGCCCTCTCCGGGGCACCCGCATCCGAGGACGACCGCTTCCGCGTCCCGCGCATCCTGGACGAGGAGTGAGCGGCATGGCCCACGATCTCGACCTCACCCGACTCACCGCCTCCCAGCACTCCGAGCTGTTGCGCAGCCGCGCCGTCTCCGCCCGAGAGCTCGCGACCGCCCATCTGGATCGGATCGCCGCTGTCGACGGCGACATCCACGCGTTCCTGCACGTCGACTCCGAGGGCGCCCTGGCCGCCGCGGATGCGATCGACGCCGCCCGCGCCGCCGGAGAGGAGCTCGGTCCCCTGGCCGGTGTCCCGCTGGCCCTCAAGGACGTCCTGACGATGAAGGGCGTGCCCACCACCTGCGGCTCGCGGATCCTCGAGGGCTGGCGCCCGCCCTACGACGCCACCGTCACCCGCCGCCTGCGCGAGGCGGGGATCGTGATCCTCGGCAAGACCAACATGGACGAGTTCGCGATGGGCTCCTCCACCGAGCACTCCGCGTACGGCCCGACCCACAACCCGTGGGACCTCGAGCGGATCCCCGGCGGCTCGGGTGGGGGCAGCGCCGCCGCCCTGGCCTCCTTCGAGGCGCCGCTGGCCATCGGCACCGACACCGGTGGCTCGATCCGCCAGCCGGCTGCCGTCACCGGCACGGTCGGCGTCAAGCCCACGTACGGCGCGGTCTCCCGCTACGGGCTGGTCGCCCTGGCCTCCTCCCTGGACCAGGCGGGGCCCTGCGCCCGGACGGTTCTCGACACCGCGCTGCTCCACGAGGTCATCGCCGGCTACGACCCGATGGACTCCACCTCGCTGCAGCAGCCCGTGCCCGACGTCGTGGCTGCCGCCAAGCGCGCCGACGTCGCCGGGATGCGCATCGGCCTGGTGAAGGAGCTCGGCGGCGAGGGCTACCAGGCCGGGGTCCGCCAACGCTTCGCCGAGGCGGTGGCCATCCTCGAGAAGCTCGGGGCCGAGGTGGTCGAGGTCTCCTGCCCGAGCTTCGACTACGCGCTGGCCGCCTACTACCTGATCCTGCCCAGCGAGGCGTCGAGCAACCTGGCCAAGTTCGACGGGATCCGCTACGGCCTGCGTGTCGGCGACGACGGCACCCGCTCGGTCGAGGAGGTCATGAGCCTGACCCGCGAGGCCGGCTTCGGCGCCGAGGTCAAGCGCCGGATCATGCTGGGCACCTACGCCCTGTCCAGCGGTTACTACGACGCCTACTACGGCTCGGCGCAGAAGGTCCGCACGCTGATCCAGCGCGACTTCGCCGCGGCGTTCTCACAGGTCGACGTCCTCATCTCACCCACAGCGCCGACCACGGCGTTCAAGCTCGGCGAGAAGCTCGACGACCCGCTGGCGATGTACCTCAACGACGTCGCGACCATCCCGGTGAACCTCGCCGGCAACGCCGCGATGAGCCTGCCAGTCGGGCTGGCTCCCGAGGACGGCCTGCCGGTGGGTCTGCAGATCATTGCCCCGGCGATGGCCGATGACCGGCTCTACCGGGTGGGCGGCGCGCTGGAGCAGGCGCTGTTCGACCGATGGGGCGGCCTGCTGATCGAGGAGGTGCCGGCGAGATGACCCAGCCGACGACACAGTTGATGGATTTCGACACCGCACTCGAGCGCTTCGACCCGGTGATGGGCCTGGAGGTCCACGTCGAGCTGAACACCGCGACCAAGATGTTCTGCGGCTGCTCCACGGTGTTCGGCGCCGAGCCCAACACCCAGGTCTGCCCCGTCTGCCTGGGCCTGCCGGGGGCGCTTCCGGCACTGAACCGCATCGGTGTCGAGTCGGCGATGCGGATCGGCCTGGCGCTGAACTGCCAGGTCGCGCAGTGGTGCCGGTTCGCGCGCAAGAACTACTTCTACCCGGACATGCCGAAGAACTTCCAGACCTCCCAGTACGACGAGCCGATCTGCTTCGACGGGTACCTCGACGTCGACTACGAGACCCCCGAGGGTCGCCAGACCTTCCGAGTCGGCATCGAGCGTGCCCACATGGAGGAGGACACCGGGAAGAACAGCCACGTCGGTGGGGCCACGGGGCGCATCCACGGTGCGGACTACTCGCTGGTCGACTACAACCGCGCTGGCATCCCGCTGATCGAGATCGTCACCAAGCCGATCGAGGGAGCCGGTCGCTACGCCCCCGAGGTCGCGAAGGCCTACGTCGCCGCCCTGCGCGAGCTGCTGCGCGCGCTAGGCGTCTCTGACGTGCGGATGGAGCAGGGATCCCTGCGCTGCGACGTCAACCTGTCCCTGCGCCCCGACCCGTCAGCGCCGTTCGGGACCCGCTCGGAGACCAAGAACGTGAACTCGCTGCGCTCGGTCGAGCGCTCGGTGCGCTACGAGATCGGCCGGCAGGCGGCGCTGCTCACCGAGGGCGGGAAGGTCGTCCAGGAGACCCGGCACTGGCACGAGGACACCGGGCTGACCACCTCGGGGCGCATCAAGGAGGAGTCGGAGGACTACCGCTACTTCCCCGAGCCGGACCTCGTCCCGATCGCGCCGTCGCGTGAGTGGGTCGAGCAGCTGCGCGCGACCCTGCCGGAGAACCCGGCCGTGCGCCGGACCCGGATCGCAGCCGAGTGGGGCATCACCGACCACGACATGGCCACGGTGATCAACGCCGGGGCTCTGGACCTCGTCGAGGCCACGATCGCCGCCGGCTGTGACCAGGCCTCGGCCCGCAAGTGGTGGACCGGCGAGCTGTCCCGGATCGCCAAGGACTCCGGCGTCGAGCTCGCGGACCTGTCGATCACCCCGGCCCAGGTCGCCGAGCTCGAGTCGCTGGTCGTGGCCGGAACCGTGAACGACAAGCTGGCGCGGCAGGTGATCGAGGGCGTGCTCGCGGGCGAGGGCTCCCCGGCCGAGGTCGTGGCTGGGCGCGGGCTGGCCGTGGTCTCCGACGACGGCCCATTGTTGGCCGCCATCGACGAGGCCCTGGCCGCACAACCGGATGTCGCGGACAAGATTCGAAGCGGGAAGGTCCAGGCAGCGGGCGCGATCGTGGGTGCCGTCATGAAGTCCACGCGGGGCCAGGCCGACGCCGGCCGAGTGCGCGCGCTGATCTTCCAACGCCTCGGCATCGAGGAGTAGCGCCCCGGCGTTGCTGTGCACGGAATCGACCATCGGATTGTCGTTTCCGTGCACACCAACTCTGCCGTCGCAGCGAAGCGCCCCGGCCGAGGGGACCAGGGCGCTTCGTGATGACTCGGGGGACTACTCCGCGGTGAACTTCTCCACCGCGCGCCAGGCCAGCGGGAACAGCCCGGCGGCGAGGGCCACCTTGAGCAGGTCGCCGACCAGGAACGGGGTCACGCCCAGCGAGATGGCCTTGGACAGGGACACACCGATCGCGGCGGCCAGCCAGGTGGCGCCGATGGCGTAGATGACGACGTTGCCCAGCACCATCAGGCCAGCGGTTCGCGGGGCGGTGCGGGTGGCGCCGCGCTCGGCGAGCCAGCCCACGAGCGCCGCCGCTGCGATGAAGCCCAGCACGTAGCCGAAGCTGACGGTGAGGGCCCCGGCCTTGAAGGCGCTCGACCCCTCAGCGAACCACGGCACCCCAGCGAGGCCCGCGACCGCGTAGAGGCTCATCGAGGCGATGCCGCGCCACATGCCCAGGGACGCAGCTGTCAGCAGGACGGCGAAGGTCTGGCCCGTCAGCGGGACCGGTGTGAACGGCAGAGGGATGGCAATCTGAGCGGCCAGCCCGACGAAGGCGGCTCCGGCGACGACGAGGATCGCGTTGCGGACGGCGCTGCGCCCGAAGACATCGGCGATTACCCCAGGGGCGGGGGTGGCGAGGGACATGGGCACTCTCCTGATCGAACGCACCGACGACTGCCCGTCGGCTGGGACGGCCCGAGCCTATCGGGACCGACCCGTGGGATGTCGGGGACCCCGGCCCGAAGATGACGGGTGTGGCGCGTTCGTCGAGGGCACCTCCCCTGGACAGCGGCGCCCAGACCTGACCAGCGGCTGCCGACCTGGACAGCGGCCCCCGGACCTCGCGGCCTGCATCGTGCAGGCGGGTATCGATCCTGCGGGCTAGGCTTCCCGGGTGTCGCGACGACTGGTGATCATGGGTTCGGGCGAGACGACCACCGGGATGCTCGGCGTTCATCGGGAGGTCTTCGCCGGCCTGCCGGATCCGACCGACGCGCGGCTCATGGACAGCCCGTTCGCCTTCCAGGAGAACGCAGACGAGCTGGTCGAGAAGATCAATCAGTACTTCACCGAGTCGCTGGGCCATCCTCTGCAGGCGATCACCCTGCCCGCGTCGGCCGATGCCCTGACGGTCGAGCGTGCCCTGGCCGACATCCGGGCCGCCGACTGGGTCTTCGCCGGACCCGGTTCGCCGAGCTACGCCCGGCGGTGCTGGGAGGCCACGGGGGTCCCCGAGGCCCTGGCTGGCGTGGTCGCGCCCGGTCGGTCGGGGGCGCTGGTGTTCGCCTCGGCGGCCGTGGTAACCCTCGGCGACTGGGCGCTGCCTGTGTACGAGATCTACAAGGTCGGTGAGGACCCCCGCTGGGAGCCGGGCATCGGGCTGATGAGCAGGGTGCTGGGGTGGCAGTGCGCGGTCATCCCGCACTACGACAACCGCGAGGGCGGCACGCACGACACGCGCTTCTGCTACGTCGGCGGTCGACGGCTCGCGCAGATCGAGCCCGATCTGCGCGACGGGTTCATCCTCGGGGTCGATGAGCACACCGCACTTGTCCTGGACCTCGACGCGGGGACCGCGTGGGTGGCTGGACGCAGTGCTGTGACCCTGAGGGTGGCCGGGGTCGAGGACGTCGTGCCGAACGGCTCGCGGCTGACGATCGCCGAGCTCGAGGACCGGATCGTCGCCCTCGGGGCGGCGGCAGCCGTGGTCCAGGCAGGCGAGGGGTCGCGCGCCGCGAGGGGCGCTGGGGCTGGTGCGGCCGGGATCGTCGGAGCATCCGAACAGCCGGGTGCGAACGGCCCCCTCGGGGTTCAGGCGGCAGATCTGGACCCGCGTGCGGAACTCCCAGCCGCCCCCACCCCTGCAGCCCCCGCCCCCGCCCCACCCGCCGCGACCCCCACCGAGGATCTCGCCCGCACGATCCTCGCCGCCCTCCCGGCCGCCGCAACCGACGAGCGCGCCGCCGTGGTGGCACTTGTCCACCAGGCGGAGGCCGCGTCGGCAACGCACGACCGGGAACTCGCGGGCAGGGCGGTCCAGGCGTTGGTGGACCTGCGTGCGGACAGCCGCGCAGCGGGCGACTGGGCGGCCAGTGACCGCCTGCGTGACGTCCTGGCTGACGTGGGCGTGGAGGTGCGCGACAGCCGCGAGGGGTCGACATGGCAGTGGATGTGACTCCGGGGCCCATCGCCCTGGTGGGGTCGGGGGAGTACCTGCCGGTCATGCTCGAGATCGAGCGGCACCTGATCGAGGGTCGCCCGCCGAAGTACGTGCAGATCCCCACCGCCGCCGCCCCCGAGGGGCCGGCTGTCCTGGCCAAGTGGACCCGATTGGGGGCTGAGCAGGCCGAGCGATTGGGCGTCGAGGCGGTCCCGCTCGTCGTGCACGGCCGCGCAGAGGCCGACGATCCGGCGATCGCCGAGCAGGTGCGAGGGGCCGGCCTGGTCTACATGTCCGGCGGGAACCCGGGGCACCTGGCTGAGGCGCTGCGCGACACCGCGCTCTGGAGCGAGATCCTGGCTGCGTGGCGCGGCGGTGCTGCCCTCGCGGGATGCAGCGCAGGGGCGATGGCCATGACAAGTTGGGTGCCCCATGTCAGGGCCCGGCACCGGCCCGCTGAACGGGGCCTCGGCCTCCTGCCGCACCTGCGGGTCATCCCGCACTTCGACAAGATGCTCGGCTGGGCCCCGGACCTGCTGACCCGGGTCCTCCTGCACGCCCCCGAGGGGGTGACCGTGCTGGGCATCGACGAGGACACCGCCCTGGTCGGCGGCCCTGACGAGTGGACCGTCATGGGCAGACAGTCCGTGTGGACCCTCGGCCACGGCTCGCGGGTTGAGCATCGCGCCGGCTCGACGATCGTCACGCCAGGGTCCGAGGCTGCCGGGATGCTGGGCACGTGACGACGCTGCTCCCCGGATACATCCTCGAGGGCATGCCCGAGGCGCTGGCTCGTGGCTGCCTGACCTGGGACTCGGGCGACGCCGACCCGGCCGAGATCGGCGACGTCATGGTGTTCGTCCCGCCGTACACGGCCACGGCGACGGACCTTGCCATGATGGCCCGGATGCCGAACCTGCGGGTGGTGCAGACCCTGACCGCGGGTGTCGACAACGTGCTGGCCGCCCTGCCGGAGGGTGTGATCCTGTGCAACGCGGCCGGCGTCCACGATGCCTCGACCGCCGAGCTGGCCGTCGGCCTCACCCTGGCCAGCCTGCGCCACCTCGACGACTTCGCCCGAGCAATGGCTGAGGGCCGCTGGCTGTACGACCGCCACGAGGCCCTGGCCGACAAGCGCGTGCTGATCGTCGGGTTCGGGTCGATCGGCCGGGCCATCGCTCGCCGTCTCGACGGCTTCGAGTGCCAGGTGAGCGCGGTGGCCCGCACCGCGCGCACGGTGGATGGGATCGACGTCCGCTCGATCGACGAGCTGCCTGGCCTGCTGCCGCACGCCGACGTCGTGATCCTGATCGTGCCCCTGACACCCGACACCCGTGGGATGGCCGATGCCGCGTTCCTGGCCCGGATGCGTGACGGGGCCATGCTTGTCAACGTCTCCCGAGGGCCGGTCGTCGACACCGACGCCCTGCTCGCCGAGTGCGCTTCCGGGCGCCTGCGCGCAGCCCTGGACGTCACCGACCCCGAGCCGCTGCCCGCCGACCATCCGCTGTGGCGGACCCCCGGCGTCCTGATCAGCCCGCACGTGGGCGGCAACACGTCAGCCTTCCTGCCCCGGGCCCGGCGGCTGGTTGCGGCCCAACTCACCCGACTGGACCACGGCCAGCCGTTGGCCAACGTCGTGGTGTCAGGATCGCGTCAGCCCTCTGGTGCCGGTGGCGAGACATAGCCCGGACACCCGGTGCTCTCCGGCACCGGCTTGCCGGTCAGGGTGGTGAACAGGTCCGCGAGCTGGCTGCACGTGAACCTGTCCGCGAAGCGGGGATGGACCACGGGCTCTTCCGTGAGTGCCCACGAGATGGTGGAGGCGGCGAGCTCCACGCCACGGTCCTCCCACACGGAGGCGGTGTCCGCCCACGTGGGCAGGCCGGCCTGCTCGGTGAATCGTTCGGTCACATCCGGGGGAACCGGCCCGCCCCGGCCCCGGGCGGACATCCAGACGTGGCCCAGCTCGTGGAGCGTCGTGGCCTTCGCCAGCTTCCAGTCCGTGTACTCCGCGGAGTTCCCGATGGTCGACCCCTCGACGAAGCACAGGCTCAACGTCGTGCCGAGGGTGAAGCCATTGATGCCTGAGCACATGTCCAGGCGCCTGTCGTAGAAGGCCACCTCGGTCACGATCGGCGGCGCGAGGCCTACCTCCGCAAACCGGCTGGTCGCCCACACGAACACCTCCTCGAGGGCAGGTGTGCTGTTGAACATGACCACGTCCTCGCCGTTGAGGGTGAGCACGCGAGTCTGGATCTTCGTCACGGCTGCGGGGATGGTGATGCTGTCCCACCAGCGCGTCGTCGACGTGCCTCCCGATGCCTCACTGACGCAGCGGCTCAGGGTGTCGATGCGGTGGTAGCGCGTCTCGCGGGCGATGCGGCCCTGCTCATCGAGATCCAGGACCACGGCCAGGTGTCCGGGGCAGCCCTCGCCCCCGTCCGCGGTGACGAGCATGACCATCGACTGCATCGGCGGGGCGTAGTCGAAGCCGGTGTCCGCCACCACGAAGACCGCAGGGCCGCTGAGGCCGGGCAGCGGGTCGATGGACGCCTGGGGGAGGCCCCCCGATCCGGCCGATATGGCAGCCAGCGCGCTGACCTCGTCGCCGGACTCCGCACGCAGGCCCATGAGGTCGTCCGTGAGCACGGTGGTGGGTGTGTACAGCCTCCCGACGGCGTCCGCCGATCGACTGGACCACGCCGTCGCCCAGTCTCGGGCAAGGAGGTGCACTCCCAGTATCCGTGGGTCGTCCGAGTTGCCGTCGCGCCACGACAACTCCGACTTGGCGAAGGTCTGGGCGGCCAGCCCGTTCGCGTCGAACTCGTCGATGGCCACGAGGCGATTGGCGTCCACGGACGGTTCCTTGATCGGCGCGGCCTCGACCGCGCCCGTGCCGGACACGTAGAGGTCCCCGGGCTCCTGGGCCCGGTCGGGGAACGAGATGAAGGCCCTGCCGATCGCCTTCAGCGCATCCTCCCTGGTGTTCGTGAGTGGCATTCCGAGGGTCGTCAGGTCGACGTGCGCGTCCACGGCGTAGAAGGACCCGATGTTGAACACCCCCTGCCGCAGGGCGTCGTGGTAGGCGGCGAACCACCTCTCGGGTGTGCTGAGCACGGGCGCGGCAGGCCCGGCTGTGATCGTGCATGCCGTGGACAGGAGCACAGTGAACGCGACCAGCGCGTGGCCGAGGGCCCTCAGCGCCGGGCTGCGTGCCGCTGACCGGGTCATGGGGCACCTCCGCTCCCTCCGCCCGGTTCCGCGCAGGCGCGGGGGTCGGGGGTGGTGTTGGTCAGGGTCTGGAAGTCGGCGGTGAGCTGGGCGCAGGTCAGGGGGCCGAGTCGGGGGTCGACGGTGTAGGGCTGGTCCATGAGACCCCAGGCGATCGTCTCCGCAGCCCTTTCGCCACCCTGCCGGCCCCAGGGCAGAGTGGGGTCGTGCCAGGTCAGGTCGTGGGCCTCGAGGAACCTCGTGATCCGTGTCTGGCTCTTCCAGTTCCGGGGAAGGTCGTACGAGGCCCTGCCGCTGTAGCGCTTGGGCGTCAGCCACAGGTGGGCGAACTCGTGCAGGGTCGCGGCCCGCACCTCGGTGGACCACCGGCAGGGGCCATCGGGGCAGAGCCTCGGGTCCCGTGAACGGCAGGCCGAGGTCCGGGGCGTCGCTGCCAGTCAGGAAGCCGAAGGTCTCCCACCGGTCACCCTCCACCGGCGGGAGGAACGTCACGGAGGACGGCCTCGGCGGGGGAAGCCCGAGGCTTGCGAAGCGCGTCCGAGCCCACTCGACGATCGGGTCGACCCCGGCGTCGCCGTTCCAGATCGCGATGTCGTGGGTCGGGGCGCTCACCCAGCCGGTGAGCCGGATGTTCGGCGTCTTGGGGATCCGCGCCTGGTCCCACCACCCGGTGGGTCGGTCCTCGGTGGGCAGGCAGCGCCGCAAGGCATCGATCCGATGGAAGCGTTCCTCGTGGGTGATCCGTTTCCGTTCGTCGAGGTCGAGGAACACGGCCACAGGTCCGGGGCATCCACCCTCGGGGCCGACGTCGAGGAGGAGGACCAGCTGGTCGACCGGGTAGGCGCCCTGGAGGAACGGGCCGTTGATGAAGTACGCGCGTCCCCCATCGTCGGGGAACTCGGGCAGGGCGGCACCCGGCAACCCGCCCTGTCCGGGCTCCGCAGCGCTCAGGTTCGCGATGGCGGCCGTGCCGCTCGCAGTGATGTCGGCGATCGAGTCCCGAAGGACCGCGCCGTCGGCGTAGAGATCGCCGACCCTGGTGGGGTCACCCGAGGCCCACGCGCCCACATACCCGTCCACAAGGGCATCCAGATCGGTCGGGACCACGTCGCAGAACCTGCCAGCGGCGTCGATCGATATCGCGTCCGTCATCTCGACGACACCTCGGCTGGTGACGGTCGAGAGATCCGCGAAGTACCAGTTCAAGTCCGGGATGTAGGCCACCTGCATGGCACGTTCCCGGGAGAGGTAGATCGGCCCGGCGGGCTCAGTGATGCCCCCGGCGTCGGCTTGGTCCCAACCGTCGTAGAAACGGGGCGGCGTCTGGAGGTTGTCCCGGTAGCTCTGGAGGATCGCTGGCCGGCCCGTCCCCTCGAAGCCGTTGAGCTCGCGCATGTCCACGCGCGCGTCCGGGGTCCAGAAGGGGGCGGCGTTGGTGAACCCGATGACGTTGGCTGCCTCCCAGGACTCCAGGTAGGCCTCGGCGGCCGCCGCCCACTGGTCGCCCTGACCACCGGGGTTGGCAGGCGATGGGGATTCGGTGCATCCGACCGCGGTGAGGAGGGCCAGAGCTGAGACGAGGCTTGCGGTGCGGCCGCGCCGGCCTCGCCCCCGCTGGGCAGTCGAAGGGCTCGAGGATGGTGTGAGGGTCATGGCGCGGTCACCTCAGGCTTCGGCTCCGCGCAGGCGCGGGGGTCGGGGGTCGTGTTGGTCAGGGTCTGGAAGTCGGTGGCCAGCTGCTCGCAGGTCAGCGGCCCGAGGCGGGCGTCGACGGTGTAGCGCTGGTCCATGAGGCCCCAGGCGACCGTCTCCGCGGCGCGTTCCTTGCCCTGCTGGCCCCAGCTCAGTCCGGTGTCGTGCCAGGTCAGGTCGTGGGCGGCGAGGAACTCCTTGACGCGTGTGTGGCCCTGGGGGAGGTCGTAGGAGTTGTTGCCCCCGTACACGGACGGAGCCAGGTACAGGTGCGCGAACTCGTGCAGGGTCGCCGCCCGCACCTCGATGGGCCACCGGCAGGGCATCTCGGGGCAGGCCTCGTCGGCTGTGAAGGGCAGGCCCAGGTCAGGAGCGTCCGAGCCGGTGGGGAAGCCGTACGTGTCCCATCGGTCACCATCCACCTGGGGAAGGAAGGTGATGGACGTCGGCTCGGGGGGTGGCAGCCCAAGGCGCGCGAAGCGCTGCTGGGCCCAGTCGACGATCGGGTCGATGCGCGGGTCGCCGTTCCAGACCGCGATGTCGTGGGCACCGGGATGGAGGATGCCCGTGCGGGTGACAGCGGGGGCCGTCGGAGGTGCGACGGCGTCCCACCAGCCGCTCGGGCGCTCGTCCGGAGCGGTGCAGCGACGCACCGAGTCGATGCGGTGCAGCCGCTCCTCCCGCATGATCCGCTGATGGCCGTCCAGCCACAGCGCGACGGCGACCGCCCCCGGACAGTCGCCCTCCCCGGGCACGTCCAGGAGCAGGACGAGTCGATCCGTGCCGCCGATGCCGGCGCCGTAGCGCCCAGAGATGAAGGCGGCAACCCCCCCGGCACCGTCCGGGATAACGTGCATGGTAGCCCCCCGCAGGGAGAGCTCCGAGGTGCCGCCCGCCTCCGCCGCGATGGCCGATGCACCGATGACTTCCCTGTCGGCCAGGGAATCGGTCAGCGTGGCATCGTCCGCGTACTGGCCGAGGACCGCGCTGCCATCGCCTGAGGTCCACCCGTCGAGGTATCCCTGAGCGAACCCCTTGACGGCTTCCTTGGTGGCCCCCTGAGAGGTCCAGCTGCCGGATGCCGCGGACCCCAGAACGATCTCGTCGGTGAGGCCCGCAGCGCCGATGGTGTAGAGGAACGCCGCATCGATGGCCGGGACAATCGTAGGGTCAATCCGGCGCAGCGGCTCGAGGAACCGGTCGCGGGACAGGTAGAGCGGCTCGGTGGGGACGAGGTCGATCCGGTCGGAGTTGTCGCGCCCGCCCGTCCAGGTCGGTGGGTTCTGGGCATTGTCCCGCAGCGCCTGCGCGAATCCGGAGCGGCCGACACCCTCGTAGTCGATGAACCGCTTGTCGACGTGCGCATCGGGGGCGTAGAAGCGCATCGCGTCGGTGATCCCGACTCGATAGGCGTCGTTCAGCGCAGTCGCATAGTCCTCCGCGGTGGACGCCCATTCGGGGGTCTCGGCCTTGGGGCCCCACCGGCACCCGCTGGCGGCGGCGACGAGGGCGCACGCCGCCAACGCAGCCACCGCACGGGTGGCTGCCCGCGTACCCCCATCCGTGGCGGGCGCCGATGGCCGTCCCACACCTTCGGTCTACGCCTCGGGGCCGCGGGCGGGCCAGTGCCCTTGGTCCCGGACGCTCGCTGACGACGGCCGCGAGATGGTGCACAGATCAGGCGCATCGGGCCGCGCGATGGCGGATCGACCTGAGTGGTGACCGCCGGCGCCCACTACGCTTGCCCCATGACCGAGACCCCCGCGACCCCCGACATCAAGCCCCGCAGCCGCACCGTCACCGACGGCCTCGAGCGCGCCGCCGCCCGCGGGATGCTGCGCGCGGTGGGCATGTCCGACGAGGACTGGCCGAAGCCCCAGATCGGGATCGCATCGAGCTGGAACGAGATCACCCCCTGCAACCTCTCACTCGAGCGGCTGGCCCGCTCGGCCAAGGAGGGGGTGCACGCCGGCGGCGGCTACCCGCTGCAGTTCGGCACGATCTCGGTCTCCGACGGAATCTCGATGGGCCACGAGGGGATGCACTTCTCGCTGGTCAGCCGCGAGATCATCGCCGACTCCGTCGAGGCCGTCATGCAGGCCGAGTGCCTCGACGGGATGGTCACGTTCGCCGGCTGCGACAAGTCCCTGCCCGGCATGCTGATGGCCGCCGCGCGCCTGGACGTGGCGTCGGTGTTCGTCTACGCCGGATCGATCCTCCCCGGTCGGGTAGGGGACCGCGACGTCACGATCATCGACGCCTTCGAGGCGGTCGGGCGCGTGCGCCCGCGGGCTGATCACCCGCGCCGAGGTCGACGAGATCGAGCGTGCGATCTGCCCGGGAGAGGGCGCGTGCGGGGGCATGTACACCGCCAACACGATGGCCTCGGCCGCCGAGGCGATGGGCATGAGCCTGCCCGGCTCGGCCGCCCCGCCCGCGGTGGACCGCCGGCGCGACGGCTTCTCCCGTCGCTCGGGCGAGGCTGTGGTCGAGATGCTGCGCCAGGGCATCACGACCCGCGACATCATCACGAAGAAGTCCCTGGAGAACGCCATCGCCGTGGTCATGGCGCTCGGAGGCTCCACCAACGCCGTCCTGCACCTGCTGGCTATCGCCCACGAGGCCGATATCGACCTCGAGATGGAGGACTTCCAGCGCATCGGCGCCAAGGTCCCCCTGCTCGGCGACCTCAAGCCGTTCGGCCGCTACGTGATGAGCGACATGGACCGCGTTGGGGGAGTGCCCGTGATCATGCGGGCCCTGCTGGACGCGGGACTGCTGCACGGCGACTGCCTGACGGTCACCGGCCGCACGGTCGCCGAGAACCTTGCTGAGGTCAACCCCCCGGACCCCGACGGCACGATCCTGCGCGCGATGTCCGACCCGATGGGAGGCGCCGGCGGCATCACGATCCTCGGCGGCTCGCTGGTCCCCGAGGGTGCGGTCGTGAAGAACGCCGGCATCCCCGTGGAGGTATTCGAGGGCCCAGCGCGAGTCTTCGAGCGCGAGCGCGCCGCGATGGACGCCCTGGAGGACGGCACGATCCAGGCCGGCGACGTCGTGATCATCCGCTACGAGGGCCCCAAGGGGGGCCCTGGCATGCGCGAGATGCTGATGATCACCGCCGCCATCAAGGGCGCCGGCCTGGGCAAGGACGTCCTGCTGATCACCGACGGCCGCTTCTCCGGCGGCACCACGGGCCTGTGCGTCGGCCACGTCGCGCCGGAGGCCGTGGACGGCGGTCCGATCGCGCTGGTCGCCGACGGCGACCGCGTGCGAATCGACATCCCCAACCGGACGCTCGACCTGCTCGTGGACGACGCGGAGCTCGCCATCCGTCGCGAGGCCTGGGTCCCGCTCCCGCCGCGCTACAACCGGGGCGTGCTGGCCAAGTACGCCAAGCTGGTCGGCTCCGCCTCGCGCGGAGCGGTCTGCGACTGAGGGTCGCTGGCCACATCAACCGGGAGGCTGGGCGCGGCCACGCACTCGAAGTCGCCCTTTACGCGGCCCTGCGGGGCGGGGATCCCGTCGGCGCAACCGAAACCTGCCGAATGGGCGGTCTGGGGACCGTCTGAAGGGCGATTCGACGTGCGCGAGCCGGAAGCGGCCAAAGCAGCCGGGGTCATAAGGGCGAAGTCCTGTGCGTGCGCCCCGCTCTGGGCCGGGCGCGTCCCGGGCCCACTCCCGCAGCCCGTCTCATGGAGCGTTCAGCCGCGGGGGATCGGCCGGACGAGGCCGGCCCGCAGTCCACACTCGGCCGGCGCAGTGGCTGCGTCACGGTCCTCGGGATTGAAGGAGGGGTCGTGGGTACCGGACCCGCCGTGGGATCCTTCGTCTCACATGGTGGACATTCGGGCCGGGGGGTTGCGCTTCGGCGCCGGCATGGGCACTATGAGCGCGTGCGAATTATCGTAGTAGCGACTCACGCCGGGGTGGGAACCCCAGCCTGACTGTTCCCTACTCCGACGTGACCTCGTGACCCATTGGGCACGGGGTCTTTCATTTGCACACGCACTGCACTGGCAGGATCACCACCGAACACCCGAACCGAGAGCAAGGGACCGACGATGTCGACGTCACAGACACCACCCACCACGACGATCAGCGGGGCCAGCAGCCTCGTGCGCTCGCTGGAGGCCGCCGGCGTCGACACGGTATTCGGGATCCCCGGTGGCGCGATCCTGCCCGCATACGACCCGTTGATGGACTCCACCCAGGTCCGGCACATCCTCGTCCGCCACGAGCAGGGCGCAGGGCATGCAGCAGCGGGTTACGCGTACGCGACCGGACGGGTCGGGGTCTGCATGGCGACCTCCGGCCCGGGAGCCACCAACCTGGTGACGCCGATCGCTGACGCGTACATGGACTCGGTGCCGATGGTCGCGATCACGGGCCAGGTGCCCTCGGCCGCCATCGGCACCGATGCCTTCCAGGAGGCCGACATCCGTGGGATCACGATGCCGGTCACCAAGCACAACTACCTGGTGACCCGCGCCGAGGACATCCCCCGGGCGATCGCCGAGGCCTTCCACATCGCGAGCACCGGCCGACCCGGCCCCGTGCTCGTGGACATCTCCAAGGACGCGCTGCAGGCGCAGACGACCTTCGCGTGGCCGTCGCGACTGGACCTCCCCGGGTACAAGCCGACGACCCGGCCGCACACCAAGCAGGTCCGCGAGGCCGCCCGACTCATGCTGGAGTCGCGCAAGCCGGTGCTCTACGTCGGCGGCGGGATCATCCGCGCCGGGGCCGCTGCCGAGCTGCGCGCCCTTGCCGACCTCACCGGCATCCCGGTCGTGACGACGCTCATGGCGCGCGGGGCGCTGCCCGACAGCCACCCGCAGAACCTGGGCATGCCCGGGATGCACGGGACGGTGGCCGCCGTGGGCGCGCTGCAGTCCTCCGACCTGCTGATCGCCCTGGGCACCCGCTTCGACGACCGGGTCACGGGCCAGCTGTCGACGTTCGCCCCGAACGCCAAGGTCATCCACGCCGACATCGACCCGGCGGAGATCTCGAAGAACCGCCGCGCCGACGTGCCGATCGTGGGGGATGCCAAGGAGGTCATCGCCGAGCTGGTGGTGGCCATCCAGGCCGAGCTTGCCGCGGGCCGCGCGTTCGACCTCGCCGGCTGGTGGTCGGAGCTGGACCACTGGCTGGAGAAGTACCCGTTGGGCTACGGCCTTCCCGCCGACGGGACCCTGGCCCCGCAGTACGTCGTCGAGCGACTCGGCCAGATCGCCGGGCCGGACGCCCTCTACGTGGCCGGCGTCGGCCAGCACCAGATGTGGGCCGCGCAGTTCGTCAAGTACGAGAAGCCGGGCACGTGGATCAACTCCGGCGGCCTGGGCACCATGGGCTTCGCGGTGCCCGCGGCGATGGGCGCCAAGGTCGGCGCCCCGGAGAAGACCGTGTGGGCGATCGATGGCGATGGCTGCTTCCAGATGACCAACCAGGAGCTGGCCACCTGCACGATCAACAACATCCCGATCAAGGTGGCGCTGATCAACAACGGGGCCCTGGGCATGGTGCGCCAGTGGCAGTCGCTGTTCTACAACGAGCGCTACTCGAACACCGACCTGCACTCGCACAGCGTCCCGGACTTCGTGAAGCTGGCCGACGCCTATGGCTGCGTCGGGCTGCGCTGCGACTCCGCTGAGGACGTCGACGGCACGATCGAGAAGGCGATGTCGATCAACGACGCACCGGTGGTCGTGGACTTCCGGGTGCACAAGGACGCGATGGTGTGGCCGATGGTCGCCGCCGGGACGAGCAACTCTGACATCAAGTTCGCGCGCGACATGGCGCCGAAGTGGGACCGGGAGGACTGAGCGATGAGCCGTCACACACTGAGCGTGCTGGTCCAGGACCAGCCTGGCGTGCTGGCCCGGATCGCGGGGCTCTTCTCGCGCCGCGGGTTCAACATCGAGTCGCTGGCCGTCGGCCCGACCGAGACCCCGGAGGTCTCGCGGATCACGCTGGTTGTCGAGGTCGAGGGGTTGCCGCTGGAGCAGGTGACCAAGCAGCTGAACAAGCTGGTCAACGTGCTCAAGATCGTCGAGCTCGAGCCGGCGACCTCCGTGCAGCGCGAGTTCATGCTGGTCAAGGTGCGTGCCGACGCCACGACGCGCAGCCACGTCCTGGAGACCGTCGCTCTGTTCCGCGCCGGGGTCGTCGACGTGGCCCCGGACGCGGTCACCATCGAGGTCACCGGCAGCCGCGACAAGCTCGACGCGCTGCTGCGGGTGCTGGAGCCGTTCGGCATCCGCGAGCTGGTCAAGTCCGGTTCGGTGGCCCTGGGCCGCGGTTCCAAGTCGATGACCGAGCGCGCCCTGCGTCCGGTCGATCGGACCGCCTGACGCAGGGTCGACGATGGGCGACGCCTCGGGGGTCGCCCATCGTCAGCTCGAGCTGGCGTGAGCCCAACGGGTGACCGCGGGCGCCCGGCACACACACCCACCTGAGACAATCACCCGACGATCCCCGGCGCCGTTCGTGCGCCGCGAACCCAAGGAGCCCCACAGTGGCTGAGCTGTACTACGACGACAACGCTGACCTCTCGATCATCCAGGGCCGCAAGGTCGCGGTGCTCGGATACGGCAGCCAGGGCCACGCCCATGCGCTGAGCCTGCGCGACTCCGGGGTCGACGTGCGCGTCGGACTCGCCGAGGGCTCCAAGAGCCGTGCGAAGGCCGAGGCTGAGGGCCTGCGGGTCGTCGACCCGGCGACGGCGTGTGCCGAGGCCGACCTGATCATGGTCCTGGTGCCCGACCCTGCCCAGCGCGGCCTGTACGCCGAGGCGATCGCCCCCAACCTCAAGGCGGGGGACGCCCTGTTCTTCGCGCATGGGTTCAACATCCGCTTCGGCTACGTGAAGCCTCCGGCCGATGTCGATGTCTGCATGGTCGCCCCGAAGGGCCCGGGTCACCTGGTCCGCCGCGAGTACGTGGCCGGGCGCGGCGTGCCGGCGATCGTCGCCGTCGAGCAGGACTCGACCGGTGGCGCCTGGGACCTCGCGCTCTCCTACGCGAAGGCGATCGGCGCGCTGCGCGCCGGCGGCATCAAGACCACGTTCACCGAGGAGACCGAGACCGACCTGTTCGGCGAGCAGGCCGTGCTCTGCGGTGGTGCGTCGATGCTGGTCCAGACCGGTTTCGAGGTGCTGACTGAGGCCGGCTACCAGCCGGAGGTCGCCTACTTCGAGTGCCTGCACGAGCTCAAGCTGATCGTGGACCTCATGTACGAGGGCGGCATCGCCAAGCAGCGCTGGAGCGTCTCGGACACCGCCGAGTACGGCGACTACGTGTCCGGGCCGCGCGTCATCGACGCCCACGTCAAGGAGAACATGCGTGCGGTGCTGGCCGACATCCAGTCCGGTGCCTTCGCGCAGCGCTTCATCGACGACCAGGACGCCGGCGCCCCGGAGTTCAAGGCCCTGCGCGCTGCGGGTGAGGCGCACCCGATCGAGGAGACCGGCCGCCAGCTGCGCCAGCTGATGTCGCTGGGTGAAGACGTCGGACAGCGACTACGTGGAGGGCACCGCGGCCCGCTGACCCGACCGGCAGGGAGGCGAGGCGGGACGCCGACCAGCACCGCGGCCCGCTGATCCGACCGGCAGCGAGGCGAGGCGGGACGCCCACCAGGACTGCGGCCCGCTGATCCGACCACCCGACGAATGACCCCCCTGAGCGCCGGCTCCGGGGGGTCATTCGCCCCTCAGGAGGTCTCGTCCCGTGATGACGGGAGTTGCTCGGGGCGGGTCGGGGGCTGTTCGCCCCGCTCACCCATACTTCGGCCGTCGCACTGTCGACGGATGCACCTGCGGGCCACGAGTTCCGGCGGCCGGGCTCGCCGCCCGACGGCCGCAGCCCGTCGGAGTCGATGCACACAAGGGTCTACCGCCCCCACCCCAGCAGACGCTTCCGCCTCGCGGATCTGCTTCCCCCATACGGGAAGCAGATTGCTGGAAGGGAAGCCCCTGCGATTCGGGGCGCTGGAGCGCGGAGGGCCGTTCGCCTGCCGGGTCGGGACCTTCGGGGTGCCCGAGCAGTCCTCCGGAGGGTCGTTAGAATTGGGCCAGCCGCGGGGATCGACCCCGGGGCTCCGTCAAGAGGGTGCCTACCGTGAGCAAGCCCATCGTCCTGATCGCCGAGGAACTCAGCCCCGCCACCGTGGAGGCACTCGGACCCGACTTCGAGATCCGCTACTGCGACGGTGCCGATCGGGCGGAGCTGCTGCCGGCCATCGCCGACGTCGATGCGATCCTGATCCGCTCGGCCACCAAGGTCGACGCCGAGGCGCTCGCCGCAGCTCGCCGCCTCAAGGTGGTCGCCCGTGCCGGCGTGGGCTTGGACAACGTCGACGTCCCGACTGCCACGCAGGCCGGCGTGATGGTGGTCAACGCCCCCACCTCGAACATCGGATCGGCCGCCGAGCTGGCCATCGCACTCCTGCTGGCCAGCGCGCGGCACATCGCGCCGGCGAACGACGCGCTCAAGGGCGGAGCCTGGAAGCGCTCGAAGTACACCGGCGTGGAGCTTGCCGACAAGGTGGTCGGCGTCGTCGGCCTGGGCCGGATCGGCATGCTCGTCGCCCAGCGCCTGAGCGCATTCGGCGTCAAGCTGATCGCATACGATCCCTACGTGCAGCCTGCGCGTGCCGCGCAGATGGGCATCCGGATGGTGTCCCTCGACGAGCTCCTGGCCGACAGCGACTTCATCACGGTCCACCTGCCCAAGACGCCCGAGACGATCGGCCTGATCGGCGATGAGGCCCTGCACAAGGTCAAGCCGACTGTGCGGATCATCAACGCTGCCCGCGGTGGCATCGTCGACGAGGCCGCGCTCTACGAGGCGATCGTCGACGGCCGGGTGGCCGGTGCGGGCATCGACGTGTGGGCCAAGGAGCCGTGCACCGACTCGCCGCTGTTCGGGCTCGAGCAGGTCGTCGTCACCCCGCACCTGGGCGCCTCCACCGACGAGGCCCAGGAGAAGGCCGGCATTGCCGTGGCCAAGAGCGTGCGACTGGCCCTGGCCGGTGAGCTCGTCCCCGACGCGGTCAACGTCAAGGGTGGAGCCATCGCCGACGACGTCCGCCCGATGCTCCCGCTGACCGAGGCCCTCGGCCAGATCGCGTCCGCGCTGGCCGGCGCGCCGGTCGCGGCGGTCGAGACCGAGGTGCGCGGTGAGATCACCGAGAACGACGTGAAGATCCTGGAGCTCTCGGCGCTCAAGGGCGTGTTCACCCCGCTGTCCGAGGAGCAGGTCTCCTACGTCAACGCCCCGATCATCGCCAGGGACCGGGGCATCGAGGCCGCCCTGATCACCGACGCGGACGCCGGGGACCATCGCAACCTCGTCCGTGTGCGCCTGGCCCTCACCGACGGAACGTCGCTGCGTGTCGGGGGCACGCTGTCGGGGCCGCGCAACATCGCCAAGCTGGTGGAGATCGACGACTTCGACCTCGAGGTCCCGCTGTCCGAGCACCTGGTGGTCATGCGATACGCGGATCGCCCCGGTGTCGTGGGCGCGGTCGGCGGGGCGCTCGGCCACGCCGGGGTCAACATCGGCGGCATGCAGGTCTCGCGGGACGCCGTGGGCGGCCAGGCCGTGATGGTGCTGACCGTGGACGCCTCGCCGGGCACCGAGGTGCTGACCGGTATTGCGCGTGAGATCGAGGCCGACCTCGTGGAGAGCGTCGACCTGGTCTGAGCAGACAGCCGGCGCGCCGTGCGAGCCTGGCGCCCCGGGTGCCCCGACTGAGACGGGCACCCGGCGCGCTCGCGGGGCGCGCACTACAGTTGCGGGCATGTCTGAAGTTCATCGCCCCGTCCGGCTGACCTTCCCGCAGACCCAGGTCCGCGAACCCGTCGTCTACCACCTGGGCGTGGACTTCGGAGTCATCACGTCCATCCGGCGTGCGTCCATCGAGGACCACTTCGGCTGGATGGTGCTGGAGATGTCCGGTGAGCCCGCGCAGCTCGACGCCGCAGAGGCGTACCTGACCTCCCTGGGCATCGAGGTCGACCCAGTCCTCGGGGACATCGTCGAGGGCTGACCTGGCAGCGAGGGCCGCGACCGGGAACCCCAGAAGGTGTCCCCGGCCAGGCGCCCCCCGGCCAGGCGCCCCCCACGGCCGGCGTCCCCCGGCCAGGCGCCCCCCGCAGCGGTACGGGCCCCGACAAGCGGTCGGACCCTCAGCCGACCTGGTCGCGCTGCGCCCGGTTGACCGCCGAGATGATCGCCTTGAGCGAGGCGGTGACGATCGACGAGTCGATCCCGACGCCCCAGAGCACCCGACCACCGATCGCGCACTCCACGAACGCCGCAGCCTTCGCGTCACCGCCGGCCGACATGGCGTGCTCCGAGTAGTCCAGGACGCGGACGTCGATGTGGTGCGCGGCCAGTGCGTCGCAGAACGCGGCGATCGGGCCGTTGCCGTGGCCGACGGCCTCGAACTCCCGCGCGTGGTGGGCGTTGTCTCGCACGACGGTGCGGACCATCGTCTCGCCGTCCACGTCGGAGTCCACCATGACATGGCGCAGCTTCAGCCGGCCCCACGGCATCTCCGGGACGGGCAGGTACTCGTCGGCGAAGATCTCGTACATCTGCGCCGGGGCCACCTCGCCACCCTCGGAGTCGGTCATCCGCTGGATCACCTGGGAGAACTCGATCTGCAGCCGGCGCGGCAGCTCCAAGCCGTGCTCGGTGCGCATGATGTAGGCCACACCGCCCTTGCCGGACTGGCTGTTGACCCGGATGACGGCCTCGTAGGTGCGGCCGATGTCGTGCGGGTCGATCGGCAGGTAGGGGACCTCCCAGCGGAAGGACTCGACGGGGACCCCGGCCATGCCGGCGTCGGTGGCCATCGCCTTGAAGCCCTTGTTGATCGCGTCCTGGTGCGAGCCGGAGAACGCGGTGAACACCAGGTCGCCGCCGTAGGGGTGACGCTCGGGCACCTTCAGCTGGTTGCAGTACTCGACCGTGCGGCGGATCTCGTCGATGTCGCGGAAGTCGATCTGCGGGTCGATGCCCTGGCTGAACAGGTTCATCCCCAGGGTCACCAGGCAGACGTTGCCGGTGCGCTCGCCGTTGCCGAACAGGCAGCCCTCGATCCGGTCCGCACCGGCCATGAAGCCCAGCTCGGCGGCGGCCACAGCGGTGCCGCGGTCGTTGTGCGGGTGCAGGCTCAGGACGATGTTCTCGCGGTGGCGCAGGTTGCGGTGCATCCACTCGATCGAGTCGGCGTAGACGTTCGGCGTGGCCATCTCGACGGTCGCGGGCAGGTTGATGATGACCTTGCGCTCCGGGGTGGGCTGCCACACGTCGTTGACGGCGTTGCAGACCTCCACGGCGAACTCCAGCTCGGTGCCCGTGTAGGACTCCGGGGAGTACTCGTAGTAGATGTCGGTGTCGGGGGTGATCTGCTCGGCGTACTTCATGCACAGCTGCGCGCCGTGCACGGCGATGTCCTTGATCCCGTCGCGGTCCAGCCCGAAGACGACCCGGCGCTGCAGGGTGGAGGTCGAGTTGTACAGGTGGACGATCGCCTGCTTGGCCCCACGGATCGACTCGTAGGTGCGCTCGATCAGGTGCTCGCGGGCCTGGGTCAGGACCTGGATGACGACGTCGTCGGGGATCATGTCGCCCTCGATCAGCTCCCGGACGAAGTCGAAGTCCGTCTGGCTGGCCGAGGGGAAGCCGACCTCGATCTCCTTGTAGCCCATGCGGACCAGCAGCTCGAACATGCGCTTCTTGCGGTCCGGGGTCATCGGATCGATCAGGGCCTGGTTGCCGTCGCGCAGGTCGACCGCGCACCAGCGCGGGGCCTCGGTGATGACGGTGCCCGGCCAGGTGCGGTCGGCCAGGGGGATCGGGGTGAAGGTGGAGTAGCGCTGGAAGGCCATCGGGGACGGCTTCTGGGCGGTGCGCTCCGCGTAGGTGGCGAACGGATGGGTGCTACGGGTGGTGCTCATGATCTCCGGGCTCCTGGGATGTGTGGGGGGTTCGACCCGTGGGGTCTCGAACCGGCGCACGCGATCACCCGCGACAGGGGAGCCGGTCGGATCAGGCCCCGCCGCGGCTACCAAGGAGCAGTCGCACGGTGAACATCGGGATCAGGGTAGCGCATGGTCGCCGGCGAGCGCACGCACCGTTCGGGCATGCCGTCCGCGAAGGGCGCCCGGACATCGAGACGGAACGTGCGCGCGTCGGTGTGGTCGGCCGCCCCGGGCCGGTCACTGCAGCTGCAGGCGCGCCTCGGTCTCGCCCTCGACGATCCGGCCCGTGGGCTCGAACCCGTGGGCCAGGTAGAACGGGCGCGGGGAGCCCTTGCCCTCGGCCCAGCTGACCAGCAGGGTCGACGAGCCCATCGCGCGGCACTCGTCGGCGATCAGTGCCAGGACGCGCGAGGCGATGCCGCGACGCTGGTGCATCCGATCGATCAGCAGCCGCCAGAGGTACGCCTCGGGGTGGTGCGGCGTCGGTCAGGGCCAGCATCGTGAAGCCGACGATCCGGCCGTCAGCCTCGATCGCCCGCATCCAGGGCACGAGTGGTGCCCCGTCCACGACGTCCGGCAGAAGGGCGTCTGCGAAGGAGTCGAGCATGGGCGCGACGAACGCCCGCTGGCTGTGGTGCGTCCGCAGGCGCGAGCACGTCCGCCCTGTTCGCCTGGGTCACGGGGGCGAGGCGAACCTCCTGCGGTGGGGTGCGCGGGCGGTCGCGCCACGCCTCCCACTCGGCCCGCGTCATCCCGTAGATCCAGTCATCCGAGTTGTCGTCGCCGAGCCAGAACGACAGGCGGGTATGGCCCTCGAACACGAACCCCGTCCGCTCGAGGACCATCGCCGACGCCCGGTTGTCCGGGTGCAGCATCGCGGCCACGCGGGTCACCGGCAGGTCCTCGACGATCCACGCCACGAACGCCTCGAGGGCCTCGACCGCGTAGCCCTTGCCCCAGTGCTGCGTGCCCAGCGAGTAGCCGACCTCCGCGGTGCGCAGCTCGTTGGTCGGGTGCATCACCAGGTCGCCCACGACCTGGTCCGTGGCAGCCTCGACCACGGTGGCCATGAACCACTGGCCATCGATGGGGTGCCCCTCCAGGGCCAGGACCTCGGTGATGACCTCCTGGGCGCGCTCGCGCGGGTAGGGGGTGAGCCACGCCTGGAGCTCGGCCACCTTGGGGTCGTTGCGCCGCTCGAACAGGGGGCCGACGTCGTCCGGGCGCACCGGGCGGATCACCAGTCGGGGCGTGTGGAGCACGTGGAGCACCGGGAGCATCCGCCGACCCTACCGAGGAGTTGATCGTCGTGAGCGTGGTGCCCGCACCACCCCTGGCCTGCCCTCGGCCCGCGCGTGGTGCCCCGAGAGTGGCTGGCGAACATCCGGCACCCGCGGGCCGGTCCGCGGCGGGTGCGCGCGTAGCGTGAGCGCCATGGCGACAGAACCGCATCCGCGCACGTCCTCAGCCCCGCCCCTGGCGCGAGTTCCGCAGACGGCGCTCTCGGCTGACGGCGTCCCCCACTTCGGCGGGTACGAGGGCGTCATCGGCAGCGCCGGGCTCGACGGCCTGGCGAGCTCTCACCGGCTCGGTGGAGCGGATCCGATCGGCGTGGCCCAGCGCCGGATCCGGCAGAAGTCATGGGTGTACCTGGTTGCTGCGACGCCGGACATCGCCGTCACGTCAGCACTGGTGAACGGGGCGATCACCGGCTCGGGCTTCCTGATGATCACGGATCTGCGCACCGGTGCGGTGATCGCGGACACGAGCCGCAAGGGGGCGCTGGCGCGCGTGAACGACGCGCCCGGAGACGGCCTGCGTGCCTCCTACCGTCTGCCGGGAACCCGCTACGCCCTGCGCCGGCACGGTGACGTGACCCGGTACCGCGCCTCGGTGGGTCGGTCGATGGCGTCCCTGCCGGGCAGGTCGCAGCCGTGGATCGAGGTCGACCTCACCCTCACCGAGTCCGGCACCGGGATCACGGCGATCTCCCAGGTGGAGCACGGCGAGGAGTCATCGGTCTCGATCACCGGCAAGACCGCAGGGCTGGCGGTCGCCGGCAGCCTCACGGTCCACGGCGACGAGGACGCGCGCACGTTCAGCCTCGACGGGGGCCTCGGCGGGTACGACTACACCAAGGGAATGCTTCCCCGGAACACGGCGTGGCGATGGGCCTACGGGACTGGGGTGCTCCTCGACGGGACCGTCCTCGGGTTCAACATGTCCGAGGGCTTCTCGGGGGTCGGGGAGCGTTCCCGGGAGAACGCGGTGTGGATCGACGGCCGGCCGAGCGCCTTGGATGCCCGGACCCGCTTCGAGTTCGACCGCACCGACGTGATGCGGCCGTGGCGGGTCACCACCGAGGACGGGACGGTCCGGCTGCGCTTCGACCCGGTGGCCGCGCACAACGAGTTCCTCGACGTGAAGGCGGTTCGCAGCCTGTTCATCCAACCGGTCGGGCACTTCAGCGGCGAGATCGACGTGGACGGTCAGACCCATGTCCTGGATCGGGTGCCAGGTGTGGTCGAGGATTCGGAGATCCTCTGGTAGCCCCGGTCGGTCGGGTCGGGTTGCGCGCCGGGCCTGCGGGCGGTGGTCTGGGACCCACTGCGCAGTGGTGGGCTCCCCGTCCGGGCTCCGTGTCCGGGCTCCGTGTCCGGGCGTCGGGGTCGGGCTTCGGGGCGGCAGGCGCCGCATCGGGCCGCCGGTCCGAGTTCCTCGGGCGCCGCATTAGGGTTCTCCCCGTGACCCAGTTGAAGCTAGCTGTCATTGCCGGGGACGGGATCGGGACCGAGGTGGTCGCCGAGGGCCTGAAGGTGCTCGACGCCGTCGCGCCGTCTGCCGGGCTGACCATCTCGACGACCGACTACGACCTCGGCGCCCGCCGCTACAACGCCACGGGCGAGACGCTGCCGGCGTCGGTGCTGGCCGAGTTGCGGGGCCAGGACGCGATCCTGCTCGGCGCGATCGGCGACCCGAGCGTGCCGCCGGGCGTCCTCGAGCGCGGGGTGCTGCTGCCGCTGCGCTTCGAGCTCGACCACCACGTGAACCTGCGCCCGGTGAAGCTGTTCCCGGGTGTGGCCACCCCACTGGCAGGCAAGGTCCCGGCGGACATCGACATGGTGGTGTGCCGGGAGGGCACCGAGGGGCCCTACGTCGGGTCCGGCGGCACCCTGCGCCGCGGGACCGCCCACGAGGTGGCCACCGAGGAGAGCCTGAACACGCGCTTCGGCGTGGAGCGGATTGTCCGCGATGCGTTCAACCGCGCCGGGGCGCGCCGCGGGAAGGTCACGCTGGTGCACAAGACCAACGTGCTGGTCCACGCGGGTTCGCTCTGGCAGCGGACGTTCGACGAGGTCGCCGCGGAGTTCCCCGAGGTCGCGACCGACTACTGCCACGTGGACGCCGCTGCGATGTTCTTCCTGACCCAGCCCGAGCGGTTCGACGTGGTGGTCACCGACAACCTGTTCGGCGACATCCTCACCGACATCGGTGCGGCGATCGCCGGCGGGATCGGACTGGCGGCCAGCGGCAACATCGACCCGAGCCGGACCAACCCCAGCATGTTCGAGCCGGTCCACGGCTCCGCGCCCGACATCGCCGGGCAGGGCAAGGCCGACCCGACCGCCACTGTGCTGTCGGTGGCGATGCTCCTGGCCCACCTCGGGCATCAGGCAGCGGCCGATCGCGTCGAGGCGGCCGTGGCCGCGGATCTCGCGACCCGGGGGACCGCCGTGCGCTCCACCAGCGAGATCGGCGACGCCCTGGCGGCCGGCGCCGCGGGCTGAGGGCCGCTCAGCGTTCGGCGCGGGGTGGCCGCCCGCGTCCGGCCGGTGCCGTGGGCTGCGGCCCGCTCAGCGCACCCGGGCTGGGCCCGCTCAGCGAAGGCCGGTCACCCTTCCCATCGCCCGGGTCACCCCGTCGAGCAGTCCTGCGTGGCGCACGGGGGCCAGCCTCGCGGCCAGGTCCCCGACCACGGCCTCGGGCGTGATGAGGACCCGTGCGCGCCGCCGCTGCACCCCCGACAGGATTTCGGCCGCGGCCCGTTCCGGCGGGTAGCGCAGGAGCCGGTGGACCTCCGCGATCCCGGACTCGACCTCGTCGGCAGGGGCGCCGGACGCGATCCTGGCCGAGGTGGCGATCTGCGTGCGGATCCCACCGGGGTGCACGACGGTGACCCCGACACTGTGCTCAGCCAGCTCCGTGCGCAGCACGTCGGAGAATCCGCGCAGCGCGAACTTGCTCGAGGAGTAGGCGGACTGGCCGGCCGGCGCGATGATCCCGAACAGGCTCGACATGTTGACGATGTGGCTGCCGGGGTTGGCCACGAGCGTGGGTAGGAGGCAGTGGACGAGCGCGACCGGGGCTCGGAAGTTGATGTCCATCACCCAGTCGAACTCCTCGAGGGTGGTGTGCTCGAAGTTGCCGCCGAGGGCCACCCCGGCGTTGTTGACCAGGAGACTCAGGTTCGGATGATCCTCGGCGATCCGTGCAGCGAGTTCCAGGAGCGCGGGACGGTCGGCCACATCGATCACGTGGGTCTCGACACCGACCTGGGGATCACCGTCCCGGATCGTCGCAGCGACCTCCTCGAGCCGGTCCGCATCACGGTCCAGCAGCACGAGGTCGCTGCCGCGAACGGCAAGCCCGAGGGCGAGCTGCTCGCCGATGCCTCCCGCGGCCCCGGTCACCAGTGCGGTTCCGGTGGTGAAGTCGAAGCGCTGGAGGCGGGTCATCGCAGCGACCGTGCGTCCGCAGGCCCGGATGCCTGTGCAGGCGCGGATCGCTCGGCGGGCCGGGGGGCGTCCGCCCGCTCGGCCGAACCCGCCGCATCGCGGGGACCCTCTCGCTCGGCCGAACCCGAACCCGAACCCGAACCCGAACGCGAACCCGAACCCGAACCCGCCCGCAGCTGCTTCCAGGTCACCATCGTCATCTCCTCCGTCACATCCGCACGGCCGAGTCGCCAGCGGTCCACGAGGTAGTTCTGGCCGACCCGCCACGGGTTGCGGTCCGCCTGGCGGGGGAACAGGTGCTCGGAGCGCCGGATGTACCCCGAGGTCATGTCCAGCAGCGGGCGCGGTGCCGCGTCCGTCGGCTCCGAGGGCACCGCGTACGCCACGCCGTGCTGATCCATGTGCTGGAGCAGGCGGGTCACGAACCGGGCAACGAGGTCCGCACGCAGAGTCCAGGAGGCGTTCGTGTAGCCGACCGTGAGGGCGAGGTTCGGGACCCCGGAGAGCATCAGCCCCTGGTAGGCGAACCGGGTGGACACGTCCACCTGCGCGCCGTCCACGCGCAGCTCGATCGCCCCCAGGGGAAGCAGGGTCAGGCCCGTGGCCAGCACCACCAGGTCGGCGGCCAGGACGCGGCCGGAGGCAAGGCGGATCCCCTCAGGGACGAACCGGTCGATCGTGTCGGTCACGATCGCGGCCCGACCCTCGGCAACCTCGCGCACCAGGTCGCCGTCGGGCATCACGCAGAGCCGTTGGTCCCACGGCTCGTACGTGGGTGTGAAGTGGGCGTCGAGCAGGGCGTCGTCGTCGACGAGGCGCTCGAGCCCGCTGCGCAGCAGCCGACCGGCCATTTCCGGTCGCCGCCTGCACAGCTGGTAGAACGCCTGGCTGAGGGTCACGTTGCGTGCGCGGAGGACCCGGTGGGCCACACCCGCAGGCAGCCGGCGGCGCAGGGCATCTGCCACACGATCCGTGGACGGCCTGGCCGTCATCCACGTGGGCGAGCGCTGCAGCATGGTCACGGACCCAGCCCTGCCGGCGAGCGCGGGGACGAGCGTGACCGCCGTGGCTCCGCTGCCGACCACGACCACCCGCTTCGCGTCCCACTGGAGGTCCGGGGGCCACAGCTGCGGGTGCACGATCGTGCCCTCGAATTCGGACTCCCCGGGGAAGGTCGGGCGGTGCGGGTGCTCGTAGTCGTAGTAGCCGGAGCAGATCCACAGGAAGGCGCACGTGTAGGTCCCCGGGGTCGCGTCCGGCCCGACCTGCACCGTCACCGTCCAGCGCGCCTGCTCCGAGGACCAGGAGGCGGCCAGGACCCGCGTCTGGTACCGGATGCGCCGATCGATGCCGGCCTCCGCTGCGGTGTCGGCCAGGTAGGCGCGGATGCTGGGTCCGTCGGCCAGGACCTGCTGCCCGTGCCACGCCCGGAACGGGTACCCGAAGGTGAACATGTCGGAGTCCGAGCGGATCCCGGGGTAGCGGAAGAGGTCCCATGTGCCGCCCAGGGCCTCGCGACCCTCGAGGATCACGTAGGACCGCCCAGGGCACTGCTCCCGGAGCCGCCACGCCGCCCCGATCCCCGAGAGCCCGGCGCCCACGATCAGGACGTCGACGTGTGGCACGGGGTGTTCCTGCGGCGACTCGCGGTTCACCTCCGCCGGCTGATCCGGGTCGGGCCGGTCACGGCGGTCGTTCACCGGGCTGTCGGCGTCGGCCATTGGCTCAGTATGCCGACCAGGCGGAGTGATGGCGGGTGACGAGTTCCCAGGGCCGCGGTCTGCCACTTCGTCGCGTCCACCCAGCGGACGACCTCGCGACCGGATGCTGGGATCAGCGATACTTCGCCCCATGAGCACCGACGCAGCCACCCCCTGGTACCGCTCCGCCGCCGAGATGTCGGCCGCCGGGATCGACCTGTACCCGGTGACCGATCGCGTGGCCGCCAAGGTCGCCGATCGCAGCAGCGGGGTGGTGCGCCCGCAGGAGCAGCGCGAGGCGATCCTCGCCGATCCGGGGTTCGGCCGGTACTTCACCGACCACATGGTGCGCGTCGACTGGTCGGCGGAGGCCGGCTGGGGGGAGCTCGAGCTCGTCGACTACGCCCCCCTGCCGATCGACCCGGACAGCATGTTCATCCACTACGGGCAGTCCATCTTCGAGGGCCTCAAGGCCTACCGGCACCCGGACGGCTCGCTCAACGCCTTCCGCCCGGAGGCCAACGCCGCACGCTTCGCCCGCAGCGCACGGCGGCTGGCGATGGCCGAGCTGCCCGAGGACCTGTTCCTCGGGTCGGTGGAGGCGCTCGTCCGGGCGGACGCGGCGTGGGTGTCCGAGGACCCGGAGAAGAGCCTCTACCTGCGGCCGTTCGAGTTCGCCACCGAGATCGGGCTGGGCGTGCGCCCGGCAAACGCCTACACCTACCTGCTCGTCGCGTCGCCGGCTGGCGCGTACTTCCCCCGTGGCGTGAAGCCCGTGAGCGTCTGGCTGTCGACGGAGTTCGTCCGGGCCGCCCCGGGTGGCACCGGCGAGGCCAAGTGCTCGGGCAACTACGCCGCCTCACTGATCGCCCAGGCGCACGCGGCCGAGCAGGGGTGCGACCAGGTGGTCTGGCTTGATGCAACCGAGCGGCGCTGGGTCGAGGAGATGGGCGGCATGAACCTGGTCTTCGTCCTCGGCCACGGGGACTCGGCCCGCCTCGTGACCCCTGAGCTAACCGGCACGTTGCTGCCGGGTGTCACCCGCGACTCGCTTCTCAAGCTCTCCCGGCACCTGGGGATCGCGGCGTCGGAGGAGCGGATCTCGGTCGAGGACTGGCAGGCGGGCAACGCCAGTGGTGAGATCTCCGAGGTGTTCGCGTGCGGGACGGCCGCGGTCGTCACGCCGGTCGGCTCGGTGAAGTCCGCTACGGCGCAGTGGACGGTCGGCGACGGTCAACCCGGTCCCGTCACCATGAAGCTGCGCCACGCCCTGCTCGACATCCAGACCGGTCGCACCGAGGACCCGTTCGGCTGGATCCACCGGATCACCTGACACCGCGCGCTGGCGTTCACGGATGTGCTCGGCGCTCGGGTCAGCACATCCGCCGCCCCCGGGTCGACGGATGTGCTCGCGGCTCGGGTCAGCACATCCGCCGCCCCGGGGTCGGCTCCTCGACGACTCCCGTAGGTGAGGGGACCAGGGCCGGGCGTCACGGCGCACTCGAAACCGTCCTTTTCGCGCCAGTGGAAGGCCCCGGTACGGACGGCGCACTTGAAACCGCCGAATACGCCCAGCGGGTTGAGGCCATTGGGGCGGTTTCCGGTGCGTCCCCCGTGGGGGCCTCGCCTGACCTCACTGAAAGGGCCGGATTCGTGTGCGTAGTGGCCGGAGTCTTCCCCTGGGCCTTTGCACCCCAGCCCCTGGGGGGCTCGCGCTGCGTGGGGCGGGCGTGGCATGATTCGCCCATGGCCGCATCGGCGATCATTATCGGCAAGCGCGCTGGCGTCTGACGCAGACGCAGCGCGCTGACCCCCTACGCCTTCGGGCCAGGGGGTTTTCTGTTGGAGGGGCACCATGGACCGCGACGCATTCCACGTCTTCGACACGACCCTGCGCGACGGGGCGCAACGTGAGGGCATCTCGTACTCGGTCAGCGACAAGCTGGCCGTGGCGCGGCTGCTCGACGAGCTGGGGGTGGGCTTCATCGAGGGCGGCTGGCCGGGGGCAATGCCCAAGGACACCGAGTTCTTCGCCCGCGCCGCGGCCGGCGAGCTGAAGCTGGCCAATGCCCAGCTGGTCGCGTTCGGGGCCACCCGCAAGCCCGGGATCAACGCCGCCGATGACGCCCAGGTCCGGGCGCTGCTGGACTCGCAGGCGCCTGTCGTGTGCCTGGTGGCCAAGTCCGACGTCCGCCACGTCAAGGAGGCCCTGCGCACCACGAACGAGGAGAACCTCGCGATGGTGCGCGATACCGTCGACTTCTTCGTACGCAACGGCCGGCGCGTGTTCGTGGACTGCGAGCACTTCTTCGACGGCTACAAGCACGACCCGGACTACGGTGTGCTGCTGCTGAAGACGGCGTTCGACGCGGGCGCCAGCGTCGGTGTCATGTGCGACACCAACGGCGGGATGCTGCCGCTGGGGATCTACCGCACTGTCGAGGACGTGCGCGAGCGCTCGGGCGTCCGGCTGGGCATCCACTGCCAGGACGACACGTCCTGCGCGGTCGCCAACACCCTCGCGGCAGTCGAGGCCGGCGTCACCCACGTGCAGTGCACGGCCAACGGGTACGGCGAGCGCACCGGCAACGCCGACCTGTTCTCGGTCGTTGCCAGCCTCGAGCTGAAGCTGGGGATCAAGGCCCTACCGGAGGGGAACCTCCGCGAGTCCAAGAGGATCAGTCATGCGCTGGCCGACATCACCAACCTCCCGCCGAACACCCACCAGGCCTACGTGGGCGTCTCGTCATTCGCGCACAAGGCGGGCTTGCACGCCTCTGCGCTGAAGGTCAACGAGGAGCTGTACAGCCACATCGACCCGCGTCTGGTGGGCAACGACACCCGGATCCTGGTGACCGAGATGGCGGGCCGGGCGACGGTCGAGCTCAAGGGCCGCGAGCTGGGCGTGGACATCGCCTCGGACCCCGAGGCCCTCGCCCGGGTGGTCGAGACCGTCAAGACCCGCGAGTCGCAGGGCTGGACCTACGAGGCCGCCGACGCCTCCTTCGAGCTGGTGATGCGCGACGAGCTCCCCGGGGAGAAGCGGCGCTACTTCGACGTCGAGTCGTGGCGAACGATCGTCTCCCCGCAGGTCAACGGCGACGGCCACGGCTCGGAGGCGATCGTCAAGGTGCACGCCGGCGGCCAGCGGATCGTGCGGGTCGGGGAGGGCAACGGCCCGGTCAACGCGTTGGACAACGCGCTGAGGACCGCCCTGGAGCAGATCTACCCGGAGGTCGCCGGTCTCGAGCTGGTCGACTACAAGGTCCGGATCGTGCCCGGTGCGAAGGGCACGGACGCCGTCACGCGGGTCCTGATCCAGACCGACGACGCCGAGGGCAGCTGGTCGACGGTCGGGGTCCACGAGAACGTGATCGTGGCCTCGTGGCTGGCCATCGTCGACGCAGTCGACTACGGGCTCATGCGGGCTGGGGTGGCCCCGCCGGACGTGGTCGACGGTGCCGGGACCGGGATCGCGGCCGCCGAGGGGAGCGCCGGGAGGGTCTGCGGCCGGGTCCGGGGATGCAGCGGCTGGCGGAGCGGCGGCCGGTGCGGGAGTGGCAGAGCCGGGGGCCGGGGACGCGGTGCTGGGCGCGGGGGGCGAGGCATGAGGATCGCGCGCTACTCCCACGAGGGCCAGGTCCGTTACGGCGTCGTCGAGGGCTCGGAGGTCCTGGAGCTGCCCGGCCACCCGTTCGCCGTCGCGGGGGAGCCGCTGACCACGACCGGGACGGTCCACGACCTCGACGCCGTCCGGCTGCTCGCGCCGGTGATCCCGAGCAAGATCATCGGCATCGGCAAGAACTACGCCGACCACGCCGCCGAGATGGGCGGCCCCGCGCCGGCGCAGCCGCTCATGTTCCTCAAGCCGACGACAGCCCTCATCGGACCGGACGACCCGATCGTGCTGCCCCCGGAGTCCTCCGAGGTGCACTACGAGGCCGAGCTGGCCGTCGTGATCGGCCGGATGTGCCGGCGGGTGCCTTCCGACCAGGCCGATTCGGTGATCCTGGGCTACACCTGCGCCAACGACGTGACGGCGCGGGACCTGCAGCGCTCGGACGGCCAGTGGACCCGCGCGAAGGGCTTCGACACGTTCTGCCCGTTGGGCCCCTGGATCGACACCGACCTCGACCCCGCCGACGCCCTGGTCGAGTGCGAGGTGAACGGCGTGGTCACGCAGGCCGCGTCCACCGCGACACTCATCCACGCGGTGCCGGCGCTCATCGCGGCGGTGTCGGCGGTGATGACCCTGCTGCCCGGTGACGTGATCCTCACCGGCACTCCAGCCGGCGTCGGCCCGCTGACGGCCGGCGACGAGGTGACCGTCACGGTCGCCGGCCTGGGCACCCTGGTCAACAAGGTCCGCTGACCCCCGTCCGCGACCCCCGGTCCGCGACCCCGTCCGCGACCCCCAGACCGCGACCTCCGTCCGCAGAATCTCCGCGAACTCCGGGAGAATCCGTCAAGTCCGGGAGATTCTGCGGTGGCGTGTGGCGGTGGCGGTGGCGGTGGCGGTGGCGTGGGCGTGAGGGCGAACGGAATCGGGGAGGATCGTGCGTCGGAGCAGGGGCGACGGGCGCCGGTAGGATTCGCGCATCATGTCTGAGCCCCTGGATGTCCTTGCGCCCGTCGACCTGCCCGCCCGCGCCAGCAACCCCGACGTGCGCGTCCGGTTCTGCCCGTCGCCGACGGGGAACCCGCACGTGGGCATGGTCCGCACGGCGCTGTTCAACTGGGCCTACGCCCGGCACACCGGCGGCACGTTCGTGTTCCGCATCGAGGACACCGACTCCGCGCGCGACACCGAGGAGTCCTACGAGCAGCTGCTGGCCGCCCTGACCTGGCTGGGCCTGGACTGGGACGAGGGCCCCGGGCTGGGCGGTGCCTACGCGCCCTACCGGCAGTCGCAGCGCCTCGAGGTCTACGCGAACGCCGCCCGCGACCTGCTCGCCGCAGGGCGGGCCTACGAGTGCTTCTGCACCCCCGAGGAGCTCGAGGTCCGCCGCGAGCAGGCACGCAAGGAGGGCCGCACACCCGGGTACGACGGCCACTGCCGCGACCTGAGCGCCGAGCAGGTCGAGGCGTTCCGCGCCGAGGGCCGCACGCCCGCCCTGCGCTTCCGGATGCCCGGGACGGAGCTGACCTGGGACGACCTCGTCCGCGGTCCGGTGACATTCGCCCCCGAGCACGTCCCGGACTTCGTCCTCGTGCGTGGCAACGGCGAGCCCCTGTACACGCTGGTCAACCCCGTCGACGACGCGATGATGCGGATCACCCACGTCCTGCGCGGCGAGGATCTGCTGTCCAGCACCCCGCGCCAGATCGCCCTGTACGACGCCCTTGCCGAGATCGGCGTGTCCGACGGGACGACCCCGCGGTTCGGGCACCTGCCCTACGTGATGGGGGAGGGCAACAAGAAGTTGTCCAAGCGTGACCCGCAGTCGAGCCTGAACCTCTACCGCGAGCAGGGGTTCCTGCCCGAGGGCCTGCTGAACTACCTCGCGCTGCTCGGATGGTCGATGGGGGAGGACCGCGAGTTCTTCTCCAAGGAGCAGATGGCGCAGGCGTTCTCGCTGGAGCGCGTGAGCGCCAATCCCGCACGCTTCGACCTCAAGAAGTGCACCGCGATCAACGCCGACTGGATGCGCGCACTGCCGTCCGAGGAGCTGGCCCGGCGGGTCCAGCAGGTGCTTGTCGAGCGCGGTGCCATGCTCGACCCGGTGTCCGCGGCGGACGCTCAGACGCTGGCTGCGGCGATCCCCCTGGTCCAGGAGCGGATGGAGACCCTGGGCCAGGCCGTGGGGATGCTGGGCTTCCTGTTCGTCCACGAGGCGTCGTTCGCGCCCGACCCCGACGACGCGGCCCGGATGCTCGGACCGGATTCCGGGCCTGTCCTGACCGCCGCCCGCGCCGCGCTGGCCGACCTCGAGCCGTGGACCGCCGCCGCGATCGAGGCGGCCCTTCGTGCTGCCCTGATCGAGGGACTGGGACTCAAGCCGAAGGTGGCGTTCGGGTCCCTGCGGGTGGCCGTGACGGGCCGCCGGGTCTCCCCCCCGTTGTTCGAGTCGATAGAACTCCTGGGCCGGGAACGCACGCTGGCGCGGATCGACGCAGCCCTGCCCTAGCCCTCGATTCGGTCCAGGTTCTGAGTCGTTCTGGTGGCCGGGACTTGGATCAAGTGCGGACAAGCGGACGGGACGTGGATCAGGTGCGTTGCGGGCGCCCGAGCGGCGTAGGTTTGTCCCGTGCCGGACGCCACCTTGTTCATGCAGGACCTCGATGATCGTCGGGTGCCGCTCTCGCTGGGCATGATCGCCCGCTGGATGATGAAGGCCGGGATGGAGTCCGACCCTGCGGACGCAGCCGCGGCGCGCGTGGTGGGGATCATCGAGGAGGCCCATCCTCCGGGCGCCGACCCGGGTGCCCCCCAGGCCACCGTCCGCCGCGACGAGGTGTTCGCCCGGATCAGCGACGTCCTGCTCGCCGACGGACTGGCCGACGTGGAGCGCCGTGTGCGCATCCGTCGCTGGGTTCGCACCAGCGGCCAGCCGCTGGTCGTGGCTGTCGGCGGGTCCTCGGGCGTGGGCAAGTCGACGATCAGCCAGGAGGTGGCCGACCGCCTGGGCATCGGCGTGGTGATCAGCACCGACCAGGTCCGCGCGGTCATCCGCAGCGTGATCAACCCGGACCTGTTCCCCGCCCTGTCGCAGAGCTCGTTCTCCGCAGCCAAGATGCTCAAGAGCAACCTGACCGGCAACCGGCTGCTGTTCGCCTACGAGGAGCAGGCGCGGATCGTCCAGCACGGCACTGTCGCCCTGGCCCGCCGCTCCGTGAAGGAGGGCCAGCAGGTGATGATCAACGGGGTGCACATCGTCCCCGGCCTGCAGAACGTCGAGCCGGAGTTCCCGCTCTTCACCTACGTGCTCACCGTGGGCACCGCGGAGGAGCATCGTGGCCGGTTCATCAAGCGCTTCCTGGAGGGCGACCGGAAGCCGACCGAGTACCTCGAACGGATGGATGCCATCCGCGAGCTCGACGACTACATCGTGGAGCAGTGCCACCGCCACGGGGTCCAGGTCGTCACGAGCACGACGTTCGATGCGACGGTCCTGGACCTCATGGACGCCGTGTGCCGCGATCTCGAGGCCCGCTTCGACACCCATCCGGTCGTCCGGGGCTGACACAGTGTGGGGGACCAAGTCCTCTGGTTGAGCCCATCCGGGCGTGATCTCGTCGGACGCGGATGACAGCCCGCATCGGGGAGGTGGCACATGGGGCGCCGGGTAGCCGGACTGTGCTGCGTGCTCTGCGCGCTGCTGGTGGTGGTGTGGCTGGTGGTCTCCGCGGCCCGAGGTGGCAGCAGCCCGACGACGACCGACCGCGACCGCTGGCGCTGGCGCATCGGCGTGGCCGGTGTCACCCGATGTGCTGTCCGGCCAGCTCCAACCTCCCTGGTCCCTGGTGGCCGACGGCGCCGAACTGGAGCCCACCGACTCCGCGCTTGAGCCGACCGGCGTCGAGTTGGTGAACGCTCCCGGAGTGCAGTCGATGGTCGTGGACGGGAGCGGGGCGGTGTGGCTGCACAGCCCCTGGCAGCTCACCAGGGTCGATCCCACCAGCGGAACCGCGCAGAGTTGGGACGTCGCCGATGACGCGGTGTTCGCGACCATGGGGTCGATCGAGCCGACGGAGGGCGACGGGGTCTGGCTGGTCGAGTCCGACCGCGTGCGCCTCTTCGACGGCCGGAGCTTCGTGCGCGACCTCCCCGTGCCGGCGCAGTACCGCGGAGGCGAGGGCCGTCGGATCACCGGCCTGGTCGAGGTCGGCTCGGAGGTGTGGTTCAGCAGCGCAGCCGGGGTGGCCCGCTCTGCGGGGGGATCGTGGACGATGGTCGGCGACGACACGATCGACGGTGCCGCGATGCTGACCCTCGACACCGATGGGCGGATGTGGGCCGTCAGCCAGGTCCTGCGCTCCGACGGCGAGCTGGAGCAGACGGTGGTGCGGTTCGACGGGGCCCGGTGGACGGCGGTCGACGGGCCGGACGCGCCGACGTTCGCCGAGGAGCTCATGGCTGACCCCACCGGGGGGCTGCTCGTCCGGTTCGGGCCCGACATCCGCCGGTTCGATGGGGCGTCGTGGCGGGCGATTCCACAACTCTCGTCGTCCCAGCGCCTCGGGGCCCCGGCCGCACTGGACATGTCGGTGGCGCCGGATGGGACGGTGTGGGTCGTCGGCCCCGGGGGCGTGGCTCGTGGCAGCAGGTCCCAGCTGTGGCAGTCGGTGGCGCAGGTGGATGACGCTTCGCTCGTCGGGGTGGGCCTCGTGGGTGCCGATGTGATGGTGGCTGACTCATCCGGCCTCCTGCGCCTCGACGGCGATCAGCTGAGCCGCGTGTGGTCCGCCCCGGATCGGGGCCTCGGCTCGCCCATGAGCGGGCTGCTCGTCGTCTCCTCCGATGAGGTCTGGGCCACAGGGGAGGGGGCGATCCACCAGTACGTGGACGGGAGCTGGCATCGCCGGCGGGAGGGGCTGGGATGGCTCGGCGGACCCCGGATGGGGTGGGGCGTGGAGTCAGGACTCGCCCTGGCATCGGACGGAGCTGTCTGGGCCATCACGGGCGGCGCCCTGGCCCGGTTCGACGGCGACGAGCCCGTGGTCATCCCCCGCAACCTGGCCGATGGGTGGCTCCTGGCCGGCCCCGAGGAGGGAGTCTGGGCGGTGGAGGCGATCTGGCCGGGTTGGTCGCGGTGGTACGCGGGCGAGGACCCCGACGGCAGCAGCGTGACCCTCGTGCGCGCCGATGGCACTCAGAGGTCAGTTCGACTCCCGGGCCCGCCGTGGTCACTGACGTCGTTGGCTGCAGGTGTCGACGGCAGCATCTGGGTGACGATCTGCGAGGAGGAGCGCGCTGACTACTGCACTGTCCCCACGCTGTTGCGCTGGGACGGTCAGTGGGCCTCGGTGCCCTACCCGGGGGCAGGCCTCAAGGGGGTCTCTGTCGCTGCGGACGGCGCCTTCTGGGCCCTCATCACGGCTGGGACGACAGTCGAGGAGGAGCCCGTCGTCGCCCGCTATGCGGACGGCTCGTGGACGCGCTTCGCCCAGGTCGCCGAACGGGACTCCGTCTCGCCCTCGCCGTCCGGAGGAGTGTGCGGCGTTGACGCCGACGACTCGACGCTCGTCTGCCTCGACCCGGCAGGTCGAGCCAGCAACCGGGCGTTGCCGGTGCCCGGGCAGGTCCACATCGGCCCCGATGGGTCCCTCTGGGTGCAGGACTCAGGAGTTGTGGCCCGGCTGCCCGGGACCGCACCCGGCTGAGGGGCAGCTCGTTGTCCGTTTTGGGCCCCAAGCCTGCGGCCGGTATAGTTGCCCGTGCCCTTGGGGTATGGGGTAATTGGCAGCCCGGCTGATTCTGGTTCAGCTAGTCTAGGTTCGAGTCCTGGTACCCCAGCTCGATGTTTCACCCCCGCCCGACCGGGTAGGATTGCGAACGTCGCGCCGAGCAATCGGCACCGAGAAGAAGCACGGCCCCGTTGTGTAGTGGCCTAGCACGCCGCCCTCTCAAGGCGGTAGCGCGGGTTCGAATCCCGTCGGGGCTACGCGAACGTGAGGGACCTCCCCGGAGGTCCCTCACGTGTTTGTCGCCCCGGGTCACGGTCCCTGCCGCGGCGAGCTCAGCTCGCGTTGAAGAACTCGTCCGCGCGGTAGTTCCACAGCAGGAGCAGGACGATCACCGACAGCCCGCCGGCGAGGGTCCCGAGCAGGAACCCGCCGTGCCCGCTGAAGGTGAAGGCGACCCAGACCGCGGCGATGATGCGAACGATCATCAGTGCCGTGACGGCCAGGCGGGCGAACGAGTTGCCGACCCACAGCCCGACTGCGACCACGGCAGTGAGGAGGCCGAACAGGATCTCGACGATCCCGTAGCTGGTGGCCGTCCCCTCGGAGATGTCGGCATTGGTCAGTGCCGACGCGCTGGACAGGAGGAACACGAATCCGGCAGCCATCGAGAGGAACGCGATCAGGAAGGTGATGATCGCGATGAACGTGACGCCGCCCGGGCGGCGGGGCTTGCCGTACCAGCTTCCCATGGGTGCTCCTCCTGTGGCATCGGACGTCTCGGGGAAAGGATGGCACCGATGACCGCCCTGATGCGGGATCGCAGCACCCCGGGAGACTGTGCGTGCGTCCGGGCCGGGCCGTGGCCCCGCTCAGTCCCGGCGCAGGGCCTCCGTGAGCTTCGCGGCCGTGGCCAGGACGGCGTGGCTGTGCAGGCGCCCCGGCACCCGTCCCATCCGGTCCAGCGGCCCGGACACCGAGACTGCGGCCACCACCTTGTTCGACGGGCCGCGCACGGGGGCACTGACCGAGGCCACGCCCTGCTCCCGCTCGGCGACGCTCTGCGCCCAGCCGCGGCGGCGGACCCCGGCCAGGGTCGCGGCGGTGAACGTGGAGTCGCGCAGCCCCACGTGGATCCGGTCGGGGTCCTCCCACGCCAGGAGCACCTGCGCCGCCGACCCCGCGTGCATCGTGAGCACCGATCCGACGGGCACGGTGTCGCGCAGTCCGGTCAGTCGCTCGGCGGCCGCGACGCAGATTCGGCGATCGCCCTGGCGCCGGTAGAGCTGGGTGCTCTCCCCGGTCGCCTCCCGCAGCTGGGCCAGCGCAGGGCCGGCCGCGGCGACGAGGCGATCCTCTCCGGCGGCGGCGGCGAGCTCGGGCAGCCGCGGTCCCAGGACGAAGCGGCCGCTCATGTCCCGTGCGATCAGGCGGTGGTGCTCGAGGGCGGTCGCGAGGCGGTGCGCGGTCGGCCGCGCGAGGCCCGTCGCGGCCACGAGTCCGGCAAGGGACAGCGGCCCGCCCTCGAGTGCGTCGAGCAACATGGAGGCCTTGTCGATGACCCCGACCCCACTGGCGTATGATTCGTCCATAAGGTGATATTGCCGTTTCAACATGTGAGACGTCAACTGGTGAGGAGCGGAGGTCGTCATGGGTCGGACACTGGCCGAGAAGGTATGGGACGCACATGTGGTGCGCAGCGCCCCGGGGGAGCCCGACCTGCTCTACATCGACCTGCACCTGATCCACGAGGTGACCAGCCCACAGGCGTTCGACGGATTGCGGGCGGCCGGCCGCCCGGTCCGCCGACCGGACCTGACCCTGGCAACCGAGGACCACAACGTCCCGACGATCGACATCGACAAGCCGATCGCCGACCCGATCTCGCGCGCACAGGTCGACGCCCTGCGTGCCAACGCCGCGGAGTTCGGCGTGCCGATCTACTCGCTGGGCAGCGCCGAGCAGGGGATCGTCCACGTCGTCGGCCCGCAGCTGGGGCTGACGCAGCCGGGGATGACGATCGTCTGCGGGGATTCGCACACCTCGACCCATGGCGCGTTCGGGGCCCTGGCGTTCGGCATCGGCACCTCCGAGGTCGAGCACGTGCTGGCGACCCAGACGCTTCCGCTGAAGCCCTTCAAGACGATGGCGATCACGGTGGAGGGGGCACTGCCCGAGGGCGTGACCGCGAAGGACCTGATCCTTGCCGTCATCGCCCGGATCGGGACGGGTGGTGGCCAGGGCTACGTGCTGGAGTACCGCGGCGAGGCGATCCGGAGCTTGAGCATGGAGGCCCGGATGACCATCTGCAACATGTCGATCGAGGCCGGTGCGCGCGCGGGGATGATCGCTCCCGACGAGACGACCTTCGCCTACATCGAGGGCCGCCCGAAGGCACCGGTGGGCCAGGACTGGGCCGATGCCGTGGCCTACTGGCAGACGCTGACGACTGACGACGACGCGCAGTTCGACGCCGAGGTGGTCATCGACGCCAGCGAGCTGAGCCCGTTCGTCACGTGGGGCACGAATCCCGGTCAGGGCGTGCCGCTGTCGGCGACCGTCCCCGACCCCGCGGACTATGCCGATCCCTCCGACCAGGCAGCAGCGCGCAAGGCGCTGGAGTACATGGGCCTGACCGCTGGCACCCCGATGCGCGAGATCCCGGTCGACACAGTGTTCCTGGGCTCCTGCACCAACGGCCGGATCGAGGACCTGCGGGCCGCGGCCGAGATCCTGGCCGGCCGGCGCGTCGCTGACGGCGTGCGGATGCTCGTCGTGCCCGGCTCGGTCCGGGTCCGGCTCGCGGCGATGTCTGAGGGCCTCGACAAGGTGTTCACCGATGCCGGGGCCGAGTGGCGCGAGGCCGGCTGCTCGATGTGCCTGGGGATGAACCCCGACACGCTGGCGCCGCAGGAGCGCAGCGCGTCGACGTCGAACCGCAACTTCGAGGGCCGGCAGGGCCCGGGTGGGCGCACCCACCTGGTGTCCCCGCAGGTCGCTGCCGCCACCGCCGTGCGCGGCACCCTCAGCTCCCCGGCCGACCTGGCCTAGAGAGGACATCCCATGGAGAAGTTCAGCGTCCACACCGGCACGGCCGTCCCCCTGCGGGCGAGCAACGTCGACACCGACCAGATCATCCCGGCGCGCTACCTCAAGCGGATCACCCGCCACGGGTACGAGGACGCGCTGTTCGCCGCCTGGCGCAGCGACCCCGACTTCGTCCTCAACGACCCCGCCCGGGCCGGCGCCACCATCCTGGTGGCCGGCCCCGACTTCGGGACCGGCTCCTCGCGGGAGCACGCGGTGTGGGCGCTGCAGGACTACGGCTTCAAGGTCGTGATCTCCTCGCGGTTCGCCGACATCTTCCGCGGCAACTCCGGCAAGGGCGGACTGCTCACGGCGATCGTCGACCAGGCCGTCGTCGACCAGCTCTGGGCGGCGACGGAGTCCGACCCGACGGCGCCGGTCACCGTGGACCTCGAGCAGCGAACGGTTGCGTTCGCTGACGTGGTCGCGGCCTTCGAGATCGACGACTACGTGCGCTGGCGTCTGCTGGAGGGTTTGGACGACATCGGGATCACGCTGCAAAGTGCTGACCTGATCGCCGGTTTCGAGCGTGCCCGACCTGCATTCACCCCCCGTACCGCCTAGCGTGAGCCCCGAGTGCGGGAGTAGCCTGCGCCTCGGACATGATGCACACTCACCGGTGACCGCCGGTGCGATCCGCGAAGGAAGTCTCCAATGAACAAGGCTGAACTCATTGATGTCGTTGCCTCGCGCATCGACACCAGCAAGAAGGACGCGTCGGAAGCCGTGCAGGCTGTCATCGACGCCATCACCGAGACGGTGGCCAAGGGCCAGAAGGTCTCCATCAGCGGCTTCGGGGTGTTCGAGCGGGCCGAGCGGGCCGCGCGCACGTACCGCGCCCCGGCGACCGGCGAGGCCATCCGCAAGGCCGCCTCAGCCGTCCCGCGGTTCCGACCCGGTGGCGAGTTCAAGGCCTCGGTGAGCAGCGAGAAGCCGGCAGCAGCGGCCAAGAAGGCTGCCGCGAGGGCGACCGCCCCAGCGAAGGCTGCTGCGACCGCCGCGACGGCTGCTGCCACCAAGGCGACGGCTCCGGCCAAGGCTGCTGCCACCAAGGCGACGGCTCCGGCCAAGGCTGCTGCCACGAAGGCGACTGCTCCGGCCAGGAAGGCCGCGGCGACGGCCGCGGGCAAGGCCGCGCCGGCTGCCAAGAAGGCCCCCGCGAAGGCCGCTGCCCCGGCGGCGAAGGCCCCGGCGAAGAAGGCTCCCGCCAAGAAGGCCCCGGCGAAGAAGGCCCCGGCCGCGAAGAAGGCACCCGCCAAGAAGGCCCCGGCCAAGGCGGCGCCGGCAGCCGAGGCGCCAGCCACCAACGAGTAGCACCCCAGCACGCAGCGCCCTCGCGCCCGGTCGGTCCACTCGGCCGGGCGCGAGGGCGTTCCCGTGCCGTGGCCGGGGTCGGTGAATCGTCAAGGTCAGCGGAGACTCGGTTGCCCGGTTCCGTGACGTCGGTGGCTGCGAGGGTCGCACCCCAGTTGAGCAGGCGGGGTGAGTCCCCGTACCGAGCTCCGGGCGCGGGCAGCGCGGCAAGGGTCCGGGCGCTCGGCCGATGCTTGATCCGGCGTCATCGGGCGTTTCGCGGGCCGGATTGAGCCCTGGGGTGAGTCTCCACACGATCTCCACACGACCCCCACATGGCTGCCACACATGAGGTGAACAGTGCGCCGTAGGTGCCCAGAACTCCAGGCGAGACACTCAAGGGCGCCTCATGTCGAGTCAAGGGAGGCACCATGAAGACACGAACGACGGGCGGCGCGATTCTGGCAGCGGCGACGGCTGCACTTCTGGTCCTGTCCACACCGGCCCTTGCGGCCGGCCCGGGTGGCGGCGGTGGGGTGGCGGTGGCGCCGGTGGCGGTGGTGGCGGCGGCGGTGGAGGCGGTCAGGGGGTGGCGGTGAAACCACGACCGGGTCGGTCTACTCCGACCTGGTGATCGCCCTGCGCGCCGCGAACGGGACACCCATCCTGAAGGATTACGTACGTTCCCGTAACGGCCGAGATCGACGACCGCGTCGACCGAGTACTGCGTGCAGCCCGTCTCCTACGAGCCGATCCCCGGCGTGACGCCCCCCACGACCCGACGAACCCGGTCGACGGCCGGCACTGTCTGGATCGTCCCGCTGCAGGGCGAGGAGATCGACCTCGTGGCGGACCCACCGACGGTCCCACCCGATTTCACCGGGGCCTGTGACCCGCAGCCGCAGTACGCCATGTACGTCTCCGAGGTGGTGTTGGAGCGGCTGAACCTCGCTCGCACGGCGGACAAGGTCCTCGCCACCAAGCTGGCCGATGTGAAGACCTTGAAGTTCCTCTTCGCCGGACAAGATCTCGCTCGATGCGACCGGCCGCATCAACCTACGATGGCAAAGCCATCGATGCCTCGCCCGAGAACGCGGCGATCTACCAGTCGTTGATGAAGACCGGCACCATTCCCGGGCTTCCCGTCGACGAGGCCGACGACACGAGCCGGCCCCCCGGCCAAGATCGGACCCGCCGACGCACGTCGAACAGCCAGTTCGACGCCTGGGAGCTGGCGGCGATGAACATCGGTGCGGCGGCCAGCAAGAGCGCGCCGCTGACCCTTGACGCCGTCGAGTACTACAACCGGATCATCGGATTCCCACCGGCGGCTTCGACCCCACCGCGACACCCCCAGTGGAGTACGTGTCCCCCTGGGGCGTGGACTTCGTGCAATCGGTTGACCCCGATACCACTGACACCGTGGCGCCCCCCGCCGAGCAGTTCGTCGACTACAGCAGGCTTCAAGTACAACCGCTCGCAGACCTTCAAGGGAAGCGTCACCTGGCTCGACGTCCCGACGCTGAAGTGGAAGGTCAGCAAGATCACCGACGTGGTGCCGTTCACCAACCTGTCGTCCTACGACAAGATCGGCACCAGACGCTGACCGGCATCACGGCCTTCGCGCAGTTGGCCGACGACGTGCGGGCACTGTGCAACTTCGTCCCGGACAACACGTTCCTCCCCGGCTTCTACATGGACGTCCCCGGTGTCGACACCACCGACGTGCAATTCAAGGCGATCCACGACCCAGCTGTCGACCTCGGCACGCTGCCGGCGAACGTCTTCCAGACACTACCCCTTCCCGATCACGGCGTCGCTGCTCAACCCCTGGGGCGGCGACACGATCATCGACGAGGCCCAGTTGCGCATCACGATCGACGCTCCCGACCGCGCTCGCGGCCGGGGACGTGACCGCGATCCTCGAGTCCGACCGGTCGATCCCAGTTCGATCGTCGACGTTCCACGGGACGGACGACCTCGTCGGCACCGTGGGGACCCGATACAGGCTTCCTCGGTGGGCCCGGGCTACAACGTCTCCACGATGTTCGACTTCACGGTCGCTGATGACGGGGCGCCGGTCGGGGACTACGACAGTCACGCTCGATCTGATCGATCTTGATGACCGTGCTCGACGGTCCTCGCCTACGGAGACCGGCACGATCACCGTGAACGCGAACGTCGCGACGGTCCTGTGGGGAGACTCCGGTGCCGAAGCTCGCCACCCAGGGTGTCTACGATGTCGATCCCGCTGCGGGTCTACGCACCGTCGGCACGGCCCCGGTCAGCTGGTGCTGACCGTGACCGGCCCCGGCGACGACCCGACACGACGGAGCAGACAGAGCGCTCACCAAGGCCGGTGACGTGAAGATCTACGCCAGCAGACGGGACCGACATGGTGCCCGATGCCGCTGACGCTGAACGCCGCGGGCCAGACTGGTGGGCACCTGGACCGCCACGCTCGGTGGCTGGCTACAACACGGTGACCTGGTACACCACGGTCGCCGTGGGGGCGCCGGTGGGCAACTACGCCTTCGGATGTCAGCCTGGTAGGCGGGAACACTCTCGCTGGCCCGATCTTCGTCGCCGTCTCCGCCCCGGAGACCCACGGTCAGCAGCCGCCGGACGTGGGCGACGACTTAACGCCTCCTGACGTCACGCTCGGCTCGGCTCGACGGCGACCTTGAGCCACGCAACGGGCGACGTTCGATGCTCACCACCGGTACCGAGGGCCGGACTGCGACCTTCAAGTACATCGCTGGCCACGAACGGCGTGACTGTCTCCTCGTGCGACGGTGCGACGAAACTCCGTGGGCCTACACCGACCTGGAGCCGCGGACGTACATCTTCTCCGCGACGTGCGACGGACGTTCGGCTCGTGGAACTTCAGTGCGGTGGAGGACCTACGCTCGTGGTGATCACGCGGCCGCGGCGGCGCCTGCCGGCCGTCCCAGACCGCCGGCCCGCAGCGGTCCACACAGGCTCGGCCGCCCGACAGCGGCGACGGTCACCGGGCAGCAGCGGCACCGGCGAGCAGGCGGCACCCTCCGGCGACGGCACCCCGGTCCGGCGTCCGGCCGCAGTCGTCACGGCCAAGGCGATCGACAACAGGACCAAGTTGTTCGTCAACGTCAACCCGAACAAGGGCAAGGGCTACTGGAACATCAAGGTCTACCGCAAGGTCGTCAAGGGCGACAAGGTCTCGTGGAAGAAGGTCGGCAAGACCCTGCGGACCAAGACCAGCAAGGAGACCCGGACCATCAATCTCGGCAAGGGCACCTACCGGGTCAAGGTGATGGCGAAGTACGGGATGAAGGGCGCCGTCTCCAAGCAGGTGACGCTGGTCCGCTAGCGCCCGCCAATGTCGTGCGGGCCCGTCTGACTCGAGCGGGCCCGCACGATCCCGGGGCAGGCAGCAGCCGCCCCGGCGCACATCTCACGCCCGGTCGATCCGCTCGGCCGGGCGTGAGGCGTTACCCTCGCGGCCATGTCCACGACGGTGACGCTGTCGCGCCTGACCGTCTCCTTCGGCGCCCGGGAGCTGTTCCGCGACCTCGACTCGGTGATCGGCCCCGGCGAGGTGGTCGGCCTGGTCGGCCCCAACGGGTGCGGCAAGACCACGCTGCTGCGCACCATCGCCGGGCTGCACGCCCCGACTCCGGGTCCGTGACCTGGAGCCCGCCCGGTACCCGGATCGGATACCTGCCCCAGGAGCGCACCCACTCCGGGACCGTGGGGGAGCACCTCACCCGGATCACCGGCGTGCACGATGCCGACGACCGGATGCAGCGAGCCGCCGAGGGGCTGGAGCGGGGGGCTTCCGGTGCCGACGCCGACTACTCCGGGGCCCTCGAGGACTGGTTGGCCCTTGGTGGGCCGGACCTGGACGCCCGGATCGAGGCGACACTGGCCATGGTGGCCCCCGGGCTGGGTGCCGAGCATCCGATGCAGGGCCTGTCCGGTGGGCAGTCCGCGCGTGTCGGGCTGGCTGGACTGCTGCTCTCCCGGTTCGACGCCTACCTGCTCGACGAGCCGACCAACGACCTCGACCTCGACGGGCTGGAGATGGCCGAGCAGTTCCTGGCCGGCGTACGGGGACCGGTCGTCCTGGTCAGCCACGACCGGGAGTTCCTCGCTCGGCGGATCACCCGGGTCCTGGACTTCGACCCCGCGCTGGAGACGGTGGGTGACTACCGGGGCGGGTTCGATGCCTACAGTGCCGAGCGCTCCCGGGCGCGCGGTCGAGCGCAGGAGGAGTACGACGCAGTCACCGCCACCCGCGAGGACCTGATGGCGCAGATGCGTGGTGCCCGGGCCACCTCCGATCGCGGGGCGAAGGTGGCAAAGGCGAAGCATCGGTCCGGCAGCATCGACAAGATGCTGCGTGACGCCATGATCGACGGCGCGACCGCGGGCGCATCGTCCGCGGGCCGCATCCAGCGACAGATCGAGCGGCTTCCCGACGTCGTCGAACCACGGCGGGAATGGCAGTTGCGCCTGCGGGTCGCGCAGGTCGAACGCTCGGGGGAGGTGGTGGCGACCCTGCGGGGCGCCACCGCGGTGCGTGGCAGCTTCCGGATGGGACCGATCGACCTGCAGGTCGACCGCGGCGACTGCGTGGTGATCACCGGCGCGAACGGGTCGGGGAAGACCACCCTGCTCGGGATGCTCCTCGGCGGAATCCCGCTCGAGTCCGGGCACCAGAGCCTCGGGGCCCGGGTGGTCATCGGTCGCGTGGACCAGTCGCGCATCCCGGCGGACCCGGCCGTCACCCTGTGGGACCTGGCGACCAGCGAGCTGCCGGGGATGCCCGAGGCGCAGGTGCGCGCGCTGCTGGCCAAGTTCGGCCTGGGTGCCGACCGGCTAGGGGTCGCCGTCGGGCTGTTGTCGCCGGGTGAGCGGACGCGCATCGGCCTCGCGGTCATCGGTGCCCGTGGTGCCAACGTCCTTGTCATGGACGAGCCGACCAACCACCTGGACCTGCCGGCCATCGAGCAGGTCGAGGCCGCCCTCGACCAGTTCGAGGGCACGGTCCTGCTCGTCAGCCACGACCGTCGCCTGATCGATCACATCGCTGGGACGGGCCGCGGAGTGCGCCGTCTGGCCGTCCGCGACGGCGGCATCACCGAGATCCTCTGATCCGGCACCCGGGCCCCCGTGCGGTATACGGTGGCGGCCTGCGACGGGTCGGCGAGAGGTGGACGGTGGGCACGAAGACGCTCTTCATGAACCTCGGCGTCTCCTACCGGGTTGCCGAGGTCATCCTGTGGCCGCCCTTCATGGCCCTGACCCGACGTGACTGGCGGGGCACGGAGAACCTGGGCAGGCACGGCGAGGGCATCGTGGTCGCGCCCAACCACATCTCGTTCCTCGATCCGCTGATCATGGCCCACTTCCTGCACGACAACGGTCGGCCCCCCCGGTTCATGGGCAAGCAGTCGGTCTTCGAGATCCCGCTGGCCGGCCAGCTGATCCGCGGCGCCGGGCAGATCCCGGTCTCGCGGGACAAGGACCCGCACAAGGCCCTGGCCGCGGCCGAGGCTGCAGTGACCAGTGGCGAGTGCCTGGTCATGTACCCGGAGGGCACCATCACCCGGGACCCGGGCACGTGGCCGATGTCGGGCAAGACCGGCGCGCTGCGGGTGGCCCTGGAGACCGGCGCACCGCTGATCCCCATCGCGCAGTGGGGGGCCAACGAGATCATGCCCCCGTACACCACGCAGATGAACGTCCTGCCCCCGAAGACGATGCACGTCACAGCAGGTCCGCCGCTGGACATCGAGGACCTCCGCGGTCGGCGCATCACCAAGGCGCTGCTCGAGAAGGGGACAGACCGGCTGATGGATGCCATCACCGGCCTGCTGGAGGAGATCCGCGGCGAGAAGGCCCCGGCACAACGACTCGATTGGGCGGCCCAGCAGAAGCTGCGAGTCGCAGATCAGACCAAGGAGGAGAACTGATGGCTCGCGTTGCGGTGATGGGTGCAGGGTCCTGGGGCACCGGGTTCGGGATGGTGCTGTGCGACGCCGGGGGTGATGTCGTGATGTGGGCCCGCGAGCCCGAGGTCGAGGAGTCGATCAACACCACGCACACCAACGAGATGTTCCACCCGGGCATCGCCCTGCCCGAGCAGATGCGGGCCACAGGGGATCCCGCCGAGGCCCTGGCCGGGGCCTCCCTGGTGATCCTGGCCATCCCGGCCCAGACCCTGGCGATGAACCTGCAGGCCTGGCGTGACCTGATGGAGCCCGACGCCGTGGTCGTGTCGCTGATGAAGGGCATCGAGCTGGGGACCATGCGCCGGATGAGCGAGGTCATCGCGCAGGACGGCGGCATCCCACCGGAGCGGGTCGCGGTCGTGTCCGGACCGAACCTGGCCCGTGAGATCGCCCAGCGCGCGCCGGCGGCCACGACGGTCGCCTGCCCGGATGAGGCCTCCGCGCGCCGGCTGCAGGATGCGTGCACCACCAACTACTTCCGGCCCTACTGGACCACCGACGTCGTCGGCGCGGAGATCGGCGGCTCGGTCAAGAACGTCATCGCCCTGGCCAACGGCATGGCCGTCGGGCTCGGCTACGGCGCGAACTCGCAGGCCTCGCTGATCACCCGTGGGCTGGCCGAGATGTCCCGCCTGGGCGTGGCGCTGGGGGCCAACCCGATGACGTTCCTGGGCCTGGCCGGCATGGGCGACCTGATCGCCACGTGCTCCTCGCCGCTGTCGCGCAACCGGACCTTCGGCGAGAACCTGGGCAAGGGCCTGACCGTCGAGGAGACGATCGCGGTCACCAAGCAGACCTGTGAGGGCGTCAAGTCCTGCCTGCCGATCCTCGAGCTGGGCCGCTCGCACGGGGTCGAGATGCCGATCACCGAGCAGGTCGTCCAGGTGGTGCACCACGAGATGGCCGCCGCGGACATGCTCGGTGCACTCATGGGTCGCGTCACGAAGCCGGAGATGGGTGCTGAGTAGGTAGCCTTCGGCGCGTGATCACCCGACGCGCCCTTGCCGGCCTCGTCCTGTCCATGTCGGTCGCCGTAGGGGCCGTCGCCCCGGTGGCTGCAGACGACCTGACGCAGCCCGCGGTCGCGCCGGACAGCGCTGTGGCCGCAGGCGTCCGCGGCGCGGACATCTCGTGGCCCAACTGCCCCAAGGGGATGGGCGTCCCCGGGCGGCGGACCCAGGGGCTGCCGCTGCCGACCGCGAAGGCGCAGTTCATCGTGATCGGGCTGACCAACGGGCGGGCCTTCACCCGCAACCCGTGCCTGGCCCGGCACCTGGAGGTCGCAGCCCAGCGCGGGGTCCACGCATCCGCCTACACGATGCTCAGCTACCCGAATGCGGCCGAGCGCGCGGCGCACGGCGCGTCCGGCCCGTTCGGAACCGCCACCTACGCCGACCGGATCGCCAACGTCGGCTACGCGCAGGCGGCCTTCGCCCTGGACACGATGGCGACGGCACAGTTCCCGTCGCCATTCGTCTGGATCGACGTGGAGCCGCGCGCGGAGCGGCGGTGGTCCCGGACGACGGCCAACAACCAGGCGCTGATCCGGGGCGCCCTGCGTGCGGCGGCCGACCGGGGGATCGGGTCGGGCATCTACACCTATGCGCTGGCCTGGCGACAGATCACCGGGGGGATGACCCTCGACGTGCCGCTGTGGGCGCCGGGGCACTCGCGCGCCCGCACCTTCGCCGGACGCATGCGTCAGACTGCCGAGTCGTGCTCCCGGGTGGGGTTCACCGGTGGGCCGTTGGTGATGACCCAGTGGGTCTGGCGCGACCGCGACCACAACGTGACCTGCGCGGCCATCGAGTCGGTGACCACCCCGCTGTGGGTCCGCCTGGGGACGGGGGCTGCCTAGGAGAAATGTGCGCCAGAAGTTCGGATCGACGGAAGAATGCGTGCGAATCTAATCGTGGGCTTGAGAAGATTCGGTCATACTGGGGCATGTGCCGTATGATTGGCTGATGGATCTCGCGTTCTACGGTGCTGTCTTCGTCACCCTGCTGGTCATCATCGACCCGCCGGGGATCGTTCCGATCTTCCTGGGGCTCACCCGTGAGCGCACACGCCCTGAGGTCTCCCGGCTGGCCCGCACGGCGGTGCTGACCTCGTTCGCGGTGATCACCGGCTTCGCGGTCCTCGGCGACAAGGTGCTGTCCTACCTGCACATCTCGCTGCCCGCGATGCAGGGGGCCGGTGGGCTGCTCCTGCTGCTGGTCGCCCTCGAGCTGCTCATGGGCAAGGAGGCCGAGCCGGAGGCGCACACCGACGTGAGCATCGCGCTGGTCCCGCTGGGGGTGCCGCTGCTGGCCGGCCCGGGGGCGATCGTGGCGACGATCCTGTTCGCCCGGGATGCCAGCACGGTCCCCGAGCTGGCCGCGCTGGCCGTGGCCATCGTCGCGGTCCATGCCGTGCTGTGGGCCTCGATGCGCTACTCGAGCGTCGTCTCCCGGGTGATGGGCAAGGGCGGCATCACGATCCTCACGCGGATCTCCGGGCTGCTCCTGGCGGCCATCGCGGTGCAGCTGGTGGCCGACGCCGTCCTCGGGTTCGTGGCCGCCGGCTGATCCGGGTCAGGCGGTCGGGGCCGCCAATGAGTCGAGTGCGGCGGCAAGGTCCGCCCACAGGTCCTCCACGTCCTCGATGCCCACCGACAGCCTCAGTAGCCCCTCGGGCACCTGCGGGCTCTCCTCGGGCCAGCGGCGGCGGCGCTCCAGGGTGGACTCGACGCCCCCCAGGCTGGTGGCGTGCACCCACAGGCGGGTGGCGTCGGCCACTGCATCGGCAGCCTCTGCGCCACCGTGCAGCTCGAGGCTGATGATGGCGCCGAAGGCGGTCATCTGCGCGGCGGCCAGCGCATGCCCGGGATCGTCGGGCAGGCTCAGGTGGCGCACCCGCGCGACGGCCGGGTGCTCGGTGCACCGGCGGGCGATCTCCGCGGCGTTGGCGCAGGCGCGCTCCCATCGCAGTGGGAAGGTGCGCAGCCCGCGCAGGGCGATCCAGGCCTCCATCGGCCCGGGGATGCCGCCGCCGAGGACCCGGTTGCGGGTGACGCGCTCGACCAGGTCCGGGTCGCGGGCGACCACCGCGCCGAGCAGCACGTCGGAGTGCCCCGCCAGGTACTTCGTGGCGCTGTGCACGACGACATCGGCGCCGAGGTCCAGCGGCTTCTGGCCCAGGGGTGTGGCGAAGGTCGAGTCCACCACGACCAGGGCGCCGGCGGCGTGGGCGGCGGCAGCGACCGCGGCGATGTCCACGACCTCGAGCGTCGGGTTGGTCGGGGTCTCCAGCCAGACCATGGCCGCTCCCGCGGCGGCCCGGACCAGCTCCTCGGTCCGTGCCGGGAGCTCGCGCAGCTCGATCCTGCCCGACTCGTTCCACCGGGCCAGCTGCGTTCGCGTGCCGCTGTACGCGACGGACTGCGAGACCACGACCGCACCCACCGGCACCAGGTCGGCCACGGCCGTGATCGCGGCCATCCCGCTGGCGAAGCTGATCGCGTGGCAGCCGGGCCCCTCGAGGGCGGCCAGTACCTCCTCGAGCGCGGTCCAGGTCGGGTTGCCGACCCGCGCATAGGAGACAGGTCCGCCGACGGCGAAGGTCGAGCTGAACACCGCCGGGGCGTTCATCGGGGCCCCCGGGTCGCGCGCAGGACGGCCGGCGGCGACGGCGATGCTGGCGGCCGACAGCCCCGCGGGCAGGTGGTCCGGGGCAGCGCTGGGTTCATCGTCGGCCATGCCGCCGCAGCCTACCGGCTGGTTCGCACTAGGGTCGGGGACGTGGATGAGCAGCGGCGGATCCGGGTGGCAGTGGTCTTCGGCGGGCGCAGCAGCGAGCACGCGATCTCCTGCATCAGCGCCGGCAGCGTGCTGTCCGCGATCGACCGGACCGCCTACGACGTGGTCCCCATCGGGATCACGACCGAGGGCCGCTGGGTCGTCGAGCGCGACGAGCCGCAGCGGCTGCGGATCACCGACGGCCGGCTCCCGGCCGTCGACGCGACCGGGTCGCACGTGGTGCTCCCCGGTGACCCCACGCACGGCGGGATCGACGTCCGTCCGGCCGACGCGGCCGTCGGCCTCCTGCACGACGTGGACGTCGTGTTCCCGGTCCTGCACGGGCCCTGGGGTGAGGACGGCACGATCCAGGGCCTGCTCGAGCTCGCCGGGATCCCGTACGTGGGCTCCGGGGTGTTCGCGTCCGCGGCGGCGATGGACAAGGGGCACATGAAGGCCGTGCTGCTCGCGGCCGGCCTCGAGGTGGGCCCGTACGAGCTGGTCACGGCCTCGCAGTGGCGCGCCGATCCGGGGGCCGTCCTCGGGAGGCTCGAGGCACTGGGCATGCCGGTCTTCGTCAAGCCGGCGCGCGCCGGATCGAGTGTGGGCATCACGCGGGTCACCGATCCGGCCGACCTGCCCGCCGCGATCGAGGCCGCCCGGGCGCACGACCCGCGGGTCATCGTCGAGGCCGGGTTCCTCGGGGTGCGGGAGATCGAGTGCGGCGTCCTGGACGGCTCCGACGGGGCGCGGGCAAGCGTGTGCGCGGAGATCGTCGTCCGCCCCGGGCACGACTTCTACGACTTCGAGGCCAAGTACCTCGAGGACGCCGTGGACCTGATCGTCCCGGCTGACCTGCCTGCCGAGGTCGAGGCGTCGGTCCGGGCGCAGGCAGTGCTGGCGTTCGAGGCGCTGACCTGCGAGGGCCTGGCCCGCGTGGACTTCTTCGTGACCCCCGAGGGTCGGGCGATCGTCAACGAGGTGAACACGATGCCCGGGTTCACGTCCATCTCGATGTTCCCGCGGATGTGGCAGGCGTCGGGGATGACCTACCCGGAGCTCGTCGACCACCTGATCTCCGACGCACTGCGCCGAGGGACCGGCCTGCGGTGATGCCGGAGTCCGCCCCCGGCCCGGCGCCGGTCCGCAGCCCACTGCCGGATCACATCGACGTGCCCGGTCTGGAGGTCCGCACATGGCGGGAGTCCGACGTCCCGGCGATGGCGCAGGCGATCGCGGAGAACGTCGAGCACCTACGGCCCTTCCTGCCCTGGGTCGCCCAGGAGCCCATGGCCGACGAGGAACGGGCCCGGATGGTCAGTGACTGGGAGCGGGACCGCCTCGCGGGGGGCGACCTCGTGCTGGGGATCTTCGAGAACGGCCGGGTGGTGGGCGGCACCGGCGCGCACACGAACCGCACGGATGCGGCCGATGGGATCGAGATCGGGTACTGGTTGAGCTCCGATGCCCAGGGCCGGGGCTTGATGACGCGTGTGGTCGGTGCCCTCACGCAGGCCCTCCTGGCCCATCCCGGGATCACCCACGTGGAGATCCGGCACGACGGGGCCAACACTCGCAGTGCGGCCATCCCCCCGCGCTGCGGGTACCGGCTGGTCGGCCGTGAGGAGCGGACGGTGCAGGCCCCGGGAGAGACCGGCTGGGGCCTGGTCTGGCGGATCGGAGCTGAACCCCGGCCCACGGGTTGACGGGATGCCCGCGGGGCCGTCCCCGGCAGGCGCGGGCCCCTCCTGCGGTGGAAGCATCGCAGGCATGAGCGAACCCCAGATCTCCGGCCATGGCGGGCACCACATCGTCTCCGCGGCGCGCGCCCACGGTGCCACCACGCTGTTCACGCTCTCGGGAGCCCACATCTTCCCGCTGTACGACGCCGCGGTCGGCGGCAAGCAGGGGTTCGATGCCGCACCCGATCGGAGGTCCGCGGAGCGCGATGGCGCCGTGCGGCTGGTCGACGTGCGCCACGAGGCCACGGCCGTGTTCGCCGCCGAGGCCACGGGTCGGCTCGACCGCACACCCGGGTTCGCCGCGGTCACCGCAGGGCCGGGCGTGACCAACTCCGTCTCCGCGCTGGCGACGGGACTGTTCAACGGTGCCCCGATGGTGGTGGTCGGCGGTCGGGCACCTGAGGCGCGCTGGGGCTCCGGTTCGTTGCAGGAGTTCGACCATCCCGCGCTCCTGGGCCCGGTGACCAAGGCCGCCTGGACCCTGAAGGACCCGGCCGCGATCGGGGCCCGCGCCGCCGAGGCGTTCCGGCTCGCGCTCACCCCGCACCGCGGACCGGTGTTCCTCGACGTGCCGATGGACCTGTTCTACTTCGGCGCGACCGCGCCGGCCCCACAGCCCGTCGCTGCGGAGGTGAAGGTTCCCGATCCCAGCGCACTCGACCGGGCGGCCGGCGTCCTGGCCGCGGCCCGGACACCGGTGGTCGTGCTCTCCAGCGACGTGTGGTCCGGGCACGCCGAGCAGGATGCCGTCGACCTGGTCACCCAGTTCGACCTGCCGACGATCCTCACCGGACTGGGTCGGGGCCTGCTGCCCCCGGGCCACTCGAGCCTGGTGACCCGTGCGCGATCGGCGGCCTTCAAGGGTGCGGACGTGGTGGTCGTGGTCGGCGCCCCCCTGGACTTCCGCCTCGGCTACGGCATCTTCGGCAACGCGGCCTCCCCGGCCAAGGTGATCCACCTGACCGACTCCTCCGACCACCGCCGACCCGGCACCGTCGAGGTGGCTGTGCGCGGGGACCTGCCCCTGGTGCTGCGCGGGCTGGCCGAGCGACTGGCGCCCACCGGCACGGCAGCCGCGCCCGAGTGGGCCGAGGGGCTGCGCGCCGCCGACCGTGGCGCCCGGGACCGGGACGGTGCGCTCCTGGCCAGCGCGTCGGACCCGATCCATCCGGCCCGGATCTACGGCGAGCTCCTGCCCCGCCTGGCCGACGATGCTGTCACCATCGGCGACGGTGGGGACTTCGTGTCCTTCGCGGGCAAGTACATCGAACCCGCGCACCCGGGCTGCTGGCTGGATCCCGGTCCGTTCGGCTGCCTTGGCACCGGGCTCGGCTACGCGATCGGCGCCCGCGTGGCCCGTCCGGACGCGCAGGTCACCTTGCTGCTGGGCGACGGTGCGGCCGGGTTCTCCCTGATGGATGTCGACACCCTGGTCCGCCACGACCTCCCGGTGGTCATGGTCATGGGGAACAACTCCGGGTGGGGCCTGGAGCGCGGTCCGATGCAGATGCTGCACGGGTACGGCGTGGCCACCGAGCTGGCGCCGGCGACGCGCTACGACGAGGTCGTGCGCGCTCTCGGCGGGGCCGGGGAGATGGTCACCGACCCCGAGCAGATCGGCCCCGCGCTGGATCGCGCCTACGCCTCGGGGGTGCCGTACCTGGTGAACGTCATCACCGACCCGACTGCCATGTATCCGCGGACCACGACGGGGATCTGAGACCCGCAAGCGGTCCGTCCGCCGTTGCGCCTGCCCCTCAACCGGCCTCGGGGAGGGTCCCGGTGATGGTCGGCGCCAGGTCTGAGGCCACCGACGGCGCCGGACCCTGCTCGGTGGGGACCGTGATCTCCACGTTCGCGATGCGGCCCACGGAGGTCATCCGCCAGCCGCCGGTGAGCTCCTCGGGCAGCCAGTCGATGCCCTCGACGGTGACCAGTGTCGAGGAGGCCGTGAGTCCGGTCGGATCGGGGACCCCGCACCGGACCCCGACAGGCGGGTCACCGTAGGCCGCGGTGAGGTCCGACTCGGGCGAGACGCCGCGGCGCTCGCCCACGGTCGAGAGCTCGGCGGGCAGGGCAGCGGTGAACGTCGCGCAGGCTGCAGCCACCTGCGGTGCGGGGCTGGCGGGTACATCGACCTCGACCGGCCGCGCGCATGCCGTCAGCAGCCCGGCGCCCATGGCCAGGATCGCCAGCCATCCAGCGAGAGCGATCCTCAGAGGTTGACCACGGGGCACGTCAGGGTGCGGGTGATCCCCGGGACCTTCTGGATGCTGGCCACGACCAGGCGCCCGAGGTCGTCGATCGAGCCGGCCTGGGCCTGGACGATGACGTCGTAGGGGCCGGTCACGTCGTGGGCCACGGTGACGCCATCGATGGCGCCGATCTCCGCAACCACCGACGGGGCCTTGCCCACCTCGGTCTGGATCAGGATGTAGGCGTGCACCACGTTGCTGGCCTTCCGTCGGGGCCACCCGGGTGCCGGGCGGCGCTGCATTCAGACTAGCGTGCGCACTCAATGCTGTGACGAGAGTGGAGGACCGATGAGTGGTGGCGGCGAACTGATCAGTGATGTGGGGGAGTTCGGCCTGATCACACGGATCGACGCTGCCCTGGACGGGCACTCCGCGACGGGGGTCCACGTGGGCATCGGCGACGATGCGGCGGTGGTTGGGGTCCGCGGCGGTCGGGTCGTGGTCTCCACCGACATGCTCGTCGAGGGTCGGCACTTCCGCCGTGACTGGTCGACCGGCGCCGACATCGGGGCCAAGGCCGCGGCGCAGAACCTGATCGATGTCGCGGTCATGGGCGCGCGCACCACCACGCTGGTCGTGGCGCTCGGGCTGCCCGCGGACCTGCCGGTCGAGTGGGTCACCGACTTCTACACCGGCCTGCGGGCCGAGGCCGAGGCCCAGGGTGCCGCGATCGTGGGCGGGGACCTCGTGCGCAGCGACCGCGTGGTCATCTCGGTGACGGCCATCGGGGAGATGCTGGGCGCGGACCCGGTCCTGCGCTCAGGAGCCGAACCGGGCGACGTCGTGGCGGTCGCTGGTCGTCTGGGATGGGCGGCGGCGGGCCTGTCGATCCTCTCGCGCGGGTTCCGCACCCCGCGGGCGCTGGTGGACGCCCAGCGCCGACCGGAGCCCCCGTACGCCGAGGCCGCGGCGGCCGCAGCCGGTGGCGCCACGTCGATGATCGACGTCAGCGACGGACTCGTGGCCGACCTCGGCCACATCGCCCGGGCCTCCCAGGTGGCCATCGAGATCGACCCGACGCGCCTCGAGGTCGCCGAACCGGTCGCGTCGGCGGCGGCGGCCTTCAACGCCGACCCGCTCGTGTGGGTCCTCACTGGCGGCGAGGACCACGCGGTTGTCGCCACGTTCCCGGCCGGAGTGGAGCTCCCGGAGGGGTTCAGCACGATCGGAGTGGTCAGCGACGTCGCCGACGTCGAGTTGCTCGAGGCCCCCGGGGTCACGGTCGGTGGGCGCGTCCCCCGCGGCAGCGGCGGTCACGACCACTTCAGCGGATGAGTCCGGCAAGCCACTCGGATGGTGGTGGGAGAGCGCCTGGCCCACCGAACGGACCCAGTGGTTTGCTCGACCCATCCGTGAGCGCAGTTGCGCCGTAGGGCGGCCACACTGCCGCCCGTTGCGTCGGGCGTCGGACGGTTAGGGTAAGTCAGGAACGAGATCGGTCCCATGTGGTGCCCGGCTCGCAGCAGGAGAGGTGAACGCGATGGAGTGGGAGTCGGTCAGGGGTTGGGTCGCGGGCGGCCTTCTCGTGTTCGCGGCCCTGTTCGCGTGGTGGTACAACTCGGGCGGTGATCAGGCCAACAACACGAGCAAGACCCGCAACCGCGGCATCTCCGGGGACCGCGGGGATGACTACCGTGATCAGGGTGGCATGTAGACCGCCCAAGGGTGACGTTCGTGAGGCCAACCAGGATTGGGTGGGGCCTCCCATCCGAGGTGTCAGCAGGCGAGTCTCCCATCATTCGTCCGAGTGGTTCGCCGAGCTCGTCGGTGGACGACCGGCGACCGCCGCCCCGATTGGGGCACCCCGGACATGACGGGGCCCCGGTCCCACAGGGGGATCCGGGGCCCGGGAGCAGCCAGGTCTCAGGCGCGCGCGACCTTGCCGGCCTTCAGGCACGAGGCGCACACCTTGACCCGCTTCGGCGTGCCGCCCACAACGGTGCGCACCGACTGGATGTTCGGGTTCCAGCGACGCTTGGTCCGCCGGTGGGAGTGCGAGATGCTGTGGCCGAAACCGGGGCCCTTGCCGCAGACGTCGCAGTTGGCAGCCATAGTCGTACTCCAGTTCAGATGGGGGCAGGCCAGCAATGGCCCGAGTGATACGGCGACAAGGATATCCGAATCGGCGAGCAGCACCCAAATCGCGACCCGTGACCGTGCTTGTTGCGCGCCCCGCGCGGGGTCCGGCCACTAGCCTTGGGCGGAATCGACAGGAGGGCCATGCGCACGATTCTTGACGCCGAGGCGCTGACGGGCTGGGCAGCGCTGGCCCTCGACGGGATGAAGACCCACCGCCGCGCCATCGACGCCCTCAACGTGTTCCCGGTGCCCGATGGCGACACCGGGACCAACATGTACCTGACCCTCGAGGCCGGTGTCGCGGCCATGATGGCCATCGAGGGCGACATCCCCGAGCCCGGGAACGCCCGCCTGGCGGCACTGGCCAGGGGCATGCTCCTCGGTGCGCGGGGCAACTCCGGGGTGATCATGTCCGAGCTCCTGCGTGGGATCGCCGCGACCCGGGCCGCCGACCTGACCCGGCCCATGGACGGATCGTGGCTGGCCGACGCGCTGACCCGGGCGTCCGCGGCGGCGTTCAGCGCGGTGTCCGACCCCAAGGAGGGCACTGTCCTGACCGTCGCCCGGGCGGCGGCGGCGGCGGCCACGGAGATCGCCGCGGAGACCGACGGAGACCTGCAGGCCGTGACGAAGGCGGCGGCGGAAGCTGCGCGGACGGCGCTGGCGGGGACCACCGCACAGCTCGAGGCCCTCCGCCGCGCGGGCGTGGTCGATGCTGGCGGGCGCGGGTACGTGGTGCTCACCGACGCCCTCCTCGAGGTCGTCACCGGGGTCCACAGCGAGCTTCCGGAGTTCGCCCGCCTCGCCCCGGAGCCGGACTCCCTGGCGGACCCCGAGCACATGCTCCACGGCTACGGCGGGCCGGCGTACGAGGTCATGTACCTGCTCGACGCCCCGGACGAGGCCATCCCCGGGTTCAAGGCCCGCCTTGCCGGGCTGGGGGACTCGCTGGTGGTCGTCGGTGGGGACACGCTGTGGAACATCCACGTCCACGTGGACGACGCGGGTGCCGCGGTCGAGGCAGCTCTGGCCATCGGGGTGCCGCACCGGATCCGGATCACCTACCTCGCGGAGGTTGTCGACGCGGGCGCCCAGCCCACGGGTCGGGCCCTGGTGGTGGTGGCCCATGGTGCCGGGGTCGCCGACCTGCTGGAGGCCAGCGGCGTGACCGTCGTGCGGGCCCCGGAGCTCGGCAGGCCCTCGACGGCCGAGATGCTCGCCGGGATCGAGGCCACCGGGGCGCACGAGGTCGTGCTCCTGCCCGGCGACAAGGACTCGCGACCCGTCGCCGAAGCTGCTGGCCTGGCCGCCCGCGACAGTGGGCATCGGGTCGCAGTGATCCCGACAAGGTCGATCGTCCAGTCACTGGCCGCGGTCGCGGTCCATGACCCCACGGAGGACTTCGACGACGATGTCGTGAGCATGAGCCGTGCCTCCTCGGCCACGCAGTACGCCGGGTTGACCACAGCGAGCAAGGCCGCGATCACCACGGCAGGGGCATGCAAGGTCGGCGACGAGCTCGGCCTCATCGCCGGGGACATCCTCGAGATCGGCTCCGACGTCCAGCAGGTGGCCCGTGCGGTGCTGGCCCGGATGCTTGCCCGCGGAGGTTCCGAGCTGGTCACCATCGTGCTCGGCGCGGATGCCCCGCCGGACCTGCTCGACGGCATCGAGCGCTGGGTGGAGCGCCACCACCCGGAGGTCGAGGTCGTCGGCTATGAGGGCGGACAGCCCCGCTGGCACGCGATCATCGGCGTGGAGTAGCCGGTGGCGGATCTTGTCGGGGTCGTCGGCGGCAAGGCGGCCAAGGCGCTCGGGACTCTGGGCATCACGACCCTCGAGGACCTCCTGGCGCACTACCCGCGCCGCTACGCCGAGCGGGGTGAGCTCACGGACCTGGCCTCGCTGCAGGTCGGCGAGCAGGTCACTGTCCTTGCCCGGGTTGCCTCGGCTGCGTCGCGCCCGCTCAAGTCCAAGCCGGGGGAGAAACGGCGTCGCAGCATCACCGAGGCAGTGGTCACCGACGGCACGGGCGAGCTCACGCTGACCTTCTTCAACCAGGACTGGATCGCCAGGAAGTTCCGCCCCGGGCGCCTCGGGCTGTTCGCCGGGACGGTCGGTGTGTTCAACGGCCGCCGCCAGCTGCTGCATCCCGAGCATGAGTTCGTCGACGAGGAGGCCGCCGACGAGGCAGCCGCGGACTACGCCGGCCGGCTCATCGCGGTGTACCCGGCGACGGAGAAGGTCAACAGCTGGACGATCGCGCGCAACGTGCGCCTGGCGCTGCCGGAGGCAGCCACGTGGCCGGACCCCCTGGACGAGGACCTGCGTGCGCGGGTGGGGGTGCTCGACCTGCCCACGGCCCTCCAGTGGGTCCATCGGCCGATCGACCGGGCCCAGGCGCGCCGCGCGATCGAGCGGCTGCGATGGGACGAGGCCTTCGGGGTCCAGGTGGTGCTGGCCCAGCGCAGGGCCGCGATCACCGCCGCTCCAGCGATCCCCAGGCCGGGTCGCAACGGAGGCCTGCGTGACGAGTTCGACGCGGGGTTGCCGTTCACGCTGACCGACGGGCAGCTCGAGGTCGCGGCGGTCATCGACCAGGAGATCGCCGGGAGCCATCCCATGCACCGCCTCCTGCAGGGGGAGGTCGGCTCCGGCAAGACCGTCGTGGCGCTGCGGGCGATGTTGCGGGTCGTGGACTCCGGTGGGCAGGCCGCGCTGCTGGCCCCGACCGAGGTGCTGGCCGCACAGCACGCGCGCAGCATCGCGGCACTCCTCGGACCCCTGGCGCAGGGCGGGATGCTCGGTGGGCGCGCCGACGCCACACGCATCGCGCTGATGACCGGGTCGCAGGGCGCGGCGGCCCGACGGGCTGCCCTGCTGGACGCGGCGAGCGGCGCGGCGGGCATCGTCGTGGGCACCCATGCCCTGCTCGAGGAGCGGGTGCAGTTCGCCGACCTCGGGCTGGTGGTCGTCGACGAGCAGCACCGGTTCGGCGTCGAGCAGCGTGCAGCGCTGGCCGCGAAGACGGGGCAGTCGACGCGACCGCACACCCTGGTGATGACGGCCACGCCGATCCCACGAACGGTGGCGATGACCGTGTTCGGCGACCTCGAGACCTCGACGCTTCGCGAGCTCCCGGCCGGGCGCAAGCCGCTGGTGACCCACGTGGTCCCGTCCCTCGAGCGACCGGACTACCTGGCCCGGGCCTGGCAGCGGGCTCGCGAGGAGGTGGCGGCGGGGCGCCAGGTCTACGTCGTGTGCCCGCGGATCGAGGTGGGGGTCGCCGAGTCGGACGGCGAGCCCGCGCTGGTCGACGCGGGGGAGGCGGGTGCTCCTGGGGGAGCTGCACGGGCGGGTGCTGCCGTCGACTCCGTCCTTCCCGAGCTACAGGCGGGACCGTTGGCAGGGCTTCGGCTGGCGGCCCTGACGGGTCGGATGACCTCCGCCGAGAAGGACGACGTGATGGCCCGGTTCGCCGACCCCTCGCGTGCCGATGGGATCGACGTGCTGGTGGCCACGACGGTCATCGAGGTCGGCGTCGACATCCCCAACGCGACGCTGATGATCGTGCTGGACGCCGACCGGTTCGGAGTCTCGCAGCTGCACCAGCTGCGGGGGCGTGTCGGCCGGGGAAGCCACGCGGGCCTCTGCCTGCTCGTGACCGAGTCCCCTGAGGGGACCGACGCCCGGGAGCGGCTGGCCGCGGTGGCAGCCACCAGCGACGGGTTCGAGCTCTCCCGGTATGACCTCGCCGCCCGCCGTGAGGGTGACGTGCTCGGCGCCGCGCAGTCGGGGTTGCGCCGTTCCCTTCGGCTGCTGTCCGTCCTCGAACACGAGGACGTCATCCTCCGCGCCCGCGATGAGGCCACCGCACTCGTCGACGCCGACCCGGAGCTCTCGGGACACCCGATCCTGGCCCGGACGCTGGCCCGCGAGTTCGACCCCGAGCACGCGGAGTACCTGGAGAAGACGTGACGGGTGGGACGGCCGGGGTCAGGCCGGGGCCGGCTCGCCGGGCAGCGCCAACGCGCGTAGCCTGAGAGGTGAGGAGGTGCGTCGTATGCATCAACTGTCATCGCCGAGGATCGACCCTGAGATCCTCGCCAAGATCCAGATGGACTCGTTGAGCGAGCAGGACCACCTCGCCTCCGTCCCGATGCCGAAGGAGCGCGTGCGGGCCGGCGGGCTGGGCTGGCTGGCGCTGCTCGCCCTGGTGGTCATCGCGGTTCTCGCAGCCGTCGCCCTGTTCCTGCGGGGCTGATGGTCCGGGGCTGGCGGGGGAGTCGCTGAACGGATCGGGCTGCTAGTGCCCCATGCTTGTCCCGTGAGCCGTGTCGAGGTGGGTGCGCGGCGTGATCCGGCAGTCGCGCAGCCCAGCAGGCAGGCTCCGTGACCAGGATCATCGCCGGGACTGCCCGTGGTCGGCGGCTCGCCGTCCCCTCCGGCGGCGCGCGGCCGACCACCGACCGCGTCCGTGAGTCGATGTTCGCCTCGTTGGACCACATGCTCGGCGGCTTCGCCGGCGCCCGGGTCCTGGACCTGTTCGCCGGATCCGGCGCGCTCGGCCTCGAGGCTGCCAGCAGGGGAGCCGCCGTCGTGGTGCTCGTGGAGCGCGACCGGCCCAGCGCCGCCGTGGCGCGCACGAACGCCGAGACCCTGGGCATGCCCGGCGTCCGCGTCGTCGCGGCCTCGGTGACCGCGCACCTGGCCGGTCAGCCCGAGCCGTTCGACGTGGTGCTGGCCGACCCGCCGTACGCGATGACCGCCCCCGAGGTGGAGGCGTTCCTGGCCTCGCTCACCGGCGGCTGGCTGGCCCCCGATGCGGTCGTGATGGTCGAGCGGGCCACCCGCGGCGGTGGGTTCAGCTGGCCACGGGGCCTCGTGGCGTTGCGCCAGAGGGCCTACGGGGCCACGACCCTTTGGTACGGTCAGTGCGCGTCCGATGGAGAGGACCCATGATGCGCAGAGCGGTATGCCCGGGATCGTTCGATCCGGTCACCAATGGACACATCGATGTGTTCATGCGCGCGTCGGCGCTCTTCGACGAGATCACGGTCGGCGTCCTGGTGAACAAGAAGAAGACCTCGATGTTCAGCGTCGAGGAGCGCATCGAGCTGCTCGGCGCCGAGTTGGCGCATGTGCCCAACATCCGGATCGACAGCTTCCACGGGCTGCTCGTCGACTACTGCCGGGACAACGGGATCATCGCGATCGTCAAGGGCCTGCGCGCGATCACCGACTTCGACTACGAGCTGCAGATGGCCCAGATGAACCACGGCCTGGCAGGTATCGAGACCCTGTTCATCTCGACCAACCCGCTGTACTCGTACCTGTCCTCCTCGTTGGTCAAGGAGGTCGCCACGTATGGTGGGGATGTCAGCGGGCTGATCCCCGCGAAGGTGCACGCAGCCCTGCAGGCCAAGCTGTCCGACCAATGATCCGAGGAGTGCGATGACCCAGGACCCGGTCGCTGCCGCGGACCCCCGCACGGCCGACGTCTACACGGTTCTCGACGAGCTGTCCGACATCGTCGAGGCCGCACGGGCGATGCCGATGTCCGACAAGTGCGTCGTGAACCGCAACGAGGTGCTGGACCTGCTCGACGCGATCCGCCAGATGCTGCCCACCTCCGTGCAGGAGGCAGAGGAGCTCCTCGCCGACCGTGTGGGCGTGGTCGAGGAGGGCTTCCGCGAGGCCGAGCGGATGGTCGCCGAGGCCAACCGCGAGGTGGAGCGGATGCTCGCCGAGGGAACCCAGCAGGCACAGGCGATCATCGACCAGGCAAGCGCCCAGCAGGCCCACATGGTCAGCACCCACGAGGTGACGCAGGTGGCCCTGGCCGAGGCCGACGCGATCCGGGCCCAGGGCGTGGCCGAGGCCGAGGCCATGCGCCAGGAGGTCGACCAGTACGTCGAGGACAAGTTCGCGGCGTTCGAGACCAGCCTGTCCAAGACCCTGGCGGCCGTCCAGAAGGGCCGCGACCGGATCCGCGAGCGCTACACCTACCCCGGCGCGGTCGACGGGTACGACCGGTAGGTCGAGGTCGCGGCTCCTGTGGGGCCTGCGGTCCAGGCGGGGCCGGGCACGGTTCGCGGCACTGGTGTCGGCACTTTCCATTTCCTCCCCTGACCGCCCCTGCGGTATCCTTCTGCGGTGGCCCTCACGCCGAGGGCCATACGTGTGATGCCATCGGGAAGGTCCATGTCCAACCTCGATCCGCGCGACCCCCTGGTCTTCGATCTCCGGGACCTGGGACGCCGCGCAGGGTCGATGATGGAGGTGGACCGCACAGTCCCCGCACCCGCCGACCTCGGTGGTGGCGTGGCTGTGGTGCAGCCCGGCTCCGACCTGGGGCTGGTCCTGCGCTTCGAAGCGGTGGTGGAGGGTGTGCTGGTCTCGGGGACCGCGTCGGTCACCGTGAGCGGTGAGTGCGCACGGTGCCTGGACCCAGTCGAATGGGACCTGACCGTGCCGCTGACTGAGCTGTACCTCCACGAGCCGGGGCCAGAAGAGGAGGAGGAGCTGCCCGTCATCGACGGGGACTTCCTCGACCTCGACCCGGTCGTACGCGATGCCGTTGTGCTGGCGCTCCCGCTGGCTCCACTGTGTCGGGTCGACTGCCCCGGGTTGTGCGTGGAGTGCGGCGCCCGGTTGGCCGAGGACCCCACGCACGCGCATGACCGGATCGACCCCCGGTGGGCAGGCCTCGCCGGACTGGAAACGACTGAGAAGGAAGACTGACGTGGCTGTTCCGAAGCGGAAGATGTCCCGCTCCAACACGCGCGCCCGCCGTTCGCAGTGGAAGGCCGCCCCGATCACGCTCGTGACGTGCGACCGCTGCCGTGCGCAGAAGCTGCCGCACACCGCGTGCCCGACGTGCGGCACCTACGCCAAGCGGCAAGTTCTCGACGTCTGATCGCGTCGCCGGTGCCCGACCGAGCAGTTGCGCGTGTGGGGCTGCCCGCACGCGACGACCTGGACGTCCTCGCCGAGCGCCTCGGGGTCACGATCGACCGCGAGGCGCTTCGCCATGCCCTGACCCACCGCTCCTACGCCTACGAGAACGGTGGGCTCCCGCACAACGAGCGCCTGGAGTTCCTCGGCGACGCGGTCCTGGGGATCGTGGTCACCGACTCCCTCTTCCACGCCCACCCGGACGTCCCCGAGAGCCGGCTGGCCAAGTACCGGGCGGCGGTCGTGAACGCACGCACGCTGGCTGAGGTCGCCCGCGAGCTGGGCGTCGGGGAGTTCATGCTCCTGGGTCGCGGCGAGCAGACCACCGGGGGCCGGGACAAGGGCTCGATCCTGGCCGACGCGATGGAGGCCATCCTCGGTGCCGTGTACCTGGATCTCGGCCTGGAGGCCGCAGGGGATCTCGTGCATCGCCTGCTCGACGAGCGAATGGAGCTCGCCTCCGGCATGGGGGCCGGCCTGGACTGGAAGACCTCGCTGCAGGAGCTCGGTTCGCGGACCGGCGTTGGCGTGCCGTGCTACGAGGTCAGCGCCACCGGTCCGGATCACGCCAAGCACTTCGCCGCCGTGGTCACGGTCGGCGACACGGTGATCGGGGAGGGCATCGGGCCGTCGAAGAAGGTCGCCGAGCAGATGGCGGCCGCGGCCGCTTACGAGGCCCTGCTCTCGGCGCACCCCGAGTACGCCACCGGCTGATGCCCGAGCTGCCCGAGGTGGAGGTCGTGCGCCGGGGACTGGCCGCCCACGTGCTCGACCAGCAGGTCCACCGGGTCGAGGCCCTGCACCCGCGGGTCGTGCGCCGCCAGGTCGAGGGCTCCGCCCACTTCGAGTCGGTCCTGACCGGACGCACGCTCACCGGCACGGGGCGGCGCGGCAAGTTCCTCTGGCTGGTCACCGATGATCCCGATCTCGTGCTGGCCGCCCACCTGGGCATGAGCGGGCAGTTCCGGGTGGAGTCGGCCGCGGGGAGCCCGGCGCCGGACCTCGGGGGAGGGGATGAGGACATCCGGGGCGGCCCGCACCGGCATGCCCGGGCGCACTTCGACCTCGGGGAGCGCCACCTCTGGTTCCTCGACCAGCGCACGTTCGGCTGGCTCGCCGCATGCCCGGTGGTCGCCGACCCACGCGGCGTTCCCGTGCCGGACCTCGTGGCGGACATCGCCCCTGATCCCACCGACCCCGAATTCGACGTCCGGGCGGTGGCGCGGGCGATGCGGGGCCATCGTGTGGAGGTCAAGAGGCTGCTCCTGGCCCAGAACCTGGTCTCGGGCATCGGCAACATCTACGCCGACGAGGCGCTCTGGGCCGCGGGGGTGCACCCGCGGCGGCGCGCGGACCGCCTGGGCGTCGGCACGCTGGTCGGCGTGCTCGAGGAGGCCACCGCAGTGATGGCGGCGTCGCTGGCCGAGGGCGGCACGTCCTTCGACAGCCTGTACGTCAACGTCAACGGGGAGAGCGGCTACTACGGTCGCGGGCTGGCCGTCTACGGCCGCGCGGGCCTGCCCTGCCCCCGGTGCGGGGCGCCGATCGTCCGCGAGCACTTCATGAACCGCTCCAGCCACTTCTGCCCGGCGTGTCAGCGCCCGCCGCGCTTGCCACACTAGGCGCGTGGAGCAGTCCTCACCTGACTCACCAGTCCGGCTCACCGCGACCGTCCAGGGCTACGTCCAGGGCGTCGGGTTCCGGTGGTCGACCATGGCCCTGGCCCAGACGATGAAGCTCGTCGGCGTCGCCGAGAACCTCCCCAACGGCGACGTCCTGGTCATCGCGGAGGGGCCTGAGGCCTCCTGCCAGAAGGTCCTTGACTGGCTGAACGGGACGGGCCCCCGCGTGGTGCGCCGCCCGGGGCGCGTGGAGTTCGTGGACGCCAGCTGGGGGCCAGCCCGCGGGGGCTTCCGGTCCTTCACCTGCAGGTGAGGGCCCCGGCCAGTCCCGGCCACCCCGCGACGTATCGATTCGACATATCGCAGCGCTTGACCCAGAGCCCCTCTGGCTGTCACCCTTGAAGACGGTCCGGGTGGGACCCCGATGGGCAGGAGTTGCGATGGGCAAGGCGATCTACGGCGTCCTGGGTGGTCCTGATCCGCGGACGGCAGCGGAGCTGGCGACCCTGCGGGCACGGGTCCGCGAGCTGGAGGCCGAGCTCTCCGAACTTCGCCGGGCCGAGCACGTCGACTTCGCAGACCATGACCTCGACCTCGAGCTGCTGACGTCGCAGGACACCGCGCTCGTCTGACGCGAGGCCCTTGCCGGGCGTGGGGCGCCGCATCGCGTAGGTTTCGTCCGTGCATCTCAAGAGCCTGAACGTCAAGGGCTTCAAGTCCTTCGCGTCGTCGACGACCCTGGCCTTCGAGCCGGGCGTGACATGCGTGGTCGGGCCCAACGGTTCGGGCAAGTCCAACGTGGTCGACGCCCTGGCCTGGGTGATGGGCGAGCAGGGCGCCAAGAGCCTGCGCGGCGGCAAGATGGAGGACGTCATCTTCGCCGGCACCTCCGGGCGAGCTCCGCTGGGTCGCGCCGAGGTGTCGCTCACGATCGACAACTCCGACGGTGCCCTTCCGATCGACTACTCGGAGGTCACGATCTCCCGGGTGATGTTCCGCTCCGGGGGCTCGGAGTACTCCATCAACGGCACGGCCTGCCGTCTGCTCGACATCCAGGAGCTGCTGAGCGACTCCGGCATCGGCCGGGAGATGCACGTGATCGTCGGGCAGGGGCAGCTCGACCAGATCCTGCACGCGACCCCCGAGGAGCGCCGCGGGTTCATCGAGGAGGCCGCGGGCGTCCTCAAGCACCGCAAGCGCAAGGAGCGGGCGGTCCGAAAGCTCGACGCGATGCAGGCCAACCTCACGCGCGTCCAGGACCTCACCACCGAGCTGCGCCGCCAGCTCACGCCCCTGGGCAAGCAGGCCGAGGTGGCCCGACGGGCGAGTGTCATCCAGACCGATGTCCGCGATGCCGCGCTGCGGCTGCTCGCCGACGACCTGCACACACTGACCTCGCAGTACGAGCAGGAGGTCGCCGACGAGTCGGCGGTCCGTGAGCGCCGGGCGCTCGTCGAGGCCGAGCTGGCCAACGCCCAGTCCGCCGAGGCCGTGCGCGAGGCGGCTGCCATGGCTGACGCCCCGGCGCTCACTGCCGCGCAGGAGACCTGGTTCGCCCTGTCGGGACTGCGTGAGCGGCTGGCCGGCACTGTTGGCATGGCCGCCGAGCGTGTGCGCAGCCTCGCCCCGGAGCCCGAGGAGGAGCGTCGCGGGCGGGCCCCCGAGGACATGGAGAACGAGGCGCGGGCGATGCGCGGCCAGGAGGCCGACCTGAACCGCGCGGTCGAGGAGCAGCGCTCTGACCTGAGCATGGCGGTGTCCGTGCGCACCGCGGCCGAGGCGGCGCTGGCCACCGCCGAGCAGGAGCTGCGCGCTGCAGTGCGTGCTGCCTCCGACCGTCGTGAGGGTGTGGTCCGCCTGCAGGGACAGGTCAATGCCGCACGCTCACGGGCGGAGGCCCGGGCCAGCGAGATCGAGCGCCTGCGCGGCCAGGCCCAGGCGGCGCGCGAGCGGGCCACCCGGGCCGACCACGAGTTCCGCACCCTCGAGGCGTCCATCGCCGGGCTCGACGAGGGCGAGCTGGACCTGGACTCCGGGTTCGAGTCGGCCCAGTCAGCGCTGAGCGCCGTCGACGACCAGATCGCGGAGCTGGCTGCCCGCGAGTCCCAGGTGGAGCGGACCCGGGCCGGCCTGGCCGCCCGCGTGGAGGCCCTGGCGCCGATGATCGCCGTTGCGGATGCCTCCGGGGAGCTGGCAGGGGGAGCGGTGCCGGGGGTCTCCGGGACGCTGGCCCCGACCCTGCGCGTGGAGCCCGGCTACGAGGTCGCGATCGGGGCGGCCCTCGGCGCGGCCGCTGACGCTGCACTGGCGCAGGGCGCGGGCTCGGCCCTCGCCGCCCTCGAGTGGCTGGCTGCTGAGGACCGGGGACGCGCCGCGGTGCTGGTCCCGGAGTTGGGGGCGACGGATCGCGCTGCATGGCCGTCGCTGCCCGCAGGGGCGCGGTACGCCGTCGAGTGCGTGACCAGTGACGGATCGGCTGCCCCGGCGCTGGCCGCTCTGCTCGACCGCGTCGCGGTCGTGGACGGGGACCTCTCCGCAGCCCTCGACGTTGCCGGATCCGTGCCGGGGCTGCTCGTGGTGACGCGCACCGGGGACCTCGTCGGGCGCGGCCTTGTCGTCGGCGGGTCGCAGGCCGCGCCCAGCCGGATCGAGGTCACCGCGTCCCTGGAGCAGGCACGCACCGAGCTCGCCACGGCTGTGCATGACGCCGAGCGGCTGCGGTTCGAGCTGGCAGCGCTGCGCACCGAGCGGGAGTCCGCGGCCCGGGCCTCGGACGAGGCCCTGGACCGACTGCACGAGTCCGACGCCCGGATGGCCGCTGTCGCCGAGCAGCTGGGCAACCTGGGCCAGCAGTCTCGGGCCGCCCTGGCCGAGGCCGAGCGGATCGACCGGATGCTCGCTGCCTCGGAGCAGGCCCTGGCCGACGACCGGGCCACGCTGGCTGAGCTCACCGCACGCATGGACCGGGCCAACGCCGACCCGGTGGACGATGCCGACCCCTCACCGGACGATCGCGACGCGGCGGCGCTGGCCGCCGAGGCGTCGCGCGCCGCGCCGAGGTGGAGGCGCGGCTGGCCGTGCGCACCAGCGAGGAGCGCGCGCGGGCCATCGCAGGGCGGGCCGAGCAGTTGGAGCGTGCTGCCGCGAACGAGCGCACGTCCCGGCGTCGGGCCGTCGAGCGCCGCGAGCGGCGTGCCCGTGCGGCCGCTGTCGCCCAGGCGGTCGCCGAGGGTGGCGCGGTGGTCCTCACCCAGCTCGACGCCTCGGTCGCTGCGGCCGCTGAGGCGCGCACCGCGGCCGAGCAGGCCCGCACCGCGTCCGACGCGGAGCTCTCCGAGCTTCGCGCCCGCATCCGCGGCCTTTCCGCAGACCTCGAGGAGCTGACCTCGTCGGTGCACCGCGACGAGGTGGCCCGCGCCGAGCAGCGCCTGCGCATCGAGAACCTGGCCGACCGAGCGATGAGCGAGTTCGGCCTCGAGACCGAGGCGCTGATCGCCGACTACGGCCCCGACCAGCTCGTGCCCCCGTCCCTGCGCGCCCCTGGCGACGAGGTGGACCCGAACGCGCCCGAGCCGGCGCCCTACCCCTACGTGCGCGCGGAGCAGGAGCGCCGGCTGAAGACGGCCGAGAAGGCCATGGCTCTGCTCGGCAAGGTCAACCCGCTCGCGCTCGAGGAGTTCGCCGCACTCGAGGAGCGCCACCGCTTCCTCACCGAGCAGCTCGACGACCTCAAGCGCTCACGCAAGGACCTGCTCGACCTCATCAACGACGTGGACGCCCGCGTCGAGGAGGTGTTCACAGCCGCCTACGCCGACGTGGCAGTGCAGTTCGAGCAGGTCTTCGCCCGGCTGTTCCCCGGGGGTGCGGGCCGGCTGGTCCTCACCGACCCGGAGAACATGCTCACCACCGGCATCGAGGTCGAGGCCCGCCCGCCGGGCAAGAAGATCAAGCGGCTGTCTCTGCTGTCCGGTGGCGAGCGCTCGCTGACCGCGGTTGCTTTCCTGGTCTCGCTGTTCCAGGCCCGGCCGAGCCCGTTCTACGTGCTCGACGAGGTCGAGGCCGCGCTCGACGACGTCAACCTCGGCCGGCTGCTCGATGTCCTCGAGGAGTTGCGCGAGAACAGCCAGCTCATCGTCATCACGCACCAGAAGCGCACGATGGAGATCGCCGACGCCCTGTATGGCGTGAGCATGCGCGGCGACGGCGTGACCCATGTGATCAGCCAACGGATGCGGGAGCGCCAGGCGGGCTGAGCCTCAAGCGCTGTGTACGTAATCGACCATCGGAGGTCGATTCCGTCACACGATCCCGCCGGCTGGAGGCAGCGGTCGAGCGGGCCGAAAGCCTCTGCGTCGTGGAGGTTACCCGCGAGTAACTTCGAAGCATGAGAGCACATCGAGCGAGTCGAGTGGGCATTCCTTGCTGTCAGTCCTAGCGCTGGTCGCCCCGGGTGCCAGTCCTGTTGCCGCCGTGCGGTCAAGCACCAGTATCCCCTTCGGACACTGACGATGTCGGTCCGTCCAGGTGGACTGACCGTCGACGCTCTGGCGGATCGCTATTGCGTAACCAACTACGGGGCAGCCAACGGCACCGAGGTGTCGGTGTTCGATCGCATCTGGTGTCGAAGCGCTCCCGCAACGAGGAGAGAACTCTGACAGGGCTCTATGCCCCGTGGGATGTGGCCGATCCAGCCAGGTGACCGCCGAGGTCTTCGTGGCCAATTCGGGGGGCGACACATCTCGGTGTTGAGCCCGGCTCCGTCATCGCCAACCACGGAAGCTCGACTGGTGTGGACCAGCCCGACAGGGTTGGCCTTCAGCCCCGGTGGTATCCTGTGTGTGAGTCGTACACGGTGAGCCATGAGTCTATGTCTTCGAGGTACCGAACACATGGTGCCGACGATGGCACATCGTCGCTCAGACGAGCCGGTGGGCATTGCCGTCGACCCGGTCACTGGGAACTTACCTTTACGTGCGCTCACCGCCGGCAACGGGCGACGGTCCGCAGGTCTTCGACCCCGAGAACTGTGATCCGAGGTCCTCGGTGAGGACGCTCCGGGCATGTGGTGGATCCCTACGACGTCGCATTCCAGCCCGACGAGCGGGCCGCCTACGTTTCGGACTATGTGACTGCCGAAGTGGCAGTCCTCGTCATAGGCATTCACTCGGGGAAGTGTCGCATCGATCCGCCGAACGCTCGACCGGCGTCGCCGGTCCTTGGGGAGTCGCGGTCAGCCCGTCCACAGGCGACGTCTATGTCAGTGACCAATCAGGGACCGGTCGAGTCATCGTCTACCCGGCGGTCCGACGTCGTCGGTCACCTGCGGTGGCCCCGACGACGGGCCTGTGACGGGCGGGACGGTGGTGACCATCAAGGGCACGAACCTGGGTGCCGTGACCGCAGTCACCTTCAATGGCGGGTTCGCCGGCGACGAATGTGGTGGCCGCGTCGCCGACCCAGGTCACCGGTGATGGCCCCGCTGCGACGTGGTGGGCAAGGTGGATGTGGCCAGTCACAGTGGGCGGAGCAACATGGCGGGGATCGTCGCGAGCATTCGAGTACACAGGCGGTGGCGCCAGGCAAGGCGACCGCGGTGACCGGGGTGCCCGGGAACAAGCAGGTGACGGTGTCCTGGACGCGCGCCCGCTGACACCGGAGGGGTGCCGGTCGCGTCCTACACGGTGACCCCGACCCCGGCTGGGCCGGCGTGCGCCACCACCGCGACGTCGTGCACGATCGGTGGGTTGACCAACGGGACTGCCTACACGTTCACGGTGACCACGACGAACACCGCCTCGCTGTCCAGCGTCTCGGATCCCTCGCCTGCGGTGACCCCGGTGATCGCGCTGAGCCTGAAGGTGAAGGCCAAGAAGGCGTCCTACCGGCCGGGCCGCTGGGGTACCCGCACCCTGGTGAGTTGGGCGAAGAAGCCGTCCAACGCCAATCGGATGGTGACCCGGACGTGCACGAACGGAACGGGGATCGCGTCCTCGAAGCTGTGCAAGTTCACGGTGTACAAGTCCGGCAAGGTCAAGGTCCGGACCAGGGGATACCGCAACGTCGTGATCACGATCAGCATCGTGGCGGTCCCGAAGGCCAGTGCCGGGCCGACGTACGGCCCGTCGCCGACCTGGAGCCGCACCTGGCGCGTCAGGTAACGCCCACACGGGTGCCGGTGCCCGCCCAGGTGGGCACCGGCACCCGAACGCTCTGGGACAATGGTGGCCTGTCCGGAGGCCATCTGGACCCGTCGTCCCCGACCGTGAGGCGTGACCCGTGCAAGACGCACTTCCCTACATCCTGATCTCCCTGGCAGTGTTCCTGCTTGTTGTCGTGGGCGGTGTCGCGCTCGTCCGCAGCCGTCGACGTACCCCGCCGCAGGTGTCCGCGCCGACCACCCCGACCCTCGACGCGGGCGCCGGCACCCTCGCACCCCCGGCGCCGACGATCCCCTCCGGGCCGACCGCCCCGGGCCTCGAGGTCCCCGCCCCGACAGCCGGGCGCCTGGTCCGGCTGCGTGCGCGGCTCGCCCGAAGCCAGAGCGTGCTGGGCAAGGGCCTGCTCGCGCTGCTGTCCAGCGACTCGATCTCCGAGCAGGACTGGGAGGACGTGGAGACCCTGCTGCTGCAGGCCGACCTCGGCGTCGCCCCCACCACCGAGCTGGTCGAGCGCCTGCGGACCCGGGTGCGCGTCGAGGGCACGGGCGACCCTGCCCGCGTGCGCGCCATGCTCGGCGAGGAGCTGCTGGCCCTGGTCGACCCGACCATGGACCGCACGCTCGCCCGCCGTCACGAGGGCCATCCGGCGATCATCCTCGTGGTCGGCGTCAACGGAACAGGCAAGACGACCACGACCGGCAAGCTCGCCCGCGTGCTCATCGCCGACGACCAGCACGTGGTCCTCGGCGCGGCCGACACCTTCCGCGCCGCAGCCGCCGACCAGCTGCAGTCGTGGGGCGACCGTGTCGGCGCAACGGTCGTGCGCGGCCCGGCCGGCGGGGACCCCGCCTCGGTGGCCTTCGACGCGGTCCGCATCGGCATCGAGTCCGAGGCCGACGCCGTCCTGATCGACACCGCGGGCCGGCTGCACACGAAGGTCGGGCTCATGGACGAGCTGGGCAAGGTCAAGCGGGTCATCGAGAAGCAGGCACCGGTCGACGAGGTGCTGCTCGTGCTGGACGCGACCACCGGCCAGAACGGCCTGACCCAGGCCCGCGTGTTCAGCGAGGTCGTGGACGTCACCGGCCTGGTGCTCACCAAGCTCGACGGGACCGCCAAGGGCGGCATCGTCGTGGCCGTGCAGCGCGAGCTCGGCGTCCCGGTCAAGCTCGTCGGCCTCGGTGAGGGCCCCGACGACCTCGCCCCGTTCGTGCCCGAGGACTTCGTCAACGCCCTGCTCGACGCCTGAGGATCAGCGCTGCAGGGCCTGGACCGCCGCCAGGTAGGCGTCGTCGATCGGCAGCTCGCGCAGATGTCGCTGCGTGAGCAGGCGGGCGGCGGCGAACTCCGGGACCGGCTCAATGGCGGCCAGCATCACCCAGATCGCCATCCGGGTGCCGAGACGACGGAACGCCAGGTCGCGCACGGCATCCGGTGACTCCAGCAGGGCGGTGAGCGCCGCCCGGTCCGCGGCGAGGGCCTCGGCGTGCTCGTCGCCGAGCCGTTCGGCCAGGGCGTCGAAGAAGCCCTCGTGCACGCCCAGCCGCGCGCAGTCGCGCAGGACCTGGGCGCGCAGGACGTTGTGGCTGCCCTCCCAGTTCTCGTAGACCACGTTGTCGCGCAGGAGCCGGGGCAGCACGCTGAAGGTCTCGATCGCACCGTTGCCGCCGAGCACCTCGATGCCGCGGTTCACCGCATCATGGGCGAGCACCGACGTCTGCAGCTTGTTGAGGTTGACCGCCACCCGGAAGAAGGCTGCGTCGGTGGCGCTGATCGACCCGTCGTCGACCTGCTCCTGCAACCCGGCGAGCAGGAGGGTCGAGGCCAGGCAGGCCACGGCGTCGGACCGGATCCACGCCAGCGTCTCGGCGACCAACGGGAACGCCCCGATGGGCTGGCCGAACGCGGTGCGGTGCGCGGCGTAGGTTGAGGCCACCACCCAGGCCCGGCGGGCATGTGCCGCACACCCTGCGGCGTTGAACAGCCGTGAGGTGGTGATGACCAGGTCCATCACGTTGCGGAACCCCTCGCTGACCGGGCCGAGGGCGGTGGCCCGGGCACCGGTGAAGTCGATCTCCCCGCTGGCCATGGAGCGCGTTCCCAGCTTGGTCTTCAGGCGCCGGATGCGGAATCCGTTCGGCAACCCGTCGGACCCGAGGCGTGGGATCAGGAACAGGCCCAGGCCCTTGGTGCCCGTGCGCGGCTCGTCCACGCGGGCTGTCAGGAGGAACACGTCGGCGTCGGTGTTGGAGCAGAACCACTTCTCGCCGCTGATCGTCCACGCGGAGCCCGGACCGCCGTCGTGATCGCCCACGGGCGTGGCCACCACTGCGTTCGCGCCCACGTCGGAGCCGCCCTGGACCTCGGTCAGGAACTGCGAGGCCGTGAGGTTGGTGTCGAAGTCGGGGTCGAGCAGTCCGGGCAGGTAGGCGGCTTGCTGCTCGGCGGTGCCCAGGTGCTGCAGGGTCCGGATCGCCCCCGCGTCGCAGGCCAGCGGGCAGTTGTGGCCGGCCTCACCGGCCTGGGCCGTCAGGTAGAACAGCGTGAGGATGAAGCGCTGCGGCGCGGGCGAGACGGGACGGCGCGGGGAGCTGCCGCCGGCGCGTCCGTCGACACCGACCTCGCCGTACGCGGTCATCACGCCGGTGCCGTAGATCGCCCTGCCGGCCTCGCGGTGGCTGGGGTGATGGGCCACCCCGGCCGTGTACCGGCCGATCCCGTCCCAGTCCTCGAGCAGCGGGTGGTTGCCCGGCAGGTCGTTGCGGCGAGCGGCGGCGTCCAGGGGTCCGGCGACAGCCCGCCCTGCGGCGTGCAGGGCCGGCAGGCGGGGACCGAGCCCGTGGTGGGACACCAGGGCAGCGAGGTCCTGGTCATCGGCGAACAGGTCGCCCGGCTGCGCCTCGAGCCAGGCGGCGAGGGCATCGCGCCCCGCCGTGGCCGCGGTGGGGGAGTCTTGGGTCAGGTCGCTCATTCCCGCAGCGTAGACCGGCACCTGCCGTGGGTGCGGGCGGCGCCCGGCCACTCGGGGGGCAGGATCCACTCGCGGCTGCGGACAAGACTGCGGGCCATGATCCGCCCTTGCCCGCAACCTGTTCGTAACGCAGGGCGCCCCTTCGTCACCGGCCGGAAACACCGACGGGCGCGCCGCGCAACACGGCGCGTGGAACCTCTCACCCAAGACCCCGACTGGGGTCAGGACAACCACGAAAGGGAGTGATGGGCATGCCGGAGATCAATACCGGCGATACCGCCTGGTTGCTCATGAGCTCAGCACTGGTGCTGCTCATGACACCCGGCCTGGCGTTCTTCTACGGCGGCATGGTCCGTGCAAAGAGCGTCCTGAACATGATGATGATGTCGTTCATCGCGATCGGCATCGTGAGCATCCTCTGGGTGCTCTTCGGCTACTCGGTGGCCTTCGGCGACACCGGCAACGGCCTCTGGGGCGGCTTCGGCCAGATCGGACTCGGCGAGCTGATCGGCCAGACGGCCTCCAACGGCGGCTACTACCCGATCCCCGCGCTGGTCTTCGCGATGTTCCAGTTGATGTTCGCGATCATCACCGTGGCGCTGATCTCCGGCGCCGTGGCCGACCGGACCAAGTTCCTCGGCTGGGGCATCTTCGCGGCCTTCTGGGTCTCGCTGGTCTACTTCCCGGTCGCGCACTGGGTGTTCGACTTCGGCAGCACGGAGCTGGGTGAGGGCGCCGGTTGGCTGGCCAACCTCGGCGTCCTGGACTTCGCGGGTGGGACTGCGGTCCACATCAACGCCGGTGCCGCCGGCCTTGCCCTGGCGATCGTCCTGGGCAAGCGTGTGGGCTGGCCGAAGACGCAGATGAAGCCGCACAGCCTGCCCCTGGTCCTGCTCGGCTCCGGCCTGCTGTACTTCGGCTGGTTCGGGTTCAACGCAGGGTCCGCCCTGGGTGCCAACCAGACCGCGGCCATCGCATTCGCCAACACGATGCTGGCGACCGCAGCGGGCATCATCGGATGGTCGATCACGGAGAAGATCCGCGACGGCCACCCCACCTCGCTCGGAGCGGCGTCCGGTGCCGTGGCCGGCCTGGTTGCGATCACACCGGCCTGTGCGTTCATCGTGCCCTACGCCGCCATCGGCCTTGGCCTGGTGGCTGGGATCCTGTGCGCGCTGGCCGTGGGCCTGAAGTTCCGATTCCGGATCGACGACTCGCTCGACGTCGTCGGGGTCCACCTCGTGGGCGGCCTGGTGGGCTCTCTGGCCCTCGGGTTCATCGCGACCACGAAGTCCGGATACAGCACCGTCGACGGGTTGTTCTACGGGGGCGGCTTCGACCTCCTGGGCAAGCAGGCGATCGGGTCCTTCTCGGTCCTGGCCTACTCGTTCCTGATCACGCTGGTCCTGGGCCTCGCCATCAAGAAGACCGTCGGCTTCCGCGTCTCCGCTGACGAGGAGGTCGCTGGTGTCGACCTGGCCGAACACGCTGAGACGGCCTACGAACTGGGCTCCTCGGGTGGCGGCGGTCACTTCGCCGGCGTCGGTCAGTCCGCACTGCGCAGCAAGGAGGAGGTGAACGCATGAAGCTCGTCACCGCGATCATCAAGCCGTTCAAGCTCGAGGACGTCAAGAGTGCCCTGGAGGCCTACGGCATCCACGGCCTGACGATCTCCGAGGCCAGCGGATACGGCCGTCAGCGCGGCCACACCGAGGTCTACCGAGGTGCGGAGTACACCGTGGACATGGTCCCCAAGGTGCGCATCGAGATCCTCGTCGAGGACGATGACGCCTCCGCCGTGGTCGACGTCATCACCAAGAGCGCCCAGACCGGGCGCATCGGAGACGGCAAGGTGTGGGTCATCCCGATCGAGGACGTCGTGCGCGTGCGCACCGGCGAGCACGGTCCGGACGCCCTCTAGCAGGTCCCCGGCAGATGAGACGATCCGTCGCCCGGCCTGGGCGGCGGATCGTCCCATTCCCCAGCACCTCCCGTCCAAGAGAGGACCCCATGTCCGCAACCACGTCCGAGCTCTCACCCGGCAACAGGTTCCTGGCGGCACGCGCGGACCTGCTGGCCGCCAGGGGCAGGCCCGGAAGGCAGGCCCGGCTGGCGCTGACGGCTCTCACCGACGAGTGGCTCGTCGAGCTGTTCGAGGCCTCCGGAGCCGCCCAGGCGGGGGCCACCCTCGTGGCGGTGGGCGGATACGGCCGAGGTGAGCTCAGCGCGGGCAGCGACTTGGACCTCGTGCTGCTGCACCCGGGAGGCTCCATCGCGGAGGTCGCCGATCGGCTCTGGTACCCCATCTGGGACTCCGGACTGCGCTTGGACCACTCGGTGCGCACCGTCTCGGAGGCCCGTCGGGTGGCCGCCACCGACATCAAGGTCGTCCTTGGACTCCTGGACGCCCGGACCGTCGCCGGGGACCAGGCAGCGACCAGCGCCCTGAAGACCTCGGTCCTGGCCGACTGGCGGGCACTGGCATCCCGCAGGCTTCCGGACCTCCACGCATCCGTACGGGAGAGGACGGCCAGCAGCGGTGAGCTGGCCCACCTCCTCGAGCCCGACATCAAGGAGTCCTACGGCGGCCTGCGCGACCTCACGGTCCTTCGCGCCGTGGCTGCCTCCTGGGTCACCGACGCCCCCCATGGCGAGCTCGCCCCCGCCAAGGAGCTGCTGCTCGACGTGCGCGACGCCCTGCACCGCGTGGCGAGTCGACCCACCGATCGCCTGGCCAAGCAGGAGCAGGGACCAGTCGCCCAGGTGCTGGACATGGTGGATGCCGACGCACTGCTCCGGGATGTGTCCGCGGCCGGACGCTCGATCGGGGTCGCCTCGGATGTCACCTGGCACGCGGTGGACCGGATCGTCCGCTCGCGTCCGAAGCTGGGCTTCAAGCGGTTGACCAAGCGTGGTCCTGCGCGCAGCCCACTGGCCGACGGTGTCGTCCTGCAGGACGGGGAGGCCGTCCTGGCCGCCGACGCCCGTCCCGACCGGGACCCCACGCTCATCCTCCGGGCGGCCGCCGCCGCGGCGCAGTCCGGCACCCTCCTCAGCCGGCACGCCGTTGCCCGCCTGGCCGCCGAGTCCGGGCCGATGCCGGTGCCGTGGCCCGCGCCGGCCCGGGACGCGCTGGTGTCGCTGCTGGGCGCCGGACGCAGTGCAGTCCCTGTCTGGGAGTCGCTGGACCAGGCCGGGGTCATCACCTCGCTCATCCCCTACTGGGATGTCGTCCGCTCAGCCCCGCAGCACAACCCCGTGCATCGCTACACGGTCGACCGGCACCTGCTGGAGGCGGCGGTACAGGCGTGCGCGTACACCCGCGACGTCCACCGCCCCGACCTGCTGCTCGTCGGTGCCCTCCTGCACGACATCGGCAAGGGCCGCCCCGGACAGGACCACACCGATGTGGGCGTGAGCCTGATCCCGGAGATCGCCGAGCACATCGGATTCGGGCCCGAGGACTCCCGGGTTCTGGTGGAGATGTGCCGGCACCACCTCCTGCTGCCCGACACGGCCACGCGGCGCGACCTCGATGATCCACAGACGATCGACACCGTCGTGCAGGCCGTCGCGACCGCCGAGATGCTCGAGCTCCTCGCGGCACTCACGAAGGCCGATGCGCTGGCCACCGGGCCGTTGGCGTGGACCTCCTGGAAGCAGTCGCTGGTGTCCGAGCTCGTGGATCGGGTCCGTGGCCACTTGGCTGGGGAGGAGGTCCCGGTCGAGCCACGGCTGTCCGAGGACCAGATGGCGATGGCGTCGGGGGAGGGCGTGCGGGTGCTGCTGCAGGAGACCGAGTCGGGCTTCGACATCACGGTCGGGGCACCGGACTCGTTGGGCCTGCTGGGCCTCGTGGCCGGGATCCTGTCGATGCACCGGCTGGAGGTCCGCTCCGCCGTGACCACGGTCGTGGGCGATCGGGCCATCGAGGTCTGGGGGGTCAGCCCGCTGTTCGGTGATCCTCCTGCGGTGGACCGCCTCCGGGAGGACATCCGCCGCGCCATCCTCGGGCAGTTCGACGTGGCCGCGCGCCTGGCCCGGCGGGACGAGTCCGCCCGACCCACCGAGGCCACCTCAGCCGCACCTCCCCGGGTGGAGATCGTGGCAGGCGCCTCGAGCAGGGCCACGGTCATGGAGGTGCGCGCCCACGACGCCCCGGGCCTGCTGCACCGCGTCGGCACTGCGATCGCCGCAACGGGCACCGACATCGCCGCCGCCAGGGTCTCCACCCTGGGCTCGGAGGTGGTCGACGTGTTCTACCTGGTCGACCGGCACGGGGATCCGCTCGATCCGGAGCTGGCCGAGGCGGTCGCGGACGCTGTGGCCGATGCCCTGGCCGAGCCCCGGGAGTAGATGGGCTCAGATGGCCGGGCTGGCCATGGCTCCGGTGAAGCCGGCAAGCCACTGGGACATCCGCTCGGAGTAGAAGCGCGCCGAGTCCGGGTAGATCCAGTCCATCTGGCCGGTGACCTCGAGGGTGACCAGCCCGTGCCACAGGGCCCAGCCGGCCAGCATCTGGGGGATGAGCTCCGCCGGGAACCCCGGGGCCAGGGCGCAGAGCTGGGCGTGCAGGTCGACCTCGGCCGGCGTCAGCTCGCCGGTCCCGGGGCCTGTCGCTGGTGGGGCGATCCGCCCGGTCGCCCAACCCAGCGCGGCGAGCGTGAAGAACACCTGTCCCATCTGGCGGTTGGCCTGCACCGTGGGGCCGTCCTCCGGGGCGGAGTACCCGGGCACCGGCGTGCCGAAGATCAGCAGGAATCGCGACCTGTTGGCCACGGCCCACGCGCGATAGGCCTCGATGGCGCTGAGCATCGCGGCGACCGGGTCCTCCACGTCAGGGGCGGACCCGCCCGATTCCGCGGAGGGTTGCGCGATCGGCAGCCCTGCCGCTGAGGCCACAGCCCGGGCGAGGTCCCGGTAGGCGTCGGTCAACAGGTCGGTCAGCAGGGCGTCGCGGCCGTCGTAGTAGCGGTAGAGCCCGGCAGGGCTCATCCCGATCGCGCGTGCCACTCCGCGGATGGACAGCGCGGGGGCACCCTCGTGCTCGATCTGGTCGAGGGCAGCCTGCTTGATCTGGGCGATGGTGGCCGTTCGGGTCAGCTCGCGACGGGTGGGCATCCCCCAACGGTAGCGGGTTCACGGGGAAAATGCGAACACCTATTGCAATGCGAACGATGTTCGCGTATGGTGGGCTCATGACCACACAGAAGAGCACATACGTTGTCCTCGGCGCCTCGGGTGCCGCCGGTTCCGCGATCCTGACATCCCTGGTCTCTGCAGGCCACGATGCCAGGGGAGTCAACCGTTCGGGCCCCGGCCCGGCCGCGCCGGCGGGAGTCGACTGGCGCATCGCGGATGCCGGGTCACCGCAGGGCCTGCGCGCCGCGCTGACCGGGGCAGAGGTCCTCTACATGGCAGCGCAGCCGGCCTACCACCGCTGGCCGGCGGAGTTCCCGGCGATGATGCACCGGGTCGTCGACGCGGCCGAGGGCGCCGGCGTGCGGCGCCTGGTCATGGTCGACAACCTGTACGCCTACGGCCCGGGCTCGAGCCCGATGACCGAGCAGACCCCGCAGCGGGCCACCGACCACAAGGGGATGACCCGCGCGGCGATGGCTGAGGAGCTGCTCGCCGTGCACGCTGCCGGGCGGATCGAGGTCGTGATCGGGCGCGCCTCTGACTACTTCGGCCCATATGCGGACAACTCCGGGATCACCGCGCTGGCGATCGAGCCTGTGGCCGGACGGGGGAAGCTGCGCTGGATGGGCTCGATGGACGCCCCGCACTCGTGCGCCTACATGCCCGATGTGGCCGACGCCTTCGTGGCCCTGGGCACCGCACCGGACACCGCGGGCCGGATCTGGCACCTGCCGCACGCCCCGGCTGTCACCGGCGCGCAGTTCCTGGCCCTGGTGAACGACGCGCTGCCCGCGCCGCGAGCCACGGCCCTGGTCAGCACCCGGATGCTCCGGCTGGCCGCACCGTTCCACCGGATCTCGCGGGAGTCCCTGCCCCTGGCCTACCAGTGGACAGAGCCGTTCTTGGTCGACGATGCCGCCTTCCGGACGCGGTTCCCGGACTTCGCCTCAACCCCCATGGACGTGGCGATCAGCACTACGGTCGCCCACTACCGGAAGGTCGCCGGCGGGGCCGCTGAGGCCGCCTGACGCGCGACGCGAGCGGGCGACCGAGGCACGACGTGGGGCGCCAGGGCCGAGCGCGTGTCAGGATTCATCCCCATGGAAGCTGTTGAGGTCGAAGAGGTCGTGGCTGCGCTCAACGAGCGGGGGTTCATCGCCAACGTGCATCGCCCGGCGCTGAACCGCGTGTGCGTGCGCATCGTGCTCCCCGGCGGCGCCGAGGCGCTCTGGGACGCTGATGGTGCCGCAGGCCTCGAGGCGCAGGTGATGGCCGACGGCATGCTCGTCGGCTTCGTCCCGACGATCCCAGGGTCGGCGCACTTCGACGTGGCGCAGACCATCGACGCGATCGCCGGGGCGAAGTACGTCGGCGGAGTGCTGTGAACCCCGTCCGGACCGGCTGAGGAGGGCGGCGTGTCCGAGACCCCGCCACCCGCAGCGACGCCGCCGCCAGCGGATGAGCCGGCGGTTGCCCCGTCAGTCATGGGCCAGCTGAGGGCGGTCGACACCAGCGAGGCCTCCTCGGCCCTGGACAAGCGCAAGACGATCATCGGGGCGATCGTCACGATCGTCGCCCTGGTCATCATCTTCGCCGGCCTCATCCCCAAGTTCGGCAGCTACGAGGACGCGTGGGCCAAGATTCAGGGGATGACGCCTGAGGCCCTGGCGCTCATCGGCGTCAGCGTCCTGGTGATGCTGGTCGTCTACGTGTGGCCCTATCAGGCAGCCATCCCGGGGCTGCCCTACAAGCCGGCGTTCGTCATCCGGCAGACCTCGTTCACGATCAGCAACACGATCCCTGCGGGCGGGGCGTTCGGCCTCGCGATCCAGTTCGCGATGCTCTCCAGCTACTCGGTCTCCGTCGCCGCGGCCACTGCGGGCATCGCGGTGACCAGCCTCTGGAGCCTGCTGATGACGCTCACCCTGCCGGTGTTCGGGGTGATCGCCGCATTGACGACCGGGCAGGTGCAGTCCCAGTGGGTCTGGGTGGCACTGGCCGGTGTCGCAGCGACCGTGGCCACCATCGTCGTGCTGTGGCTCATCCTGCGCAGCGAGCAGTCGGCCCACAAGGTGGGGGAGCTCGGCAACCGCATGCTCGAGCCGGTCAACCGCCGCAGGGCGAACCCGCTGGATGCGGTGGGCATGGCCATCGACCTGCGCAACAGCACCAAGGACGTCGTCTTCGGCCGCTGGCGCTGGGTCACGGTGTCGAACTACATCGTCATCGTGGCGCAGTTCGCCGTCCTGTGGTTCGCCATCCAGGGCGTGCTCGGCGACCAACCCACGACGCTGACCCTGGCCGGTGCCTTCGCCGCGTTCGCGATCTCACGGATGGCCAGCATGATCCCGGTCACCCCGGGTGGGCTCGGAACCGTGGACGCGGCCCTGATCGCGCTGCTCACGACCTTCGGGCTGACCAACGAGCAGGCGGTGGCCTCCACCCTGGTGTGGCGTGCGTGCTCCTGGATCCCGCAGGTCAGCCTGGGAGTCCTGACCTTCCTCTACTGGCGGGTCGCCCAGGCGCGAGTCACCCGGGCGGCCGCGGCCTGATCCCGCAGGCGCCTGCGCCTCCCACGCCGGGGCACTGCCCGCCTGCGGCGATCGGCCGGGAGGGGGACCCCGGACACCGGCGGTAGAATCCCCTGTTGTGTTCGCATCCCTCTCCGACCGGCTGTCCGCGACCTTCAAGGGCCTGCGCGGCAAGGGCCGGCTGTCCGAGTCCGACATCAACGACACGATCCGGGAGATCCGGATCGCACTGCTCGAGGCCGACGTGGCCCTGCCGGCAGTGCGCGTGTTCACCGAACGCGTCCGTGAGCGTGCCGTCGGGGCGGAGGTCTCCGGGGCGCTGAACCCCGCCCAGCAGGTCGTCAAGATCGTCCACGAGGAGCTCATCGAGCTGCTCGGCGGGCAGACGCGGCGGCTGCAGCTGGCCAAGACCCCGCCCACCGTCATCCTGCTCGCAGGCCTGCAGGGCTCGGGCAAGACCACGTTGGCCGGCAAGCTGGCCGTGCACCTCAAGGAGCAGGGCCACACCCCGATGCTCGTGGCCGCCGACCTGCAGCGACCGAACGCCGTGGACCAGCTGTCCGTGGTCGCCGAGCGCGCCGGTGCCCCGGTCTTCGCGCCCCAGCCGGGCAACACCGGTGCCAACCCCGAGACGACGTGGGGCGACCCGGTCGAGGTCGCCCGCGAGGGTGTCGAGATCGCCCGGATGACCCAGCACGACGTCGTCATCGTCGACACCGCCGGTCGCCTGGCGATCGACACCGCTCTCATGGAGCAGCTGCGCCAGGTCCGCGACGCCGTCCAGCCAGACGAGACGCTGCTCGTCGTCGACGCGATGATCGGCCAGGACGCCGTGGCCACCGCGCAGGCCTTCCACGAGGGCGTGGGCTTCGACGGCGTGGTCCTGACCAAGCTCGACGGCGACGCGCGCGGCGGTGCGGCGCTGTCGGTCGTCACGGTCACCGGCGTGCCGATCATGTTCGGCTCCACCGGCGAGAAGCTCACCGACTTCGAGCTGTTCCACCCGGACCGGATGGCCTCCCGGATCCTCGACATGGGCGATGTGCTGACCCTGATCGAGCAGGCGGAGAAGGCGTTCGACTCCAAAGAGGCCGAGAAGATGGCCGGCAAGGTCCTTGCCGGCGAGGACTTCACCCTCGACGACTTCCTGTCCCAGATGCAGGCACTGCGCAAGATGGGCAACCTCGGGAAGCTGCTCGGGATGCTGCCCGGGATGGGCGAGATCCGCGAGCAGATCGACAACCTCGACGAGAAGGAGATCGACCGCGTCCAGGCGATCATCCAGTCGATGACCCCGGCCGAGCGTGCCGACGTCAAGCTGCTCAACGGCTCACGGCGGGCGCGGATCGCCCGCGGGTCCGGCGTGCAGGTCAGCGAGGTCAACGGACTGGTCGAGCGCTTCGGCGAGGCGCAGAAGATGATGCGCCAGATGCGTTCGGGCATGGGGATGCCCGGCATGCCGGGGATGGGTGGGGTGGGCGGCTCGAAGAAGGCCAAGGGCCGTGCCCAGCAGCAGCAGACCAAGAAGAAGTCCCGCAGTGGCAATCCTGCCAAGCGGGCGATCGAGGAGTCGGCCCCGGCCGCGGGTCCGGGCGGCCTGCCCGGCGGGCTGGAGGGCTTCGACCCGGCCGCCTTCGACCCGAGCATGCTCGATCCGGAGGCGATGAAGAAGATGGGCGACCTGCCCCCGGCGTTCAAGGACCTGCTGGGCGGTCGCTGACCTCCTGGGTCTTCAGCGCCAGCAGCAGCTCCCAGCGCGACTGCGGGTCCTCGAGGCGGTCCCCGAGGACTTCGCGGACCCGGTCCATCCGGTAGCTGACGGTCTGCGGGTGCACGTGCAGGTCGGCGCCGACGTCGCCGCGGTTCCCGGCGTGCAGGAGCCAGCTGCGCAGCGTGTCGAGCAACGGCTGGCGGCGACTCGGAGGGATCACGTCGAAGGCCGCCAGCACGTGCTGGCGCAGCGCGACCCCGAGGGCGGGGTCGGCGCGGACCAGGAGATCCGCGAGGTGGTCGGCGGCCAGCAGCGACCCGTCGACGGGCAGGTCGAGAAGTGCGCGCGCATGTGCCAACGAGCGCCCCACGTCCGACAGCTCCACCGGGAGGCCCACCGCCACGGGCGGGGTGGCCCGCGCCAACCACGCCCTGAGCCCCGGCGATGCTGGTCCGGGCACCAGCGCCACCGCCCCCTCGGCGGTGCGCCCGGCCAGGGCACCGGGCAGGGCCGCGGGGAGCTCAGCCTGCCTGGGCAGCACGACCGCCGCGGTCGGGGGCAGCGGCCACTGGACCTCGGCTGCCAGGGCCGAGACCCGGTCCGACCCTGCCTCGCCTGCCAGAAGTCGCTCGACCAGCTCGGAGCGCAGGGCCTCCCGGCGCCCGGCGTCGGCGAGCTGGGCCTGCGTGTAGCCCGCGATCGACGCAGCCGAGAGCTGGTCGATGTAGGCGAACACCGCCTCCGCGAGCAGCGACACGTCCTGAGGTGTCACGCCGGCGGCGACCCCGGCCCGGCTCAGCGACTGCCACGCCGCCCGCGCCCCGATCTGGTAGGCCGAGAGCAGGTCGGCCAGCCCGCGGCCGGCGTGGTACTCGCCCGCGCCGATCCGCACGTACAGCCCGGCGGCCTCACCGAGCGCCTCCTCGTCGGTGCCCATGAGGTCGACGAGCCGTCCGAGGGCCATGCCGACGCCGGCGCGCAGTGTGGCGGCCACGCGCTCGTTGGTCCCGCCGTAGGCCGCCACCTCCTTGGTCACGACCTCGATCACATGCTCGATCGCCGCCGGCAGCGCCGGGTGCAGCGGCTCAGCCACAGCCCTCGGGACCGCGGCCCACGGCCGTCGCGCGGTGCGCACCTCACCTGGGCCGGTCATGGCGGCCATCGTGGCAGCATGTGCCCGTGCCACGCGACCGACTGACCCTGCAGGCCGCGCGTCGGGTCGCGCTGGCCGCCCAGGGATTCGGCCGACCCCGGCCCGGGGCCCAGCCCGGGACCCGTGCGGTCGCCGATGTCGTGCGTCGGTTGGGGGTCGTCCAGATCGACTCGGTGAACGTCCTGGCCCGGGCCCAGTACCTGCCGGTCCTCGCCCGGCTCGGGCCGTATGACCGCACCCGGCTGGACGACTGCTCGGGTCGAGCACCGCGTTCGCTGTTCGAGTACTGGGGGCACGAGGCCGCCCTGCTCCCGGTCGGGATGCATCGACTCATGCGCTGGCGCATGGACCGGGTCCACGACGACGCCTGGGGCGGCATGGTGCGCGTGCAGCGCGAGCAGCCCGACCTGGTCCGCGAGGTGGCGCAGGTCGTCCGGGCGACCGGACCGGTGACCTCGACCGAGCTCGACGTGGTCTTCTCGCACATCGAGCGCGGGGAGCGCGAGCACTGGGGATGGAACTGGTCGGCGGTCAAGCGAGCCCTGGAGTACCTGTTCTGGTCCGGGGAGATCACCTCGGCCGGGCGCGACTCGGCGTTCCGCCGCCGGTACGCCGCGCCTGAGGCCGTGCTGCCGCGGGACGCGCTGGCGGCCCCCACGCCGACACCGGCGCAGGCCCACCGGGAGCTGGTCGCGATCGCCGCCCGGGCCCTGGGCGTGGCCACCGCCGCCGACCTCGCCGACTACTTCCGGATGCCGACTGCCCCGACCCGGCAGGCGATCAGCGAGCTCCTCGGCACCGGGGAGCTCGTCGAGGTAACGGTCCCCGACTGGCCGGTGGCCTATGCCCCGGCCGGCTTCTCGGTGCCCCGGAAGGTCACGGCCTCGGCCCTCCTGGCACCCTTCGACCCGCTCATCTGGTTCCGCCCGCGGACCGAGCGACTGTTCGGGATGCGCTACCGGATCGAGATCTACACCCCCGCCGAGCAGCGGGTCCACGGGTACTACGTGCTGCCGTTCCTGCACGACGAGCAGCTCGTCGCGCGGGTGGACCTCAAGGCCGACCGGGCCTCGGGCCGCCTGCTCGTCCAGGCGGCCCATCCCGAGGCCGACGTGAGTCCGGAGTCCGTGGAGGCGCTGGCCCGGACGGTTCGGGAGACCGCGGGGTGGCTGGACCTCGCAGAGGTCCACGTGGCCCCGGTGGGAGACCTCGCCGGGCGGTTGCGGGCTGCACTGCGACACCTCGGCTGACGCCGGGACCCGCGGTACGGTGGCGGCGCCTTTGAGCAATCCGGGTGCGGGATGGCACAATGGGCGGGTCCCATGCGGGCCGAGGTCCCTCTCAACCAAGGTCGGCATGATCCATGCGGTCCTCGCAGCCTGGGTAACCCCATGTCCGCGTCGTGAGGATCCACCCCCGAACCGAAAGAGACACCAACACACGTGAGCGTCAAGATCAAGCTCAAGCGCCTCGGCAAGAAGAAGAACCCGCAGTACCGCATCGTGGTCGCCGACTCGCGTACCGCCCGTGGCGGTCGCTCCATCGAGGAGATCGGCATCTACCAGCCGCGCCGGGAGCCCAGCCTGATCCAGGTGGACTCCGAGCGTGCTCAGTACTGGCTCGGCGTCGGCGCGCAGCCGACCGAGCCCGTCATGGCCATCCTCAAGGTGACTGGCGACTGGCAGAAGTTCAAGGGCCTCCCGGGCGCCGAGGGCACCCTGCGGGTCGCCGAGCCGAAGGCTGACAAGCAGATGGCGTTCGAGGCGGCCGTGAAGTCCGCAGAGGAGGCCGGCAAGGCCCCGAAGGCCAAGGCCCTGAAGGCGGAGGCAGCCCCGGTCGTCGAGGCAGCCCCCAAGGCCGTGGAGGCGCCCGCGGCTGAGGTCGTCGTCGAGGAAGCCCCCAAGGCCGAGGAGGCGCCGGTCGCTGAGGCCGTCGTCGAGGTGGCGCCGGAGGCTCCCGCTGAGGTCGACGAGGTTGTCGAGGCTGCCGACGTCGCCGTCGAGGCTGTCGAGGAGACCCCCTCGGCATGAGCACGGTCATCGAGGATTCGCTGGAGCACCTGGTCTCGGGCATCGTGGAGCACCCCGAGGACGTCAGCGTCCGGGTCCGCAGTGGGCGCCGGGGGCCGCGCGAGCAGGGCGGGAACACCTTCCAGGTGCGCGTCCATCCCGACGACATCGGTCGTGTGATCGGCCGCGGCGGACGCACCGCCACGGCGATCCGCACGGTGGTCAGCGCGATCTCCGGCGGACGTCCGGTGCGCGTGGACTTCCTGGACGCCGACGAGCGCTGATGCGCGACCGGGTGCCTCCCCGCCCGCCTGCCAGGGTGGTGGTCGGCCGGATCGGCCGGGCCCAGGGCATTCGCGGCGAGGTCACCGTCGAGGTTCGCACGGACGCCCCCGAGGAGAGGTTCTCCCCGGGGGCTGTCCTGTTGCTGTCCGGACGTGCCGGAGTGCCCGCGACCATCACCGTCGAGGGGTACCGCTGGCAGAACGCGCGGCTGATCCTCGCCGTCGAGGGCATCGGTGACCGTACCGCCGCCGAGACCCTGCGCGGGGCGATCCTCGAGGCCGACGTGGACCTGACCGAGACCGAGGAGGACGAGTTCCACGACCTCGCACTCGTGGGCCTGTCCGTGCGGCAGTCCGACGGCACCGAGCTCGGCAGCATCTCCGAGGTCCTGCACCTGCCCGGACAGGACGTCCTGGCCGTGGCTCGGACCGACGGCGCCGAGCTGCTCGTCCCGTTCGTGCGCCAGATCGTGCCCGTGGTGGACATCGCCGGCGGGTTCGTCGTGGTCGAGCTGCCCGACGGGCTCGCGGAGCTGGCCTGATGCGCATCGACGTCATCAGCATCTTCGGCGACTACCTCGCGCCCCTGCACCTGTCGCTGGTCGGCAGGGCGATCGCCGAGGGCCTGATCGACCTGGAGATCCACGACCTGCGCGACTTCACCCACGACCGGCACCGGACGGTTGACGACTCCCCGTACGGAGGGGGTCCGGGCATGGTGATGAAGCCCGAGCCGTGGGGCCAGGCGCTGCGCAGCGTCCTGGCCGCCGGCGATCCCGCGGAACCGGTTCGCCTGGTCCTGCCGACGCCCAGCGGGCGGCGCTTCACCCAGGCCATGGCCGCGCAGTGGTCGACGGATCCGCGCCTGGTGTTCGCCTGCGGGCGCTACGAGGGCATCGACTCCCGGGTGGTGCCCTGGGCCCGGACCCTGACCGCAGGCGGGGAGCCGGTGGTCGTCGACGAGGTGTCGATCGGCGACTACGTGCTCGCCGGTGCCGAGGCCGCCGTGCTCGTGATGGTCGAGGCGGTGGGTCGACTGATCCCCGGCGTGCTCGGCAACGAGGCCAGCCACGCCGATGACTCCTTCGCCACCGGTGGCATGGAGGACCTGCTCGAGGGGCCCATCTACACCCGCCCCCCCGTGTGGGAGGGCATGGCCGTCCCCGAGGTCCTGACCTCCGGGGACCATGCAGCGGTGGCCCGATGGCGCCACGAGCAGGCCGTCGAGCGCACGCGCACCATGCGCCCCGACCTGCTCGGCTGATCCGCGCGCATTTCCGGGCCGGGCCCGGGGTGTGGCAGACTTGTGGGGCTGGTCGTCTCGCGTCGCCGCCACAGGGGAGGCGCGTTCCATGCGCCGGCATCCATTCGACCCACATCTGCGGGCGACCTGTGGCTCCCGCCAGGAAGCGATCATGAACACGCTTGACTCCGTCGACGCCGCCTCGCTGCGTTCCGACATCCCCGATTTCCGTCCCGGCGACACCGTGAAGGTCCACGTGAAGGTCGTCGAGGGCACCCGCTCGCGCATCCAGGTCTTCCAGGGTGTCGTCATCCGCCGTCACGGCGGTGGCCTCGGCGAGACCTTCACGGTCCGCAAGGTCAGCTTCGGCACCGGTGTGGAGCGCACGTTCCCCGTGCACACCCCGGTCGTCGAGAAGATCGAGGTCGTGACCCGCGGCGACGTCCGCCGCGCCAAGCTGTACTACCTGCGCGAGCTGCGCGGCAAGAAGGCCAAGATCCGCGAGAAGCGCGACAACGCCTGAGTTGCGCCACGCGACAGATGACGAGGGCCCCCGCCGGATGATCCGGGCGGGGGTCCTCGCTGTTGTCACCGGGGCGCTGGCAGTGCTGCTCGTGCACGTGTTCGTCGCCGAGGTCCGCGCGGTCGACTCCGACTCCATGACCGTGGCGCTGGAGCCCGGTGAGCGGATCCTGGTCGCCAAGGCGGGCGTCCCGCGATGGGACCTGCAGCCCGGGACCATGGTCGTGTTCGACGGGTCCGACCTGTGGGCCGCACCTGATGACCCCCAGGGGACTGTGTTCGTCAAGCGGGTCGTCGGCGTGGGCGGGGACCGGATCACCTGCTGCACCGCCGACGGCCAGCTGACACGCAACGGGCAGCCGCTGGGCGAGCCGTACCTGCAGGGGGTGCGCAGTGATCAGCAGGCGTTCGACGTCATCGTCGCGCCCGACCACTACTGGCTGATGGGTGACAACCGGGCCACCTCGGCCGACTCGCGGGCACATCTGGGCGACCCGGGCGGTGGGAACGTCCCGGCATCACGCATCATTGGCACTGTCGAGGCGGTCGTGTGGCCCCCGGGATCGATGCGTCGTGTGGAGGGGTCCGATGAGTGAGCCGATGGAGCCTGCCGGACCTGTCGACCCGCGGGACCCGGTAGCGGCGGGCCCTGGACAGGCAGGGCCGGGGAGCACCCCAGGATCCGACTGGCCCCAGCGCACCGAACCCGAGGCCGAGTCGCGCGGGTCGGGATTCCTGCGGGGCCTGCGCGAGGTCGCGATCGTGGTGGTCACGGCGCTGGTCATCTCGGCAGTCGTGCGCACCTTCCTGCTCCAGGCCTTCTGGGTCCCCAGCGGCTCGATGGAGCAGACGCTCATGCGCGGCGACCGGATCCTGGTCTGGAAGCCCGGCGTCGATCCGGGACACGGCGACGTGGTCGTGTTCAAGGACCCCGCCGACTGGCTCGCGGACCCCATCCCGGTCGGAGGCATCCGGGGTGCCCTGGGTCAGGCGGCGGCGTTCGTCGGGATCCTGCCCTCGACCACCGGTGACGACCTCGTGAAGCGGGTCATCGGCGTCGGTGGGGACACCATCGAGTGCTGCTCGCCCGGCGGGCAGATCATCCGCAACGGCGAGCCCCTCGACGAGCCCTACCTCTACCCCGGCGACCCCACGGACCAGGTCATCTTCCGGGTCGAGGTCCCCGAGGGCCGGCTGTTCGTGATGGGGGACCACCGCAGCGACTCCGCGGACTCCCGCTACCACCTCGAGCAGGACGACGGCACAGTTCCCGCGGAGAACGTCGTGGGCACCGCCGAGGTGATCATGTGGCCGATCTCCCGCTGGGCGACGCTGCCGACCTACGCCGACCAGCAGGGCGCGATGCCGGCCGGCGTCGTCGATCCGCAGGCCCCATGACCCAGGCCCCGACCCTGCGGGTCGAGCGCGCCATGCTCCGCGCGGGGGCGAACACCCTGGCGTGCGTCGACGAGGTGGGCCGCGGGGCCCTGGCGGGTCCGGTGAGCGTGGGAGTGGTCGTCCTGGACCTGGGGGTCGGCTCGGCGCCGACCGGACTGCGCGACTCCAAGCTGCTCACCCCGCGGGCGCGACGGGAGCTGCTCCCGCGCCTGCGCCGGTGGCCGATCGCCTCAGCCGTGGGCCATGCCGACCCCTACGAGGTCGACGCCGTCGGGATCATCTGCGCGCTGCGGGTCGCTGCTGCGCGGGCCTTCGCCCGGCTGGGCATGGCCCCGGACCAGGCGCTTCTGGACGGCAACCACGACTGGCTCAGCGTCCCCGAGGAGCCCGATGCACTGTTCCCGGACCCGCGTCGCGCCGTGGGTGAGAACCTGGCCGACATGTCGGTGGTGCCCCCCAGGGTGACGACCCGTGTCCGCGCGGACCTGACGTGCGCGGGGGTGGCCGCGGCCAGCGTCCTGGCCAAGTGCGAGCGTGACGCGATCATGGTCGAGCTGGCCCCCCAGCATCCGGAGTACGGGTGGGCCCTGAACAAGGGGTACAGCGCGCCCGACCACATCGACGCGCTGCGCCGACTGGGTCCCACACCCCTGCACCGCCGCTCGTGGAACCTGCCGGGCACCGAGGCGGCCGAGGCGCCGGCCGGGCAGTTGTCCACAACTTCGCACTGACCCCCTTCCGCATCCGGGTGGTGCCCCGCAGGGTTGGCCCCGGGGGTGGAGGGCGATGGGGGATCGACAGGAGCTCGGTCGGGACGGCGAGGACGCAGTTGCCGGGTACCTGACGCAGCGGGGGATGACAGTTGTCACCCGGAACTGGCGCTGCCGGTACGGCGAGATCGACATCATCGCCCGGGAGGGCGCGGTCCTGGTGTTCGTCGAGGTCAAGACCCGGCGAGGGACCGGCTTCGGCGCACCGCTGGAGGCCATCACGGCGGCGAAGCTGGCCCGGATGCGGCGGCTGGCCGCGCTCTGGCTCGAGGAGACGGGCGGGCACCGCGGACCCGTCCGGATCGATGCGGTCGGGGTCCTGAGCCATCGGGACGGGCGCCTGGACATCGAGCACCTGCGCGGGGTGTGCTGATGTCCCTGGCTCGCGCCCACGGGGTGGTCATCTCCGGGGTGGATGCCCACCTGGTGGAGGTGGAGGCCCACCTGTCCTCGGGCCTGCCCGGCATGTCGATCGTGGGGCTGGCCGACACGGCCGTGGGGGAGGCCCGGGATCGGGTCCGGGCGGCCGTCCTCAACAGCGGCGCCCGCTGGCCCCAGGTGCGGATCACCGTCGGGCTCTCACCGGCGTCGCTGCACAAGCGCGGCTCCGGTCTCGACTTGGCCATTGCATCGGCGATCCTGGCCGCGGACGGCCAGATCCCGTCCGAGCCGCTGGAGGACGCCATCCTGTTCGCGGAGTTGGGGCTCGACGGGCGCGTCCGACCTGTGCGGGGCGCGGTCGTGGCCGCAGTCGCCGGCGTCCGTGCGGGTCGGCGCCGGATCGTCGTGGCCGAGCGCAACGCCGCCGAGGCCGGGGTGGTCCCCGGGATCGACGCCGTCGGGGTCGCATCCCTGCGGCACTGGGGCCAGATCGTGACCGGGGCGACCGTGGACGAGCCCCTTGCTGAGGACCCGCCCGCCGAGCGTGGGGCCTCCGGGGCCGGCGTGGATCCGCTCGAGCCCGACCTGGCCGACGTGCTGGGCCAGCCCGAGGCGGTGGCGGCCCTGGAGGTCGCCGCGGTCGGTGGGCACCACGTGGCCATGGTCGGGCGCCCGGGGGTCGGCAAGACCCTGCTGGCCGAACGGCTGCCGACGATCCTTCCCGACCTGGCCGACGACGACGCCCTGACCGTCACCGCCATCCGCTCGGTCGTCACCGACGTCCAGGGGCTGGTTCGCCGCCCTCCGTTCCAGTCCCCGCACCACACCGCCACGGTCGCGGCACTGGTCGGCGGTGGCCGCGGCGGCCAGCCGACCCCGGGCGCGGTGACCCTGGCCCACGCCGGGGTGCTGTTCCTCGACGAGGCCGCCGAGTTCGGCTCCGCGTGCCTGGAGTCCCTGCGTCAGCCGCTGGAGTCCGGTGTGGTCTGCATCGCCCGTGCCGGGTTCACCGCACGCATGCCGGCCCGGTTCCAGCTGGTGCTGGCGGCAAACCCGTGTCCGTGCGGCCTGGGCGACGGGGCCGGCCAGGAGTGCTCCTGCAGGTCCGTGGACCGCCGTCGCTACCAGGCGAAGCTCTCGGGGCCGCTGATGGACCGGGTCGACATCCGGATGGTGCTCGGGCCTCCCGCGCGCGGCTCCTGGTCCCTTGGGGACGGGGCCCGGGATTCGGCGTCCGTGCGCTCCATGGTCACCCTGGCCAGGGAGCGGTCGATCCGCCGCTGTGCCGCGCTGGGCCTGGCCCCGGCCCACAACGGCGCCCAGCCGTCGTCTCTGCTGCGCGGTCCGTTGGCCCCGAACCCCGCGGCCGCGGACGTCCTCGGCGCGGCGATCGCCGCCGGACGGCTCAGCGCCCGCGGGGCCGACCGCGCCATCCGGGTCGCCTGGAGCCTGGCTGACCTCTCGGGCGCTGACCGGCCGTCGCTGGAGCACGTCGGTCGCGCCCTGACCCTGCGCGGGGACACATGACCAGGAGGTTCAGATGACACAGGCGAGTCCGCAGCGCCTGGACGCGATCGCGCTCGCGTGCCTGGTGGAGCCGGGCACTGCCGGAGTCGCGGAGCTGGTGGCCGAGCACGGCGCCGAGGAGGTCCTCGCCCGCCTGCGCGGGAAGGTGCCAGCGTCCCGGGTGGTCGGCCGGGTCCTCCGGGAGCAGGTGCCCGAGATGCTGGCCGAGATGTCCCGGATCGGTGTGCGGGTCGTGCTCCAGGGCGAGCCGGAGTTCCCCAGCCAGCTCCTCGACCTCCCAGAGCCCCCGTTGGCACTGTGGATCCGGGGTCCCCTGGACCTGCGGGCGGCCGCCCTGCGCTCGGTCGCGGTCGTCGGGGCCCGTGCCTGTACCGCCTACGGCGAGCGGGCCACTGCCGCGGTGGCCGGCGGGCTGGCCGAGGACGGCTGGGCGGTGGTCTCGGGCGGGGCGTTCGGGATCGACGCTGCGGCGCATCGTGCGGCACTGGCCGTCGGCGGCCCGACGGTTGCCGTCCTGGCATGCGGGGTCGACGTCGCGTACCCCCGGGCCCACGACGCCCTGCTCGCCCGGATCGCAGACTCGGGGCTGGTCGTCTCCGAGCTGCCCCCGGGAAGCCAGCCGCTCAAGCACCGGTTCCTCGCCCGCAACCGGGTGATCGCGGCCCTGAGTCGGGGCACGGTCGTGGTGGAGGCCGCCCGGCGCAGCGGCGCGATGGCCACCGCCTCCCGGGCGCTGGAGATCGGCCGGGTGGTGATGGCCGTTCCCGGCCCGGTCACCTCGATGGCCAGCTCGGGGACCAACCGCCTGCTCCACGAACAGGTTGCCCGTGCCGTCAGCGACAGCGCCGAGGTCGCGTCGCTGCTCACCGGTCCTGGTTCTCTCGGCGGGGACCCTGGCGCACAGGCCGGACCTGACGACGGGATGCACCCTGCCGCGCTCGACGGCCTGACTGACGAGGCGCGCACCGTGCTGGGCGCCCTTCCCAGCCGGGGGACGCGCACCGTCGAGGCTGCCGCTGAGCGTGCCGGCATCGGCCCGGCGGCCTGCCTGGCGCACCTGGGCCTGCTCGAGATACTGGGACTCGCCCGACGTGTGGGGCCGGGATGGCGCCGATGTGCCTGAGTCCTGGGGCAGCATGGGCACGTGACCCTGCCGATCGCGCTGGAGGAGGCCCTGGCTGGCTTCGCCACGCACCTGCGCGACGAGCGCGGTCGCGGCCCCAACACGGTGCGCGCGTACCTCGGGGATGTCGCGGACCTCCTGGGATTCGCCGCTGAGCAGGGGGTGGCCCAGCCCGCCGACCTCGACCTCGCGGTGCTGCGCGCCTGGCTCGCCGGAATGGACCGACGAGGGGCCGCCCGGTCGACGATCGCCCGGCACGTGGCAGCCGCGCGGAGCTTCACGGGGTGGGCACTGCGACAGGGCCTGGTCGACGTGGATCCGGCCACCCGGCTCGGCGCCCCTGTTGCCAGGCGGGGGATCCCGGAGGTCCTTCGCCCCGGTCAGGTGGAGGACCTCATGGCCGTGGCGGCCGTTCGTGCCGACGACGCCGGGCCGGTGCACCAGCGCGATGTCGCCATGCTCGAGCTGCTTTACGCCACCGGGATGCGGGTCTCGGAGCTGGTCGGCATGCAGTGCGCTGACCTGGACTGGACGCGCCAGACCGCCCGGGTGATGGGCAAGGGTGCGCGGGAGCGTGTCGTCCCCTTCGGCAATCCGGCGGCACGGGCGCTGCACACCTGGATCGACGAGGGCCGCGGTCGCCTGGTGGGGCCGGCCAGCGGCGACGCGCTGTTCCTGGGAGCCAGGGGCGGTCGCGTGGACGCCCGCGTCGTCCGCCGGGCGGTCCACGGACTGCTGGCACACGTGCCCGACGCCCCCGATGTGGGGCCCCATGGGCTGCGGCACTCGATGGCGACACATCTTGTCGAGGGCGGCGCGGACCTGCGTTCCGTCCAGGAGGTGCTCGGCCACGCTAGTCTCGGCACGACCCAGATCTACACCCACGTCTCGATCGAGCGACTCAGGAGCAGTTATGACCGGGCCCACCCCCGCGCCTGATGGCACGCTGCGCCTGGCGCAGGTCGAGGTCGTGGATGACGAGATGATCGATCCCGACGACGCCGTCCGCGAGCTCGATGAGCCCGGGGCCGCACTGGGCAGGCTGTGGCGCGAGTACAAGCTGACAGCCGACCCCGGGATCCGCGAGCAGCTGATCCTGCAGTACGCCCCGCTCGTGCGCTATGTGGCAGGCCGCGTCGGGGTGGGGCTGCCGGCCAGCGTCGAGCAGGGCGACCTGGTCTCCTACGGCGTGTTCGGCCTCATCGACGCCATCGAGAAGTACGACCCCGAGCGGGCGATCAAGTTCGAGACCTACGCGATCAACCGCATCCGCGGCGCGATCATCGACGAGCTGCGCTCCTTCGACTGGATCCCGCGCTCGGTGCGCACCAAGGCCCGCGATATCGAGCGTGCCATCGCCGTCCTGGAGGCCCGCCTGCAGCGCACCCCCACGGAGGGGGAGATCGCCGACGAGCTGGGCCTGGACATCCCCGAGCTGCGCAAGGTCTTCGACCAGGTCTCCTTCGTGCACGTGGCGGCCCTCGACGAGATGCTCGGCTCGGCTGACCATGGCGACGGCTCGACCCTCGGGGAACGCCTCGAGGACGAGCGGACGACCGCGCCGGGTGATGCCCTCGACGACGAGGAGACCCGCCATCTGCTCGCCCGGGTGATCCACACCCTGCCCGAGCGTGAGCAGATCGTGGTCACCCTGTACTACTACGAGGGCCTGACCCTCGCGGAGATCGGCCTCGTGCTGAGCGTGACGGAGAGCCGGATCTGCCAGCTTCACTCCAAGGCCATGATGGGCATGCGGACCCGCATCGGGTCCCTCGACGACGACTGAGCCACAGCAGCCCTCACCAGGGACGCAGGCGCGCTGAGGGGCGCCAGAGGAGCAGCATCGGGTCCAGGTACTGCCGATCCCGTCGCAGGCCGAGGTGCAGGCAGGACCCTGACCCGCAGTGGCCGCTCCCGGACCCGACGGTCCCGATGGACTGGCCAGCCCGGACCTTCTCGCCGACCAGCACCAGTGCGTCCACAGGCTCGTAGGTGGTGCGCAGGTCACCGTGGTCGAGTGCGATCACCCCGCGCCCGGCCAGGGTCCCGGCGAACGCCACCCGGCCATCGCCGGCGGCGCGCACCTGGGCGCCCGGTGTGGTCCTCAGGTCGACTCCTCGATGCCCAGGCAACCACCGCTGCGCCGGGGGGTCGAAGGGGCGCACCACCACGACGGGGGAGACCGGCGGCCGCCATGTCGGGCCGTCCTGCGTGGGGCCTCCCTGGGCGCCGCCTGCGCCGGGTGTGCCGAGCAGCAGTGCGGCACTGGTGAGGGTCACGGGGATCCTGAGGTTGGCCATGGACCCACCCTGTGCCCGTGCCCGGGATCTGCACAGGGGTCGGTCCACGATCTGTGGACGACGACGCGGGGCCGGGATTTCCGCAGCATCGAGGGTTCGTCGTAGACTGTGCGCACGGATCCTCCGGGATCCGAATTCGCATGCCCTGAGCACGTGCGACTGGTCGGAACGGTCTGCCTCGGCAGCCCGACCAGTCAGGGGCATCAGGACGACCGCCGACCGGTGGTCGTGACAACCGACCGCGCGGCGCCGCCGCGCACGAAAGAGGACCACCCATGGCCGTCGTCACGATGCGCCAGATGCTGGAGAGCGGTGTCCACTTCGGGCACCAGACCCGGCGCTGGAACCCCAAGATGAAGCGCTTCATCCTCACCGAGCGCAATGGCATCTACATCATCGACCTGACCCAGTCGCTGACCTCCATCGACCGCGCCTACTCCTACGTCAAGGAGACCGTGTCGCGCGGCGGGACCGTCATGTTCGTCGGGACCAAGAAGCAGGCCCAGGAGGCCGTTGCCGAGCAGGCGTCGCGCGTGGGCATGCCCTACGTCAACGAGCGCTGGCTGGGCGGCATGCTCACCAACTTCCAGACCGTGTACAAGCGCCTGCAGCGCCTCAAGGAGCTCGAGCAGATCGACTTCGACGACGTCGCCGGCTCCGGCATGACCAAGAAGGAGCTGCTGGTCCTGCGCCGCGAGAAGGACAAGCTGGTGCGCACCCTGGGCGGCATCCGGGAGATGAGCAAGATCCCGTCGGCCGTCTGGGTCGTCGACACCAACAAGGAGCACATCGCCGTCGGTGAGGCGCGCAAGCTGGGCATCCCGGTCATCGCGATCCTCGATTCCAACTGCGACCCCGACGTCGTGGACTTCCCGATCCCCGGCAACGACGACGCCATCCGCGCCGTCGGACTGCTCACCCGCGTGATCGCCGACGCCGTCGCCGAGGGCCTTGTTGCCCGTGCCAGCGGCGGGACCGCTGAGGCCGTCGAGCCGCTGGCCGAGTGGGAGGCTGAGCTGCTGGCCGCCCACCAGGCCGAGGCCGTTGCTGAGGTCGTTGCGGTGGAGGCCGTCGCCGAGGCTGTTGTCGCCGAGGCCAATGCCGAGGAGGCAGTGGTCGAGGCCGCTGTCGCTGGGGCCGCTGCCGAGGACGCCGCGGTCGACGCCGTCCTGGCTGAGGTCGTTGCCGAGGAGGCCGTTGTCGAGGCCGAGGCCGGCGAGCTGCCCCTCGAGGAGGCCGAGCTCGCCGTTGAGGTCGCCATCGCCGAGGAGATCGTCGCTGAGGACGCCGCGGCCGAGGCAGTCGTGGCCGAGGTCGTTGCCGAGGAGGCAGTGATCGAGGCCGTCGTCGCCGACGTCGTCGCCGAGGAGGCAGTCGAGGAGGCGGTCCTCGCCGAGGCCGTCGCAATCGATGTCGAGGCCGAGGCTGCTGCCGCGGCGGAGGCTGCCACCGACAAGGCCGCCGAGTAGTCACCACCCACGTTCAGCGCGGCAGCCGGTCCGACCGCTGCCGTTGACACCGGAACCACCCGTGCGGACTCGCACGGGTGACCCGGTGCTCGCCCTCAACCCGGGGCCAGCGTGCCCCACCTGAGAAAGGACAGCCCATGGCTGCGATCACCGCCGCGGACGTCAAGAAGCTCCGCGACCTCACCTCCGCCGGGATGATGGAGTGCAAGAAGGCCCTGACTGAGGCCGATGGCGACTTCGATGCCGCGGTGGAGATCCTGCGGATCTCCGGGGCCGCGAAGGCCGCCAAGCGTGGTGCCGAGCGCACCACCAAGAACGGCCTGGTCGCCGTGCAGGGGGGCTCGCTGGTCGAGCTGCTCTGCGAGACCGACTTCGTGGCCAAGAACGCCGACTTCCAGGCCTTCGCCGACGAGGTCGTCGCCCTGGCTGACGAGATCGGGGCCGAGGACCGCGACGCCCTGGCCGGCGCCGAGATGGCCAACGGCAAGACGGTGGCCGACGCCATCCAGGAGATGTCCGGGGTCATCGGCGAGAAGCTCGAGCTCGGACGGGTCGCGCTGCTCGAGGGGACCATCGCCACCTACATGCACCGGCGCTCGGCTGACCTCCCGCCCCAGGTGGGCGTGCTCGTGGCCTACCAGGGCAACGAGGACACCGCGCGTGCCATCGGCATGCAGATCGCTGCCATGCGTCCGGAGTACCTCACCCGTGAGGACGTCCCGGCCGAGGTCGTGGCCCACGAGAAGCACATCGCCGAGGCAACCGCCCGTGAGGAGGGCAAGCCCGAGGGTGCCCTGCCGAAGATCGTCGAGGGTCGGGTCAACGGCTTCTTCAAGGATCGGGTCCTCCTCGAGCAGTCCTCGGTCCAGGACAGCAAGAAGAACGTGAAGGCCTATGCCGCGGAGAACGGAGCCGACATCTCCGGCTTCGTCCGTATCGAGATCGGCGGCTGACCCAGCGCCCGTAGAAACGTCGACGCCCCCGGGATGGAACACCTCCCGGGGGCGTCGTGCATCCGCAGTAGGGCAGAATCAGCCACGTGATCGTGGACCAGCCCACCCTTGAAGGAACACTCGAACGTTGGGCTGAGGCCCCCGAGCACGGTTGGGGCCGGGTCCTGCTCAAGCTGTCGGGCGAGGCCTTCGCCGGAGCTGGCGCGCTCGGGGTCGACCCGGACGTCGTCCAGAGCATCGCGCGCCAGATCGCCGACGTGGTGCGCAGCGGGACGCAGGTGGCGGTCGTGATCGGTGGCGGCAACTACTTCCGTGGCGCCCAGCTGCACGAGCGCGGCATGGACCGCTCCCGCGCGGACTACATGGGGATGCTCGGGACCGTCATGAACTGCCTGGCGCTCCAGGACTTCCTGGAGAAGGAGGGCATCGAGACCCGCGTGCAGACCGCGATCCCGATGAACCAGGTCGCCGAGCCCTACCTGCCCCGCCGGGCGGTGCGCCACCTCGAGAAGGGCCGCGTGGTCATCTTCGGCGCCGGTCTCGGGGTCCCGTTCTTCTCCACCGACACGTGCGCCGCCCAGCGGGCGCTGGAGGTCGGCGCGCAAGTCGTGCTGATGGCCAAGGGCGTCGACGGGGTGTACGACGAGGACCCCCGGACCAATCCCGCTGCCGTGAGGTTCGAGCACCTCGACCATGCCGAGGTCCTGGCGCGGGGGCTGAAGGTGGCCGACGCGACGGCCATCTCCCTGTGCGCGGACAATGCGCTGCCGATCATCGTGTTCAACCTCCTCGTCGCGGGCAACATCGCTCGGGCGGTGCAGGGTGAGAGGATCGGCACACTGATCGCGCCGGTCGACTGACCGACCCTGCTGGACCTGGACGCTGACGACCACAAGGAGAACCGATGATCGACGAGGAACTGTTCGAGGCCGAGGAGAAGATGGACAAGGCCATCGCCGTGGCCAAGGAGGACTTCGCCACCATCCGAACCGGCCGGGCGACCCCGCAGATGTTCAGCAAGGTCCTGGTGGACTACTACGGCGCGCCGACCCCGATCCAGCAGCTGGCGTCCTTCCAGACGCCCGAGGCGCGGATGATCCTCATCTCGCCGTTCGACAAGAGCTCGCTGCAGAACATCGAGAAGGCCATCCGAGACTCCGACCTGGGCGTCAACCCGGTCGATGACGGCAATGTGATCCGCGTCGTCCTGCCGATCCTCACAGAGGAGCGGCGCAAGGAGTACATCAAGCTGGCACGGCACAAGGCCGAGGACTCGCGGGTGTCCATCCGCAACATCCGTCGGCACGCCAAGGACCGGCTGGAGAAGATGATCAAGGACGGCGACGCCGGCGAGGACGAGGTCCGCCGCGCGGAGAAGGCCCTGGAGGACCTCACCGCCAAGCATGTCGCCATGGTCGAGGACCTGCTCAAGCACAAAGAAGCCGAACTGCTCGAGATCTGAGAGGACGGCGCGCATGAGCGGATCGACAGGCGCACCCTCGCCGGAGGAGGCGGAGGCAGAACCGAAGAAGTCCCGGGCCGGGCGCAACCTGCCGGCGGCGATCGCCGTGGGCGTGCTGCTGGTCGCCATCGCCCTGGCGTCGCTCTACATCCAGCTGTGGCTGTTCGTGGTGCTCATCGTCGTGGCCATCTTCCTCGGCACAGACGAGTTGGCCACCGCGCTGGGGACCAGGGGCATCCACCTGTCGAAGCCGCCGCTGCTGATCGCGGCGGTGCTGATGCCGGTGCTCGGCTTCTGGCTCGGCCCGGACGCGGCCCTCATGGGCATGGGATTGCTGTTCCTGTTCACCCTTGTGTGGCGGCTCTTCGAGCGGGGCACCGACGACTTCGTCCGGGACGCCACGGCCAGTGGCTTCGTGCTGGCCTACGCCCCGCTGATGGGCGCGTTCGCCGCCCTCATCGCCGCCTCCCCGGACGGCGCGGACCGCGTGCTCACGTTCATCGTCCTGTCGATCGCCAGCGACATCGGTGGGTACGCCGCCGGCGTGCTGTTCGGCAAGCACCCCATGGCACCGGCGATCAGCCCGAAGAAGTCCTGGGAGGGGTTCGCCGGATCGGTCACCCTGCAGGTCGTCCTGGGCTCGTTGATGTTCGTCTACCTGCTGGACTCCGACTGGTGGAAGGGCGCGATCGTCGGCGCGCTCATGACGATCACCGCGACGCTCGGGGACTTCCTCGAGTCGGCGATCAAGCGCGACATGGGCATCAAGGACATGTCGAACCTGCTTCCCGGCCACGGCGGGGTGATGGACCGCCTCGACAGCCTGATCCCGAACACGGTGGTCGCCTACACGCTGTTCGCCCTCACCCTCGGCGGGATCACCTGACGTGAGCCAGCCACCGGGACTGCTGGTCCTCGAGGCGCCCCGGCGGGGCAAGCCGCCACGGCACCTGTCGGACATGACCCTGGCCGAGCGCAGGGACGCTGTGGCCGCCGCCGGCCTCCCCAGGTTCCGCGCCGACCAGGTGAGCAACCACTGGTTCGCCCGGCTCGTCGACGACCCCGCGCAGTGGACCGACATCCCCGCGGCGCATGCGCGAGCCCCTGGCCGAGAGCCTGTGCCCGCCGCTGCTGACCAACGTGCGTGACATCACCTGCGACGGCGGCCTGACGGTGAAGTCCGTGTGGCGGCTGCACGACGGGGCCATGGTCGAGTCGGTGCTGATGCGCTACCCGGCGACCCGGAACAGCCGGGAGCGCGTCACGGTGTGCGTCTCCTCGCAGGCGGGCTGCGGGATGAACTGCCCGTTCTGCGCGACCGGGCAGGCGGGGCTCACCCGCAACATGTCGACCGCTGAGGTCGTCGAGCAGGTGCTCGCCGGTTCGCGGGCGCTGGCCCGCGGCGAGGTGGCGGGCGGGACCGGTCGGGTGTCGAACGTGGTCTTCATGGGCATGGGGGAGCCCCTTGCCAACTACAACGTCGTGGTCGCTGCGGTCCGCCGCATGATCGCGCCGGCTCCCGATGGCCTGGGGATGAGCGCCCGCGGCATCACCGTGTCGACCGTGGGACTGGTCCCCGCGATGCGCAAGTTCGCCGGCGAGGGGCTGCCCGTGACTCTGGCGCTGAGCCTGCACGCCCCGGACGACGAGCTGCGCGACACCCTGGTGCCGGTCAACACGAAGTGGAAGGTCGCCGAGGCCATCGACGCCGCGTTCGAGTACACCCAGGCCACCGGCCGTCGGGCATCAATCGAGTACGCGCTGATCCGCGACATCAACGACCAGGCGTGGCGTGCGGACCTCCTCGGCAAGCTGCTCAATGCCCGGGGCCGGGGATGGGTGCACGTCAACCCGATCCCGCTGAACCCCACGCCCGGCTCGAAGTGGACGGCCTCGGATCCCGCGGTCGAGCGGGCGTTCGTCGCCGCGCTGGAGGCTCGCGGGATCCCCACGACCATCCGAGACACCCGCGGCAGCGAGATCGACGGCGCCTGCGGCCAGCTGGCGGCCACAGCCCGCGACTGACCCCACCCACGCCCCCGCCCCGCCCGCTCCCGCTTCGCAGAATCTCCGCGACTTCACCCGATCTCCTGTTCGTACGGGAGATCCCGTGAAGTCCGGGAGACTCGGTGCTCAGGGGCGTCCGGGTGCCGTTCGTCGATCCGCTGGCCCGCTCGTCGCAGTGCCATGCTCGTGGCGCCCGGGCAAGTCCTGGCGCCGGGCACACTGGGCCGACATCCACCAGTCCGGGAGGCTCCATGACCACGTACGCACAGGCGCACGCCCAGAGCATGTCGGACCCGCAGGCCTTCTGGGGTGCGGCCGCGCGGGCGATCACCTGGACCACCTCGCCCACCGTCGTGCGCGATGACAGCGCCGCTCCGCTGCACCGCTGGTACCCGGACGGCCGGCTGAACACCTGCTTCAACGCCCTGGACCGCCACGTCGCGTCCGGCCGGGGCGAGCAGCCCGCGCTGATCCACGTCAGCCCGGTCACCGGGACCCAGCGCATGTTCAGCTACGCCGAGCTCCTCGACGAGGTCGCGCGGTTCGCGGGGGTGCTCTCCGGGCTCGGAGTGGGTGCCGGTGACCGGGTGGTGCTCTCCATGCCGATGGTCCCGGAGGCGGTCATCGGCATGTTGGCGTGCGCACGTCTCGGGGCGGTGCACTCCGTGGTGTTCGGCGGGTTCGCCGCCGAGGAGCTCGCCGTGCGCATCGACGACGCCCAGCCCAAGGTGATCCTGTCCGCGTCCTGCGGGATCGAGCCGAGCCGGGTTGTGGCCTACAAGCCGCTGCTCGACGAGGCACTGGCCCTGGCGACCCACCAACCGACCGCCTGCGTCATCCTGCAGCGTCCCCAACTCGTCGCCCAGATGGGTCCCCGCGACCATGACTGGGCACAGATGGCTGCCGGCGCCGAGCCCGTCGGGTGCACGGACGTCGCAGCCACTGATCCGCTCTACATCCTCTACACCTCCGGCACGACCGGGCGTCCGAAGGGCATCGTCCGCGACAACGGTGGGCATGCCGTCGCGCTTGCCTGGTCGATGGCCAACGTCTACGACATCGGCCCCGGCGACGTGTGGTGGGCGGCCTCCGACGTGGGCTGGGTCGTCGGGCACTCCTACATCGTCTACGCCCCGCTGATCGTGGGCGCCACCACGGTCCTGTACGAGGGCAAGCCGGTCGGCACTCCGGACGCTGCGGCCTTCTGGAGGGTCATCGCCGAGCACAAGGTGAAGGCGCTGTTCACCGCTCCGACTGCGATCCGGGCGATCCGGCGGGAGGACCCAGAGGGTGCGCTTATCGCCGAGCACGACATCTCCAGCCTGCGCACGCTGTTCCTCGCGGGCGAGCGGCTGGATCCTGACACCTACCACTGGGCGAGCGAGGTTCTCGGCGTGCCGGTCGTGGACAACTGGTGGCAGACCGAGACGGGTTGGCCCATCGCAGCGAACCCGCGCGGGCTGGAGCCGTTGCCGCTCAAGGAGGGCTCGCCCTCGGTGGCGGTCCCGGGCTACGACGTGCGTGTGCTCGATGGCGAGGGCAACGAGGTTGCGCCGGGCACCGAGGGCAACATCGTGATCCGGCTGCCGCTGCCACCCGGGACCCTGCCGACCCTGTGGGGCGACGATGAGCGCTACGTCTCGTCGTACCTCAGCGCCTTCCCCGGCTACTACACCACCGGCGACGGCGGGTACGTCGATGCCGATGGGTACCTCTACGTCCTGGGCCGCACCGACGACGTCATCAACGTGGCCGGGCATCGTCTGTCGACCGGCGTCATGGAGGCTGTGGTCGCCGCGCACCCGGCAGTGGCCGAGTGCGCGGTCATCGGTGTCGCCGACGACCTGAAGGGCCAGTCGCCGCGAGCGTTCGTGGTCCTCAAGGGCGGGGTCGAGATCGACCCGGACGAACTGACCCGGCAGATCGTCGCCGACGTCCGACAGCACGTCGGGCCGGTAGCCGCGTTCCGGGAGGTGGTGGTCGTTCCCGGCCTGCCGAAGACCCGGTCGGGGAAGATCCTGCGGCGCACGATGCGCGGGATCGCCGACGGGCGACCGGAGCAGGTTCCCTCGACGATCGAGGACGCGAGCGTCCTGGAGGTCCTCACCCCACTGCTGCGCCAGCACTCCGGCCAGGCGGGGTAGCCTCGCGAGCGAGCTGGGCGCGCAGTGCGCTGACCGCGCCCGCACGATGCTGGCCGAGCACGGCCACCAGCGTGTCGGCGTCGCCGGCCTCCACCGCGGACAGGGCGCGGGCGTGCTCCTTGGCCCCTCGGGCGACGTTCGCCCCGTGGGCGAACCAGCGCGCCCGGTACACCTCGGAGGCGTCCCACAGTGTGGTCAGGATCCGTTCGGCTCGCGGGGTGGGGCGCAGGATCGCCCAGTGGAAGGCGCGATTCGCCGCGGCCATGGAGGGCGGGTCGTTGGGATCCGCGCGCTCGGCGGCCACCAGCCGTGCGTGCGCCGTCCGCACTGCCGCGACGTGATCGGGGTCATGGCCGGCGAGCGCACGACGGGCGAGGTCGTCCTCGATGAGCGCACGCAGGTGGTAGATCTCCTCGAGCTCGTCGAGGTCCAGCTCGGGCACCCGGTAGCCGCGGTGTGGTGTGTAGGTGACATGGCCCTCGGACTCGAGCATCCGCAGCGCCTCGCGCACCGGGACCCGGCTGACTCCCAGGGAGGCGGCCAGGTCCTCCTGGCGCACCGGCGTTCCGGGTGCGATGTCCCCGCGCAGGATCCGGGCGCGCACCTCGACGAGCACCGCCTCCTGGGCGGTGGGCGGGCGCCGGAAGTCATTCACGGTCCGCTCCCGGGTGGGCGTTCGGGGGCGCCAACCGGTAGTCGACGGGGGTCCGTGACAGCGTGATCGGGTTGGCCACCGTCGGGGCACCTCCGGCCAGGGCGATGGGGGCGAGTCCGAGCGTGGCGGCCAGGTCGAGCGCCGCTGGGATGTCGTTCACGGGACCGGCCGGGACTCCGGCTGCCGTCAGTGCCTGGACCCAGTGGGCGGTCGGACGGGTGGTCAGGACCTCGTCGAGCCGTCGGGCGAGGACTTCCCGGTTGGCCACCCGCGCGGGGTTGGTCACGAAGTCCGGATCGTCGGCGAGGTCGAGTCCGAGGACCTCGCACAGGGACGCGAACTGGCGGTCGTTGCCCACGGCCAGGACCAGGACGCCGTCGGCGGTCGGCAGGGTCTCGTAGGGGGCGATGCTGGGGTGGGCGTTGCCCATAGCGCGTGGCACGACCCCGGCGCCGACCACCGCCTGCGCCTGGTTCACCAGCGCGGAGAGCGTCGAGCTGAGCAGGTTCACCGAGACGTGCTGTCCGACGCCGCTGAGCGAGCGCTCGTGGAGCGCTGCGAGGATCCCCACTCCTGGCGTGCAGGCCGGTGAGCACATCGACCAGGGCGACCCCGACCTTGGTGGGCTGGTCGGGAGTCGGGCCGGTGATGCTCATCAGCCCGCCCATCGCCTGCACGAGCAGGTCGTAGCCGGGCATGGCCGCACCAGCCCCCGCGCCGAAGCCCGAGATCGACGCGTAGACCACGCCGGGGTTCACCGCTGCGATGTCGGGGTAGCCGAGGCCGAAGCGCCCCATCGTCCCGGGTGCGAGGTTCTCGACGAGCACGTCGGCGGAGGTGGCCAGTGCGAACGCCTCGGCGCGGTCGGCGGGGTCGCCGAGGTCCAGCCACACCGTGCGCTTGTTGCGGTTCACCGACTGGAAGTACGTGGACGTGCCGTCGGCGGCACGCGGCGGCCCCCATGAGCGGGTGTCGTCACCCCACGGCGGCCGTTCGACCTTGATGACCTCCGCGCCGAGGTCGCCGAGCATCATCGTGGCGTAGGGCCCGGCGAGCACGCGGCTGAAGTCGGCGACGCGGATGCCCGCCAGCGGGCCGGTGGGAGCGGCGCTCATCGGTAGGCGGCAATCCCGGTCAGGGCCTGCCCGATCACCAGCGTGTGGATGTCGTGGGTGCCCTCGTAGGTGTAGACGCTCTCGAGGTTCACCATGTGCCGGATCACCGGGTACTCCAGCGAGATCCCGTTGCCCCCGAGGATCGCCCGCGCCTCGCGGGCCACCGCCAGCGCCGCCGACACGTTGTTGAACTTCCCGACGCTGACCTGCTGCGTGGTCAGGACCCCCGCGTCCTTGAGCCGCCCCAGGTGCAGGGCGAGCAGGTGACCGTTGCCCACCGCGACCGCCATCTCGGCGAGCTTGCGCTGGGTGAGCTGGAACCCGGCGATCGGGCGGCCGAACTGCTCGCGCGATCCGGCATAGTCGATCGCGGTCTCCAGGCAGTCGCGGGCGGCACCGATGGAGCCGAACACGATGCCGTACCGGGCCTCGGCCAGGCACCCGAGCGGGCCGGACAGCCCCCGCGCGCCGGGGAGCATGGCGTCGGCCGGCAGGCGCACCCCATCGAGGACGAGCTCCGAGGTGACCGATGCGCGCAGGCTCAGCTTGTGCGGGATCGACCGGGCGGTGAAGCCGGGGGAGTCCGTTGGGACGACGAAGCCGCGGATCGTGCCCTCGGTGCGTGCCCACACGATGGCCACGTCGGCGACCGAGCCGTTGGTGATCCACATCTTGGTGCCGGTCAGCACCCAGTCATCCCCGTCGCGGACTGCGGTGGTGCGCATCGACCCCGGATCGGAGCCGGCATCGGGCTCCGTCAGGCCGAAGCAGCCGATCAGCTCACCTGATGCCATGCCGGGCAGCCACTGCTGGCGCTGGGCCTCGGAGCCGTACTCGTGGATCGCGAACATCGCCAACGACCCCTGAACGCTGACCAGCGAGCGGATCCCCGAGTCGGCGGCCTCGAGCTCCAGGCAGGCCAAGCCGTAGGAGGTGGCGTCGGTCCCGGCGCAGCCGTAGCCCTGGAGGTGCATGCCCAGCACCCCGAGCGAGCCGAGCTCGCGGGCCAGCTCGCGGACGGGCAGCTCTCCCGCCTCGAACCAACCGGCCAGGTGCGGGCCGCAGGTGCTCGTCGGCGAACCGTCGCACGGTGTCGCGGATCTCGACCTGCTCAGGGCTGAGCAGGGTGTCGATCGCGTAGAGCTCGGTGGGGGACAGGGGCGGGGGCGCGGACATCGGTCACCTCAGGTCGGAGCGGTGCTGGCACCCTACCAGATTGGATCCAATATCCAAGTCCCGTCCCACGTCCCGGCCGAAGTCCGTCCGCTGTTGCGCGGACGACTGTGGAGTTGATCCGGTTCCCGGACTGCCGATCGTTGGGAATCCGGACCGATACGGGTGGTCGTCCCGCGGGATTCGCCTTGTCCCTGACACGATCTGCGGGTGGCCCACCACCCGATCGACTCCCTGCTCGAGCTGCTGGACCTCGAGCGCCGTGCCGGCGACGTCTTCGTCGGGATCAGCCACCCCGTCAGCTACACCCGGATCTTCGGTGGCCAGGTGGCCGCCCAGGCGCTCGTGGCGGCGGGGCGCACCGTGGACCCGGAGCGCTACGTGCACTCCCTGCACGCGTACTTCCTGCGCCCCGGGTGACCCCACCCAGCCGGTCGAGTTCCATGTCGAGAGGATGCGCGATGGCCGCGGGTTCAGCGTGCGACGGGTCCTGGCCCACCAGCACGGCAAGGTGACGTTCGCGATGTCCGCGTCGTTCCACATGCCCGAGGCCACGCCCATCTCGCACACGACGCGGGCGCGCGAGGTCCCCGGTCCCGAGGGCCTGCCCTCACTGGCTGAGCTGATGGAGCCGCACGTCGACCAGCTGCCCCCGATCCTCGTGGAGATCACCCCGCCGGTGGACATCCGGCCGGTCCGGGGACTGGGGCAGCAGCTGGTTGCGTGGTGGGGGGATGCCTTCCCGGACCACCCCACGCGGGGTGAGGGTGGCGAGGACTACCCGGGTGAGGACGTCGTCTGGTTCCGCTCGGACGGGCCCATGCCTGACGACCCGCTGCTGCATGTCTGCGTGGCGACGTACTTCTCGGATGCCACCCTGCTCGACGCCGTGCAGCGCCGGCACGGCTACTACGTGGGGTCCGGCGACCTCGACGTGGCCAGCCTCGACCACGCGATGTGGTTCCACCGCCCCTATCGCGCCGACGAGTGGGCGCTCTATGTGACCGCGTCGCCGGCGGCCGAGCGGGGCCTGGGGTTCGCGCGGGGCAGGATGTTCGACCGCAACGGGGACCTGATGATCTCGATCACCCAGGAGGGGTTGTTCCGTCGCCCGACTGCCCCGGGAGCGCCGCTGGCACGGTCGTGAGCCCTTCCGGGGGGAGCACCGGAGGGCAGACGGGGTCTGCGTCGGTCGCGTCGAGCGGCGCCAGGGACTCCGCGCGGGACAGTGCCCGGCGGGCGAGTGCGGTGACCAGCAGGCCGACAAGGGCGGCAACCGACCCGACAGCAAGGCCCCACGAGGAGCCCCCGGCATCGATCAGGGCGCCGGACAGGGCGACGGCTCCGGCGGAGCCGATCAGGACCCCGGAGATGGCCAGGGCCAGGGCCTCGGTGAGCCGGGTGCGCGGCAGCGCCCGCTCGATGATCTGCATCGCGCCGATCATCACCGCGGACACCCCGAGCCCGGCAGCGAACATGCCCCCGGCGTACCAGCCGAGTCCGTCGATGAAGGGGATCACGGCCGTGGCCAGGGCCAGGGTCGTGGTGCCGATCAGGACCTGGGTGGACAACGGCCAGCCGCCGGGGCGCGCGCCCAGGTAGAGGCCCGTCAGCCCGCTGGCCAGGGCGAAGACGCCCAGCAGCCAGCCGGTGGCCCACACCGCGTCGGCCTCCTGGGCGAAGGCGACCGTCGACACCTCGAGGGCGCCGAAGATCGCCCCCATCAGGACCATGACCAGGGTCAGGACCTGCAGGATGCCCGAGCGCCAGACCGCAGGTCCGTGCATGCCGGTGTGCGGCGCCGGTGCGGGCTCGGTCGACCTCTGGGCGGCCAGGGCCAGGGCACCGGAGCCCGCCAGCATCAGGCCCGTGACGATGGCCGACCACGGCGCGATCATCACCGCCAGCGCGGTGGCCAGGGGCGGCCCGAGGACGAACGCGACCTCGTCGAGGGTCGACTCGAGGGCGAAGGCGGAGGTGAGCTCGTCGGGGCCGTCGGTGATCCCCGCCCAGCGGGTGCGCACCATGGCGCCCAGGTTCGGGCCGGACAGCCCGGCGATGGTGCCCAGGACCAGCCACAGCACCATCGGTGTCCCAGCCATGACGGCGACCGTGAGGCTGGCCACCGCGAGGATGTGCACACCGATCAGTGGGGGGATCACCCGGTGCTGGCCGAACCGGTCGGCCAGTCGCGCCCCGACAGGTCCGCCGATCGCACCTGCCAGGGTGATCGAAGCGGCCACCGCACCGGCCCGGCCGTAGGAGCCGGTCTCGGCGACCACCAGCATCGTCATCGCCAGGCCCAGCATGGCCATGGGGAAGCGTCCGACGAAGCCCGCGATCGTCATCCCCACCGTCCCGGGGTGGCGGAAGATCGCGCGGAAGGCGTGCATCGTGACTCCTTACCCGTCAGGAGCCCCCGGTAAACGGCGGGCAGGGCTCGGGCTGGGCACCGTCGAGGAGCACACGGACACCGTCGGGCGGCGAGTGCTCGTCGGCCGACCGCCTGGTCCGACCGCTTGGCCTGGGCGATGGAACTGGGGCGTTCGGCAGGGATCGGACACCGTCGGGCACCAGGCGGACACCTGTGTCCGGATCGCGTCCCTGACGCGCAGCTGCCCCGGTCGGCCTCACCGCGCGCCGGGGACCCGCGGCTGCGGCCCGGCACCGACGTTGCCGTAGCGGTGCGCGGTCACGCAGACGCTCTGCTCGTGCATCCAGCGCGGGCCCTCGATGGCCACGCTTCCAGCGATGGGTCGGCGGTCGAGGCTGACCCCGGCATCGAGGCCGACGACCGCGAGGTCACCGGGATCCTCCGCGGACAGCCAGCGCACCCGGCTGACCTGGCCACGGGCAACGCGCCGCGCGGCGTCCTCGACGGGTTCGACGGCAGTGTCGGCACCCCGGGAGGTTGCACTGCTCAGCACGATCCGGGTCCCAGTCCGCGCGGCGAGCCGCCGCACCGACTCGAGGTCCGCCTCCCGGGTGCCGGCGTCCACGCGGACCAGGATGGGCGAGCCCATCGGGCGGTAGCGGATCAGGTTGCGCTCCACGGTCAGGCCGGTCAGGTCGCGGACGGCGCCGCCCGTGCTTGTCCACCAGGACTGGACCTCGTCGTTGGTCAGGGCCGCTTCGGTGGGTGCCCAGTCGCGCAGGCAGGCCACGTAGTTCTCGCCCCCGGCCTTGGCGGTCGGGCCGACCGCGGACTTCTTCCACCCGCCGAAGGGCTGCCGGTTGACCACCGCGCCGGTCGTCCCACGGTTGACGTACACGTTGCCGGCCTGGATGCGCTCGATCCACGTCTCGCACTCGTCGGTGTCCAGGGCGTGGATGCCCGCCGTGAGGCCGTACTCCACGGCGTTCTGCCAGGAGATCGCGGTGTCGAGGTCCGGAGCGCGCATGACTCCCAGCACCGGGCCGAACCACTCGGTCAGGTGCGTCCACGAGCCCGGTTGCACGCCGATCTTGACCCCGGGGCTCCACATGTGGCCGGTGTCGTCGAGCTGCCGCGGCGCGACGAGCCAGGACTCGCCGGGCTCCAGGGTCGTCAGCGCGCGCAACAGCGGTCCCTCGGCCGGGCGGATGACCGGGCCGATGACCGTGGCCGGGTCCGGCCCGGCGCCGACGACCTCGGTGGTGACGGCGTCGCGCAGTTGGCGCAGGAACGCGGGGTTGTCGTGGATCGAGGCCTCGACGATCGCGAGGCTGGCGGCAGAGCACTTCTGCCCGGCGTGGCCGAACGCCGAGGCGACGAGGTCCTTGACCGCGGCGTCGATGTCGGCGGTCGCCGAGATCAGCAGCGCGTTCTTGCCCGATGTCTCGGCCATCAGCCGCAGGTCCGGTCGCCACGTGGTGAACATCCGGGCGGTCGCGAACGAACCGGTCAGGATCACCGCCGCGACCTCCGGATGGGTCACCAGGTGCTGGCCCACCTCGTCGTCGCGGGTGGGCACGAACTGCAGGACGTCGCGGGGGACGCCGGCGCGCCACAGCTGCTGAACGAGGACCCACGCGGTTGCCACTGTCTCCGGTGCAGGCTTGAGGATGACAGCGTTGCCGGCGGCCAGCGAGGCCAGGACCCCACCGGCCGGGATGGCGTATGGGAAGTTCCACGGTGGGACGACCACGACGACGCCCACCGGGGTGCTCGGTGCGGCGCCCTCCAGCGTGAGGATCGCCGACCGGCCGTAGTAGCGGGCGAAGTCGATGGCCTCGGTGACTTCGGGGATGCCCTGGTCCATGGTCTTGCCTGCGTCCAGTGACATGACGGCCAGCGTGTCGTGGTGGTCCTCGCCCATCACCCGCGCGGCCTCCCACAGGATCCGCGCGCGCTCCCTGGGTCCGCGGGAGTCCCAGCCCTCGACCGCGCCCCGGGCGGTGGCGACGGCCTCGTCGACCAGCTCGGTGGTCGCGACGGTGTAGGTGTACCAGGCTGCGCCCTCGGCGCTGGGGTTGATGCCCTCCACCACGCCATCGACCTGCTCGACCCCGGCGACGACCACGGGGACGGCTCGGTCCCAGCCGGAGGAGTGCCGGTTCAGCGCAGCAGCGATCTGCTCGCGCTCCTCGGGACGGGTCACGTCGATCTCGGTCTCGTTGCCGAAGAACCCCTCGGTCTCCGGCTCGGTCGGCACCGACGGGTGCGGGGCATGCCGGCGGGAGTCCGTGGAGATGGTGTGCCGCGCGCTCACGGCCTCCCGGAATCGGCGCTCCTGCTCGGCGAAGGTGGGTGAGCCGACGGTGAGGCTGAAGGAGGCGCGCAGGAAGTTCTCCGGGGCGGTGTTCTCGTCCAGCCGTCGGACCAGGTAGGCGACGGCTGAGGCGAAGTCGTCCCGCGACGTGACGGGCGCATAGAGCAGCACCGAGCCGACGTCGTGGATGATCGCCAGCGCCTCGGCGTTTGCCATGCCCTCGAGCATCTCGATGTCGATCTGGTCGCTGACGCCGCGCGCCGCAGCCACCTCGAGTGCCCACGCGAGATCGAACAGGTTGTGGCTGGCGATCCCGATGCGCACTGCATCGGCGTTCTCGGGGCGCACGGCGGCGTCGACCAGCCTCTTGTAGGAGGCGTCGACGTCGGCCTTGGAGCCGTAGGGCGCCGCGGTCCAGCCGTGGATCTGGGCCTCCGCGGTCTCCATCGCGAGGTTGGCGCCCTTGACGATGCGGACCTTGATCGGCGCACCGCCCTGCTCGCGGCGGGTGCGGGCCCAGGCCAGCAGTTGCTCGAACACGGCGTGGCTCTCAGGCAGGTAGGCCTGCAGCACGATGCCGGCCTCGATGTCGCGGAACTCCTCCTCGGCCAGGACAGCCGTGAAGACATCCACGGTCAGCGCGAGGTCGCGGTACTCCTCCATGTCGAGGTTCACGAAGGTGTGTGGCGTCGTGGCGCGGGCTGCCCGGTAGAGCCGGCGCAGGCGCTCGGCCACGCGCTGCACGGACCCCTCGTGGTCGTAGGTGCTCAACTGTGCTGCGATCGCCGAGATCTTCACCGAGATGTAGGTGACCTCTGGGCGGGTCAGCATCTCGATCACCCGGTCCAGGCGATGCGTGGCCTCGTCCTCACCGAGGACTGCCTCGCCCAGGACGTTGATGTTCAGCCGGGCGCCCTCGGAGGCGCGCTTCTCCAGGTGCTTGCGCAGGCGGGCCTGCTCGGCGGGAAGGATGATCCCGGTGGAGGCATCTCGGATCTGCCAGTGGACGAGCTTCATCGACGGGTCCGGGGCCAGGGCCGAGAGCCGGCCGACGGCCTGCAGGCCCACGTGGTCGCGCAGTCCGAGGGCCCGGCGGTTGGACCCTGCAGCTGCGGAGCGCAGCGTGGCCGCGGCCCGCCCGGGGTCCGAGATCCGCATCACCTCGTCGGTGAGGGCCATGGTCACGGGAAGGCCGGCGGGGTCCTTGAGCAACCGGGTCAACCGCCGCCGATTCGCCTTCTCGCGGCGGGTGCGCTGGCCCTCGGCATCGGTCATCCAGCGTGCGGCGCGGGCGACGGCGCGGTCGACGACGGCGTCGGCGTCGGGGCGGGGGGCGGGCAGCTCAGCAGGGGTGATGTCCACGGGAGCAATCGTGGTCCTCCCGCGGACCGGACTCAATGCCGGGGGGCCCTCGCGGGCGGGATTCTCAGTGACCGAGGAACCGCTCGAACAGTGCAGCGCGGCGGGCAGGCCGGCCGGACCTGGCCTCGGCGGCATCCGCAGAGCTCATCACGGCGAGTCCGCCGTTGGCCCCGAGCCAGCGCAGCGGCTCGGGCTCCCAGCGCCGCGAGCGGTGGTTGACCCAGGGCAGTGCGGTGAGCTCGGAGTCGGTACCGGTGATGAGGTCGGCCAGCGTCCGTCCGGCGAGGTTGGCGGTGCCGACTCCGTCGCCGACGTAGCCACCGGCCCAGGCGAGCCCCGTGCGTCGATCCAGCCCACAGGAGGCGTACCAGTCGCGGGGGATGCCCAGTGGGCCGCCCCAGCGATGGGTCACCCTGAAGGGCGCGACGGCGGGGAAGAGCTCGGTCAGGGTCGCCCACAGCCCCTCGTGGACGCGACCGTCACGCTCGGTCGTCGGGTCGATCCGGGAGGCGTAGCGGTAGGGCGCGCCCCGGCCGCCGAACGCGAGCCGATCGTCGGCAGTGCGCTGGCCGTAGATGATCAGGTGCCGACCGTCGTTGAACGTCTCCCGCGCCGCCAGGCCGATGCGGTCCCAGACCTCAGCGGGCAGCGGCTCGGTGGCCAGCATCAGGGAGTAGACGGGCAGGACGGCACGCCGATGACCCGGCAGGGTCGCGGTGAACGCCTCCGTGGCTCGCACGACGTGGGGTGCGCGGACGTCACCGAAGGAGGTCCGCACGACACCCGGCTCGATGCTGGTGGCCGGTGTGCCCTCGTAGATGCGCACCCCAGCGGCTTCGACGAGCGCAGCCAGTCCGCGTGCGAGCTTCGCGGGGTGGATGGCGGCGCAGTGCGGCGTGTAGGAGGCCCCCAGCACGGAGGTCGCCCCCACGCGCGCGCTCGCCTCGTCGGCGTCCAGCAGCCTGACGTCAGCGGCCCCGAAGCCCCAGGAGCGCCAGTGTGCGACATCCTCGCGCGCGCGGTCCAGCTGCACCGCTGTCCGGGCCAGGCCCACGGTCCCGCCCTTGGCCCAGTCGATGTCCAGCCCTTCGGCCGCAGCGACCCTGCCGACCTCGTCGACGGTGTCGTGCATCGCGTGCTGCATGGCGATCGCCGCCTGCCGCGAACTCGCGCGGGCGATCTTGTCCAGGGAGGCGGGGAAGAGCGCTGAGCACCAGCCGCCGTTGCGCCCGCTGGCTCCGAACCCGGCCACGTTCGCCTCGACGATCGCGATACGTGTTCCCGGGGCAGCCCTCGCCAGGTAGTACGCCGTCCAGAGCCCCGTGTAGCCGGCACCGACGATCGCCACGTCGACGTCGAGGTCGCCGTCCAGGGGTGCTCGTGGGGTTGGGGCCTCGCCGAGGCTGTCCCACCACAACGAGACCGCGCGCAGGTCGGTCACCTCGCCGTGACCCGCAGACCGGCGGGGATCTGTGGCTGCGGGTGGGAGCCGGACCCCGGCTCGGGGACCGGGGTCCCGGTGACCATGTGCACCGGCACGTGACCGGCCCAGATCGGCCACTGGGCGTCCTCGTCGTCGTTGGGCCCGCCGTCACGGGACTTCACGGAGAACTCCGCGATCGGCAGGGCCAGCACCATCGTCGCCGCGACCTCGCTGGAGCGCATGGGGCGTGCGGCCTCCCAGCGTCCCGGCGTCAGGTGGTCGGTGATCACCCGAAGTGCGGTGTCCTTGTCCTCACCGTCGAGGACCTCGCACGTGCCCAGCACGACCACGCTGCGGTAGTTCATGCTCGACTCGAACGCGCTGCGGGCGATGACCAGGCCATCGAGGTGGGTGACCGTCAGGCACGCGGGTGCCCCCGCGGCCAGTCGCCGGAACATCCCCGCGCCGGTCGAGCCGTGGAACAGCACCCGGTCGGCGTCGGGGTCCAGGGCGACCGCGACGGGCAGCACGACCGGGGCGCCGCTGTCATCCACGGTTCCGACATGGCCGATCAGCGCCTCGGCCAGGACCTCGCGCGCCGCTGCCAGGTCATGCGAACCGCGGTCGGGCTTGCGGGTGAACGCGGTGCGGGCAGTCGCTCCTGACTCGGCCATGGCCTACAGCAGTTCCATGCCGCGGGTGAGCACGTCGCGCAGGACCGACTCGATCTCGTCGAACTCCGGCTGGCCGACGATCAGCGGTGGCGCCAGCTGGATGACGGGGTCTCCCCGGTCGTCGGCTCGGCAGTACAGCCCGGCGTCGAACAGCGCCTTGGAGAGGAACCCGCGCAGCAGCCGCTCGGCCTCCGCGTCGGTGAACGTCTCTTTCGTCGCCTTGTCCTTGACCAGCTCGATGCCGTAGAAGTAGCCCGCCCCACGAACGTCGCCGACGATCGGCAGGTCGAGCAGCTTCTCGAGGGTCGCCCGGAAGGCGGCCTCGTTGGCCTGCACATGGGCGTTGAGGCCCTCGCGCTCGAAGATGTCGAGGTTGGCCAGCGCGGCAGCGGCTGAGACGGGGTGCCCGCCCCAGGTGTAGCCGTGCAGGAACGACGTCGTGCCCTGCTTGAACGGCTCGAACAGGCGGTCGTGCACCATCATCGCGCCCATGGGGGAGTACCCGGAGGTCAGGCCCTTGGCGAACGTGATGATGTCGGGCTGGACGCCGTAGCGGTTCATGGCGAAGTAGTCGCCGATGCGGCCCATGGCGCAGATGGTCTCGTCGGCGACGAACAGCACGTCGTACTGGTCGCAGATCTCGCGCACCCGTTCGAAGTAGCCGGGGGGCGGTGGGAAGCAGCCGCCGGAGTTCTGCACGGGCTCGAGGAACACCGCGGCCACGCTCTCAGGGCCCTCGAACTCGATGGCCTCGGCGATCCGGTCGGCGGCCCACCGGCCGAACGCCGTGATGTCGTCGGCGTGAGCCTCGGCCCGGTAGAAGTTGGTGTTGGGCACCTTGTGGGCGCCGGGTACCAACGGCTCGAACGGGGTCTTGGCGGCCGGGATGCCGGTGATCGACAGCGCACCCTGTGGGGTGCCGTGGTATGCCACGTTGCGGCTGATCACCTTGTGCTTGGTGGGCTGGCCGGTGAGCTTGAAGTACTGCTTGGCCAGCTTCCAGGCGGACTCCACGGCCTCGCCGCCACCGCTGGTGAAGAAGGTGCGGTTGATGTCCGCCGGGGCCAGCTGCCCGAGGCGGTCGGCCAGCTCGATCGCGGTCGGGTGCGCGTAGGACCACAGTGGGAAGAACGCAAGCTGCTCGGCCTGCTTGGCCATCGCCTCGGCGATCTCCTTGCGCCCATGACCGGCCTGCACCGTGAACAGCCCGGCGAGGCCGTCGAGGTAGGACTTGCCCTGGTCGTCCCAGATCCGCGCGCCCTCACCACGGACGATGATCGGCACGTGTCCTGCGCCGTCCTCGTAGACCGAGTGCCGGGTGAAGTGCATCCAGAGCCGGTCCCGAGCCTTGTCGGCCAGGGCGTCGTCGCCGGGTTCGGAGAAGGACATCTCGCTGATGGTCATCGGGTACCCCATGTGTAGATCTGCTTGCGCAGCTTCAAGTAGACGAATGTCTGCGTGCTCCGGACTCCGGGGACGGCTCGGATCCTGCTGTTCATGATCTCGAGCAGGTGCTCGTCGTCCTCGCAGACCACCTCGGCGAGGATGTCGAAACCGCCGGCGGTGATCACCAGGTAGTCGACCTCCTCGAGTTCGGCCAGGCGATCGGCAACCTCGTTGATGTCGCCGTCGACTTCGATGCCGAGCATCGCTGCGCGGGGGAAGCCCACCTGCATGGGATCGGTCACCGCGACGATCTGGATCACCCCGGACTCGACGAGTCGGGCCACCCTCTGGCGGACCGCGGCCTCGGACAGCCCGACCGCCCGGCCGATGGTGGCGTAGGCGCGGCGGCCGTCCTGCTGCAGCTGCTCGACAATGGCCTTGGCGGTGTCATCGAGGGGCACCGGGCGGGGGCGTGGTGACTGGAGCATGGACGTCATCGAACCCCAGAAAGCGCCAACAAGCAAGCGAAACGGTCGCTCACCGGCAGGAAATCTGCGGAAAACGCACGATGGACATCACTTCGCCACGAATAGTGACCCCGCTGCGCTGTCACGATCTGCGCCGCTGGGCTAGACTCGCGCCGCATCTGCGCCGCGCCCGCCGCCGTGCCGATCCTGCCCGTCGCTCGACCCTGTCGATCTGAAGGAGATCCAGTGAGCCGCACCATTCGCAACTTCGTCAACGGTGAGTCTGTCGACTCCGTCTCTGGCCAGACCAGCGACCTGGTCAACCCGACCACAGGCGAGGTCTTCGCCCAGGCCGTGGTGTCCAACGCCGAGGACGTCGACCGGGCCTACGCCGCGGCGTCCGACGCCTTCGAGTCCTGGAGCCAGACGACGCCGTCGGAGCGCCAGGCGGCCCTGCTGAAGATCGCCGACATCGTCGAGGCCCACGCGGACGAGCTCATCGCCCTCGAGAGCGAGAACACCGGCAAGGCGATCGCGGTGACGGCCTCGGAGGAGATCCCCCCGATGGTCGACCAGATCCGCTTCTTCGCCGGTGCCGCTCGCATCCTCGAGGGCCGGGCCAGCGGCGAGTACATGAAGGGCTACACCTCGATCGTCCGCCGCGAGCCCGTGGGGGTCATCGGCCAGGTGACCCCGTGGAACTACCCGATGATGATGGCTGTCTGGAAGTTCGCGCCCGCGCTGGCCGCGGGCAACACCGTCGTCCTCAAGCCGTCGGACACCACGCCAGTGAGCACCGTGCGGATGGCCGAGATGTTCGCCGATGTCCTGCCTGCGGGCGTGTTCAACGTGATCACCGGCGACCGCACCACCGGCCAGGCGCTCGTGGAGAACAAGCGCCCCGACATGGTCTCGATCACCGGCTCGGTCCGCGCCGGCATGGCGGTGGCTGGGACCGCTGCCCAGGACGTCAAGCGCGTGCACCTCGAGCTCGGCGGCAAGGCGCCGGTCGTGGTCTTCGAGGACGCCGACATCGCAGCGGCCGCCGAGTGGCTGGCCATGGCCGGGTACTTCAACGCCGGGCAGGACTGCACGGCAGCCACCCGCGTGCTGGTGGCCGACGCCATCCACGACGAGTTCGTCGCGGCCCTGGCCGAGCAGGCGCGCAACACCGCCACGACGTTCGCCGGCGGGCCGACGGACGAGGACGCCCTCGTGCCGCCGATGAACAACGAGCGCCAGATGGAGCAGGTGCTCGGGTTCCTGTCGCGGACCCCGGAGCACGCTGAGATCGTTGCCGGCGGGGTCCGCCAGGGCGATCGTGGGTTCTTCATCGAGCCGACCGTGGTGTCGGGGCTGCGCCAGGACGACGAGATGGTCCAGAACGAGATCTTCGGCCCCGTCATGACCGTGCAGCGCTTCGCCGACGAGGCCCAGGCACTCGGTTGGGCCAACGACGTGCCCTACGGCCTGGCGTCCTCGGTGTGGACCAAGGACCTCGCCCGGGGGATGCGCATGGCCAAGTACCTGGACTTCGGCGCCGTGTGGATCAACACCCACATCCCGCTGGTCGCCGAGATGCCGCACGGCGGGTTCAAGCACTCCGGCTACGGCAAGGACCTGTCCATGTACGGCTTCGAGGACTACACCCGGATCAAGCACGTGATGATCAGCCTCGACGAGGGCTGAGCCTCGTTGTCGGTTCGGGATCGGCTCAGTGCTTCGGGTAGGGGTCCGGCGGGGGGACCGGGGTCTGGCCCGGGGCCACGACGACGAACTGGCCCATCAGGCCGGAGTCCTCGTGCCACAGCAGGTGGCAGTGGTACATGTAGGGCCACATCGGGTCGGCGTAGTCGGTGAACGACGCGATGATCCGAACCTGCGAGCCCGGCGCCAGGTAGACGGTGTCCTTCCAGCCGGCCAGGTGCGGCGGCGGGGGCGCGCCATCGATGTCCAGGACCTGGAACTGCACTGTGTGCACGTGGAAGTTGTGCGGCTGCGGGTCGCGATTGCGCAGCACCCACACCTCGGTTGCGTCCAGAGGCACGACCTCGTCGATGCGGCCCATGTCCACCGGCCGCCGGTTGATGATCTGGGCGTTGATCGTGAACGTGCGCGTCTCGTCGGCCGAGGACTCGGGGGTACGGGAGAACGTGGCGAGGGTCGCCGGGGCCGCGGGCGACTCGCGCAGCGTGGGTGCGGCGCGCAGCTCGAGCACCCGGTAGTCGCCGGTCCCGAACCGGGAGTTGCCCGCCACCCGGCCGCCGAAGTCGGGGGAGTAGTTGCGCAGCTCGGCAGTCTCCCCGGGAGCCATCGCCACGACGATCTCCGCGCGCTCACCGGGGGAGAGCTGGATCCGGTCCAGTCCGACGGGCGCGGTGAGCAGACCCCCGTCGGTGCCGACCACGTCGAACGTGCGGTCGTCGGCGAACCCGAACTTGTAGATGCGCGCCGTGGACGCGTTGAGCAGTCGCAGCCGGATGTGGGTGGTGGGCACGTCGAGGTAGGCGCCGATCGTGCCGTTGACCATCACCGTGTCACCGAGGAAGCCGGTCGAGCTCGGCCCGCGCTGGTCGAACTCCAGCTGCCCGTCGGAGTCGAACGACTTGTCCTGGACGATCACGGGGATGTCGTCCACCCCGTACTCGTCGGGGAGGTCCGGCCCGCCGGCGGGGTCGTCGACCAGGATCATGCCGGCCACGCCCCGGTAGACCTGGTCGGAGGTCTGTCCGTGGGGGTGGGCGTGGTACCAGAGGGTCGCGGCCGGTTGGCGCACCTGCCACTGCGGCGACCACGTCTGGCCGGGATCGAGGAGCTGGTGCGGGCCGCCGTCCATCTCCGCAGGCACGTGCATCCCGTGCCAGTGCAGCGTGGTGACGGTGCCGAGGCCGTTGTGGACGTCCATGCGGACGTCCTCGCCCGTGGTCATCCGCAGCGTCGGCCCCAAGTAGGACTGGTTCACGCCGTAGGTGTCCGTGGGGCTGCCCACCCCGAAGTCGGTCGTCCCCTCCTGGACATCCAGGGCGTACGTGCGCCGACCCGCCGAGACCCTGCCCTCCTCCAGCGGGGGGATGGCCAGCGCCCGGGTGACGGGCGCCTCGGTCACCGGCGATGAGGCGGGGTTGGTGCAGCCGGCCAGCCCACCCAGCGCTGCCGTGCCCGCCAGGGCCACCGCAGGGATCCACAGGCCCACCCAGCGCAGGGGACGTCGCGACCCGGCCATGCCGGCACCCTGCCACATCGCCCGGGCACGCGTGGTGCCCGGGCCACTGCTGGGATGGCAACGGCCACGCCCCCCCAGTAGCGTTCACGCCATGACCAACATCACCCTGTTCGACACCAAGAAGTACGACCGCGACCACCTCGGCGAGACCCTCATCGCCGCCGGGTTCACGCCGAAGTTCCGCGAGTACCGGCTCAACCCCGAGACGGTGGAGACCGTGGGCGACGACGTGGACGTCGTGTGCGTCTTCGTCAACGACAAGGTGACCCGCGAGGTCATCGAGGTGCTGGCGGCCAAGGGCGTGAAGATGATTGCCCTGCGCTGCGCGGGCTTCAACGGGGTCGACCTGCAGGCGGCTGCGGAGCATGGGCTGCTGGTGGCGCGCGTCCCCGCGTACTCCCCGTACGCCGTGGCTGAGCACGCCGTCACCCTCGCGCTCGCGCTGAACCGCCACATCCCGCAGGCCAACCGGCGCGTGCGTGACATGAACTTCACCCTCGATGGCCTCGTCGGCTTCGACATGCACGGCAAGACCGTCGGGCTGATCGGGACGGGCAAGATCGGCAAGATCACCGGCCAGATCTTCAAGGGCTTCGGGATGCGCGTGATCATGTGGGACCCCTACCCGGACCCGAAGTGGGCGCAGGAGTACGGCCTGGAGTACGTGACCCTCAGCGAGATCGGCAAGGAGGCCGACATCGTCTCGCTGCACGTGCCGCTGTTCCCGGAGACCCACCACATCATCAACGACCTCGTCCTCGCCGCCCTCAAGCCCGGAGTCATCCTGATCAACGTCAGCAGGGGAGCGCTGGTGGACACGGTGGCCCTCATCGAGGCCCTCAAGACCGGTCAGGTCGGTGGCGTCGGCCTGGACGTCTACGAGGAGGAGGAGGGCAAGTTCTTCGAGGACCTGTCCGGCGAGGTCATGGCCGATGACGTCCTGGCCCGGTTGATGACCTTCCCCAATGTGATCGTCACCGCGCACCAGGCCTTCCTGACCAAGGAGGCCCTCGACGAGATCGCCCGGGTCACGACCGAGAACATCGTGGCCTTCAGCAAGGGCGAGGCGCCCGAGCCGGAACGGATCGTGACGGCGTAGTCGGAGCACGACCTGGCGGGGCGGTGGGGGGACCCGCCGCCCCGAGGCATGTCCGCGGAGTGTGACGGTCAGGTAACACTTCCGGCGCGCCGGCCGGTTCAGTTTGTGACCCGGCACGCGGTCCGTTATCGTGCGTCCAACCCCTCATCCGCGACGGATATCGTGTTGCTGATCCGGGGAACTGCACGAAAACCGTGGATGCACCGCGGCATGGGCGATGGCGGAGTGATGGAGGACGGCGTGGCACTTCTGGGCCAGTTCATCGACGGGCGCCATGAGCCGGGCACCGGCGCGAGCATCGAGGTCCGCAACCCTGCGGACGGCTCGGTCGTCGCCACGCTGGGCGAGGCGACAGTGGCCGACGTGGACTCCGCCGTTGCAGCCGCGAGTCGGGCGTACCCCGGCTGGTCGCGGACAACGCCGGGGGAGCGCTCGGCGGCCCTGCTGGCACTCGCCGACCGGATGCAGGCCCGCGCTGACGAGTACGCCCGCGTCGAGTCCGCCCAGTCCGGCAAGCCGATCAAGCTGACCACCGAGTTCGACGTCCCGGGCTCCATCGACAACGTCCGGTTCTTCGCCGGCGCCGCGCGGGTGCTCAACGGCATGGCCCAGGCCGAGTACGACGCGACGCACACCTCCTCGATCCGCCGCGAGCCAATCGGCGTCGTGGGCTCGATCGCGCCGTGGAACTACCCGCTTCAGATGGCGATGTGGAAGGTCCTACCCGCAGTTGCTGCCGGGAACACGATCGTCCTCAAGCCCGCCGAGATCACCCCACTCACCTCGCTCATGGTCGCCGAGGATGCACTGGCCGCAGGCATACCTGCCGGGGTCATCAACGTCCTCACCGGACCAGGCCGAGTCGTGGGCGAGGCCCTGATCGCCCACCCGGATGTGTCGATGGTCTCGTTCACCGGGTCGACGCCCGTCGGGCAGCGGGTGATGGAGCTGGCGACCGGCACGATCAAGCGGGTGCACCTCGAGCTCGGGGGCAAGGCCCCGTTCGTGGTGTTCGACGACGCCGACCTCGACGCTGCCGCCAACGGTGCCGTCGCCGGCGCCCTGATCAACACCGGCCAGGACTGCACGGCCGCGACCCGCGCCTACGTGCAGCGCCCGCACCTGGAGGCGTTCGTCGCCAAGGTGGCGGCACTCATGGACACAGTCCGCATGGGGGACCCGACCGACCCGTCCACCGACCAGGGCCCGCTGGTGTCCATGCGCCAGCGCGAGTCGGTCCACGGGTACGTCGAGCGCGCTGTGGACGCCGGTGCCACCGTCGTTCGCGGCGGCGTGATTCCCGGGGGCACTCTGGCTGGCGGCTCGTACTACCCGCCGACCCTGATGGTCGGGGCCGCACAGGACTCCGAGATCGTCCAGCAGGAGCTCTTCGGCCCCGTCCTCGTGGTCCTCCCGTTCGACACCGACGACGAGGGCATCGCCCTGGCCAACGATGTGCCCTTCGGCCTTGCGGCGTCGGCGTGGACCACCAACACCTTCCGCGCCCAGCGGGCCAGCCGGGAGATCGCGGCCGGGTGCGTCTGGATCAACGACCACATCCCGATCGTCTCCGAGATGCCGCACGGTGGCTACAAGGCGTCGGGCTTCGGCAAGGACATGAGCATCTACTCCCTGGAGGAGTACACCAACATCAAGCACGTCTCCTCCGACATCTCCGGCGAGGCCCGCAAGGACTGGCACCGCACGATCTTCGGCGACCGCTGACCGACCACGACCCCGAGGCAGGAACACGATGACGGATCTGACCACCCCGAAGGCGGGCACGCCGATGCCTCGCCGGCGCGTGCTCCAGGCTGCTGGGATCGGAGGTGCCGCCATGGTCGCGGCGGCGTGTGGCGCCCGCCCACCACGAACGGCGACCGCCAGCGGCTCCGAGGAGATCCCGGCCAGGACCCAGCCCGACCAGTCCGCCACCAGCCCGAAGCTCAACTGGTCCACGTGGGTGGGCTACATGGACGTCGACGACGAGGGCAACCGCCCGACCCTCGACCGGTTCACGGAGCAGACCGGGATCGACGTGGACTACCGCGAGGATGTCAATGACAACGCGGAGTTCGACGCCAAGGTCCGTCCGCAGCTCGAGGCGGGCCAGGACATCGGCCGCGACATCGTCGTGCTCACCGACTGGATGGCCGCGCAGTGGATCCGCAAGGGATTCGCCCAGAAGTTCGACCGCGCCTGGGTGCCGAACGCGCGCAACCTGATCGACAAGCTCGCCAACGTTCCGTTCGACCCTGAGCGTGACCAGTCCCTGCCGTGGCAGTCCGGGTACGCAGGGCTCGGCTTCAACACCGAGACGCTCAAGGAGCTGACCGGCAAGAGCGAGATCCGCACGATCGCCGAGCTGTGGGACCCCGCGCTGAAGGGTCGTGTGACGATCCTGTCGGAGATGCGGGACACGGTCGGGGTCGTCATGCTCGCGCAGGGCAACAACCCGGCCGACTTCACTGAGGACGACTTCAACGCCGCCATCGCCGAGCTCCAGAAGCAGATCGACTCCGGCCAGATCCGCCAGGTCTCGGGCAACGACTACATCGCAGCGCTGGAGACCGGTGACGTCGTGGCAGCAATCGGCTGGTCCGGTGACGTCGCCGCGCTCGGTGACCCGTACAAGTTCGTCATCCCCGAGACTGGTGGGACGCTGTGGACCGACAACATGCTGGTCCCGGCCATGGCACTGCACCGCAACAACGCAGAGCGCCTCATGGACTACTACTACGACCCGGCGATCTCGGCTGAGCTCGCGGCCTACGTCCAGTACATCTGCCCGGTGAAGGGCGCCCAGGAGGAGATGGAGAAGCTCGACCCGAGCCTGGTCGACAACCCGTTCATCTTCCCGACCGAGGAGGATCTGAAGAAGGTGACCGTGTTCAAGTCCCTGACCTCCTCGGAGCAGGCCAAGTACGACCAGGCCTTCCAGACCCTCATCGGCAACTGACCGAACGACCAGGAGGAGCACCACGATGGCCACCGAAGCCCCGAAGAGGGTCGAGGACCTGCACCTGGTCCGCCTGACCAAGACCTACGGCGACCACAACGCCGTCGACGACCTGTCGCTGACGATCCCCGCCGGGTCGTTCTTCGCGCTCCTGGGACCCTCGGGCTGCGGCAAGACCACGACCCTGCGCATGGTTGCCGGCCTGGAGATCCCGACCGCCGGGATGATCCGGGTGGGCGACAAGGACATCACCGGTCTGCGTCCGTACAAGCGGCCCGTCAACACGGTGTTCCAGTCCTACGCCCTGTTCCCGCACATGGACATCTTCGAGAACGTGGCGTTCGGCCTGCGCCGTCGCGGGGAGAAGAACGTCGACGCCAAGGTCAACGAGATGCTCGAGCTCGTGGAGCTCGGGCCCATGGCCAGGCGCAAGCCCGCGCAGATGTCCGGTGGCCAGCAGCAGCGCGTGGCCGTGGCCCGAGCCCTGATCAACCGCCCGGACGTCCTGCTGCTCGACGAGCCCCTGGGCGCGTTGGACCTCAAGCTGCGCCGCCAGATGCAGATCGAGCTCAAGCGCATCCAGACCGAGGTGGGCATCACGTTCGTGCACGTCACGCACGACCAGGAGGAGGCCATGACCATGGCCGACACCATCGCCGTGATGAACTCGGGCAGGATCGAGCAGATGGGCGCGCCCCAGGAGATCTACGACACGCCGCACACGGCGTTCGCGGCGAACTTCCTGGGCCAGTCGAACCTGATCCCAGGTCGGGTGGTGCAGCGCGGGGACAGCGTCACGGTCCGCGCGTTCGACCAGCTGCTGACCCTCCCGGCCGAGAAGCTGAACTCCGAGTCCGATCGGGTCATCGTCGGCGTGCGTCCCGAGAAGCTGCACCTGCACCGAGCCGGGGCGGAGGTCCCGCCGGGCCGCAACGTGGTCAGCGGGGTGATCACCGACGCGTCCTTCTTCGGGGTGTCGACCCAGTACCTGGTCGCGACCCCCTGGGGCCAGGAGCTGATCGCCTTCGAGCAGAACATGAGCGCCGGCGACCGCCCCCGTGTCGGGGAGACCGTGGAGATGTCCTGGGAGCCGAGTCACTCCTTCGGCTTCGACGGAGGGGACAACCTGAACGCCGGGATCGAGGACGACCTCCTCGAGGTCGGCCACTACACAGCGGCCGATGCGCAGGCCGGGGTCGCCCCGACGACGCACGCCGTGGGGGGCTGATCGATGCAGATCCCGGCCTCCGGAAGCGCGGTCGACACCTACCTGAACGACACCCAGAACGCGGACCTGCCGGTCGTTGCCAGCCCGGCCAAGGGCCTGCTCTCGAGCCGTGCCACGCCCTACTGGCTCCTGCTTCCGGGCATGGCCTGGCTGACCGTCTTCTTCCTGATCCCGCTGTTCTCGCTGTTGTCGACGTCCCTGCAGTCACCGGTCAGCGACAACCCCGACGACGGCTTCTTCTTCAACTGGGACTTCGCCAACTACTCCGAGGCGCTCAGCCGCTACGGGGAGCAGTTCCTGCGCTCCTTCGTGTACGCCGGCACGGCGACCCTCCTGGCCCTGGCGATCGCCTACCCGCTGGCGTACTACATCGCCTTCCGGTCGGGGAGGTACAAGGCACTCATGCTGGTGCTGGTCGTCGCCCCGTTCTTCGCCTCCTTCCTGATCCGCACCTACGCGTGGAAGACCATCCTGGCCGACGAGGGCTTCATCGTTCAGACGATGAACGCCCTGAACCTCCTGCCCGCCGACCGGATCCTCAACACGCCGATCGCGGTGGTCACGGGCATCACATACAACTTCCTGCCCTTCATGATCCTGCCGCTGTATGCCGCCCTGGACAAGATCGACCCGCGCCTTGCCGAGGCGGGCGCCGACCTGTACGCAACGCCCTTCACGACGTTCCGCAAGGTGATCTGGCCGCTGTCCCTGCCCGGTGTGGTGGCTGGCACGCTGCTGACCTTCATCCCGGCGACCGGCGACTACATCAACGCCAAGCTCCTGGGCTCCACCAACGACCGGATGATCGGCTCGGTGATCGACAGCCAGTTCATCATCGTGCGCGACTACCCGATCGCCTCGGCGCTGAGCTTCCTGCTCATGGCCACGATCCTGATCCTCGTGACGATCTACGTCCGGCGCGCCGGGACCGAGGAGCTGCTCTGATGGCCACGAACCAGCTCGACCCCGCCCTGCTCGAGGCCCCGCCGGCGCAGGAGTCCGGCGTCCAGCGCGGCCTGAGGTGGCTGCGCGAGCACACCCTGGCAATCTACTCCGCGCTGGCGATGGTCTACATGTTCCTCCCGGTCGCGGTCGTGGTCCTGTTCTCGTTCAACAATCCGACGGGACGCACCAACACCCGCTGGAACGAGTTCTCCCTCGATGCCTGGTTGAACATCTGCCAGGACCCGACGATCTGCCGGTCGGTGGGTGTGAGCGCGACGATCGCCCTGTTCGCGACGATCGTCGGGACCATCCTGGGGACGATGATCTCGTTCGCGCTGGTCCGCCACCGGTTCACCGGCCGCTCGGCGACGAACCTGCTCATCTTCCTGCCCATGGCCACTGCCGAGGTCGTCCTCGGCTCGTCGCTGCTGGCCCTGTTCCTGAACATGTACTGGGGCAACTGGCAGATGCCGCTGGGCTTCTGGACGATCCTGATCGCCCACATCATGTTCGTGATCAGCTTCGTGGTGGTGACCGTCAAGGCGCGGCTCTCGGGCCTCGATCCGCGACTGGAGCAGGCATCCATGGACCTGTACGCCGACGAGAGGGCGACGTTCCGCTACGTCACCCTGCCGCTGGTCGCCCCGGGCATCATGGGGGCAGCACTCCTGGCGTTCTCGCTGTCGTTCGACGACTTCATCATCACGAACTTCAACTCCGGATCGACCGTCACCTTCCCGATGTACATCTGGGGTGCCGCCCAGCGTGGCATCCCGCCGCAGGTCAACGTGATCGCCTCGATCATGTTCTTCGGGGCCCTGGCGATCGTGCTGGTCGCCCAGGCTGCTGGTGCCCGCAAGCGACGCGCGAAGGCGTGAGCGGGGGGACCCGGGCTGCCGGCCTCGGTCAACCCGCTTCGAGGAGCACGACCTGCTGGCCGGGCCGCCAGATCGCATCACCTGTCATCGTGACCGGGACGGCCGCACCTGCGGGGACGTCGCTCACGGTCGTGGACACAGAGCCCAGGGACTCACCGCCCTCGTAGAACCAGGTCGTGAGGTCGGCGGACCCGGTGGTGGTCCCACGGTTGCGCACAGTGCCGGAGATGACGAGCCCGTCGTCGGGGTTTTCCAGTCGGTAGGTCTCGAGGAACCAGTCGCCGGAGCGCAACTGGTCCTCGGCGGGGGCGGGCGGTGCATCCGAGGCCGAGCCCGGCTGCGAACCCGAGCCCTCGCTGCTGGGACCCCCCTGCCCGCTGTTGCCGAGGGCCAGCCACGCGACGACGCCCACGGTCGCGAGGGCCAGCACGACCAGCAGCCAGCGTCGGCGTCGTGCGCGTCGCTGCTGGGCGGCGGCCGTCCGCGGCCCCACAGCCCGGGCGTTCCCTGCAGTGCGTGGCCTGACCGGCGGGGGGGCGGGAGTCGTCGGGACGGCCGGCGCCACCAGCGTCTGCTCCGGGGCCGCCGTCAGGGCGCCGGTCTGCAGGACGGGAGTGACCGGTGTCGTGGGCGAGGCCGCGGGCGCCAGCCCGGCGACCCCCGCCATGCCGCCCAGTGCGATCGTCGGCTGCGGCGAGTCGGTGAGGGTCGTTTCGCCCGTGGTGCTGCCCCGGAGCCGGTCGAGGACCTGGCGGGCGGTCGGTCGGCGCGCGGGGTCCTTGGCCAGCATCCGCTGCAGCAGTGCCGAGCGGTTGGGGTCGATACCGACGAGGTCCGGCTCGCGCGTGGCGATGCTCATCAGGACAGCGACCGACGCTCCCTCCCCGAACGGCGGGCGCCCGGTTGCGGCGTAGGCCAGCAGGGAGCCGAGGGCGAAGATGTCACTCGGCGGGCCCGTGGGCTCCAGCGTCGCCTGCTCCGGGGAGAGCCACGCCGGGCTGCCCGTGACCAGGCCGGTGGCCGTCAGCGACGTGGCGTCCTCGGGGTGCGCGATGCCGAAGTCGATCAGCTCGGGGCCGTGCTCACCGAGGATGACGTTGCCCGGCTTGAGGTCCCGATGCGTGATCCGGTGCTTGTCGAGGACCGCCAGGGCCTGGGCCATGCCGCGAGCCAGCTTCCACCACTCGTCCTCGGACAGCGGCCCGTTGTCGGTGATCTCATCGCGCAGCGTCGGCCCGCTCACGTACTCGATGGCCAGCCACGCCGGCTCGGACTCGAGGTCGGCGGCCAGGAACTCGCTGATGTGCGCATCGCGCACCGAGCGCAGGATCGCGACCTCCCGGCGGAAGCGGTCGCGGGTGGCTGGGGCGTCGAGCAAGCCGGGTCGGATCACCTTGAGGGCAGCTCCCTGGTACTCCGGCGAGGAGGCGTAGAAGACCACGCCCATCCCCCCGGCGCCCAGGCGGGAGTGGATCGTCCACGGACCGACCTGGCGCGGGTCGTGCATCGACAGCGGAGACCCCACAGTGGGCTCGGACATGGGGCACCTCCCGTCTGCACGGGCGCTCGGCGCGTGATGTGGACTGGCGCCAATCTAGTGGATCGGACTGCGCCGCGGGGCGTCCCGGGGCTGCCCTGACCGGCCGCCGCACGGGCGGCGCGGTCACGCGAGCGCCGCTACACTGGGCACGCTGCGGTTCACCGGGTGGGCGTTCGACCACCGACCGCGCGGCCGTATCGTCCGGAGGACCCGGGGCGGCTGACCTGGAGTGCGATATCTGGTGCCGTACTCACGTACCCGGATCAGGCCGTCCTCACGAACCGCGTTGGCCGACGTCACGCACGCCCCCTTCTGGCTGGACCGCCCGCAGCGACCGGACCCCGCCGCGGCGCTGGTTGCCGACACCACCGCCGACCTGGTCATCGTGGGTGGCGGCTACACCGGCATGTGGACCGCGCTGCTGGCCAAGGAGGCCGATCCCAACCTGGACGTGCTCGTCCTCGAGGGCGACCGGATCGCCGAGGGAGCGTCGGGTCGCAACGGTGGGTTCATGGCCGCATCCATCACCCACGGCTTCAGCAACGGGCTGTCCCGCTGGCCGGACGAGATGGCGGAGCTGACCCGCCAGGGCCAGGCCAACCTCGACGCGATCGAGGCAACAATCGACCGCCACGCGATGGACGTCGACTTCGCCCGCACTGGGGAGCTCGACGTCGCCACCGAGGAGCATCAGGTGGCTGAGCTGGCCGAGCTGCCCGGGCTCGTGGCCCCGTTCGGTGAGCACCTGGAGTTCCTCGACGGTCCGGCGACCCGGGCCATGGTGGACTCGCCGCTGTACCGCGGCAGCGTGCTGAACCGCGACGGCGTGGCCCTGGTGGATCCAGCCAAGCTGAACTGGGAGCTGGCTCGTGTCGTGCGCTCCCTGGGAGTGCGGGTGCATGAGCACTCGCCGGTGACCGCGTTGGAGTCGACTGACTCCGGCGTCGAGGTGCGCACGCCGCACGCCACCGTGCGCGCGCGGCAGGTCGCCCTCGGGACCAGTGCGTTCCCCAACCTCCTGCGTCGGGTCCGCCCGTTCATCATCCCGGTGTACGACTACGCGCTGATGACCGAGCCGCTGACCGCCGACCAGTGGGACAGCATCGGATGGGCCTTCCGCGGCGGCATCGGCGACAGCAACAACCAGTTCCACTACACGCGCCCGACCGCCGACGGCCGACTGCTCTGGGGTGGCTTCGAGGCCGTGTACCACTACGGCAGCCGGATGGATCCCTCGCTGAACCGCGACGACGCAACGAATGCGGTGCTGGCCGAGAACTTCTTCGAGACCTTCCCCCAGCTCGAGGGCCTCCGGTTCTCGCACGCGTGGGGTGGGGCGATCGACACCTGCTCGCGATTCAGCGCCTTCTGGGGGACCGCGATGGGCGGTCGCGTGGCCTACAGCGTCGGGTACACCGGCCTGGGCGTGGGCGCCACGCGCTTCGGCGCCCAGGTGATGCTGGACCTGCTCGCCGGCCGCGAGACCGAGCGGACCCGCTTGACGATGGTCGGAACCAAGCCCATCCCGTTCCCGCCCGAGCCGTTGCGCAGCCCCGCAGTCGGGCTGACCCGGTGGTCGCTGGACCGGGCCGACAACTCCGGTGGCCGGCGCAACCTATGGCTGCGCACCCTCGACCGGATGGGACTCGGGTTCGACTCATGACCGACACTGGGAACAACCCCGACCTCGAGCACGACCCCGACCCCGAGACGACGAACCGAGAGGCACCCATGAAGCACGTCACCCACTGGATCAACGGCGCAGCGTACGTCGCCACGGAGCCCGAGGTCCCGGCCGACAAGGTCGGTGCGGCCCTGACCGCGCTGCGCGACAAGGCAGTCGATCTCATCGACCCGGAGCGCAGCGGCGACATCTACGACCCGGCCACCGGCAAGGTCAGCGGCACGGTCGACTTCGCCTCGATCCGGATCATGGACGAGGCCGTGGCCGCGGCCAAGGCCGCCTTCGCCGAGTGGGGCAGCACCTCGATCACTCGACGGACCCAGGTCATGTTCAACTTCCGCGAGCTGCTCAACGAGCGCAAGGAGGAGCTCGCCGCGATCATCACCGATGAGCACGGCAAGGTGCTCTCCGACGCCCTCGGTGAGGTGACCCGGGGCCTGGAGGTCGTGGAGTTCGCCTGTGGCATCCCGCACCTGCTCAAGGGCGGGTACTCCTCGGGCGTCTCGAGCAGCGTCGACGTCTACTCGATGCGCAAGCCGCTGGGAGTCGTCGGCATCATCTCGCCGTTCAACTTCCCGGCGATGGTGCCGATGTGGTTCTTCCCGATCGCGATCGCCGCGGGCAACACCGTGATCGTCAAGCCCAGCGAGAAGGATCCGAGTGCGACCAATTTCGTCGCTGAGCTCTGGAAGGAGGCGGGGCTGCCCGACGGCGTGTTCAACGTCGTGCACGGTGACAAGGTCGCGGTCGACGCGCTGCTGACCCACCCGGACGTGAAGTCGATCTCATTCGTGGGCTCCACGGCGATCGCCAAGTACGTCTACGAGACCGGCACCGCTCACGGCAAGCGGGTCCAGGCCCTCGGCGGGGCGAAGAACCACATGGTGGTCCTGCCCGACGCCGATCTCGACCTGGCTGCCGACGCCGCGGTCAACGCCGGCTTCGGCTCGGCGGGGGAGCGCTGCATGGCGATCTCCGCACTGGTCGCGGTCGGCGACTGCGCCGACCCGCTGGTGGCCAAGATCGCCGAGCGCATGGCCACTCTGCGCACCGGTGACGGCCGGCGCGGCTGTGACATGGGCCCACTGGTCACCGGCGTGCACCGGGACAAGGTGGCCTCCTATGTGGACGCCGGCGAGGCCGCGGGTGCGACCCTCGTCGTGGACGGGCGCAACCCGGTCGTCGACGGCGACGCCGACGGCTTCTGGCTCGGGCCGACGCTGTTCGACGACGTGACCGCGGACATGAGCATCTACACCGACGAGATCTTCGGTCCGGTGCTGTCGGTCGTGCGCGTCGACTCCTACGAGGCTGCCGTGAAGCTGGTCAACGACCACCCCTACGGCAACGGGACCGCGATCTTCACCAACGACGGCGGTGCGGCCCGGCGCTACCAGGACGAGGTCGAGGTGGGGATGATCGGGATCAACGTGCCGATCCCCGTGCCGATGGCGTACTACTCGTTCGGCGGCTGGAAGTCCTCGCTGTTCGGCGACACGCACGCCCATGGCACGGAGGGCGTGCACTTCTTCACCCGCGGCAAGGTCGTGACCTCCCGCTGGCTCGACCCGAGCCACGGTGGCATCAACCTGGGCTTCCCGACCCACGGCTGAGCGCGTCGCGCTGCACGTCTCGTCCGGTGATCCATTCGGGTTGGCGACCTTCTAGCCTGCGCAACCTGAATGGATCACCGGGCAAGGGCGCGTCCGGGCGGTTACTGGAAGGACACCCAGCGGGGCTCGGGCTTGATCGCCATCGTCGCCTTGGGCCCGATCATTGGGCGGTCCTCGTCGATGAAGTTCTTCCAGCCGAACACGATCCTGTCCGGCGCGCTCCTGCGCAGTGCGCCCCAGGTGGCTCGCTTGGCCGGCTGACTGCCCAGGCCGTCCATCTGGATGACCAGGGCGAGTTCCTCGTGGGACGTGTCCAGCGACGACCGGTTGGTGATCATCGACGTCCGGAACTGGTGCAGGAGCAGCATCTTCTGGGGCAGGCCCGCATTGCGCGTGAGGTCGGCCAGCCAGGACGACACGTCATTGATCTCGGAGGACTTGACCGACCCGATCTGCTTGAGGTGGCGCTGTCCGCGCTTCAACCGCCATTCGGGGTCGAGGGCCAGTCCCACGTGCGGCTCGAGGAGCAGCTCGCGGTACCGCTTGGCCTGGCTCAGGAAGGTCGAGCGCCCGGGCTGGAGGTCGAGCACCACGTAGACCCCGGCCCGTCCCGCGGCATCGACCAGGGGGCGGAGTTTGGCCACGGGGGACTCCGCTGAGTAGTCGCCATCGCTGCCGGCCGAGCTTGAGGCGATGGTCGCGATGATCTCCAGGGCTGGCACGACGCGCCTTTCGGTGTGCGGCCGGTAGGACGCCGCCACCTTCTGTGCGCGCTTGATGGTGGCGGTCGTCCCCTGCTCGCCGAGGACCCCGAGTGCCCGAGTTCCGGGGTGTCCGTAGAGGGCCACGTAGGTCTTGCCGTCGAAGATCCGGGTGCCGCCGCCGGGAAGCTCAGCTGTGCGCACCTGCGTGGCGTTCGGGGGTGGCGCCGCGAGGGCCGGCGTCGCGAGCGACCCGACCCCGAGGGCGAGCGCAGCGAGGCTCGCGGTCCAAGCTGCGCGCGGACGAATCGCGCCGAACGGTGCCGCCATGACCCCACCTCCCCGAATCCGGCCCAGCGTAGGCCGTCGCTCCCCAGCATGCTCATCTAGGCGCGCAGGCGCTGCCGCACTGGGAAGGCGTTGCCCACCACGGGCTCGGGTGGGAGCATCGGGGTGAGGAGGTGGAGATGGAGCCGATCGGCCACATCTGCTCCCGCTGCCACGGTGAGGCCGTGTTCGGGTTCGGTGCGACCTGGTTGTGCGAGGACTGCTACGGCGTGATCGGGTCGTGCTGCATGGAGTTCGACGGCGACGACATGTTCCTCGAGGACCGCACCTGGTGGGAGTCCCGGATGGCGCCCAAGCCCTGAGGCCGCAGGCGGCACCCAGCATCGTCGCTTCGGCACGCATGAGGGCCGCCGCCCGGATGACCCCTCGTGCATCCGGGTTGCGACCCGAGGTGTTGATGCCCAGTAGGTCGCATGACCAAACTCCGGGACGCTGTGATCGTCCTCACGTCCGGACTGGACCGGGCATCCCCGAGAGGTGCTCAGATCGGCACGAGCACGTCCGGGTCCACGCGGCGCGCCCATCCGGTGGCGATGAGGTACTGGGCGGCGAGGTAGGTCGGCATGATGATCGCTGAGCGTCCGGCGAAGTCGATTCCGGCTTGGCCGAAGGCCAGGAACAGGTCCGAGACCAGGAACAGGGCCGCGCCGATGCCCACTCGGGTGCTGACGCCCGAGGCAAGGGCTGCCATGATGCAGATTGCCAGGCTGTAGACGAGGACCGGGATCCTGAGGTCCCCGAACTGGGGCCCCAGCCCGACGTTCACCGCCAGCCAGATGGCTGCGTACACGAGGGCCGGTGACCATCGGCGCCGTAGACCGCCCCATGCGCCGAGCCCCAGGAAGCCCACGGTGTAGCAGATCTGCATCACCAGGAACCCGAGGATGCCGAACTCGAAGACGTAGAGGATGGCGATGTCGCCGACCGTCGCGAACACGAGACCGGCGACCAGCGAGCGCGGTGCAGCCGATCCGAGTGCCACCAGCACCCAAGCGAGCAGCACCGGCATGAGCAAGCCCTTGGCGACATGCCCCGACCCATTCGGCGGCACCGAGGACGCGCAGCAGGAAGTAGATGGCCCAGACGACGCCAACAACGATCCAGGCGGCGCGCTGGCGAGCGCGGCCTGGGCTCTGGGCATTCGCGACAGTGGTCACGGCGCCACCGTAGCCAGCCGGGCGGGCGCAATGCCGGGCGACGAAGTCAGCCCACGCCGTAGCCGGTTCCTCGCCGGTCGGTCGGGGCGGGCTCGGCGCGCTCCACGGGGCAGCGGTCGTCGGGGCAGGCCAATTCGTCACACATCCGGCACATGAACTCCGAGGTGAGCAGGTCGTCGGTCAGCGCCTCGAGCATCGTCGACAGCGTGGCCGACAGTGCGTGGCAGGCGTCCTCATCGAGGGCCGACAGGGCCCGTTCGAGAACCCGCCTCCGCTGGGCGAGGACTGCGTCCGCGATCGACTCGCCCTGCTCGGTGAGCACGATGTGGCGCGAGCGACCGTCGACCGCCATCACGCGCTCCACCTGGCCATCAGCGGCGAGGCGATCGACCAACTGCACGGCGCCAGGGTGGCTGATTCGCAGCTTGTGCGCCAGGAAGGATATCGGCCGCTCGGGGTAGAACCTCAGGGTGATCAGGGCAGCTGGTGCGTTGCCCCCGAAACCGGCGACCGCCTCCATCCCGATCGACTGGCGATCGACGATCGTCTGTGCCAGTGTGCCAAGGATGTTGACCGTGAATGCGCGGTCCTCAGAAACGGACATATAAGTACCTTACCAGATGGATAAGTGACTTACTGGATAGTCTCGACGTCGAGATACCAGCCCGGCCCCGACTCCCCGGGGCAGTCATTCGAAGGAGTTCAGCATGCGAGTCCTCGTCGTCGGCGCTGGAGGCGTCGGATCCTCTGCAGCGCTCATCGCGGCCCGTCGGGACTTCTTCGAGTCCTGGCTGATCGCCGACTACGACCTTGATCGTGCCCAGGCGCTGGTCGCGCGACTCGACGACGCGCGGTTCAGCGCCGTCCAGATCGACGCCAGTGACGCCGAGGCGGTCGCCGATCTGGTCCGGGCCAATCGCGTCACCCATGTGCTCAACGCGGTGGACCCGCGCTACGTCCTGCCCATCTTCCACGGCACGTTCCAGGGCGGGGCCCACTACATGGACACGGCCATGAGCCTGTCCCACCGCCATGCCGAGCAGCCGTACACGCTGCCCGGCGTGATGCTGGGCGACGAGCAGTTCGCCGAGCACGACGCGTGGGTCGGTACGGGACAGCTTGCGCTGGTGGGCATGGGCGTGGAGCCCGGCCTGGCCGATGTGTTCGCCCGCTACGCCTCCGACGAGCTGTTCAGCGAGATCGACGAGCTCGGGGTGCGCGACGCCTCCAACCTGGTCGTGCACGGCTACGACTTCGCCCCGTCGTTCTCGATCTGGACCACGATCGAGGAGTGCCTCAACCCGCCGCTGATCTGGGAGAAGGACCGCGGGTTCTTCACCACCGAGCCGTTCAGCGAGCCCGAGGTGTTCGAGTTCCCCGAGGGGATCGGTCCCGTGGAGTGCGTCAACGTCGAGCACGAGGAGGTCGTGCTGATGCCCCGCGTCCTCGACGCCAAGCGCGTGACCTTCAAGTTCGGCCTGGGCGACGAGTTCATCGAGGTGCTGCGCACGCTGAACAAGCTGGGCCTGGACCGCACTGAGCCTGTGACCGTGCGTGGTCACCAGGTCTCGCCCCGCGACGTCGTGGCGGCCTGCCTGCCGGACCCCCTGACCCTCGGCGACAAGATGACGGGCAAGACGTGCGCGGGCGTGTGGATCACGGGGAAGGGGAAGGACGGCGCCCCGCGCGAGGTGTACATCTACCACGTGTCGGACAACGAGTGGACGATGGCCGAGTACGGCGCGCAGGCCGTCGTGTGGCAGACCGCCATGAACCCGGTCGTCGCCCTCGAGCTGCTCGCGTCCGGTACGTGGGCAGGGGCCGGCGTGATCGGCCCGGAGTCCTTCGAGCCCAAGCCCTTCCTCGACCTGCTGCGCGACGGCTACGGCGAGAAGTGGGTCGTCCAGGAGCGCACCCCCACGGCCTGAGTCGCCGACCGAAGCGGTCTGCTCCCGCATCGACGACCTGCTCCCCTCTGGGAGCGGATCGTCGGAGGGGGTGCAGGTGTGGTCTGCGCGTCGCGGGCCGAATGGCCCTGTTCCGCCCCGGTGCACCGTGCCTACCGTGGAAGCAGTCCACGGTGGGGTGGTGATCGTGATGCATCCGTTCTATGGACCCAGCGGGCGGCTCCTGGCCGGCGGTTCGGGTCGTTCCGAGGGGATCGCCTCCATGGCTGCCTACCTCGCGTTCTGGGCAGTCGTCGTGGTCGTCGCCAAGCGGGAGCTCGACGTGCGCTGGCCCAGGGGCGCCGCGCGGCCCGGCTCCGGTGATCCGGCCGTGGAGGCCCTGCGCGTGCGCTACGCGCGGGGCGAGATCGACCGGGACGATTTCCTCGCGATGCGTGCCGACCTGACCGCGGGGAGTCCCTCTGATCGGCCGTCCTGATGTCCGGGCTGCCGATGCGGGTCTGGGCCGAGCTGGGGTGGTTCGGCCTGAATGCCATCGCACGGAACCGCACCGACCCGATCATCGGATCGATCATCCTCACCGACCGGTGCAACCTGCACTGCCAGCACTGTGCGGTCGGGAACATCCGCAGGGTGGACTACCCGTGGCAGCGCATCTGCGCCGACATGCACGCCCTGCGCGGACAGGGGGTGCGGGTCCTGTTCCTCTACGGAGGGGAGCCCTTCCTCTGGCGGGACGGCCCCCGCGGTCTGCGCGACGTCGTCCGCGAGGCCCGGGCTCTGGGCTTCGTGTCGGTGAACGTGGTCACCAACGGGACCCGCGGGCTGGACCTCCCGGAGGCCGACGTGATCCTGGTCAGCGTCGACGGCACCCGCGCGCACCACGACCAGATCCGCGGGCCGACCTACGACCGGATCCTGGCCGCCATCGAGGCGGCACCGGCCGACAACCTGTGCCTCTACATGGCCATCAATCGGATCAACCTCGACGACATCGAGCATGTCGCTGACCTGGCTCGCGACCTGGCGCAGGTCCGGGCGGTCTCCTACAACCTGCACACGCCCTACCCGGGCACCGAGCACCTCACCCTGACGATGTCGCAGCGCCATGATGCCTGCGACCGGATCGCCGAGTTGATCCACGCGGGCTACCCGGTGCTGAACCTGGCCGCCGCCCTGCCCCGGATCGCCGACCTCAGCGCTGCCTCCCCGTGCCCGCAGTGCGTGATCGTCGAGGACGGCCAGCAGTGGACGTGCGGCCGGTGCATCGAGGTGCCCGGCCTGTGCCAGCAGTGCGGGTTCCTCTTCGCCGGCGAGCTGTCCCAGCTGTTCGCCGGGGACCCGCGGGTGATCCTCGACGCGGTCCGGACATACGGACGGCTGCTGTAGCGGGCAGGGCCGGGGCTCAGGCCCCCCGGGGCCAGGTCCTCGGGCTCAGGCGACCGGGCGCTCGAACACCCGGCTGGCCGCCGACCAGGCAGCGCTGCCCCGTCGTCTGGCCGGCCTTGCCCAGGATGCCGAGGCGCCCTCTCGGGCATGCTCCTCGAGCATCTGGCCCCAGAGCGGCTCGATCAGGCGGTAGGTGACGGTGCGCTCGAGGTCGTGGTAGCGGTCGAACCCTCGCGCGGTCAGCGCGAACCCGGCCCCCTCCCCGGTGCCGACCCGGCTCACCAGGCCAGCGGCGACCAGGGGCGCAAGTGCCAGGTCGATGCCGCGCGCCCGGCGCGGGCTGGAGGCTGCGAGGGCAGCGGGGGAGATCCGTCCCGCATACGCCTGCCAGAACGCGTCGTAGGCGGTGCCGCCGAGCGACCCGAGGTGCAGCCAGCGAGCGACCGGGGGCCGCCCACCAGCGACCGCGTCGACGTAGGCCTGCACGCCGAAATGGTTCACGAGGAAGTCCTGCCCGAGGAACGACGAGGCGCCGGCACCCATGCCCAGGAAGCGCCGACGGGTGATCGACGTGTAGGTCGCCGACGTGCGCCGGTTGAAGGTCCAGACTGATCGCCGCTCGTACCCGTGGTCGGCGGCGATCCGCGTGGCCTCGGCCAGCACCTCGTGCTCCCGGCGGCGGTCGTGGCGCGTGGTCCCGAACGGCGTGTACCCGAACCGCATGAGCGGATAGGTCGAGACCTGGTCGACGCCGAGGGCGAAGCAGTCGCCGAGGTCGCGCAGGAAGGCCCCGGCAAGTCGATCGTCGAGCTCCACGTCGACGATGAGGTCCACGTCCACGAGGTCGAACCGGCCCACAGCTGCGACGACGGCCGCCCGCGCAGTGCCGGCATCGTGGGGGCGGCGCAGGCGGTGAAGGACCTCATCGTGGAACGACTGCGCCCCGATGCTCACGGCGGTGAAGCCCATGTCGCGCAGCGCATCCAGGCGCTGCGGCGTGGCGTGCGTGGGGAGTACCTCGATGGCCCGCTCGCCGAGCACGGGGATCCTGACCAGCAGGTCGGCGAGCTCGTCGGGGAAGAGCGTCGGCGTGCCGCCCCCGACGTACAGCGAGGTGAAGCCCCGCGGTCCCGCGGCACCCGCGTCCAGGTAGGCCTGAACCTCGTCGCCGAGGGCCGCGAAGTACGCACCCGGCTGGCCTGGCCGCGGGACCACCTTGTTGTACGGGCAGAAGGGGCAGATCCGGGTGCAGAACGGCACGTGCAGGTAGGCGCCGACCTCCCCGTCGAACAGGTCGACGACGTCGCCGGCCGTGAGTGCCCGCGGGGTCCTGCCCATGCCTCCATGCTGTCACCGGCAGGGCAGGAACCGTCGGGGCGGACGTCCCGAGTCGCACAACGGCGAGGGCGCCCGCGGGGTCAGGCGAGGGCGCCCGCGGGGTCATCGGCTGCGACGCCCGACCGGGGATCGGTTGGGCTCAGCCCAGCGACTCGAACGCCTGCTCGATCACGGTCATGGCCTCGTCGAGCAGGTGCTCGGGCATGCTCAGCGGCGGCAGGAAGCGCAGCACGTTCCCGTAGGTCCCGGCCGTCAGGACCACGACGCCGGCGGCGTGGCAGGCCTTCGCGACCGCGGAGGTCGAGGCGGCGTCGGCATCGCTCGTACCGGGCACCACGACCTCGACGGCGATCATCGCGCCGCGACCGCGCACCTGCCCGATGCGGCCCGTGCGCTGGGCCAGGGCCTCGAGCCGGGGCACCATGATCTCGCCGATGCGGCGGGCAGCCGCGTTGAGGTCTCCCGAGCGCATCTCCTCGATCGAGCCCAGGGCAGCCGCGCAGGCCACCGGGTTGCCCCCGTACGTGCCGCCCAGGCCGCCGACGTGCACGGCGTCCATGATCTCGGCCCGGCCGGTGACGCCCGCCAGCGGCAGCCCGCCGGCGATGCCCTTGGCGGTGGTGATCAGGTCGGGGATCACGGCCTCGTGGTCGCAGGCGAACCAGTCGCCCGTGCGGCAGAAGCCGGTCTGGATCTCGTCGGCGACGAACACGATCCCGTTGGCGCGGGCGAACTCCACCAGCTCGGGAAGGAAGCCCTCGGCCGGGACGATGAACCCGCCCTCGCCGGCGATCGGCTCGATGATGATCGCCGCCACGTTGTCCGCACCGATCTCCTTCTCGATCCGGCTGATCGCGTGGGCGGCCGCCTCCGCACCGGTGAGGCCGTCGCGGAACGGGTAGCTCAGCGGCACGCGGTAGATCTCGGGTGCGAACGGCCCGAATGAGTGCTTGTAGGGCATGTTCTTGGCGGTCAGGCCCATCGTCAGGTTGGTGCGCCCGTGGTAGCCGTGCTCGAACACGACGATCGCCTGGCGATGGGTGTAGGCGCGGGCGATCTTCACGGCGTTCTCCACGGCCTCGGCCCCGGAGTTGAACAGCGCCGAGCGCTTCAGGTGGTCGCCGGGCGTCAGCTCGTTGAGGGCCTCGCAGACCGCGACGTAGGACTCGTAGGGCGTCACCATGAAGCAGGTGTGGGTGAACTCGGCCACCTGTCGCTGCACGTTCTCCACGACCTTCGGGGCCGAGTTGCCCACCGTCGTCACGGCGATGCCCGAGCCCATGTCGATCAGGGAGTTGCCGTCCACGTCGACCAGCACACCGCCACCGGCGGCGACGATGAACACCGGCAGCGTCCCGCCGACGCCGGCCGACACGGCCGCGGTCCGGCGCTCCTGCAGCTCGATGCTCCGCGGTCCGGGAATCGAGGTGACCAGGCGGCGCTCCTGGGGCAACGTCGGTCCGCCGGTGGTCACGGCAAAGTCGAGGCTCATTCGGTTCTCCCGGGGGACGAGGGGTGAGGGTCCGGAAACAGGGTACGTGAACCGAGCGCCTGACGCGATCCCGCCCGATTGCGGGATCGTGGTACACAGCAGGTCCTCCACTCCTGAATCCGAAGTATCCGAGGCCTTCGGACGCCGCATTTCGTCGTGCAGGGACCATCAGACTTCTCCACCGGTGCCCTCGGCCGGGTATCCTTGCGCCTCATGCAGCCCCTGCCGGTTCCTTCGTGCCTGCCCTTCTGGATTGCCGGACGGCCCGCGACCAGTGAGCTCGTCGCCGATGTCGTCAACCCGTACGACGGTTCCGTCGTGGGTCGCCACGCGGTCCCGACCGCGGAGCAGGTCGAACAGGCCGTCGCAGCGGCCTGGGCCGCGCGCCACGAGACCGCAGCCCAGCCCGCCGCCGTCCGCGCCGAGGCGCTCATGCACGTCTCCACGAGCGTCACGCAGCGCGCCGAGGAGATCGCGCGCCTGATCACCGCCGAGAACGGAAAGCCGCTCATGTGGGCCCGTGCCGAGACCCATCGTGTGGCCTCGACCTTCCGCTGGGCAGCCGAGGAGGCCCGGCGCTTCAACGGTGAGTTCCAGCGGCTGGACACCGACCCGGCGGCTGCGGGGCGTGCAGCCCTGGTGCGCCGGTTCCCGATCGGGCCGGTGCTCGGGATCGCCCCATTCAACTTCCCGCTCAACCTGACCGCGCACAAGGTGGCACCAGCGATCGCCGTCGGGGCACCCATCATCATCAAGCCGGCTCCCTCCACGCCGCTCTCGGCGCTGCTGCTCGGCGAGCTCCTGGCCGAGACCGGCCTGCCCGAGGGTGCCTGGTCGGTCCTGCCGGTCGGCAACGACGCCGCCCCGGGGCTGGTCGCCGATCCCCGGCTTCCGGTGGTGTCCTTCACCGGGTCGGACGTCGTCGGCTACCAGATCCAGGCCGCCGTGCCGGCCAAGCACGTGACCCTCGAGCTCGGCGGCAACGCAGCGGCTGTCGTGCTGGCCGACTGGAGCTCCCCGGCGGATCTGGAGTGGGCGGCCTCACGGATCGCCACCTTCGCGAACTACCAGGCCGGGCAGTCGTGCATCTCGGTCCAGCGGGTCATCGTCGACCAGAGCCTGCTCGACCAGCTGGTGCCCTTGATCGTGGAGCGCGTCCAGGGCCTGCGGACCGGTTCCCCCTGGGACGACGAGACAGTCGTCGGCCCGCTGGTCAACGAGGCGGCCGCAGTCCGGGTCCAGTCGTGGGTCGACGAGGCTGTCGCGTCGGGCGCCCGGCTGCTGGCGGGCGGGACCCGCGAGGGCGCAACCGTCGCCCCCACGGTGCTCATCGACGCGCCTGCGGATGCCAAGGTGTGCGCCGAGGAGGTGTTCGGTCCGGTCCTGGTGATCGTCCCGGTCGATGGCGTCGACGAGGCGTTCGCCGCTGTCAACGACTCGCGCTTCGGCCTGCAGACCGGGGTGTTCACGCACAACATGGTCACGGCGTTCCGGGCACACAGCGAGCTTGAGGTCGGCGGGGTCGTCATCGGTGATGTCCCCTCGTTCCGGGCCGACCAGATGCCCTACGGGGGGGTGAAGGCCTCCGGGTTCGGCCGAGAGGGCCTGAAGTCGGCGATGACCGACTTCACCTACGAGAAGGTCATGGTGCTGACCGGACTGCCGCTCTGACGCGCCGGGACGCTGGACGGGATCAGACGGCGTGCAGGCGAGCGGCGTCGTCGGCCAGTTGGTCGCGGAAGTCGGGGTGGGCGATGTCGATCAGCGCCTTCGCGCGCTCCCTGGCGGAGCGGCCGCGCAACCGCGCCACCCCGTACTCGGTGACCACGTAGTCCACGTCGTTCTTGCCCGTCGTCACGTGGGTCCCGGGCGCAAGCGTCGCCACGATCCGCGACACTGTGCCTCCGCGGGCCGTCGAGGGCACCACGATGATCGCCTTGCCGCCCTTCGAGCGGTTCGCGGCTCGCACGAAGTCGACCTGCCCGCCGCTTCCCGAGTACGGCAGGTGGCCCAGGGTCTCCGAGCCGCACTGCCCGATGAGGTCCACGGCCAGCGTGCCGTTGATCGAGTGCAGGTTGTCGTTCTGCCCGGCGAGGAACGGGTCGTTGGTCACGTCCACGGGATGCATCTCCAGGGCGGGGTTGCGGTGCATGTACTCGTAGAGGTGGCTCGACCCGAGGGCGAACGTGGCCACCATCTTGCCGTGGTGCAGGTTCTTTGCGGGTGTTGGTGATCACCCCGCCTCCAGCAGGGACAGGATCCCGTCGCCGAACATCTCCGTGTGCACCCCGAGATCGTTCTTGTCACCGAGCTGCTGCACCACGGCGTCGGGGATCGCGCCGATGCCGATCTGCAGGGTCGCGCCGTCCGGGATCAGCTCGGCGACGAACCGACCGATGCCCAGCTCGACCGGTCCGAGTGCCGGATGGGGGAGCTCGATGATCGGGTCCGAGCTCTCGACGAGGGCGGTGACCTGGGAGATGTGCACGTGGCAGTCGCCGAAGCAGAACGGGACGCCCGGGTTCACCTCCAGCACCACCGCCCGGGCCTGCTCGATGGCGGCCATCGTGTAGTCAGCAGAGAGGCCCAGGGAGAAGTACCCGTGCTGATCCATGGCTGATGCCCGGGCGAACACGACGTCGCAGGGCAGCAGGCCACGGCGGATCAGCTCCGGGATCTCGGAGAAGTGCGCCGGGCAGTAGTCGACCCATCCCTGGGCCGCACCCTTCCTGCTGGTCCCACCCAGGAAGGCGGTGCTGTGCCGCACGTGCTCGGTCGTATCGGGGTCGAAGTAGCCGGCGTTGACCAGGGGCAGGAGCTGGAACACCGTGACGCCCCGGAGGCCGCGACGTCTGTCCGAGAGCGCGTGGAGCAGGGCCGGCGCCTCGCCAGCCCCGATCGGCAGCACCACCGTGTCACCGTCGGCGACATGGGCAACCGCGTCGGGCGGATCCATCCGCCGCTCGTCGTACATGGACTTGACTGACATGTCGCCTCCGGACTGTGATCGGACCAGCCCACAGTACGTCCGGCCGACCTCGGGACTCCTGTTGCTCGGGGCCCCAGGGTCAGAGCGGGGTGTTGCCGGTCGTTCCGACCAGCCGCTCCCGGTACTGGGGACTCGCCAGGCGCGCAACCTCCGCCTGGGCGGCGGCAACCCTCGCCGGCATGTCCAGCCGGTCGGTGGGCTCCTCGTTGCCCGGGGTGGACACGAACTTCTCGATCGCGGCAAGCCCTGCGTCAGCGCGCCCGCTGGCCGCGGCCTGCTTGGCGTCCAGCCGGGCGGCGTACCAGTCGGAGGCCAGGACGGATTCGCGGGTGAACATCTCCCGGAACTCGGCAGTGTCCAGGCTCCACCCCTGCGCGGTGACGCCGTGGGCCATGATCTCCAGCAGCGCCCGCAGCGGCGGGATGGCCAGCGAGACGGTCCCGTCGTCGAAGTAGGACCGGGCCACCCGCTCGTGCGTGGCCACGATCGTGTCCACGGACTGCGCGAAGATCGCGACGTCCTGCAGCTCGGGACGCAGCATCGCCGGGGTGAGCACCATGTGCGGGTGCAGGAAGATCCGGCCGAAGTACTCGGTGGCGAAGGTCTCGGTGATCCGGTAGCCCAGCCGGCTGGCCGCGACCACGGAGCCCTCGTGCTCGAAGTCGTCCAGCTTCTCCAGGGCGCCCTCCGCGATGAGGTTCCTCGCGGCCCGCTCCTGCGGGCTCATCCGGGAGAAGGTCTCGGGGATGAGCATGGAGATGTCGTGGTCCACGCGCACCTTCGGCCCGACGTAGCCGGCTGCCGACAGCCAGCCGTCGTAGCCAGTGAGGATGTAACTCAGCAGCGAGGAGTTCAGGTCGACGACCGCCGGCATCGCGTTGAACGGGCCCTTGGTCAGCGCCCCCTCGGACCCGGCCCCCGTCGTGGACGGGGACTTGCCGGTCATCGAGGAGATGAACTCCATGAACAGCTCGGGCAGCTCCATGTAGTGCAGCGGGTTGAACGAGCACAGGGGAGGGACCGGGCCGTCCGGTGGGTTGTTGCGACGTCCTGCGGCGACGACGTCCACCGGCTGGATCAGCGGTGCGTCGGAGGGCAGCCGGCGGGCCAGCCGGGACGAGAGCTCGGCGACCGCGGTCGCCGGCGCGTTGGCCCGGTCGGGTCGGGGCTGCAGGTACCGGGGGTTCTTCGTGGGCTTGCCGTCGACGATCCGCGGGTTGGCCGAGCTGACGAAGTAGGTGGGTCCCTGGTCCTCGGGGGAGTCGGCGAATGCGCTGATCATCCCGGCCATCGGGGCGGAGAACGCGCTGAAGGCGACCGCGTCGTCACGCATCGCGATGGCATCGGCACGGGTCAGCGGCTGCCAGTTGGACAGGAACGTCCCCGGTGAGGAGATGTCGCGCTCGGCCTGCTTGTCGTACCCGCGGTGGATCGCGTCGTCCGGTCGCTGGAACAGCAGGTTCTCGCAGTTCTCCACGAGCCGGTACGAGCGGTTCGGGTCGAGGCCGATGAAGGATCCGGGCACGACCGTCGAGGCCGTGATGTCGTCCTGGGTCTGGACCTTGGTCGCCGGGGAGAAGTCGTGGCGCAGGCCGAACAGCCGCCAGGAGCCGTCGTTGTTGAACCCCACGCGCAGCATGTTGACGGTGATCTTGGCCCCGTCCAGGCGCAGCGAGTTGCCCTGCCGGCCGTTGATGATCACGACGCTGAAGTGGCTGCGCCAGTCCTCGCCCCACTCGGGGCGGTAGGCGCGCTTGATCACGTAGACGAGCTCCTTGACGTGGACGGGGATGCGCTCCAGCCACGCGTTGTGCTCCGCGGTGTACGCGGCCGGCGAGGGCGTGAGCAGCTTGATGACCGACCCGATGGAGCGGTCCTCGGCGAGGATCCGTCGGTGGTCCACGCCGTTGCGTGCGGGGTCGAGGAACCGCTGGGAGTAGTCCCGCTCGAGGATCCCCGCGACCCGGTCCATGTCGTCGTCGAAATCCGCCACGTAGGCCGAGCCGTAGATGAACGCGTCGGTGATGGCTTTGGAGATCTCCGACTTGCCGCCGCCGGACACCGTCGCGGGCTTGTGGCACGACGTCGGCTCGGCCACGGTCCCGGTCAGGTTCCACACTGTCGGGTCGAAGGGCTGCTGGTGCATCTGGACCCGGTAGCCGTTCGGGCTGAGGTAGCACGTGTCGGCGCGCATAGGGATCGAGGCGCGCTGGCCGTCCTCTCCCGCCCACGAGACCGTCATGTCGCGCATCGAGTAGCGCGCCCCGCCGGGGACCAGGACGATGTGCGGCTGCTGCAGGTCGAGCGCATGGCCCTCCGGTTGCGCCGCGAACCGCTGTGGGTCGCGGTCGAGGACCTGGGCGAGGGTGAAGGAGTCGCGGCACTGGTTCTCGGTGTACTCCTGGCCCAGGTTGTAGCTGGGGAAGACCAGCGCCCCGCCGGCGTGCTCCTCCTCGGCGTTGCCGAAGAGGTTGGCCGAGTAGGAGATCTGGGTCTTGACCTCCTTCTTGCAGTAGCCGAAGTAGTTGTCGGCGATGACGGTGACGATCACGCCGCGCGCGTCGCGGGCGCAGATCTTGAAGGCCTGCCCGTTGTTGTAGCGCTCGTCCTCGTCGGCCCAGCAGACGCCGTCGCGCTTCTGGCGGTCGGTGGCGTCGTCGACGTGGGGCAGGCCGAGCTCCTTCTTGGTCACGCGGGTCAGGTGCGGGGCGAGGATGACGCAGCCCGTGTGGCCGGTCCAGGTCTCGGGCGCCAGCGACGCGTCGTTCTCCGGCAGGTAGGGGTCGCCCCCGTTGCCGAAGATCCCCTCCACGAAGTCGAGGTTGCTGACCAGGCCACCGGGCACGATGAACCGGGTCTCCATCCGCTTCTCCTGCACGGAGCCCGGGACCTGCGGGGCGACCAGGGGGCGCAGCTGCAGGGACACGAAGCACGCGGCCGGCTCCGGCTGGTTGGCCGTGTAGGGCAGGACCATGTCCACCTGCGGCGGCTCGAACGCACGCGCCAGCAGTCGAGCGAAGGCCACCTTGGGCACGGCGATCTTGTCGTCGGGGATCGGCAGGCCGCCCTCGGCGATGTGGAACACCCCGGCGGTCGTCCGACGGTCGTTCGCCGGGTTGTGCAGCACACCGTTCGCCAGGCGGTAGCTGGTGAGCAGCGGCGAGGTGAAGCTGTCGCCGTCGAAGGGCAGGGAGAGATCGCGAGCCATGCCGGGCTCATCGAGGACGAACGTGCGCCGGGGCAGCTTCGGGAGCTCGCCGGTCTCGGCCAGGTAGTCGTCGAGGAACGCCTGGATGCGTCCGTCGGCTGCGCACAGCCGGTCGGCCAGCCGCCGGCTCAGCTCCCGCTGGCGGGCGAGGATGGGCTGGGCGAGCTGAGCGGCCTCGGAGTCCCCGGCGCCCACGGGCAGGGGGAGTCCGAGCAGGGCGAGGCGGAGGTTGATGGCGTCGTTCTGGTGGGGAGTCACACAGGTGATTCTCCTGCTATCTGCTGTGCGCGCGCCAGTCACGCCGATGGATCGGAGTTGAACCGCAGTCGAACGCCCGTCCGCGACCCGGGTGTGCGGCACCCCGCGCTGCTAGTCTCCGGAATCGTCGGACGGAGCCTTCGGCTCGGTTCCGAGGGGTCAGGAGGTCGTCATGACGTTGCGCGAGGAACTGGCGAAGGTTGACCTGTTCCGGGCGCTGCCCGACTCCGCCCTCGACGAGCTCACCCAGACCGGAACGACGCTCAAGCTGCGCCCTGGCAGTCATGTGGTCGATCAGGGCAGTCCCGATGGTGGGTTCCAGCTGGTCCGCGCGGGTTCGGCCGTGGTGACCGTCAACGGCGTGAGGCGAGCACTGCTGACCGCCGGGGACTACTTCGGGGAGATCTCCCTCATCGACCACGCGCCGCGCTCGGCGTCCGTGACGGCCGGGCCCGAGGGCGTCGAGACCTTCGCGATCTCGGCGCTGGCCTTCTCCGCGCTCATGGACAAGAACCCTCAGGTCGCGCGGGCCCTGCTCCCGGTGCTCACGGCGCGGATCCGGGCCATCGAGGCGACACCCGCATCGGCTTGGTGATCGAAGATCGTTCGTCAGGATCGTGTGAGGGTTGGCGCCGGTCCACGCAGGCACGGGGCGTGACGTGGCTTCCCATGTCGCTGCGATCGGCGACAATGGCGCCATGACCGCGCGCAGGGACGTCATCCTCCTGGGCAGCACGGGCTCGATCGGCACCCAGGCCCTCGACGTCATCGTGCGCAACCCGGGGCGGTTCCGCGTGGTCGGGTTGGCTGCCGGAGGTGGGAACGTCGCCCTGCTGGCCGATCAGGCGATCGCATTCGATGTGCGTGTCGTGGCCGTCGCCGATGCCTCTGCGGCTCCTGCACTGGAGGCCGAGCTGGCGGCACTGCGACCGGCGGGACGACTCCCCGAGGTCCTCGCCGGTCCCGATGCGGCCACCGAGCTCGCCGGACGTGCCTGCGATGTCGTCCTCAACGGGATGACCGGTGCTGTCGGACTCGAGCCGACCCTCGCCGCCCTGCGCGCCGGGCACCGACTGGCCCTGGCCAACAAGGAGTCCCTGATCATCGGCGGTCCGCTGGTCACCGCCGCGGCTGCCCCGGGCCAGATCATCCCCGTCGACTCCGAGCACTCGGCGCTGGCGCAATGCCTGGTCGGCGGGCGGGCCGACGAGGTCCGCCGGCTCGTGCTCACAGCCAGCGGGGGACCCTTCCGCGGGCGCACCCGAGCCGAGCTGGCCGAGGTCACCCCTGCGCAGGCGATGGCCCACCCGACCTGGGCGATGGGCCCGGTCATCACGATCAACTCCGCCACGATGGTGAACAAGGGACTCGAGGTGATCGAGGCCCACCTGCTCTTCGACATCCCGATGGACCGGATCACCGTGATGGTGCACCCGCAGTCGGTGATCCACTCGATGGTGGAGTTCGTCGACGGATCCACGCTGGCCCAGGCCAGCCCTCCGGACATGCGGCTGCCCATCGCCCTCGGGCTCACGTGGCCCGAGCGGGTTCCTGACGCGTCGCCTGCCTGCGACTGGACCCAGTCGCACACCTGGACCTTCGACCCGCTGGACGATGACGCGTTCCCTGCAGTCCGCCTCGCGCGCGCAGCCGGGGCGACAGGTGGGACGGCGCCGGCCGTGTTCAACGCCGCGAACGAGGTGGCCGTCGACGCCTTCCGCGCAGGCGACCTGGGGTTCACCGGGATCGTCGACACGATCGACGCGGTCCTGGCCGCGCACGCCCCAGTGGTCGGGGATGACTTCACGCTGGCAGCTGTCAGCGCCGCTGACGGCTGGGCCCGATCCGAGGCCCGGACGCGGATCGCGACGGGGGTGCACTGATGGATTCCGTGTTGTTCGTGCTGGGGGTGCTCCTGGCTGCCCTGGGGATCGGACTGTCGATCGGGCTGCACGAGGTCGGGCACATGGTGCCGGCCAAGAGGTTCGGGGTGCGGGTCCCGCAGTACATGGTCGGCTTCGGCCCGACACTGTGGTCCAAGCACGGCAAGGAGACCGAGTACGGGGTCAAGTGGATCCCCCTGGGCGGCTACATCCGGATGATCGGCATGTTCCCGCCGCCGAAGGGAGCCCCTGACGGGAGTGCCGGGCGCGGCACCACAGGTCGTTTCCAGATGCTCGCCGAGGAGGCCCGGTCCGCGGCCTGGGAGGAGGTCCGGCCCGGCGACGAGGATCGGCTGTTCTATCGCCTGAGCGCGCCGAAGAAGGTCGTGGTCATGATGGGCGGGCCGAGCATGAACCTGCTGCTGGCCGTCCTGTTCTTCTTCCTTCTCCTCGTCGGGATCGGCATCCCCACGCCCACCACGACTGTGGCCGAGGTGGGCAAGTGCGTGCCTTCCTACATGGCCACGCAGGAGGCAGCCGCTGCTGCCCTCGCCGACCAGACCACCGCCCGCGAGGCCCCGGAGTGCGGTCCCGAGGACGAGGTCTCGCCCGCCGTCGTGGCCGGGATCGTGGCCGGTGACCGGATCACCTCCATCAACGGCCAGCCCGTGTCGGTCTGGACCGAGCTCACCGCGGTGACGCGCACGAGTCCCGGTGGGACCGTCGTCCTCGGCCTCGAGACCGCAACCGGGCCGCGCGAGGTCGAGGTCCAGATGGCCACGGCCTACCGCCCGGTCGTCGACGACCAGGGCGCGGTGGGGGAGGAGATCGTCGCGACCGGGTACATCGGCGTCACCCCGCAGACCCAGTACGTTGCCCAGCCGGTGAGTGCGGTCCCCACAGTCATGTGGGACGTGGCTGTGCGCAGTGGGCAGGCGCTGCTCACACTGCCTGTTCGCGTCTACGAACTTGCCCGGGACATGATCGCGGGCGAGGAACGAGACCCGAACAGCCCGGTCAGCGTCGTGGGCGTCGGGCGGATCTCCGGCGAGGTCGTCGCGGCCGAGGAGCCGGTCAAGGCGAAGTTCGCGATCCTGATCAGCCTCATGGCCAGCCTGAACCTGTTCCTGTTCCTGTTCAACCTCCTGCCGGTGCTCCCGCTCGATGGCGGGCACGTGGCAGGGGCGACCTATGAGGGCGGCCGGCGGACGCTCGCGCGCTGGCGCGGCCGTCCTGACCCCGGACCGGTGGACGTCTCCCGGCTGCTGCCCGTCTCCTACGGCGTCGGGATCGCGCTGGTCGCGGTGTCCTCCGTGGTGATCCTCGCCGACGTCATCAACCCGATCTCCATCTACGGCTGAGCCGGCCGATGCCGGACTCCGAGCCCCGACCGGGCGCCGATCGCGTGCCGGGCGCCGATCGCCCCCCGGGCGCCGAACCGCCGCCGAGGGGCCCCACAACCGCGCACGCGACCCCGTGGTGGCTGCGGGCCTCCGCGATCGGCATCGCGGCAGGGATCCTGTCCGGGCTGTTCGGCGTCGGCGGCGGGATCATCATGGTGCCGCTCCTGGTGGCGTGGTTCGCCCTGGACCAGCGGCGGGCCGGCGCCACCAGCCTTCTTGCGATCGTGCCGATCGCGACCGCCTCGGCCGCCGGGTACGCGCTCAACGGCAACGTCGACATCTCGGCCGGCCTGCTGCTCCTGGTCGGCGGGGTCGTCGGCGGGCAGCTCGGCTCGCGCCTGCTGCCGAGGACGCCGATCGCCACCCTGCAGCTGTGGTTCGGCGTGCTCAGCCTCGCCACGGCTGCGCGGCTGGTGCTCGGGGGCAGCTCGAGCGCCCTGTCCGAGTTGGGGGCAGTCTGGGAGGGCGGGCTGCTGGTGCTCGTCGGGGTCGCCGCCGGCACGCTCGCGGGGCTCCTGGGGGTGGGTGGCGGCATCATCATGGTCCCCGGACTGGTCCTCCTGACCGGCGACGACGCCGACACCGCCCGCGGGACCAGCCTCCTCGTGGTCATCTTCACGGCCCTCACTGCGACGATCACCAACTGGCGCAACGGGCTGGTCGAGGTCCGGATCGCGTTGGTCGCCGGCCTGGTCGGGGCGCCTGCAGGCCTGGTGGGCGCAGCCGTGGGCCAGTGGCTGCCCGAGCGGATCGCCCTGGTCCTGTTCGCCGGCCTGCTCGCGTGGTCGGGCATCCAGATGATCGCGCGCAGCCGCCGCGCCCGGAGTCGGGCGTCATCCGGCCCGGGGCGGGATACTTGACCCCATGAGCATCAACTTGGGCATGCCCCCGCTTCCGCCGCCCGTGCTCGCGCCGCGGCGGACGACCCGACAGATCCTGCTGAAGCACCCGACCCACCCGGTTGCGGTCGGCGGCGATGCGCCCATCAGTGTGCAGTCGATGGCCACCACGCTGACCGCCGACGTGAACTCGACCCTGCAGCAGATCGCCGAGCTGACCGCCTCGGGCTGCCAGGTGGTTCGCGTCGCCGTTCCCAGCCAGGACGACGCCGACGCGCTGCCGGACATCGCCCGCAAGTCCGGGATCCCGGTGATCGCCGACATCCACTTCCAGCCCAAGTACGTGTTCGCCGCGATCGAGGCGGGCTGTGCTGGGGTCCGGGTCAACCCGGGCAACATCAAGCAGTTCGACGACAAGGTGAAGGAGATCGCCGCCGCCGCGCGCGACCACGGCACCCCGATCCGCATCGGTGTCAACGCCGGCTCGCTGGACCCGCGCCTGCTCAAGAAGCACGGGAAGGCCACGCCCGAGGCGCTGGTCGAGTCCGCACTGTGGGAGGCGAGCCTGTTCGAGGAGCACGGCTTCCGCGACATCAAGATCTCGGTCAAGCACCATGACCCGGTCGTGATGGTGCGCGCCTACGAGCTGCTCTCCGAGCAGTGCGACTACCCGCTGCACCTGGGGGTCACCGAGGCCGGTCCGATGTTCCAGGGGACCATCAAGTCCGCCGTGGCCTTCGGGGCGCTGCTGAGCAAGGGCATCGGCGACACCATCAGGGTCTCGTTGTCCGCTCCTCCGGTGGAGGAGGTCAAGGTGGGGATGCAGATCCTCGAGAGCCTGAACCTGCGCCAGCGCGGCCTGGAGATCGTGTCCTGCCCCTCGTGCGGGCGGGCCCAGGTGGACGTCTACACGCTCGCCGAGCAGGTCACGGCCGGCCTCGAGGGACTCGAGGTACCGCTGCGCGTGGCCGTCATGGGCTGCGTCGTCAACGGCCCCGGGGAGGCGCGCGAGGCCGACCTGGGCGTGGCCAGCGGCAACGGCAAGGGCCAGATCTTCGTCAAGGGCCAGGTCATCAAGACCGTTCCTGAGGCGCTGATCGTGGAGACCCTGATCGAGGAGGCCATGCGCCTGGCTGAGGAGATGGACACCGAGGGCAGCCCGTCGGTGTCGGTGAGCTGACCCGGTGTCCACGCAACCGACGGGCCCGGCTCCCGCGACCCCGGCGACAGCCTCGGGGCCGGCTCCCGGTGCGCCTCCGAGCGCCCCGTCCACGCCGGGCCCCGACCAGTCCGGTCAGGTGCCCGAGTGGTCACAGGAGGCGTTCGAGGCCGCCTTCGCCGACGCGGAGGTCAAGATCGGCCGGTTCAACCTGGCCGTGTTCGGCAAGACCGGCGTCGGAAAGTCAACCCTGGTCAACGCGATCTTCGGCGAGTCGGTCGCCGCCACGGGCATCGGGCGACCGGTGACGCTGGGCAGCCACCTCTACGTGCACCGCACCGGCAAGCTCGGCATCTACGACACGCAGGGCCTCGAGGTCGGACGGGACACCACCCGGATCATCGACGAGCTCAAGCGGTTCATCGACAACAGCCGCGCGATGCCCTTCGCCGAGCAGGTCCACCTCGCGTGGTACTGCGTGCGAGCCACCGATCGACGATTCGAGGAGACCGAGGCGGCGTTCATCCGCGAGCTTGCAGCCGTGGGACTGCCGGTGATCCTGGTGATGACCCAGGTCCCCGGCCGGCGCGATGCCCACGGGCAGCTGTTCCTCGCCCCTGACGCGATCGAGCTCGGCAGCCAGATCGAGGGGATGGGCCTGCCGATCCACGGCGGCCGCGCGGTGATGGTCAATGCGCTGGCCGACCCGTTCACCGGGGTCGAGCAGCACGGGCTGCTGGACCTGCTCGATGCCACCTTTCGCTGCGCTCCGGACGAGGCCGCCGAGGCCCTTACCGCCGCGCAGAAGATTGACCCCGCGCGAAAGGCTAAGGCTGCCGAGAAGGCGGTGAACGCCGCGACGGCTGCGGCCACGGGGGCCGGGTTCACGCCCATCCCCTTCGCCGACGCAGCCGTGCTGGTGCCGATCCAGATCGGGATGATGGCCAAGATCGCCAACATCTACGACATCCCGATGCAGCGCGCCACGGTGGCCAGCCTGGCTGCCACGACCGTGACCACCCAGGCGGGCCGGGCGGCCGCGACCGGCCTGCTCAAGCTCGTGCCCGGTGTGGGGACCCTTGCCGGGGGTGTCATCACCGGCGGGGTCGCGGGCACGATGACCTTCGCGGTGGGCACGGCATGGCACCGCGTCTGCATCGGGATGGCCGAGGGCAAGTACGAGACAGTCTCCGGGACCCTGGACTCCGAGACGATCCAGCGGGTGTTCAACCAGGAGGTCTCGGCGATCATGCGCAGCCGCGGGTTCGGCGCCAAGAAGTAGCCGCGCTGAGGGTTGCGGGTCAGAAGGCGACGAAGCCGAACAGCACGAGCAGGAACGGCAGGAGCATGGCGAACACCACGATGAGGCCGATGGCGGTCATGTTCCGGCGGATCCAGTCCATGGTGAGGATTATCCCTGAATCGGGCGGGTCACGATGATCGCCCTGGAGTTGATGGCCCCGGATCCCTCGCCCGGGGCGACGTGGCTCACCCGGGTGGCGCGCCCCGATCCAACGCCCGGGGTGGGGGAGGTGCTCCTCGACGTCACCGCGTGCGCGGTCTGCCGGACGGACCTGCAGATCGTGACCGGTGACCTCCCGCCACGGCGCCAGCCGATCGTCCCCGGCCACCAGGTGGTGGGGCGGATCGCCGCCGTCGGCCGGGGTGTGGACCCCCACGCACACCCCATCGGCCAGCGCGTCGGAGTCGCGTGGACCGGGGGCTGCTGCGGGACCTGTCGGTTCTGCAGATCGCGACGCGAGAACCTGTGCGCCGACCTGGTGTTCACCGGTTGGGACCGTGACGGCGGCTACGCCACGGCGATGACGGCGCGTGCGGACTTCGTGCACCCGCTGCCCGATGGGTTCGACGACCTTTCGGCCGCCCCTCTGCTGTGCGGTGGCGTGATCGGCTACCGGTCGCTGCGAGTCGCTGGAGTCGACCTGGCCTGCGCCCGGGGCACCCGCCTGGGCCTGTACGGGTTCGGGGCCTCAGCGACGATCGTGATCCAGCTCGCGGTCCACGCGGGGTGCGAGGTGTACGTCGTCACGAGATCCGAGGCCGAGCAGCGCGCGTCCCTGGACCTGGGTGCCGCCTGGGCCGGCGGGTACGGCGATCCGCCGCCCGTCGCACTCGATGCCGCCATCACGTTCGCGCCGTCCGGTGACGTGGTCGTCGAGGCACTGGCTGGCGTGGACCGAGGGGGGATCGTCGCGGTCAACGCGATCCACCTGGACAGGATCCCCCAGTTCGACTACGACCTGCTGTGGGGCGAGCGCTCGCTGCGGTCGGTCGCGAACGTCACCCGCGCAGACGCCCGGGAGTTCCTGGCCCTGGCCGCTGCCATCCCGATCCGGACCCGGACCCAGGTGTTCGACCTCGCCGACGCCAACGAGGCCCTGGCCCGCCTCCACGAGGGCCGGATCGCAGGCGCGGCGGTCCTGGCCATCGGCTGAGGCCCACCCAGCGCGCATTCCCGGCCACATCCGGCTGCCCTTGCGCAGTGCGCGCCACATATGGCCGGCAATGCGCGGACCCGTGCCAGGGTGGCCGGGAACGCGCGCGATCGGGGGCGGTCCGCGCTGAACGCGGATCGTCGGGCTGACCCGAGAGCGTCGCGGGTACTCGGAAGGGCCGGGCTCAGAACAGGATCGTTGCGAAGGTGCCGACCGTCTGGAAGCCGACCCGGAGGTACGTGCCGACGGCCACGTGGTTGTAGTCGTTGACGTACAGCGAGACGATCGGGGCGATGTTGGCCCGGGCATGATCGACCACGGCGGCCATGCCGGCGATGCCGAGTCCGCGCCCACGTAGTGCGGGGTCGACCCACACTCCCTGGATCTGGCAGGCCCGGGCGGTGGCCGAGCCGACCTCGGCCTTGAAGATCAGGCGCCCCTCCTCGACGACGCCCAGGGCCCGCCCGGTCCGCACGATCTCAGCCAGCCGGGCGCGGTAGGCCGGCCCACCGCCGTGGGCGACCGGCGACATGCCCACTTCCTCGGTGAACATGGCGACCGCTGCGGGCATCAGCAGGTCGAGCTCGTCGATGCGCAGGGCGCGAAGGCCCGGGTGCGCCGGCCGCGTGGCGGGCGCGGCCGTGGCCATCAGGTACTGCGTGGAGCGCACCTCTCGCGCGGGCCCCCAGGCGGGCGCGAGCAGCCGCCACATGTCGAGCACCTCGTCGGCCGGTCCCACAAGCGACGAGCAGCGGCGGCCCAACCGCCGGGCATTGTCGGCGAAGGAGGCGCGAGCCAGGGGTGTGGTCTCGATGGGGATCAGGTTGGCGCCCGTGTACATCGCCGAGCGCAACTGGCCGGATTCGAACCAGCCCCAGACGAGCCCACCGAGGGCCCATGGGTCCATGGGGTCGGCGAGGCGGGAGGCCACGAAGCAGTGTGCGATCGGGTCGCGGTCGACGAGCGCGAGCAGTTCCGGGAGGTGGCGCGATGTCAGCACCTTCAGCTCGCCGGGCACGGCCGCCATCCTGCCACGCCGGGATATCCTTGCCGCGAATCTCCGACCCGCGCGGTCCATCCGTGCGAGGTCGTCGTCGCTGCCCGGACCTGGAGGAGACCCCTCGTGCTGACCCGCATGTCCACGCTGTTCCTGCGCACCCTCCGCGAGGACCCGGCGGACGCCGAGGTCCCGTCGCACCGCCTGCTGGTGCGCGCCGGGTACGTGCGCCGCGTCGCCCCGGGTGTGTTCTCCTGGTTGCCGTTGGGGTACCGGGTGCTGCGCAACGTCGAGCGCATCGTGCGCGAGGAGATGGACGCCGCGGGCTTCCAGGAGGTGCACTTCCCCGCGCTCCTGCCCCGCGAGCCCTACGAGCGCACGAATCGCTGGACCGAGTACGGGCCCAACCTCTTCCGGCTGCAGGACCGGCGCGGCTCGGACTACCTGCTCGGCCCCACCCATGAGGAGATGTTCACCCTCACGGTCAAGGACCTGTACTCCTCGTACAAGGACCTCCCGCTGAGCCTGTACCAGATCCAGACGAAGTACCGCGACGAGGCCCGGCCGCGTGCGGGGATCCTGCGCGGCCGCGAGTTCGTGATGAAGGACTCGTACTCGTTCGACACCTCCGACGAGGGCCTGGTCGCCTCCTACGCCCGGCACCGCGAGGCCTACATCTCGACGTTCGATCGCCTGTCGATGCAGTACACGATCGTCTCGGCGATGTCCGGTGCGATGGGCGGCTCGGCCTCCGAGGAGTTCCTGGCCGTGTGCCCCGTGGGTGAGGACACCTACGTCCAGTGCACGACCTGCGACTACGCGGCCAACGTCGAGGCGGTGGCCAGCGTGCCGCCCGCGGAGGTGCCCCTCGACGGGCTGCCCGCCGCTCACGTCGAGGACACCCCGGACACACCGACCATCGAGACGCTGGTGGACCTGGCCAACGCCCGGCCCGAGCTGGCGCGCGGCGACCGTCCCTGGGAAGCCGGGGACACGCTGAAGAACGTGGTCGTCAAGGTCGCGATGCCCGACGGCACGTCGCATCCGCTGGTCATCGGGCTGCCCGGTGACCGCGAGGTCGACATGAAGCGCCTCGAGGCGCTGCTGCTGCCCGGTGAGCCGGTGGCGTTCGAGGAGGCTGACTTCGCGGCCAGCCCCGCGCTGGTCAAGGGCTACATCGGCCCCGGCGTCCTGGGCGAGGAGTCCGTGTCCGGGATCCGGTACCTGCTCGACCCGCGGGTGGTCGCCGGCACCCGCTGGATCACCGGAGCCGACCAGCCAGGGCGGCACGTGTTCGACCTCGTGGCGGGTCGGGACTTCACTGGCGACGGGACGATCGACGTCGCGGAGGTCCGTGAGGGAGATCCGTGCCCGGACTGCGCGGCCGCCGGGCGAGTGGGCCTGCTCACCCAGGCCCGCGGTATCGAGATCGGCCACATCTTCCAGCTCGGCCGCAAGTACGCCGAGGCGCTGGACCTGAAGGTGCTCGACGAGAACGGCAAGCAGGTCGTGGTGACCATGGGGTCCTACGGGATCGGGGTCTCGCGGGCCGTCGCCGCGATCGCCGAGCAGCACCACGACGACCGCGGGCTGATCTGGCCTCGCGAGGTGTCGCCCGCTGACGTGCACATCGTGGCCACGGGCAAGGACGAGGCCGTCTTCGGGGCCGCCGAGCGGATCGCCGCCGAACTCGAGCAGGGCGGTTTCCGTGTGCTGCTCGACGACCGCAAGGGCGTCTCGCCCGGGGTGAAGTTCAACGACTCCGAGCTGATCGGCGTGCCGCTGATCGTCGTGGTGGGCAAGAAGCTGACCGAGGGCGCCATCGAGGTCAAGGACCGCGCAAGCGGCGAGCGTGTCGACGTGGGCATCGACGATGCGGTGGCCACGATCACCGAGCGCATCCTGGAGCTGCCGTGACGGACCCCGTGGTCGACTCCGGCGTCGGCTCGGGCGACGTCGGCACGCCCGGCACTCGGATCGAGGCCGTCATCTTCGACTGGGGCGGCACCCTGACGCCCTGGCATGAGGTGGACCTCACCGCTGGGTGGTACGCCTATGCCAGCGTGTACGACGCCCGGCATGCCGCGAGCCTCGCAGCGCGCCTCTACGCCGCGGAGATGCAGCGCTGGCAGGACCAGCACCGCAGCGCGGGCAGCACGGGCGCCGGGCACCTGGACCAGATGCTGCTCGACTGCGGGATCGACATGGACAGCGAGCGCCATCGGGAGGCCCTGGCCGCCTACCTGCGCTTCTGGGACCCGCACACCGACGCCGACCCGGACGCCGTGCCGCTGATGCTGGCCCTGCGCGAGCGCGGGATCCGCATCGGGGTGCTGTCGAACACGTTATGGCCGCGCTCCCACCACGAGGCGGTCTTCGCCCGCGACGGGCTGCTGGAGCTCATCGACGGGGCCGTCTACTCCTCGGAGCTGCCGGTCGGCAAGCCCCACGAGGACGCCTTCGTGGCGGCGCTGCGTGCGGTCGGGGTCGACGACCCGGCTCGCGCGGTGTTCGTCGGCGACCGTGCCTGGGACGACGTGCACGGCGCCCAGCAGGTGGGGATGCGCGCGATCCTGGTCCCGCACAGCGACATCCCGCACTACCAGCGCGGGCCGGTCGAAGGCGAGCCCGACGCCGTCGTGCATCGCCTGGGTGAGGTCCTGGACCATGTGGACCGATGGAACGGCGAATCGACGAGCTGAGTCGAGCTCCGGGTCACTCCGGGTCGATCACGTGGATCCGCGCGTGCAGCAGGGCATCGCCGCCGCTGCCCAGGGCGGCCCGCAGGGCCCGGTGCAGCCCGTCCTCGAGGTAGAGCTCGCCCCGGTACTGGACCACGTGGGCGAACAGGTCGCCGTAGAAGGTCGAGTCATCAGCCAGGACGATCTCGAGGTCGAGGGTCCGCTTGGTGGTGGTCAGCGTCGACAGGCGCACGCGCGTCGGTCGGATGTTGGCCCAGTCCCGGGAGGTCAGTGCGTGCTCCGGATATGGCCGGGAGTCGCCGACGCGCTTGAACAGCATGGGATCACCCTGCCCCACCGGTTCGCGCGCGAAACCACTGGACCACATCGGCATGACCTGACTCTCATGGCGCGACTCACATTGCGCCGTTCACATGGCGCGACTCACATGGCGCGACGATGCTGCACGGTTCAGGTGGCGGGTTCCTGCGCGGCCTCCTGCGCGCCCGCCTCGTGGGACTCCTCGTCGCGACGGCCCTCGACCTGGATGAGGCGCCACCAGCCCACGATGCCGACGAGGCCGAAGATCACCCACTGGACCGAGTACACGAGGTTGTTCAGCCCCCGGTGGCCGGGTACCGGCAGGTCGGTGAGCTCGGCGTCAGCGGCCGGGGCGCTCGACGTGAGCTCGGCGTACGCGTTGTAGCGGGGGGTGTCGGGGGGTGTGACGAGCACCTCGGGATCGGCGGCCCAGGCCTGGCCCGGCGGTGGCACATCCGTGGGCTCGGTCGCCTCCGCCGGACGCAGGCGTCCGGTGACCGTGACCTGGCCGGAGGGGGGTGCGGGGACGTCCGGCGCGGTGGTGGCGTCGCCTCCTGCGGGCGTCCATCCCCGGTTCACCAGCAGGACGCCGGACTCGGTCACCAGCGGCGTGACGATCCAGAATCCGTTGCGCCCGTCGAGCGGACGTCGGCGGACTGCAGTCTCGGCGGCCGCGTCGAAGGTCCCCGTGGCGGTGATCGTGCGCCATTCGAGCTCCGGCGCCAGAGTGGGGGAGTCCGTCCCGGCGGGGGCGGCGTCGAGGAGCTCATCGACGGGCACGGCGGGTGCGGACAGGGCGGCATCGAGGCGATCGTTCTCAGCCAGCCGTACCTGGTAGCGGTTCCACTGCCAGCGGGCCAGGATCACGCACAGCACGAGCATCCCCACGACGAAGGCGGTGAAGCCCAGCCACCGCCGCTGCCTGAGGATCCCGAGCATGGTCCCAGCCTACGTCGGCCCGGCCTGTGCGTCGGCGTTCGTGCCGGTTAGGGCCTAGGGTGTGGACCCGTGGAGTCCTGGCCCGGGCGCGAGCCCCTCGAGCTGCCGGGTCAGGGTCCTGCCCTGAGCCTCTTCGACACCCGCAGTGGGCAGGTCCGGCCGACCGCACCGGGCGCGGTGGCGAGGATGTACGTCTGCGGGATCACGCCGTACGACGCGACCCACATGGGGCATGCCGCGACCTACATCGCCTTCGACCTGGTCAACCGCTACTGGCGTGATCTCGGCCACGAGGTCCACTACGTCCAGAACGTGACCGACATCGATGATCCGCTCCTCGAGCGCGCGGTGGCCACCGGCCAGGACTGGCGCGAGCTGGCACGCGCCGAGACTGCGCTGTTCGCCGAGGACATGGAGGCGCTCAACGTGCTTCCGCCGCGGGACTACATCGGGGCGGTCGAGTCGATCCCGTCGGTGGTGCAGTGGATCGGGCGGCTGCGCGACGCCGGTGCGGTGTACGACGTGGACGGCGACCTGTACTTCATGACCTCGGCGGCTGCTGGCTTCGGCGAGGTCTCCGGGCTCGACGAGGCCGCGATGCGCGCGATCTTCGCCGAGCGTGGGGGAGACCCCGATCGGCCGGGCAAGCGCACCCCGCTGGACTGCATGTTGTGGCAGGCGGCGCGCCCGGATGAGCCGGCCTGGGACACGGCGCTCGGGCATGGGCGTCCCGGATGGCACATCGAGTGCACGGCGATCGCCCTGGACCACCTCGGGATGGGCTTCGACGTTCAGGGCGGCGGCTCCGATCTCGCGTTCCCGCACCACGAGATGTGCTCTGCCCAGGCCGGGATCGCCACGGGGGAGACGCCGTTCGCCAAGCATTTCGTGCACGCCGGGATGGTCGGCTACGAGGGCCACAAGATGAGCAAGTCCCGGGGCAACCTGGTCTTCGTGTCCCGCCTCCGACGTGCGGGTGTCCCGTCAGCCTCCGTGCGCCTGGCCCTGCTCGCCCACCACTACCGCAGTGACTGGGAGTGGACGCCAGCCGACCTGGAGCGCGCGGAGCGCCGTGAGTTGGCCCTGCGGGCAGGCGTGCGGGCGGCCAGCGGCCCGGCGTCCGACGCGCTGCTGTCCGCGGTGCGCGAGCGGCTCGCCGACGACCTCGACACACCCGGAGCGTTGCGGCTCCTCGACCAGTGGGCCTCGGACGCCGTCGGGGGAGTCGGTGTCGACGCCGATGCCCCCGCGGCCGTGCGCGTGCTGCTCGACACGCTTCTGGGGGTCGACCTCTCCTAGTCTGGGGCGGTCGAAGGAGGCACCCCATGACCCAGTCGCCGCTCACCTCTGCCGCCGCATGGCAGGCCCTGTCCGCGCACGCCGAGACGATGTCGGCCACGACCGTCCGGGAGCTGTTCGACACCTCCGCGGGGGTCGATCGGGCGTCGGTGTTCTCCGCGAACGGCGCGGGGTGGCACATGGACTTCGCGAAGCAGCGGATCACCGGCGAGACCGTCGACCTGTTGATCGCCCTTGCCGAGGAGCGCGACCTGGCGGGCCGGCGCGAGGCCATGTTCACGGGCGTGCACATCAACAACACCGAGGACCGGGCGGTGCTGCACACCGCGCTGCGGCTGCCCGCGACGGCGACGCTGGTGGTCGACGGCCAGGACGTCGTTGCCGACGTGCAGGCGGTGCTGGCCAAGATGGGGGCGTTCGCCGACCAGGTGCGGTCCGGTCAGTGGCTGGGCTTCACCGGCCAGCCGATCCGCAACGTGGTCAACATCGGCATCGGCGGTTCGGACCTCGGTCCGGTGATGGCCTACCAGGCGTTGCGCCATGTCTCGGATCGCGACCTCGTGATGCGCTTCGTGTCGAACGTGGACGGCTCGGACTTCGTCGAGCAGACACGCGACCTCGACCCGGCCGAGACACTGTTCCTCGTGGCGTCCAAGACGTTCACGACGCAGGAGACCATGACCAACGCGCGGACTGCGCGTGACTGGTTGGTGGCCGGCCTCGGGGACGTCGCTGCTGTGGCCCGGCACTTCGTCGCCATCTCGACGAACGCCGAGAAGGTGGCTGCGTTCGGCATCGACACGCAGAACATGTTCGGGTTCTGGGACTGGGTCGGCGGGCGCTACTCGATGAGCTCGGCGATCGGCCTGTCGACGATGATCGCGATCGGTCCGGACGGCTTCGGCGAGCTGCTGGCCGGGCTGCACGCGATGGACATGCACTTCCGGACCGCGCCGATGCGGGAGAACCTGCCGGTGCTCCACGGCCTGCTCTGCGTGTGGAACCGCAACTTCCTCGGCACCGCTGACCACGTCGTGCTGCCCTACGACCAGTACCTCCTGCGGTTCCCCGCCTACCTGCAGCAGATGATCATGGAGAGCAACGGCAAGCGCGTGACGGCGGCCGGTGATCCTGTGGACTACGACACCAGCGCATCGTTCTGGGGTGAGCCGGGGACCAACGGCCAGCACTCCTTCTACCAGATGCTGCACCAGGGCACGACGATCATCGCTGCGGACTTCATCTTCTTCGCCCGGCCGGTCAACGAGGTGGGCAACCACCACGACCTGCTCGTCGCGAACTGCCTGGCGCAGTCCGGGGTGCTGGCGTTCGGCCGGTCCTCGGCCGAGGTTGCCGCTGACGGGACGCCGGCGCACCTGGTGGAGCACAAGGTCATGCCCGGCAACCGCCCCAACAGCATGCTGGTCGCGGAGTCGCTGACCCCCTTCACCCTCGGTGCGCTGATCTCGCTGTACGAGCACTCCACGTTCGTCCAGGGGATGATCTGGGACCTGAACCCCTACGACCAGTGGGGCGTGCAGCTCGGCAAGGTGGTCGCCGACTCGATCGCCCCGATGCTCACTGGCGAGGCGGAGCCCTCGCTGGACTCCTCGACGAACGCCCTGATCGCCCGGTACCGGGCGGCGCGCGGGCGCTGACGGCCGGTTCCGGGCTGCCCGTCGGCCCTATCCGATGGTGAAGCCGGTGACGGTGCCCCCGGACAGGACCAGGTTGATCCACGACGCCGACGATCCGACGTTGTCCTGGGTGATCCCGTCCCGCTCGCCGACCCGCACCCGCCAGCCCGCGGCCCGCAGGGCATCAGCCGCGTCCCCCTCGGCAAGGCCCACGATCGCGCCGGACATCGCGGCCCGGAAGGCTGCGTTGGCAGGGTCGTTGAGGGACTCTGCCGACGCGGCCCCCTGCGACGTGAGGTCCGTGTAGCTGGCCGGACCCGGAGGCTCGGCCTGGACGCAGAGCTGGTTCACCGACGCCACCCAGTCGGGGGCATCCGGGTCCGGTCGGCTCACCGTCGCGGTGCCGTACCCGCGTCCGGTGGCCGTGTGGAGCAGCCAGGTCGAGGGATCGGTCCGGGCTCGAGATCCGGACTCCGCGGTGGCCTCGTCGCCCTCGCCCGGCTTCGTGGAGGCCGTGTCCCCGGGCAGCACGGCTGGATCTGGCCATGGTTCGATGCTGCTGATCGGCGGGTACCAGCGCGTGAGGTCGGCCACCGCCTCCCGCTGTGACGAGCCCCGTCCGGCGGAGTAGGTGGCATTGTCGACGAGGAAGCAGTCCAGTTCGATCTCCAGGTCGGAGCGAGCTGGGGAGGTGGCGGGGGTGGCGGCGCCTACGGCTGGGCTTGTGGGGGAGTCGGCGGGGGCGGTGGCGTTCGGCGACCCTTCCGGTGCGGCGGACGGCGCGGCGGACGGGTCTGCCGGGCTGCAGGCGGCCACGCCGACCAGCACGGTGATGGCGAGCGCGGTCATGGAGGCAAGCGCGGTCGTGGAGGCGAGCGCGGTCATGGAGGCAGGGTGTCTGCGCGGCACTGCGTCGTCCTCCGGATCGGTCCACGGCCACCGGGTCGGTGGCCGGGCCACTATGGCATGAGGACGTCGGTGGGGCCGGGTCCTCCCCATCGCCGGACTCGGCCCGGCCCAGGGGTCGTGGACGCCATCCCGGCCGCGCCGATGTGTCGTGGTGCATCCCGCACGCGCTCGTGGGTCGTGGGCGTCTCTCGGACGCGGTCGTGGTGGGATGGTCCACGTGAGTCGACCGCGAGTACGGCGCCGGGGGTCTCCCCGTGGCTGAGGACCCCGCCAGCTACGTCTGGCCCGAGGACCACGAGGAGTCGGTCGTCCCGTCGCTGGGGAGGGCGAAGGGCATCCTGCTGTACGGGCTGCCGATAGTCGTGCTCCTGATCTTCCCGGCGGTTGCCTGGATCGGCCTGCTCCCCGGCGCGTTGGGACTTCGCTGGACCACCCACCCACCGCATCGCCGGAGGCTCGTGATCCTCTACGTGGCGGCGGGGCTCATCTCGATCGCCCCGTGGATCGCCTGGCTCCTTGGACGCGACAGCGTCGCGCTCGACTGAAGGACCCTCCGGGCTGAGCCGTTCGGATGGTGGGGACTCGGCCCCTCCGGGGCTGGGGAACGAAGGGCTCTCGCGGCCGCAACGTGCTGGGCGCCTGAGCTGACGTTGCTGTGCTCGCCGGCTTCGGAGACGGCGCAGCGGCTCCGGTCGGGGCCGGCGGGCTGTCCACAGGTGCGACTCGCGGGGGTTGTTCTGTCGGACCTGTTCGATAGAGTTGGACCAGAGGTCGAACAGATGTTCGAGCGAATTTCAGGAGGAGCGATGGGGGTACGGGGGTTGGGGGGTCGGCCGTCGCTGGTTGACGACCGGGCTCGGGCGGCCGCGCCGGTGGCGTCCGCCAGTGTGGCGGACGTGTGGCACGCCCTGTCCATTCAGTCCGGTGACGAGCTTCCCGCGATGGGCCTGATGGCCGGCGAGAGGCCGGCTGCAGACGTGGAGGTGCTGTGCTCGTCGGTTGCGATCGCGGAGTTCGAGCTCGCGCGCCGGATGGTGGCCGCCGCGCGGTCGGGGAGCCTGCCGCTCGCCGGTGAGGGCGCGATGTTACTGGCGCGGGGGTGGTCCTCGGCGTGGGCGCGTCGATTGGCCCGAGCAGGGGCCTTCGTCGACGTGCACCCAGCACTTGCAGCGGTGTGGCGTTCAGGGGTGATAGCCAGCGAGCACGTCGACGCGCTTGCCCGCCGGGCCGACCACCTGACCGAGGCGCAGATGGCCGCAGTGATCGCTGAGCTGGCCCCGTTGTGGGGCACGCTGTCGCCGCAGGCGGTGGCTGCGTTCCTGGCCCGGGTGATCCGCATGCTCACTCCTCCGGACGACCCTGAGCCCGACGAGTCGGCCGCCTACGAGTCGCGGTCGTTGTCGTTCGCGCTCACCTCCGATTCGGTGATCCTCTCGGGCGTCCTGCCCCGGGTGGAGGGTGAGGCCGTGATTGCCGCCGTGGGGGCCTTCGCGGAGCGGCTGCGCTCGGAGGCGGACCACGTCCCCGCATCTGCGCGGCGTGCGGACGGGTTGGTGGCCCTGGTCAATGCCGCGCACGCGACCGGGTCGATCCCGACGCGCGGAGGGCTGCCGGTGGCGGTGTCGGTCACCCTGGACTCGACCGCAGTGGGGGACCAGGTGTGGTCCACCTCCCGCGGTCACACCCTGACGCCCGCGGAGCAGCGCTTCACCTCGTGCGACGCGATGGTCACCCCTATCGTGATGGATGCGGGCCATTGCCCGGACACCGTCGCTGAGTTCCTCGCTGCCACCGGGCATGGTGACGCGGGCGGACCCGCCCGAGTCGGAGGCGCCGGCGACCCCGTGCGTGAGGGGACAGGGCCGTCCATCCTCCCGTCGGCCGAGGTACGGGTGGCGGCCCTGGCCGCGACCCTCCTCGGGACCCGGCTTCCCCTGGCTGTCGGGCGCACTGCCCGCACCGCGACACCCGCCCAGCGGCGGGCGCTCGCTGCCCGGGACAAGGGCTGCATCATCCCCGGATGTGGGATCCCAGCGGAGGCGTGCCAGAGCCACCATGTCGAGGACTGGGCGGCAGGCGGGAGCACCGACCTGCCCTCGCTCGCCCTTCTCTGCTGGGCCCATCACCGCCAGGTCGACCTCGGGATGTGGACCATCGTGGCCGCCTCGGACGACGATCCGGTACCTCAACCCGAGCCCGGCGCCCCTCCAGGTACGCCGTGGCCGGCCAACAACGCAGCCCCCTGGGTGATCACCCGAACCCCGCGAACACGCTGGCGGCTGTGAGGGCCGGGAGTTCCCCGTGCTTGGGCACTAGCCCGTCTGGAGGACCTGGACCTCGGTGACGGGTTGCTGCCGCGTGCCGTCCATCGTGAACGTGATGTTCCCGGACTGCCCGGCGCCGGTCCACTCGACCCGCCAGTGGGCAGTGGCGCGCACCGTGAACGAGCCAGTGGGCTCAGCCGTGGACGGGGCGAGGTACCGGTGGCCACAGGTGGGGGAGGGGCCCGTCCCATTCTTCGGCGACCAGGGGGTTCCGGCGTTGCGGCAGGTCAGGCGGGTCCCATCACCGAGGTCCCACACGACCTTGGTCACCTCGGCTGTTGCCGTCACGGAGACCGGACCTGCCGTGGCCGTGCGGGTGATCGGCCCGAACCCGTGCGCCCCGGCGTTGTCGATCCAGAGCCACGCGTCCATCCCGACGAGCAGCGGGGCTCCGGCGGTGAGGGGAGTCATCCCGATCGTGGGAGGGTCCAGCTCCATCCGCTCGATAGCCTTCTCTGCAAGGGTCACGGGATCCACCAGGACGGGGGCCCCCGCAGAGCCGGCGCTGGGCGCCCAGAACCAGAAGCCGTTGCCGACGCCAGCACTGAATGCCGAACCGGGCTGGACGCAATGGTAGATCGTCCCCTCGTCGCGGCCCTCCCAGATGGCGTGGTCAACCGCCGGTTGTGGGGAGACCCTCTGGACGAAGCACTGCCGCTCCTCGGACCACACACCAAGGGCGGAGGTGCAGGTGATCTCGTCGCCCTTGTACGTGCAGACCCGCTTGCTCGGAGACTTGGAGCCAACCTGCGCGGCCCCGGAACCCCCACTGGACGGGTTCCCGGGTGTCGAGGTGCTCCCAGCAGTTATGTCGGCGCGCCACAGTCGCAAACCCGGCCAGCCCCGAGCGGTGTCACTCGCATTCCACCGCGGCCTCGGCCTGAGCCAGGCGACGCTGTAGAACGAGGGCGATGAGGACCCGGCTACCGGTAAGCCGACAAGGCGGCTTCGGTCAGCATGGCTGCGGTTGGTCGGCGCCTGCGGGGGGAAGACTCTTGGCGACGGCCCAGCCAGGCGCTGGGAGGTAGGTGGTCTTCACCACGCGTGTAACTGGCCTCTTCTCGCGACGCCCAGTCCACGCCTTCCCGCCTTGGGTTCCGTGTCGCTGCGGTCTGGTCGACGCAGGCCTCAAGGACGACGGCTGGGTGTGTTCGCATCCGAGGGTCACCTTGACCGACTCGGCAGGCCAACGATGACTGTCGGGCCTGCTGGACTCGATTGCGCCATCGCCCTCGGTGAGGATCCTCTGAAGGTTGCGCAAGATCATGAGCCAACTGGGGTCGCCGGCCGCTACATCGTTCATGTCGTTCAAGTTGGGCTCCGGGCCGGACAGGATGTCGTAGAACGTCTGCCGTACTTCCGTACGGCCTCGGCAGCCTCCTCGAACGCCCGCTGCTCCTGCGCCGTCAGGGTCGAACTGGGTGACGCGCTCGCGCTGGCCTGCGTGGTTGCCGAGGTGCTGGGGCTCCCGCTCGCGGAGGTCCCGCTGGCCGCGTCCGGGTCACTGGTGCAGCCGGCGAGCAGCAGGCCGGCGACGGCGATCCCGGCCAGGGCTCGGGCGGAGTGGTGGAACATGGCTGGTCCTCGGGCTGCGGAGTGTGAGATTCCCGCAGAGAAGGATACGTCCCACGAAGGGGTGGCTTGTCCGGTTCGTCCACAACCCCGGACCCGGGCACGGCCGCCCGCCACATCCACAACCCGTCACCCAAGCACGGCCGACAGCCCAGTACCCGGCGGGAGCCGAGGCTCAGCGCCAATGGGCAGTTGCTGGACTCGTCAGTGCTTCTTGTCGGGCAGCGTGGTCGCCACCTGGTTTCGCTGTTCGGTCTTGGCGTGCTTGTCGGCGCGCTTCTCCTTCAGGGACTTGCCGGACTTCTTCGCCATGTGCTGGCGGGGGGACTTGTCTGCCATCGGGACTCCCGTGGTCGGAAGCCTGAATGGCTCCGCGCTGTCGACAGTACGCCCCTGCAGCGCGACTGGCTACAGTGCCGCGCGGACTCCGGCGCCCGCCTTGGAGGCTCAGCACACGCCGGTCCGCCGACTATCCCTGACGGCGCAACTCGTCCAGCAGCCCATCGAGGTCCACCAGTGCGACCCTGATCGACGAGTCGCTGCATCCGTAGGGCAGAACGACAGTGTCGCCGTGGATCATCGACCCGCAGGAGTAGACGACGTTCGGCACGTAGCCCTCTCGCTCGTCGGCGGTCGGGGTGAGGAGCGGCTCAGAGAGGCTGCCGAGGACCACCGAGGGGTCCTCGAGGTCCAGCAGCATTGCTCCGATCCCGTACTGGCGCACCGGTCCAACTCCGTGGGTGAGCACCAGCCAGCCCTCGCTGGTCTCCAAAGGCGAGCCGCAGTTGCCCACCTGCACGATCTCCCAGGGGTTCGTGGGCAGCTGAAGTGTGGGCCCGGTACCCCATCGCCACAGGTCGGCGGACTCCGCCAGGCTGGAGGTCTCGCGATCCCATCGCGACAATGCGAGGTAACGACCGCCGACGGCCCGTGGGAACAGGGCCATCCCCTTGTTCTGGGCCGCCGGGCCGATGGCCTGCTGGCTGTGGAGGGTCACGAAGTCGGTTGTGGCCAGGAGCGCGGGCGTGACGGTCCGCCCGTCGAAGGCCGTGTACGTGCCGCGGTAGGTCGTGGAGCCGTCCTCCTCGGTGAAGCGGACCAGTCGCAGGTCCTCAAGGCCGTGGCTCTCGGCGGGCCCGCCCGGCATGAGCACGCGCTCGGAGAGCAGCGAGTCCGACGGGAACTCCACGGAGTACTGCGAATCGGCGATCGACTCCAGAGCGTCGATGGCCCTGCGCGCCGGCCCACGGGTGAGGCGCTGGCCCCGCAGCTTCGATATCGCCTCCTCAAGCGCGCGCCGGTCGAAGGTCTCGGGCAGCTCGTCGAGCACGAAGTGGGCTGCGTCGCTGGGGTCTCCGCCGCTCTCGCTCAGCTGGTGGATGAAGCGCACCTTCGACAGGACCGTGGTTGTGGGCACCGCCTGCACCAGAGGACGGCCGGGGTCGTCGAAGGACAGCCGGTTGGCCCCGTCGATGGTCCCGGTGCGGAACTCGATGCTGGAGATGTGTCCCTCGCCGACCGCCCGCACGCTCATCAGGAATCGGGTCGCGCCGTCCGGCAGCGCCCCCTGGTCCGGGTGGGCGACCATCGAGGGGTTGAAGAGGGCTGCCGACTCGACCGCGTACTCCTGGCTGAAGTAGGCACCGATCAGCAGGCGCCGCTGAGCCGACATCGATGCCGGGTCGGCCAATCGGTGGGCGATGAGTCGGAACCGCTCACCGAAGGTCCCGGCGAGGTCCCGGTGCCTGCCGCCGAATTCCGCCAACGCCTGCTCCAGCGCCCCATCGACCTGCTCGTCGGTCAGAGCCAACACGCGATCGAGGACCGCGGTGGCTCGGGAGAAGCCCTGGATCAGGACCTCCTGTCCGGGGAGGAACAACTTGGTCACCACCCGGGTGGGATCGGGTCGCAGCATGACCTCGGTCCGGGTGACCAGCCCCTCAATCACCGCAGGGCCACGAGGGCGGGGCGTCGAGCGAGCTGCAGGGTGGACAGTGCCGCGAGCGTGGACTCGGCCCCCTGGTTCAGGTTGATCCGGGTTGAGTGCAGCCCATCGGCGCACCCTCCGGTCACCTGGTCGTACAGCGGGAGTCCGACGTCGTTCGCGCCGAGGAACCACTCGGCGCACAGCTGCACGGCGTCCCCCCAGGCGGGATCGCCGGTTGCCTCGTGGGCGCGCCAGCATGCCTCGGCAAGGGCACTGACCTCGATCGGCTGCTGGTCGAAGCCCGGCAGCGCTTCGCCGGGTGCCAGGCCGGTGGCGGGGGTCACGGAGATGTGCCCGTCGCGGATCTGGAGGTCCAGCAACCACTGCAGCAGGTCAACGCCGTGGGCGAGGAGGGCGTCGTCATTCAGTGCGCGCCCGATCGCGATGAGGGCCTCGGGCAGGACGGCATTGGCATACGTGAGCCGTGGCTCCGGCCAGGGCCACCCGTGGGCGATCCGCGGACGGCTCAGCAGGGTCCGCACGTCCACCAGCAGTTCTCGAGCGGCACGGTCTCCGGGGAGGGTGCGCAGGACCTCGGCGGCGCCAAGTGCTGCGTAGGCCATCGCGCGCGGCCACGGCGATCGTGCCTGCATCCCTCGCCAGGCCACTGCCAGTGCGTCCGCCCGAACGGACCCGTCAGCCAGCGCCGAGGCGGTACCCACCGCCCACAGCGCGCGACCCCAGTGGTCGTCGACCGTGGGCGAATCGGTCCACACGCGGGCGACGTTCCTGCGGTTGTGGAAGGCGCCGCTCTCGTCCTGGGCCTCCTTCGTGAACTGCAGGTAGGACGCCACCATGCCGGTCACCCGCGTGCTCGGCCTCGGTTCGCGGACGGCCACGACGAGCCCGCGGGACACGTCGTCCAGGCAGTACCCGTGGTCCCGTCGGGGTTCGGTGAGCAGCGCGTGCTCGAACAGGCCGTCCGGGGTGGTCATCCGCTCCAGATGGTCGAAGCGCGTCGCGGGCAGGCTCGGACTGATCATGCGACGGACCGAGCTCCCTCGGCCACGAGGTCCTCGCCGACCGCGATGTACTGCTCGGCGACCGCAGGCCACAGCAGGCTCGGGGCCAGCGACCGGGATGTCGAAGCCATCTGGGCGCTCAGGGTGGGGTCGGTGAGCAGCGTGCGAAGGGCCTCGCTGATGGCATCGGCATCCCCCTGGGGGACCAGGAGGCCGGCTCCGGAGGACAGCAGCTCGACGGCATGCGGGAAGCTCGTTGAGACGACGGGCTTCCCAGCGACGACCGCCTCGGTCAGCACGCCTGAGGTGACCTGGTCCCGGGAGTCGTAGGGCAGGAGGATGATGTCGGCCGCGCGCACGATGCGGCGCAGCGTCGGCCCGTCGAGGTAGCGCCCGTCGAAGGCCACGTGATCGCCGAGCCTGAGGTCGGCGACCTGGGCCTCGAGCCCGTCGCGGTAGGCCTCACCGGCCCACTCGACCACGCGGGGGTGGGTCTCCCCGACGACCTCGTACAGGGGTCTGGGATCGAGGTCCGCGAGGCCCGCCATGGCCTGGATCGCCCACTCGATGCCCTTCCCCGGCCCGAGCAGGCCCCAGGTCAGGATCGTGGGCCGCCTCGTCGCCGAGTCGGCGGAGGCGGTGCAGTCGCGGGAGCCGCCCTCGGCCTCCCAGCGGGTGACGTCGTCATGGCCCAGTTCTGGGGCGCGGTTGTCCTCGGCGCCATGGGCGATCACCATCACCAGGCCCGGATCCACGTCCCAGCCGTCGAGCAGTCGCTGACGGGCGGTCTGGGTCATCGTCACGACGACGGACGAGGCGGCGACGACACCGGCCAGCACGCGCCGCTGGTTGGGGGTCGGGGTGGTCAGCACCGTGTGCAGGACTGAGATCACCGGGACGCGCACCTCGTCAAGGACGTCGAGCACGTCAGCGCCGTCCCGGCCGCCGAAGATGCCGTACTCGTGCTGGATGATCGCGACGTCGTGCAGGTTCAGCGCGTGCGCCGCCCGCCGCGCGGCCCCGCGCTCGCCGGTCACGAGCTGATGCATCACCCGGGGCTCGGCCGGCTGGGGGCTGTCGACGATCCGGACGATGCCGACGTCCGCCCCGGAGCCGTCGAGGTGCGTGACGAGGGCCTGGGAGAACGTGGCCAGGCCACACTGGGTCGGGGGATAGGTGCTGAGCATGCTGAAACTGATGGCCATCGAAGGGCCTTCCGCGGGGGTTGGGCTGTGCAGCGGAGGCGCTGCCGATCCAGGGTCAGGGCCTGTGGACATCCCCGGGGCCCGCGCCCGAGGGCGGTGCCGCGCACCGTTCCAGGTGAGCCGGATCGACAGGTTCACGGTACCACGGGCGCCCGGGCACCCCAGCGGATCGATTCCGCGGCAGGAAGCGGATGCCTCGCCTGGGCGCCGGCGCCCGTACTCTTGGGGCACTATGCCCACGACCTCCTTCCTGACTGCCCTGACCGAGCGCGTGATCGTCGCGGACGGCGCCATGGGCACGATGCTCCAGGCCCAGGACCCCTCTCTCGATGACTTCCAGGGCTACGAGGGCTGCAACGAGATCCTCAACGTGACCCGGCCCGACATCGTGGCCGCGGTGCACGCCGCGTACTTCGATGCCGGGGTGGACTGCGTCGAGACGAACACGTTCGGGGCGAACCTGGCCAACCTCGGGGAGTACGACATCCCCGAGCGGATCCGTGAGCTGGCCTCGGCTGGCGCCCGGATCGCCCGCGAGGTCGCTGATGGCTACTCGACGCCGGATCGCCCGCGCTGGGTGCTCGGGTCGGTCGGCCCGGGCACGAAGCTGCCGACCCTGGGTCACGCGCCCTTCGCCGACCTGCGCGACGCGTACGCCGAGCAGGTCGCCGGGCTGCTCGAGGGCGGAGTCGACGCGATCCTCATCGAGACCGCCCAGGACCTCCTGCAGGCCAAGGCCGCACTGATCGGGGCCCGCCGCGCGATGACCGCCTCCGGGCGGCGGGTGGCGCTCATCGCCCAGGTCACCGTCGAGACCACCGGGACGATGCTCCTCGGCACAGAGATCGGGGCGGCCCTGACTGCCCTGGAGCCGCTGGGAATCGACGTGATCGGCCTGAACTGCGCAACGGGGCCGGCGGAGATGAGCGAGCACCTGCGCCACCTGTCGCGCTACGCGAAGGTGGCGGTCTCGGCGATGCCCAACGCCGGGCTGCCCGTGCTCACCGCAGACGGCGCCCATTACCCGCTGACCCCCGCCGAGCTGGCCGCCGCGCACGACCATTTCACCAGCGACTACGGGCTGGCCCTGGTCGGCGGCTGCTGCGGGACGACGCCGGAGCACCTGCGGGCGGTCGTGGAGCGCGTGGGTGGGCGAGAGGTCCGCCCCCGCGAGCACACGAACGAGGCAGCTGCCGCCTCGCTCTACCAGTCCGTCCCCTTCCGCCAGGACACCTCGTACCTGTCGATCGGTGAGCGGACCAACGCCAACGGGTCCAAGGCCTTCCGCGAGGCGATGCTGGCCCAGGACTGGGAGGCCTGCGTCGAGATCGCCCGGGCCCAGATCCGCGACGGCGCCCACCTGCTCGACCTGTGCGTGGACTACGTGGGCCGCGACGGGGCGGCTGACATGCGTGAGCTGGCCGGCCGTCTGGCCACGGCCTCCACCCTGCCGATCGTGCTGGACTCCACCGAGCCGGCCGTCCTCGAGGCCGGCCTGCAGATGCTCGGCGGGCGCGCGGTCGTGAACTCGGTCAACTACGAGGACGGCGACGGCCCCGGCTCGCGCTTCGCCCAGATCGTCCCGCTGATCAAGGAGTACGGCGCGGCCGTGGTCGCGCTGACGATCGACGAGGAGGGCCAGGCGCGCACCGCGGACTGGAAGCTCCGCGTCGCCGACCGCCTGATCACCGACCTGCGAGACAACCACGGCATCCCCCCGCAGGACGTCCTCGTGGACTGCCTGACCTTCCCGATCGCCACCGGCCAGGAGGAGACCCGGCGCGACGGCATCGAGACCATCGAGGCCATCCGCCGGATCAAGCACGCCCACCCGGACGTGCAGACCACGCTGGGGCTGTCCAACATCTCCTTCGGCCTGAACCCTGCGGCCCGGCAGGTGCTGAACTCGGTGTTCCTCCACGAGTGCATCGAGGCGGGACTCGACTCCGCCATCGTGCACGCGAGCAAGATCCTGCCGATCGCCCGGATCGGCGAGGAGCAGCTGGCCGTGGCCCGTGACCTGGTCTATGACCGCCGCGAGTACGCCGAGGACGGCACGGTGAGCTACGACCCCCTGGGTCGCTTCCTGGACCTGTTCGCCGGGGTGACCGCACAGGCGTCCAAGGAGTCCAAGGCCGAGGAGCTCGCAGCACTTCCGCTCGACGAGCGGTTGCAGCGCCGGATCATCGACGGCGAGCGGTCCGGGCTCGAGGGCGACCTGGACGAGGCCCTGCAGACCCAGCCCGCGCTGCAGATCATCAACGACACCCTCCTGGCGGGCATGAAGGAGGTCGGCGAGCTGTTCGGCCGCGGCGACATGCAGCTGCCGTTCGTGCTCAACAGCGCCGAGGTCATGAAGACCGCGGTGGCCTACCTCGAGCCGCACATGGAGAAGGTCGAGGGCGAGGAGTCCACCGGCAAGGGCACGATCGTCCTGGCCACGGTGAAGGGCGACGTCCACGACATCGGCAAGAACCTCGTGGACATCATCCTGACCAACAACGGCTACAAGGTCGTGAACATCGGGATCAAGCAGCCGGTCAATGCGATCCTCGAGGCCGCCGCGGAGCACGACGCCGACCTGATCGGCATGTCGGGCCTGCTGGTGAAGAGCACGGTGATCATGCGCGAGAACCTCGAGGAGATGAACGAACGTGGAGTCGCCGAGCGCTGGCCGGTCATGCTCGGCGGGGCGGCCCTGACCCGGGCGTTCGTCGAGGAGGACCTCGCTGCGCTCTTCGCCGGCGACGTTCGCTACGCCCGCGACGCCTTCGAGGGGCTGCGGCTGATGGATGCCTTCATGTCCGTCAAGCGCGGCGAGCCGGGCGCTGAGCTGCCGCCGCTGCGCACGCGGAAGGTGTCGCGGCGCAGCGGCACCACGCTCGACCCGGCGGAGATCCCCGAGCGCAGCGACGTGGCCCTGGACAACCCGGTGCCGACCCCGCCGTTCTGGGGCTCGCGTGTGGTCAAGGGCATCCGGCTCGCGGACTACTCGGCCTACCTCGACGAGCGCGCCCTGTTCCTCGGGCAGTGGGGGCTGAAGTCCTCCAGGGGGGACGGGCCGGACTATAACGCTCTAGTCGAGGTTGAGGGTCGCCCCCGGCTTCGGATGTGGCTGGACCGGGTCCACACCGAGGGGCTGCTCGGCGCTGCGGTCATCTACGGGTACTACCCGTGCTGGTCCGAGGGCGACGAGCTGGTGATCCTCGACCCGACGGGCCTCGCGGAGGCCGGCGAGCGCCCGCTGGACAACGGCTGGCAGCCGGTCGAGCTGCACCGGCTGCCCTTCCCGCGCCAGTCCCGCGACCGGCACCTGTGCCTGGCGGACTTCTTCCGGCCCCGCGAGGCCGTGCTGGCTGAGGGCCGGCCCGATGTCGTGGCCTTCCACGTCGTGACGATGGGCTCCGAGGTCTCGGCAGCGGCCGCGGAGCTCTTCGAGGCCAACTCCTACCGGGAGTACGTCGAGCTGCATGGCTTGAGCGTTCAGCTCACCGAGGCGCTGGCCGAGTACTGGCACTCCCGAATCCGTGCTGAGCTGGGCATCGACTCAGGCGACGCCGTCGACCGCACCCAGCTGATCACCAAGCAGTCATACCAGGGGGAGCGGTACTCGTTCGGCTACCCGGCCTGCCCGGACGTGGAGCAGCAGACGGTCCTGATGGACCTGCTGGACCCCTCGCGGATCGGCGTGGAGCTCTCCGAGGAGTTCCAGCTGCACCCGGAGCAGTCGACCTCGGCACTGATCGTGCACCACCCCGAGGCCAGCTACTACAACGCCGGCTGAGGTGGCGAACCGATGACCCTCTCCGCAGTCCTGTTCGACATGGACGGCCTGCTGGTCAACACCGAGCCGATCTGGCTCGAGGTCGAGCACCAGACGCTTGCCGCCCTGGGCGGGACCTGGTCGCAGGCCGACCAACAGGCGATCATGGGTGCCTCGATGGCCCACGCCACGGCGTACATCCGAACGATCTCGGGCACGGACCGCACCGACCACGAGGTGGGCGAACTCCTCATCGGCACGATGCTCGAACGCCTCGACGGCGCCGACATCCCGATCCAGCCCGGTGCCGCCGAGCTGCTGGCCGAGGTGGCGGCATCCGGGGTCCCCTTCGCCCTCGTCTCGGCATCCGTACGCCCGATCGTCGACCTCGTGCTCGCTTTCCTGGTCCGCTCGGGGCTGCCCGTGTTCCCGGTCACCGTCGCCGGCGACGAGGTCGCGCGCAGCAAGCCCGACCCGATGCCCTACCTGCACGCGGCCGATCTCCTGGGCGTCGACATCACCCGGGCGGTGGTCCTGGAGGACTCGCTGAACGGCGTCCGCGCGGCGTGGTCGGCCGGGGCCACGGTGGTCGCCGTGCCGCACGCCGTGCCCGTCGAGGCCGGTGAGCGGATCGTTGTGCGGGGGTCGCTCGTCGGGCTCGACATGGGTGGATTGGCCGCGCTGCTGACCTGATCCGACGGGCGCCCACGTCGGGAGCTGTGCACGAGTGTGGGGCGGATGTTGTGCAATGCCCCGTAAACTGGGCACCTGACTCCAGGAAGGTCCCCCATGTCTGAGGCAACACCCGCGACTTCCGCGTCCCCAGCTCCCGCAGGCGGCCCGGCTGCCCGGGCCGTGGGCCTGAGCAAGGTCTACGGTGAGGGGGAGACCCAGGTCGTGGCACTCCGCTCGGTGGACGTCGAGTTCGAGGTCGGCCGGTTCACCGCGATCATGGGGCCCTCCGGGTCGGGCAAGTCCACGCTCATGCACTGCATGGCAGGCCTGGACTCCGCGTCCGACGGCAAGGTCTACATCGGCGAGTCCGACCTGACCACCATGAAGGACAACGACCTCACGCGGCTGCGTCGTGAGCGCATGGGCTTCGTCTTCCAGGCGTTCAACCTCGTACCCACCCTGACTGCGGAGGAGAACATCACCCTCCCGCTGGACATCGCCGGGCGCAAGGTCGACCAGGAGTGGTTCGACCTGGTCGTCGGGACGGTCGGCCTGGCCGACCGGCTCACCCACAAGCCCAGCGAGCTCTCGGGCGGGCAGCAGCAGCGTGTCGCCTGCGCCCGTGCCATGGCCACCCGTCCCGACATCATCTTCGCCGACGAGCCCACGGGGAACCTGGACTCCAGGTCCGGCGCCGAGGTGCTGGGCTTCCTGCGCCGCAGCGTCGACGAGTTCGGCCAGACGATCGTCATGGTCACCCACGACGCCCACGCCGCTGCCTACGCCGATCGCGTGGTGTTCCTGGCCGACGGGGTCTTCGTCGATGAGCTCCTCGACCCGGATGCCCCAGCGATCCTCGAGCGCATGATGACCTTCGAGCAGGCCGCCGGTGCGCACGGCTCGGTGGTCTCCACACCCGTGAGCATCGAGTACCCGCAGGCCGCAGGGCGCCCGGAGTCGATGGATCCGCCTGCGCTCGCGCCGGAGTCCGCCGACGAGCAGGGCTGAGCGCATGCTCAAGGCAACATGGCGCTCATTGAAGGCGCACAAGGCCCGGATGCTGCTCTCGGGCCTGGCCGTCGTGCTGGGCGTGGCATTCGTGGTCGGCACCTTCATCTTCACCGACACCCTCAAGGGCACCTTCGACGAGCTGTTCGCCAACGAGGTCCCCGACGTCGTGATCACCCAGCAGCTGGAGGTTGGCGGCGACGACGGCCGCGGTTCCGTGGTCTCCGTCGTGCCGCAGTCCGTGCTGGACGAGGTCCGTGAGATCCCGGGGGTCGCCCGGGCAACGGGCGACATCCAGACCCTCGGCGTGACGCTGCTGGACACTGAGGGCCAGCCCATCGGTGGCAACGGCCCGCCGAACCTCGGCTTCTCCTTCCCCGAGTTCCCCGATGATCCCCAGCTCAGTGGCCTGGCCCTCGTGGAGGGCCGAGCGCCGAGCGCGCCCGAGGAGATCGTTGTCGACCTGCAGACCGCGGAGAAGGGCGGGTTCAAGGTCGGCGACACGGTGACCGTGGTCACCCAGGGCCCGCGGATCGAGGCGCCGCTGGTCGGATTGGCCCGGTACGGGGTCAGCGGGGGGCTGGCGGGGGCAACCCTGACGCTCTTCGACCGTCAGTACGCCCAGGAGACCTTCCTCGGCGAGGACGCCTGGAACCAGGTCTCGATCGTCGGCGACGAGGGCACCACGCCCGAGGGCCTGCGCGACGATGTGACCGCGCTGCTCGGGGCCGGCTTCAAGGTGACCACCGGCCAGGAGCTCCAGGACGAGGCGGCCGAGCAGTTGAGCACGGCGCTGGGGTTCATCAACACGTTCCTGCTGGTCTTCGCGTTCATCGCCCTGTTCGTGGGCACCTTCATCATCCTGAACACCTTCTCGATGCTGGTCGCACGGCGCACGCGGGAGCTGGCGCTCCTGCGGGCGATCGGGGCCAGCAAGCGCCAGATCACCTGGTCGGTCGTCGGTGAGGCGTTCCTGCTCGGCCTCCTCGGCGGTGCCCTGGGGATCATCCTGGGCATCGGCGTGGCCCTCGGCCTGCGCGAGCTCCTCGGGATCTTCGGCGCCGAGCTCCCGGCCGGGAACCTCGTCCTGGCGCCCCGGACGATCATCCTCGGCATGGCCGTGGGCGTGGTCGTCACCGTCGTCGCGGCGTGGTTCCCGGCGCGCCGGGCCTCCCAGGTGCCGCCCGTCGCGGCAATGCGCGACGACATCGCCCTGCCGGCCAAGGGGCTGCGCATCCGGGGGATCGCCGGGGGGATCCTGACCGGCCTTGGCGCCGTTGCGCTCCTCGCCGCCGTCCTCAGCGAGGACCTCCCGCGCCGGCTGACCGTGGCCGGGCTCGGTGCGTTCGCGCTGCTGCTCGGCGTGATCATCCTGGCGCCCGTGTTCAGCCGCGGCCTCGTGGGCGCTGTCGGCGCCCCTGTGACGCGCCTGGGCTCCGTGGGGACGCTCGCCGTGCGCAACGCCCAGCGCGACCGTCGCCGGACGGCCGCAACAGCGACCGCGATCCTCGTGGGACTGGCGCTCGTGACCGCGATCGGGGTGCTGGGCTCCTCCACCACCAAGTCGACCGATGCGCTGGTCGACGAGGTCGTCACCGCCGACTTCATCGTGCAGCCCACCAGCTTCGTTCCGTTCTCCACCGAGGTGGGTGACGCGATCGAGGCCGTTCCCGGGGTAGCCCTGGTCTCGCGCATCCGCCAGGTCCCGGCCGTCATCGACGGGACCGAGACGACCGTCACCGGGGTCGAGCCCGAGACCATCGGACAGGTCCAGACGCTGGGCATGGAAGCCGCCGCGCTGGCCTCCGGGGGAATCGTCGTGGACATCGAGACCGCGGCGAGCGCCGGGGTGAAGGTCGGGGACACCGTCGAGGTCACGTGGGGCAACGGCGAGAAGGACTCACTGGAGCTCAAGAGCCTCTACGAGGGGCAGGCGGCCTTCTCCGGCTGGGCGGTCTCGCTGGAGACCCTGGAGGCCGCCGGGCTCCCGAAGGTCGACTCGTTCCTCTACGCGCCGCTGGAGCCTGACGCGGACGTCGACGCGGTGCGCGCCGAGCTCGACACCATCCAGGCCGCGTTCCCGACGGTGCAGATCCTGGACCAGACCGAGTTCAAGGAGACCATCTCCGGGCAGATCAACCAGTTGCTGAGCCTGGTCTACGCACTGCTGGGGCTGAGCGTGATCATCGCCATCTTCGGTGTCATCAACACCCTGGCTCTGTCGATCATCGAGCGCACCCGGGAGATCGGGATGCTCCGGGCCGTCGGGATGCTGCGCAAGCAGGTGCGAACCATGATCCGCTGGGAGTCGATCGTGATCAGCTTCTTCGGCGCCTTCACGGGTGTCGCCCTCGGGTTGCTGCTCGGGGTCGCCCTGCAGCGACTGCTGGTCAACGACGGCATCACCGAGCTGGCGATCCCATGGACGCTGATCGCGGTGGTGCTCGTGGCGACGGCCATCGTGGGGATCCTCGCGGCGGTGTGGCCGGCCCGGCGTGCGGCCAACCTCGACGTGCTCATGGCGATCAGGACGGAGTAGCCAGCAGGGCGGCGACGCTCAGAACGGCACGTCCGAGGTCGGGCTCTCGGCCGTGGTGGTCGCGGCCTGCGCAGCGACCACTGCCACGGGAAGCGGCGGGGGAGTCCCCCCGAACTCCGGGCAGAGCGCCTGGTGGGCGCACCACTTGCAGAGCGCCGAGGGCCGGGCGCGCCAGTCGCCGGACTCCATCGCGCGCTCGATGGCCGTCCAGAGGGCCTCGACCTTGCGCTGCATGGCCTGCAGGTCCTCCTCGTCGGGCTCGTAGCGCAGGACGACACCGGTGGACAGGTACATGAGCTGCAGCATCGTGGGCAGCTGGCCGTGCATGTGCCACAGCGCCAGGGCGTAGAAGCGCATCTGGAACATCGCCCGGGCCTCGAAACCGACTGCCGGGGGTTTGCCGGTCTTGTAGTCCACGACGCGCAGCTGCCCGGTGGGCGCGCGGTCGAGGCGGTCGACGAAGCCGCGCAGGACCAGCCCCGAGGGCAGCTCGGCACTCACCTGCAGCTCGCGCGCGGCCGGCTCGAGCCGGGTCGGGTCCTCCATCGCGAAGTAGGACTCGACGAGGTCGCCGGCCCCCCGCAACCAGTCCAGCGGGTCTGTGCCGTCATCAGCCAGCATCCCGACCACCTCCGGCCGCTCGGCCACGAGCAACTCCCACTGGGGGCCGACGAGGCCGATCGCCTCATCGAGGGTCCGCTGCCCGGCCGGGAGGTCGTAGAGCGCCTCCAGCACCGAATGCACCAGCGTGCCGCGCACAGCTGCTGCGCTGGGCGGCTCGGGCAGGCGGTCGAGGACACGGAACCGGTAGAGCAGCGGGCAGGACTGGAAGTCCAGGGCGCGTGATGGGGACAGCGAACGCGTGGGGCGCGCCGTGAGGTCGATCGGATCAGGCATGGCGACAACCTACGTCGGGGGTCCGACACCGGCCGTACCACGCCACGCGGCGCGACCCCGGGCGTAACGGACGGGTGCAGCAGAGGCGCGGGGTCCGGTGGGTCCGAGTGTGGCGGCGCCCCAGCGTGCGCCCGCCTACGATGGATGGGTGGCCACCCCGACGACCCGTATCGCCGGGATCCCTGTTGAGATCCCCCCGAGCGGGATCCTGGGGGTCGCGCTGCTGGCCTACCTGTGGATCCCGGCGTTCACGATCGACGGCTCGTGGAGCCCGTGGGTACTGGCGCTGGTGTTCGCCGTCCTGCTCAGCCTCGCCACGTTGATCCACGAGTTCGCCCACGCCCTGGTGGCGCGGGCATTCGGGTTCCCCGTGCACCGGGTCGTGCTGCAGCTGCTCGGCGGAGTCACCCACTTCGAGCGCAGCCGCCAGGCGCCGATGGCCGAGGCTGCCGTCGCCGCTGCTGGGCCTCTGGCGACGTTCGCGCTGGCGGGCCTCAGCTACGCGGCCGTGCAGGTGCTCGACCCGGGCAGCGCGGCATCCGTGCTGGCCCGGGCACTCACGTGGGCGAACCTCATCATCGGCGTCTACAACTCGCTGCCCGGCATCCCCCTGGATGGGGGCAACGTGCTGCGCTGCCTGATCTGGGCGGCTTCGGGATCCGAGCAGAGGGGCACGGTGGTGGCGGCCTGGGTCGGTCGGGGGGTGGCCCTGCTCACCCTGCTGTCCCCGCTCGCCCTCTCGGTGCTGACCGGGGTTCGTCCCGACCTGCTGGTGTACGTGGTCGCCGGACTTGTGGCGGCGATGCTCTGGACGGGTGCGTCGGCCCAGCTGCGGGCAGTGAACCTGCGCACGCGCGCCGGCTCCCTGACCGCCGGTGGCCTGGCCCGGCGGGCGATCCCCGTGGATCGAGACCTGCCCCTGGCCGAGGCGATCCGGCGGGCCACCGCGGCCGGTGCCGGTGCCCTGGTGGTCGTCGACCCGCGCGGCGTCCCCACCGGGATCGGCCAGCACGACGCCATCGCCGCGGTGCCGGAGCAGCGCAGGCCCTGGGTGACGGTCGCATCGGTGGCTCGGCCGATCGACGCACAGGCGGCCATCAGCCGGGACCTGGCCGGCACCGAGCTGCTCTCGGAGGTGTCGACCCGGGGTCGCGAGGAGCTGCTCGTGGTCGACTCCCAGGGGTTGGTCTTCGGCGTCCTGCTCCTGGCGGACGTCGAGGCCGCGCTGAAGGGCTGAACCACGCGCAGCGGGCGCCGCATAGGGTCACCCCATGACCGAGCCGACCGCCATGACCGACGCCAAGACACCGCCAAGACCGAGCCGACCGAGCCACCCGCCCCGCCAGCCCCGGCCGCCCCCGTGCCGCCGCCAACTCCCCGGGCCGACCGGCACGGTCCACTCCAGCCGGGCGACCTCGTCCAGCTGACCGACCCGAAGGGCCGCCACCACACGTTCCCGCTGGTCCCGGGCAAGGAGTTCCACACCCACAAGGGGGCCCTGGCCCACGACGACCTGATCGGCCAGCCCGAGGGGATCGTCGTCACGACGCTGGCCGGCGTGCCCTACCTGATCCTGCGGCCCCTGCTGCGTGACTTCGTGCTGTCCATGCCGCGCGGAGCCACGGTGATCTACCCCAAGGACGCCGCGGCGATCGTCGGACTGGCCGACATCTTCCCCGGGGCGCATGTCGTGGAGGCGGGTGTCGGGTCCGGCGCGCTCACCTGCTCGCTGCTGCGCGCGGTGGGACCGACGGGGCGGGTCACGTCCTACGAGCGTCGTGCGGACTTCGCCGGCATCGCCCGGGACAACGTCGAGCGCTTCCTCGGCGGACCCCAGCCCAACTGGACGGTCGAGGTCGGCGACCTCCAGGACCGGCTCACACTCACCGGCGTGCACCGCGTGGTCCTCGACATGCTCGCGCCGTGGGAGTGCGTGGACGCCGTCGCCGATGCCCTGATGCCAGGGGGGATCATCGTGACCTACCTCGCGACCACGACCCAGCTGTCCCGGATGGCCGAGACCCTTCGCGCCGATGGCCGGTTCACCGAGCCCTCCGCGAGCGAGCTGATGCTGCGGACGTGGCACCTCGAGGGCCTGGCCGTCCGACCGGACCATCGGATGACCGGGCACACCGGGTTCCTGCTGGCCAGCCGTCGCCTGGCGCCCGGGACCGTCCTTCCGGCGAAGCGCAGCCGCCCGGCCAAGGGGGCCTACGGAGCGGACTACACCGGACCGGGCGCTCCCGGGGGCTCGACCTCCGAGCCAACCGACGAGTCCACGCCAGCCACCACCCCGGCACCCGTCCCGCGCCCGCCCCTGCCCTGAACGCCCATCAGCGTCTGCTCACCGCGCCCGACCCGGCAGGGCCAGCGAGCACGACCTGCTGCGCGATCGGCACTTCTCTGGGTAGAGTCCGAAGGACCAGCGCAGGAGGTGTGCCATGACCGACCAGGCCCTACCCCCCGACGTCGAGCGCCGCCTACGGTCGCTGCAGGACGAGCTCGACCGGCTCGCGGACACCAACCGCCGACTGGCCGACACCCTGCGTGAGGCGCGCAACCAGATCGTCACCCTCAAGGAGGAGGTCGACCGTCTGGCCGACCCGCCCAACGGCTTCGCGGTGTTCCTGGCCAGCAATCCGGACGGGACTGCCGACATCCACGCCCAGGGCCGCAAGCTCCGGGTCAGCGTCGCCCCCGGGGTCGAGGACCTCGTCCCCGGCCAGGAGGTCATGGTCAACGAGGCCATGAACGTCATCGCCGGCATGGCCTACGAGCGGGTCGGCGAGATCGTCATGTTCAAGGAGCTGCTCGAGGGTGGCGACCGGGCCCTGGTGATCGGGCACACCGACGACGAGCGCGTGGTCCGCCTCGCCCAGACCCTGCGCGACCAGACCATCCGCGCGGGGGACTCCCTGCTGATGGATCCCCGGTCGGCCTACGTCTACGAGCGGATCCCGAAGTCCGAGGTCGAGGAGCTGGTGCTCGAGGAGGTTCCCGACGTCGACTACTCGGACATCGGCGGGCTTGCCGGGCAGATCGAGATGATCCGCGACGCCGTCGAGCTGCCCTACGTGCACGCCGAGCTGTTCAAGGAGCACAAGCTGGCCGCCCCGAAGGGGATCCTGCTCTACGGCCCACCAGGCTGCGGCAAGACGATGATCGCCAAGGCCGTGGCCGCCTCCCTGGCGCGCAAGGTCGCCGAGCGCGAGGGCAAGACCGCCGGGCGCTCCTACTTCCTGAACATCAAGGGCCCGGAGCTGCTCAACAAGTACGTCGGGGAGACCGAGCGGCACATCCGGCTGGTGTTCCAGCGGGCCCGTGAGAAGGCCACTGAGGGAACGCCGGTCATCGTCTTCTTCGACGAGATGGACTCGCTGTTCCGCACCCGCGGCTCCGGGGTCAGCTCCGATGTCGAGAACACGATCGTCCCGCAGCTGCTGTCGGAGATCGACGGGGTCGAGGGCCTGGCCAACGTGATCGTGATCGGCGCCTCGAACCGCGAGGACATGATCGACCCGGCCATCCTGCGCCCCGGTCGCCTCGACGTGAAGATCAAGATCGAGCGCCCGGACGCCCAGGCGGCCGGCGACATCCTGAGCAAGTACCTCACTGCTGACCTGCCGCTGCACCCCGAGGACCTCGCCGAGAACGGCGGCTCGCCCGATGCTGCGTGTGAGGCGATGATCCGACGGACCGTGGAGCGGATGTACGTGGAGTCCGACGAGAACCGGTTCCTCGAGGTCACCTACGCCAACGGCGACAAGGAGACCCTGTACTTCAAGGACTTCAACTCCGGGGCGATGCTGGAGAACATCGTGGCCCGGGCGAAGAAGAACGCGATCAAGGAGTACCTCGACACCGGCCAGAAGGGGATCCGGGTCGCCCACCTGCTCACCGCGTGCATCGACGAGTTCCGCGAGAACGAGGACCTGCCCAACACGACCAACCCCGACGACTGGGCGCGCATCTCTGGCAAGAAGGGCGAGCGGATCGTGTTCATCCGCACTCTGGTGGCCGGCAAGCAGGGCACCGAGGCCGGGCGCTCGATCGACACGATCGCCAATACCGGTCAGTACCTCTGAATCAACGCGCTTCACGGGTCCGATCTGAGTAGGTTGCGTGCTGTAAGTGCACCTACTCACCAGTGGAGGCCCGTATGGCCGCTAATGCGGTGGCACCACCCAAGAAGAAGATCGGCGTATTCGGTCAACTTCAGCGCGTCGGCAAGGCGCTGATGGTTCCTGTGGCGATCCTTCCGGCCGCCGGCCTGCTCCTCGGCATCGGCGCGGGCGCCCAGAACATGTACAAGCAGATCAACGACGTCGACACCATCCCGGAGGGCTTCTTCCTCCTGATCACCAACACGATGGTCGGGGCCGGCGACATCATCTTCGGCAACCTCGGTCTGCTGTTCGCGATCGGCGTCGCCATCGGCCTCACGGCGGACGCGGGTGTTGCCGCACTGGCCGGCACGGTGGGCTACCTGGTCTTCAACAAGGCGGTCAGCGTCTTCATGGAGATCAAGAACGTCAACGAGATCACCTGCAAGCCCGAGGGCACGACAGGAGTCGTCCCCGACACCTGTCCACCGGTCGACGCCATCGTCACGACGTCGCTGAAGTCCACGTCGGACATCCTGAACTGGAACGAGCTGCCCTCGGCGGCGTTCGCGAACACCCTGGGGATCCCGACCCTGCAGTTCGGTGTGTTCGGCGGCATCATCATGGGTGCACTGGCAGCCTGGTGCTACAACAAGTGGTACCGCATCGAGCTGCCCCCGTACCTCGGGTTCTTCGCAGGCAAGCGGTTCGTCCCGATCGCAACGGCGACCTTCGCCCTGCTCGCCGGACTGATCGCCAGCTTCGGCTGGCCGCCGATCGGAGAGGCCATCAACGCCTTCGCCGACGCGATCAAGGGCCTCGGCGCGATCGGCGTGTTCATCTTCGGACTTGTCGAGCGCTCGCTGATCCCGTTCGGCCTGCACCACATCTGGTACAGCCCGTTCTGGTTCCAGTTCGGTGAGTACACCAACAATGCGGGCGAGATCATCACGGGCGACCAGCGCATGTGGTTCGCACAGCTCGCCGACGACACACCGTTCGTCGACAACGATGGCTTCGCCACCGGCCGCTACATGGCCGGCAAGTTCCCGTTCATGATGTTCGGCCTGCCGGCAGCTGCCTACGCGATGTACCGCCAGGCGAAGTCCAGCCAGGCCAAGATCGCGGCCGGCATCCTGGCCTCGGCGGCGCTGACCTCGTTCCTCACGGGCATCACCGAGCCGATCGAGTTCACCTTCCTGTTCATCGCCCCGTGGCTGTTCGGCATCCACGCCGTCCTCGCGGGCCTGTCGTTCATGATCATGTACATCACCGGCACGTCGATCGGCCTGACCTTCTCCGGCGGCCTCATCGACTTCTTCCTGTTCGGGATCCTGCCCGGCCGGGAGCCGTGGTGGAACGTCATCATCCTCGGGTTGGTCTTCATCCCGATCTACTTCGTGCTGTTCACCTGGGCAGTGAAGTGGAAGGACCTGGCCACGCCGGGTCGCGAACCCGATGCCGACGCCATCGCGGAGTACGGCGAGCACGAGGTGCAGCTCACCGACGAGGAGAAGGGCGCAGCCATCAAGGCCGCGGCAGTCGAGGCGGACATGTCCCAGGCCGCCAAGGTGCTGGCAGCGTTCGGCGGATTCGAGAACATCACCAGCGTTGACGCGTGCATCACGCGCCTGCGCATCTCGGTCAACGACAAGAGCAAGGTCGACAAGGCCAAGCTCAAGAGCCTGGGCGCTGCCGGCGTCCTGGAGGTCGGCGACAACATGCAGGCGATCTTCGGCACCCGTGCCGAGACGCTCAAGGGCGAGATCCTCGACCTGCCGGGAGCACCCCACCGGTAGGGAGTCACCCACAACTGAACACGGTCGACCGTCGAGGGCGGGTGCTCCGCAGGGAGCCCCGCCCTCGACGTGTGCCCGGGGCGTCCCGGGGCCCGGCCTATGCTGGGGCCCATGTCGGTGCACCGGGTGATGGGGCTGGAGACCGAGTTCGGGATCAGCCACCCGGGGCACCCGAACGCCAATCCGGTGCGCATGTCGGGGCTGGTCGTCAACGCCCACGCTGTCATGGCCGGGCGCACCGGAGCCCTGGCCCAGCGCTGGGACTACGACGAGGAGTCGCCGTTGCGTGACGCCCGCGGCTTCGACATGACCCGCGCCGAGGCCGACCCCTCGCAGCTGACCGACGACACCAGCACCGCCAACGTGGTGCTCACCAACGGGGCGCGGCTCTACGTGGACCATGCGCACCCGGAGTACTCCAGCCCCGAGGTCACCAATCCATGGGACGCGGTCCTGTGGGACCGGGCCGGGATGCAGATCGCCGCCGACGCCGCGCGCGCCGCTGCGGGCATGCCGGGGGGGCACGAGATCGTGCTCTACAAGAACAACACCGACGGCAAGGGCGCGTCGTACGGGACCCACGAGAACTACCTGATGGACCGCCGCACGCCCTTCAAGGCGGTCGTGGACGCGCTGATCCCGTTCTTCGTGACCCGCCAGGTCTTCACCGGCGCCGGACGGGTGGGCATCGGGCAGGACGGCCGGCGCGATGGGTTCCAGCTCTCCAGCCGTGCGGACTTCTTCGAGGTTGAGGTCGGGCTGGAGACCACCCTCAAGCGGCCCATCATCAACACCCGCGACGAGCCGCACGCCGACCCTGCGCTGTGGCGGCGCCTGCACGTCATCGTGGGCGATGCCAACCTCTCGGAGACCGCCACGCTGCTCAAGCTGGGCACCACGGCGATCGTGCTGTCGATGATCGAGGCCGGGGGACCCAACCTCGGCATCGACCTGGCCAGCCCCGTGGCCGCGATGCACAGGGTGTCCCACGACCTGTCCCTGGCAGCACCCCTGGAGTGCCTGCGGCGGGCCCCGCTCACCGCGCTGGAGATCCAGCAGGCGTACCTCGGGGCCGCGCGCGCACACTGCGCCGGACAGCCGGGCGGGACCGATCCGCGCACCGCGCAGGTGCTGGACCTCTGGGCGGAGGTCCTGGCCGGGCTGGCCGTGGAGCCGCGAGCACTGTCCGACCGGCTCGACTGGGTCGCCAAGCTCGCCCTGCTCGACGGCTACCGCCGCCGCGACGGGCTGGACTGGTCGGCCCCGCGCATGGCGGCCATCGACCTGCAGTACGCCGACACCCGCGTGGAGAAGGGCCTGGCCTTCCGGCTGGAGCAGCACGGGTCCCTGCGCCGGATCACCGCGGACGCCGAGGTCGCCCGTGCCGTCGTGGAGCCGCCCACCGACACCCGCGCGTGGTTCCGGGGCGAGTGCGTCCGGAGGTTCGGGGACCACGTCGCTGCCGCCTCGTGGGACTCGGTCATCTTCGACGTCCCGGGACGCGCGTCGCTGGTCCGGGTGCCCACCCCGGACCCCTTGCGGGGCACCCAGGGGCACGTCGGGGACCTCATGGGGTCCGTCGACGGGGTGGGTGCGCTCGTCGCCGCACTCGGCGGGCACTGAGGCCCATCCGCGGCACGCAGCGGCGACTCGGGCCGGGTGGGCGTGTGGGGCCCCGCGATCGGCACTAGTGTCGGTAGTGACGCGATGAGGAGGACCACGTGAGCCAGTCCAGTGAGCACCAGAAGGCGCGGCCCGACGACGAGCCGGAGGTGGCGCCACCCCCCGCCCCGTCGGCACGCAAGGAAGCCCTCGATGCCGACGTCGATGCGCTGCTCGACGAGATCGACGACGTCCTCGAGGAGAACGCCGAGGAGTTCGTCCGGGGCTTCGTCCAGAAGGGCGGCCAGTAGGTGACCGACAGCCCCCTGGCGTCCGCCTTCTCGATGGTCGGGGAGGCCTCGTTCGCCCAGTTCCTCGCCCAGCACCGACCTGACCTTCTCGGCCACCTGGGCAACACCGGCTCGGGCTCGATCGACGCCCCCCACGGCACCACCATCGTCGCGGCCACATGGGCCGACGGCGTGGTGATGGCCGGTGACCGGCGGGCGACCATGGGCAACGTCATCGCCCAGCGCACCATCGAGAAGGTGTTCCCCGCCGACGAGCACGCCTGCATCGGCATCGCCGGGTCGGCCGGGATCGCCATCGAGCTCGTGCGCCTGTTCCAGGTGGAGCTCGAGCACTACGAGAAGATCGAGGGCTCCTCGCTCTCACTGGACGGCAAGGCCAACCGGCTCGCCTCCCTGCTGCGCTCCAACCTCGGCCTGGCGATGCAGGGCCTGGCCGCCGTGCCGATGCTGGCCGGGTACGACCTCGCGCGCAGCACCGGGCGGATCTTCTCCTACGACGTCACCGGCGGGCGCTACGAGGAGCACGACTTCTACTCGGTCGGGTCCGGCTCGATGTTCGCCCGTGGCGCCCTGAAGAAGCTCTACACGCAGGGCATGCCCGAGTCCCAGGCCGTCGAGGTGTGCGTGGAGGCGCTCTACGACGCCGCCGACGACGACTCCGCCACCGGGGGCCCGGATCTTGCCCGCAAGATCTTCCCGGTGGTCGCCGTCGTGGACTCCGACGGATTCCGGCGGGTCGATCCCACCGAGCTGGAACGGATCTGCCAGGCGGTCGTGGACCGTCGTATGCAGCGACCCGATGGCCCCGTGGCCCGGATGGGGGAGTGACGCCATGAGCATGCCGTTCTACGTCTCACCCGAGCAGCTGATCAAGGACAAGGCCGACTACGCGCGCAAGGGGATCGCCCGGGGCCGCAGCGTCGTGGTGCTCCAGGTGGCCGAGGGGATCCTCCTGGTGGCCGAGAACCCCTCGCGGGCGCTGCACAAGATCAGCGAGATCTACGACCGCATCGGCTTCGCGGCGGTCGGCAAGTACAACGAGTTCGAGAACCTGCGCGTGGCAGGCGTGCGCCTGGCCGACATGCGCGGCTACGCCTATGACCGCCGCGACGTCACCGGCCGCAGCCTGGCCAACGCCTACGCGCAGACGCTGGGCACGATCTTCACCGAGGCGGCCAAGCCCTACGAGGTCGAGCTCGTGGTCGCCGAGGTGGGCGCCGAGGCCGCCGCCGACCAGATCTACCGGCTCACCTTCGACGGGTCGGTCGCCGACGAGCACGGGTTCGTCGCGATGGGCGGGTCGTCGGACTCGATCGCTGCCCACCTCGCCGACAACTGGGTGGAGGGGATGACCCTCGCCCAGGGCGTCCGCCTGGCGATCGCCGCGCTGGCGCAGTCAGCCCCGGCCGGGCCGCCGGCGGGATCCGCCGGACCGCGCGAGGTGCCGCTGACCCAGCTCGAGGTCGCACTGCTCCAGCGCGACCGGCCGCGGCGCACGTTCCGGCGGATCGGCCCGGACCGGTTGCGCGAGCTCGCCGATGGTTGATCCGCTCGGCCGGCGGATCTACGGCATCGAGACCGAGTACGGGGTCACGTGCACGTTCCGGGGCCAGCGCAGGCTGAGCCCCGATGAGGTGGCGCGCTACCTCTTCCGGCGCGTGGTGGCCTGGGGCCGCAGCTCGAACGTGTTCCTGCGCAACGGCGCGCGGCTCTACCTGGACGTTGGCAGCCACCCGGAGTACGCCACCGGCGAGTGCGACGACCTGCGCGAGCTGGTCATCCACGACCGGGCGGGGGAGCGGATCGTCGAGGGCCTCGTGGCCGACGCCCAGCGACGCCTGGGGGAGGAGGGCATCGACGGCGAGATCTACCTGTTCAAGAACAACACGGACTCGGCCGGCAACTCCTACGGCTGCCACGAGAACTACCTCATCGGGCGGATGGGGGAGTTCTCCAGGGTCTCCGACGCCCTGATCCCGTTCCTGGTCACGCGGCAGCTGATCGCCGGGGCGGGCAAGGTGCTGCCCACCCCCCGCGGCACCACGTTCTGCTTGAGCCAGCGCGCCGAGCACATCTGGGAGGGCGTGTCCTCGGCGACGACCCGATCCCGGCCCATCATCAACACCCGCGACGAGCCGCACGCCGATGCCGAGCGGTACCGGCGGCTGCACGTCATCGTCGGGGACTCGAACATGAGCCAGACCACCACGCTGCTCAAGGTCGGCAGCGCCGACCTGGTCCTGCGGATGCTCGAGTCCGGGGTCAGCATCCGCGACCACACGCTGGAGAACCCGATCCGCGCGATCCGGGAGATCAGCCACGACCTCACCGGCTCCCGGGCGGTCCGGCTGGCCAACGGCCGGATGCTCTCGGCCTGGCAGATCCAGGCTGACTACCTGGAACGCGTGGAGCTGTTCGCCCAGAGCAGCGGCCTGGCTGCGGTGCCCGTGTACGCCCGGGTCCTGGACCTGTGGCGGCGCACCCTGACGGCGGTCTCGACCGATGACCTGGGTGCGGTCGACACCGAGATCGACTGGGTGATCAAGCACCGGCTCCTGCAGCGCTACATCGACCGGCACGACCTGTCGTGGAGCTCGCCGCGGATCGCCCAGCTGGACCTGGCCTACCACGACATCTCGCGCAGCCGCGGTCTGTTCAACCTGCTGGAGGCCAGGGGGATGGCGGCGACGGTGGGCACGGACATCGAGGTGTTCGCCGCCAAGTCGACGCCGCCCCAGACAACGCGCGCCCGTCTGCGTGGAGAGTTCATCACGGCCGCCACCGCCGCGCGCCGGGACTTCACCGTCGACTGGGTGCACCTCAAGCTCAACGACCAGGCCCAGCGCACGGTGCTGTGCAAGGACCCGTTCAAGGCCGTTGACGAACGGGTTCAGCGACTCATCGACTCGATGTGACCCGCGATTTCGGCGCTGGGCGGCATGGCAACTAGAGTTCGCCGGGTGAATCGCCGAACCGCCGCCCCCGTGCGCACCCTCGTCCTCGTCGTCGCAGGTCTGGCGCTGCTCGCGGGCTGCTGGACCGGATCGCAGGACGCAGCGTCCGCACCGGGGCCGGTTCCCGTCTGCCCGGCAGGCGCCCCGACTGAGAGCACCTACGAGTGCCAGGGCGTGACCGTCACGGGAGCCAAGGACGCCGAGCCGACGATCGAGCTGGCGCAGGACTTCGGGCCGGCCACCGAGCTGGCCGTCGCCGATGTGTACGAGGGCTCCGGCGATGCCGTGGCCCCGGGCGCCACGGTGACCGTCAACTACGTCGGGGTCGGCCAGCAGTCGGGCAATGTCTTCGACTCCTCCTGGCAGCGTGGTGAGCCTGCGAACTTCCCCCTGGACGGAGTGATCCAGGGGTGGTCCGAGGGCCTCGTCGGCATGCAGCCCGGTGGTCGGCGGCTGCTGATCATCCCCGCCGAGCTGGCCTACGGCGACGCGGGCGCGGGTGCGGACATCGCCCCGGGTGAGACCCTGGTGTTCGTCGTCGACCTCATCGAGCAGACCCCCGCCGGCTGACCGACCCCGCCCTCACGAACCCACCCACCCTGCGAGAGGAACCCCGATGGCTGACCTGACCAAGCCCGAGATCGACTTCCCGGAGGGCCCTGCGCCCACGGACCTCGTGATCCGCGACATCGTCGTCGGCGAGGGTGCCGAGGCGGTCCCGGGAGCCCGGGTGACCGTGCACTACCTCGGCGTCGAGTACGACACCGGCGACCAGTTCGACGCCTCCTGGGACCGCGGCGAGTCGATCGCATTCCCGCTGTCCGGGCTCATCCAGGGCTGGCAGGACGGCATCCCCGGGATGCGCGTCGGGGGCAGGCGCGAGCTGGTGATCCCGCCGCGCCTGGCGTACGGCGAGAACGGTCGGCACGCGCTGTCGGGCAAGACGCTGATCTTCGTGATCGACCTGCTCGCCGTCACCAGCTGACATGCCCGCGTCAGCCCTCGAGGTTCGCTGATGGTCGAGCCCCTGGAGGGCGGGGGGGTCCAGCCCTACAGCAAGGCCGAGCGCCTGCTCAACCTGTTGATGGCCCTGCGCGGCACGCGGACCGGCCTGGACCGCGACCACATCCGGGCCGTCGTGCGCGGCTACAGCCCGGATGCCTCCCCGGAGGCCTTCGAGCGGATGTTCGAGCGGGACAAGGACGAGCTGCGCGCGATGGGCGTCCCCGTGGTCACGCTCACCGACGCCTCCGGGGTCGTCACCGGCTACCGCATCGAGGGCGACTGGGCGCTGCCACCGCTGGACCTCAGCCGTGGGGAGCTGGCGCTGCTCGGGCTGGCAGCCCGGGTGTGGCAGCGCGCGGACCTGGCGCCGGCTGCCCTCAACGCCCTGCGCAAGGTCGAGGCCCAGCTCGGGATGCGCTCCTCGGATCAGGGGTCGGCCCCGATCGCAGGCCTGTCCCTGGACTCCCCGGCACTGCATGCGCTGATCGAGGCCTGCAGCACTCGGACGGCCGTCACGTTCGAGTACCGCAAGGGCCCGGACGGCCCGGGCGAGCGGCGCCACGTCCAGCCCTGGGGCACGGTCTGGTGGCGGGCGCACTGGTACCTCGTGGGCTTCGACACCGACCGCGATGAGGTCCGGGTCTTCCGCGCGTCCCGGATCGTGGGTGCGGTGCGCACCGATGCCGCGGGGCAGGCCTACGAGGTGCCCGCGGGGTTCGATGCCGCGGACGCGATCGGACGGTTCGCCCGCAGCGACGCGGTATTGCTCGACGTGGCGCTGGCACCGGGCTCCGCAGCGGCCCTGCGCCTGCGTGCCGAGGTGCGCGGGCAGGACGCCTCAGGTCACGATCTGGTCACCTTGCCGGTCGACGACCTGCGCTCCGGGATCTCGTCGGTGCTCGCCTACGGGACCGCCGCCCGGGTCCTGGGGCCGCCGGACGCCGTCGACGAGGCCGTCGCCCAGCTCCAGGCGCTCGTGTCTGGCCTCGCCTCGCCCGCGCCCAGGGCGGGTCGGCTCCTGACCGCCGGTGCACAGGCCGCCGGCCCGGGCACCGCGCAGTTCGCCCGTCTGCTCGCCCTGGTCCCGTGGCTGGCGGCCAACAGCGGCGTGCCGGTCGCCGACGCCGCCGACCACTTCGGGATCACGTCGGACCAGCTGCTGGCCGACCTCGGGTCGGTGATCACCTCAGGGGCTGACGACTGGACCCTGTTCGACATCCAGTACTGGGACGACGGCGGCGGGATCGAAGTCATCGATGCCCTCGACCTCGATGCCCCGCTGACCCTGACCCCGGATGAGGGATTCGCGCTGATCGTCGCGCTCAACGCCCTGGCCACGGTCCCGGGCGGTGCGGACAGCGACGAGCTGGCGTCCGTGACCGCCAAGCTGGCCGCTGCCCTCGGCCGGCACGCCCCGGCCCCCGGGGTCCTCGCGGTGCGCGTGGACCTGCCTGAGGAGGTGGTCGCACCGGTCGAGGACGCCCTGGCCGCCGGGCGGGCCGTGGAGCTGACGTACCTCGGTGCTGTCCGCGACGAGGTGACCAGTCGGGTCGTCGACCCGCTGGGGGTCGTCGTGGTCGATGGGTACGGCTACCTGCGCGGCTACTGCCGCTCGGCCGGGGGCCTGCGGATGTTCCGGGTGGACCGGATCCGCTCCATCGCCGTGAGTGACCTGCCCGCCCGCTCGATCGAGGCGCCGGCCGAGGTCGAGCCGATGTCGGTGGCCCTGGGATCGACGGGGCGTGTGGTGCTCGTGGATGTTGCCGAGGGTGCCCCGCTCCTGGACCGCCACCCGGTGAGCCGCAGGTGGGTCCTGCCCGACGGAGGCGTGCGCGCCGAGTTGCCGGTGGGGGACTTCACATGGGCCCGGCAGCTGGTCCTGGGGTCGGCGGGGACCGTCGTGCTGCGCGAGCCTGAGTGGCTCGTGACCGAGCTGATCGAGGCCGCCCGCACTGCGCTGGGCCTGCACCGCCCGGAAGTCGGTGCCCAAGGAGCCTCTGAGTAGTTGCATCACCACCCTGCGCGGTCACATGATGCGTCGTGGGCCTCAAGTCCACGACGGCGGGCACCGATGCGACTGGCATCCAGGTAAGCGCGAGGAGGTGGATGTGATGACAACCATCAAGGCAACGTGCCCACGATGTGGGGATGTCGACCTCGTCCCGGCCGACGTGCGGGTGACCGTCGCTCGTGAGCTCGGCTGGTCCACGTACACGTTCACCTGCGGCGGCTGCGCCGAGGCCATCTGCAAGACCGCGGACGAGGACGTCGTGCAGCTGCTGTCCGGGGCGGGGGTCCGGGTGGATCACCTCGCGATACCGCTGGAGTACCTCGAGTCGCGGGTGATCGAGCGCACCTGCACGCCGATGACGCGTGATGACCTGCTCGACTTCGCCCTGTGGCTGGCCTCTGTCGACGACGTCGTGATGGCGGCCGACCAGGAGGTCTGATCCACGACGCGAACCGGTACGGATTGGGCAACGGGCACTGGCAGTCGTACGCTCTGATCATCCCGTGAGTGCGGGTTCCTGACGCTGGAGGGTCCCATGCCCAACATCCGCGGCCCCGAGCTGCTCGTCCTCGTCCTGGTCGTCGTCCTGCTCTTCGGCGCCAAGCGCCTGCCCGATGCGGCGCGCAGTGTCGGGCGCTCGTTGCGGATCTTCAAGGCCGAGACCAAGGGACTCGTCGACGGCGAGGCGGCCCCGGATGCCACGGCCGCGGCGGCCGCGCCTGCGGCAGCTCCCGTCGCCCTACCCCCGGCCCAGCAGCCGGACGATCCCGACGCCCGCTCCCATCCCCGCGGTCGATGCCGTGGCCGGCGAGAACGCCCTGGCGCCGCAGTCCGACGCGGCACCCTCCTCCCTGCGGCCGCCGCCCCCCAGCCAGGCGTGAGCGCGCCGCCCGTGCCCGGCGGGACCAAGGACCGCAAGGACAACGCCGAGGCGGCCATGCCGCTGCGCGAGCACCTGGGTGAGTTGCGCTCCCGGCTGGTGAAGTCCCTGCTGGCGATCTGCGTGGGCATGGCCGCGGCCTGGTTCTTCTACGACGAGATCTTCGCGGTCATCCGCGCCCCCTTCGACGCCGTCGTGGCCGAGACCGAGGCAGATGGTCGCCAGATGACGCTGGCCTTCACCGGCGTCGCAGACCCGTTCGTGATGCAGCTGAAGGTCGCCGGAGTCACCGGGATCCTGCTGGCGACCCCGGTCTGGCTCTACCAGCTCTGGCGCTTCGTGACCCCTGGCCTGCACCGCAACGAGCGCCGTTGGGCGATCGGGTTCGCCGTCGTCGCGACGCCGATGTTCCTCGGTGGGGCGGCCCTGGCCTACTGGGTGATGCCCCAGGGCCTTCAGATCCTGCTCGGCTTCACCCCGGAGAACATCGAGAACATCATCTCCGTCGATCGCTACCTGTCGTTCTTCCTTCGGATGATGCTGGTCTTCGGCCTCGGGTTCATGCTGCCGCTGCTGGTCGTGGGCCTGAACTTCGCCGGGGTGCTGACTGCGAAGCGCCTGTGGTCGTGGTGGCGATGGATCGTGCTGGGGGTCGTCGTGTTCGCAGCCGTGGCCACGCCCACCGGTGACCCGTTCAACCTCGCGATACTGGCTGTTCCGATGCTGGTTCTGATGCTCCTGGCCGGCGGGGTCTGCTGGCTCAACGATCGCCGCCGGTCCCGGCGCCGGGAGGCAGAACCGGAATGGGACGACGACGAGACATCGCCGTTGGACGCCTGACACACCGCTGCGCTGCAGTAGCCTGCACGCCGTGGAGCGTCGCATCGGAGTCCTGGTCAATCCCGCGTCCGGGGCGGGCCGGGTGGGTCGGCACAGCGCCGCCGTGCTGCGCGGGCTGGCCAGCCGTGGTGACCACATCGTGGCCGTCCAGGGCGAGTCCGCACAGGAGGCCGAGCTGTTGCTGGCTGAGGCTATGGCCGAGGGCCTGGACATCCTCGTGGCGGTCGGTGGGGATGGCACCGTGCATCAGGCGCTGCAGGCGGTGGTCGGCACGCAGACGGCCCTGGGGATCGTCCCTCTGGGGACCGGCAACGATGCGGCGAACTCCGTGGGCCTTGGCAAGGTCAGCCCGGAGTCGGCGGTGTCTGTGGTCCTGGCAGGTACGCGCAGGGCCTTCGACGTCGGTCGCATCGAGGCCGCGGACGGGACCATCCGGCACTTCCTGTGCGTCATGTCCTCCGGGTTCGACTCGAGCGCGAACGAGAAGGCCAACCAGATGACCTGGCCCAGCGGGACCGCCCTGTACATCCGGGCGATGCTGGCCGTGCTGCGGACCTTCCGGCCGATCCCGTACCGGGCCGAGCTGGACGGCGACGTGGTGGTCGACGACGCGATGATCGTGTCCGTGGGCAACGGCCCCGCGTTCGGGGGCGGGATGCTGGTCTGTGCCGGGGCCGACATGCACGACGGGCTCCTGGACCTGATCTGGGTGCACAGCATGCCCCGTCGACGCCTGCTCACCGTGTTCCCGAAGGTGTACACGGGCAAGCACCTGCAGCATCCCGACGTCGAGTCGCGCCGGGTGACCTCGGCAACCCTCGAGGCCCCGGGGCAGATCGCCTACGCCGACGGGGAGCGGGTCGCCCCACTTCCCGTGACCGTCACAGCCGTGCCGGACGGGGTGCAGGTGCTCGTCCCCCGGTAGCGTCAGCGCCATGGACGATGCCGCGCTGGCCCGGTTCCGCGGACTCTACGAGTTCGGGCTGGATGCCTTCCAGGAGAAGGCGTGCGCCAGCATCCTGGCCGGACGCGGAGTCCTGGTCGCTGCGCCCACCGGATCCGGCAAGACCGTCGTGGGGGAGTTCGCGGTCCACCTGGCTGTCGAACGGTCCACGAAGTGCTTCTACACGACGCCGATCAAGGCGCTGTCGAACCAGAAGTACAACGACCTCGTCGAGCGCTACGGCTCCGAGCGGGTCGGACTGCTCACCGGGGACAACTCCATCAACGGGGATGCCCCTGTGGTCGTGATGACCACCGAGGTCCTGCGCAACATGCTCTACGCCGGGTCCCACACGCTCACCGGCCTGGAGTTCGTGGTCATGGACGAGGTGCACTACCTGGCTGACCGGGAGCGCGGACCCGTGTGGGAGGAGGTCATCATCAACCTCCCCGAGCACGTCAGCGTGGTCGCGCTCTCGGCGACCGTCAGCAACGCCGAGGAGTTCGGCGCGTGGTTGGCCGAGGTGCGCGGCGACACCGACATCGTGGTCGAGGAGCACCGGCCGGTGCCCCTGTGGCAGCACGTCATCGCCGACGGGACCCTGCACGACCTGTTCGTCGACGAGCGGGGCAGGGCGGTCAACCCCGAGCTCGTGCGACTGGCCCGCGACGACCAGCGCATCGACAAGGCCCGGCGGGACCATCGGGGCGGCGGGGGCAGGATCGGCGGGCCCAACCGCCCGGCCCCGGGTCGGCCGCAGCGTGGAGGGCGTCGGCCGCGCCCCCTGCCGGGCACCCAGCGCCCCGACGTCATCCGGGCCCTGCAGCGCGCGGACCTGCTGCCCTGCATCAACTTCATCTTCAGCCGTGCCGGCTGCGAGGCGGCCGTCGAGCAGTGCCTGCACGCCGGACTGCAGCTGACCACCCCGGCCGAGCGCCTGGAGATCCGCGAGCGGGTCCTGGCGCGGTTCGTGGACCTGCCGCCCTCGGATCTGGCCGTCCTGGGCTTCGACGCCTGGCTCGACGGGCTCGAGCGGGGGATCGCCGCGCACCACGCGGGGTTGATCCCCACGTTCAAGGAGGCGGTCGAGGAGCTCTTCCAGGAGGGGCTGGTCAAGGTGGTGTTCGCCACCGAGACCCTGGCCCTGGGCATCAACATGCCCGCCCGCGCGGTCGTCCTCGAACGCCTGGTGAAGTGGAACGGGGAGACCCACGCCCCGATCACGCCGGGGGAGTACACCCAGCTGACCGGCCGGGCGGGGCGCCGCGGCATCGACGTCGAGGGGCACGCGGTCGTCGTCTGGCACCAGGGGATCGACCCCGGGGCGCTCGCGGGCCTGGCCTCCACCCGCACCTACCCGCTCATCTCGAGCTTCCGGCCCAGCTACAACATGGCCGTGAACCTCGTCGACGGGCTCGGGAAGTCGGCAGCCCGGGAGGTCCTGGAGTCCTCGTTCGCCCAGTTCCAGGCCGATCGCGGCATCGTCGGGCTGGCCCGCCAGATCCAGCGCAACGAGGAGGCCATCTCCGGGTACGAGGAGTCGATGAGCTGCCACCTCGGGGACTTCGCCGCCTACGCCGCCATCCGCCAGGAGATCTCGGCCAAGGAGAAGGGGATGGCCCGGGCAGGGGCTGCGGCGCGGCGTTCCGAGGCGGCCGAGGCGCTGGCGGACCTCGTCCCCGGTGATGTGATCGTCGTGCCGACCGGGCGGCGCGCCGGGGTGGCAGTCGTGATCGACCCGGGACTCTCGCTCGGGGAGGACCCGCGTCCGTTCGTCCTGACCATCGACCGGCAGGTCCGCCGCCTGGGCACCGTCGACTTCCCCGTGCCGCCGCAGGTGCTGGACCGGGTGCGGATCCCGCGCTCGTTCTCACCGAGGTCGGCCAACTCCCGGCGCGAGCTCGCCGCCCTGCTGCGCACCCGCACCGACGGGATGGAGATCGCCAGGCCAGGGCGACGGGCACGCGCCCACGACGAGGACGCCGAGCTGTCGCAGCTGCGCGCCCGGATGCGGGCCCACCCGTGCCACGGCTGTGCGGACCGGGAGCAGCATGCCCGGTGGGCCGAGCGGGCCCATCGCCTGCGCACCGAGACTGCCGGCCTGCAGCGCCGGCTCGAGGGGCGCACCAACTCCATCGCCCGGCAGTTCGACCGCATCTGCGTCGTCCTCATGGAGCTCGGCTACCTGACAGGTCCCGTCGACACCCCGATTGTGACTGACGCGGGCAAGCAGCTCAGCCGCATCTACGGTGAGTCCGACCTGTTGGCGATGCAGTGCCTGCGCCACGGCCTCTGGGACGAGCTGAGCCCAGCCGAGCTGGCAGCAGCGTGCTCGGTGCTCGTGTACGAGTCGCGGGGCAGCTCGGAGCCGGGCGCAGCACCCCCTCGCGTCCCGGGGGCCCTGCATTCGACGCTGGACGAGACGATGCAGGTCTGGGGCACCCTCGAGGTGCTGGAGCGCCGACACGGGCTGCCGGCCACCCGCCAGCCGGACCTCGGGTTCGCCTGGGCGGTCCACCGGTGGGCCGCCGGTGGGACGCTGCGCTCGGTGCTGGAGGGCTCGGAGCTCACGGCCGGTGACTTCGTGCGGTGGTGCAAGCAGGTGATGGACTTCCTCGGCCAACTCGTGGCCGCCAGTCCGGGGTCGCCGCTGGCGCAGGCGGCGCGGACCGCGATCGACTCCATCCGCCGCGGGGTGGTTGCCGTCACGATCGCCGAGTGAATCGAGGACTGCGACAGAAACGTGACCTTGTCGAGGGCCCCCTGGACTTGGCGAGCGGTCGTTGGCGGAGCAGTATGGAGGTGTGGTCAGACAGCGACTGCGCAGTGGGCACGCCCTGTTGGCCGCGCTGTTCGTCGATGGGCGGGAGTGCGCGGCCAGGCCGGTGCGCGGCACCGGGGTGGGCAAGGTCTCGGGACTCAGTGTCCGAGGGACATCGCCGGAGTCGGTGCGCGCCGCACTGGATTGGATGCCCGGGCGCATCCTGGTGCTGGCAGACGGCGGGCTGGCCCCGGAGTGTCTGACCTCGGTGGCCCGCAGCGCCCATCTGGAAACCCTGTCGGCGATCGTGGTGCTCGCATGCGAGGGCTCAGACCTCGGGCCGCTGGGCCACGTTGAGTCCGCGGTGCCGGTGGTCCTCGTCCCGCGGGAGTCCGACCAGCAGTGGGTCCGTCGGGCTGTGCGCCTCGTGGTGGAGGTCCGGGCCGGCGACCCGGAGGCAATCGACCTGCGGGTCCATCAGCCGCCACGTCCACGCCGGGGCGGCAGCGCGTCGATCATCCTCGGCTCGCCCGGGACCGTCCGGCACTGACGGCCCTCACGGGGTGCCGGTACCTGTGGCTGCCAGGGCGTCCTGGAGCCGTTCGATCGGTGCACCGATGCCCCAGCGCTCGGCCAGGGCCCTCAGGGACTCGGCATCGGACGGCTGGTCGGGGATGCGCACGTCGATCTCGTCCAACGGCACGTCCGCCGCGCGCACCACCTGCTCGGCATGGGCCAGGTAGTCGCGGTTGTCGCGCAGCGCCGCGGTGATCCGCGGGGTCACGCCGCTGCCGTCCGCCTCGATCGCGCGCAGGATCCCCTCCATGTCGGTGAAACGTGCAAGCAGCCCGGCGGCAGTCTTCGCGCCGATCCCCGGCACCCCGGGCAGTCCGTCGGAGGGGTCGCCGCGCAGGATCGCCAGGTCGGTGTACTGCTGGGGACGGACCCCGTGCGCGGCGACCACCGCAGCCTCGTCCAGGACCTCCACCCGGCGGATCCCGCGCCCGGTGTAGAGCACACGGATGCCGGCGGCGTCGTCGACGAGCTGGATGAGGTCGCGGTCGCCGGTCACCACCTCCACGGCCTGCCCGCGGGCGGCGTGTCGTCGGGCCAGGGTGGCGATCACGTCGTCGGCCTCGAAGTCCGCGGCCCCCACGCGGGCGATTCCCAGTGCGGCCAGTACCTCGGCGATGATCCCGACCTGGACGCCGAGCGCCTCGGGTTCGTCCTCGGCCCCGTCGGCGGCCACACGGTGCGCCTTGTAGGAGGCGAGCAGGTCGACCCGCCACTGCGGGCGCCAGTCGTCGTCCCAGCAGGCGACCAGCCCCGACGGGTGTCGGGAGGCGACCAGCGCGGTGCACATGTCCAGGAACCCGCGCACCGCGTTGACCGGCGTGCCGTCGGGGGCCGTGATGGATTCGGGGACCCCGTGGAAGGCGCGGTAGTAGAGCCCGGCGGAGTCCAGCAGCATCAGCATGGGCGCATCCTGCCATCGCGGCGGGGAGTAGCGTGGCGATATGACCGATCGCATGCTGCCCACGCCCGAGGCGGGCGACCTGCTGGACCTCACGGCCGAGATCGCCGAGCGGGAGCTGGCACCCCGGGCGGCTGCCGCAGAGGCGGCTGCTGAGTTCCCCCGGGAGGTCTTCGCCACCCTGGGCCGGGCAGGCCTGCTGGCCCTGCCGTACCCGGAGGAGGCCGGCGGCGGCGGGCAGCCCTACGAGGTGTACCTGCAGGTGCTCGAGGAGCTCGCAGCCCGGTGGATGACGGTGTCGCTCGGTGTCTCGGTGCACGTGCTCTCGTGCTTCCCTGTGGTGGCCTGGGGTAGCGACGACCAGCGCGATCGGTGGTTGCCCACGATGCTCGGTGGCCAGACATTGGGCGCCTACTGCCTCTCCGAGCCGCACTGCGGCTCCGACGCGGCAGCGCTCACGACCCGCGCGGAGCTGGTGGGCGGCCAGTACCAGGTGACGGGCACCAAGGCCTGGATCACCCATGCGGGGGTGGCCGACTTCTACAACCTGATGGTCCGCACCGGTGAGCCCGGAGCGAAGGGGATCAGCTGCCTGGTGACGCCAGCAGCCACGCCCGGGATGTCCTTCGCGACCCCCGAGCACAAGATGGGGATGATGTCCTCGCCGACTGCCCAGGTGATCCTCGACGGTGCCCTGGTGCCGGCCGAGGAACTCGTCGGAGCGCCTGGTGACGGCTTCCGGATCGCGATGCAGGCACTGGATGCCGGGCGACTGGGCATCGCTGCATGCGCGGTCGGGCTGGCCCGGGGTGCCCTCGCGGAGGCGGTCGGCTACGCCCGCGAGCGACAGGCCTTCGGGCAGGCCATCTCCGGCTTCCAGGGCATGCAGTTCATGCTGGCCGACATGGACACCCAGGTCCACGCCGCGCGTGCGCTGCTGCTGGAGGCCGCCCGTCTCAAGGACGCGGGCCGCCCGTTCACCCTGCCCGCGGCCCGCGCGAAGCTGCTGGCCACTGACGTCGCGATGCGGGTCACGACCGATGCGGTCCAGGTCCTCGGCGGTGCTGGGTACACCACCGACTTCCCCGTGGAGCGCTACATGCGCGAGGCGAAGGTCCTGCAGATCGTCGAGGGCACCAACCAGATCCAGCGGCTGGTCATCGGGCGCGCGCTGGCCCGCGGCTAGGATCGCGCCCATGGAGGACATCGACCGCAGGATCGTGGCACTTCTGGCCCAGGACGGTCGCATGTCCTTCACCGACCTGGGCAAGGAGACCGGCCTGTCCACCTCAGCCGTGCACCAGAGGGTCCGTCGGCTCGAGAAGCGCGGGGTCATCCGCGGTTACCGCGCCGTCATCGACCCGGAGGCCCTCGGGCTGTCGCTGACGGCCTTCGTGTCCATCAAGGCCTTCGACGCCTCGGCGGAGGACCAGGCGCCCAAGAAGATCGCCAGGATCAAGGGCGTCGAGGCCTGCTACTCGGTGGCAGGTGACGAGGCCTACATCCTCAAGGTCCGGGTGGCGTCCCCGGTGGCCCTCGAGGCGCTGCTCAGCGAGATCCGCGCGATCGCCGGGGTCTCGACACGCACCACGGTCGTGCTGTCGGTCCCGTTCGAGGACCGGCAGGTCGAGTAGCGATCAGCAGGCGCCGACAGCCGGCGCCCTCAGCTGGGGTCCTCGTCGGCATGCCGGGCCCACCACCGCTGGCCCTCCTCGGGCAGGGTGTGGATCGGGTCGTAGTAGCGGTAGTTGCGGGTCAGGGCGTTCGGGTCGTCGAACTCGATCCCGGTCCGGTAGTTCTTGGTCCACTCAGAGATCCCGAGGACCTGGTCGTAGGTGTGCACCTGGTGCACCCACCGCTTGCCGACGAAGGGCACGTCGCAGACGATCCGAGGTGTCGCGAAGCCGGGCAGGTAGCCCATGATGGCGTGCTGCAGCTCCTGGGCCTTGTGCAGCGGGACCCGCCAGTGCTCGGCATTGGGGATCATGTCGCACATGTAGAAGTAGTAGGGCATGATCCCGGCGCCGTCGAGCAGCGTGAAGCTCAGGTCGAGCAGGTCGGTCGAGGTGGCGTTGACTCCCTCGAGCAGGACGCCCTGGTTGCGCACATCGCGAACACCGGCGTCGAACATCGCCCTGACGGCCTCAGCCACGATCGGCGTGACGGACGCGGCGTTGTTCACGTGCGTATGGATGGCCAGCGACACCCCACGCGACCGGGCCTTGGCAGCCACCCGCCCCATCCCGTCGACGACATCGGCCGACAGCCAGTGCTGGGGCAGGGCCATCAGCGCCTTCGTCGCCAGCCGGATGTCACGGATGTTGTCGATGTCGAGCAGCTGGTCGAGGTAGGACTCCAGCCGCGGCCAGGGCAGGTTCGCGACATCGCCGCCCGAGACGACCACGTCGCGCACCTGCGGGTGCGTGCGCAGGTAGGCCATGTGCGCCTCCTGACGATCCACCGGCTTGAGCACCAGCTTCATCTTCTCGACGCTCGGCGTGGAGTTGCCCACGAGGTCCATGCGGGTGCAGTGCCCGCAGTACTGGGGGCAGGTGCTCAGCAGCTCGGCCAGGACCTTGGTCGGGTAGCGGTGGGTCAGGCCCTCAGCCACCCACATGGCCTGCTCGTGCAGGGAGTCGCGCGACGCGTACGGGTGGCTGCCCCACTCGTCCAGGCGGTCGGTGAACATCGGCAGCATGTAGCGACGGATCGGGTCGGCGTAGAACGCCTCGGTCAGCGATCCGGGACCGGACGGTGACACGTCGCGCATCATCGTGTTGATCATCTGCGGCGGGACGAGCATCGACATCGTGGCCCTGTAGGCCAGGTCCGCATCCAGGTCGGCGTACACGCGCTCATCGAGCAGGTCGCCCATGAGGTCGCGCAACTGCCGGGAGTTCTTGATGCAGTGCGCCCGCTGCCACTGGGCCGAGCGCCACTGCTCCTCGGTCACGTCCGACCACCCGGGGAACCGCGTCCAGTCCGGTTCGGAGAGGATCACGCGCCCGTACATGTAGGGCTGCTCGGGGACGTTCAGATCCTGAACGGCGGTCGGCAGGAACGGGTCAAGGATGTCCGTCATTCCGTCAGCATAACGGAAGGAATGATCGCGTGGCCAGCATGGGGACGAAGTATCTTCGTGTCGCTTGGATGGATAGGCTGAGGGCTGGGACTGAGGAGGACCATGGATCACCGCACTGCACGCGCCGTGGGCGTGCACCGAGTTCTCGAGCCGGAGGGCGTGCTGCCCCAAGCTGCCTGGCGCCTGGACGCGTCGCCGGAGATCGGCCCGGACGAGGTACGGGTGCGGGTACGGCGGCTCAACCTCGACGCCGCCAGCTTCCAGCAGCTGCACGACAAGCACTTCGGGGATGGATCGCGCGTGCGCTCCGAGGTCGCCGGGATCATCGCCAGCCGCGGCAAGATGCAGAACCCGGTCACCGGGTCCGGCGGGATGCTGATCGGGGTGGTGGACGAGGTGGGGCCGGAGTCGCCGCTGGGCCTGGTCGTGGGCGACCGGATCGCCACGCTGGTGTCCCTGACCCTCACCCCGCTGCGCATCACCGACGACCTCGCCGCCTGGGACGGCACCTCCGAGCAGGTGCCCTGTGACGGGACCGCCATCCTCTTCCGGCGCTCGATCGTGGCCAAGCTCCCGGACGACATGCCCGAGGAGCTGGCCATGTCCGTCAACGACGTCTGCGGTGCACCCGCCCTGACTGCCCGCGTGGTCCGCGACTACCGGGCACGGGGCATCACCCCGACGGTGGCGGTGCTGGGCGGCGCAGGCAAGAGCGGCTCCCTGAGCCTGGCTGCGGCCCGGGCGGAGGGGGCGGGGCGCACCGTGGGGATCGTCCCGGTCGAGCGCGAGGCCGAGATCCTGCGCGACGCCGGGATCGCCGACGTCGTGGCGCTGGCCGACGCGCGGGACCCGGTCGGTGTGGCAGATGCCGTCGTCGGAGCCCTGGGCGCCGGTGCCGACATCACGATCGTGTGCGTGACCGTGCCGGGATGTGAGCACGGCGCCGTCCTGGCCACCGCCGAGGGTGGGACCGTCATCTTCTTCTCCATGGCCACCTCGTTCACCGCGGCGGCCCTGGGCGCCGAGGGCCTCGCTGCTGACGTCACGATGCTGATCGGCAACGGGTACACCCGCGGGCACGCCGCCTACGCCCTGGACCTGCTGCGCACCGACCCGGCCATCCGCGCCCTCTTCGAGGCCCGGCTCGCCGGCGAGCAGAGATGAGGCTCCTGCTCCACGGGGGGCCCATCTACGCGCCGTCGGTGCCGCGGGCGGGGGCGATGCTCGTCGTCGACGGCACGATCGCGTGGATCGGTCCCGCTGCCGGTGCAGCCCTGCACCGGGACTCCGCTGACGCGGTCGTGGACCTCGACGGTGCGCTGGTCGCACCCGCGTTCGTCGATGCCCACGTGCACCACACAGCCACCGGCATGACCCTGCTGGGCCTCGACCTGCGCGGCGTGCCCAGCCGGCAGGCACTGCTCGAGCTGCTGTCTGCCGAGGCGCGCCGGCTGCGGGGGCGTCCGATCGTCGGGCACGGCTGGGATGAGACCCTCTGGTCGGACCCGGCGCTGCCCACCCGGGAGGAGCTGGACCGGGCCACGTGGGGCTCGGTGGTCTACCTGTCGCGGGTGGATGTGCACTCGGGTCTGGTGTCCAGCGCGCTGGTCGCCCTGGTGCCCGACTTGCGTCAGGCGCCCGGCTTCGAGGACTCCGGAAGGGTGACCGCCCACGCCCACCACCTCGTGCGCCAGCACGTCACCGAGCAGATGCCCGGCGGCCTGCGTGCGGCCGCCCAGCTCGCGACCCGCGAGCACGCGGCGGCCGCGGGGGTGGCAGCCCTGCATGAGGCAGGCGGTCCGGACATCAACGGGGCCGCGGACCTCGTGGCGCTGATCGACCTGGCGCGATCGACCCCGGGCCCGGACCTCGTGGCCTACTGGGGCCAGGCGGGCGGGCCACGTGCGGCGCTGGACCTCGGGGCGGTGGGCGCGGCCGGCGACCTCTTCATCGACGGTGCCCTGGGCTCGCACACCGCGCTGCTCCGGACGCCCTATGCCGACGAGCCCGGCTCCAGTGGCAACCGGTACCTCGAGCCCGATGCTGTGGCCGAACACCTGGTCGCGTGCACGCGCGCAGGTGTCCAGGCCGGCTTCCACGCCATCGGCGACGCCGCCCTCGACCTCGTCGTCGGGGGGTTGCGCGTGGCCATGGACCAGTGCGGCCAGTCGGCGGTCCGTGGTGCCCGGCACCGCGTCGAGCACGTGACGATGGCGAGCCCGGACCATGCAGCGGTCCTGGCCGACGCCGGCGTCGTGGCCAGCGTCCAGCCCTTGTTCGACGCCCACTGGGGCGCGCCGAACGGTGCGTATGCCGCCCGCCTGGGGTCGCAGCGGTCCGCGGGCCTGCACGACTTCGCCGGCCTCGTGCGCGCCGGGGTGTCATTGGCACTGGGATCCGACAGCCCCGTGACGGCCATAGAGCCCTGGGAGTGGGTCCGTGCCGCGATGTGGCATCACAACCCGGCAGCCCGCCTCAGCGGCCGGGCGGCCTTCGCCGCGGCGACGCGTGGCGGGTGGCGGGCCGCCCGTCGCGACGACGCGGGCGTGCTGGAGGTCGGGGCACCAGCCACCTACGCAGTCTGGGCCGTGGACGAGCTCGTGGTCCAGACCCCGGATGCCCGCGTGGCCAGCTGGAGCACGGATCCGCGCTCTGGGACGCCGGGGCTTCCGCCGCTGGAACCGGGGGCCCCTGCACCGAGGTGCCTGGCGACAGTGCTGGATGGGCGCACTATCCACGTCGCACAGGACTCATCGGCAGGCGAGGGCCTGCCAAACTCTGGGAGCGTGGCACCATGAGGCTGCAGCTGGACCCCGCAAAGGTCATCCGGGCGCGCGAGCTTGCGGCGATCGCCGGCCAGCCCGTCGTCGAGATGGCCGCGGCGCACACAACCGTCTCCATCGAGCGGGCAGTCCTGCGCATGGCGGGGCTCGAGGGGGCTGACGCGGAGGGCATCCCGTGGGTCAACCGGCTGGCCGACTGCGTGTCCGAGCAGGTCGGGCTCCAGCACGGGGTGGCGCTTCCGGTGTGGGATGCGCTGGCTGCCCAGCGACGGGCCGGGATCGGCGCGGACGCCCCCCTGCTCACCCTGGCCCAGCGCGCGGCGGCCGGTTCGGTCCAGTTCCGGGTCCCCGAGGGGCGTGCCGCGGCAGCCGCGACGACCGCCGCGCTGCGCTCTGCGAGGGCCGGCGTGCGCCGGGTCGACCGCCAGCGCGCCGCGCGCGAGAAGCTGCTCGCCCGGTATCCCGTAGACCACAAGCCCTGGATCTACCTGATCGTGGCGACCGGGAACATCCACGAGGACGTCCCTCAGGCCCAGGCCGCCGCTCGGGAGGGTGCCGACGTCATCGCCGTCATCCGATCCACGGGGCAGTCGCTGCTCGACTTCGTGCCCGAGGGTGCGACCACCGAGGGCTATGCCGGCACCTACGCGACCCAGGAGAACTTCCGGATCATGCGCAGCGCGCTGGACGACGTGTCCAAGGAGCTGGGGCGCTATGTCCGCCTGACCAACTATGCCTCCGGGCTGTGCATGCCCGAGATCGCGACCCTGGCCGGGCTCGAGCGCCTGGACATGATGCTCAACGACTCGATGTACGGGATCCTCTTCCGCGACATCAACCCCATCCGGACCTTCACCGACCAGCACTTCGCCCGGCAGGTGCACGCCCGCGCCGGGATCATCATCAACACAGGGGAGGACAACTACCTCACGACCGCCGACGCCGTCGACGCGGCGCACACCGTCACCGTCAGCCAGCTGCTCAACGAGTACTTCGCCAAGCAGGCGGGCCTGGCCGACTGGCAGCTGGGCCTCGGGCACGCGTTCGAGATCAACCCGGAGATCCCCGACTCGTTCCGCCTCGAGCTGGCACATGCCCTGCTGGCTCGGACCCTGTTCCCCGACGCGCCGCTGAAGTGGATGCCGCCCACGAAGCACATGACCGGCGACATCTTCCGCGGCTACCTGCTCGACGGGTTCTTCAACCTCGCCGGGGTCCTCACCGGCCAGGGCATCCTGCTGGTCGGGATGATGACCGAGGCGGTGGTGACGCCCTGGTTGTCCGACCGGGACCTGGCCCTGCAGAACGTGGGCTACGTGATGAATGCCGCCGCGGGACTGGCCGAGGACTTCCAGCCCGCGCCCGGTGGGCTGATCGCCACCCGCGCCGACCAGGTGCTCGACGAGGCCGTGGACCTCCTCGAGAGGATCGTCGACGACGGGCTCCTGCCGGCCATCGCCGACGGCACGTTCGGCCTCATGAAGCGACCGGCCGACCGGGGCAAGGGACTCGAGGGGGTCATGCCGCGCGCCGAGGGCTACCTGAACCCGGTCTCGGCGATCCTCGAGGAGGTGCCGGCATGACCAAGCAGAGCGGCAAGGTCACAGGTGCGTCGGACGACTCCAGCCGACGGGTCATCCGGCCCTACGGCGATGCCACCGGCGACGGGATGGTGCAGGTCTCGTTCACCCTGCCCATCCCGCACGACAAGCGCGCCGAGGGTGCCGCCGCGCAACTGGCACGCAAGATGGGGATCGACCCCGCCCTGGTGGTCCATGCCAAGCCGATGGGTCCGGACTTCACCTTCTTCGTCGTGTACGGGCGGGTCAACCACCTCGTCGAGCTGGACAAGGTCGAGGTGTTCGAGCGCGACTACCCGCTGTTGACCCCCAAGGAGGTCAACGCGCCGGATCAAGAAGCGCCTGCGCCGACCGCTGGTGGTCGTGGGCGCGTGCATCGGGTCCGATGCGCACACCGTCGGGATCGACGCGATCCTCAACATCAAGGGCTTCGCCGGCGAGAAGGGCCTGGAGTACTACTCCAGCCTGGAGGTGCACAACCTCGGTGCCCAGGTCTCGGTCCCGGAGCTGGTGGCCACGTCCGGGACGGTGAAGGCCGATGCGGTCCTCGTCTCGCAGGTCGTGACCCAGCGCGACGCGCACCTGCACAACACCAAGGAGATGACGGCCGCGTTCCGTGAGGCGTTCCCCCGGGAGCGCCGGCCGGTGATCGTCGTTGGCGGACCCCGCTTCGACGAGTCCATGGCTGACGAGCTCGGGGTCGACCGCATCTTCGGCAAGGGCACCACCCCGGGCGAGGTCGCCTCGTACCTGGTGCACCGACTGGTCAGGGAGGGATGAGCATGAGCCCGGAGGAGATGGCCCGGGAGGAGATCGCCCCGGCAGGTCCGGCGGTGGGGCTGCAGGTGGTCCACCGGCGCTACGTGCCCTACTCGCATGCCCACTACGGCGGCAACCTCGTGGACGGTGCCTACGTGCTGGCGCTGTTCGGCGACGTGGCCACTGAGCTGATGATCCATGCCGACGGCGACGAGGGGTTGTTCGCGTCCTACTCCGACGTGCAGTTCCGCAGCGCACTGCGAGGGGGAGACGTCGTCGAGGTGACCGCGACCCTGCTGCGCGCGGGGCGCCGCAGCCGGGAGATCGAGTTCGCGGCCCACGTCGTGTGCCGCGGTACGCCCGAACGGGGAGCCAACGCCGCTGAGGTCCTGGCAGAGCCACTGCTGATCACCACGGCGAGGGGCACGGTGGTCGCGCCGAGCTGAGCCGGCGCCGAACGGGGCGCGGGACGGGGCGGTTGCTGGTTCGAGGGCGGTAGGGCCCGCGGTCAGGGATGATGTGCCGGTGACCGCCGCCACCCCGACCCGTGTGGTGGCCCCGGCGTTCGTGCCGCGGCTGGCCGTCGGGGGAGCGGCTGCCGGGCTGTTGGCCCTCGCATTCCCGCCCTTCGACCTCCTCGCGGGCTGGGCCGCTCTGCCCGCCCTCGCTGGCCTCATCTGGGCGTTCCGTGGCATGCGCCCGGCCCGTGGCGCGCTTCTCGGGCTCCTCACCGGCATGGCGTTCTTCCTTGTGCTGCTCGACTGGATGCGCGTGCTCGGGCCGGATGCGTGGGTGCTGCTCTCGCTGCTGTGCGCGTCATTCTGGGCGGGTGCCGGGGCGCTGCTCCCGGGCCTGCTGTCCCGCCGGTGGTGGGTCCTGACCGTGCCCCTTCTGTGGGTGGTGGTGGAGGCGCTGCGCGAGCGGATCCCGTGGGGCGGGTTCCCCTGGGGCCGGCTGGCGTTCGGCCAGGCCGACACGATGCTGGTGGGATGGGCGGCCCTCGGCGGCCCGGCGATGGTCACCTTCGCGGTGGCGCTGGCAGCCACGGCGCTGCTGGTGGCGTGGGATGCCGTGCGCAGGCATCAGCCACGAGCGGGACTGATCCCTCTGGCGGTCATCGGCGCCCTCGTACTCGGTGGCGCCCTGGCCCGCGGTGCCGGCTGGGGCGGACCGGATGGGCCGACCGAGCAGATCGCCATCGTCCAGGGCAACGTCCCCAGGCTCGGACTGGACTTCAACGCCCAGCGTCGTGCGGTGCTGGACAACCACGTGCGCGCCACCGAGGAGCTCGCCCTCGAGGTCGCCGCGGGGCAGCAGGCGCAGCCGGTGGCCGTCATCTGGCCGGAGAACTCCTCGGACATCGACCCGTTGCGCAACGCCGATGCCGCCGAGCAGATCGATGTGGCAGCGCAGGCCATCGGTGCTCCGATCCTGGTCGGCGGCGTCGTGGTCAACCCCGCAGATCCGCCACGCGAGGACCATCCGGGGACGATCCTGAACGTCAGCCTGGTGTGGGATCCGGTGAGCGGGCCTGGGGAGACCTACGTCAAGCGGCACCCCGTGCCCTTCGGCGAGTACCTGCCGTTCCGCGACATCCTCAGCCGGTTCATCACGAGGTTCGACCGCATCCCGCGGGACTTCGCCGCTGGTGACGAGGTCGGGTTCCTCACCATCGGACCGGTCCCGACCGGGATCGTCATCTGCTTCGAGATCGCCTACGACGACCTCGTCCGCGACGCGGTGCGCGCAGGTGGGCAGGTCCTGGTGGTGCAGACCAACAACGCCACATACGGGGGGACGGGCCAGCCGGAGCAGCAGTTGGCCATCACGCGGGTCCAGGCCGTGGCCAGCGGGCGCACAGCCCTGGTTGCCGCGACCTCGGGCATCAGCGCGGTGATCGGACCCGATGGTCGGACCACCTGGCAGACCGAGGAGTTCACCTCGGACTCGACCGTCACGGCTGTGCCCATGCGTGCCGGCCTCACCCCGGCGATGCGCATCGACGGCCTGTCCGAGCTCCTGGCACTCCTGGCCCTCATCGGGCTGGTCCTGGGCGGACGTCGGGGGAGTCGTCCGGCTGATCGGGTGGAGCGCTGAACCATCGGCTCGGCGGTCCGTCGCGCACCCCGTGGGCTCCCGGCGCGTCATCCGTGCAGCCCTTTGTGATCCGTGTCACAATCTGGTCGTACTCATCCCGAAGGAGACGCAATGAGCTGGATCTGGACCATCATCGGCGCACTGTTCGCAGGGATCATCATCGGTCCGCTGGCCCGCCTGGTCATGCCCGGCAAGCAGGACATCAGCCTTCCGGCAACCATCGGCGCTGGAGCGGTCGGCGCCCTCGTCGGTGGCGCGATCGCCCAGCTCCTGGGTGTCGGTGACACCGGGGGGATCGACTGGATCAAGCTCGCCCTGCAGGTCGGCGCGGCCGCCCTGGCGGTGTTCGGCCTCCTGGCGATCAAGAAGCCGTCGGCCTAGGCGCCGAGCAGGAGCGGATCCGCGGGGCTTTGTGCCCTTGCGGTGGGGCGTGCTGGGGAGTTGCGTGGTGATAGGTCCTCTCTCGGAGGTGCACCATGCACGGTCCGCAACGAACCCGCAAGTACTCCGCCGCCCTCGTTCTGATCCTGGCGGCTGGTCTCTGCCCAGTGGGCACGGCTGCCCACTCGGTCCCCGTCCCGACAGCCCGGCACCGGGTCGTCAGGACGATCCCGGTCGGCCACGAGGCGCTGGACCTGGCCATCAGCCCGTCCGGGCGGCGGCTCTACGTGGCCAACGACCACGACTCCTCGGTCTCGGTGGTGAGCACCCGACGCGCCAAGGTGATCAGCACCTACCAGGGCTTCGCGTGGGCGAGCGCGGTGGCCGTCAGCCCTGATGGCACCCGGCTGTACGTCTCCGACCAGGGTCCCAGCGGCAACGGCGAGTCCGATTCCACCTTGTCGGTGGTTGCTGCGGAGACCGGCGCCGTCATCGCGAAGCTCCCCGGGTACTGGCCACGTGTCCAACCCAGCCCGGATGGGACCAGGCTGTACGCGGCCACATTCGACCGGTTGCGGGTCTTCGACACGGCCAGTTGGGCGGTCGTCGCCGACCTGCCCGGTGGCTGGGGCAACGTCACGCTCAGCCCCGACGGGAGTCGCCTCTACGCCCACTCCGAGTGGTACGGCTCGGCGGACCTGAAGGTCCTCGACGCGGCAACACTGGCCGTGGTCGCCACCTACCCCCTGCCGGGACGTTCGAGCGGGTTCGTCGTGGATCCGACGGGTGCCCGCGCCTACGTGCCGACACCCGAGGGGTGGTACGTCCTGGACCTGGCATCCGGCGCTGTCGTCGACACCATCGTGATCGGCTTCCCACTGGGCAACCTGGCGATCAGCCCGGTGGGTCCCCGCCTGTACGGCACGCACGGCGCGGACCAGTCCTCGAGCGGTCCCTGGCTCTACTCGGTGGACATCGTGCGCAAGAAGGTCGTCGGCAGGGCGCAGGTGGGCGACGGATCGAGTTCGGTGGTGGTCAACCCCGCCGGGACGCGCGCGTACGTGGCGAACTCCGACTTCGACTCGGTCACCGTCGTCGATGTGACGCTCTACCCGCCGTCCGCGCCTCGCACGGTGCGCGTCAAGGCGGCAACCGGAACGGCAACTGTGAAGTGGAAGAAGCCCGCGCACAAGGGAGCGAGCGCCGTGCGCGAGTACTCGGTCACATCCGTCCCCGGAGGGCTGGTGTGCACCACGTCGGCGCGTACATGCACGGTGACCGGGTTGACGAGTGCAGCGACCTACCGGTTCCAGGTCCGGGCGCGCAACGACGATGGCTGGGGCAGGGCACGCCTGTCGAGGGCCGTCGTCATCGGGTGACGGGCTGACCCCCACGGATCAGGGGCTCACAGCTCGACGAAGACCTCGTCGTCCTCGACGATGACGGGGTAAGTGGTCAGTGGCGCCGGTTTGCGCCCCGCGGAGATGACTTTGCGCGACCACGCGGGCACCGAGCGACCGGCGACACCGGGTGTCCAGTCCAGGTTCTCGCCACTGCGGACCACGAACCGGGAGTTGTGCCACGGGCACTGGATGACCCCATCGGCGTACTTGCGCCCGCCGGGACCCGAGGTCAGCGACAGGCCGAGGTGCGGGCACTTGTTGTGCGCGGCGCACAGACCCTCGGCGTCCTGAACGACGATCACCTTGGTGCCCTCGACCTCCACCTCGGTGACGGCCCCCACGGGGAAGTCCGCCACCCGACCGATCCGTACCCTGCGTGCCATGGTGGTTCCCTCTCCTTGCCGATGCGTGCGACGCTACCAGCCCGCGGCAGGAGCGCATCCTGGAGTCGCCAGATCCCTCACGCGACCCACCTGCTCTGGCACACTGGCGCTGAAGGCCGATCGGGCTCGCCAACCGGGCGGAGCCCCTTGAGCGGTAGGGGAGTGCGATGGACCTGGACACGGATGCCACGGAAGCCAAGGGCGGCTTGGGTGCTGGTGCGATTGCGACGATCGGCGGGTTGGGCGTCCTGCTGGTCTTCGTCCTCCAGAACACGCAACCGGTCACCCTCCAGTTCCTCTTCTGGGACTTCACCTGGCCGGTGTGGCTCTACACGATCGTCGTGGCGTTGGTAGGAGCCCTGATCTGGTTCGGCCTCGGAGTGATGCGCCGTCGTCGGCGCCGCAAGGCCCGCCGCGCCGCCCGCTGACCGCGATCGACCGCATCGGGTGGTGCGGGGCTCATGGGACAATGGTCGGGTGAATGAGCAGTTCGCCGACCTCGGCCGGATCCTGGTGATCATCCCGACGTACAACGAGATGGAGAACGTCGCGCGTATCACCGGACGCGTCCGCGCAGCCGTGCCGGAGGCCGACATCCTCGTGGCCGACGACAACTCGCCGGACGGCACGGGGGCCATCGCCGATGAGCTTGCGGCAGCCGACGAGCACATCCACGTCCTGCACCGCCTCGGCAAGGAGGGCCTGGCCGCGGCCTACATGGCCGGATTCGCCTGGGGCCTGGAGCGCGGCTACGAGGTACTGATCGAGATGGATGCCGACGGCTCGCACCAGCCCGAGCAGCTGCCCGCCATGCTCGACGCCCTGCGCGGGGCCGACCTCGTGCTGGGCTCCCGCTGGATCCCCGGCGGGGAGGTCGTCAACTGGCCCAAGTCCCGGGAGTTCCTCTCCCGCGGTGGCAACGCCTACACCCGGTTGGCCCTCGACGTCCCGTTGCACGACGCGACGGGCGGGTACCGGGTGTTCCGCGCCAGCACGCTGCGCGCGCTCGAGCTGCACAACGTGGCGTCCCAGGGGTACTGCTTCCAGGTCGACATGGCCCGACGCACCGTCGGTTCCGGGATGCGCGTCGTCGAGGTCCCGATCACGTTCGTGGAACGTGAGTACGGAACCTCGAAGATGAGCGGGAGCATCGTGCGTGAGGCCCTGTGGCGGGTCACCGTGTGGGGTGCGCAGGAACGGACCGAGAAGGCACGGGCCGCTGTTCGGCGCCGCCGCCAGGCGCGGGCAGCCCGGCGCGCGGCGGCAGGAGGCCGATAGATGGCACGTTTCCTCACGCTCGCGTTCCTCGCGCTGCTGACTGTCGCGGAGGTTGCCGCGGTCCTCGCCCTCGTCGACGCGTTCGGCGGCGCGGTGGCGCTGCTGGTGCTGTTCCTCGATGTGGTGGCCGGCCTTGCCGTGATCCGGTGGGGCGCCCGCAGCCTGCCGCCGGCGCGCGGGTGGCGGATCGCTGCCGGGACCTTCATCGCCCTGCCCGGGCTGGTGCTCGACCTCGTGGGCCTGGCCCTGCTGGTCCCCCCCATCCAACGATGGGTCTCCGGGCACGTGCTGCGCAGCACGGAGGCTGCCATGCGCGCGCGTGGGGTCTCGGTGATCACCGTGACCGACGCCTCCGGCGCCCAGCGCACGACGGTTGTCCCCGGCGATGTGATCCCGGGCCAGGTCGTGGAGGGGGAGGCGACTCCCGCGGATCCGTCGGGCGGACATGCAACGGACCGGGCCGGCGGTGAGCCGGAACCCGGTCCGAGGGTCGTACGCGGCGAGATCGCCGGTACGGACGACTAGCCGATCACGCGGAGCGGCGGATCTCCTCGCCACGCATCTCGCGCAGGACGTCGAGGCGCTCCTCGAGGACCTCCTCGAGCTCAGCCAGGGTGCGCCGCTCGAGCAGCATGTCCCAGTGGGTCCGCACGTGCTTCTCCGGCTTGCGCTCGGGCTCGACACCGTCGCGCAGGACGGCCGGCCCGCCGCAGGTGGCGCACTCCCAGTCGAAGGGGATCTCGGCCTCGTCGGAGAAGGGCAGCGTGGTCGCGTGGCCCGCTGCGCAGTCGTAGGTGGTCATCTGCCGGGTCGCGAAGTCCACGCCCGCGTCGCTCTCGTAGCTGGTGGATCCCAGTCGCGTGCCGCGAACAGCGCCGTTGCCCATGATGTAGTGCCTTTCCGCGTGTGTGCCCGATCGGGCAGGTCACGCACCCGGCGGCTGGGTACAGCCGCACAAGTGGGTAACACTGATTGACCACTTCTTCATTCCCCAGCACCGTGCACCCCAAACGCGCGAGATTCGCGGATGGACGTCCTGGAGGTGAAGGCACGCGCTGTGGGCACGATTCCCCTGGCCGAGGTCCCGGAACTGCCTCATGCTAGCGGTCCTGAGGTCGGCGTGTGGCACAAGTCCCGGCTAGGTGACCCAGGACCCCCGTCGGACCAGGACGTCGCGCAGCGCGGAGGGACGGTCGGTGACCAGCCCGTCGACCCCGAGGTCCAACAGGCTGGCCATCTCGACGGGGTCGTTGATCGTCCAGACGTGCACCTGCACGCCTCGGCGGTGGGCCCGCTGGACCAGGCGCCGGGTCACGACCGGGATGCCCCGGGCGCGATGCGGGACCTGTGCCGCACACGCGGGGGAGTGGTGGGGCGTTCCCAGGACCAGGCGGGTGACCTCCGAGGGCCCCATCGAGGTCGCCAGCCGGGGCCCTGCCTGCCGCCTGAGGGTGGTGAGTCGGGCGGTGGAGAACGCTGCGGCGCACACCCGGTCCCAGGCCTCGGCGTCGGCCACGGCCCGCAGGAAGGGCGCGACCGCGTCGTCGGACTTCACGTCGACGTTGAAGTGGACCGAGGGCCACCGCTGGAGCGCCTCGGCCAGGGTGAGGGGGGCCTGGCCGTCGGCCAACCGAGCCGACCGGACCTCGGCCAGCGGCAGTGCGGACACCGCGCCACCGGCGTTGGTGGTCCGGTCCATCGTGGCGTCGTGGAAGACGATGGCGTGCCCATCGATCGTGGCGCGCACATCGGTCTCGATCCAGCGGTAGCCGAGATCCACGGCGTGCTGGAAGGCGGTGGGGGAGTTCTCGGCGGATTCGGCCGCTCCTCCACGATGGGCCAGCGCCAGTGGATGGGCGCCCGCGAGGAAGGGATGGGTCGGGCGCGGCACCTCAGCGACGGACCTTCAGGTGGTCCGATCCACTGACGCTCCAGCGTCCGTTCGGCTGCTGGACGCGGGCCCGCCACTTGCCGCTGCGGGGCGGTACCGCCTGCAGGGTCGCCCTGCCGTCGGCGCCGGAGGCCACCACAGCGACCTGTCGGTACTTCCTGGACCCGGAGGGCCGGAACTCGAAGCGCACGAGCGTGGGGACGGGATCCCCGCGCCACACCTTGTCCGGGTACCGGGCCTGGACCTGCACGGTGAAGGTTGTGGGCTGCCCGCGACGTCCCGGCTCACCCAGGGCGTTGAAGCCCCGGAGCCGGACGCGGGCGGTCGCTGGAAGTCCCGACGAGGTCATCGTCACCGCACCGGCGACGGCCCGGTCCGCACGGACGACGCCCTGGCCGAGCTGGTTGTCGCGCCCGTTGCCGCTGATGTCGTCGGCGGCCGTCATCTGCACCACCGAGGCAGCCTCTGCGGCGTTGAGCCCGGGATTGGCGGACAGGACAAGGGCGACTGCGGCGGCGACATGGGGTGCGGCGAACGACGTGCCGGACTCCTCGTTGTAGCCGCCACCGGGCAGAGCGGCCAGGACGCCCTCCCCGGGGGCGGCGAGGTCGATGTGCGGGCCCGTGTTTGAGAACCCAGAGGGGTTGCCTGTCCGGTCCACCGAGGCCACCGCCAGGACGTTGGGCGACGCCGCCGGGTACTGCACCTGGTTGCCGGTCAGGTAGCTGTTGCCGCCTGCCGCGACCACGACCGCACCCCGTGCGAACGCGTAGGCGCAGGCCTGATCCAGGACGGGATCCTGGTCCGGGCCCCCGAGGGAGAGGTTGATGACCCGCGCCCCGGCATCCGCAGCGGCGATGATGCCCCGCGCGACGGTGCTGCTGTCGCCGTAGCCCGCGGGATCGAGCGCTGACACCGGGAGGATGCTGGTCTGCGGTGCGATGCCCGCCATGCCGACCGCGTTGAGGGAGCCGGAGATGATGCTGGCCACCCGGGTGCCGTGCCCGTTCTGCTCGGGCGCGGGGGTCACCTCGGGCAGGAGATCGATCTCGGGCAGGACCCGTCCGGCGAGGTCGGGATGCGCACCGTCCACGCCCGTGTCGATGACCGCGACGATGACTCCTGTGCCCTGGCTGACCGCCCAGGCGTCGGTGGCCCCCACCATCGGCAGGTTCCACTGCGACGGTGCCAGGGGCTCGGGGTTGACTGCCTCGAAGGCCCGCAGCCGTGTTGTGGGGGCGGCGACAACGCCCGGCTGTGCATCGAGGCTGGCAGCCAGCTCCGCGGCCTCGGCAGGCGAGTCGGCGCGCAGCTTGGTGACCGTGGGAGACCCCGACCCGTCGTCCACGAGCACCGAGACCTCATTGCCGGTGGAGCGCAGGCTCTCATCGGTGTCGGTCACGTCCTGTGCCGGTACCGGCAGGGTCACGTCCGGGCCGAGCCCCTCGACGGTCACAGGATCGCCCGGCTGCTGGACTCCGGGAGCTGACTCGTCGGCCGAGGCCGGAGACATGCCTGCAAGCAGGGCCATGGCCGCGACGCCCGCAACCAGCGGGCGGGTGAACCGGGGCACGGCAGGCTCCTCGGGGGATGGATGCGGCGTTCTGGGACAAGTATGGGGGCCCAGAGGGGCAAGGGCGTCCCGCGGTGTCGTTCGGTCAGGCTAAGGCGACCTAAACCCGTTGTCGTGCCGGGTGGGCCATGATGTGCTCGTGCCCCCCGTGCAGCCCCCCGCTGAGGCCATTCCCGGGGGAGGGGCGGACCCCGACGCCGGGGTCGGTCGGGCCTTCCTCGGCCTGGGCCTGACCTCCTTCGGCGGGCCTGTGGCGCATCTGGGCTTCTTCCGCACGGAGTTCGTCGAGCGACGTCGTTGGCTGGGGGAGTCCCAGTACGCCGATCTCGTGGCGCTCGCGCAGTTCCTGCCCGGGCCCGCGAGCTCGCAGGTCGGGATGGGCATCGGGCTGCAGCGCGCTGGTCTCGGTGGCTCGGTGCGCGCCTGGCTGGGCTTCACGGCGCCGTCGGCGGTCCTGCTGATCGGGGCCGGCCTGGCCGTTGGCGGTGGCGTGACAGTGCCCGCGGGGGTGGTGGCCGGCTTGAAGGTTGCTGCCGTGGCCGTGGTGGCGCAGGCCGTTGTGCAGATGGCGCGCAGCCTGTGCGTGGGCTGGCTGCTGGCAGGGGTGGCGGCGGCTTCGGCTGTTGCCGTCCTGGCGGTGCCCACGGTCTGGATGCCGTCGTTGGTGCTGGTCATCGCTGCCCTGCTGGGCCTGGCGCTGGTACGCGACCCCCGCATGCGTGCAGGCCCCGTGGACTCGGCCCAGGTGTCGACCTCGATGCCCCGGTGGGTGCCGACGGCTGCGCTCACGACGTTCGTCGTGCTGCTCATCGGCCTTCCCGCCCTGGCACGGGCGTGGCCGGCTGACTGGCTGGTCCTGCTGGCGGGCTTCTACCGGGCAGGGGCGCTGGTCTTCGGCGGCGGGCACGTCGTGCTGCCGATGCTCGAGGAGGTCGTGGTCGGCTCAGGTGCGGTGACGCAGGCGGACTTCGTGGCCGGCTACGGCCTTGCGAACGCGGTCCCCGGGCCCCTGTTCACCTTCGCCGGGTATCTCGGCGCGGCGGCGGGAGGCCCGCTTCTCGGGGTCGGCGCGATCATCGCCATCTTCCTGCCCGGCTACTTGCTTGTGGTGGGGGTCCTCGGGCACTGGCACCGGCTCGCCGGCGACGTGCGCGTGCGCCGGGCGCTCGCGGCCGTGAACGCCGCGGTCGTCGGGCTGCTGGGCGCGGCCCTCTACGACCCGGTCTGGGTGTCGGGGATCACCGGTTGGGCCGAGTTCCTGCTTGCGGCCGCCGCATTCGTCGCGCTGCTCACGTTCCGGGTGGCGCCGCACCTCGTCGTCCTGGGGTGCGCCGTGCTCGGCTGGGTCGTGCTCGGCTGACGCGGAGTCCGGGGGCGGTGTGACCCTGCAGGGGGTCGACTGGCACTCTTGAGACGGCCCCTGGTCCAGGTGGCCCCGAGGAGGCGCGATGCAGCAGGAGCCGGTGCACCGAGCCGAGGCCATCATCCATGGCCATCGGGTGGCCTACCGGGTTGCCGGTGACCCCACCCTGCCGGTGCTCATGCTCATCCATGGGATCACCAGCAGCAGCGCGACCTGGGACCCGGTGATCCCTGCGCTGTCCGAGCACGTCCATGTCATCGCACCCGACCTCTACGGCCACGGCGCCTCGGACGTGCCCGGTGCGGACTACTCCCTGGGCGGCTTCGCGACCCAGATCCGCGACCTGATGGACACCCTCGGTCACGATCGCGCGACCATCGTGGGCCACTCCCTGGGAGGCGGGGTGGCGATGCAGTTCGCCTACCAGTACTTCGAGCACACCGAGCGGCTCGTCCTGGTCGACAGCGGGGGATTCGGCCGTGAGGTGAGCAAGGCCCTGCGCGCGGGCACCATGCCCGGGGTGGAGCTCGTCCTGCCGATCATCGCCAACCGACATGTGCGCAATGCGGGCGTCGCCGCCTCCCGGGTTCTCTCGCGCATGCCCGTGCGCCCACGCCCACGCCCTTCGACGGTCGAGGTCGTCCGGGGCTACTCGAGCCTGTCCGAGAGCCCGTCGCGAGCTGCTTTCGTGCACACCCTGCGCAGCGTCGTGGAGCCCGGGGGACAGCGCGTGAGCGCCGTGGACCGGCTGTACCTCACCGAGGGCCGGCCCACACTGATCGTCTGGGGGGCCCGCGACACGGTCATCCCCGTCGCTCACGCCTACCATGCCCACGAGGTGATCCCGGGCAGTCGGCTGGAGATCTTCGAGCAGTCTGAGCACTTCCCGCACATGGACGAGCCGTCGCGGTTCACCCGCGTGATGCTTGACTTCCTGGCCACCACCGAACCGATGCACCTCGACCGCGCGACCATGCGCGAGCGGATGGCCCAGCGCACTCGCGAGCATCATGAGGCCGGTGAGCGTGAGGCGGCCGAGAGGCTGGCCAGGGAGGCTGCGGAGCTGGAGATCGCAGGTGAGGCGTTCGGCGGGTCAGGGCCGGGCGACGCCGGCGGCGAGGACCTGACCGCCTGACGGCTGTGGGTGGGCCCTGTGGGTCCGATGCGCCCACGCTCGGCGGCTTCGCCACCCGGATCCGCGACCGCATGGACGGGGGTTCGCCTCTGTGCGAATCGCTGGCACTCGACCTGGTCGAGTGCTAATCTGAAACTGCCACTCATGACATGAGGAGGTGGTTGAGGTGGCAAATCGCTTCGATCCGTTCCGGGACCTCGATCGGCTCGCGGAGCGCATGTTCACATCGGCGGTCGACCTCGGGCAGGCGATGCGGGCCATGCCGATCGACCTCTACCGGGACGGCGATCACTGGGTCCTGCTCTGCGACCTGCCGGGCATCGACCCGGGGTCGATCGACGTGGATGTCGACGGTCGCGTCCTGACGATTCGCGCCCAGCGGGCGGCCGGCCCGGAGGGTGTCGAATGGCTCGCTGCAGAACGGGTGTCCGGGACATTCGCCCGGCAGTTGACCCTCGGTGACGGCGTCGACCTGGAGAACATCGCTGCGTCGTACACCAACGGCGTGCTGATGCTCACGCTGCCGGTCGCTGAGGCGGCCAAGCCGCGCAAGATCGCCGTCGACTCCGGCGCAACGGCACCTGTGTCGGTGACGGCCGGGGACGCCAGCTGACATCACGGGATCGCGTCGGGTCTGCGCCGATCGTGTTCGTCGAGATCCGACCGGATGTGCTGCCGGTGCCCGGCGATCCGACGCGATCCCGGATCCCTGAAT
>CAVPNW010000019.1:0-281549 GCA_963706875.1 uncultured Actinomycetes bacterium | reverse complement strand
TAGGTGTCCACCGGGGGTTCGAAGAGCTTTCGCATGGGCAGCAGGCTTCCACCGCGGAGGGCAGTTGTCCTGACGTGCACGCCCCGGGCGGTTGGCAGCCCACGAGGCGACGCCTCGGGTCGCCTCGTGGGCCGGCCCGGCGCTAGCGTGGCGATGCCCGGCCGACCCCAGCTGCAACACAGGAGGATCCCCATGGACGCATCGAAGACCGCTGTCGTTCTGATCGAGTTCCAGAACGACTTCACCAGCGAGGGCGGGTCCCTGCATGGCGCAGTCGCCGACGTCATGGAGGCCACCTCGATGATCGAGAACACGCAGGCCGCGATCGCCGCCGCTCGTGCCGCGGGCGCCACGATCATCCACTCGCCCATCCAGTTCGCGCCAGGCTACAACGAGATCACCAGCCACCCCTACGGGATCCTCAAGGGCGTCGTGGACACCAACTCCTTCGTCAAGGGCGCGTGGGGCGCCGAGATCGTCGAGGACGTCGCGCCGGAGGAGGGCGACATCGTCCTCGAGGGCAAGCGCGGGCTCGACGCCTTCGCCAGCACCAACCTCGACTTCATCCTGCGCAGCAAGGGCGTGCAGACCGTCGCCCTGGCCGGCTTCCTCACCAACTGCTGCGTGGAGTCGACCATGCGCTCGGCCTACGAGAAGGGCTTCGAGGTCGTCACCCTGACCGACTGCCTGGGCGCCACCAGCATCGAGGAGCACGAGAACGCGATCAAGTACGACTACCCGATGTTCTCCAAGCCGATGACCTCCGCGGAGTTCACCGACGCCCTGGCCGGCGCGGAGGCAGGCGACCAGTCCCGCGGCTACTGAGCCCCACCCGGGGTCCGGCGGTCAGCGCAGCCAGGCGGCGGTGTCCGGGGGCAGCCAGTAGCCACCGTCGCCGGGCTCCGGTGGCGCACCGCTGGACGCGAGGACCTCGGTTGCCCCCACGAAGGCGGGGGAGTCCCCCATGTTCATCGCGACAAGCACGTGCGGGTCCTCGTCGTCGGCCGGTCGGCGCAGGACGAGGCAGGTGTCGCCCGGGGCGCTGATCCAGTGCAGGTCCCCCTCGCCGAGGGCCTGCTCGGCACGACGCAGGCGCAGGATCCGTCGGGTCAGCTCAAGGGTCGAGTCCGGGTCCCCGGTCTGGGCCTCGACGCTCAGGGCGCCCCAGTGAGCAGGCATCGGCAGCCAGGACGCCCCCGAGGGGCTGAACCCGAACGAGGCCCCGTCACGGGTCCACGGCATCGGGACGCGACACCCGTCACGGAAGCCCTCCGCGCCGTCCGTGCGGCGGAAGGCGGGGTCCTCACGTGACTCTGCCGGCAGGTCGACGACCTCCTCCAGGCCCAGTTCCTGGCCCTGGTACAGGTATGCGGACCCGGGCAGGCCGAGCATGAACACCAGCCCCGCGCGGGCACGGGCCAGGCCGCGCGCGTCGTCGACGGCCACGCCCGGGACGGGGGCGGTGTTGGACTGAGGCATCCGCTCGCCAGCAGCCTCGACCCCGTACTTGGTCCGGGCCCGCGGGACGTCGTGGTTCTCCAGGACCCACGTGGTGGGGGCTCCGACCATCGCGGAGGTGTGCAGGGACCGGTCGATGACCTCGCGCATCTGCCCGGCATCCCAGCGGCACTTGAGGTAGTCGAAGTTGAAGGCCGTGTGCAGCTCGTCGGGGCGGATGTACGCGGCAAGCGCCTCGTCGGTGGCCACCCAGACCTCGCCGACGAACACCCGGGGCGGATGGTAGGTGTTGCAGACCCGGCGCCACTCCCGCCAGATCTCGTGCACGCCAGGCTGGTCCCACTGCGGGAACTCCAGGATCCCGCCGAAGGTGTGGTGCAGCCCCTCGCCCTCGCCGGAGTGGGGGTACCCGGGCGCCTTGACCAAGCCGGTGGCCACATCGATGCGGAAGCCGTCGATTCCCCGGTCGAACCAGAACCGCAATGTCGCCTCGAAGTCCGCGCGCACATCGGGGTGGTCCCAGTTGAAGTCCGGCTGCGCGGAGTCGAACAGGTGCAGGTACCACCACCCGCTCGGCTGCCCGGACAGGTCGAGGACCGGGTCCCACGCGGAGCCGCCGAACGCCGAGCGCCAGTCGTTGGGCGGGCTGGCGCCGTCGTCCTTCCCGCGCACGCAGTGGTAGCGCTGCCACGCGGGCGACCCGGGCTCGGAGGCCAGCGCCTCCTGGAAGAACGCGTGCTGGTCGGAGCTGTGGTTGGGCACGATGTCGACGATGACCTTGATGCCCAGGTCGTGGGCCTCGGCGACGAGGGCCTCCACGTCGGCGACGTCGCCGAACATCGGGTCGATCCCGCGGAAGTCGGCCACGTCGTACCCGCCGTCGGCCTGCGGGGAGGTGTACCAGGGCGAGAACCAGACGGCGTCCACGCCCAGGCGGGCCAGGTGCGCCAGCCGACTGCGGATCCCGGCGATGTCACCGAACCCGTCGCCGTCGGCGTCGGCCCATGACTTCGGGTACACCTGGTAGATGACGGCGCTGCGCCACCAGTCTGCGTCAGTGGTGATCGACATGGGGCACATCCTGTCGTGTCCGGCCCCCGGAATCCACGCCACCTCGGGGTGGGGTGCCGGTCCCGTCGGTGGACTACATTCGTCCTGTGCAGCCCCCTCCCGCCACGCCCTTCGAGCGGTTCGGCGGTCATGAGTTCTTCGACCTGCTGGTCGCCCGGTTCTACGCCGGGGTGGCCGAGGACCCGCAACTGCGGGCGATGTACCCGGAGGCCGACCTCGGTCCGGCGGCCGAGCGCCTGCAGCTCTTCCTCGAGCAGTACTGGGGCGGGCCGACCACGTACTCCCAGGAGCGCGGGCACCCGCGCCTGCGGATGCGGCACGCGCCGTACCCGGTCGATGCCGCGGCGCACGACGCGTGGCTGCGCCACATGCGCGCTGCCCTGGACGAGGCGGCGCCGGCGTGTGGGATGTCCGCAGAGGACGAGGCCGAGCTCTGGGACTACCTGACCCGGGCGGCGCTCTCGATGGTCAACACCTATCCGGGTCCGGCCTGATCCCGGGATCAGGGACCCGGGGGACCCGGGGGTCCTGCGCCAACCTGCCGGCAAGGGCGGCTCGACCGGTGACGCCGAGCTTGCGGTAGACCGATGACAGGTGGAACGCCACCGTACGGTGCGACAGGAACATGGCGGCGGCGATCTGACGGTCCGTGGCCCCGGAGGCCACGGCTTCGGCCACCCGACGCTCCTGCGGGGTCAGCGTCGCCAGGGGATCGGGAACCGGAGCGGGGACGACCGCGCCGCTCGCGCGCAGTTCGCCCTGGGCTCTGGCAGCCCAGGTGGACGCCCCCATCCGCTCGAACATGGCCACGGCGAGTCGCAGCTCGTGGCGGGCGTCCTGGATCCGTCGCTCGCGGCGCAACACCTCGCCGAGCAGCAGGTGGGTCCGGGCCGCTTCGAATGGGTCCCCGGCCTGGTCGAACAATGCGATCGCCGTCGCGAGGGCCCAGTGCGCCGGGTCGCCGCGCGTGACCAGCCCCTGTGAACGGGTGACGAGCCCTCGGGCGAGCGGGTCCGCCGAGGGTCCCAGCGTGTCGGTCAGTGCGGAGGCGACGGTCGCGGCGCGATCGGCCTCCCCGCTGCGGCTGAGGGCCTCCACGAGGTCCGCCCGTCCCAGTGGGACCGCCTCCCACGGCCCCCTGCCCAGTAGGGGCGCCTCGGCGAGTGGCTCCAGGTGGGTCAGCGCATCATCGAGGCGACCCTCGCCCAGGGCCAGCAGGCCCTGGGCTCGGTCTGCGACGCTGACGACCTGCAGCCATCCGATCCGTGCGGCAACCGCCCGGAGTTCGGCCGCCTGCCGTGTCAGCAGCGCGGCGTCCCCCTGGGCAGCCGCGATGCGCGCGGACACGTCCAACCAGTCGATGAGGCCCACCCGGGAGGCCGAGCCCTGATCCAGCGCCCATGCCTCGTCGATGAGCGCACGAGCCAGGATCAGCTGGCCGCGGCGCAGGGCCCGCTCCGCCTGGGTCCTGCGCACGAACCCGAGCGTGGGCCCGGGATCGCCGGCCTGCCGCTCCGCCAGGTTCTCCAGCCGCACGTCGACGCCCGGATGCATCTGGGACATCTCCTTGTCGACCACGGCCACCTGCAGCTGCTGCACGAGGCGGGTTCCAGTTGAGGGACGCCAGTTGCAGGACGCCTGCCTAACCGCCTCGAGCTCCGCCCGGGACGCACGGACCTGCCCAACCTGGAACAGCGCCAGGGCGTACATCCCCCGGCACGCCCACGCAGGCATGCGCCCGTCGTCTTCGGCGTCAGCTCGCTCGGCCAACGCCCGTAGCGTGCTGCCATGGCGCAGGCCGGCCTCACCATCGAGAAGGCCCCACGCTCCTGTCATCGCACTGAAGACGATCCACGGCAGCATCGGCGTGTCGATCTGCTGGGCCCGCTCGATCGTGCTCTCCAACGACTGCTCGCAGCGCCGGAGGTCTTCCTCGTCGAGCCACTCGCTGCGCAGCCACTCGACCCAGAACCGTTCCTCTGCGCTGAGGACTCGCAGGTCGGCCAGGGCCAGGATCCGGGCGGTCTGGATGCTGCTCAGCGAGTACTCCATCAGTGTGCGTGCCGCCCGCGCAGCCAGCCGGCTGCGCTCGACGTCGGTGAGGGCGAGTTCTGCGGCAGCCAGCAGGGCGTACGCGGCGGGATCGCCGAGTTCGGCGGCCTCTGCACGCTCCGCCTCCGCCACCAGTCGAGCCATGGCCCTCGTGTCGCCGGGAGTCGCCGCGGCCGCAACATGTGCGATGACCAGCGACGGGGCCAGCCCAAGGGCCTGGGCAGCTTCGGCCGCGTGCGCATGCATCGCGCGCACCGCACCCAGCCCAGCCGCCGCGATGATGGCATCGCGGATGAGCGGGTGGGCAAGGCGGGCTGATCCCCCCGGGCAGGGCGCCCGGAGATCGAGCAGCCGATCGGCTGCGGTCGGATCGAGAGCGTCGGAACCGAGGCCCAGGTCGCTGAGCACCCGCGCCGTCAGCGCCCCACCGGCACCCTGCGTCACTGCCAGCGCAAGCAGGGCGGTGCGGGTCGGCTCGGGCAGGTCCGACCAACTGCGACCCCAGGCCGCGCGCAGCCGTTCCGAGAGCGGGAGGGGGTCGGGTAGCGGGTCGCGGCCTGCGATCTGTCCGGCGGTCAGCAGCCTGCCTGCCTCCACGAGGGCCAACGGGCAGCGCCCGAGCGACTCGGCCAGGCGGCCGGCGTGCCGATTCGTCAGGGCAGCCGGATCGGGGAGGCCGGTCCGAAGGACGGACACCGCCGCGTCCAGGCCCAACGGGCCCACCTCGACCGTGGTCCAGGCCGCTAGTCGTTGGTCCAGCGCAGGCCGCGGGCGCGCCGAGGCCACATACGAGACTCGCTCCCTGCCGAGCCGCCCGACGGCCAAGCCCAGGGCGACCAGGGAGCCCGTGTCTGCCCAGTGCAGATCGTCCACGAGGACCAGTAGCGGCTGGTGCTGCCCGGCCTCCACCAGCAGGTGCAGCAGCGCGGCAGCGACGGGCCCGGGGCCGACCGTCGCGTCCCGGGGCGCTTCGTGAAGCATCTCCGCGTCCTCGTCGGGCAGGCGGGCGAGATCCTCGGGCAGGCAACGCACGATGTCCTCCACCAGCGCGAAAGCGTTCGCCTCACCTCCCTGTGGGGCTGCCGCCCGCGCCAGGCGCATGCCGCGCGACCGTGCCCTGCGCGCAGTCTCGTCCAGCAGGGCGGACTTCCCCATGCCGGCGTCCCCGACCAGGAGCAGCGGCTCTGCGTGGCCGCCTTCGAGTGTGCGCGTGAGTGCACCGTCGAGGATCTCCAGCTCCCGGGCCCTGCCCCTGATCACACTTCCACGCTAGAACGTGCCCTGGGGGCTTGCCGAGGGTCACTGGACCCCAGTAGTCCAACGGATGTCTGCCCTGTCCCGAAGCAGGACCATGGAGTCAGAGGGAGGTGGGAACGATGACAACGATGACGACGAAGGGTCAGGCCACAACAGGGCCGGCCACAGCGGAGCAACCAACAACAGAGCAGGTCACGACGCCCACGACGCAGGAGGCCGTGAATGCGCCCGAGGTTCTGACCGAGGAGCACCACGAGGCGATCAGGGCCTCGTGGGAGTTGCCGGCGTACGAGCGCGAGGCCCCGCCGACGGCGAGGTCGTCCAAGCCACTGGTGGTTGGGATCCTGGTGGGGGCCATGAGCCTGGCGGTCGGCTTCGGTGCCGGCTACTGGGCGCACAGCCAGATGGTCGAGACCGCGGCTCCGATCGTGATCTCGCGGATCGCAGGCCCAGTGGACGCCAATGGGATGAACCTCGGGCGCAGGCTCGCACCACTCGAGACGGCCCTGCCGATCGGCATCACGCTGGGTGGGCCGGTGGACGCCAGCGGTTCGCCGCTGGGTCGGCGGGTGCCCCCGTTCGAGACCCAGAGCCCGACCGAGTTGCCGGTCCGGGTCGCGGCGGACGCCAACGGGATGACCCTCGGACGTCGGGTGGCCCCGATCGACTGACCCGCAAAGAGGTCCGCACGCCCCGGCATGGCAGGGGCGTGCGGATCCTCAAAGGGGGTTCGGCGCAGCCAGTTCCCGGTCACGCTCGACTGCGGCGGCGCTGATCCGCGTCACCATCGTCGGGAACACGACCCCGTGGAAGGGCAGGACCGAGTACCAGTACGCCTGGCCGGCCAGTCCGTGGGGGAAGAACGTGGCCCGTTGCCGCAGCGTCGTGCCGCCACCGGGGGCGGGTGCCACGTGGAACTCCAGCCACGCCAGGCCCGGGACCTTCATCTCGGCGCGCAGGCGCAGGAGCCTGCCCGGGACGACCTCCTCGACGCGCCAGAAGTCGCAGGCCTCCCCGATGAGAAGCTCCTGCGGGTCGCGCCGGCCCCGGCGCAGGCCCGGTCCGCCGATGAGCCGGTCGAACGCCCCGCGCACCTCCCAGGCCCACTTCAGCGAGTACCAGCCGTTGTCCCCACCGATCGACGCGACCACGTCCCAGACCGCCTCGGGGGAGGCCGGGACCACGGCGCTGCGATCATCGGTGAACAGCGACCCCCCGGCCCAGCCCGGGTCGGTCGGCATCGGGTCGCTCGGCGCACCGGGCAAGTAGGCGTCCGACCACCGCGTGGCCACGTCGGCGTCCTTGACCCGCGTGAGCGCCAGGCGCACCGACTCATCGAACCCGAGCAGGCCCCCGGGCGGGTCGGGGACGTAGGCGCGGATGTCGTCCTCCTGGCAGACCACCTCGTTGCGCAGGGAGGCCACCAGCGGGCGTGCGACCACGCTGGGCACGGGCGTCACGAGGCCCACCCATCGGGCGGACAGCTCGGGTTGCAGCAGGTTGATGGGCAGGATCCGCCGCTTCTTCAGGCCCGAGACGGCAGCGAAGCGCTGCATCATCTGCTCATAGGTCAGGACGTCCGGGCCACCGATGTCGAACGTCCGGTTCACGTCCGCAGGCAGCGTGGCGCACCCGACGAGGTAGCGCAGGACGTCGCGAATGGCGATCGGCTGGATCCGCGTGCGCACCCACCGGGGCGTGATCATCACCGGGAGCCGCTCGGTCAGGTAGCGCAGCATCTCGAAGGACAGCGATCCGGACCCGATGACGGTGGCGGCTCCGAGGGCGGCCGTCGGGACACCGCTGGCCAGCAGGATCTCGCCGACCTGGGCCCGGGAGCGCAGGTGCTCGCTGAGGTTGTCGTCATGCGCGAGTCCGCCGAGGTAGACGATCCGCTGGACCCCGGCTTGGCGGGCGACCGTGGCGAATGTGCGGGCGACTGCCTCCTCGGTGCGCTCGAAGTCCGGGCCGGTGCCGATGGCGTGGATCAGGTAGTAGGCGACCTCGATGTCGCTCATCGCGCGGGCAAGGGCCTCAGGGTCGGCCGCGTCGCCGATGGCGACCTCCACGTCGTCATGCCACGGGAGGTCGCGCAGGCGGTCGGGGTGCCGGGCCAGGACGCGGACCCGATGTCCTGCCGCCAGGAGCTCGGGCACGAGCCTGCCGCCGATGTAGCCGGTGGCGCCGGTGACCAGGCAGAGGCGGCCGGGAGTCGGATCCATGGCGCCCAGTGTGCCGGTCCCCGGCACCGGCGCAAGTCGCTGGACCGTGGGCCTGCCATGCGCCCTACCGCGGCGCCCCGCCGCCGACGGGCGGCACGGACCCCGGTGTCATGGGCGTGCCGTCCGCGTTGAAGCCCATCGGCCGTGCGAGGACGGGCACCACCACACCATGCTCGTCGAACTTCCCCTTCAGCCGCTCACGGAGCTCGCGGGTCAGGGGGATCTGCTGCGAGGCCCGGGCCTTGACCATGATCCGCACGTAGATGGCCTCACCCGACACGGCCTCGACCCCGGCGAACGTCGGGCGGCTCAGCATCCGGTCCCGGGTCTCGGGGTCGTTGTACATGTCGTTGCCGACCTCGATCACGACCTGGCGGACCTCCTCGAGGTCGGCGTCGTAGGACACGGGGATCACGGCGGAGGCCATCGTCCAGCCCTGTGACTGGTTGGCCACGCGCAGGATCTCGCCGTTGCGCACGTACCAGACCACGCCGGTTGGGTCCCGGATCCGGGTGACCCGCAGGGCCACCTCCTCGACGGTGCCGGTCACCGGGCCGACGTCGACCAGGTCACCGACCCCGTACTGGTCCTCGACGATCATGAAGAAGCCGGAGAGGTAGTCCTTGACCAGTGTCTGGGCGCCGAAGCCCAGCGCGACGCCGACCACGCCGGCGCTGGCGATCAGGGGCGCAACGTTGACCCCCAGCTCGGTCAGGATCAGCAACCCCGCCGTGCCCCAGACGACCAGAACCAAGCTGCTGCGCAACAACTGCCCGACGGCCTTCGCCCGCTGCTCCCGGCGTTGGCCCATGATCATCGACTGGAGCTCGACGGTCGCCTCGGGGGTGTCGGTCAGGGCGTCCTCCCGACTGCGGCCGCTGTTGATCCACTTCTCCACGGAGCGATGGATGAGCCGGGATCCCAGGAAGTGCAGCCCGGCGGCGACGAGGACGACCACGACGATGAACAGGGCCTCAGCCCAGAAGCTGGCGAACCACGCCCAGAAGGGCTGGTCGGACTCTGTGGGCGCGGGGTCTGCAAGCCTGATCACGCACGCACCCTACGACGCCCGGGGGACAAGGCGGCGGACGTTCGCGCGCGGAGGGCCCCCGGGCGAGCGGCGGGAGCGGCCGACGCCCTAGCCTGACCATCATGCCCCCGGGGACCGCCGGCACCGGTCGTGGGACGGGCGTCCGCCCCATCACCTCGGCACCCGGGGACGCCCCGACACGCGACTGGAGGCCCCCGTGGTGAGTGCAGATCGACCGGCGAACCCTGACCCCGCACGCGCATCTGCACCCAAGCCCCCGGTCGTGGAGCCCGAGTGGGCAGAGCCGAGCCCGGAGCTGGTCGAACTTGCACGGGCCTACGGCGTCGCAGTCGAGTACTGGGACCAGTCCGGCAACTACCACCGGATCGGGGCGGCGACCATCATCGCGGTGCTGACCGCCCTCGAGGTGGACGTAAGCTCCCCGGACGCGATCTGGAACGCCCTGTACGACCGGCGCAATGCGCCCTGGCGCCGGATGCTGCCTCCCGTCTTCGTCATGCGTGCGGGCTCGGACAATCAGTGCTGGGTGCACGTTCCCAACGGCGACCCGGTGTCGATGTGGGTCGACCGGGAGGAGGGCGGCGAGGCCTGGTTCCTGGACCAGGTGGACCGCTGGGTCGAGCCCCGGCACGTCGACGGGGTCCTGGTGGGCGAGGCCACTTTCCGGCTGCCCTGGGACCTGCCGCTGGGGTGGCACACGATATGGGCCCGCTCCGAGGGCGCCGACGGCGTTCTGCGTGAGGCCTCCTGCCAGCTGATCGTCACCCCGGCGCGACTGGACCCGCCGGCGCTGGCAGCGGGTCGCCAGTGGGGCTTCATGACCCAGGTCTACGCGATGCGCTCCGAGGGGTCGTGGGGGATCGGGGACCTCGTGGACCTGGCGGACCTGGCCGCGTGGAGCGGTCACGCGGAGGGTGCGGACTTCGTCCTGGTCAATCCGCTGCACGCCGCATCCCCTGCGGCGCCGATGGAGCCCTCCCCGTACCTGCCGGTCACCCGCCGGTTCGCCAACCCGATCTACCTGCGGGTCGAGTCGATCGAGGAGTACGCCAGCCTGTCGATGGATGACCGCAGTCGCATCGAGGCGCTGTCGATCCCGGTGCGTGCCCTGTCCACCTCCCCGGACCTGATCGACCGCGATGCGATCTGGGCCGCCAAGTCCCAGGCCCTGCGCTACGTGTTCGCAGCACCGCTGTCGCCGGGCCGGGCGGCCCTGTTCGACGCGTTCGTGGAGCGGGAGGGCCAGGGCCTGTCCGACTTCGCCACCTGGTGTGCGCTGGTCGACGAGCACGGTGGCGAGCCCGCCCTGTGGCCGGCCGCCCTGCAGGATGCCGGATCCCCGGAGGTGGCAGCCGAGCGTGCACGCCTGGCCGAGTCCGTGCGCTGGCATGCCTGGCTGCAGTGGCAGCTCGACGATCAGATGACCCGCGCCCAGCAGGCGGCGGTCGACGCCGGCATGCGCTCGGGGATCGTCCACGACCTCGCGGTCGGCGTGCACCCGGAGGGATCGGACGCCTGGGCGCTGCGCGACGTGCTGGCGCAGGGGGTGTCGGTGGGTGCCCCGCCGGACATGTACAACCAGATGGGGCAGAACTGGTCGCAGCCCCCGTGGCGCCCCGACGCGCTGGCCGAGGCGGGGTTCATCCCCTACCGCGACATGCTGCGCACGATCCTGCGGCATGCCGGCGGGATCCGGGTGGACCACGTCCTGGGCCTGTTCCGGCTGTGGTGGATCCCCGAGGGCATGCCCGCCTACAGCGGCACCTTCGTCACCTCGGACCACGAGGCCCTGATCGGAATCCTCGCCCTGGAGTCCCAGCGGGCCGACGCCTGGCTGGTGGGCGAGGACCTCGGCACCGTCGAGCAGTGGGTGCAGGACTACCTGCTGTCCCGCGGCGTGCTGGGCACGACCATCATGTGGTTCGAGCGCGACTACGCCGCCCATCCCGATGTCCCGCTGCAACCGGAGCAATGGCGTGGCAACTGCCTGGCCTCGGTCACGGTCCACGACCTGCCGCCCACCGCTGGGTACCTCGCCGGGGAGCATGTGCGCATCCGGGCCGATCTCGGCCTGCTGACCCGCCCCGCGGAGGAGGAGCTTGCCGAGAGCAACGCACAGGTGGCCGAGTGGCGCGCCATGTGCGTCGACCGGGGCTGGATGCCGGCGGACGGGACCGACGAGGACCTCGTGGTCGCCCTGCACGCGCTGGTGGCGGCCTCTCCCTCGGTGCTGGTCGGGGTGGCCCTGACCGATGCGGTGGGCGACCGTCGGGCGCAGAACCAGCCGGGCACCGACAAGGAGTACCCGAACTGGCGCGTGCCGCTCACGGACGCCCGGGGTCACGCCGTGCTGATCGAGGACTTCCCGAGCCTGCCGCTGCTCCGCCGGCTGGTGGAGGCGGTCAGGGCCACGTCCTGATCAGGCGTCGCGGGCCTGGCAGCGCAGTGACCGCTCGACGCCGTCGCGGCCCTCGGTGATGATCCGGCGCAGGCCGGCCGGAAGGTCGTTCGCGGCGAGGAAGTCGTTGGTGATGCTGACCGTCTCCGGCTCCACGAGGAGCCCGGGGTACAGGGCGGTGGCCACCATCCCGGCCATCTCCGCACTTCGGGTCTCCCACACGTCGCCGACGACCTCGAAGTAGCGGGTGCGGAAGGGTCGGTACAGCTCGCGCTGCTCGGGGATGCCCAGACCCGACATCGCAGCCTCGAGCATGGCGTTGGGCAGCGACTGGTCGGTGGTCGCGGCCGTCCAGGCCTGCTCCTTGGCCTGCGCTGTTGGGGTGGCCGAACGGACCGCGGCGGCACTGCGACGGCCCGAGGCGGTGTTGTCCTGCGCCAGCTCGGCGTCGACCTCCGCGTCACCTGCCCGTCCGGATGCGACCAGGCGGCCCAGCAGCGACCAGCGCAGGTCGGTGTCGATGACCAGGCCGGGGACGGACCTCGACCCGCCCAGCAGGCCCGCGACGAGATCGAGCTGCTCGGGGGTCCGTGCCAGGCTGATCGCGGTCCGCGCATAGGCGAGCTGGTGGTCACTGCCCGGGGTGGCATCGAGCATGGCCGCACCGACCGCCTCCGCCAGTCGCTGCGCGTACTCGTCGCGGTGCTCGGGCGTCGCGTACAGCTCGATGGCCGTGCGGACCTGCAGGAGCACCTTCTGGACCACCCCGATGTCGGTCTCCGCGGGAAGCCCCGAGATGGCCAGCGACAGGTAGTCGCCGGCCGACCACTCGGCATCGCGGGTCATGTCCCAGGCCGCGCCCCAGACGAGTGCGCGTGGCATTGGCTGGTCGAGGTCGCCGAGGTGGGCGATCGCGGTGGCCGAGGAGCGCCCTCCGAGGCGGATCTTCGCGAACGTCAGGTCGTCGTCGTTGATCAGCAGGAGGTCCGATGCGCGCCGGCCCGCCAGCTGGGGCAGCTCTGTGCGGGCACCCACCAGGTCCAGCTCGAGCTGATCGGTGCGGGTCAGCCGGCCGTCGACCAGGTCGTAGAGCCCGATCCGCAGGCGGTGGCTGCGCAGGATCGGTTCCAGCCCCGGTGGCATCCGCGGCGGCTCCTGGACGATCGTCACTGTCCCGTACGTGTCGGGATCCGCGTAGACCACATCAGGACGCAGGAGGTTCACACCCGGTGTCTGCAGCCACTGCCGGGTCCAGTCGGACAGGTCGCGCCCTGATGTGCGCTCCAGCTCGACGAGGAGATCGCGCAGGACGGTGTTGCCCCACATGTGCTTCTGGAAGTAGGCCCGCAATCCGGCGAAGAACTGCTCCTCGCCGACCCACGCGACCAGCTGGCGAAGGGCGGATGCGCCCTTGGCATAGGTGATGCCGTCGAAGTTCAGCTTCACAGTGGCGAGGTCGGGGCCGTCGGTGGCGATCGGGTGGGTGGAGGGCAGCTGGTCCTGGCGGTAGGCCCAGGTCTTGCGCAGGTTGCCGAAGCTGGTCCACGCCTCGGTGTACCGCGTGGCCCGGGCCATGGCGTGGTACGAGGCCCACTCGGCGAACGACTCGTTGAGCCAGAGGTCGTCCCACCATCGCATCGTGACGAGGTCGCCGAACCACATGTGCGCCAGCTCGTGCAGGATGGTGTTCGCCCGCGACTCGTAGGCGACCTCGGTGACCCGGGAGCGGAAGATGTAGTCCTCCATCAGCGTCACGCACCCGGCGTTCTCCATCGCGCCGGCGTTGTACTCGGGCACGAACAGCTGGTCGTACTTGCCGAACGGGTAGGGGTGCCCGAAGGCGTCCTCGAAGAACGCGAAGCCCTGCTTGGTCTCCTCGAGGATCCGGTCGGCGTCGAGGTAGGGCGCCATCGAGGTCCGGCAGAAGACCCCCAGCGGGTACGTCCCGTGCGGCCCGGCGTACTCGTCGCGGACCACGTGGAAGGCCCCGGCCACGAGCGCGGTGATGTAGGTGCTCATCCGCTCGGTCGTGGGGAAGTCCCACCGGGCGACACCCGCGCGGACCGGTGACGAGATGGGCGTGGGCGTGTTGGAGACCACCTGCCAGTGCTCGGGTGCCGTGACATGGAAGGTGTACACGGCCTTCAGGTCGGGCTGGTCGAAGCAGGCGTAGACCCGCTGTGCGTCGGCCATCTCGAACTGGCTGTACAGGTAGACCTCCTCATCGACCGGGTCGACGAGCCGGTGCAGCCCCTCACCGGTGCGGGAGTACGCGCACTGCGCGACCACGACGAGCGTGTTCTGCGCGGCCAGGGCGGGCAGGGGCAGTCGCTGGCCGGTGTGGGCAGTGACGTCGACCGGCTCCCCGTTGAGCGTGGCGGAGAACACCTGCGGCGCGACCAGGTCGATCCAGGTGCTGGCTCCGGGCTCCCGGCAGGCGAACGTGATCGTCGTGGTCGAGGCGAACGTCGTGTCGGAGGTGGTCAGGTCCAGCTCGATGTCGTAGGCCTCGACCTGGAGGAGGGCCGCGCGTTGGGCAGCTTCGTCGCGGGTCAGTGCCGGATGTGCCACAGGGGACTCCAAGTCGATGGGTGCGTCGGTGGTCGGTCGGGGTGCTGCGTGGATGGCGCCCGTCCCACACATCTTCCGTCGGCATTCTTCCACGGGGCCCCCGGCGAGCGTGCGCCGTCGGCTCACCCGGCGTCGGTGGCTCACCCGGCGTCGGTGAATCGCCCGGACGGGTCAATGGCCGCATCGGAGGTGACTCAGGGGCAAGGATCGGACACAATCTGGTGCCATGCGGGTTCATCTGGGCTGTGACCATGCCGGCTACGAGCTGAAGAACATGCTGGCCGCCTACCTGCGCGAGGCGGGACATGACGTCGTGGACCATGGCGCCCACGACTACGACGCCGAGGACGACTACCCGGCGTTCTGCTTCGCCGCGGCGGCTGCTGTCGCAGAGGCGCCGGGAAGCCTGGGCATCGTGATCGGCGGGTCGGGCAACGGGGAGCAGATCGCGGCCAACAAGGTGCCCGGCGTGCGCGCCGCGCTGGCCTGGTCCGTGGAGATCGCGACGCTGGCCAGGGAGCACAACGATGCCAACGTCGTGGCGATCGGCGGGCGGATGCACTCGACAGTGGAGTCCTTCGAGATCGTGAACGCCTTCCTGTCCACGCCGTTCTCGGGCGCGGAGCGCCACCAGCGCCGCATCGACCAGCTCGCCGAGTACGAGGCCGGCCGCTGAATCGGCGCCGAGGGCCGGCTCAGGTCGTCGGCGCCCAGGTGGAGTAGGGCGTCCGGGCCAGGTTCACGTTGAAGTAGCGGTCGTCATCGGAGACCTCCGTGCCGGCCCAGCCGGGGCGCACGAAGGCCTCGTCGGCGCCGGCGAGCTCGACCTCAGCCATCACCAGCGGGGCGTTCTCCCCGGCGAACACGTCGACCTCCCAGATGTGCGCCCCCACCGGGACGAGGTGGCGCACCTTGTCGATGACCGGGCCCTGCGCCAGCTCGTCGAGCATCGCCAGGGCATCGGCCACCGGGACCTCGTACTCGAACTCGCTCCTGGCGACCCCGACCGAGACGCCCTTGATCGTCAGGAAGCCGTGGTCGCCCTTGACCCGCACGCGCACGGTGGCGGTGCTGGTCTGGGCGATGTAGCCCTGCACGATGCGCGTCGCGGACGTGACCTCGGCACGCCATGACTCGTCAGACACCAGGAACTTGCGCTCGACCTCGATCCCCATGCGTGCTCCTACCAGCAGCCCGTGATGCTCGACGTTGCCTTGTCGACCGCAGTGCGTGTGGTGACCCGGCTGTACCGGGTGGGCCGCGAGTTCACGATCGACACGAAGACCTTGGTCTGGCCGTCTGCCCCAGCCGCGTACCCGGCCAGCGCGATGGCGTCGGCCACAGTCCCGGTCTTGGCCTGGATCAGGCCAGCGGCGCACTTGGACGGCTTGGAGTTGAAGCGCTTGTAGCTGGCGCGCAGGGTCCCGGTGCGCCCGGCGACGGGCAGCCATCCGCGCATGCCGGCCAGCTCCGGGTGCTCGGGGGAAAGCGCCCGTGCCAGGGCGGAGGTGAGCGCACCCGCCGTCAGCCGGCCCTCCAGTGAGAGCCCGCTGCCGTCGATGATCCGCACGCCCGCCAGCGGCACGTCCAGGTCGCGCAGGGTGTCGGCCAGGGCCTGCCGGGCGCCCGCCCAGGTGCCGGGCAGGCCGCGCGCGACCGCGATGTGCCGGAACAGCATCTCGGCAGTGTCGTTGTCGGAGATCAGCAGCGTCCGGGACACGGCTTCGGCCACCGAGTGACCCGGGATGCTGGCAACGGTCGACGAATCCGGGGTGGCGGTGGTCTCGCCGGCGTACGTCGCCTCCACGCCGAGCTTGCGCAGTGCCGCTGCGAAGTACTTCCCGGCGTCGCCGGTGGCGTCGCGGGACTTGTTGTCGTCGCGCGCAAAGGCACCCACCGGGCGCACCTGGCTGGGCAGGTAGGAGTTGGGCCACCCGCGCGACTGCCCGACTCCGGAGAACAGGGTGTCGTCGGCGCGGACGGTGATCGTGCGAGTCGCGACCGGGGCGGCGGTGCCGGGCGCGGCGGCCTGGTCGCCCGGGGCGGGGGCACCCGTGTCCGGCGTGCCCGGGGTCGAGGCGTCAGAGGGGACCGGCGAGGCAGCGGGCGCCGGTGGCAACCCGAGCGCGCTGGCAGTGGAACTGGCCAGCACACGCAGGTCGGCGCTCGAGAGCAGCGGGTCGCCGCCGGCCACCAGCACCACCTCGTCGGGGGCTGCCCCGGTGCGCACGGATGTCGGGAAGCGGTGGTCCGGCCCCATGGCCGCCAGCGCCCCGACGGCCGTGAGCACCTTGGTCGTCGATGCCCCCCGCAGCGAGGCCCCGGCCCGGCGCTGGTACACGTACGAGCCGGACGCGGTGTCCCAGACGGTCATCGTGAACCGCTTTCCCAGGACCTTCGAGGAGCTGCGCCTGGCGAGCACCTGACCGATCCGGGCGTTGGCCGACGCGGTCGACACCCTGGCGCGCGTGGCGCTCGCGGCGACCCCGCTGCCGTCCGACGCAGCGATGCCGCTGGCTCTGACGTGCCCGGACACAACGGGCGGGCCCGTGGTCGCATGCGCGGGGGCCATCCCCGCAAGCAGGGCGACGACACACCCGATCGCGAGGCTGGCGGGGGCTGGTCGGCGCATGGCCCCACGGTACCGGCGGGGGCGCCCCGATCCAGGACACCGTGGCGCTAGCGGCGGGATAAGGAATCGGCAGATGCGGGCGTGCTGCGCCTCAGCGGGCACCGAACTCCGCGAGGCAGTCGCGCAACTGGGCGACCGCCCAGATGACCTCGTCGCCCGTGATCACCAGCGGCGGCGCCAGGCGGATGGTCGAGCCATGCGTGTCCTTGGCCAGGACCCCGCGGGCCAGCAGCGCCTCGCACACCTGACGGCCGGTGGCCAGGTCCGGGTCGATGTCCACCCCTGCCCAGGCCCCGCGGCAGCGCACCTCGACGACGCCGTGTCCGACCAGCTTGTCGAGCTCGGCGGCGAGGATGTCGCCGAGCTCCATGGCGCGCTCCTGGAACTCGCCGGTCTGAAGCAGCCGGACCACGGCCCGGCCCACGGCACATGCCAGCGGGTTGCCGCCGAAGGTGCTGCCGTGCTCGCCGGGCTGGAGCACGTCGAGGATGTCGCGGTTCGCGGCGATGGCCGAGACCGGCAGGATGCCCCCGCCCAGCGCCTTGCCCAGGATGTAGATGTCGGGGATCACGCCCTCGTGGTCGCAGGCGAAGGTCCGCCCGGTGCGCGCGAGCCCGGACTGGATCTCATCGGCCAGCATCAGGACGTTGTGCTCGGCGGTCAGGGCCCGGACGTCTCGCAGGTAGCCCTCTGGCGGGATCACGACGCCGCCCTCTCCCTGGATCGGCTCGATGAGCACTGCCGCGGTGTGGTCGGTGATCGCGGCACGGATGGCCTCGATGTCGCCGTACTCGACCTGCATGAACCCGGGTGTGTACGGGCCGAAGTGGTCGCGCGCCGAGTCATCGTCGGAGAACGAGACGATGGTCGTCGTTCGTCCGTGGAAGTTGCCCTCGGCCACGATGATCGACGCCTCGTGCGCGGGGATCCCCTTGACCGTGTACCCCCACTTGCGGGCCACCTTGATCGCGGTCTCGACGGCCTCTGCCCCGGAGTTCATGGGCACGACCATGTCCTTGCCGGTCAGGGCGGCGAGCTCGGCGCAGAACGGGCCGAACTGGTCATGGTGGAACGCGCGGCTCACGAGGGTGACCCGGTCGAGCTGCTCGTGGGCGGCCGCGAGGATCTCGGGATGCCCGTGGCCGAAGTTCAATGCCGAGTACCCGGCCAGGCAGTCGAGGTAGCGGTGCCCGGCCACATCCGTGACCCAGGCGCCCGCGGCGCTGGCGATCACCACCGGAAGGGGGTGGTAGTTGTGCGCCGAGTGCTCCTCGGCCAACCCGATCAGCGCGTCCGCGTTGTGCTCCACGTCGTCCTCTCCCTGGCGGTCCTGCCCGTGCCCCGTCGCGGATGCAGTCTGCCCGACGGTAGCGCCTCAGGTCCCCATCGGGATCCACACCAGGCCGATGGCGCTGACCTTGACGTCGGACTTCGCCAGCGTGATCGACATCTGGCTGACGGCCGCGGCCTTGGTGTCCCACTCAGCTCGGATGCCGGCCATCTCGGCGTCGAGCTCGGCCTGCAGGTCGGCGTAGACCGCCTGGAGCTCCTCGACCTTGTCCTCGGCGGCACCGACCTTGTCCGTGGCCGCTGAGGCGCGCCTGGCCGCCGAGGTCATCGAGGTCTTGCGCCCGCCGAACAGCCCGCCGAGCATGCCCATCGCATCCGAGCCGATCGCGCTCGTCCGGGCCTCGCGCTGGCGTTCCAGCGTGTTGTTGGCCGTGTCGATCTTGCGCTGCGCTGCCGCGAGCTTGGCCTGGTACTTCGACTGCAGGGCAGCGATCTCCTTGTCCGCGGCATCCGTCGCGGCAGCCTGGCACCGTGCGGCGAAGTCCGCTGCGCCCTCCCCGATCCGGCCGTAGAGCTTCAGCTCGGGGTTGGTCGGGACGTCCACGGTCATCGACCGCTGGAGGTTGTCCGCGAGGTCACGCTGCAGCGTGGTCCACCAGGTCTTGGCGCCCACCTCGGTCGGCGGGAGCCGGTAGACCGCACCTGGGGGCGGCGTGGGGAGCAGGTCGCGGTCGTCGTAGTCGACGGCGCGGAACTGCTCGGCGGCCGGGAACGGCGACAGGGGCGTCAGGATCGCCTCGTACTCCTGGTCGAGCACGATCCCGGCCTTGGCGTCGTCGAAGCGCAGGAGCACCCGGGCGATGGCGCCCGCAGTGAGTCGGTGCCCCGGCACGGACCCGACGGACGCCGCCCAGGATGCGGCGGGGTCCAGGTAGTGCACGGGCACGCCGTCGGCGACCTTGGGCTGCACAGGGGTCTCGTCAGCGGCAAGGGCGCTGGTCGGGGCGACCGGGGCCGGGGCTGGGGGGGCCGTGACGGCAGGGGCTGCGGGGGCCGCGGGGGCGGGTTGCGGGCGCCGGGGCAGCGGCGACCGGAGGGACCGCGGGGGCCAGTGGCGCTGCGGGCGCAGCTGGAGCCGCCGCAGCGGCTGGAGGTGCGGGAGCAGTCGGGGCGACAGGGACCTCGGGAGCCGCGGGGGGTGCCGCGTTGGCGGCCACCGCCGGAGCCGCCGACGCTTCAGCAACCGGAGCCGCCGCCGGGGCGGCGCTGACCTTCAGGGACGTGATCTGCTCCCGGGTCAGCGGGCCACGCAGGTAGCTCATCGCCCAGCGGGTGGTGAACACCGACACGGTGTCCTTGCTCGCCCGCTTCATCACGAACTCGCGCTTGCCCAGTCCGGAGATCGTGTCCCCGACTGCGCTGGGGTCCACCGATCCGGCCGCGCTGGTCAAGCCGTCGACCAGGCGGGCCTTGTCCTGCTCGGTCTGCAGCCGGCCGATCATCCAGGTGCCCGCGTTGGACAGGGCCTTGTAGTCCACGTCGACCGGGTTCTGGGTCGAGAGCACCACGCCCACGCCGAACGCCCGCGCCTGCTTGAGCAGCAGCATGATCGGCGGCTTGGTGGGCGGGTTGCCGTTCGGGGGCAGGTAGCCGGCCACCTCGTCCATGTACAGCAGCGTGCGCAGGTCCGAGGTGCCGCTCTGCCGGCGCATCCAGGAGATCAGCTTGGCCAGGACGACCGACACGGCCGACTGCCGCTGCTCGTCGTCGAGGTGCGCGATGGACACCACCGCGCAGCGCGGGCGCCCATCAGGGGTGCGCAGCATGGACGCGATGTCGATCCGATCGCCGACCAGCCACGACGCGAACGCCGGCGAGGCGAGCAGGCCGTTGAGCTTCATCGCCAGCTTCATCCGGTCGTCAGCGGGGTAGTAGGAGTCCAGCTCCAGGACGCCGATCTTGCGCACTGGCGGCTGCTGCACGGAGGCGACCAGAGTCGCGAGGTCCAGTGCGCGGCCGTGGGTCCAGGCGTCGTTGATGATCGTCGAGAGCAGGATGTGCTCCCGCGAGCTCAGCGGGTCGGCCTCGATGCCGACCAGGTTCAGCAGGCTCGACACGTACGCGTCGATCTCCTCCTGCACCGCCTGCGGGTCGCTCATGTCCGCGGGCACATCGAGGGTCCCGATGATGTTCAGGCCGACGCCGTGCGGGGCGCCGGGGGTGTAGATCGTGACCTCGACGCCCTCGTGCAGGGAGCGGACGCTCTCAGCGCCCAGCCCCCAGCCGGCCAGGCCCTTCGTCCATGTCTCGGACTGGGCGGCGGCGAACTCGGTCACCGACTGGCCGGCCTTGCTCGCGTCACCCTCGTTGACCCAGGGCTGGAACTCCGCGGGCGCGAGGTTCGGGAAGGTCAGGGCGAGGTTGGTCAGGTCGCCCTTCGGGTCGATGAGCAGGGCCGGCACCCCGGCGGCCAGGCACTCCTCGATCAGGACCACGCCCAGGCCGGTCTTGCCCGAGCCGGTCATGCCGACGATCACGCCGTGGGTCGTCAGCTCGTCGGTGGGAACCCCCGCAGGGTCCGCCGTCCTCTCGTGGGTCGCAGCATCGACGATCCCGCCCAGTCTCAGTTCAGCCATGGCCCAAATCTAGGGTGGACCGCTGGCACCCGGCGCGCCGAACGGATCACCGCAGCGCTGTGCACGGAACCGACGATCGGATGGTCGGAATCGTTCACATGGATCGGGGGTCGGCCTACGTCGTCGGGCAGACCGGCTGGTCGGCCGTTGTCGTGTCGAGGGTCGCGCTGGGGCTCGGGGAGTCGGTCGGCTGCGCCTGCGACGGTGATCCGGAGGCTGAGGGGCTGGTGCTGCCGGACCCGTCCGAGCCGCTGCTGCTGGGCTTCGGGGACGGCTTGGGGGTCAGCGGCTCATCGGCGATCAGCTTCGCCCACATCTCGTCGGCCTCGGGCTGGGCCCACTGCACCCGGTTGGGGTCCGGCGGGTACACCTCGTAGGGCACGGTCGTGAACTCGATGGACTCCAGGCCGATCGCGCGAACCCGGACGGCGACGGAGGCCATCGAGCGGATGCTGCCGATCCCTGGGTCGGTGGTCACCGACCTGGTGACCGCGTCCAGGAAGTCGTAGAGCTCGATCGGGTTGAACAGCACGCCGCTGGAGGTCACCTCCTGGATCAACGAGGTGAGGAACGCCTGCTGTCGCTGGATCCGCCCCGTGTCCGACCCGTCCCCACCGCCGACCCCCTTGCGGACTCGCACGTAGTCCAGGGCCTGCTTGCCGTCGAGGGTCTGGCACCCGGCCTCGAAGTAGATCTTGGAGTTCGGGTCGCTGATCGGCTCGGGGATGTAGATCGTGACCCCGCCGACCGCGTCGACCATGTCGACGAACCCGACGAAGTCCACGACGACGAAGTGGTCGATGCGCAGGCCGGTCAGGGACTCGACCGTGCGCTGCACGCAGACCGGCCCGCCGATGGGGTAGGCGGCGTTGAACTGCCGGAGCGCGCCGGGAACTGTGCGGCCGTCGGGACCGACGCAGTCGGGCATCTGGACCATCGAGTCGCGCGGGATGCTCACGCCCGCCGCCCAGGTGTTGTCGGCCGACAGGTGCACGACCATGGTGGTGTCGGCCAGGCCGGGGGAGTCGCCGCCGATGACGTTGTTGGCGCCCTCGCGTGTGTCCGAGCCGATCGCCAGCACGTTGAGCGCCTGGTTCTCCTTCGCGGGGCGGACGTCGCCCAGCCCGTCGGTCGGGTCGATGGTCGCGATGTTGGAGTTCAGCCTCTGGTAGGCGCTCCAGGCGGTGAATGCCGTGACGCCGAGCACCGCGAGCACGACCCCGGCCACGACCCATGGCCAGCGTCGGCGCCGGGCACGCTCCTGCTGCATCACGTCCTCCTGGTCGGCGCCGTGAGCCGAGGGTAGCCCCGTCGGCTCCTGACCGGTCTGCCGTGCAGGGCCGCACCGGTCAACGGGTTGCCAGCGTGTCCAGCCGGGCGCGGTCGTAGGGGGCTGCCCCGCCCAGGTCGCTGGCGACGATCCGGGCCAGCACCTGCCCACGATGCAGGGCCCCGGCGACCGGCAGTCCGGCGAACAGCAGCCCGTCGAGGAAGCCGGTCGCCAGGCTGTCCCCCGCGCCGGTGGTGTCGACGACCGGCAGGTCGAGCTCGGGCGGCGGTTGCGCGGTCACGACCGGGCCGTCGGCGCCGCGCTGCACCACCATCGCACCGCGAGCCCCCATGCCGAGCACCACCATCGAGGCGGGTCCTGCGGCGAGCCAGGCCGCGGCGGCCGCCACCGGATCATCGAGATGTGCCGCGGAGGCGAAGACGAAGTCCGCCGAGGCGATGAAGTCCGCACGGTAGGGGTCGGTCTGGTCGCGGACATCCTGCAGGTCCACGGCCACGGGGATGCCGAGCGCGCGGGCCCGCCTCACGACGTCGCGCGCCCAGTTGGGCAGCGACGCGAGTACCAGGTCGGCGCCGGTCAGCGCCGCCTCGATCAGGTGCTCCGGAGGCTGCAGGGTCATGTGCGACCCACCGTCGTAGAAGAAGGTCCGGCGCCCATCGGGGCGCACGAAGTTCACGGACCGGGCCGTGCCGGCGGGATCGTCGAACATCAGGGCGGTGTCGACGCCGTCGGCGGCGAGCACCCCTCGGACCAGGCCGCCGATCACGTCAGCGCCCGTGCTGCCGAGGATGCGCGTGTCGTGCCCGAGGCGGGCGGCGGCGCGGGCGGTGAACGCGGCGGCGTGCCCCACGGTGTCGACGTTGCGGACGAAGTGCCCGTCGGCCGCGAGGTCGGGATCGTCCTCGGCCAGGACCACCAGTGTGTCCAGTCCGGGATTGCCCACGACGGTGATGCGGCCGGGGTGCCAGCGTCCGGGGTGCCAGCGTCCGGGGTGCCAGCGTCCGGGCACCCGCTCAGTCAAGGACATGGCTGACCAGGCCGTCGAGCAGCTTCGGCTCGAACCAGGTGGACTTCGGCGGCATGATCCCCCCGGCGTCGGCCACCCCGATCAGGTCGGTGACGGTCGTCGGGTGCATCGAGATGGCCGCCGTCCAGTCGCCGCCGTCGACGGCGGCCTCGAGCTCGCGGAGGGGTCGCACTCCGCCGACGAAGCCGATCCTCGGATCGCGTCGGGGGTCGCCGATGCCCAGAACCGGCTCCAGCAGGTGCCGCTGCAGCACGGCGACGTCGAGCTGGTCGACCGGGTCGGCGGTCCCACGCAGCTCATCCGGGGCGGTCATCCGGTACCAGCGGCCAGCGAGGTAGAGGCCGAACCTGCCCGGCGCCGCCGGGGTCACCGGTCCGTCGGAGGGCTCGACGATGAAGCGCTCGGCGGCACCGGCCAGGATCCCCTCGGCGTCGACACCCGCGGGGGCCCGGACCAGCCGGTTGTAGGCCAGGATCCGGACCTCGTCGGCGGGGAAGGCCACGGCCAGGAACAGCGCGGTGGCATCGGTGGGGCGGTGGGCGTGCACCATCGACGCGGCCGCGCTGCGGTGGTGGCCGTCGGCGATGTAGAGCGCGGGCAGCTCGTCGAAGGCCTCGACGAGGGTTGCCACCGTGGCCGCGTCGCTGATCGGCCAGAGCTCGTGGAGCACGCCGCCAGGCCCGTCCACGCGAGTCGGGGCCGGCTCGGCGATGACCTGCGCGATCGTCCCTGCGATGGCCGCACTGGATCGGTGGATCAGGAAGGCCGGCCCGGTCTGCGCGCCGACTGCCTCGATCTGGGCGGCGCGGTCGGCCTGCTTGTCCGGTCGGGTCGTCTCATGCCGGCGGATCCGGCCCGCGTCGTAGGCCGCGACGCTGGCACCGCCCACGATCCCGGTCTGGGCGTGGTCCCCGCTGGTCATCCGGTAGGCGTGGAAGCGGGCATCCGGGTCGCGGACGAGCATCCCGTCGGACCGCAGGCGGATGAAGGCCGACCCGGCCAGGGCATAGGCCTCGGGGGTGTCCGCGGGGCTGCCCGGGGGGAGGTCGATGTCCGGGCGGGACACGTGCAGGAACGAGTGCGGCCGCCCGGCGGCCATCGCCACAGCCTCGTCGCGATCCATGACGTCGTAGGGCAGCTCGGCCACCTCACCCGCGAGGGCGGGGGGCGGGCACAGGCCACGGATCGGCGCGAAGAGGCTCACGGCAGCCCATCGTAGGCGGCGTGCGGGGACGACCCCGACGGCACTGGTCGCTCCTTGCGGTGCCTCAGTGGGCGAAGGTGACCGTGATCCGGGCGCGGGCAAGCGTGTGGAAGGCCAGCCGGAAGGCCACGCCCACGGGGGATCCACCGGCCTCGACGCCCAGGTGCTCGACGTCCATCGCATGCACCACGAACATGTAGCGGTGCGGGTGGTCGCCCTGCGGCGGGGCCGCGCCGCCGTAGTCGGCGGTGCCGAAGTCGGTGCCTGCGTGGAACCCGCCGGGCAGGGTCGAATCGTTGGCTCCCGCGCCACCGGCCAGTTCCGTCACCGACGCGGGGATGTCCACGACCGACCAGTGCCAGAAGCCGCACCCGGTCGGGGCATCAGGGTCGAAGCAGGTGACGACGAAGCCCTTCGTGCCGGCCGGGGCGCCGGACCACGCCAGCTGCGGGGAGATGTTCTGCCCGCCGGCCGAGCCATGGACGTTGGCCATGGGCATGGGCCGCCCGTCGACCAGGTCCGTGCTCGTGACCTCGAACCACGGGCGCGGCGGCAGGAACTCGTACGGGTCGGGGGCCATGGGGCGCTCCAGGGACATCGCGATCCTCCTCCCGGGCACCGGCCGGTCAGGGGTCAGCCGTCCGAGCCCTCCCACCCAGCCAACCACGTCAGGCGGGCAGTTCGCGGGCCGACGAGGTCTGGCGCACGAGGTTCCTGGGGCACCCCGGGGCAGAGGAGAACCCCGCTGCCGACGGGGGAGCAAGCAGCGGGGCCCTCAAGATCATTTTGGGCCTTCCGGGGTCATTGGCGCAAGTCGCCCCGCGGAGATGTGCTCAGGGCGCAGCCACGCTGACGTCCAACTCGACGCGCACGTCGTCGGCCACCCGGAGCTGGCCCAGCATCGCCGAGTACGGCGCCACCCCGAACTGTGACTGCACGACCGTCACCGAGCAATGGGCGGTGACCCGGCCGGCGGGGCGGTCCAGCCCCACCTCGGCGGTGAGGGGCTGCGGGGTGCCTGCGACGGTCAACGTGCCCTGCACAGTGAGCCGATCACCCTGCGCCCGGACCGAGGTCGACTCGAACGTGACCTGGGGGTGCTGGTCGGCGTGCAGGGCGCGCAGGGCATTGGCCCGGATGACCTCGCGATCACCGTCACCCAGCGGCTTGATGCCACCTGAGCCGGAGTCGACACGCAGGCTGGTCAGCTCTGCGCAGAGCCGTACTGATCGCGGCGTGCCGCGCGAGAGGGCCACGGTCGCCGACCACTCGTCCACGACGATGATCAGGCTGTGGCCCATTCGCGCGGCGGACCCGGCGACACCTGTGTGCAGTCTGAGAGACCCGTCCCGCGGGCCGATCTTCATGCCTCCAGCCTCACAGCAGGCAGGGTCGCTGGCAAGGGCCGTGCGGGCCCGTGGGGCACTATGGGGTCCATGACCTTCGTCGCAGTGAATGTCCTGACCGTCCCCGAGGGTGCGGGGGCCACCTTGGAGCAGCGGTTCGCGCGCCGCGCGGGCTCGGTCGAGAGGGCGCCGGGGTTCGAGCACTTCGAGCTGCTCCGGCCGTTGGCGGGCACGGACGCCTATCTCGTCTACACCCGCTGGGCCAGCCGCGAGGCGTTCGAGGAGTGGACCGGGTCGCAGTCGTTCAGTGCGGGGCACGGTCAGGCCAGCGGCCGTGAGGAGTCCGAGCGCCCGGCCGCCACCGGCTCGACGATCTGGAGCTTCGAGGTCGTCCAGGAGGCCGACCCGGCCTGAGGGTGCCCCACTGCCCGTGGCCCGCCACCGTCTAGCGTGAGTCCATGGGAACCGAGTGGACCGACCCGTTCAACACCCCCGAGCGCAGGGCGCTGCGCCAGCTGACCCGCGACTTCGTCACCCGCGAGGTCCTGCCCGACCTCGACGAGTGGGAGCGGGTCGGGGAGATCCCCCGGTCCCTGCACGAACGGGCGGCCGCGGCAGGGCTGATGGGCCTCGGCTTCCCCGAGGAGGTCGGCGGCAGCGGCGGTGACCTGATCGATGTCCTGGTGATGACCGAGGAGCTGATCCAGACCGGGGCCAGCGGTGGCCTGGCCGCGGGCCTGTTCACGCACGGAATCGCCCTTCCGCACATCGTCCTGGCCGGCGACTCCGGGCAGGTCGAGCGCTTCGTCCGGCCGGTCCTCGAGGGCCGGGCGATCGCGGCCCTGGCGATCACTGAGCCCGACGGCGGATCGGACGTCGCTGCGCTGCGCACGAGGGCCGAACGAGACGGCGATGAGTACGTCATCAACGGCTCGAAGATCTACATCACCTCCGGCGCGCGGGCTGACTGGGTCGTGGTCGGGGTGCGCACCGGAGGCCCCGGGTTCGGCGGCATCTCGTTGATCGTGGTCCCGACGGACACCCCAGGGTTCAGCGTCGTCAGGCGCCTGGAGAAGATCGGCTGGCACTGCTCGGACACCGCCGAGCTGGCCTTCACGGACTGTCGAGTCCCTGCGGCCAACCTGGTCGGCATGCAGGACTCCGGGTTCATCCAGATCGCGATGCAGTTCGTGGTGGAGCGGCTGTCCATCGCCGTGCAGGCCTACGCCACCGCCCAGCGCTGCCTGGACCTCGCACTGGAGTGGGCCCGGATGCGCCACACGTTCGGCAAGCCGTTGGTGGCCCACCAGGTGGTCCGCCACCAGCTGGTCGAGATGGACCGGCTGACCGACGTCGCGCGCACCTACACCCGGCAGATCGCCCTGCGCCACGTCGCCGGCCAGGAGGTGATCGCCGAGGCGGCCCTGGCCAAGAACACCGCGGTCGCCGCCGCCGAGGCGGTGAGCTACCAGGCCATCCAGATCTTCGGCGGCCAGGGCTGCATGAGTGACTCCGAGGTCGAGCGGCACTACCGCGACGTGCGCATCCTGTCGATCGGTGGCGGGGCGACCGAGGTCATGACCGAGCTGGCCGCCCGGCGCCTGCGGCTGTAGTCGCCTGGTCCGCTCCGGACGCTCAGCGCGATCGGACGAAGCGGCGGATCAGCCCACGGGCCCAGTCGTAGTGGCTGGTCGTCGCCGAGACCGCGTAGCTGCCCACGGAGGTGCTGCCGGTCCAGGCGAACCTGCGCTTGGTGAACAGGTCGTCCTCGGAGTAGCTGGCCACGACCGTCCTGATGGCTGCGTGGGATGCCACCAGGCGGGCCATGACGTCGTCCCAGGAGTCGCCCCGGGTGCGCCTCCAGATCCCGTCGTTGAGCTGAGGGGTCTGGGCCCAGGTGAGACCGGGGGCTGGGATCGCGACCTGGTCTCCGGCGCGCCCCGCGCGTTCCCATGCGAGGACCAGCTCATGCCAGGCGTCGAGGTGGGCCAGCAGGTCCTTGACCGACCACTCCTCGCACGCGCCCGGGGCGGCGCGCAGGTCCGGCGCGACCCGGTCGACCTCGCCCAGCAGGGCCTCGAAGTCGCTGTCGATTCGATCCAGCAGCTCCGATCGGGTGGCGGGACGACTCATGGCACGACTCTGCCACGCTCGTCGCGGGTGGTGCGGCCCTAGGGTGGAACCCATGAGTGCCGACGGACTGCGACTCGCCCAGGACAAGATGCGCCAGGCAGGCGTTCACGCCAGCGCCATCGATGTCTTCTCGCACTACTACGGGCTCCTGGAGTCCGGGGCGACGGGCCTGATCAGTGAGGACTCGATCGAGCCGCTCCTGGACCCCCCGGCGCTGGCTGACGTCGTGGTCGATCCGGAGGTGGCCCGGGAGGCCCTGGCCCAGACGGTCCTGATCAAGCTCAACGGCGGACTGGGCACCTCGATGGGGATGGATCGGGCGAAGTCCCTGCTGCCGGTGCGCGACGGGCTGTCGTTCCTCGATGTCCTGGTCGGTCAGGTGCGTGCGGCGCGGGAGGCCTACGACGTGCCACTGCCCCTGATCCTGATGAACAGCTTCCGGACCCGGGAGCAGAGCCTGCAGGCGCTGGCCGCGCACCCCGACATCGCCGTCGACGGCCTGCCCCTGGACTTCCTGCAGAACCAGGAGCCGAAGCTGCTGGCCGAGGACCTGACCCCGGTCGAATGGCCGGCGGATCCGGCCCTGGAATGGTGCCCGCCGGGCCATGGTGACCTCTACACGGCGATCCGATCCTCGGGCGTGCTCGATGCGCTGCTCGACCAGGGCTACCGGTACGCCAACACCTCCAACGCCGACAACCTCGGGGCGGCTCCGAGTGCGACGCTCGCCGGATGGTTCGCCACGTCCGGGGCGCCGTATGCCGCAGAGCTGTGCCGCCGCACCCCGGCCGACCGCAAGGGCGGGCACCTGGCGATCCGCAGGTCCGACGGCCGGCTCATCCTGCGCGACACCGCGCAGACCGCCGGAGATGAGATGCACTTCTTCACCGACGAGCACCGGCATCCCTACTTCCACTGCAACAACCTGTGGTTCGACCTCGAGAAGCTGCACGCAGCCCTGGTCGAGCGCGGCTCGGTGCTCGGGCTGCCGCTGATCCGCAACGCCAAGAATGTCGACCCCACCGACCCGGCCTCCCCGAAGGTCGTTCAGGTCGAGACTGCGATGGGAGCGGCGATCGAGGTCTTCGAGGGAGCGCAGGCGATCGTGGTCGGACGCGACCGGTTCCTTCCGGTGAAGACGACCGACGACCTGCTGCTGCTGCGCTCGGATGCCTACACCGAGGCCCCGGACGGAACGCTCCGGCGCGCGACCGACCCCACGCCGCTGGTCCAGCTGGACCCCCGCTTCTACCGGACCATGGCGGACTTCGACGCAAGGTTCCCCGCCGGCCCGCCCTCGCTCCGGGAGGCCACCCGGCTGACGGTCCGTGGCGACTGGACCTTCGGTCGCGACGTCGCTGCGGTCGGCGACGTCGAGCTGCCGGACACCGGCAGTCGCGAACTCATCGCCGACGGGACGACGCTGGAATCCGAGGACCTGGGGGCTCAGGGTCGATAGGCGGCGCGCCGGGGGTCGACGTCGAGGACGATCACCCGGACCCTGAAGCAGGGTGGGGTGACCCTGGTGGTGACGTTCACGGGAGTGACTCCTGGCCCTCCGGCCCCGGGTCCAGGCCTCCAGCGGGCTCGATCGGCACTGTGGCTACCCAGAGTGCGTGCTCGCGCTCGGCCCATTCGCGGGACACGAAGCCCGTCCGCAGCCCGCGCCGGGCCTGTGGGTCCTGCCACGCCATCCAGAGGTGTCCGGCGGACACGACCACGACGGCTGCGGCGAACACATCGTGGACGAACGTCGCGCCGGTGCTGATGTCATCGGGGAACAGGGAGAAGTAGTGCAGCATGAGCCCGGTCGCGAACAGCACGATCACCGAACCCAGGACGAAGGCGGAGTTCAGCTTCTGGCCCGCATTGAACTTCCCCGACGGGAACGCGCCACTGCGACGGTCGGGGGAGCGCAGCCAGCGCCCGTCGCCCGGCAGGAAGCGGTTGAGCTGGCGCACATCCGCGCGGAAGGCCCGGGAGGCGAGGGCGCCGATGAGCAGCGGCAGCGGCAGCAGCAGCCCGCTGGTGTAGTGGACGGTCTCGACCAGGTCGCGCTGGCCGACCAGTGTGCTCAGTGGGCCCCAGTAGAGCATCGCGGCGGTGAGAATGCAGACGCACATGAGCGTGCCGAACGTGGCGTGGATCGCGCGCTCACCGCGGCTGAACCGGCGGATCCGGTCAGGCGATCGGGGCATCGGATCTCCCGTTGGACTGCCCGACCCAGGCGTCGATGTCGTAGCCCCGTTCCTCCCAGTATCCCGGGACGACCTGGTCGCTGACCGTGATCCGGTCCAACCACTTGATCGACTTGTAGAAGTACATCGGTGCGACGTAGAGGCGCACCGGTCCGCCGTGGTCGTGGGAGACCGGGGCGCCGTCCATGGAGGTGGCGATCAGCACGTCCGGTCGCATCGCCTGCTCCATCGTCAGGGACTCGGTGTACGCCCCGTCGGAGGAGCCGAACAGCACGGCACCGGCGGCGGTGGGTGCGGCCACCTGCTCGAGCACGTCCGAGAGCAGGACTCCGGCCCACGTCACGTCCGGCACGCGCCACCCGGTGACGCACTGGACGTCCTTGGTGATCGTCGTCTGGGGCAACCCCGCGAGGTCGGCGAAGGTCAGTTGAACCGGCCCTGTGGGCAGGCCCTCGACCGTGAGGTGGTACTCGGACGCGGGAGTCTGGTCGACCGAGGACACCACCGAGTAGAACCGGAACCGGCCATTGCCGGGGATGAGCCCGGTCAGCCCGGTCGGGTCCCGCTCCGAGAGTGTGGCCAGAGCTGATCCCACGCGGCTGCCGAGCACCACGCCGACTCCGGCCAGGCCGAGCAGTCCCAGGACGACGCGCCGACCGACCGGTGTGCCCTGCGCCGGGTCCTGAAGCGGGTCACGTCCGTCGCTGCCCATCGGCCAAGCATGCGGGCAGGGGGTCGGGCCCGCAAGGGATGGCCTGCCTGCGTCCGACCGGTGACCCGGGGGCCAGGTGCGAGTAGCGTGGACTGCGCGGATCGATGCAGGGCGCGCCCTGACATGCGGGCGCGCGGACCCGGAGGAGGTGTCGCGTGACCACGTCGTCGGTGCACGCAACAGAGGGCCGAGGGGAGACCGTCGCAGTGGTCCTCTCCGGAGCGGCTGCCCGGGGGGCCTTCCAGGCGGGGGCACTGGCGCAGATCGTCCCAGCCCTGGAGCGCGAGGGCCTGAGGCCCATGATCTGGTTGGGGACCAGCGCGGGGAGCATCAACGCCGCGCTGTGGGGGGCGCACCTGCACCGCGGTGCGGACGCCGCCGCGCAGGAGGTCCTCGGGGTGTGGCGGCAGATGAGTGACGACGACGTGTTCCGCCCCCTGCTGCCGTTCACCCTGGCGATGTCGGGTCTGCAGTACGCCGCTGGCGCCCTCCTGGAGCGTGGGCCCGGGATGACCAGCCTGCTCGACACGAGCCCCCTGCAGGGCACCGCGGCCGAGCTCCTGCCGACCGAACAGCTCGCGGCCAACGTCCGCGCGGGAACGCTGGGTGCGATAGGGGTCGTGGCCACCCGCATGCCGGCCGACTCCGAGGTGGTCGTGGCCGGGGCGGCCAGTGGTCGCAGCGTCCTGTTCCTCGACGAGCAGGAACCCGGGGCGTATGCAGGGGATCCGCTGCGGGCCCTGGACCTCGTTCGGGGTCCCCTGACCGCCGAGCACGTGGTCGCGTCCTCGGCGATCCCCGTGGCCTTCCCCGCGGTCCGCATCGGAGCGCCGGAGCAGGCTGCGGCCTGGTACGTGGACGGCGGGGTCCGGCTCAACACGCCGCTGCATCCTGCCGTGGGGCTCGGGGCCACACGGATCCTGGTCATCTCGGCCACGTCGACGACCTATGGGCCACCTCCCCTGCCAACCGACCCGGGGCGCACGCCGGACATCGACGACGCCGCGGCACAGGTGCTTCACGCGGTGCTCGCAGACCGGACGACAGAGGACCTCAACCTGCTCCGCCGGACGAACCGCATGGTGACGCAGGCTGCGGTCAGTGGGCAGCGACTGACTGGCCGCGGCGGCCAGCCGTACCGGGCGATCGATGTCATGGTCGTGTCCCCTCCTCCCGGAGAGATGGGCCGGATCGCCGCCGAGGTGCATGCACGCCGTACGGGTCGGCTGGGCCTGTTGCGCGAGACCGACAACTGGCTGCTCGGACGGATCATCCGCGGCGGTGGGGAGGCAGTCGGCCGCCGCGAGCTGCTGAGCTACCTCTTCTTCGACGAGCAGTACTTCGCCGCCGGGATCGAGCTCGGTCGGCAGACGGCCTCTGCGGCGCTTGCCCGGGGTTGGGAGCGCTGAACGGTTGGTACCACCCACGCGCCGGGGAGTGGTTCGCCGGCGCGCGGGTGGATCGGTTCGCCCTGTCGGGGCGGTTGCGGGTCCGGCAGGGCAGTCGGGGGATGCGCCGCGCTCGTGCGCGCTCGTCTGAGAGCGCTCTCCGAGCATGCCGCAGAGTGTATGTCGTGTCAAGGGTGCAGAGCGCGCGATCGGGAGGCGGGGTCGGCCTCAGGCCGAATCGCGAACCACCATCGAGACGGGGAGGATCAGGTGGTCGACGCCGCTCAGGTCCGGGATCCCGTCCTCGGGGGCCACTTCGATGTCCGGGCGATGCCTGGCCAGGTACAGGCGCACCATGGCGCGGCCCATGATCATCGGATCCTGGCGCATGGTGGTCAGCGGCGGATCGGCGGTCGTGGCGAACTCGTTGTCGTCGAACCCGATGAGTGCCACATCCTGCGGAACGCGACGGCCGGCGCGCCGCAGCGCGGCCAATGCCCCCAGGGCCATGAGGTCGGACGCGGCGAACAGCCCGTCGAGGTCGGGGACTCGCTGCAGCAGGCGCTCGGTGGCAGCCTCGCCGCCGGGCTGCGTGAAGTCGCCCTGCTCGACCACGTCGTCGGCGTACGCGGGACCCAAGGCGCGGCGGAATCCAGCCAGTCGATCGACGCCTGCTGGCATGTCCAGCGGCCCCGTGATGGTTCCGATCCTGCGTCGGCCGAGGGACACCAGGTGCTCGGTGGCGGACTCAGCGCCCTGCAGGTTCTCGCTGTCCACATATGGGGCCGTGTCGGGATCCTTCGGCCGCCCGCCGATCACATAGGGCGTGGCCAGTCGCTGGAGCTCCTCGGGCAGCCCGTCGCCGTCGTGGCCCGAGATGAGCATCACACCGTCGACGGGCGAGGACTTCAGGAACCGCTTGACGCGCTCCAGGTCCTCGAAGTCCTGCGCCATCATCAGGACCAGCTGAAGGCCGGCCCGATTGGTCTCCATGCTGACGCCCCGGACGATGCCGCTGAAGAAGGGGTCCCCGAACACGCGGGTGGCCGGCTCAGAGGCCAGGAGGGCGATCGCATCCGAGCGCCTGGTCATCAGTGCCCGCGCAGCCTGGTTGGGGACGTAACCGAGCTCGTCGATCGCCTTCTGCACCCGCTCCCGCAGGGCCTCGGCCACCGTCGCCTGCCCGTTGACGACACGCGAGACGGTTGCCCGCGAGACGCCTGCGCGGTCGGCGACATCCTCGAGGTTGGGGCGTGCGGGCGCAGTGCGTGGTGGCATCGGCCCTCCCCCCTTCTCCCCGGCGCTGGTCTTCAGTGTGATCGTCATGGTATCCGGTTGTCCCGGGCCGCCCGGGCGAACCACAGAGCGCTGTCCTTCGGGTGTCGCTCGAGGGTCTCGTAGTCGACGTACACCAGGCCGAACCTCTTCGAGTAGCCCTCGGCCCACTCGAAGTTGTCGAGCAAGGACCACGCGAAGTAGGCGCGCACGTCCGCTCCGGCGCTGATGGCGTCGTGCATGGCGCCCAGGTGGCCCTCGAGGTAGGCGATCCTGCGCGGGTCCTCGACGCGGCCCGTCGCGTGGAGGACGTCGGGGAATGCGGCGCCGTTCTCGGTCACCATCAGCGGCACGCCGTACTCCCGCTGCAGCCGTACGAGCAGGTCGGTCAGCGCCGTCGGCGAGATCTCCCAGCCCATGTCCGTCAGCTCCCCCTGGGGCGGCAGCATGGCTATCCCCTTGTTCCGGGGGAAGTCAGCCCATCCGGCGCCGCCCGGGCCCGACCCGGCTCGATGGGGTGCGTAGTAGTTGATCCCGAGCACATCGATCGGCGCACCTATGACCGATGCGTCGCCGGGCTGCACGAATCCCCAGTCCGTCAGGTCGCGGGTCGCCTCGACGACGTCCTCGGGATAGGCCCCGCGCAGGACTGGGTCGAGGTAGAGCCGGTTGGCGAAGCCGTCCATCAGGTGGGCCGCGGCCAGGTCCTCAGGGGCGTCCGTGGCGGGCAGGATCGGCCAGAGGTTCAGGGTGATCGACAGCTGCTCCCCGGGGCGCGCGGTGGCGCGTATGGCCTGAGTCGCCAGTCCGTGGCCGAGCAGGAGGTGGTGCATCGCCGCCATGGCGCTGGCGGGCTCGGTCCTGCCCGGGGCGTGGATCCCGTTCCAGTACCCGAGGTGGGCCGAGCACCATGGCTCGTTCAGCGTGGTCCACAGGTCGACCCGGTCCCCGAGCGCGTCGTGGACCAAGGTGGCGTAGTCCGCGAACCGGAGGGCTGTGTCGCGCGCCGGCCAGCCGCCGGCATCCTCGAGGGCCTGCGGCAGGTCCCAGTGGTAGAGGGTCACCGCCGGGGCGATGCCCCGGGCCAGCAGCGCGTCGACCAGTCGGTCGTAGAAGGCCAGCCCCGCGGCGTTGACCGGGCCGGCACCCTCGGGCTGGATCCGCGGCCAAGCGACGGAGAACCGGTAGGCGCCGAGGTCGAGCGATGCCATGAGGGCCACGTCCTCGGCGAAGCGGTGGTAGTGGTCGGCCGCGATGTCCCCGGTGTCCCCACCCCGGACCCGGCCGGGGGAGTGGCTGAAGGTGTCCCAGATCGAGGGGCCGCGACCGTCCTCGGCCACGGCGCCCTCGATCTGGTAGGCCGCCGTGGCAGCCCCCCAGATGAACCCCTCGGGGAACCCTCGTCCGGGACTCACCCCTTGACGGCTCCGGCCATGATGCCGGAGACCAACTGCTTGCCGGCGACGATGAACAACAGGATCAGTGGGATGGTGGCCAGGACGACGCCGGCCATGATGAGGGCGAAGTCCTTGAAGTAGGACGCCTGGAGCAGCTGCAGGCTGACCGGCAGCGTGGGGTTGGTCGAGCCCAGGACGATGAACGGCCAGAAGAAGCTCGTCCAGGAGGCGACGAACGTGAACAGCGCGAGCATCGCCGCTGCCGGCTTGGCGGCGGGCAGCGCGACGTGCCAGAACGTGCGGATCATGGAGCACCCGTCCACGCGGGCGGCCTCGATGAGCTCGAAGGGCAGGGTCTCCTCGAAGTACTGGGTCATCCAGAACACGCCGAATGCGGTGACCATCCCGGGCACGATGACGGCCACGAGCTTGCCGGTCCAGCCGAGGTTGGACATGAGGATGAACAGCGGCACGACGCCGAGCTGGGTCGGCACCGCCATGGTGGCGATGACGAACACCAGCAGGGCTCGTCGGCCGCGGAAGCGCAGCTTGGCGAAGGAGAACCCGGCCAACGTGGCGAACAGCACGACGCTGATCGAGGTGATGACTGCGACCACGACGGAGTTCCACAGGGCCTGCCAGAACTTGATGTCTGAGTTGAGCACCCGGGTGACGTTGTCGATGAAGTTGCCCTCGGGGATCAGTGACGGGATCGGGTTCTGCGCGATCGTCTGTGCGTCGGAGGACGCCAGCAGGAACGTGTAGTAGATCGGGTAGAACGAGATCAGCAGGACGACGGTCAGGATGATGTAGGTGACCCAGCCGCCCCGGCGGTTGGAGCCCACCCCAGTTGCGCGGTTCCTGCGCCGCTCGGCGTAGCGTGCTGCACCCTTGCCTGCGGTCTGCTCAACCGCCCCGATGGAGCTCATCACTTGCCGCCTTTCGAGTCGGTCCCCGAGATCCGCTGGGTGATCATGAAGTTGATGGCCCCGATCACCAGGATGATCAGGAAGAGGATCCAGGCCACGGCCGAGGCGCGGCCGAAGCTCTTCTGGGCGCCCCACCCGAGTTCGTAGAGGTACATCGTGACCGTCATCCACTGCCGGTCGGATCCGCCCTGGCCGGTCTGGTCGAACATGCGCGGCTCGTCGAAGATCTGCAGTCCGCCGATGGTCGAGGTGATCACCACGAAGATGATCGTGGGCTTCAGTGACGGGACCGTGATCGAGCGGAACGAGCGCCAGCGCCCGGCACCGTCGACCACTGCGGCCTCGTAGAGGTCATTGGGGATTGCCTGCATGCCGGCCAGCAGGATCAGGGTCGTGTAGCCGGTCCATCGGAAGTCGACCATGGTGGCGATGGCGATGTGGCTGGCCAGCACATCGGCGTGCCAGCGGATGGGGTCGATGCCGAAGTTGGCAAGGATCGCGTTGGCCATGCCGGACTGGTCGGCGAAGATCTTGTTGAAGATCATCCCCACTGCCACGGGCATCACGACGTAGGGCAGCAGGACCCCCATCCGCCAGAACGTCTTGGCCCGCAGGTTGGCATCGAGCATCGCGGCCAGGAACAGGCCGATCAGGACCTGGGGCACCGAGGACAGCAGGAAGATGCTGAAGGTGTTGCGCAGGCCCTTCCAGAACAGCGGCTGCTGCAGGACCTGCTGGTAGTTCTCAAGCCCGACGAAGTCACCCTTGCCGCCGATGAGGTTCCAGTCATGGACCGACACGAAGGCCGTGTAGCCCAGCGGGAACAGCCCCACCAGCGCGAACAGGAGGAAGAACGGCGAGATGTACAGGTAAGGGGAGAGCTTCTGGTCCCACGCGTTGCGCCGGGTTCGGCGCGCAAGCTCGCGCTCGGCGTCCGCCTCCGCCTTCAGCGGGATCGGGGGGGCTGCGTTCAAAGACATGGAACATCCTCGTCTGCGGATCGACGCACCCACGGCCGTGGAGTCCGGCGGGTGTGGGTGCGGCTGGAACCGCACTTCCTAGGAGGTGGCCTGGGTGTGGGCCGGGCACTGCGTGGGGTGACTCACCAGAGTCTGGTCCGCGCTGACGTCCAACCTGACGGGTGCAGGCGCAGCGTGGGTGGGGCTCCGGCCTGCCCGGTCCCGTGATCCCGCGCCACTGGGGCGCGGGATCCGGGGCCGGGCGCGACCGGATCAGGCGTCAGCCGAGGGTGTTGACGGCCTCTTCGAACTTCGCCCACGAGGACGCGGGGTCGTCGGTCTTGTCGACGTCCACGCGGGACAGGGCCTGCTGCATCGCGTCGTTGATCGCGAAGTAGTTCGGTCCCTTGAAGGGTGCGACCGTCACGGCGGCGGCACGGTTGGCCAGGATCTCGCCAGTCGGAGCGTCAGCGAAGAACGCATTCGTCTGCGACAGCAGGTCAGGCGAGGTCAGCGCCTCCACCTGGCTGGGGAAGGTGCCCTTGGCCTTGAAGGCCTTGATCTGCTGCTCAGGGGCGGTGAGCCACGCGGCCAGCTTCTTGGCCTCGGCCTGGTTCTCACCCATCGCCGGCACGGTCAGGAACGATCCGCCCCAGTTGCCGCCGCCGCCGGGGAAGACATCAGCGATGTCCCAGCCCTCGACGCCCGCAGCGTTGCCCTCGATCACGCCGAGCATCCAGCCCGGGCACTGCATCGTGGCGAATCCGTCCTTCTGGAACGACGCTGTCCAGTCCTCACTCCACTGGCCCAGGTGCGCCGACTGGGTCGCGGCTGCAGCCAGGACGGAGTCGTAGATCGCGCGCACCTCGGGGTTCTCCAGTGCGATGATCGTGCCATCTTCCTTCTCGTAGGCGTTCGGGACCTGGTTGATCATGCCCTGGTACACCGCGCCGGCACTGTCGAACCAGGCAGACCCGGTGTCCTTGGCGGCGAACTGCTCGCCGACCTCGAAGTACTTCTCCCACGTGGCGCCCTCGCCACCGAGCAGCGCCGCGACCTCTGCGCGATCGGTGGGCAGTCCGGCCTTCTCGAACAGGTCGGCGCGGTAGCAGATGCCCTCCGGGCCGATGTCGGTGCCGTAGCCGAGCAGCTTGCCGTCCGCAGTCGTCGCCTGCGCGACCTTCCACGGCAACCAGCGACCCTCGACCGACGGGTCATTCAGGTCCACGAACTTGTCCGGGTACTGCGAGAGCTCAGGAAGCCAGTCCACCTCGATCGCCTCGATGTCCGAGGCGCCGGAGCCGGCAGCCAGGCGGGTGTTGAGGTTGTCGCGGGCCTCGTTCGAGGTCGCGGCCTTCTTGGCCTCGATCGTGACGTTGGGGTTGAGCTCCATGTACTCCTTGATCAGGTCCTCATACCCGAACTCGTTGAACGTCGCCAGGGACAGGGTCACCGGCTCGGTGCCCGTTGCCTCCGACGCGGTGTCCGTGGCCTCGTCACTGCCGCTGGAACAGCCCGAGGCAACCAGCGCCAACCCCGCAAACGTCGCCGTGAGGGCTACCCACGACCTCCTGTTTGTTCGCACATCCACTCCCTGTGTCAATCGCACAACACTCCGCTGTGCGGTCCAAACGCGGCCACGGGGTTCCGCGACCTCGGCCGTCCTGGGCGCCGGTCCCCTACCCGATGAGGGGTTCGCGGCCTGCGCCCGTCTCCCCGAGAGAAGCTCTCTGGGAGAGCGCTCTCGCAGCATCTACCCTTCCGCGCATGCGTGTCAAGACGACCTTGCGGGAGTTATCAGATTGTGACATTCTCGGGGGGAGAGCGCTCTCCGACCAGAGGGTTGCCTCGCACCCCGTGTCGACCCCAGGAGGCTCGTCCCATGCTCGGTCAGGTACTGGATCCCGAAGCCGTCGCCAGTGAGTCCGAGGTCGCCGAGGGCTACGTGGATCTGCTCGGCCGTCGGTTCTACCGCATCGACGAGTACGACCGCATGGCCCCGTTCTTCATGACTGTCGTCGGTGCCGGGAACGCATGGCTGTTCGTGTCGAGCACCGGCGGGTTGACCGCCGGACGCGTCGCGCCGGACTCGGCGCTGTTCCCCTACTACACCGACGACAAGGTGGCCGAGAGCGCCGGGCGGACCGGTGGCCTGAGCCTCTTGCGCGTGACCGTCCCCGGAGCCTCGGGGGTCCTGTGGGAGCCGTTCACGTCCGACCAGCACGAGGGCGACGGGCCGTGGCGCGCGCTGTACAAGGACATCGCCGGCACTGCGCTGGTCTTCGAGGAGGTCCGGGCGGACCTCGGCCTGCGGATGCGTGTGACCTGGCAGACGGGCACCAGGTTCGGGATCGTGCGCAGCTGCGAGCTGACCAACATCGGCGATCACGAGTGTGACGTCGAGCTCCTCGATGGGTTCGTCAACGTGCTGCCCGCGGGCGTCAACGTGGACATCCAGAACAGGCTGAGCAACCTGCTCGACGCCTACAAGCGTTCCGAGGCCGACCGGCGCACCGGGTTGGGCATGTTCTGGTTGAGCTCCCGGCTGACCGACCTCGCTGAGCCCAGTGAGTCCCTGTACGCGAACGTGGCCTGGCACGTCGGACTCGGTGGCGTCGACCTCCTGGTCTCGACCCAGCAGCTGCCGGCGTTCCGCCGCGGCGGTCCCGTCGTCGCAGAGCACGACGTCCGTGGCCAGCGGGGCGCCTACCTCGTCCACACGCACATGAGCCTGGGGCCCGCAGAGCAGCGGTCGTGGAGCATCGTCGGAGATGTCGAGCAGGATGCCGCCGATGTGGTGGCGCTGCGCGACCTGCTGGCGCAGCCCGAGCAGCTGGCGACCCTCCTGGAGGAGGACCTGCGGGCCAGTCGCGGCGACCTCGATCGGATCCTGGCCTCCGCGGACGGGTTCCAGTCCACCGGCGAGGAGCGTGCGACCGCCCACCACACGGCCAACGTGCTGTTCAACGTGATGCGCGGCGGGATCCCGGCCGCGGGGTACGTGGTCGACGCCAGCGATGTGTGCGCGTTCATCGAGGAGCGCAGCCCGGCCACGGCAGCGCTCTGCGTGCCGCTCCTGGCCGACATGCCCGAGCAGATGACGATCAGCCAGCTGATCGAGGGAGCCAGGGCCAGCAGGAACCCCGACCTGCTCAGGATGGCCCTGGAGTACCTGCCCCTGACGTTCAGCCGTCGCCACGGGGATCCCTCCCGGCCCTGGAACAAGTTCCAGATCGCCCTGCGCGACGAGAACGGTGATCCGCAGCTGTTCTTCCAGGGCAACTGGCGCGACATCTTCCAGAACTGGGAGGCGCTGGCGTGGTCGTTCCCCGAGTACCTGGAGTCGATGGTGGCGGTGTTCCTCGACGCCACGACGGCAGATGGCTACAACCCCTACCGGATCTCGCGCTCGGGCATCGACTGGGAGGTCCCCGAGCCGGAGGACCCGTTCGCCAACATCGGCTACTGGAGCGACCACCAGATCGTCTACCTGCTCCGGCTCCTTGAGACCTCGGCGCGGTTCCATCCCGGTCGCCTGGAGGGGATGCTCGACGCAACGATCTTCACCCACGCCGACGTCCCCTACCGGATCGCCGACTACGACCAGATCCTTGCCGACCCGTTCGAGACGATCACCTTCGACGAGGACCACGAGGCTCTCATCGCAGCGCGGGTCTCCCAGCGAGGTGCCGACGGGCGGCTGGTGCACGGCCCCGACGGCGAGCTGGTCCGGGTCACCCTGGCCGAGAAGCTCCTGCTCCTGCTGCTCGCGAAGCTGGTGAACCTCGTGCCGGACGGCGGGATCTGGATGAACACCCAGCGCCCGGAGTGGAACGACGCCAACAACGCCCTCGTCGGGCGCGGGCTGTCCGTGGTGACGCTGGCCCAGCTGCGGCGCTACGTGGAGTTCATCCGAGGGCTCGTGACCGCCGACGCGCACCTGACCGTGGAGCTCGCGCACCTACTGAGCGCTGTCTCCCAGGCCCTGCAGGGGCACCGGGAGCGCCTCGACAAGGGCTTCACAGACGCGTCCCGACGCGCCTTCATGGACGATCTCGGGTCCCTCGGCAGCGCGTATCGCGAGCGGGTCTACGCCGGGTTCAGCGGGGCGCGCACGGTCGTCACCGACGATCAGGTCCAGCTCCTTCTCGACTCCGCCCTGTCCTACATCGACGCGAGCCTGCTGGCCAACCGGCGCGAGGATGCGCTCTACCACTCGTACAACACCCTCGATCTCGCCGACGGCGGGGCGCGGATCCGTCGGCTGCCGGAGATGCTCGAGGGCCAGGTCGCGATGCTGTCCAGCGGCGAGCTCGGGGCGCAGGAGTCCCTGGCCCTGATTGCCGGGCTGCGGGCCAGCCACCTATACCGAGCAGACCAGCACAGCTACACGCTGTACCCCGACAAGGACCTTGCCGGCTTCCTCGATCGGAACACCTTCCCAGCCAGTCGGGCGCAGTCCTGCCCGCTGGTCGCCGCCCTGGTGGCGGCGGGGGACCGCAGCCTGGTCATCGAGGACGTGCACGGGGACCTGCACTTCGCGGCCGGCATCCGCAACGTCCGCGACGTGCAGGACGCACTTGACCGGCTCGCGGACGATCCGGATCTGGGTGAGGTGGCCAGGGCCGGGCGCGACGAGCTGCTGGACATCTTCGAGGAGGTGTTCGCCCACGCGGAGTTCACCGGGCGGTCCGGGTCGTTCTTCGCCTACGAGGGGTTGGGCAGCATCTACTGGCACATGGTGTCCAAGCTCCTGCTCGCGGTGCAGGAGACCGTCGAGCGGGCAGTGGCCGACGGTGAGTCGAGCGCGACGATCGAGGCGTTGGTCGCGGCCTACGAGGACGTCCGAGCCGGGCTCGGGTACTGCAAGTCCGCGGAGGTCTACGGGGCCTTCCCGGCCGACCCCTACTCCCACACGCCCGCCGGGCACGGTGCCCGCCAGCCCGGCATGACCGGCCAGGTGAAGGAGGAGGTCCTGACCCGCCTCGGCGAGCTCGGCCTGCGGGTCGAGGACGGCCAGATCGTGTTCCGGCCCATCCTGTTGCGCGCGACCGAGTGGCGCGATGTTCCCGGGACCTTCGAGTACGTCGACGTCCTGGGCCATGAGGGCAGGGTCGACCTGATGGCCGGCTCGCTGGCCTTCACGTTCTGCCAGGTGCCGGTCGTGTACCGGCAGGCCGAGGTGCTCAGCGTGCGGGTCGTGCGGGCGGACGGGACTGCCCTGGACTGCCCGGATGGTCGCATCCCCCAGGACCTGAGCGCCAGCATCTTCGGCCGCACCGGGACCGTCGACCTGATCGAGGTGCGCACTCCCGCAGCGCTCTGACGCTGTCTGGCCGCCGCAGTTGCGGTCAGCACGGACAGGACAGTGGCCCAGCCCCCGTACGGGTCTGGGCCACTTCCATCCGGTGAGTCAGTACTGGAGGCGTTCGCCGGTTTCGGGGTCGAAGAGGTGGGTGTGGTGGGGGATGGCTTCGAGGCCGAGGATGGATCCGCGGGCGGGGATCTGTCGTCCGTCGGTGCGGACCACGACTTGTTGGGTGCCGCCGTCGGGGAGCTTGACTTCGGTGTAGACGTAGGCGTCGGCTCCCAGGCCCTCGACGATGAGGACCTCGACGGGCCAGGCGTTCTCGCTGTCGGTGACGCGCAGGTCCTCGGGGCGCATGCCCATGACCACGCTGGTGCGTCCGCGTTCGGCCAGGACCTTCGCGGCGGCCTCGGGCACCGGCACGGACTTGTCGCCCAGGCGGATGTTGCCCTCGACCAGGGGGGCTTCGATGATGTTCATGGCCGGGGATCCGATGAACCCGGCGACGAACACGTTGGCGGGGGTGTCGTAGAGATCCTGGGGGGTGCCGACCTGCATCAGGATGCCGTCCTTGAGCACGGCGATCCGGTCGCCCATGGTCATGGCCTCGGTCTGGTCGTGGGTGACGTAGACGGTGGTGACGCCGAGGTCGCGCTGGAGCTTGGCGATCTGGGTGCGGGTCTGCACCCGCAGCTTCGCGTCCAGGTTCGACAGCGGCTCGTCCATCAGGAACACCTGCGGGTTGCGCACGATCGCCCGGCCCATGGCCACGCGCTGGCGCTGCCCACCGGACATCGCCTTGGGCTTGCGGTCCAGGTACGGTTCGAGGTCCAGGATCTTCGCGGCGTCGTCGACCCGCTGGGTGATCTCCTTCTTGTCCATGCCGGCGATCTGCAGCGCGAAGCCCATGTTCTCCCGCACGGTCATGTGCGGGTAGAGGGCGTAGGACTGGAACACCATCGCGATGTCGCGGTCCTTCGGGGCCAGGTTGGTCACGTCCCGGTCGCCGATGAAGATCGCGCCCTCGTTGACCTCCTCCAACCCGGCCAGCATCCGCAGGCAGGTCGACTTCCCGCAGCCCGACGGGCCGACGAGGACCAGGAACTCCTGGTCCTTGACCTCGAGGTCCAACTTGTCCAGAGCAGGCTTCGTCGACCCCGGGTAGATCCGGGTCGCGCCCTTGAACGTCACAGTGGCCATGATCAGTCAATCCCTTCACCGGCAGGTACGTGCCGGACGATCCGTGTGGAGGGTGGTGCTCGAGCACCGGGCCAGCGCCATTGCGATGACCACAACCCGATGGGGGCGATGTCCGGGAGCGCCTCAGAGAGCGCTCTCTCGCATCTGCTCCAGAATGGCCCGGCGCCCGCTCGTTGTCAACCCTGCCGAGGTCCTGACCGTGCCGAGGTCCTTGCGGGTCCTTGCCGGCGGCTGGGATGGCTACTCGGGCCGACCCAGGTGCGAGCCGGGCTGATCGAGAGCCGTGTCGATATCAGCAAGCAGCTGGGGGGTGAGTCGGTCGGTCGGCAGCCCCGGGTCGAGGGCGCGGAATCGCCATTCGACGGGGTATGTCAGGCTCTGCCCCGGGGCCAGGGTCACGTAGGCGCCCTGGTTCTCGAGCTCGATGTAGTCGCGCTCCGAGTCGAAGTACATCTCGACCTCGGCCTGGCGTGGTGCTGCCTGGTCGAGCGTCAGGTCCGGGAAGATCCTCAGGAAGAGGGTCGAATGGTGCGCATGGGCCAGCCACCCACGGGCGTCGGTGAAGAGCTTGGATGTCGTCGTCACAGCGGGCACCACGACGCTCGAGTGGTCCTTGCCGACCGCCAGTCCCTGGAACGCCGCGGTTGAGCCGGAGTGCACGTACCAGCAGCCGGGATCCTCTGCCTGCTTCTGGAGGCGGTCGTCGTCGTCGAAGGGCTGGCCCGTGGCCCAGACGAGGATCCCGGTGCGGGGCGCCCGGGTCACCTGCCATGGGGCGACGTCCTGCGCGTGCGACCAGATGTTCGTGAGGGTGAACTGCATGGCCAGGCCGTGCTCGGACAGGTCGAACCGCTTCTCGACCTGAAGTCCGAACTCAGGATCGGGGGCGCTGCGCAGGCTCAGCGAGAGGGGCGACTCCGCGACGATCTCGTAGGGTCCCGCGTCCAGCACCGGTGGGGGCGGCCAGTCGAATCTCGCCTGCGGGCTGGGCCAGAAGGTGTCACCGTGGAAACCCGGCACCCGGCCGGGAGGCAGGACCAGGTCCACCCCGTTGTAGCGGAGCTGGCTCAGGCGGCCGCCCTCCGCCGGTAGGAACTCGACCTCGGTCGGGCCGCAGCGTCTTGTCAGGGCGTGGGCTGCGTGCATGGCTGCATCCAAGCAGGTCATCGTGCCGCGCGGTGACGTCGGGCCGGCGACGCCCGGGGTGACAGGAGAGCGCTCTCCCTGCTTTACTGGATCCACCAGCCCAGGTCGGGAGGCTCCTGGCACGATCCACGTCCGGCAGGATGGGTCGCGGCAGGTGACCGCATGAGGAGTCGCACGATGAACTACAGGCGCACCACCGCAGCTCTCGCCGGGATCGCCCTGGCCCTGTCCCTGTCTGCCTGCTCGTCCTCGACGGACACGGCCGAGGTCAACGCCGCGTACTGCGAGGGTGCGGCCAAGGTCCAGACAGAGGTCCAGAAGATGGAGGCCCTGATCGAGAACGGCAGCTCGGCCGATCTCGTGAAGACCCAGTGGGGTGCGGTCCAGGCGGCCATCGAGGCGAACTCGGTCCCTCTGTCCCAGCTGTCGGACGCGGCGCAGGAGGACATCTCCACGGCTTACGACACCTTCACGGCCGCCATTGAGGCCATCCCCGCCGATATCCCGCCGAGCGAGGCGGCGCCGCAGTATGAGGCCGCGATCGACGGGCTGACAAGCGACCTCGAGGGTGTCAAGGCCGAGATCGGCTGCACGTAGTCACCGCTGTCCGCCTCATCGACGCGTGGACCAGCCCGACCGGGCCAGGGGGGGCGAAGGAGGCCATCGTGATCACAGTCCTGCCCTACCTGGATGCCGGGTTGGACGTCGACGAGCGGGTCGAGGACCTGCTGGGTCGCATGACCCTGCCCGAGAAGGTCGGGCAGATGCTGCAGCTCAATGCGCAGGGGGACCTCGACGACATCGTCACGACCATGCTGGCCGGCTCGATCCTGCACGCCTCGCCGGAGGCCATGGTCAAGGCGATCGACCTGGCGGCAGGGACCAGGCTGGGCATCCCCCTGCTGACCGCGGACGACGCGATCCACGGGCACTCGTTCTGGCCGGGTGCCACGATCTTCCCGACGCAGCTGGCCATGGCGTGCTCCTGGGACGCGGACCTGGTGGAGCGGATGGCCCGGGCGACCGCCGTGGAGGTGTCCGCGACCGGGCTGCACTGGACGTTCTCCCCGGTGCTGTGCATCGCGCGTGACCTGCGCTGGGGGCGGGTGGGCGAGACCTTCGGCGAGGACCCCTACCTGATCGGGGAGCTCGGGGCGGCGATGGTGCGCGGCTACCAGGGGGACGGTCTGGATGACCCGACGGCCGTGCTCGCGTGCGCCAAGCACTTCGCCGGGTACTCCGAGACCCAGGGCGGGCGTGATGCCAGCGAGTCCGACATCAGCCCGCGCAAGCTGCGCTCCTGGTTCCTGCCCCCGTTCGAGCGGGTGGCTCGGGCTGGCTGTCGGACGTTCATGCTCGGCTACCAGGCGATGGATGGCGTCCCGATCACCGCGAACCGCTGGCTGCTCAATGACGTGCTCAAGGGCGAGTGGGGCTTCACCGGGATGCTCGTGACCGATTGGGACGACGTCGGGCGCATGGTGTGGGAGCAGAAGGTGTGCGCCGACTACGTCGAGGCCTCCGCGGTCGCCGTCCGGGCGGGCAACGACCTGGTGATGACCACGCCGGAGTTCTTCTCCGGCGCCCAGGAGGCGGTTGCCGATGGACGGCTGACCGAGGCAGAGGTCGACGCCGCCGTCCGTCGGATCCTTCGGCTCAAGTTCGAGCTGGGGCTGTTCGAGGATCCACGACCGCCCGCTGACCCTGCCCGGCGCGCCGAGGTGATCGGCAGTGCCGGGCATGCCGCCCTGAACCTCGAGGTGGCGCGCCGGTCGCTCGTGCTGCTGCGCAACGACGGAACGCTGCCACTGGAGGGCGGGTTGACGTCCGGCGCTGACGGGCGGGCGCTGGCCATCGGCCCGGCGCGGACGATCGCGGTCATCGGGCCCAACGCCGACGATCCGGCGGCGGTGCTCGGCGACTGGGCCGGCGACTCCGGGCAGATCAACTGGATGCCCGACGGCCACCCCCGCGAGATGGTGCAGACCGTCCTCGACGGAGTGCGCGCCGTCGTCCCTGAGGGCTGGGATGTCACGTACGCGCGCGGAGCCGACATCGAGGTCCTCGTGCCCGACCCGGCCGGGGATGTGTGGCATGACGGCGCGGCGCGGGCACCGATCTTCTCGCCGGCCCCCGTCGACGAGGCGCTGCTGGCCGAGGCGGTGGCCGCGGCTGAGGCTGCCGACTACACGGTGGTTGTGGTCGGCGACACGATCGCGCTGACCGGCGAGACCCGCTCCACGGCCACTCTCGAGCTGCAGGGCGGCCAGGTGCCCCTCCTCGACGCGCTGGCGGCCACCGGCACCCCGGTCATCGTGGTGCTGGTGCACTCGAAGCCGTCGGTCCTTCCGGCGTCGGCGATGGGTGCGGCCGCGATCATCGAGGCCTTCAACCCGGGCATGCGCGGCGGGCAGGCGATCGCCGAGCTGGTCCTCGGCCTGATCGAGCCCACGGGGCGGATTCCGCTGTCGGTGCCACGGCACGTGGGCCAGCAGCCGGTGTACTACAACCAGATCCGCGGGCAGCACGGTGATCGCTATGCCGACCTCACCCAGGAGCCGCTGTTCGTGTTCGGGGAGGGCTTGAGCTACTCGACAGTCGAGTACTCGGACCTGGCCGTGACTGACGCCGTGCTTGGAGTGGACGGGGTCGTGCGCGCCGAGGTCACGCTCACCAACACCGGCGCCCGCCCTGCGCTGGAGACGGTCCAGGCCTACGTCAGCGACCTGGTGACCAGCGTGACCTGGGCCGACAGGGAGCTCAAGGCATGGCGCCAGGTCCAGGTGCCACCGGGGGCTTCGCTCACGGTCGAGATCGAGGTGCCCGCCGGATCGTGCACTCTGGTCACCGCCGACGGCCGCCGCGTCGTCGAGCCAGGCGAGTTCGAGCTGCTCGTCGGGCCCAGTTCGCGCTCGGCGGATCTGCTTCGGGCGGGGTTCCGGATCGAGGGCTGAGACGCCGGAGCCCGGGGAGATCCATGTGGACCTCCCCGGGCTCCTGGCAGATCAGGCGACGTCGAACCGATCGAGCATCATGACCTTGTCCCACGCGGCGACGAAGTCCCCGACGAACTTCTCCTTCGCGTCGTCGCTGGCGTAGACCTCGGCCAGGGCGCGCAGCACGGAGTTCGAACCGAAGACCAGGTCGGCGCGGGAGGCCGTCCACCGCGGCTCGCCGGTGCTCGCGTCCCGGCCCTCGAAGGTGTCCTCGGACTCGTCGGTCGCCGCCCACCTGGTGCCCATGTCGAGCAGGTTGACGAAGAAGTCGTTGCTCAGGACGCCCGGCCGAGAGGTGAGCACCCCGAGCTGTGAGCCCTTGGTGTTCGCGCCGAGGGCCCGCATGCCACCGACGAGGACGGTCATCTGCGGGGCGGTGAGGGTCAGCAGGGCGGCGCGGTCGACGAGCAGCTGCTCGGTCGGGCGATCCGTGCCCTTGCCGTGGTGGTTGCGGAACCCGTCCACCGTCGGCTCGAGCACTGCGAACGAGTCCACGTCGGTCTGCTCCTGCGAAGCGTCCGTCCGCCCCGGGGTGAACGGCACCTCGACGTCGACCCCTGCGTCCTTGGCCGCCTTCTCGACCGCGGCGCACCCGCCGAGGACGATCAGGTCGGCCAGGGACACCTGGGTTGTGTGGGCGGCGTTGAACTCCGACTGGATCCCCTCGAGGGTCCGCAGGACGGTCGCAAGCTCCGCGGGGTCGTTGACGTCCCAGCCGTTCTGCGGGGCCAGGCGGATACGTGCGCCGTTGGCGCCGCCGCGCTTGTCGGTGCCCCGGAACGTCGAGGCCGAGGCCCAGGCCGTGGCGACCAGCTGCGAGACCGACAGCCCCGAGGCCAGGATCGTGGACTTCAGGGCGGCGATGTCCTCGGCGCCGACCAGCTCGTGGTCGACGGCTGGGACCGGGTCCTGCCAGATGAGCTGCTCAGCGGGCACCTCCGGGCCGACGTAGCGGCTGATCGGGCCCATGTCGCGGTGGGTCAGCTTGAACCAGGCCCGGGCGAATGCGTCGGCGAACTGGTCGGGGTTCTCCAGGAACCGGCGCGAGATCGGCTCGTAGATCGGGTCCATGCGCAGGGCGAGGTCCGTGGTGAGCATGACCGGGGCGTGGCGCTTCTGGGGGTCGTGCGCGTCAGGGACGGCGTCGGCTGCCGCGGGGTTCGTCGGGACCCACTGGTAGGCACCCGCGGGGCTCTTGGTCAGGTCCCAGTCGTAGCCGAAGAGGGTCTCGAAGAAGCTGTTGTCCCACGTCTTGGGGGTGGGAGTCCAGGCGCCCTCGAGACCACTGGTGATCGTCGCCCCACCGTTGCCGCTGCCGAGCGTGTTCCTCCAGCCGAGTCCCTGCTCGGCCAGTGGTGCGGCCTCCGGCTCACGGCCGACGTACTGGTTCGGGTCGGCAGCGCCGTGAGTCTTGCCGAAGGTGTGGCCGCCCGCGATGAGCGCGACGGTCTCCTCGTCGTTCATCGCCATGCGGGCGAACGTCTCGCGGATGTCACGCGCTGCAGCCAGGGCGCTCGGCTGCCCGTTGGGGCCCTCCGGGTTCACGTAGATCAGGCCCATCTGGACCGCACCCAGCGGGTTGGCAAGCTCGCGGTCGCCGGTGTAGCGGGCGTCGCCGAGCCACTCAGCCTCCGCGCCCCAGTTGACCTCCTCGGGCTCCCAGACGTCGGCACGACCGCCGCCGAAGCCGAAGGTCTCGAAGCCCATCGACTCAAGCGCGCAGTTGCCGGCCAGGACCATCAGGTCGGCCCACGACAGCGACTGGCCGTACTTCTTCTTCACCGGCCAGAGCAGGCGGCGGGCCTTGTCGAGGTTGGCGTTGTCCGGCCAGCTGTTCAGCGGGGCGAATCGCTGCTGTCCGGCGCCGGCCCCGCCACGGCCATCGCTGACCCGGTACGTGCCCGCGCTGTGCCATGCCATGCGGATGAACAACGGGCCGTAGTGGCCGTAGTCGGCCGGCCACCAGTCCTGCGAGGTCGTCATGAGCTCCTCGATGTCGCGCTTCACGGCGGCGAGGTCGAGGGCGGCGAACGCGGCGGCGTAGTCGAAGTCCGCGCCCATGGGGTCACTCTTGGGCGAGTTGGCGCGCAGGAGGTCGAGGTCCAGCTGGTTGGGCCACCAGTCACGGTTGGACGTGCCCCCGACCGAGTGCACCACGGGGCACTTGGCCGCGGCCCCTTCCGCGTTCATGTCTCCGACGACTGCATCGTGCTCAGGCATGGGCATTCCTTCCGGGTTCGGGTGGTGCGTTCAGGTGCTGTGTGGGGTGGAGCAGGTGGGGCACAGGCCCCAGTAGGTGACCTCGGCCTCGTCGATCGAGTATCCGTGGTCGTCGGATGCGGTCAGGCAGGGGGTGTGGCCCACGGCACAGTCGACGTCGGCGACAGCGCCGCAGGACCTGCACACGACATGGTGGTGGTTGTCGGCGACGCGGGACTCGTAGCGCGCGACGGAGCCCGCCGGTTCGATGCGCCGTACCAGGCCCGCTTCGGTCAGCGCCCGCAGGACGTCGTAGACGGCCTGCGTGGATACGTCGCCGAGCTCTGCGCGCACGACCCCGATGATCGAGTCGGTCTCGGCGTGCGGGTGGTCATGCACTGCTGCCAGCACAGCAAGCCGAGGCCGCGTCACGCGCAGCGCGGCCCCGCGCAGCATGTCCTCGTAGTCCGGCGCCGTGGGCACACCCCGAGTCTGGCCCCGTTTCTGGAATCAGTCAAGAAAATCGGGTCGGGCGGTGTGCTTCACGGGCTCCTCGTCCGGATCCGTGGCGAGGTGATACGTGCGGTCGTGTCGGTGATCGCCGGCGTCATCCCGCCAGCGCTGCCACGTGTTCGCGTCGGTCGTCAGCTCGCACATGAAGTGCACGGCACAGACCGTCATCCGGACTTCATCGGATGTTCATCCCCGCCCCCTATGGTCCGCACCATGGCTGAGCAAGCGGGCAAGACCGAGCGGAAGCTCTACACCGACTGGCGCGAGGCGGAGGCTCGGTATGCCGAGGTCCTGGCCGCATTCGGTGGCGACGGCCCGCCCACCAAGGTCAAGAAGGAGTCCGCCCTGTTGTTGTCCAAGGCGCGCAACAAGGCCGACCAGGCGCGGGACAAGTTCTTCAAGCGGGCCCTGAAGTAGCCGCCACGCGGCGGCCCTCGAGCCAGTCGCGCCGCGTGATGGCCGCATAGCGTGCCACCATGTCGCCAGGGTCCGGCAATCCCGGAGTCCGCACGTCCACGAGGTGTCGGAGGCGAGCATGAACCAGGTCAGGGCGAGCAAGGAGGCACCCTCAAGGGTCGGGTTCGGGATGATGGTGTCGAGCAGCCCGACGGTGTCGGTTCCATGAGCGGGGCCGCTCCCACTGCCTCGGACGTCGCGGGGCGGGCGGGGATGCTCGATCGCCTCCTCGGCGGGATCGAGCGGGTCGGCAACAAGGTCCCGCATCCGGCGATCATGTTCCTCGCCCTGTGCATCGGGGTCATCGTGCTCTCCCAGCTGATGGCCTGGGCTGGGGTTGGCGCGACCTATCAGGTGGTCAAGCCGCCGGACCAGTCGGCCGAGGCGATCTATGTGGGTGGCTCGTCGTTGCCGGCCGAGGTCCTGCCGTCCGAGCCGCCTGACGCCTCGGACTACGAGGTCGTCACGCAGACGGTCGAGATCGAGAGCCTGCTCGATGCCGACGGGATCCGGTTCCTGTTCACGTCGTTCGTCCCCAACTTCATGGGCTTCACCGCGATGGGGATCATCCTGATCGTGATGATCGGCGTGGGGGTCGCCGAGCGCTCGGGGCTGATCGCATCCCTGATCCGCAAGCTGGTCGCGTCGTCCCCGGCCGGTGCGCTGACCTACATCATCGTGTTCCTCGGGATCATCTCGAGCATCGCCTCGGACGCCGGCTACCTCGTGCTCATCCCACTGGGGGCCGCGGCCTTCGCCAGTGTCGGGCGGCATCCGTTGGCCGGAATGGCTGCCGCCTTCGCGGGTGTGGCCGGAGGCTTCGGGGTGAACGTGATGGTCACCCCGACCGATGCCGTGCTGACCGAGATCGCCAACGAGTCGATCCAGCTCACCGATCCGACCGGGTCGATCGACCTGACCGCCAACCTCTGGTTCGGGATCGGCTCGACGATCATGCTCACCGTGCTTCTCGGCGTGGTGACCACGCGCATCGTGGAACGCCGGCTCGGTGGGTACGACCGATCCGTGGCGCCGGACCCGGAGAGCGGCCAGATCCAAGCTGCCGATGACGCCCCCGATGTCGACGCCGAGGCCGACAAGCGCGGCCTTCGGCTGTCCGGGCTGTACTTCCTCGCCGCCTCGGCGGTCATCCTCCTGCTGACCCTCCCGCCGGGAGCGCCGCTGCGGGATCCCGAGACCGGCTCCATCATCGGCACCTCACCGTTCATGAACAGCCTGATCGTGATCATCTCCGTGCTCTTCCTGGCCGCCGGGCTCGGCTACGGCAAGGGCGCCGGAACGGTCTGGGGCAACACCCAGGTGATCGATGCGATCGTGAAGTCCTGGGCCGGACTTGCGGGGCTGCTCCTGCTCTTCCTGCTGATCGCGCAGTTCATCGCCTACTTCAACTACTCGAACATGCCACAGGTCGCCGCGGTCAAGCTCGGGGACCTCATCGAGAGCGTCAACCTCGGGTCCGGATGGCTGCTGATCTTCGCGATCCTGATCACGTTGGTCGTCGGCATCATCCTCCCGCAGGCGATCGCGAAGTGGGCCCTGCTCGCCCCGATCTTCATCCCCGTCTTCATGCGCCTCGGGGTCGAGCCGGAAGCGGTGCTGGCGGCCTACCGGGTGGGTGACTCGCCCATGAACATCGTCACCCCGATCATGGCCTACTTCCCGCTGATCGTGGTCTTCGCGGCCCGCTACGACAAGCGGTCGGGCATCGGGACCGTGATCGCGCTGATGCTGCCCTACTTCGTCGCCCTGAGCGTGGTCTGGACCCTGTTCTTCATGGCCTGGTACCTGCTGGGCATCCCGTGGGGCATCTAGTGTCGCGCGTCATGAACGGGCGGAGCCAGTCCTGAGCTGTGCCCGGGTTTCGTCGGCGCGCGGCCGACCGTCGTGCGGCCGGTGACGTTGGGCTCTTGCCCAGGTCGGGACAGGGGCCGATGCTGGAGTTGGGGGTCGGATCGGGAGGTGGCGGACATGGCCGCAGCCGGGACAGCCACCGCGAGGCGGCATGACGTGAGCAAGGCGTGGATCAGCCTCGTGTTGATCCCCGTGTCGCTCGTGGTCGCCGATGGCGTGCTGCACGGACTCCTCGGGCTGATGGGCGTCGATGAGTCCGCTGTTCCGGAGCAGACGCCCACCCTGCTCCAGGCCCTCCTCGCCGGCATCCCCTACACGTTCGTGATGCTGCTCCCGGGCATCGGAGCCTTCTGGTTCGGCACGAACGCCCTGAACGACGGTGACCGCCGAGGCCGCATCCCGAGCCTCCTGGGCCTGTTGTGGGCAGTGGTCGTCCTGATCGGCTCACTGCTGTTCCTCTTCCTCGTGATGCGACACGGGGGCTGACCGGCAACGCTCCCTGCCGTCCGTTCACGACGGCAGCATGAGCCACGCCAGCAGGTATCCGACGCTGTTCGTGGTCACGTGGACGGCCAGGGGTGCGATCAGGTGGTCGTACCTGATGCGCAGCAGGCAGAGGAACGCCCCGGCCAGGACCGCGGCGAGCATCGCGATCCCGGCCGAGGTCAGGGGATGGGCCCCGAGCGTCGACCCGATGGCGGCGTTCCCCGCAGCCAGGTCCAGGGACGGGAGCAGGTGCCAGATCCCGAAGGCCACGGATGAGCCGGCAACTCCCCAGGCGGTCCCGTACCGTCGCGTGAGCATCGCGAGCAGCACCCCCCGGAAAGCCACCTCCTCCAGGAGCGCCGTTCCCACCGGGACGCGGATCAGCGCGGCGAACGCGACCTCACCGGCGCCCATGCCGGCCACCCGCTGGTCCTCGTAGGCGGTGCTGATGCCGGGCAGCTGGGTTCCGACCAGCATCACAGCGGCGATGACAGCGGCGAGGACGGCCGCGGCCCGGGCGGCCCGGCCCGTGACTGGCCCGAAGCCCCAATCCCGGCGGTGCAGGCCATCGGCCCGGGCCAGCAGGACAAGACCGATGATCGCCACACAGGCCCAGAGGACGTAGAGGTCCGGGGCTGCCGCATTGTTCAGGAGGGTGGCTGAGGCGAGGAGCGCGAGCGTGCCGAGTAGGGGCCACGACCGCGTGGCTGCCTTGCGCGTCTGCCGGTCGTCCGTCCCGTCCACGCCCGCTCCTCGTGCACCGCCGCGGGCAATGGGCCACGACCGCGCATCACGATCCAACCACGCCCTCTGCCGGCGCGGGTACCCTGCGCGACGACGCGTGGTCACAGCGCTGCCGCGACTGCCATCCTAGGCAGGTGACGAGGCGTCGCCGGGCCACGATGGCCCCCGTGGTCCTGCCATCACCACGGCAGGTTGCACCCGCAGACCCCGAGGTTGCCGGGATGGTCCGCTCCGTCGGGCGGAACCGGTACGTCGACCTGGTCCGGCTCGTCGCCATCCTCGTGGTCATGGGGGGCCACTGGCTGGCCACGATCATCGTGGTCGGTGACGGACAGCCTCGGGGTCGCAGCGCCCTGGCCGAGATCGGCTACATGCGTTGGCTGACGTTGCTGCTGCAGGTCATGCCGATGTTCTTCCTGGCCGGTGGGTACGCCGCGGCCGCATCCTGGCCGTCGTGGTCCGCCCGCGGGGGACACTGGGCTGGCTGGACCCATGCAAGGTTCGTGCGCCTGCTGCGCCCGACCAGCTGGTTCGTCGCGATCATGGCATTGGTGACTGGTGTGGCCATGCTTCTGGGGGCGCCGGCCGGGGTGCTGGCGCAGGCCGGGTGGGGGGTGGCCCTCCAGCTGTGGTTCCTGCCGGTCTACCTGGCGTTGCTCGTGCTCGCGGTACCCCTGCTCACCACCTGGAAACTGGCGCGGTGGCTCCTGATGGCGGCAGCGATCGCCGTCGTGGCGGTGGTCGACCTCCTGGTGCGGGGCCTCGATGTCGCAGGCCCGGGCTCGCTGAACTACGTGGTCGCCCCGGCTGCGGGGCTCGTCCTGGGGTTCGCCTGGCACGATGGCGCGCTCGCCCGGCGCGCCGTCCAGATCGCACTGGCCATCGGCGGCGTGCTGGTCCTGCTGGTGCTGGTCGCCGGCTTCGGCTACCCCCCGTGGATGATCGGCGTCCCGGGCGAGCCCCCGGCCAACACCGCACCTCCCAACCTCGCGCTGGTTGCGTACGCCTCGGCGCAGATCGGGGTGGTGCTGCTGCTCGAACGGCCCTCCCGACGACTCCTGGAGCGGCCCCGGATCTGGGCCGCCGTCCTTCGGGGCAACTCAGTCATCATGACCATGTACCTGTGGCACATGGTCCCCGTCCTGGTCCTGGCCGTGATCCTCGCGGTGACTGGGTTCCCGACCGGGCCGGCGGCCGGTGGTGTCGCGTGGTGGGGTGGGCGCGTGCTCTGGATAGCAGTCCTGGCAGTGATCCTCGCCGGGCTGGTCCGCCTCGTCGGCAGGTTCGAGCGCCCCAGCCCGCCGCGAGTGGGCCTGACCGGGTGGGTCCCGTCAGCGCTGCTGGTGGCCTGCGCCGCCCTCACCGGGTACGCACTGGCCCGCCTGGCCGTCGGCGGGTTCGCCCCCTCCGGCCATCTGGCCATCGGCCCACTTGCCACCTACGCAACCGGCATGATCGCGCTGTGGTTGGCCGGCTCGCCCGCACCCGCAGGGTCGCCCCGCAGGTCCTGGTCGGACCGGTGAACGCTTGACATGGCCCGCCTCCCGCAGGGCAGGCCATGGGGGCCCGACGCAGCGGGCCCCGGGCGGGACCTCGCGCCCGCAACGCATCCCTGCGCTTGCCCCTGATCCGGATCGCGGGCTCCATCTGGCACGGACTGCCCAAGGTCCGCCACCGGCATCGCTGACGCGGCAGGCCCGTTCCATCGCTGGTGCGCCACCCACGGATCCCATCCCGAGGCGGTCGTCACGCCGCGTGCAGGACCTGTTCCTCCAGCCGCGCGTAGCTGGTCTCCATCCCGCCGGTCATGCCGGTGGCCAGGACCATGTCGCGGACCTCGAGGCTGGGGTAGGTGATCACGATGCTGAGCAGCGTGCCGCCCTCGACCGGGGTCAGGGTCATCTCGTTGGTCGTGGGCGGCCCGTCCATCCCGATCATCTGCTCGGTGGTGACGGAACGGTGCGGTGGCGTGCTCTCGAGCAGCTCGCCGGTGAAGCCGAACCGCTGCGAGCCATCGTCCGACTCCCACTCGTACCGGTAGTGCTCGCCGACGACGAGGGCCACCTCGCACACGGGCATGGTCCAGCCGTCGGGGCCGAGGAGCCAGCGCTGCATCAGCGCAGGGTCGTGATGCGCGGCCCACACCTGCTCGACGGTCCCGCGGATGATCCGGCTCACCCGGACCTGGGTGTCGCTGAGGAGCTGGGCCTCGACCGCGCGCCCGACGGCGAAGGTGGCCAGGTCGGCCAGCGCGGCGTCCATCTGGCCCATGGCCTCACGCATGCCCTGCTCCATGCCCATGGCGAGCAGCTGGTCGAGGTCCTCCACGGAGTCGAACCAGGTCGTCGTGCTGACCTGCGACCCGGTGGCGGTCTCGGTGAACCGGAACAGCACCCGCATGGTGGGCATGTCGGCGTTGGCGGTCCCGTCGGGGTTCGCGAACCCGTCCCGGACCTCGAAGGACTCGAGCGGCGCCACGGCCAGGAACTCCCAGTAGACGCGTGTCTCGTCGCCCTCGGGCCCGGTCATGATGTACTCGCTTCGTCCACCGGGGTACATGTCGTGTCGGGTGAACCGGGCGGGGTAGGTGGGCGGCCCCCAGAACCGCTCGAGCTGGCGCGGATCGGCGTAGGCGTCCCATAGGCGCTGAACCGGGACAGGGAACTCGGCGACCACGGTCATGGTGAGGGCGGCGGGGTCCTTGCTGACGGAGGTGATGGGCATCGTGGGTCCTTCGCGTGGGTCGGTACGGATCAACTGGTGTCGTCGGCGAGCAGCGCATCGAGTCGGGCGACCCGATCGCGCCACAGCGCCTCGAACTGGTCGAGCAGCGCCTGCGCTCGCCGTATCGTCTCGGGGTTGCCCCGGACGAGTCGTTCACGGCCGTGCGGATGCTTGGTGATGAGGCCGGCTCCCTCCAGGACGGCGACGTGCTTCTGCACGGCCGCGAAGGACATGTCGTAGCCACTGGCCAACTGCGACACGGTGACCTCGCCGACCAACGTGCGCCGGACGATGTCGCGACGGGTCCTGTCGGCCAGGGCTCGGAAGATCCGGTCCACCTCGTCGTCAGGGATGCGGCTCTGCGCCTGCTGATATACAACCATCGGGTTGTACGTTAGTGCCCGGTGGGTGCGACGGTCAAGCGGTGGCTGGTGGCGCTCGCCCGGACTTCGCATGACTGTCGCGTAGTGAGTCGTGAATGTGAGCCGCAGTCGCTGAAGCACTTCCAGTAGCGTCGCGCGCATGGGCCCTGCAGACACCGCAACCATCGCACGCCGCTTCCTGAGGGCCTATGCCGCCAAGGACCTGGGCACCATCGCAGGACTCGTGGACGACGACGTGCTGCTGCGCGACTGGAACCTCGAGGTGCGCGGCCGCCGAGCCTTCCTCGCCGAGACGCAGCGCAACTTCGACGACGCTGACTCCATCGCCATTGAGATCCTGCACCTGCACGCCACGTCGCAGAGTGTTGCCGCCGAGCTGTTGATCGAGGTGGACGTCCACGTCCGACTGCGCGTGGTCGATGTGTTCGACATCAACTCCGACGGACGTATGACAGCCGTGCGTTCCTATCAGGGGCTGGCACCCTGAAGCCGATCGGGTGCCCTTCCGATCGGTGCCCGCAGGTGAATGGCCCGGCGGCTGTCCCGGTGGCCGTCCTGGTGGTTCCCGCGCTCTGGGAGCTGTAACCGTTTCATCCCCCGTGGGGGGTTGCTGGGGTGGCGCGCGATGCCTACGCTCGCGAAGCACGAGGGGTGAATTGGAGACGCCAATTCGCCCGGAAGCCCCCCGGGGCTTGGTAGCGCAGCGCCCGCACGACGGGGGTGGGTGACGTGCTGCGATCTCCGAGTCGCCTTGCGCCTGGTGGGTTCCGTCGGTCGTCTCGGCTCGCGCACTCGCCGGCTTGCCCGGCCGGACGTAGCGTGAGGCCATGAGCACCGACCCCGGCGATCCTCCGCCGCCGAGCATCGACTCGCCGCCGGGGGCAACCCCTCCGCCCGCCCTGGACACTGTCGGGGCGCTGCGCTCCTCCGGCCACCGGCAGAAGCACCTGCGTCAGGAGATCCGCGACAACCTGCTCGCGGCCCTGGCCGGGGGGCGCGACCCGTGGCCCGGGATCCACGGCTTCGAGTCCACCGTGGTCCCGCAGCTGGAGCGCGCCCTGCTCGCCGGGCATGATGTCGTGCTGCTCGGCGAGCGGGGACAGGGCAAGACCCGCCTCCTGCGCAGCCTGGTCGGCCTGCTCGACGAGTGGACGCCGGTGATCGCCGGCTCCGACCTCGGCGAGCACCCGTACGAGCCGATCACGGCGGTCTCCAGGCGCCGGGCGGCCGAGATGGGCGAGAACCTGCCGGTGGCCTGGCGGCACCGAAGCGAGCGCTACGCCGAGAAGCTGGCCACCCCGGACACCAGCGTGGCGGACCTCATCGGTGACGTGGATCCGATGAAGGTCGCTGAGGGTCGCAGCCTCGGCGACCCAGAGACGATCCACTTCGGGCTCATACCGCGCAGCCACCGCGGGATCGTGGCCATCAACGAGCTGCCGGACCTCGCAGAGCGCATCCAGGTCGCCATGCTCAACGTGATGGAGGAGCGCGACATCCAGATCCGCGGCTACGTGCTGAGGCTGCCCCTCGACGTGCTGGTCGTCGCCAGCGCGAACCCGGAGGACTACACCAACCGCGGTCGGATCATCACGCCGCTGAAGGACCGGTTCGGCGCCGAGATCCGGACCCACTACCCGGTGGCACTGGCTGACGAGGTCGCGGTGATCCGGCAGGAGTCGCACCTGGTTGCCGAGGTGCCCGACCACCTGCTGGAGATCCTCGCGCGGTTCGCCCGCGGGCTGCGCGCCTCCACGAGCATCGACCAGCGCTCGGGCGTCTCGGCCCGACTGTCGATCGCCGCGGCCGAGACCCTGGCCGCTGCCGCGCTGCACCGGGCCACGGCCCAGGGGGAGCCGACCCCGGTGGCCCGTCCGGTCGACCTCGACACCATCGTCGACGTGCTCGGCGGCAAGGTCGAGTTCGAGACGGGCGAGGAGGGTCGCGAGCGCGACGTGCTGGTGCACCTCCTGCGCTCGGCCATCGCCGAGACCGTGCGCGAGCGCTTCCGGGGCATCGACATGGGTCCCTTGGTGATGGCCCTCGACAGTGGCGCAGGGGTGACGACCGGCGAGCAGGTCGCTGCACGGGCCTTCCTCGAAGGGCTTCCCGCCCTCGGTGGGGCCGACACGTACGACCGCATCATCGAACGCCTCAATGCCAGCAACGACGGCGAGCAGGCGGGCGCCATCGAGCTGGCACTCGAGGGACTGTACCTGGCGCGCAAGGTCGGCAAGGAACAGGTCGACGGCCAGACGGTCTACGGGTGATCCCGTGGTGCGGAGCCTGATCGGGACCCCGGTGGTACGCAGATGAGCGACGCCCAGCACCGCCCCTCGCACCTGGCCCGGTACGCCCGGTACGCCGGTGGCGACCCGCTGGCCCCCCCGGTGGATCTCGCCGAGGCGCTCGAGGCGATCGGCGAGGACGTCATGGCCGGGCACTCGCCCGCGTGGGCGATGCGGGAGTTCCTGCGCCGCGGTGGCCGCGAGCAGCGTGGCCTGGACGACCTGCGACGGATCGTCCAGCGGCGTCGGCGCGACCTGCTCGACCGGCACCGACTTGATGGCACCCTCGAGGAGGTCCGCGAGCTGCTCGACCGCGCCGTGCTCGCCGAGCGCAAGCAGCTGGCCCGCGACCTCGACGACGACGCCCGGTTCGCCGAGATGCGGATGGGGAACCTGCCGGCCTCCACCGCGGCGGCGGTGACCGAGCTGTCCGACTACCAGTGGCGCAGCTCCGAGGCTCGGGAGGACTACGAGCGCATCAAGGACCTCCTCGGCCGCGAGATGCTCGACCAGCGCTTCGCGGGCATGAAGCAGGCACTGCAGGGCGCCACGGACGAGGACCGCGAGCGCGTCAACGCCATGCTTGAGGACCTCAACGACCTGCTCGAGGCGCACGCCCGGGGCGAGGACACCCCCGAGCAGTTCGCCGAGTTCATGGACAAGCACGGTGAGCTCTTCCCCGAGAACCCGCGGAACGTCGACGAGCTCATCGACACCCTGGCGCAGCGCGCTGCGGCCGCCCAGCGCATGCTCAACTCGATGACCCCGGAGCAGCGCGACGAGCTCATGTCGATGGCGCAGCAGGCGTTCGGATCACCGTCGCTGCAGCAGTCGCTGGCTCGCCTCGACGCCACCCTTCGGGGACTGCGACCGGACGAGGACTGGGCCGGTGGCCAGTCGTTCCGCGGCGACCAGGGACTCGGCCTCGGTGATGGCACCGGCGTCCTCCAGGACCTCGCCGAGCTCGACGCCCTCGGTGAGCAGCTGAGCCAGCAGTACGCCGGCGCGCGCATGGACGACATCGACCTGGACGCGCTCAGTCGCCAGCTCGGCGACGAGGCGGCCGTCGAGGCCCGCGCCCTCCAGGAGCTCGCGCGTGAGCTCGCCGAGCGCGGGTACCTGCGCCGCACATCGGATGGCTCGCAGCGGCTGTCGCCCAAGGCGATGCGCGAGCTCGGCCGGGCGCTGCTGCGCGACGTGGCCACCCGGTTGGGTGCCCGGCCGGGCCAGCGCGACGTCCGCCAGGCTGGGGCGGCGGGTGAGCGCAGCGGCGCAACCCGTGAGTGGGCGTTCGGCGACATCGAGCCCTGGGACGTCACGCGCACCCTGACGCGCGCGATCCAGCGCACGGCGACCGAGGGCGCGGATCCCCGCCACGGCGTGCGGATCCGAATGGGCGACATCGAGGTGACCGAGACCGAGGCGCGCAGTCGCGCGGTCGTCGCACTGCTCGTCGACACCTCGTTCTCGATGGCGATGGATGGGCGATGGGTGCCGATGAAGCGGACGGCGCTCGCCCTGCACCACCTCATCGGCTCGCGCTTCCGCGGCGACCACCTGCAGTTGATCGGCTTCGGACGGCACGCGTCGGTCATGGACATCGAGCGACTCACCTCGCTCGAGCCGAAGTCGGTGACGGGCACCAACCTGCACCACGCGCTGTTGCTGGCCAACCGCTGGTTCCGCAAGCACCCGGCCGACCAGCCGATCCTGCTGGTCGTGACCGATGGCGAGCCGACCGCACACCTCGAGGCCGACGGCCGGGCGCTGTTCAACTACCCACCCGATCCGAGGACGATCCGGGTCACGATCGCGGAACTGGAGGCTGCGGGCCGGCTCGGTGCCCAGACCACGTTCTTCCGGCTCGGCGACGACCCCGGGCTCGCGCGGTTCGTCGACTCGATGGCCCGCAGGGTCGACGGTCGCGTGCTTGCTCCGGAGCTGGACGACCTCGGTGCCGCGGTGGTCGGCTCCTACCTGGGATCGCGGCACGCGCGCTGGGGCGACGCCGGCGTGTGACCATGCACTCCACCCCACGTACTTGTCGGTGGTGGCCTCCTCCGGTGGCTTCCCAATCCCACGCACCCGGCAGGTGCCATGTGGCGCGGATCCGTGACCTGTGGTGAGGATTGAGCATGGTCTGGCGGGCAGCAGTGGTCGTGCTGGTCCTGGCGGGGGTCGTCGTGGGCGGGGTGTGGTTGTTCCAGCGGCACCTGGTCTACTTCCCGGACCGCTCACCGGTCCCGGCGGCGGCCTCGGTCCTGGTCGGCGCCCGGGACATCACCCTTCAGACCAGCGATGGTCTGGCTCTGGGCGCATGGTTCGCCCCCCCGACCGGGACCCCGCGCGAGGTCGCCGTCCTGCTCGCACCGGGCAACGCCGGGAACCGCGCTGCCCGGACCGGCCTGATCCAGCAGCTGCGCAGCGACGGGTTCGCGGTCCTGGCCATGGACTACCGCGGGTACGGGGGCAACCCGGGCACTCCGAGCGAGGCCGGGCTGGCCCGGGATGCGGACGCGGCAGTGTCCGCCCTGACCGGGCTGGGCTATCCACCGGACCGCACGATCTACCTCGGGGAGTCGCTGGGGACCGGTGTCGTGGCCGCCCTGGCCACCCGCCACCAGCCCGCGGGGGTCGTGCTGCGCTCACCCTTCACCGAGCTCGCTGACGTGGGCGCCCACCACTACCCGTGGCTGCCCGTGCGGGTGCTGCTGCGCGACCGGTTCCCGGTTGCTGCCCTGATGGCCGCCTCGCAGGTCCCGGCGGTCGTGGTCTACGGCGACAGCGACACCATCGTGCCCCCCATGCTCAGCGCCCGAGTCGCGAACGTCACCGGCGCGCTGATCGCCGAGGTCGTGCTCACCGGCGCCGACCACAATGACCCGGTCATGTTCGGCCCCGACGTGGCCGGGGCCGTCGTGCAGGTCGCCGAGCACTCCGCGCAACCGGACCCCTGAGGCACCCTGTGAACCGGGGCTTCGCTGGAACGGGCGTTGGGTCAGGGACGCCAGGGACGCCAGGGGAACCGCCCTCAGCTGCCCGTCGGTGATCGCGGCGCAGGCGCCGAGTCGAGGTCCGCCGCGACGGGGCGCACCTCGACGACGTGCGCGAGCATCATGGCCTGGCCACTCACCGGGTCCATCTGCGCGGGCCCGCCGGGGATCACGTCGTTGACGTTGGCGCCGGGCAGCGAGCGCGCCCGCACGTGCCCCGATGTGGCGTGCCCCCACCCGTGCGGCACGACGACGACGCCGCGGGCCACGTCCTCGGTGAGGGAGCACGGCAGCCGAATACTGCCCTCCTGGGAGGAGACCTCGATCTGGTCGCCGTCGTCGATCCCGCGCTCCGCGGCGTCCTGCGGGTGCAGCAGCGCCGTGTTGCCCCCGGGCGGCTGGCTGATGCGGGGGTTGCCGTGCATCCAGCTGTTGTGCGATCGACGGTCGCGGCGTCCGATGAGGCGGAGCACATCGGTGCGCGACAGTTCTGCCTCGAGGTCGTCGAGCCGGGCGGCGTCGGCGACGAGCTCGGGCGGAGCGAGGTGGACGAGCCCGTCCGGGGTACGCACCCGTCGGCCGAGGAAGGACCCCGGCTGCGACGGCGGCAGCAGCACTCCCTCCGGGTGCTGGCGCAGCTCGCGCATGGTGGTGCGGCGTCCCCAGCGCAGCAGCAGCGCGACGATGCGGTCCGGCGTGAGCTCGGGCCGGCCGGGCAGCCGGCGCAGCAGGCGGTTGAGCCGCGGGAGCACGTTCGCCGCCGTCGGTCCCAGCAGCGGCGCACCGCTGGCCTCGGCGAGGTCGGAGAAGATGCGCCACTCCTCGCGCCGCTCGTGTGCAGGAGCGACGACCGCCGGCGTCCACTGCGCGTGCGGCACGACCTGGAGCACCTGGTGGGTGATGGTGAAGTCGCTGCGCTCGAGCATGTCGGTGGCGGGCAGCACGTAGTCGGCGAGGGCCGCGGTCTCGTTGCGGTAGATGTCGATGCTGACCACGAGGTCGAGCCGGCGCATCGCATCGGCCAGGTGCCGACTCCCACCAGGGACCGAGTGCACCGGGTTGCCCGCGGTGACGAACAGCGCCCGGATGCGGTCCGGATGGTCGGTCGTGATCTCGTCGGCCAGCGCGGCCACCGGGAAGGCGCCGGCGACCCGGTGCCAGCGCCCATCCGTGGTCCGGTGCTCGTCGAACGTGCCGAGGCCCAGGGCGGAGCTCAGGCGCAGGACGTCGAACGCCCCCTCCGGCACGAGCAGCCCACCGGCGCGGTCGAGGTTGCCGCTGAGCAGGTTGAGCGTCTGCAGCAGCCAGTAGGCGACCGACCCGAACGGACCCATGTTGACGCCGGTGGACATGTAGATCGCGGCACCATCGGATGTCGCGTACGCGCCTGCGAGCTCGCGGATGGTCCCGGCGGGAACACCGGTCACCGCGGCCGCGCGCTCCGGAGTCCAGGGCGCCGCCACGGCGACGACCTCGTCGACGCCGGTCGCGACCACCCGCGCTCGGTCGAGGTCCGCACCCAGCTCGGCGGTGAGGACGTGCAGCATCGCGGCCAGGAGGTAGGCGTCGGTGCCGGGCCGGATCGGCACGTGCTCGCCCACCTTGCGCACGGTCTCGGTGCGCCGCGGGTCGACGATCACGACACGGCCGCCGCGGTCGACGACCCCACGCAGGGCAGCCGTCGCGTCGGCGACCGTGAGCACCGACATCTGGCTCACGGTGGGGTTGGAGCCCAGGCACATGAGGAAGCGCACGCGGTCGAGGTCGGGCACCGGGTGCACGAGCGAGAGGCCGTACATCGCGGTCGACACGTGGAACTTGTTGTTGGTGTCGACCGAGTGCGACGCGAAGACATTGGGCGACCCGAGCGCCTCGACGTACGCCGACGACATGAGCACGTGCTGGAAGCTGAAGAACGTGGGGTTGCCCTGGTAGAGCGCAACCGCCCGCGGTCCGTGCGCGTCCACGAGCGCGCGGACCCGTGCCCCGATCTCATCGATGGCCTGGTCCCAGCTGATCCGCCGGTAGTCGTCTCCGACCCGCTTGAGCGGATGGTCGAGCCGGTGGGGGTCGTCGTGCAGCGCCCCGAGCCCGAGCCCCTTGACGCACGCGTAGCCACGCGACACCGGGTGGTCGCGGTCCGGGCGCACCGCGGTGACCCGGCCGTCGTCGACCTCCGCGACCAGACCGCAGTAGACCTCGCAGATCCTGCAGAACGTGCGCACACTCGTGGCCACGCGCCGACAGTAGGCGATGACCCGGCCTGCCGCCCGTCACGGGCGATCCCGGCGGGCGCCCGGCTCCTCCACGGGTCCAGGATCGGGCGGTGCGAGCCGCCCTGCGGACGGTCCAGTTTGGAGTTGCGGGGATTAGGGTCGAGCACATGCACGAACACGAGCGGTTCGACGCCGAGGCAGCGACTTGGGACGACGACCCCGGTCACGAGGCGCGGCAGGTGGCGGTGGCTCGGGCCATCGAGGAGGTCGTGGACCTCAATCCCCGGATGAGCGCGCTCGACGTCGGCGGTGGCACGGGTCGTTTGAGCATCCTGCTCGCCGACCGGGTCGGCTCCGTGGTGGTGACCGACCCGTCTGCCGGGATGGTGCAGGTCGCACGGGAGCGGATCGAGGAGGCCGGGCTCAGTGACCGGCTGCGCGCTGTCCAAGCCGACCTGACGACAGACCGGCTCGGTGGGTCCTACGACGTGGTGTGGAGCTCCATGGCGCTGCACCACGTGCAGGACCTCGATGGGCTGTTGCGGTCTGTGGCGGGGCTCCTGGTCGACGGTGGCCGGCTGGCCATCGCGGACCTCGACGAGGATCCCGACGGCGCCTTCCACGCCGAGTTGGCCGACTTCGACGGACATCACGGATTCGACAGGGAACGCCTCACCGAGCAGCTCGCCCGCGCCGGATTCGCCAGCGTCAGCTTCGTTGACGCCACGACCATCCTCAAGGACGACCGCGCGTTCGGCGTGTTCCTGTGCGCCGCGACCAAGGGCGCATGAGACCAAGCGGAGATCACTGCCCACCACCCTGCTGCCGTTCCAGCCCGCATCGATGACGACTCCACAAGGGGCGGCGCTGCCTTGGGTGGCCCGGGACTCGGGGCACCCACACCCTTGGACGCCTCAGACCTTGCGCCAGACCGACACATGGCTCTCGCTCGTGGGGAGGAAGGGACTGCCGACCCAGTCGGCCGACCGCGACTCGAGGACGAGGCCCGCCAACTGGGCCATGAGGTCGCACTCCGAGGGCCAGATGTAGCGGAAGTGCCCGGAGGTGTACCGCACACCTCCGTCCTCGTCGTGGTGGTAGTGGTGCGAGACGCACTCCTGAGTGACCAGGTCATAGGTGTCGAAGACCAGGTGCTCCTGGCCGATCATCATCGGAACGGCCTCCTGGCCGGGCGGGAGGCGCTGGAGCGGTGGCACCCAGAGGTCGATGACGAACCGACCGCCTGGCCGTAGATGGAGTGCTGCGTTCCTGAAGCACTGCACCTGCTCGGCCTGCGTCCTCAGGTTCGAGATGCTGTTCCAGACCAGGAAGACGACAGAGAACGTCCCTGCGTTGGCCAGGACCGTTGTCGCCATGTCGCCGATGACCACCGGCAGCTGCTCCTCGCCCACCTTGTGTCGAAGCTGGGCCACCATCGGCTCCGAGAGCTCAATGCCCGTCACTGGCACCCCTCGCGCTGCAAGCGCAACGCCCACACGACCCGTGCCGATGGCAAACTCCAGGGCAGGCCCGCCGTCGGCCAGTCGTTCCAGCAGATCGACGGTCGGGTTCAGGACCTCAGGTGCGAACTGTGCTGCGGCGTCGGAGTCGTAGCTGGCGGCGGTCTCTTCGTCCCACACGTCACTGCTCGCCACGCGGGCAGTGTTGCATGGCAGGGCGTCCAGCCGCCGAGTCGAGCCCCGGAGTGGGGCGATCCGCTCGGCTCGGGAGTGTGCGCTGGCTGCATGATCCCGGCCGAGGCAGACTGGTCAGGTGGCGTCGCGCTGGCATCGGTCCGTGGCCGTGCTGGCATGTGCTGGTCTGCTTCTCGCCGGGTGCGGCGACGCCGGTGACGACGGCCCCGTCCAGCAGCGCGACCGACTCGCCTCCTCCCAGACAGGTGATGACGGCGGCTCCGCGCAGGCCCGACCGACGCTCCAGCAGGACGCTGCCGCCCTCGTCGAACGTGCGCTGGCGGCGCGGGCAGCGAACGACTCGGCGGAGTTCGCGGCGCTGGTGTCGGCTGCGGCCAGGGCGTGCACCGACCCTGGCGCGGCCCGTCGTCTCGGCGACCTGGCGGTCACCGCCGGCCGGTGGTCCTCGGCGTTGCAGGACGGCCGTCCCAAGGCGCAGCGAGTGACGGAGCTTCAGCTCGCCAAGGTCGATTGGGACGCACTTGCTGCAGCCTGCGTCGCGTCGTAGCACTGGTCCCGGCCGCAGCGCTGGGAGGGCCGGTTGAGCCCTGCCCGTCCGGAGGACGCGTGACTGCCGTCGCATCGAGCGTTCAGTCCCCCGAGTGTCGACACGGGCTGGCTGAGCGGGTTCGGCGTGCAAGCTTCCACGGTGGTACACGGGCAGCGCCCGCGCCCGCCGAAACTGGGCGGCGCCGCTCCGGGGGCACCGCGCCGAGGGCGCTATCCGGCGAGGGTGCCGGCGAAGACCTGCCAGGCCAGCAGCGACTTGGCCACGAGGCTCAGGGTGATGTATGTGCGTTCCCCGACCAGGTAGTCCGCCCAGCGGCCGACCTGCTTGTACTGCAGGTACTGGTTGAGGGCGAACACGTTGAAGAACAGGAACAACGACACGATGATCCCGTACACGAATGCAGGTGGTTCGGCGCCGGACACGGATCCGGGCGAGACCACCCAGAACGCGATGATCAGCCAGGGCACGATTCCGGTCATCGACCCGAAGATGAAGGGCAGGAACCCGCCGCCGGGCTGCTCGTAGACCTCCTGGAGCCAGCCGAAGAGGATCATCGCCGCGTTCACCGCGAAGATCGCAGCCAGGGCGCCGACGTCGGTCAGGCCGGTGATCTGGGCGATCAGCACGATCATCATGGATGAGGTGAGCGCGTACTCGACCCACCGGGCCCGGTTGCGCTGCTGGGCCAGGTCCGCGGCGTACCCGCGGGACCAGACGGTGGCCACGATCAGCAGCGCCAGCCCGGACAGCGCCAGGAACCCGGCGACGGCCAGCCCGATCGGGGTGTTGAGCAACGTCACAGGTGCGCTGGGTGCGGTCCCGGGGGGCCCTTCGACGTAGGCGGCGGTGACTGGCAGGGTGAAGTCGTTGGCCAGCGCGACCACCGCCACGGCTTGGGCGATCAGGATCAGGCCCACCACGATGTTGTACCGGCGCAGCCCGGCCAGGCGACCCGGATCAACCGGTGCGGTGCTGCCGGTGGGGGGGTGCTGCGTGGCGGTGCCCGCCGGTGAGGGGTTCATGAGCCACACGCTAGCCCTCGGTGCCCCGACGCGCTTGGATGGCATCGCCACGGACCAGACGTGAACGGGGCAGGTCAGCTCCAAAGTGGGGCTACGCGGTGAACGTGGCCGCGTCGAACAGGGATGGGCCGTACCAGGTGAGCAGCCGCCCGCTGACCAGCGTGGTTCTCGCAGTGGTGAAGGCCTCGGGGCCGTCTACTTGGGTGAACACGTACGGCTCGTCGGGCAGCAGGACCAGGTCGACGTCGGACCGGTCGATCTCGGCCAGGTCGACCCTGGGATAGCGCTCGGGGTGGTGGGCGAACACATTGCGGTAGCCGCGCCGGCGCAGCAGGTCGCCTGTGAATGTGTCCCGGCCGACCACCATCCACGGGTCACGCCAGATCGGCACCGCCACCCGGGACCGGACTTCGGGGACCGGCTGGTCCCAGGCCGCCCGGACGTCGACCAACCAGCGGGGCACTGCCCACTGCAGCCCATCGGTGAAGAGCCGGGTCAGCGAGTCGATGGCTTGGGGTACCGACTCGATGACCGTCACCCACACCGGCACCCCGGCCTCGCGCAGGCGACGCACGTCGAGCTGCCGGTTCTCCTCCTTGTTGGCGATCACCAGGTCGGGGGCGAGGGCGATGATCTGGGAGGTGTCCGGGTTCTTGGTGCCGCGGACCCGGGCCACGTCCAACCCGGCAGGGTGGGTGCACCAGTCGGTCGCCCCGACCAGCGCCGCTGGCCGGGTCATGGCCACGGACTCGGTCAGCGAGGGCACCAGCGACACCACCCGGCGGGCTGGTCCACTGACCGGGACTTCCGTCGCGAGGTCGTCGAGCACTGCCACACACGCAGGTTAGGGGCCGCGCGGTGGCTTCGCGCTCGCAGCCAGCCTGGACCGTGGCAACGAGGACGCGGTGCCGAGGGGAGCTTCGGGGCAGGTCCTGGGGCCGGCGGTTGATGTGCTGGGCATCGTCGTCCCGGGTCGACTGGCCCGGAGGTCGGGTGGGTCAGGCCGGTTCGGGTGCCAAGGTTGTGGCGGGCTCTTCCGGGATCTCGCCGAGACGGGAGAGGGCGACGGCGCCGCCGATGGCCACGATGAGCCCGATACCGGCGACGGCTTCCCAGCCGGGCCGGATCCGGTCGCCGAGGAAGGCCAGGCCGATGGCCGACGGGATGACGGTCTCGGCGACCACCATGGCGGCGGTGGCCTGGGTGACCCCGCCGCGTTGCAGCGCGGTTGCCAGGGCCAGCAGGGCCAGGCCACCGGCGGCGATGATGCCGTAGGTGGAGGGGTCGGTGAGCAGGCCCGTGACGGTGATGGGGCTCTCCAGCGTGCGGGTGGCGATGCCCACCAGGCCGAAGCCGAAGCCGGCCAGGGCGCCGAGCACGGTGACGCCGGCCCGGCCGGGGATCCGGGCCGCCGGGATGGTGACCAGCAGCAGGACCAGCGAGACGCCCAGGGGCAGCCACTTGGCCCAGGTGTCCAGGGCCACCTCCTCATCGGCACCGGCGGACAGCCCGAGCGCGACGAGCCCAGCCACGACCGCCGCGACCCCGATCCATTCCCCACGCGACAGCGGGATCTTCAGCCACACGGCGGCGGCGACGGCGGTGACGGCCAGCGCCCCGGCCGTGAACGCCTCGACGACGAACAGGGGCAATGACTGCAGGGCCACCACGGTGAGCAGGAAGCCGACACCGTCCAGGGCCAGTCCAAGCAGGTAGGGCACCGAGCGCAGCAACCGGACCAGCAGGCCCGGGTCCAGGCCCTCGCTGCTCGTCGTGCTCTTGGCGCCCACAGACTGCAGGACCGTGGCCATGCCGTAGGCAAGTGCGATGCCGGCGGCCGCGAGCAGCGCAAGGTTCATGAGGCGCGCTCCTCGTCAGGGGCTGGCACCGGGCCGGGGCTCACGGGCTCGGTCATCGTGTCTCCGTTCCACTAACGCCGCAGCGTGGCTCGTTGGCTCGCTGTCAGCCGACGGGCCAACCGCCAGGGGGGATCGATGGCGTCGTCCCACGGCACTGCGTGGACCGTACCTTGGCCCACCTCGGCCCGGGTCCGCACTTCTGCCCCATGTAACCGTTTCAGGCCCGTTGGACCGCCGCGCGTTCACGTGGCTCTGGACGCTTGTCACGCCGTTCGGGCCGGCCGCTGGACGGCCACGTCGATCGTTGCTTGCCCGCTCGGCGCGCCGATGACGTGGGTGGGCTGCAACCGCTGGGTGGTGGGACCCTGACCGGGTGAAGAACTTCCTCCTCGGGGTTGGCGTGACCCTCGCAGTCCTCGGCGTGGGCCTCGTGGTCCTCGTCCTCTCCCTGGGCTCCGGTGCCTCCGGGGCTGCCAGCGGCCCCGCCTCACCTGCTCCGACCGCTCCGGCGACCGTGGCCCAACAGCCGGTCGACCTCGCCGACGACGAGACCTGGCTGGGGGCCGTCGAGCTGCGCAGCCAGGACGTGGTCTCGGCCAGGGGCGACCTCGTCGACGTGGTCGCCACCGGGTCGGGCGTGCGGTTCTCGCCGGCTGGGCTGGAGGCGCAGCGGCTCGACATCGATGCGACGATCCCCTTCGCGACCGTCGCCGAGCAGGTCGGCCCGGACGTCACGGTCTACGACGCCGGGAACGGCAAGACCGGCGTCGAGCGCCAGGTCACGATCCTGGGGCGTGACATCACCCTCAAGGCGACCGGCACGGTGAGTGCCGACGGCGGCCAGCTGCTCATCGAGCCGGAGACCGTCGACCTCGGTGGCCCGTCGTTCCTCGACTCGGCGGCCAGCACCTTGGCCCGCAGTCTTGCCACCATCCGCCAGGACGTGGCCGGAGTGCCGGAGGGGATGTCGCTCACCGCCGTCCAGGTCACTGCTGAGGGCTTCGACGCCCAGCTCAACGGCACCGACGTGGTCATCGGCCGTTGAGCCGTTGAGCCGGACAGACCCGGTACTCCGGCCGACTCGAGCGGGTGCTTCCTGGACCGGCGCAATGAAGTGCCGCATGGTGGTGAGGCGCCTCGGTAGGGTTTCGCCATGGGTGAGCTGGAGGGGTCGAACACCTGGGGGGACCCGAGCCGGATGCGCATCTCGGATGCGGATCGCCACCGGGTGGCAGAAGTGCTGCGCGAGGCCGCAGGGGAGGGGCGACTCGACCTCGACGAGCTCGACGAGCGGCTTGAGCTGACCTTCGGCGCCAAGACGTATGCCGACCTGATCCCGATCACCGCCGACCTGCACGCCGTGAACCTCGCCCCACCGAACGCTTCGCCGGTGCCGCTGGCGGGTGGGGTCCCCGCCGTCGAGCACGCGTCGTCGACCGCGATCCTGGGCGACCGCAAGCGTCGCGGGGTCTGGTATGTCCCGGCCCACCACTCGGCATTCTCGATGATGGGCAGCATCACCCTCGACCTGCGCGAGGCGGTCCTTGCCGCCCGCGAGACGATCATCAACGCCAACGCGATCATGGGGGAGATCAAGATCATCATCCCTGCCCACATGCACGCCGTGGTCGATGGGACGCCGATCATGGGTGACTACGGGCAGGGCAAGGACAAGGTGCCGGCCGACCTGGGTCCGGACTCGCCGACCATTCGGGTGAAGGGGGTAGCCCTGATGGGGTCCGTGCAGGTGGTTCGACTGCCCCCGCCCGGCACGCCGCGCAAGTTCATCGGCACCTACTGAGCGGAACCCCGCCTCCGGGGCCACGTCTCCAGCTACTCCACGCTCGTCCAGCCGAACCCGACCATCCGGCCCGACGGACCGTTGTCCCTCGCTCGAACGGCCGCCGGACACGCGGGGTCGTGGCCATCAGGGGTCGAGGATGAGTTCCGGGTACTCGGGCGTCCACATGGCGTCGAACACCTGCTGGACTGGGTTGTCCAGCACGCGGGTCGCCACGCCGTCTCGCTCGGCGGCCTCGGCGACGGCAATCGCAACCGTGGCTGACACCATGCGCAACGCAGAGACAGCCGGCAACAACGATGCCTCGGGCCGATCCACGTGGACGAGCCCGGCGACGGCCTGCGCGGCGGCTGCGATCATGTGGTCGGTCACGCGGGTCGCCCGGCACACCGCCACGCCCAGGCCCAGGCCGGGGAACACGAGTGCGTTGTTGGCCTGTGCGATCCGGTACTCCCGATCGTCGAGGTGAACCGAGGGGAACGGGGACCCGGTGGCGATCAGGGCCCGACCATCGGTCCAGGCCAGCAGGTCCGCGGGTGTGGCCTCGACCAGTGAGGTGGGGTTCGACAGCGGCATGATCACGGGGCGGTCCACGTGCGCGGCCATCTCACGGACGATCTGCTCGGTGAAGGCCCCGGGTTGGCCGGAGGTGCCGATCAGGATGGTGGGCCTGACGTTGCGGATCACGTCGGCCAGGCCGATGCGCCCGGCGGCGTCCAGCGCCCAGGTGTCGGTCTCGGATGCCTGTCGTGCGTACGGCTCCTGGAACGGCCGGATCCTGTCCCCGAGCGCGGTGGTGAGCAGCCCGCGGCTACCCAGTCCCCAGAAGGCGGCAGTGGCGTGCTCTGGTGTCGCCCCCTCGCTGATCATCATGTCGCGCATCAGGTCGGCGACGCCGACGCCCGCGGTCCCCGCCCCGTGGATGACGATGCGCTGGTCGCGCAGGCGTTCGCCACGGGAGCGGACGGCGGCCAGGGCGGCCGCTGCGACCACAGCAGCGGTGCCCTGGACGTCGTCGTTGAAGGTGCAGACCCGGTCCCGGTAGGTGGTGAGCAGCCGGTGGGCGTTGGCGGCGCCGAAGTCCTCCCAATGGATCATCGCGTGGGGGAACACCGTGGTCACCGCACTGACGAATGCCTCAATGAAGTCGTCGTAGCGCTGCCCGCGGATGCGGCTGTGCCGAAGGCCCAGGTAGAGCGGGTCGGACAACAGGGCCAAGTTGTCGGTGCCCACGTCCAGGACGATCGCGATCGCCCGGTTCGGGTCGATGCCCGCGGCCGCTGTGTAGAGGGACTTCTTCCCCAACGCGATCTGGATGCCGCCCACCCCCTGATCGCCGATCCCGAGGATGCCTTCGGAGTCGGTGACGATGAGCAGGTCGACGTCCTCGGGATTGCGACCCTGGCCCTCAAGTGAGCGCTGGATCTGATCCGGGTCGTCGATCGACAGGAAGACTCCGTGCAGGCGCTGGTAGGACTGGCTGAACTCGACGATCGCCGCGCCGATGGTGGGCGTGTAGACGATCGGCATCATCTCCTCGAGGTGCTCGCTGAGCAGCCGGTAGAACAGGACCGTGTTGCGATCGCGCAGCGCCGATAGGAAGGCGAACTTGTCCAGGTCGGTCTCTGCGCGCAGGAACTGGTTGTACGACCGGTGCAGCTGGGCCTCCAGCGGGGTCACCCCTGTGGGCAGGTGCCCGATCAGGCCGAACCGCTCCCGCTCTTCGAGGGTGAACGCGGTGCCTCGGTTCAGGCGCGGGATCTGCAAGAGCGAACTGCCGGTCACCGAGACCTTGATCCTGCCCCCGTGGTGGCCTGGAAGGACTTCATAGGGGCGTCGAGACATACCCGGAGTCTATTCGCCGGCGACGTGCTCAGCCTTGGTGCGAGGTGGCGTCGTTGGCCGCTCGCCGGACCAGGATCGGCCTGCCGCATGAGTGCTGGGCGGGTGGCCGAGCTCCACCGGGGCGGCTGGCTCCACCACCGCAAGGGCGCCCACGGCGTGCCTGCGGGCACTGGGCGTCAGAGGTCGTTGCCGGCGTAGGACTGGTTGAAGCTCTTGTTGGTCAGCGGGAAGTCGGGGACGATCGTGTCGGTGAGGGCGACCGGCAGGGCGGGCCAGTTGAAGAACGACGGGTCGAGTGCGCGGACGCGGGTGAGGGTCCCATCCGAGCCGATCTCAACCCGGTGGCACAGGGTGCCGCGCCAGGCCTCCACGACGCCGAGCCCGGCGGCGGCCTCGGTCGGGGCTTCGATGAGATCGGCGTCTCCTGATGGGGACCCGGTGGCCTGGGGGGTGAGGTCGGAGATGATCTGGGTGGAGGCGGTGACCTCGCGGGCCCGGACGAGGAATCGGGCGAGGACGTCCCCGTTCTCCTCGATGACGGGTTGGAAGCCGGGGATGTCGAGCATGGGATGGTCGGCGCGGGCGTCGATGGCTACTGCGGAGGCGCGGGCGACGTAGCCGAGCGTGCCGATGTGCAGGGCCTGCTGGGGGGTGAGCGGGGAGGTTCCGGTGAACCGGTCGGCCACGACACTGTTGGCCAGGGTGATGGCCACGATCTCCGCGACCTCGCTGGCGACACCGCGCAGCAGGTCGAGGTCCGGGTCGGTGCCCAGCTGGGCGCCGCCGATGGTGATGCCGCCGCGGAGCAGGCGGTGCCCGGTGAGGGCCTTGTTGTGGCGCAGCAGGGTCTCGCGCAGGCGTTGGGTGTGGGCGTGGGCGATGCCGTAGCCGACGTCGTTGGCGATCGCCCCGAGGTCGCTGACGTGGTTGTACAGCCGTTCGGCTTCGAGGAGCAGCGCGCGGGTGGCGCGGGTGCACTCGTCGACGTCGATTCCGAGGGCGTCCTCGACGGCCAGGGTGTAGGCCAGGGCGTGCCCGACGGCGGTGTCGCCGCTGATCCGTTCTGCCAGCTCGATGCCCTGGGTGGGGGTGCGGCCCTCGAACAGCTTCTCCACGCCGCGGTGCAGGAACCACAGGCGGGCCTTGACCTGCAGGATGGTCTCGCCGACCACGGAGAAGCGGAAGTGCCCCGGTTCGATGAGCCCGGCGTGGATGGGTCCCACGGGGATCTCGTACACGCCGTCTCCCTCGACGGGGATGAAGGGGTAGGAGTCGACGTCGGGGCTGAACCGGGGCGTGGGGTCGGCGTCGTGGCGCATCGGGTGGTAGCCGCCGGGCCAGTGTCCATGCCGGACCAGGCGCTGGGGAAGGGGATGGCCCTCCGGGTGGATGCCGTACAGGTCGCGGATCTCGCGCTCGAACCGCCCGGCCGGGAAGCAGGCGTGGGCCAGGGTCGGGATCCAGGCGTCGTCGTTGGGGACCTCGACGGTCAGCTCGTGGCGTTGTCCGACGGGGCGCAGGAAGCTGTAGACGACTCGCAGCTGGTCCGGGTCGTCGTGGGCGGCGACCAGGGCCAGGCGCCAGCCGTCGTCGAGCAGGCGACCGGCCACCACAGGCAGCCGGTCGCGGCTGAGGGTCTCGGTCCGGGTGGGGTGCAGCCGACTCATCGGGCACCTGCCAGGACCGCGGCGGCCTCGCCGAGCAGGGCGGCCAGGGGGATGGCCAGGAACCCGAGGACGGCGGCCGCCCCCAGGGCCAGGAGCAGCGGGGCCTGCCGGCCCGGCGCCGCTGGCTGGAGTTGAGCTGTCGGCGGCGTGGTGGAGTGGTCGGCCGCCATGGCTGTCACCTCGCTGGCCCGGTCAACTGCGCCCGGTTCGGTCGGCTCGCCGAGGGTCATGGCCGAGACATGCCGGGCCAGGCCGGCGAACACGACCAGGAGCAGGGCCAGGGCGATTCCCATGGCCCAGCCGAGCCCGGCCTGCCACCCGGCCACGATGATGGCGACCTCGGTGAAGAACAGCACGAATGGGGGGAACCCCAGCAGGGCCGCGGTCCCGGCCAGCAGGGGCCGCGCGAGGTCGGGCCGGCGTGCGAGCAGGGCGGTGACATCGGCGGTGCGGCTGCTGCCCTCGGCGGCGAGGATCCGCCCCGCCACGACGAACATGGCGGCCTTGACCAGGCCGTGGCCGAGCATGTGCAGCAGCACCGCGGCGGTGGCAAGCGGCCCGCCGACGGCCGCACCGAGGGCCATGATCCCCATGTGCTCGATGCTGGAGTAGGCCAGCATCCGCTTGTAGTCGCGTTGGGCGAGGATCAGCGCGGCGGCGATCGCCAGGGACAGCAGCCCGCCGGCGACCAGCAGCCCGCGCAGGAACCCGGGGCCGAGGATGGCATCGCCGATGGCCTGCATGCGAAGGATCGCGTAGAGGGCCACTGAGAGCAGGACCCCGGACATCAGCCCGGATACCGGGGCGGGGGCTTGGGAGTGGGCGTCGGGCAGCCAGCTGTGCATGGGGGCCAGGCCGGCCTTCGTCGCGAAGCCGAGGACGGCCAGGGCCACGGCGATCCGGGTCAGGTCGGGATCCAGGGCGATCGTCCCGGTGGTCAATGCGGTCCAGGACAGGGTCGGTGTTCCGGCGGCCACCGCCGCGGCGTAGAGCAGCACGATGCCCAGGAAGGCGATCGCGACGCCGACCGAGCCGAGGACGACGTACTTCCAGGCGGCCTCCAGTGAGCGGCGGGTGCGGTGGTGTCCGACGAGGAACGCGGTGGTGATGGTGGTGGCCTCGATGGCGACCCACAGGATGCCCAGGTTGTCGCTGAGGACGGCCAGGCTCATCGCGGCCAGGAACAGGCAGATCAGGGCGGTGTACCGGCCGTCGGGCTGGGCCTGGGTGGCCCTGGTCGCCAGCCCGCCCCACAGGGCGGTGACCGCGACCGCGCCGATGGTGACCAGCAGCCAGGCCGACAGGGAGTCGGCGCGCAACGTCCCGCCGCCGGTCACGATCGGGGCGTCGGCATGCACGGCGGCCAGCAGGCCCAGACCGGCGCCGAGCACCACGCCAGCCACAGCCAGGTCGGCGCCGCGGGTCCAGCCGGCGGTGTGGCGCCACCAGGCGGCCAGCGCTGTCAGCAGCGGTACGAGCAGGGGGATCCACAGCAGGGCGGTCATCAGTCGCGCAACTCCATCAGGTCGTCGAGGTCGATGCCGCCGTGCGTCGACTGGATCCGGGCAGTCAGCACCCGCAGGATCAGGACCACCAGCAGCACGTCGAGCGTGACGCCCAGCTCCACGACCAGAGGGACACCCCCGGAGGTCAGGAACGCGGTGGTCGCGATGCCGTTGTCCAGGATCACGAAGCCGATCAGCTGTGACAGCGCGCTGCGCCGGGTCAGCAGCACGAGGAACCCGATCAGCACCATGGCCAGGCCCACAGGCACGGCGCTGGCGCCGGGGCCCTCGACGACGGCCACGATCGGCAGGCCCACCACGTAGGCCAGCACAGTCAGGGCGGTGGCTGCGAGCAGGGCGGCGGTGGGGTTGACCAGCGGTGACTCCTCCCGGACCGCGCCGGTCGCCGATGCGGTCCGCGACAGCGCCCACGGGATGACCACGGCCTTCATCCCGAGCACCAGCAGGGCCACGACGATCACCTCAGCACTGTCCTCGTGGATCCCCAGGGTCGCCACGAGGCCGGCCAGGGCAGCGCCCTGCACGGCGAGCAGCCGGATCGACGCGGGCAACGACTGTCGCCAGACCTGCAGGATCGCGGTCACCAGCAGCAGCCCGGTGGTGGTGGCCAACAGCTGGGTGAACAGGGCGTCGCTCATCACGCGCCCCCGACCAGGTACGAGGCGGTCACGGCCAGGAAGGCCAGCACGAACGACCCGGCCAGCAGCTCGGGCACCCGGAACAGGCGCAGCTTGGCCAGGAACACCTCCCCGGCGGCGACCAGGATCCCGGCGGCCACGAGCTTGACCACGATCGCCACCGTCCCGACCAGGATCGCGGGGAGGCTCAGGGTGGTGGCCACGCCCCACGGGATGGCCAGGTTCACCACGAGCCCGAGCAGGGCGGTCAGCCGAAGCCACGACCCCACCTCCAGCCAGGCCAGGTCGCGTCCCGAGCTCTCCAGCACCATCGCCTCGTGGACCATGGTCAGCTCGAGGTGGGTCGAGGGGTTGTCCACCGGGAGCCGCCCGGTCTCTGCCAGCACCGCGATGCCCAAGGCGACGACGGCCAACAGCCCGACGGGGGACACCACGCTGGCGGGGTCATCGACTCGCGCGGTCACGATCGCCGACAGCGCCGAGGTCCCGACCGGGATCGACAGGGCGTACACGGCCACCAGGACAGTGGGTTCGACGAGGGCGCCGATGGTCATGTGCCGGCTGGACCCCATCCCGCCGAACGCGGTCCCGGACTCCAGGCCGAGCAGGGCCAGGGCCACCGTGCCCAGCAGGAGCACCGAGACCACGACGAACAGGTCGTCGGGAACCAGAGGCAGGGTGGGGGTGCCCACGAGGGGGACCAGGGCGCAGAGCACCAGGCTGGACATCATCAGCAGCAGGGGGGTCGTCGACATCAGGGGGCCGGTCCCGGCTGCCTTCAACGGTTCCTTGGCCAGCAGCTTGCGCACGTCGCGCCAGGGCTGTGCGATTCCGGCCCCGACGCGGCCCTCGAAGCGGGCCCGCGTCTGGCGCATCACGCCGACCAGCAGCGGGGTCAGCGCAACCGCGGCCGTGACCTGCAGGGTGATCAATCCGATGACCGATGCTGTGTTCACCAGGTCACCGCCAGCAGGACGACGATCAGCGCGGTGAACGAGAAGCCCAGGTACCGGTGGACGCTGCCGTTCTGGATCCGCCGGGCGGTCTCGCCCACCGCCAGGGAGACCCGGACAACCGGCTCGTAGAGCCGGTCGGAGATCAGGTCGGTAACCCGTTGGCGGAACCGTACCCGGGACACCAGGTAGCGCGACTCGTCGGCGTGGGTGACCTGGACGTCCCGGCGCGGCTGCAGGGCGTCATCGAACACCCGGACCAGGGGCTCGGCGTAGGAGGTGGCCGTGTACTGCATCCGGGGGCTGACCCGGATGCCGCCGCAACCCCAGGCCAGGTCGACATCCCGGCGCGGGGCCCGCCGCGCCGAGAGGGCGTGCACCACCAGGACGGGCACGAGCACGACGCCGGCCATCAGGGTCAGGGCCACCGGATCGAGCAGGGCGTCGATGGCGGGCAGGGACACCCCGAGCAGGCCGACGACCTCGACGCCCGATGCGCCGACCGCCCCGGCCAGGGCGGCCGCCACCGGGCCGGGCGCCAGGCCGAGCGCCACGACGGCTGCGGTGCCCAGCAGCATCGCGGCCCGCATCGTGGGCCCGGCCTCATGACCATGGGCAGCGGCATCGGACCGCGGCCGGGCCAGGAACCCGATCCCGTAGGCCTTGACGAAGGTGAGCAGCGCCAGTCCCGCGGTGAGGGCCACCGCGGCCACCGTGACCGGGAGCAGGACCGCGAGCAGGACGTCGTCGTTGCCGTCGCCGTGGATCAGCGACTGCAGCAGCACCCACTCGGCGGCGAACCCGGAGGTGACCGGCAGGGCGGCGGCACCGAGGGCGGCGACCCCGAACGCCAGGGACGTGGTCGGCATCACCCGGGCCAGCCCACCGAGGCGGTCCAGGTCGCGCTCGCCGGTGCCGTGCAGCACGGATCCTGCGCCCAGGAACAACACCGTCTTGAACGCCGCATGGCTCAGCGCCAGCATCAGGGCGGCGACGAGGGCCACATCGGCCACCGGTGTCTGCCCGGCGCCGCGCAGCAGCAGCCCGACGGCGACGGCCACCAGGATCAGGCCCACGTTCTCGGTGGTCGAGTAAGCCAGCAGCCGCTTGAGGTCGGTGGCCACTGAGGCTTGCAGGATCCCGTAGAGCGCCGAGGCCAGGGCCAGGGTGAGCAGCAGCACCGCCCACCACGCCGGGCCGAGGGGCAGCAGGCGCAACGTGGCCAACAGGACCCCGTACACCCCCATCTTGACCATCGCCGCGCTCATCGCCGCCGACACGTGGCTGGGGGCCTCCGGGTGCGCCCGCGGCAGCCACACGTGCACCGGGACCAGTCCTGCCTTGGTCGCGAACCCCCCCAGAAGCAGGAGGAAGGCGACGCTGGCCGTGCTCCCGGTCACCCCGGCACCTGCCAACGTCGCGAAGCTGGTACCTCCTGCATCAGCGACGAGGACCGAGAACCCGGCCAGGAGCATCAGGAAGCTCGCGTGGGTCATCACCGAGTACCAGATGGAGGCGCTCACCACCTCGGCCCGCTGCCGATGATCGGCCAACAGCAGGACCGTCGACCCGATCGCCATCGTCTCCCACGCCAGCAGGAACGACACCACGTCCGAGGCGGCCGGAACCATCTGCATCCCCAGCAGGAACACCGCGAACGCCGCCCACCCGGTCCGCGAGGCCGCCGCACCGGTGGCGTACCCGATCCCGTACAACGCGGCCACCGCGCCCACGGCCCCGGCCAGGGCCAGGAACACCCCACCGAGCTGGTCGGGGGCCAGCAGCAGCGGCTCCAGCGGCAGGTCCAATGGCAGGGCGACCGGGATCTGGAGCCCCGCGGGCGACCCGTCGCCGGCCATGGCGGCCAGTCCGGTCACCACACCGGCCACCCCCAGGGCAGCGCACGCGCTTCCCGCCAGCAGCGAGCGCCGGCCAGCCGGCGCGATCGCGGCCACCAGGATGGCGACCACGGTCAGCACCAACTGCGCGGCCAGCCCGCTGCTGATGGTCGTCATCGGCCGGTCACCCGGCGCAGCGCGGCCACGATCGCCTCGGGCTCCGGGGGGCAGCCCGGGACGGCCAGGTCCACGGCCACCACATCGTCGACCGACCCGACCACCCCGTACCCGCCGCGGAACACCCCACCATCGACGGCGCAGTCCCCGACCGCGACCACAACGTGCGGACGCGGGGTCGCCTCCACCGTGCGCCGCAGCGGCTCGTGCATGTTGTGGGTCACCACCCCGGTCACCAGCAGCACGTCGGCGTGCCGCGGTGAGGCCACCAGGCGGGCCCCGTACCGGTCGGCGTCATACACCGGACCGAACACCGCCCCCACCTCGACCTCGCACCCGTTGCACGACCCGCAGTCCACGTGGCGCACCTGGGCACTTCCGGCCAGCGCCTGATCGGGGCGGAACCCGTCAGCGGCCGCCTCCGGGGCGGCGGGAGCAGGCTCGGCCACCCGACCCGTGCGGCGGATCAACCGCACCAGCCGGGTCGCAGTCACGACGACGCCCCGTCGGGATCCCCTGGGTCACCTGCCGGGGGCGCCGGGTCCCACATCGTCGGCTGCAGCGCGCGCTCCAACTCGGCCTGATCAGCCAGCAACTCGCGCAGGACCATCCGTGCGGCTGCCAGCAGCTCACGGGTCTCGGGCACCACGATCGAGTAGACCACCTCACCGCGCACCCGCTGCTGGCGCACCAACCCGGTCCGGCGCAGGACAGCCAACTGCTGAGACAGGCTCGATGGTTCCAGCATGATCTCGGCCAGCAACTCATGCACCGCGTGATCCCGATCACTGAGCAGCTCCAGGACCCGGATGCGGACGGGATGCGCCAATGCGCGGAACAGGTCAGCCTTCGCCTCGTACAAGGGGACGGGCACCGGGACCACCTTCATCAGATGTGTAATTTCATTGTTGATCAAGTCGGATAGTAGCACCCAGCCGCGGACCGTGGGCGTGGGCCAGGTCGACCTCGACGGGCTGTCGTGAGGCGGCAACCCAACGGCTAACGCCCACTCTGACGCACGCCCTTGCGCGGTTCCCTGCCGTTGCGAGGGTGCTTCCCGCGCCCAGGCCACGCCGCGAGCGAACTCAGGGCCATTGGGTCATGGCTCGACGGCGACCTGGTCGGCGCACCTGATGGGCACACCGGCGCGGGCCAGTCAGGATCGTGGCTGCGGGCGGCGGACTCACGCCGAAACGGCTGGCTTGACGCCTCGGACCAACTTGAACTTCCAGGCCCCCACGGTGGATGTGGTGACCTCGTCGAAGCCCGCCGCGCGCATGATCCGCACCGCGTCCGCGTCGCTCCACCGCCACTGGCCCCACGCATCGGCCGTGCCGGAAGCGCTCGGGTCGGTCTCGACTTGCTTGGTGTTCTCACCCATCGTCACGACGATGCGGCCAGCAGGGCGCATCACCCGGCACATCTCCTGCAGCGCCCCCTGCGGGTCGGGAACGAACTTCAGCATGTTCAGGCACACCACGGCACTGAACGTCTCGTCCGGCCATGGCAGTGCCGCGACGTCACCGAGGACGAGTTCGGCCGTCCCCTGCCCGATTCGATCGGCCAGCCGTCGGCGGGCCATCCCGAGCTGGAGCTCGGAGACGTCCAAGCCCGCGACGCGTCGGACATGACCGGCCCGATCGGCCAGCAGCCTCGCCGAGCCGCATCCCACGTCGAGCAGTGCGTCGTCTGGCTGCAGGTCCAACTCGGCGGCCAACTGCGCGTCCACGCTCGGCGAGGTCATCTTCTGCATCATCCGGGCCCCGACCCACCCGATCGGGCCGCTGGGCACCCCGAAGTAGTGGTACTGGAACGATCTGCGCACACCCATCTCCGGCTCGCCCGCCTTCCGCGCTGCGGCGCCGGCTTGGCGTGCCAGGGCCAGCCCGGACTCGACTGCCCCTGTGACCGCTCGGCCCGCCGCCGCCCCGGGCCGGGTGATCGTCTTCACCCCGTGGGTGACGAGCACAACAACCACCTCCCTGTCCCTCACTTCGAGGCTACGAGCCGGTGAGCGCCGCGAGGCAGAGCACAACGTCCCCAACAACCGGCTGGGCGGGCTGCGAGGCCGACCCGGCGCGCCTGCAGGACATTGGCATCGGTGGCCGTCGGTGGTTCCGTGCGGGACCTCAGGCTCTGGCGCCCGGCACGAAGGGGCGGGAATCTGGAGGTGTCAGACGGCATGGGCCGGGATTGGGGGAGCGATGATCTTGGTGTGTGGTGCCACGGGTGATCTGGGTGGCCGGATCGTGCGGCTGCTCCTCGGAAGCGGTCAGCAGGTCCGGGCGCTGGTGCGCCCGGCGACCGAGGCCGCGGCGTTGCAGGATTCCGGTGTGGAGGTGGTCCGGGGCGACCTACGCGAACCCGCGACCCTCGGACCGGCGGTGGCCGCTGTTGACACGGTAGTCACGACCGCCAACGCGAACCGCGCCGCAGTCGATGTCGCCGGCAACCAGAACCTGATCAGCGCGGCGCAGGCGGCCGGGGTTCGCCGGTTCGTGTACGTGTCGGCGGCCTACATGGGGCAGGAGTTCGCCCGGACGGGACCGCTGATGGCCGGCAAGTGGCAGACGGAGAAGGCGCTGCGGGTGTCGTCGATGCGGCATGTGATCGTGCGACCGGACATGTTCCAGGAGTCGTGGCTCGGCCCGCCGCAGTTCAACGCCCGCGCAGGGACGGCCCTGGTCACCGGGCGCGGCCAGACCCCGCACCGCTATGTGGCGATAGATGATGTCGCCGCACTGTGCGCCCATCTGGCGGTCGTGCCCGACCCGCCGGAGGTGGTCGAGTTCGGCGGGCCCGAGGAGCTGACCCCGATGCAGGTCGTGGCGGCCTACGAGGCGGCCACGGGTAGGAAGTTCAAGGTTCGGCACCTGCCCCGCGGGTTGCTGTCGGTCGGGCATCGGGTGATGTCCTGGGTGCAGCCGGACATCACCCAGGGGTTGGGCCTGGAGTTGTTCTTCGACACCCACGCCAGCACCTGGGACGACTCGCCGCTGCGCGACGCGGGCATCGAGCCGCGGCCCGCCAGCGAGTTCATCGCCCGCACCGCAGGCGCGCGGGCGTGACCAGAGCGGCACGGGAGCAATCTTGGGTCGGCAGCGATCGCCGATCCAGAAGTTGGCTCTCGCCTACCACGTTGGCCCATTCGGGTGACTCTGACAGCGCCCGGCCCTCAGGTCGCGTAGCGTCGAAGAGAGTCATGGACGGGGAGCCTGGATGACAGTAGAGGACGCCGAATCCCTGCTGCGGTGGAAGAACCTGCGCTTCGTGAGGTGGGCGCAGGCCGGGGGGCGCGCTGACCTCACCGGCGCCAACCTCGTCGGAGCGAAGCTCACCGGCGCCAATCTCAGTGGCGCCAATCTCAGTGGCGCGAACCTCGGACGAGTGGACCTCAGGGGAGCCAATCTCAGGGGCGCGAACCTCTCCGGCGCGGACCTGCGTGGCGCGGACATTGGGGGCGCGGATTTCGCGAATGCGGCACTCTCTGGCGCGAACTTCGACAGCGTGGACCTGACCGGTGTGGACCTGCGTGGCCTGGACCTCAGCGGCGCGGATCTCCGAAACGCGATCCTCAGGGACACGCGCCTCAGCCGCGCGAATCTCACCGGCGCCAACCTCAGCAGCGCGGACCTCACCCGCGCGTGGGTAGGCGCGGACCTGATCAACGCGACACTCACCGACGCGAACCTCAGTGGCGCGATGCTTTCCTGTCAGGACCTCTCGGGCGCGGACCTCACCCGCGCGGACCTCTCTGGAGCGAACCTCACGAACGCGGACCTCACCGTGGCAGAACTCGCCGGCGCGAACCTCAGCGGTGCGAACCTCACGCGCACGTCCCTCAGCGGTGCGAACCTCACTGGCGCGAACCTCTCTGGCGCGAACCTAGCGAAAGCGACCTTCGTCGGCGCGAAGCTCATCGGCGCTGACCTCAGCGGTTCTGATCTCTCGATGGCTGACTTCGCCGCCACCGACCTGTCAGATGCGAACTTCACCGGCGCTAACCCCTCTGGCGCGAACTTCAGCGGCGCCTACCTGAAAGGTTCTATTGGGCTGTCTTGCGACTGCCACTCCGACCTTCGCTAGGGCAGGGGACACGGGGGAGTGCCCGGAGCACCACCAGGCCGACGGTGATGGCCAGGCACCCGGTCAACGCGAAGGCGGGTGGGGGGCCAAGGTGGGGGCGCACATGCGCAGGCGAACAACGGTCGCGCTCATCACCGGCGGGACGGTGGCCGACATGCTCGACCTGCGATCCGACGACGAGCTGCTCGACATCGGCCGCAGGCCTGGCGGGTTCGTGGCTGCCAGGGCGCAGCGCGTCGGCCGGGTCGTGGGACTGGATGCGTCCCCCCTGATGCTGCGCGCGGCCCATTGGCGTCTGGCGGATCGGATCGCCGCGGGCACGACGGAGCTGGTGCTGGGCAATGCGGCGATGCCTGCCACTGTGGACCTCCCGAGCCCCACCGGGGTAGGGCTGTCCGTCCCAACCCTCGACCGAGGCGGCCGACGCCACGTTCCCGGTGGGACGGGCGACCACGGGCCGCCTCGTTGTGCAGCGTTCTGCGACGATGGTGGGGTGTCCAGGCGGACCTCGATCGTGATCTGCGTCGCGTTGATCGCGGTCGCGACGTTGGTGGGGCTCGCCCTGTTCCCCCAGCTGCCCGATCCGATGCCCTCGCACTGGGATGCCGCCGGGAACGTCGACGGCTACATGTCGCGGACGTGGGGTGTTCTGCTGATGCCCCTGATCACGGCCGGGCTTGCGGCCCTGTTGTTCGCGATCCCGTCGATGGACCCGCTGCGCGCGAACATCGAGACGTTCCACGGCGCGTACCACGCGTTCGTCGTGGGCTTCGTGGCGTTCATGGTCTACGTGTACGCACTCACCCTGGCCGCGGGGATGGGCCGGCAGTTCAACATGACCCAACTGCTCGTACCCGCCATGGGCGTGCTGTTCATCGGCGTCGGGCGCCTGCTGAGAACCGCGCGACGCAACTACTTCATCGGGATCCGGACGCCGTGGACGCTGGCCAGCGACCAGGTGTGGGACGCCACCCATGCCCTGGGCGCACGGACGTTCACCGTCGGCGGGATCGTGGCGATCGTCGCCGGGTTCCTCGGGGATGCCGGGTTCTGGCTGATGATGGCGGTCCTGATCGGCGCCGCCCTCGTCCCGGTCGTGTACTCCTACGTGCTCTGGCGGCGATTGGGCCGTCCGGCGCCCACTCCGTGACGCCTGCTACTCGCCGTACCAGGGTGATCCGGTCAAGAGCTTCGACGATGCCGGGCACCGGTTGGAGCCCGTGGGCGTAGGCGGCCCGGTAGCGGGGTGTGCTCTCCTCGTCCCAGCCGGGCGGCGGCGGGTGCCCGAGGTGGTCGGTGACCTCCCGGAGGAAGTGCTCGTGGGAGCGCCCGACGAACCGGTCGATGATCTCGTCCAGGGACAGCTCCCAACCCAACTCGGCGAGCATCTGGCGGTCCACCTCGATCGACAGCGGCTCGCTGTCCACCAGGACCCCATCGCAGTCGAACACGACATGGGCCGGGGGTTTGGGCCTCATTCGGTGCGCCGCTGGGCACCGGAGGTCACAGCCGACCCTGCCAGTGAGTCCGCGGCCGTCATGTGGGGCATCCTGCCGCACCCGAGCCAGTGGCGCGGTCCACGTCGGTGAGGGTCGCCGGTAGCTCGGTCAGGGACCGGATGCTGGCCACCCCATCGAGTGCCCGGCCCACCTGATCACGGTTCAGGAGGACCGCCTTCAGACCGGCGCCACGCGCGCCCGCCACGTCGGCCGCCGGGTCATCACCAACGAACATGACCGACCCGGGCGCGGTGTCCAACCGCTGGCAGAGGGCGGTGAACGCCCGGGGGGCGGGCTTCCCGGCGGGCAACTCGCTGGAGGCAACCACGACCGCGAACCGGTCTAGGAGGCCGATGTGGGCGAGTTTGGCCACCTGCTGTGCGCGCTGCCCGTTGGTCAGCACCCCCAGGATGTACCCGGCTGCTGCCAAGTCGTCAAGGACGGCACGAGCGTCGTCGAAGGCCACCCAGTGGGACTCGTAGAACGTCGCGTACTCGGCGAACAGGACGTCGAGGTCCTCCTCGGCCACGCCCGCGCCGGTCACCAGCGGCAGGAACGCGCGCAGGCGCCGGCGGCGCTGCTCCTCGAAGGTGATCGCCCCGGTGGTGAACGCGGCGAAATGCTCACGCTCCCACCTCAACCACTGCGCCGCCGCGTCCCCAGGGTCCCGCCAGCCTCGGGCAGCCACCCAGTCTCGGACGGCATCCCGGGCCGCCCGGTCGTGGTCCAAGAGGGTGCCGTCCAGGTCGAAGGCAACCGCAGTGATCACGGCGGCAATACTGGCACCCAGTACCGCGGAGCTTCGCCCGCCGGATGTCCGCAGCTCGTCGCACCGGTGATCCTCAAGGTTTCCGCCGACCCGCATGACCTGCCGATCCGGGCTGCCGACGGCGTTGTGGTGGCCTGCAGGGAGTCGTGTTGCCCCCTGAGTGCCATTCGGCCCTTTCGCCCCGGCCGGGTCGGTGGGAGCCTGCCAGCATGCACCTCCGTGTGTGGCCGGGAAGCCATTACCCCCTCGGGGCGACGCCCGATGCCGGGGGCACCAACTTCGCCATTGCCTCCCAGGTGGCGCAGAGGGTCGTCCTGTGTCTGTTCGACGAGGCGGGTCACGAGGATCAGGTGACGCTCCGGGAGTACGACAGCGGTGTCTGGCACGGCTACCTGCCTGGAGTTGGTGTCGGGCAGCGGTACGGGTATCGGGTGCATGGCGCCTATGACCGCAGCCGGGGACTGCGGTGCAATCCCGCGAAGCTGCTGCTGGACCCCTACGCCCGGGCCTTCGACGGCGAGCTGAGCTGGGGCCCCGAGGTCTTCGACTACGACTGGAACGCACTGGACACGATCTCCGTGCTGGATTCCGCGGCCCACATGCCGAAGTGCCTGGTCGTGGACCCGACTTTCGACTGGGCCGGAGACGTCGCGCCTCGGACCTCCTACGCGGACTCTGTCATCTATGAGGTGCACGTCAAGGGGTTCACGGCCACCCACGCGGGTGTGCCCCCGGAACTGCGTGGGACCTACGCCGGACTGTCCCATCCCGCGGCCGTGGCGCACCTGACCTCGCTCGGGGTGACGGCCGTGGAACTGTTGCCCGTCCACGAGTTCATCACTGCCAGCGCGCAGGCGCGCTCCGGGTTGTCCAACTACTGGGGCTACAACACGATCGGCTTCTTCGCACCGCTCGAGGAGTACTCGGCGGCGTTCCAGGCGGGGTGGGTCGGTGGCCAGGTGCGGGAGTTCCAGCAGATGGTCCTGGCCCTGCACGCTGCGGGGATCGAGGTGATCCTCGACGTGGTGTACAACCACACCGCAGAGGGTGACCAGTTCGGCCCGACCCTGTGCTTCCGCGGCATCGACAACCACGCCTACTACCGGGTGGATCCCGCTGACCCGTCGCGGTACCTGGACACGACCGGCACGGGGAACTCCTACAACGTCGACGACCACACCTGCCTGCGGCTGATCATGGACTCGCTGCGGTACTGGGTGACCGAGATGCACGTCGATGGGTTCCGCTTCGACCTGGCCACCGCCCTGGCCCGCGAAGACGGCGGGTTCGCACGGCTCTCGTCCTTCTTCGCCCTCGTCGACCAGGACCCGGTGATCAGCCGGGTGAAGCTAATCGCCGAGCCGTGGGACGTCGGGCAGTGGGACAGCTACAGCGTGGGGGCGTTCCCGGACACCTGGAGCGAGTGGAACGGGCGCTATCGCGACACCATCCGGGGGTTCTGGTCCGGGCGCCCCGGCATGCTGCCGGAGCTGGCGACCCGGGTCGCCGGGTCCTCGGACATCTACGGGCCCACCCGGCGCCGGCCGCACGCCTCGATCAACTACGTGACCTGCCACGACGGGTTCACCCTGCGCGATCTGGTGTCCTACTCGGCCAAGCACAACGAGGCCAACGGCGAGGGGAACCGGGACGGGACCAACGACAACATCTCGTGGAACCACGGCACCGAGGGTCCCAGCGACGACCCGGCGGTGGAGTCCGCCAGGGACCTGGACGTGCGGGCCGTACTCATGACACTGTTCCTGTCCCGCGGGGTCCCGATGCTCCTCGGCGGCGACGAGCTCGGCCGTACGCAGCGGGGGAACAACAACGCGTACTGCCAGGACAACGAGATGTCCTGGTTCGACTGGGCGCACGTCGACGACGACCTGCTGGCCTTCGTCCGGCGCGTCATCGCGATGCGTCGGGCGCACCCAGTGCTGCGCCGACGCCGGTACCTGGCCGACCCTGGGTACTCCGTGTGGTTCGCCCCGGACGGCCGGGCGATGTCCCCACCCATGTGGCAGGACCCGGCGCGGCACAGTGTGGCGGTCTTCGTCGACGGGTCCGTCGCCCCCGACCACGACCGCTGGGGGGAGCCACTGCTGGACCACAACCTGCTCGTGCTGGTCAATGGGGAGGCGGATCCCGTGGAGTTCCGCATCCCCGACACGGCACCCGCCGGTCGGCCGTCGGACCTGTGGCGCCTGGAACTGGACACCACTCTCCCGGGGCCCGAGCCCGCGTCCACGACGCTCGTCCGCGCGGGGGAGACCGTGCTTGCCCCCGGTCGCAGCCTGCTCGTGCACTGGTCGGCGTGGGACCCGGTGCCATGATCGCCTGCATGCGCAAGCCGGGCCACGCGGCATGAACAACGGCCAAGTCCGTTCTGACTGGTAGTCGCAGGCCGCCTCGGGCTGGCTCGTCGCCGGGAAGGCCTTGCGTGACGGCAAGAGCCAAGCCCGCCAAGACACGGAACCTGCCCTCGGGACCTGCGTCACTTCGGTTCCCCTCTGTGTTCGACCTGCGGCCTGGCGATCCCACTTCGGGCGCGGGTCCTGCATGATTTGCGACCCCCAGGGCTGGTAGGGGTGTTGTATTCCTGCTACGTAGCATTTATGCTGCACTTGTGGGGCGTAGGTCGAAGGATGAGGATCCGGTGTTCAACCGGTTGGAGGAGTTCCGCCGGGCGGCGGGGCTGACTCGTGCTGGGTTGGCTGCGGCGGTCGGGGTGCACTACCAGACGGTGGGCTATCTGGAGCGGGGTGAGTACGCGCCGAGTCTGGCGTTGGCGTTGCGGATCGCGGCGTTGCTGGGGGTTCGGGTGGAGGACGTGTTCGCGTTGGAACCGTTCACGGTCGCAAGGGTGCGGACATGAGCCTTCGACGGGATCCGGGGTTTGGTGGATCAGGACTGGAAGCGCGGGATGGACGACCGCGGGTGGCGGTGGTTGCGCACCCGGCGGGCTCGCCGGGTGCTCGCCGCGGTCACGGCCACGATCTGCCTGGCCATGATGGTGGCAGCCGTCCTGGTGGGGTCCGATCAGGGAACCCGGTACGTGGTCGTCGGCGTGGTCGGCGCGGTCATCCTGGGTTGGGTGGGGCTGCTGATGGGCCGGTCGCTGCGGTACGTGGCGACGGCACCCACCCGGTTGCTCGACGAGCAGTTCCGGGCGCGGCGCAACGCCGCCCATGCGGTTGCCTGGCGGATCCTGGTCGGTTCCATCGCGGTTGTGGTCCTGGGCCTGTTCCTCGCCGTCGCTGACCAACCCGACGAGGCGTTGACCCTCTCGTATGCCCAGATCTACCTCGGCGGGGCGGGTCTTCTGTTCCTGGCGTTGTTCCTGCCCTCGATCGTGCTCGCCTGGACCCTGCCCGAGGAGAGCGACCCCGACGACTGAGCTCGCATTCCTTGGCTGGGCTTCGCGCGCGAACTCCGGCGAAGACCACCGGCGGACTGCTGGTGGGTAGGCTGCTGGTTGTGAATCCGCTGGTCCCGACGCCCATGGACGTGGCCGCGGCCCTGGTGTGGTGGGCGATGGCCCTGCTCGTGCTGTCGATTCTCGTGGCCTTTGTGGTGCGGGTGACCCGCCGGCGGCGCGAGCTGCCCAGCACGTCGACGACCGAGGCGGGCCGGTGAGGGTCCGACGCGGCCGTCGTGCTGGAGGCCCCCGCCGGTGTGTCCGGGCTGCGGGCTGCCGTGGGCGGGTGGCGCGATGACCGTCCAGGACACCCGGGATCCCCGGGACACGGGTGCGGTGGCGGGGTCGAATGCCCGGGTGCTGGTCGGGGTGCTGTGCGTGGTCGCGGTCCTGGCTTGCGTTGTCCTGCCGCTGTTCGGGTGGATCGTGGCGTTCGCGGTGGCGATCCGGTTCGCGGTCCTGGCCCGCCGGGCGGTGAAACCCTCAATGTTCCGGGTCGCGGGGTGGGCGATGGTCGCCCTCGGGCTGGTGAACGTGGCTGTGATCGCGGTCCTCTGGTCGGGGGCTGACCAGGGCGAGCTGACCCGGAACTCTGGCCTCGGCCTGAACCTGCCGGGGGTCACCGGAGTCGATCCCGATGACTACCGCAGCGGCCTGGCGCTGTCCGGTGAGCAGTTGGCCCAGCGTGAGGCGGAGCTGGCCCGGATCGCCGAGACGAGTGCGGCGGTCACCGCCCAGCTCGACGCCGGCACCAAGCCCGCCGGTGCCTCAGCACCGACCGCCTGCTCAGTCGCCATGTTCGACCAGCGCGGCTCGACGTCGTGGGTGTACCTGGGCTGCGTTCGTGATCAGGTCGGGTTCTCCGCCCCGGCGATCGTCGCGGGATCCGAGATCACCATCCCGGGCCCGGCCGGTACCGAAGGGCTGGTGGCAGCCGGGTTCCCCGCCGACGTGGCCGCCGGGATCACCGCCTACGCCGCCGCCCTGGCCAGCGACTGACGCGACCCCCGGGCGCGATCGACCGATCGAGGCGTAGGTTTGTGGCATGCAACCAGCCCCGCGCGGGACGCGTACCGTCGTGTTCTCGCCGCTGCGGTTGGTGGGCATCGCGCTGATGTTGCTCACCTGCCTGATCTGGTGGTCTGGGGAGTACCCGCGTCTCGTTGAGCGCGGCGCGAACCCCCCGCCACTGGTGGGTCCGGCATTGTTGGTGGCGGCGGTGGTATTCCTCATCGCCGCCCTGGTCGGCGCCCTCGCCACCAGGTCGCGCCTCGGGGGCTGATCGCGGGCCGCTTGTCCCAACGCCCTCGACCGGAGGTGCGCCAGAGGCCTGACGTCATGCCGGCAGGCCGTACCCGACGCGCTACAGGTCGCCGAGGATCCTGGCGCGTTGGGTGACGCGCTCCTAGGGCTCCCCTGCTGCCCCAATGGATCAAGGCAACTGAGTGGGACATCGTCACGGGGACCCCCTTGCCCCGGGAGGCCTCGATGGCCGGTCAGCCCTGGTTCACGCAGGGCTAGCCTCAAGTCAGGGTCGCGAACGGGAGGCGTCATGGGGCCAGGAGTACACCGAGACCCTGGCGCACAACGCATACCAGTGGCCCAGCGCTGCGGCCCATCACGGCTGGAACGACCGGGGCCGAGCCCTGGCCGAGCAGGTCCAGCACGAACTCGGCGCCGACGTCGAGGTCCTCTTCTTCGATGACCTCACCGGGACAGCCACGCGATCCCGGCGGCACTGACGCCCACGCAAACCCCTGCGGCGGCGGCTCAGGGGACCTCGGGTTCTACAGCATTCCCACGCAGGCCGCTGCCGGCTTCCCACGACACGATCTCGGCACCCACGGCCCCGCGCCATCTCGCCGCCCGTGGACGCGCTCTGGCGATGTGTCCGGGTCGTCTCGATCGATCGGGGGAGCGCGGGGATCCTGGGCGCTGGGCGGGCTCCCAGGTTGGGCAGTGCCAGTGCCGGACAGCTCCGCCTGCTTCGGGTGAGCTGGGGGTGCTCCGAGGTCGCCGGCGCTCGGGTCGACCGGCGTGTCCTGCCTATTCGGTGGCGCAGGACTCGGCCGCGGCTTCGGCCAGCGTGCCGGGCTCGGCTGGCTTACCGCAGTCGACGACGCCGGCTTCGCCGAGGTCGAAGTAGCGCGCGGATCCGGTCACCGGCACTGGGCCGTCGGAGGGGCTGGAACAGTCCCCGGCGAAGGTGACTGTCGTCTGCTTGGCGCCGCGGTACACCACCGCGCCGTCGCCGTCCAGTTGCCCCTGGAACTGTCCGGTGAAGCCGTCCTGGCCGGTGTTGGTCAACGACAGCGGGTCGCGGCTGGTCTGCCCGATCACCGCCAGCAAGGTGGCCGGGTCCAGGTCGCTGGCGGGGTCGGTCGTGACGGTGGCCTGCTCGACGGTCAGTCCGGTGGTCCGGGTCTCTGAGCTGCCCGGCTTCGGCGAGCCGCCCATGGCAATGCTGGCAGGGGCGTCCGCTGGCAGCGTCGCGGTGAAGCTCGTCCCCTCGGGGCCCCGGACCAGTACAGATTCGGCCAGGACCCAATCGCCCCGGACGACCTCGACGTCCCGGACATCGATGGCCTCGCAGGCCAGCGGGGACGCGGAGACGGTCGCAGGCGCTGTCGCGCTGGAGGGTTCGGCGGTGGAGGTGGAGTCGGTGCACCCGCCCAGCAGCAGCGCCACGCTGATCCCGCCAGTCGCCCAGAGACTCCGACGCCTCGTCGCGTGCATGTGCCCTCCCCATCGAGCCCGCCCCCGTGAGGCCGCTGCGGCCGTCAGCCTACGTCGGAGCACGCCGAGCCCTTCGACCGGCTTCAAGCAGTCAGGTGGGCAACGGAGCGGACCCCTCCGGATCCCATGACCGTTTGGACCTGGTCTCGTCCGGGTCGGCTTCAAGCTTGACGGGAGGGGACGGTGCTCATGGCCTTTCCGGACCTCTGCCCGAGCGTCGGCCGTGGGCGAGGGGGGCCCCGGTAGCGTCGGGTCCGTGGATGAGCGGCGAACTCGGTCCGAGGTGGTGTCAACCTGGAGGCGGGCTCGTGCCTCTATACGGGTGACGGGAAGAGGTGGGCGGGGTGCGGGCGAGGTCTCGTGAGGAGTTCGAGGCGGTGTTCCGCGTGCACTACCCAACGGTGTTCGCCTCGGTGCTGCTGATCGTGCATGACCGTGGCCGGGCCGAGGAGGTGACCCAGGACGCATTCCTGAAGCTCTACGAGCGGTGGACCGCGGTGAACTGGGTGGTCGAGCACCCGCCGGCGTGGGTGCATCAGGTCGCGGTCCGGGCCGCGATCCGCCGGGCCACCCGGGAGAAAGTGGTACCAGTCGCCGAGCCCGTGGATCGAGCCTCGAGCGATGTCGAGCCCGACGTGGACCTGATCAACGCGATCGCCCAGCTCGCACCCAAGCAGCGGGCGGCGGTCGTCCTGTTCTACCTGGAGGACCGACCGGTGGAGGAGATCGCCCGCGTGATGGGCACCTCGACCTCGACAGTCAAGCAGCACCTGCACCGGGCCCGTGCCCGGCTCGCCGAGGTGTTGCGGGAGGAGGCGGTTGACGATGTCAGTTGAGGACAGGTTGCGCACCGGGCTGGCCGACAGCGTCGCCCACACCGTGCCCGACATCGATGGCCAACTGGTGGCCCTGGAACAGCGGGCCGGCCGCCGGCGGCGGAAGCGTGTCGCGGGTGGGGTGGCCGTGGCAGCCGCGGTCGTCGCAGCGGTGGTGTTGGTGCCTGGGGCTGCCTGGCGCCTGCCGTCCATCCAGCCGGCGTCCGGGGAGACATCCCTGTCGGTGCTGGACACCCGGGTGCCGATCACCCCGGGGCTGTCCACGATGCTCGACGCGGCCCTCGCGCACCCCGGGGAGGTCAGCCGGATTGCCCGGTTGGCTGAGGTCGAACCCACCGCGGAGATCTGGCAGGAGGCGTTCCTCGCTGAGACCGTCGATGGCCGGCTGTGCCTGTGGATCATCGAGGAGGGCCTGACCTACTCCACGGGTGGCTCGAACGGGTGCCAGCCCCGGTCGGAACTGCTCACCAGCGGGGTCTACCTACCGTGGGACGCCCCAGGCGGCCCCGCCGGCCCGGACCACCTGGTCATCCTGGTCCCGGACGGCTACACCCAGGTGACCGCGAGTGGCACCGCCGTGCCGGTGGCCAACAATGCGGCCATCCTCGGCCCGATCGGCGACGGCACCGTGGTCTTCACCGGCCCCGGGAAGCCTGACCGGATCATCCGTCTCGACCCCACCGTCGTCAGCGTCTACCAGGGAGACCTCGCCGACACCCAGGAGAACAACGCCCGCATCGCCCTGACCGACCTGGCCCAGGCGGCGCGGGTGTATCGGGACGCTAACGGGACCACCGACGGCTTCGCCGCCCAGTTCCGGGAGCAGGAGGGCGACGCCCTGTTCAACCAGATGAAGCAGTTCACCGACACCGGGGCCACCGCCGCTCTCGATGACGGCCGCTGCCTGACAGTCACCTTCCCCGGCGGGGACATCACCGAGACACCCTGCTGACCCTCACCACCCCAGCCGAGGCCCGACCCGCCCGCGGGCAGTGCCGCTATCCGCCGCCCTGTCGCGCGCGCTGGGGCCGGCATCTCGGCGCCCAGAAGGATGCGCTCCGCGGGGCGGGACGCTGGAGGGGCTTGGTCGGCACCCTGGCCGCCTGGTCGGTGTCGCGGAGACTCCCGTCTGTGGCGAGCGCGTCACGAGCCGCCAGTCAGATGGAGTGCCGACTCAGGCGCGGATCAGTCGGGTCGCCATTCCGGAATCTGATGTACGAGCCTGGATCGAGGATCCTCGCCTGGTCCTCACTCAAGGGTGCGTGACTATCGGCGCCTCCCGCAGTGCTTCATGTCAATTTGCCCGCGAAGGTTGTTCGGTGCCTCCTTGCCGGGCAGTCCTGGATGCGCCACAATTGTGGCCATGAGCATCCAGTCGTTGCGGGAGGTCCGAGACCACTTCAGCGAGGTCGTGGACCGGGTCGAGCGCGAGCACGAGCGGGTCACTGTGACGCGCAATGGGTACGCGGCAGCCGTGATCCTCAGCCCGGAGGACCTGGCCCAGCTCGAGGAGACCCTCGATGTGCTGTCCGACCCCGATGCGCTGGCCGACATCCGCGAGGCTGATGCCGCCTACCGCAGCGGTGACGTCGTCCGCGGCGTGGACGCTGTGCGCGCCCTGCGCCCGCGCCCGTGACCAGCGAGGACCCCTACGAGCTGGTCGTCACACCGCCCGCCGCCCGCGCGATCCAGGTGGGGCTGCCTGAGGCCGTCGCCGCAGCGGTGATCGAGTTCCTCACCGGGGCCCTGATCAGCGATCCCCGGCGCGTGGGGAAACCCCTGCGCGGCGACCTCGCCGGCATCCATTCCGCGCGCCGCGGCACCTACCGCGTGCTGTACCGGATCAACGACACCACCCGCGAGATCATCGTTCTCCGCATCGACCACCGTCGCTACGCCTACCGACCCGGCTGACCAAGGGACTCGCGGCACTGCCCGAGTCGCGCCCCCAGAGCAGTCTTCGGGGGATTGGTCGGACTGACGCACTGACGCCATCATGCTCGGCAGCATGGATGGCGTCCTCCGGGTCGATGCCGTGCTTGCGTGCGGGGTCGTGGACCTTCACGCGACGTAGGAGCGGATGGCCGCCCGGATGGCCTCCGAGCGGCTGACGTGGTCCCGCTCGGCGCGTTCGGTCAGCGCGGCCAGCAGGGTGGCGTCGATCCGAACAGGGACGACCTTGGCAGGGCCGTCGCCGATCGGCTTTCGGCCGCGCTTGGGCAGCTGCTCAACGTCGTAGCCGCATTCGGCCTCGTCTGCCCAGTCCTGGATGTCCTGCTCGGTGACTGGCTTGCCCTTGATCGTCTCCACCACGGAAGCGTAATACGAAATGGTTGTGAGGGGAAGCGTGCGCGGCCTGCGAACGGGCCGCGATCCCGGTGTCGGCCAGGGCTGTTTTCGTATGGAGCGGGTGACCGGGATCGAACCGGCATGGCCAGCTTGGAAGGCTGGGGCTCTACCATTGAGCTACACCCGCGTGCCCCTGCGATCCCGGCCAGCGTGCCGCCGGGGGTCTCAGGGACGAGGAACAGGGTACCCCCTGTTGTGGACTAGACTGCAGCGGCAGTCACGGGGCGTAGCGTAGTGGCTAGCGCGCCTGCTTTGGGGGCAGGAGATCGGGAGTTCGAGTCTCCCCGCCCCGACAGATGATCCGTTCCATCCCTGCAACCTGCTAGGAGTGCGCCGCTGTGAAGAGCGACGTCGAGACCCTCTCGCCCACCCGCGTCAAGCTGACCGTCGACCTGCCCTTCGAGGAGCTGGCCCCGCAACTGGACGCCGCATACAAGCGCATCGCCGCCCAGGTGACCGTCCCCGGCTTCCGCAAGGGCAAGGTCCCCTCGCGGGTGATCGACCAGCGGTTCGGCCGCGCCCTCGTGCTCGAGGAGGCGGTCAACGAGGCTGTCCCGGCGGCGTTCGAGAAGGCTGTTGCGGAGAACAACCTCAAGCCGCTGGGCACCCCGGATTTCGACGTCCAGGAGCTCAACGACGGCCAGAACCTGGCCTTCACCGTCGAGGTGGACGTGCGACCCGAGTTCGAGCTGCCCGACCTTGACGCATTCGTCGTCGAGGTCGACGGCGCCGAGCCGACCGACGAGGAGGTCACCGAGCAGGTCGATGCCCTTCGCGCCCGTTTCGCGACGCTGACCGACGTCGAGCGTCCCGCCCAGGATGGCGACGTGCTGCTGGTCGACCTGGCCGGCGCATGCGATGGCGAGGAGGTCGAGGACCTCATGGCCTCGGCGCTGAGCTTCGAGGTCGGCGGCAAGGAGGAGCCCCTGCCGGGCTTCGACGACGCAGTCCGCGGTGCCGTGGCCGACGACGTCCGTTCGTTCTCGTTCCCGGCCGAGGCCGGCCAGTACGAGGGCAAGGACATCGACGTCACCGTGACGGTCACGACGGTGCGCGAGCGCGAGCTGCCCGCCGCCGACGACGACTTCGCCCTGATGGCCAGCGAGTTCGACACCATGGATGAGCTGACCGACGACGTGCGCTCCCGGCTGGTCCGGATGAAGCGCGTCGAGCAGGGCGTCCAGGCGCGCACGAAGCTCCACGAGCAGCTCGTGGACTCCGTGGACTTCCCGCTGCCCGAGTCCCTGATCGCCCGTGAGCTCGAGGAGCACTTCCACGACGGCCACGGCGACGAGGACCACAAGGCCGAGTTCGAGTCCGAGGCACGTGGTCGGATCAAGAGCGCGATCCTGCTCGACCGGATCGCCGAGGAGAACGAGCTCACGGTCGCCCAGGAGGAGCTCTCGGCCTGGCTCATGCAGCAGGCGCCGCGCTACGGGATGACCCCCGACCAGTTCGCCAACGAGCTGGTCGCGGCGGGTCAGGTCCAGATGGCCGTCACCGAGGTGCGCCGCGCCAAGGCGCTGGCCTTCGTGATGGAGAAGGCGAAGATCGTCGACCCGTCCGGAACCGAGGTGGACCTCGACGCGCTCAACGCCGACCTGGCCGCGGCCATGGCGGCCGGTGGCCTGGCGGGCCTCGGCGGCTGATCGCTGAACGCAGCACGAACGCAGGCACGGGCCCCCGCCCCGGTCACTCGGCCGGACGCGGGGGCCTCGCGCTGTTCGCTCGCGGTCGGCGCCATCCTCGGCGTCGGGAGCGCCCTGCCCACGCCCTGAGCGAACAACCGCGGCGCCGGGGAAGCCCGTGTCGGACCCCCGGGTTAGGGTCACTGCAGACGCGATCACCGGGCCGCTGGCCCGCATCAGGATCGCCCCAACCAGCGGAGGTCACCCGTGAACGGACTGCCGTACCCCACCTCGTCGCAGCCTGAGCTGCGCTCCCCGGCGCCCACCGGTCCCGGCTTCGACGACTCCGTGTACCAGCGCCTCCTGCGCGAGCGGATCATCTTCCTCGGTTCGGTCGTCGAGGACCAGGTGGCCAACGCGATCTGCGCCCAGATGCTCCTGCTGGCCGCGGAGGACCCGGACAAGGACATCTACCTCTACATCAACTCGCCCGGCGGCTCGGTCTCTGCGGGCATGGCGATCTACGACACGATGCAGTTCGTCAAGAACGACGTCGCGACCGTCGCCATGGGTCTGGCGGCCTCGATGGGCCAGTTCCTGCTGTGCGCCGGTGCCGAGGGCAAGCGCTACGCCACCCCGCACGCCCGGATCATGATGCACCAGCCGTCGGGCGGCATCGGGGGCACGGCCTCGGACATCAAGATCCAGGCCGAGCAGATGCTCTACACCAAGAAGAAGATGGCCGAGCTGATCGCCCAGCACACCGGCCAGACGTTGGAGACGATCAGCAACGACTCCGACCGCGACCGCTGGTTCACCGCCGACGAGGCCAAGGAGTACGGATTCGTCGACCACGTGGTGCGCAGTGCGCGCGACGTCTCCGGAGAGGGCGGCACCGCATGAGCCCGCTGCGCCACTCCGCGACCGACACCCGAGCCCAGGAGCACCTCGTGACCCGTATTCAGCAGCCGGCGGCGCGCTACATCCTGCCGGAGTTCCGCGAGCGCACCGCCAACGGCGAGCGCATCATGAACCCGTACGCAAAGCTCTTCGAGGAGCGGATCATCTTCCTCGGCGTCCAGATCGACGATGCGTCAGCCGACGACGTCATGGCCCAGCTGCTCACGCTGGAGTCGATGGACCCGGATCGTGAGATCTCGATCTACATCAACTCACCCGGTGGCTCCTACACCGCCATGACGGCGATCTACGACACCATGCAGTTCATCAAGCCCCAGGTCCAGACCGTGTGCCTGGGTCAGGCGGCCTCAGCCGCGGCCGTCCTGCTGGCGGCGGGCGCCCCGGGCAAGCGGTTCGCGTTGCCCCACGCGCGCGTGCTGATCCACCAGCCCTACACCGAGGGCGGGGGCCAGGGCTCGGACATCGAGATCCAGGCCAACGAGATCCTGCGGATGCGCGTGGAGATGGAGGGCATCCTCGCCAAGCACACAGGTCGGACCCCCGAGCAGGTGGCCAAGGACATCGAGCGCGACAAGATCCTGACCGCCGATGACGCCGTCGAGTACGGCGTCATCGACCAGGTCATCGCCTCGCGCAAGATGGCCACGGCGCTCTGACCGGCGCCTGGTACGCGCTGGGCGTAACCCGAACGGCGGGATTATCCGGAGTGGGGCCTGTGCGGCCACGCATTCGGGAGGTACCTTCGGAGTCAGTCGAGGAGAGGAACGAACGTGGCCCGCATAGGTGACGGCGGCGACCTGCTCAAGTGCTCCTTCTGCGGGAAGAGCCAGAAGCAGGTCAAGAAGCTGATCGCCGGCCCCGGCGTGTACATCTGCGACGAGTGCATCGACCTGTGCAACGAGATCATCGAGGAGGAGCTGCACGAGTCCTCCGACGTCCAGTTCGACGAACTGCCCAAGCCACGCGAGATCTGCCAGTTCCTCGACCAGTACGTGATCGGCCAGGACACCGCGAAGAAGAGCCTGTCCGTCGCCGTCTACAACCACTACAAGCGCGTCCAGGCCAGCAGCGGCAGCGATCGCCAGCGCGACGAGCAGGTGGAGCTGGCGAAGTCCAACATCCTCCTGCTCGGTCCCACGGGCTCGGGCAAGACCCTGCTCGCCCAGACCCTGGCCCGGATGCTCAACGTGCCGTTCGCGATCGCCGACGCCACCGCCCTGACCGAGGCCGGCTATGTGGGCGAGGACGTTGAGAACATCCTGCTCAAGCTGATCCAGGCCGCCGACTACGACGTCAAGAAGGCCGAGACCGGCATCGTCTACATCGACGAGATCGACAAGGTCGCCCGCAAGAGCGAGAACCCGTCGATCACCCGCGACGTCTCCGGCGAGGGGGTCCAGCAGGCGCTGCTGAAGATCCTCGAGGGCACGACCGCCTCCGTCCCGCCGCAGGGTGGGCGCAAGCATCCGCACCAGGAGTTCATCCAGATCGACACCACGAACGTCCTGTTCATCGTGGGCGGTGCGTTCCCCGGCCTGGACAAGATCATCGAGTCGCGGATCGGCCGCAAGTCGATCGGCTTCATGCCCGAGGAGCTCGACCCTCGCCTCGAGGGCCGCGGCACATCGACCTCGGAGATCTTCGCCAAGGTGATGCCCGAGGACTTGCTGAAGTTCGGGATGATCCCGGAGTTCGTCGGCCGGCTGCCGGTCTTCACCTCGGTCAACAGCCTGGACAAGGTGGCCCTCGTGCAGGTGCTCACGGAGCCGAAGAACGCCCTGGTCCGTCAGTACCAGCGACTGTTCGAGCTGGACGGCGTCCAGCTCGAGTTCTCCGACGATGCCCTGGACGCGATCGCCGAGCAGGCGACCCTGCGAGGGACCGGTGCGCGTGGACTGCGCGCCATCCTTGAGGAGGTCCTGCTCAACGTCATGTACGACGTGCCGTCCCGCAAGGACGTCGGTCGTGTGGTCATCACCGGTGAGGTCGTCAAGGACAACGTGAACCCGACCCTGCTCCCGCGTGAGGCACCGGCCGCGCCAGCCCGCCGCAGCCGTCAGGAGAAGACCGCCTGACCCACCCGCCCACGATGCTCGTGGGAGTTGGGGGGCTCACGTCTACGAGCCCGACACCGCCGTCCGGAACTGGTTGGTCAGCATCTGGGCGTCCTCGACGGAGGCCTCGACCGAGTACGTCTGGCCGCGCTCTCCGCTGGCCGTCCATACGCAGAACGATCCTGGCTGCGCCTCGGGGATCGACTCGACGGCCGCACACGTGATGCCCTCGTTCGCGCCGGTACCGGCCACCGACGGCGAGACGGTGGCACCGGTGCGCTCCGCCCATGTGGCGATCTGCCCCACAGCCTCGGCGGGGGCTCCCATGGTGGTGGCCATCGCAGCCATCACCAGCGGATTGCCCGCGGCGGTCCCGTAGGCGCCTGTCACGGTCACGCCGGTGGGGCGCAGGCCGAACCCCAGGAGGGTCTGCAGCTCGGCGCCGACGCTGGGATCCGTGAGCGCCACGAGGTCTCCTGCGGCAGCGGGCATGCTGAGGGTGGTGGGCGTGGCAGCCACCGGCTCGTCGGAGGCCATGACCCTCGGCCCGACCACCGCGGCGGTCCCGACCGCTGCCACGGCGACCAGGCCCAGGGCCGCCGCCTTGAACGGGAAGGAGCGCTTGCGCGACCCACTGGATGCAGCCGATGGCGCAGTCCCATCCGGACCGACCGCGGCCGTCGGGGCCGGGAACTGGCCGGCAGCCATCATGTCCGCCCACCACGACAGAAGCGCGACGTGCTGGGGGCTCAGGGATGTCCGGTCGGGAGAGCCCCACGCCTCACTCGGCGTACTCGGAGCCGGCGAATCGGTCGGTGCCGCCACCGCCGAATCCGGCGCCATGGAGTCCGCCGGCGACGCAGGGCTCGGGAACGTGCGCGTGTCGGTGGCGGTTGCCTGGGCGTATGCCGCTGCCGTGGCCACCCCACCTGTGGCTGGGTGGTCAGCCGGCCCGGCGGGCGCGGCATGGGCGGGAGCGCCGAAGGCCGTCAGCGCCGGAGCTGCTCCGTTGGCTGGGGACGCTGCAGCGGGAGGGGGCGTGGTCCAGCCCTGCGCGTACTCGGGTGTGGGGGCTGCCGGCGGGTAGACAGGTGCCTGCCCGGCCGCGGCTGCGGGAGCTGCGGAGGCCGGAAGCGTTGGGGCGGCAAGGCTGGCAGCGGGTGCGGCTGGGTATCTCGAGGGTTCCGGCGCATACCCACCAGCGGGTTGGCCGTATCCGGAGGGGGTCCCATAGGCCGCGCCAGCCGTGACCGCCCCGGCCATGGCCGCACCAGCCATCGCATAGGCAGGTTCGGGCGCCATCGCCGAGAGCGGGCCGTGTTCCTGGGCCGCGACTGCGGCGTCCGGCATGGCCGGCACGGCGGCCGCCCAGTCGGGTGGTGCCGCCTGTCCGGCGATGACGGCGTCGACGGCGGCCTCCTGGCCAAGGGGCTCGGCATCGGCGATCAGCTCCGGGCCGGGGGCCGTCAGCGGCTGGTCGTGCGGCTCGGCCCATTCCGGGAGCGAGACCCCGGGAAGGATCGTGACACCGACCGTGTCAAAGGGCAGTGCAGCCCCATTGGCGGGGGACGACTTCGTAGACCTGCGACCCATGGCGGACTCTCCTCGGTGCTGGCGCCTTTGCTGGGTCATCGGACCTGTGGGGCACCGGCTTGAGCACCGGGGGTCACCGCCGTGGGGGCAGGCCCGTCAGGGAGTGGTCTCCGCGAGGTCGATCCGGGTGCCCGGCTCTCCCTCGCCGATACGCAGGTCCGCGATCCGCCCGGCCGCGGAGATGTCGGCGCGCGCGCTGCTGACACGGGCGGCAGTCTCCGCCGGGCGCAGCACCTCGGCGTAGTTGACCTCGGCACGCATCGACACCTTCGCCTCGGACTTGGCCTTGCGGATCGCGCTGAGGACGTCGGCGACCTCACCGACCAGGATCGGCTCGCCGTCCTGGGCGATCCGGGCGACCTCGTCGGCGGTGGGCCAGGACGCGTGATGCACCGAGCCCTCCTGCCACCACGCCCAGACCTCCTCGGTCACGAACGGCAGGAACGGGGCGAAGAGGCGCAGCTGCACGCTCAGGGCAGTGGCCAGCGCCGCCCGCGCGGACGCCGCAGCCTCTGGGCCCTGGGCCCCGTACGCCCGGTCCTTGACCAGCTCGAGGTAGTCGTCGCAGAACGACCAGAAGTAGGTCTCGGCCAGCTCGAGGGCGCGGGTGTAGTTGTAGTCCTCGAAGGCCGCCGTTGCCTCGGTCACGACCTCGGCGAGGGCCGCCAGCTGGGCGCGGTCCAGCGGGTGCGTGACGGCCTCAGGCTGGTTCGCCGCTGCGGCATCCACACCCTGCCCGAGCACGAAGCGGCTCGCGTTCAGGATCTTGATCGCCAGGCGCCGGCCGATCTTCATCTGGCCCTCGTCGAAGGCGGTGTCGGTGCCGGGTCGACCGGAGGCCGCCCAGTACCGCACGGCGTCCGATCCGTGCTTCTCCAGCAGGTCGACCGGGGTCACCACATTGCCCTTGGACTTCGACATCTTCTTGCGGTCCGGATCGAGGATCCAGCCGGAGATCGCCGCATGCGCCCAGGGCAGCCGGTCGTCCTCGAGGTGCGAGCGCACGACCGAGGAGAACAGCCAGGTCCGGATGATCTCGTGGGCCTGCGGGCGCAGGTCCATCGGGGAGACGGCCGCCCACAGTTGCGGGTCGCGCTCCCAGCCTCCGCAGATCTGTGGGCTCAGGCTGGAGGTCGCCCAGGTGTCCATGACGTCGGGGTCCCCGATGAAGCCGCCCGGCTGGCCGCGCTGGGCCTCGGCGAACCCGGCAGGCGCCTCGGCCGACGGGTCGACTGGGAGTGCGGACTCCTCGGGGGTGATCACCTGGTGGTAGTCGGGGTTGCCGTGCGGGTCGACCCGGTACCACAGCGGGATCGGCACGCCGAAGAACCGCTGTCGGCTGATCAGCCAGTCGCCGGCGAGTCCGGAGACCCAGTTCTGGTAGCGGATGGCCATGTTCGCCGGGTGCCACGACAGCTGCTCGCCACGGGCAAGCATCTCGGCGCGCAGGTCCGCATCGCGCCCGCCGTTGCGGATGTACCACTGCCGGGTCGTGACGATCTCCAGCGGGCGCTCGCCCTTCTCGAAGAACTTCACCGGGTGCGTGATCGCTCGTGGCTCACCGTCGAGCCAGCCGGCCGCACCGAGCAGCTCGACCACCTGCTTCTTCGCCGAGAAGGCGGTCATTCCGGCGATCGACGCGTAGGCCTCACGGCCCGACTCGCGGGCGATCCAGTCCGGGGTCTCGGGCAGGATCCGGCCGTCCCAGCCGATGATCGGCCGAGTCGCCAGGGCGAGCTCGCGCCACCACGTGACGTCGGTGGTGTCGCCGAACGTGCAGATCATCGCGATGCCGGAGCCCTTCTCCGGGTCGGCCAGGTGATGGGCGACGACCGGCACCTCGACGCCGAACACCGGCGTGGTCACCGTGGTGCCGAAGTGCTTCTGGTAGCGCTCGTCGTCGGGGTGGGCGACCAGTGCCACGCAGGCGGCGAGCAGCTCGGGGCGGGTGGTCTCGATGTGCACCGCCCCAGATCCGTCGGAGTAGGGGAAGGCGATCCGGTGGTACTCGCCGGGCATCTCGCGGTCCTCGAGCTCGGCCTGGGCCACGGCCGTGCGGAACGTGACATCCCACAGCGTGGGGGCCTCCGCCTGGTACGCCTCGCCGCGGGCGAGGTTGCGCAGGAACGCCTTCTGGGACGCGGATCGGGCGTTGGAGTCGATGGTCTGGTAGGTCTGCGTCCAGTCCACGGACAGGCCCAACTGGCGGAACAGTGCCTCGAACGCCTTCTCGTCCTCGAGCGTCAGCTGCTCGCACAGCTCGATGAAGTTGCGGCGGCTGATCGCGACCTGCCTCTTGGGATCCGGCTTCTCCGGCGGGGTGAAGTCCGGGTCGTGGTGCAGGGTCGGCTCGCAGCGAACGCCGTAGTAGTTCTGCACGCGTCGCTCGGTCGGCAGGCCGTTGTCGTCCCAGCCCATCGGGTAGAAGACGTCGAAGCCCTGCATGCGCTTGTAGCGGGCGATGAGGTCGGTGTGCGTGTAGGAGAACACATGCCCGACGTGCAGCGACCCCGAGACGGTGGGCGGTGGGGTGTCGATCGAGTAGACCTCGGAGCGCGGCCTCGTGCGATCGAATCCGTAGGTCCCCTGAGCCTCCCAGCGCTCGGACCAGACCGACTCGATCCCGTCGATTGACGGCTTCTCGGGGATGCGTGTGGCGGGGGCGTCCGGCGTCTGGCTCATGGGGCGCGAGTCTACTGGGGCCGTCGGCGGCCGCCTCACACGTCGGATACGGGGCGCGGAGCCGCACCGGACGTGGGCTGGTGGCGACCCGAGGGTCCGGCTCAGGCCAGGCGCCGGGCGTAGGTCAGGTCCAGCGCCATGAGGGCCAGCCCCTGGCCGACCACCGCGAGGCCGTGGCCGCGTGCGGCCTCCGGGGAGATCCGGCCGCCGAACGTGCTGCGGTGGAAGGCGACGTGGGCGCCGGCGGCGACGTAGACCACGTCGAGTCCGGCGTTGACCAACAGCGTCCGGCGCAGGCTGGCAGCCTCGGCCGGACGCGTCCGGGAGCGCCACGCGCCGAATCCCGCGATGCCCAGGTTGATCGCGCCCCAGGCTGCGCTCTGCTGCCCGAAAGCGCGTGGGCCCGGGCTCGAGGACACCAGGGCGATCGCCCCGCCGACCACGGTGCTCGACGCCCCAAGGACCGCCAGCGTCCGCGTGAGCGAGGCAGCCACCTCGGGGCCGGGGTCGCCGGGGGCTGCGGGTGGCGCGGCCGGGGTCGGCTCCGTGATCGTGGTGGTCATCGCGTTGGTCCCTCCGGCCGGGGAGCCCAATCTAGGGGCGAAGCGCCCGGACCGCTGCTCGGCGCAGCCCCACCCGGGATGCAACGATGGGCACGTGACCGCTGACCCCACCGACCCGCTGCACCGCTTCGGCGAGGTGCGCCGCGAACTCGAGGCGCGCTGGCCCGAGTCGCAGATCTCGCCGACCCTGGGCCGAATCCGCACGCTCACGCAGTTCCTCGGCGACCCCCAACGCGCCTACCCGGTGATCCACGTGACCGGGACGAACGGCAAGACGTCGACCGCGCGGATGATCGAGTCGCTGCTGCGGGCGTTCGGGCTGCACACCGGGCTGATCACCTCCCCGCACCTGTCCGACCTGCGCGAGAGGATCCGCCTCGACGGCGAGCCCATCAGCATCGACGCGTTCCTCGACATCTACGACGAGGTGGCGCCCGTCCTGGCCATGGCCGACGAGGCCAGTGAGCTCGAGGGTGGGCCGCGGCTGAGCTTCTTCGAGGTGATGACGGGCCTGGCGTTCGCGGCGTTCGCCGATGCGCCGGTCGACGTGGCCGTGGTTGAGGTCGGCATGGGCGGCACGTGGGACGCCACCAACGTGGCCGACGGCCAGGTGGCGGTCATCATGCCCATCGGCATGGACCACTCGGACTACCTGGGGGACTCGCTGGCCGACATCGCCGGCGAGAAGGCCGGCATCATCAAGCCCACGTCCTCGGTGGTCCTGGCCGCGCAGGAGGACCAGGCCATGGAGGTCCTGGCCGCCAGTGCGTCCCAGATGGAGGCGCCCACCTCGGTCGAGGGGATCCACTTCGGGGTCCTCGAGCGACTGGTTGCCGTCGGCGGGCAGCAGCTGACCCTGCGCGGGATGGGCGCGGACTACGAGGAGGTCTTCCTCCCGTTGTTCGGCGCCCACCAGGCGCGCAACGCGGTCGCCGCTCTGGCCGCGGTCGAGTCGTTCTTCGGGGTCACGTCCCTGCCGGATCCAGCGGGGGGACCGGTCTCGGGCACCGGTGGCGGCCTCCTCGACATCCGGGACCGGGACTCCGCGGGGGGCGTTGCCAGCGACATCCCCGTGCCCACGCCGGGCCGGAGGCTGGACCCCGTCGTGGTGCGTGCGGGGTTCGCCGCCGTCACCTCACCGGGCCGTCTCGAGGTCGTGCGCAGGGCTCCCACTGTGCTCGTGGACGCCGCCCACAACGTTCCAGGCGCGCAGGCGCTCGCAGCGGCGATCGCCGACTCGTTCGCGTTCTCCTCGTCGGTCGGGGTGCTCGGGATCCTGGCCGACAAGGACGCAGCCGGGATCCTCGCGGCCCTGGAGCCGGTGGTCGACAGGGTCGTCATCACCCGGTCGAGCTCACCGCGCGCCCTGCCGGTCGCCGAGTTGGCAGCGATCGCCGCCGAGGTCCTCGGCGAGGATCGTGTCGAGGCCGTCGAGCGCCTCGACGCTGCACTCGAGCGTGCGATCGAGCTGGCGGAAGTGGGATCCCCGGCAGGGGTCGGTGCGGGCGTGATCGTCACCGGCTCGGTCACGATGGCCGGTGAGGCGCGGCTGCTGCTGGGCGCTGAGTCCGGGCAGGAGTCCGGGGCGACCCGTTCCGAGCGCGGCGCACCTCGGGGCCGGGCGCCGGAGGGCTGGGAATGAGGGTCCTGACCTCCAGCGTCCTGATCATGGAGGCGATCGTCCTGCTGCTGGCCATCCCCGTGGCGGTCGTTGCCGGGGGGCAGCCGACGTGGGTCGGCTGGATCTTCGCCGCCCTCGCGCTCGCGTGCGCGCTGCTGCCGGGGATGTTCCGCCGCCCGTTCTTCGTCCCCGCCGGGTGGGTCCTGCAGGCCCTGGTCATCGCGAGCGGCCTGTTCATCGGGTGGATGATGGTCGTGCTCGGGGCGGTGTTCACGGCCCTCTGGTGGACCGCCCTGCACCTGGGCCGCAAGGCCGAATCCGCCCAACCCACTGGCTGAGCCGAATCCGCCCAACCCACGAACTGAAGGAGCCCCCCGCGGTGCCCGGCGGTGGCCCGCCCCCCTGTCCACGCCCACCCTCCCGTCCGCGGTCCTGCCAGGTCTCGATTCGTCCGCCATTCGGACGATGGCCGCTCGGAAGGACGGACGAATCCGGGGTCGAGCCGCGGGAAGGGCGACGAATCGGGAGAGGTGTTCGGGTGACGTGCGGGCGGCGTTCGGGGTGGTGGCGGGGGTCGGGGGCACCCTTGGGCGGCAGGTAGGCTTGGCCGCCTTGAGGGCGGAGGCTCCGCCCGCCTGCGCAGGAGGCACGCATGACTGAGCGGACCCTGGTCCTGATCAAGCCCGACGGCGTGGCACGCAACCTGATCGGCGAGGTCCTGTCGCGCATCGAGCGCAAGGGTCTGCAGATCGTCGCCCTTGAGCTGCGGAGCCTGGATCGGGCAACCGCCGAGGCGCACTACGCCGAGCACGCCGCCAAGCCCTTCTTCGCCGACCTCGTGGACTTCATCACGTCGGGCCCCCTGGTTGCCGCGGTGGTCGAGGGCCCGGATGCGATCGTGCAGTGGCGGGCGATGATGGGCGCCACCAACCCCGTGACCGCCGCCCCGGGCACGATCCGCGGCGACCTCGCCACGGTGATGCAGGAGAACGTCACCCACGGCTCCGACTCCCCGGAGTCCGCTGCCCGCGAGGTGGCGCTGTTCTTCCCCGGCCTCGCCTGATCGCAACCGTGTGAACGGAATCGACCATCCGATCGTCGGAACCGTTCACACCGATGACCCTGACCCACGCACCGACCGAACGATCCGAGGGGTGAGCGCGGTGGCTGACACCAACCGGCATCTGTTCGCCGGGCGCGACCTCGCGATCGACCTGGGCACGGCCACGACACTGGTCTACGTTCGCGGCGCGGGGATCGCCCTGGCCGAGCCCTCGATCGTCGCGGTGTCCGCCGACACGGGTGCACTGGTCGGGGTGGGCAACGACGCCAAGGCCATGCTCGGCCGCACACCTGAGCACATCGTCACCGTCCGCCCCCTGCGCGATGGGGTCATCGCCGACTTCGACAACGCCGAGCGGATGCTGCGCTACTTCGTCGGGCGGGTCCACAAGCGCAGCTTCTGGTCCCGGCCCCGGATCGTGGTGGCCGTCCCGAGCGGGATCACCGGGGTGGAGCGCCGGGCCGTCCGCGACGCCTGCTACGCCGCCGGGGCCCGCGAGGTGCATCTGATGGAGGAGCCGATGGCCGCCGCGATCGGCGCCGGGCTGCCGGTGCACGAGGCGACCGGCTCGATGGTCGTGGACATCGGGGGCGGCACCACCGAGGTCGCGGTGCTGGCGCTCGGTGGCACCGTGACCTCGATGTCGGTGCGCGTCGGCGGCGACCGCCTCGATGAGGCGATCACCAACTACGCGAAGAAGGAGTACTCCCTGCTGATCGGGGAGCGCACCGCCGAGGACGTGAAGATCGCGATCGGCTCGGCGTTCCCGTCGGCCGACGAACCGGGCTCCGCGCTGCGCGGCCGCGACCTGGTGACCGGCCTGCCGCGCACGGTCGACGTCACGGCGGAGGAGATCCGCTGGGCCCTCGACGAGCCGGTGCAGGCGATCGTCGACGCCGTGGCATCGACCCTCGACCGCACCCCGCCTGAGCTCTCGGGCGATGTCCTGGCACGCGGGATCGTGCTCACCGGTGGGGGTGCGCTGCTCGCCGGGATGGACCGGCGACTGGCCAGCGAGACCGGGATGCCGGTGGTGGTCGCCGAGAACCCGATTCACGCCGTCGTGCTCGGCGCCGGCCGCGCGGTCGAGTCGTTCGACGCGCTGTCGCGTGTCCTGATCGCGGAGCCGCGGCACTGATGGCCTGGCGCAGCACGCGGGTGCTCGTGGGGGCCGCGGTGGCCGTCGCCGTCCTGCTCCTGCTGATCGACGTGCGCGGTTCGGGTCCGACCCAGGCCCTGCGCGGGGTTGCCGGCGCGGTTGCGGGTCCACCTGAGCGTGCCCTGGCCTGGGTGCGCACCCAGGCCGGCGAGCGGCTGGGTGGCTCGGCGGATGAACAGGCCCGGATCGCCGAGCTCGAGGATCAGCTGGCGCAGGCGCGCGCGGCGGCGGGGGCCGCGGCGGCGGGCACCCTCTCGGAGGCGGACACCCGGGCGTTGGCCGCGTTGGCGCCCTCGGTGGGCTTCACCCCGGTGCCCGGGCGCGTGGTCTCGGTCTCCGCCGCACAGGACCCCACGCGCTCGGCGGCCATCTCCGCGGGCTCCGGCGACGACGTCCGTGCGGGCCTGGCCGTGATCGGTGTCGGGGGCCTGGCCGGCATCGTCGACTCGGTCGCGCCCCAGGTCGCGACGGTGCGCCTGGTCGTCGACCCCGCCACGGAGATCGCGGCGCGGGTGGCCTCCTCCGGCGAGGTGGGGGTGTTCCGCGGGACCGGCAGCGCGGGGCGGTTCGAGCTGCTCGACCCGCTCGGGCGGATGGCGCCGGGGGACCTCATCGTGACGCTGGGGACGCCGGGCGGCGACCTCCCCGCCGACCTCCCGCTCGGCACGATCGCGTCGGTGACCGGGTCCTCGGCCGCCCTGACAAGGGCCGCGGAGGTCACCCCCGCAGTCGACGACTCCACCCTGGACCGGGTCGCCGTGCTCGTCCCCGATGCCCAGCCTGACGGCCGATCGTGAGCGCCCCCTCGTGGTCGCGCGGTGCCCTGGCCATGCTGGCCGTGGTCCTGGTGATCCTGGCTGTCGTGCAGGTCACGCTCGTGGCCTTCCTCCCGACCCCGTGGGCGGTCCCCGACCTCGTCGTGGTCGCCGTGCTGGCCGTCGCCGTGGCGCGGGGGCCGCTCACCGGGGGCCTGGCGGGCGCCGGGGTGGGGCTGGTGCTGGACCTCATCCCCCCGGCGTCGGGCCCCCTGGGCGGCTGGATGCTGGTGCTGGCCGTGGCCGGTGCGGTGCTGGGCCGGGTCGCCGAGACCTACCGGCCGGGGCCGTTCGCCGCCATGCTCCTGATCGCCATCGGGGCTGGCGCGGTGGTGCTGGCGCGTGCCGCGGTGGTCTGGTTCGCCGGGTCGTCGGTTGACGCCTCGACCCTCGGTGCCGCTGTCGCCAGCGCGGCTTGGGCGCTCGTCCTGGCACCCCTCGCCCTGCTGATCGTGACCCGCTCGACCCGGCCTGCGCCGCCATCCCGTGTCCGGATCGCGTCGGGCGCGGGCCCGGTCGCCACCGGGGGAGGGGGCGCACAATGACCGACCGCGTGCATGCTCGCCTGCTGATCCTGGCGGTCCTGGTGATGTCCCTGGTCGGCACGCTGGCCGCCCGGGCGTTCAGCCTGCAGGTCGTGGCCGCTGATGAGGCCCGTGCCGCGGCCGAGGACAACCGCGTCCGCGAGCTGGTGATCCCGGCGGCGCGGGGCATGGTCCTCGACCAGCAGGGCCGGCCCCTGGCCGCCAACCGGATCAGCCTCGACGTGTCGGTCGACCGCCGCGAGCTGCGCCGCCTCGACGACGACGGCGCAGCCGTGCTGGATCGCCTCGCGGACCTGCTCGACCTCGACGACGACCTCCTCGCCGCCCGCCTGCAGAACTGCGGCACGCCCGGCGCCCAGAAGCAGCCCAACTGCTGGAACGGTGCACCGGGGGCCGATCCGGTGGTGGCCCGGGACGTGGGGATCGATGCGGCCGGGCAGGTCATGGCCGACCCGACGGGCTTCCCGGCGGTGGCGATCGACCGGGTGCCTGTGCGCCAGTACCCGGGCCGGACCCTGGCGGCCCACACGCTCGGCCACGTGGGTGCGGTCACCGCCGACGATGTCGCCGCGGACCCCGAGCTCGAGGGCGCGCCGGCGCGCGGCCAGGCCGGGCTCGAGCTGGTCCACGACGAGGCCCTGCGTGGCCAGCCTGGGCTCGAGCGCGTGACGGTCGACAGCGCGGGGCACCGTGCGTCGGCAGGCGTCGAGGTCCCGGCGGTGCCGGGCAGGACCCTGGTCACCAACATCGACGCCGAGCTGCAGGCGGTCGTGGAGGAGCAGCTCCAGGCGGCGATCACGCGCGCCCGCGGCCGCACCGAGCGACTCACAGGTGAGCTCTACCAGGCCGACGGCGGGGCGGCGGTCGTGCTCGACGTGCGCACCGGCGCCGTCCTGGCGCTGGCCTCCGCGCCGGACTTCGACGCCAACATCTGGACCGGCGGGATCGCCGCCGCCGACTACGACGCCCTGATCGATCCGGCGGCCGGGCAGCCGCTGCTCAACCGGGCCGTGCAGACCGCGCTCGCCCCCGCATCGACCTTCAAGGTGGTGAGCGCGGCAGCGGCACTCGACGCCGGCTACTCGATGACCGCCGCCTACGACTGCCCCAGCAGCTACTCCGTGGGCGGACGGGCCTTCAGGAACTACCGCTCGCAGGCGTATGGCCCGATCTCCCTGGCCCGCGCCCTGGAGGTCTCCTGCGACACGGTCTTCTACCGCCTGGCCCACGAGCAGTGGCGCGCGGACGGCGGCTCGAAGCCGGTTGAGGACCCGGCGGACCTGATCGCGACGACAGCGTCAGACTTCGGATTCGGTCGTCCCACCGGGATCGACCTGCCCGGCGAGACGGCGGGCCGGGTCGCCTCCCGCGAGGCCAAGGCCGCCCAGTGGGAGCAGCGCCGCGACGAGTGGTGCGCCCGGGCCAAGGACGGGTACCCGGAGGTGCAGGATGCCGAGCGCGCCCGCTACCTCACGCGCCTGGCGAAGGAGAACTGCACGGAGGGCATGCTCTGGCGGGTCGGGGACGCCCTCAACGCCTCGATCGGCCAGGGTGACACCGCGGCCACGGTCCTGCAGGTCGCCACCGCGTACGCGGCGATCGCCAACGGGGGCACGGTGTACCGGCCCCAGGTGGCCCGTGCCCTGCTCAACGCCGACGGGACGGTGGCCGAGGAGTTCGCCCCGGAGCGGGTCGGGCGCGTGGGGGTGCCCGCCGAGGACCTGGCCTTCCTGCGCCGGGCGCTGCGCGGCGTGATCGACGATGGCACCGCCCGACGCCCCTTCGAGGGCTTCCCTCTCGACGAGGTCCCGCTTGCCGGCAAGACCGGCACGGGTGAGGTGTTCGGGCAGCAGGCGACCTCGTGGTTCGCGTCGTTCGCGCCGGCCGACGACCCCCGGTACGCAGTGGTGATCATGGTGTCCCAGGGCGGCACCGGCGCGGGAACGTCGGGTGCCAGCGTGAAGGGGATCTACGAGGCGCTGTTCGGTGTGCGCGACGGCTCCGCGGACCCCGCCCGCAGTGTGCTCGTCGGCGGGGATGTGGCCGACGGGCTGCCGACGATGGGCGCCGACGGGGTGCCCGTGGCTCCGGCGCAGGGAGCAGGATCGCCGTGACCCTCCTGCGTGCCGCACCACCGATGGGTGCCCGTACCAGCCCGCCCCGGCTGCGCCAGTGGGACTGGGTCCTGGTGCTCTCCGCGGTCTCGCTGTGCCTGCTCGGGGTCGCCCTGATCTGGTCGGCGACCTCCTCCCGACTCGTCGCTGCCGGCCAGTGGTCGGGGACCTCCGCGTCGCGTCACCTGATGAACCTGGTGCTCGGGCTGGCCCTGTGCTGGGTGGTCTCGCGGCTGGGCCACCGGGCCATCCGCCGGTACACGCCGATCCTGTACGCCGCCAGCCTCGCCGGGCTCGTGCTCGTGCTCTCGCCGGTGGGCAGCACGATCAACGGGGCCCAGGCCTGGATCCGGCTGCCCGCCGGGTTCACGATCCAGCCCTCGGAGTTCGCCAAGGTCGCGATCATCGTGGGTGTCGCCCTCGTGCTGGCCGACCGCAGCCCGTCGGATGCCCCGGACCTGCGCACCCTCGTGCGCGCCCTGGCGATCGCCGCGGTTCCTGTGGCCCTGATCATGCTGCAGCCCGACCTGGGCACGGTTCTGGTGATCCTGTCCATCGTCGTGGGGATGCTCGCGATCGCCGGGGTGCGGCTGGTGCACCTCCTGGTCCTGGCGGCCCTGGGGGTGGCCGCGGTGGTCGCGGCGTTCGTCCTCGGCCTCGTCGACGACTACCAGGTCGACCGGCTCACGGCGTTCACCCGTCCCGAGGAAGGTGCGCGGACCTTCGGCTACAACACCCAGCAGGCGCGCATCGCGATCGGGGCCGGTGGCCTGCTGGGCCGCGGGCTGGGCCACGGCAGCCAGACCCAGGGCGGGTTCGTCCCCTTCAACCACACGGACTTCGTGTTCTCCGTGGCCGGCGAGGAGCTCGGCTTCCTCGGGGTGTGCGTGCTGCTGGGGCTGCTGGCCGTGGTGCTCTGGCGCGGACTGACCATCGCGCTGCGCGCCCGGGACCTGTTCGGCCGCCTGGTTGCCAGCGGCGTCGTGCTCTGGTTCGGGTTGCAGGCCTTCGAGAACGTCGGGATGAACCTTGGGATCATGCCGGTGACCGGGGTTCCCCTGCCGTTCGTGTCCTACGGCGGATCCTCGATGTTCGCCGCATGGATCGGGATCGGCCTCCTGCTCAACATCCACATGGGGACCACTGCCGAGGACTGAGGCGGCGCGGCGGCTGCCGCCGAGGGCTGAGTGCGCCTCAGAACGCCACCTGCGGCGGCGCCTGGTGGGCGTCGGGGGCCTCGTAGAAGTCCCGCTTGTGCACCGCTGCCATGCCCGAGAACAGCATCCACGGGAACGTGGCCACGGCCGTGTTCAGCGAGGCGGCCGCGTCGTTGTAGTACTGGCGGGCGAACGCCAGCTGGTCCTCGGTCTCGCCGAGCTCCTGCTGGAGGGCGACGAAGTTCGAGGACGCCTTGAGGTCGGGGTAGGCCTCGGCGACGGCCAGGACGTTGACCAGCGATGTGTCCAGTGCCGCCTCAGCAGCGGCCCGGTCGGCGACGGAGCTGGACTTCGCCGCTGCCGTGACCGCCGCGCGAGCTGCGGTCACCTCCTCGAGGACGCCGCTCTCGTGCGCGGCGTAGCCCTTGACCGTCGCCACCAGGTTGGGGATCAGGTCGGCCCGGCGCGTCAGCTGCACGTCGATCCCGCCCAGGGCCTCCTGGGCGCGTATGTCCAGGCGCCGCAACTTGTTGAAGCCCATGACCATGATCCCCGCGAGCGCCAGGATCACCACCAGGCCGATCAGCCAACCCATCAGGACATCCACCTCTCATCGATCGTGCTACCGGTCACCACGAGCCGCCGCCGCCGCCCCCGCCACCCCCGCCGCTGAACCCGCCGCCGCCCCCGCTGGAGGAGGACGACTGCGAGGCGGTGTACGCCGAGATCGACTCGGACACCGCAGAGTCGAACGAGTCGAACTGGGAGCCAGAGTAGAAGTCCACGTGCTGCGATCCCAGGTAGTAGGGGTACCAGGCCGGGATCGGCGGCTCGGACTGGGTGGCCACACGGTACTTCTCGGCCCACCGATCGGCCACCCCGAAGGCCACCGCGTAGGGCACGTAGGCGATGAACAGGTCTTTGCGGGCCGCGAAGTCGAACCGGTCCTCCGCCGAGGGCGTGGACAGCAGCCGCTCGAACCCGCCCGCCTGCGACCACACGATCCGTCCGGCGGCCGTGCGGCGATGGCCGACCCCGGTGGCCCAGAGCGTCACGCCGCCGATCGCGAACGCCGCGAAGGGCAGGCCCCACATCGTCGGCCAGGCGAACCCGGCGAAGCCCAGGGCGGCCAGGAGGAGGGCCAGCACCCACACCAGCCGCCCGAGGTACTCGTTGGGCGCCGCACGCACGAGCCCGGAGTTGGTCGCCCAGCCGTTCACGGCTGCCGGGAGGGCCGCCCCCGCCTCGCGCAGGGTCTTGCCGGCCCCGATCGATCCGTCGGCCGCGAAGGTCGCCCCGGGGTACCGGATGCCCAGCGAGTGGCCGACCGCCTGGGCGCCCGGATCGAGCACGCCCCACTGCGCGTCCTGGGCCCGCCCGATGATCCGCCACGTGTCGGCGGCGGGGTTCTCCAGCGTCACGAACCCGCGATCGGCCAGGTACAGGACGGTCGCGATCAGGGCTGCCGGCCCGTGGGACTCCCTGGCCATGTAGACGGTCTGGACGGGGCCCAGTCCCTCCGGCGGCGCGTACATGACGGGGAACCCGGGGGAGTCCTCCCGGCCGACCCGCCCCCACGCAACCCCGGCCACCAGGGCCCCTGCGGCCGCGGCCAGGACGGCGATGAGCGAAGGGACGGAGCGTCCGAGGATCGCATCCCAGCGGACCGACCAGGGCAGGCCCGGCCGATCCGGGGCGGGCGCAGCCATGGAGGCGCGCACGGTCATCCCGGTCCGGGGCGGGATGTCCTGGGCGGTGAGGACAAGGTCGCGGGTCCCGGCCCCCGTGATCCCGCACGGTCCGGGCCCACTCGGCGTTCCCGCGGAGCACTGCACCGCTCCGCTGGGGCTGGGCAGTGAGATCGCAATGCGCGCCTTCTGGATCGCCATCTCCCAGCCCTGGGCCACGACGTTCCAGTAGAGGACCGACCCCGGGTCCCCGGTGTTCTCTCCCTCCGACGACACGGACCTCCCGGCAGCTCCCGCAGCGGGCGCTGAGATCACCCCGTCGATCGCGTAGGTGATCGTGTAGGTGTGCTCGCCGGGAGTCAGGTACACATCCGGGTCGCCGATCTTCGCGACCAGGAACCGGTCGCCGTCCTCCCAGTAGGTCTCGAACTGGGCCGGGGTGCCATCCACGGTGATCTCGCGGATCGTCGGGATGTGCCGCGCGCCCGGATCGCTCGGGTCCGAGACGTCCCAGTATCGGAAGATCCCGTGTCGGCCACCTGGGAAGTCCGCGGTGATCCGCTCGTTGACCGCCATGTGCCCGTCGGCGGCGACGGTGAACGCCGAGCGCATCTCGGTGATGACCACCGGATCGTCGGCCGCGCCGGCGGTGGTCGAGAAGAGCGACCCGGCCAGTGGCCAGAGCAACCCGATCGCAGTGAGCAGGATCAGCAGGATCCTGCCGCCGATCGCCAGTGCCCGGCTGCTCACGGGACCAACCTACCCGCGCTCGTGGCGCCGGTGGCTCCTCCCCGGGCGGTGGGCGCGTCCCTGAGGGGACACACCGAGCAGCCCGTCAGAGCAGCGGGTACACCCTCCCGGTCTTCTCGCCCGTCTCGTAGATGTGTGCCGGCGGGCCGACGATCAGTGGGTCCGGGGTGCCGACGAGGTCGGTGTCCTTGTCCGGGTAGTCCACCTCGGAGAGCACCCAGCGGATGGCCTCGAGGCGTCCGCGCTTCTTGTCGTTGGACCGCACGACCGTCCAGGGCGCCCAGCCGCTGTCCGTGTAGAACAGCATTGCCTCCTTGGCGTCGGTGTAGTCCTGCCACCGGTCCAGGCTGGCGAGGTCCATGTCCGAGAGCTTCCACTGCCGCACCGGGTCGATCCGGCGGATCGTGAACCGGGAGACCTGCTCCTTGCGGCTCACCGAGAACCAGAACTTGAACAGGATGACCCCGCTGCGCACGAGCATCCGCTCGAACTCGGGCGCCTGGCGCATGAACTCCTCGTACTCGGCATCGCTGCAGAAGCCCATCACCCGCTCCACGCCTGCCCGGTTGTACCAGGACCGGTCGAACATGACGATCTCCCCGGCGCTGGGCAGGTGCTTGATGTAGCGCTGGAAGTACCACTGGGTCCGCTCCTCCTCGGAGGGCTTCTCCAGGGCGATGACGCGGGCGCCGCGGGGGTTCATGTGCTCCATGAACCTCTTGATCGTGCCCCCCTTGCCGGCAGCGTCCCGGCCCTCGAAGACCATGACGATGCGCGCGCCGGAGGTCTTCACCCACGACTGCAGCTTCAGCAGCTCGATCTGCAGCAGCCGCTTGCTGGCCTCGTACTCGTGGCGGGTGATCCGCTCGTCGTAGGGGTAGCCCTCGCGCCAGGTTCCCACCGGGGTGCCATCCGGGCCCAGGAGCACCGGGTCGTCGACCTCGTCCCAGGTCTCGGTCGCCGTCAGCCCGAAGTGCAGGAGCCGGTCGTCCTCGGTGTCCTGCAGGGCCTCGATGATGTCGGCCAGGTCCATGATCGACTCGAGGTCGAACTCCCGCACGCTGCGATCGCTGCTCATGGGAACTGATCATTGCCTGCCCGGGGTGGGCCGGGCGCGCTGAGGGCGTGGCATGCCGGTGAACTTCGCGCATCGGGGCGGATCGTGCTCCGAACCCAGCTGCTCGGCGGCGCCGCGATGGGTGCCGCGTCGGGACTATCCTTCGAGTGTGGGGATCACGCTGGATCGCTGGCTGCGGCTCCGCTCGTACCTGTCCGAGGACTTCCTCGGTGGGCCGCGGGTGCTGAAGCTGAACTGGGTCATCAACTTCCAGAAGGGCGGCACGCTGCCCTTCGTGCTCGGGCTCATGGTGCTGACCGACACCTGGACCGTCACCGCCTGGACCTACCTGGCCCTGCACGGCAGCTACGGGCTGATCTGGCTGCTCAAGGACGCCGTCATGCCCGACGCCCGTTGGCAGACGCGAATCACCTTCGGCGGCGCGTTCATGGCCTTCGCGCTGGTCCTGGGCCCCTACTGGTTGGCGCCCATCCTGCTGGTCGCCGACGACACCCAGCAGCCGCCGTGGCTTCTCGCGTGCGCCACGATCGCGTACGCCCTCGGCGTGGTGCTCATGATGGCTAGCGATGCCCAGAAGCACTTCACCCTGCAGCACAGGCGTGGACTGATCACGACCGGTTGGTTCGCCCGGGTGCGCCACCCCAACTACCTCGGCGAGATGGTGCTCTACGCGTCGTTCGCCCTGGTGGCCGGGCACTGGATCCCGTGGTTGGTCCTGGCGTGGGTCTGGCTGGCCATCTTCGTGCCCAACATGCTCGGCAAGGAGGCCAGCATGAGCCGGTACGCCGAATGGGCTGCCTACAAGGCCCGCACAGGCATGCTGCTCCCGCGCCTGCGCCGGAAGGAGGCGACGGCCCCCAAGGACCGGCCGGTCTCCGCCGCGCGGTCGTAGGTTCGGCAGCTCGGAGGACCTCCGCTCGGGGTCACGGCCCCTGTGGGGCGTGGGTGCCCTCCGTTGGCGCTCTCGAAGATCCACGCACATGAAGTCGGCCGTTTGAGCGCAGTGCGGATGGGCTTTTCCATCTGACGCACATGGAACCGCCCCAATCGACCGCACCGTGAGCCGGCATACGGGCGGTTCCTTGTGCGCCTCCTGCAACGGCCCCGTCGACCCACCTGATTCGGCCGGGTTCGTGTGCGTGGCCAGAGGTCGGCCGTGACAACCGCGACCTCGGTCCTGTGGTTGGGCTCGATCGGTCGCGGGGGACTGCAGGCCCGCGGATCCGGATTACCCTTGTCGGATGCGTGAACCTTCAAGTCGTTCCAGCGCGGCCGTGTTCGACCAGCTGGAGCTGGTGCTGCCCAGGGTGAGCAAGCCGGTGCAGTACATCGGCGGTGAGCTGAACGCGGCGGCCAAGGACTGGGATGCCGCCCGGGTCCGCTGGGCCCTGATGTACCCGGATGCCTACGAGGTCGGGCTGCCCAACCAGGGCGTGCAGATCCTCTACGAGGTCCTCAACGAGGCCGAGGGCGTGCTCGCCCAGCGGACCTACTCCGTGTGGCCCGACCTCGAGGCGCTGATGCGCGAGCGTGGCATCCCGGCGTTCACGGTCGACGGGCACCGCCCGCTTGGCGCCTTCGACCTGATCGGGGTCTCGTTCTCCACCGAGCTCGGCTACACGAACATGCTCACGAGCCTGGACCTCGCGGGGATCCCGCTGATGGCCCACGAGCGCGGTGACCACCACCCGCTGGTCGTGATGGGCGGGCATGCGGCGTTCAACCCTGAGCCGGTCGCGGACTTCGTGGACGTCGTCGTCCTCGGCGACGGCGAGGAGGCGGTGCTGGCGATCAGCGAGATCGTGAGCGCGTTCAAGGCCGAGCACCCGGGCTTCGGCGAGGTCGCCAACGGGACGTCCCTGCGCCAGGCCCTGCTCGAACGACTGGCCGCGAGCGGGGTGGTCTACGTCCCGGCGTTCTACGACGTGGAGTACCTGGCCGACGGCCGGATCGGCCGGGTCGTGCCCACGAACGCGGCCGCCCCCTGGCGGGTGGCCAAGCACACGCTCATGGACCTCGATGAGTGGCCCTACCCGAAGAGCCCCCTCGTCCCGCTGGCCGAGACCGTGCACGAGCGCCTGAGCGTGGAGATCTTCCGCGGCTGCACCCGCGGCTGCCGGTTCTGCCAGGCCGGGATGATCACCCGCCCGGTCCGCGAGCGCTCGACCGAGGTGCTCGGCGAGATGATCGAGAACGGCCTGCGCAAGACCGGCTTCGAGGAGGTCGGGATGCTCTCACTGAGCAGCGCGGACCACTCGGAGATCGCCGAGCTCTCCAAGGGCCTTGCCGACCGGTACGAGTCCGAGCAGGTGGCGCTGTCCCTGCCCAGCACCCGCGTGGACGCGTTCAACATCGACCTGGCCAACGAGCTGTCGCGCAACGGCCGGCGCTCCGGGCTGACGTTCGCGCCCGAGGGGGGCAGCGAGCGGATGCGCCAGGTGATCAACAAGATGGTCACCGAGGAGGACCTGATCAGCACGGTGACCGCTGCCTACTCCGCGGGCTGGCGGCAGGTGAAGCTGTACTTCATGTGCGGCCTGCCGACCGAGACCGACGAGGACGTGCTGCAGATCGCCGAGCTGGCCAAGAACGTGATCAGGGCCGGGCGCGAGGCAGCCGGCACCCGCGACATCCGGTGCACCGTGTCGATCGGCGGGTTCGTGCCCAAGCCCCACACGCCGTTCCAGTGGGCCGCCCAGCTCGACCACGAGAGCACCGACCGGCGCCTGCACGCCCTGCGTGATGAGATCCGCAACGACCGCAACTACGGCAAGGCGATCGGGTTCCGGTACCACGACGGGCGCCCGGGGATCGTCGAGGGACTGCTCTCCCGGGGTGACCGGCGGGTGGGTTCGGTGATCCTCGAGGCCTGGCGCGACGGCGCGCGGTTCGACGGCTGGAGCGAGCACTTCTCGTTCGACCGGTGGATGGCCGCCGCCGAGCGTGCGCTCGCTGACACGCCAGTGGACGTCGGCTGGTACACGACCCGCGAGCGGGAGCAGAACGAGGTCCTGCCCTGGGACCACCTCGACTCCGGCCTGGACCGCGACTGGCTCTGGCAGGACTGGGAGGACGCCCTGGCCGGGGGAGAGGTCGAGGACTGCCGCTGGACCCCGTGTTTCGACTGTGGGGTCTGCGACCACCTCGGCACGCAGATCCAGGTCGGGCCCGGTGAGGCCGTGCTGCTCCCGCTGCCGACCGTCGTGTCGCGGGTGGAGGCCTGATGGCCGCCAAGCGCTCCCCGGATCGGGAGATCGTCCCCGCGGTCCAGAAGCTGCGGATCCGCTACGCCAAGCGCGGCCCGCTGCGCTTCTCCTCGCACCGGGACTTCCAGCGGGCCCTCGAGCGGGCACTGCGCCGCGCACGGGTCCCGATGGCCTACTCGGCCGGGTTCTCGCCGCACCCGAAGGTGTCCTACGCCAACTCCGCCCCCACGGGAGCGGCCAGTGAGGCCGAGTACGTCGAGATCGGCGTGGTTCGCCGCTGTGACCCCGACGCCCTGCGACTCGAGCTCGACGAGGCCCTGCCCCCGGGACTGGACGTGATCGAGGTCGTGGAGGCGCGCACCCCCGACCTGGTCCACCGGCTGGAGGCCAGTCGGTGGCGGATCGAGGTCCCGGGAGCGGGTGCCGACGAGCTGGCCCGCGCGTGGCAGCGGGTCACCGAGTCCGACACCGTGCCGGTGCAGCGGATGATGAAGCAGGGCCTGCGCACCCTCGACCTGCGCCCGGCGCTCGTGGCCGGCGAGGTCGCTGCCGCCGGGCCGCTCGGAGCACTGCTGGAGGTCACCGTGGCCAACGTGACCCCCACCGTCCGGCCCGAGGAGCTCCTGGTCGCCCTGCGCGAGATCGGCGGGCTCGCGACGAGCGATCCGCCCCGCTCGACCAGGTTGGCGCAGGGCCCGCTGATGGCCGACGGGCTGGTCGGCGATCCGTTGGCCGTCGATCGCGCTGCCGCCGAGGCTGCCTCCGCGTAGGGCTGCCGCCCGCGCGGGATGCGCGCCGGTGGACACCCCCTGTGGCATAATTCGCGCCAGTCACCCCGTCCATCGGAGTGACCCGTGTTCGATGCGTCGCACCGACCAGGCCCTACGTGCTGCCGAGAGCTGGCACAGGGAATGGCCAGGCCGCGACCGGCTGTGGACGAGTTCCGTCACCAGTCGGGCCCGCTGACAGCGCGGAGCCTGAGGTCGACGCACGCACCACGTGCGCACCCCGGGCGGCACCAGAGGCTTCGCCGGACGCGTGCATGCACGCAAAGGCCATACGTAGGGCAACTGCGCGGCGTGGATCGCTGCGTGGCACCCGTGAGGAGACCGCCATGGTCGACGACCAGGATCAGCAGCCCACCGACGAATCGCAGTCCGAAGGTGGGGCCTCCGCCCCGACGGCTCCGCGCCGCCGCCGGCGTGCAGCCAGCCGGCCAGCGGGCCCGCCTGTGGTCGCAGAGGGCGACCAGGTCGAGCTGTTCGCCGCACCTGCCCAGGTCGACGAGCCGGCTGATGAGGTCGAGGTCGACGCCGATGCGGAGGCCGAACTGGCTGCGGCCGCTGAGGCCGAGGCTGCGACGGTCGAACCTCCCGAGGAGGAGGCCGCCGACGCACCGGAGTCCATCACCCCGGAGCCTGAGTCCCCGGTCCAGGCCGACACCGCCACCACCGCCCGCCGCTCCCGCCGCGCGACCCGGGGCGTGACGACCGTCGCGTTCTCCGCCGAGCCCGAGCCCGAGGCCACCCCGGTGGTCCCGCCCGCCGAGGTTCCCGTGGCGGCACTGTTCCAACCCCCGGACGAGACCAGGGCCGTGCGTCGCCGGCGGCGCCCCCCGGTGGACCCTGACGCCGCAGGCGCCGAGGAGACCGTCGATGCCGCGGCCCCCGCCCGCGAGCGTGATCAGACGAACGAGTCGCGCCAGCGGTCCGATGGGGACCAGGACCGCGGCGCTGATCTCGAGTCCGGTGCCGATGCCGAGGGCCTCGAGGGCGAGCGCGAAGACCGTGAGGACGACCGGGACGACGACGGCGCCCCGCGTCGGCGCCGGCGCCGGGGTGGTCGCCGCCGCCGTCGCGGCGGATCCGGCGCGGGTGAGGACAACGGCTCGAACGAGGATGAGGACGACGACGGCGAGGACGGTGCTGGGGCAGGCTCCGGCTCGCGGTCCGGCTCCGGCTCGCGGTCCGGCTCCGGGGACACCGACCGGGCCGCCGACGACTCCGAGGGCGACGACTCCGAGGGTGACGAGCCCGAGGGTGGCGAGGGCTCGGAGTCCTCGAGCGCCCGCCGCCGGCGCCGGCGGCGTCGCCGCGCAGGAGTGGCTGAGGAGATGGAGGACCTGTCCTCCGAGGACCCGCCGAACACCGTGGTCAAGGTCCGTGAGGCCCGCCGCCCCAAGGACGAGATCACCTCGGTGCGCGGCAGCACCCGCATCGAGGCCAAGAAGCAGCGGCGCCGCGACGGCCGTGAGGCCGGGCGCCGGCGTGCCCCGATCCTGACCGAGGCGGAGTTCCTCGCCCGGCGCGAGTCCGTCAACCGCGTCATGTGCGTCCGCGAGCACGGCGACCGCACGCAGATCGCGGTGCTCGAGGACGGCATCCTCGTCGAGCACTACGTCAACCGCGCCGAGTCCTCCTCGATGGTGGGCAACGTGTACCTCGGCAAGGTCCAGAACGTGCTCCCCTCGATGGAGGCCGCGTTCGTCGACGTCGGCCGGGGCCGCAATGCCGTGCTCTACGCCGGCGAGGTGAACTGGGAGGCCGCGGGCCTCGAGGGCCAGCCCAAGCGCATCGAGCTCGCGCTGAAGTCCGGCGACCCCGTCCTCGTGCAGGTCACCAAGGACCCGATCGGGCACAAGGGCGCCCGCCTCACGAGCCAGATCTCGCTGCCGGGACGCTTCCTGGTGTACGTGCCTGAGGGCTCGATGACCGGGATCTCGCGCAAGCTCCCCGACACCGAGCGCTCGCGGCTCAAGGGCATCCTCAAGGACATCGTCCCCGACGGCGCGGGCGTGATCGTGCGCACCGCGGCCGAGGGCGCCACCGAGGAGCAGCTGACCGCCGACGTGACCCGTCTGGCTGCGCAATGGGCCGACATCACCAAGAAGGCCAAGTCGGCGTCCCCGCCCTCGCTGCTGTACGGCGAGCCGGACCTGGCCATCAAGGTCGTCCGCGACATCTTCAACGAGGACTTCACGACGCTGCTGGTCCAGGGCGAGAGCACCTGGCAGACCCTGAGCGACTACATCGGATGGGTCGCCCCGGACCTCACACCCAAGCTGGAGAAGTGGGTCGAGCCGACTGACCTGTACGCCGCGCACCGGATCGACGAGCAGCTGGCCAAGGCCCTGGATCGCAAGGTCTGGCTTCCCTCGGGCGGCTCGCTGGTGATCGACCGCACAGAGGCGATGACCGTCGTCGACGTCAACACCGGCAAGTTCACCGGCCAGGGTGGCAACCTCGAGGAGACCGTCACCAAGAACAACCTGGAGGCCGCCGAGGAGATCGTGCGCCAGCTGCGGCTGCGCGACATCGGCGGGATCATCGTCGTGGACTTCATCGACATGGTCCTCGAGAGCAACCGGGACCTCGTCCTGCGCCGCCTGGTCGAGTGCCTGGGCCGGGACCGGACCAAGCATCAGGTGGCTGAGGTCACCTCGCTCGGGCTGGTGCAGATGACCCGCAAGCGGATCGGCCAGGGATTGCTCGAGGTCTTCTCCACGCAGTGCGAGCACTGCGGGGGTCGGGGGCACGTCGTCCACGCGGAGCCGGTGGGGATCGACCACCAGCCCGCTGAGGAGCCCAACAACCGCCGCGATCGGGGTGGGCGTCGTTCGCCCAAGCCGGCCCCGGCGGCAGTCCTCGGCGGCAAGCAGACGGGCAAGACCCCGCCGCCGCCGAAGTTCGACGAGCATGGGCACCTCGAGCACGAGGAGCATGTGCCCCACGACGACTCCGAGCACGCGGTCAGCGTCGAGAGCGCCGACCAGGTCGAGGTCGTAGAGGTCGTGGAGTCCCAGGAGGGGCACGAGGGTGACGCGGGCGAGGGGCACGAGTCCCACGAGGGGCACGAGTCCCACGAGGGGCACGAGTCCCATGACGATCACCACCATCACGAGGGTGACGCGGGCGAGGGCCACGAGGCGGGTCAGCACGAGGCGGGTCAGCAGGGGTCGCCCGACCAGCCTGAGTCGAACGACCAGCCCTGGTCGACCGATCAGAACGACTCGAGCGAGCAGACCGGCTCGCCTGGGCACTCCGAGGACCTCGACCGGGTGGACGCGGTTTGACCGTATGCCGGTCGGATCCGTACCCTAGAACCCTGGCGCGCGAGCGCCGCATGCATGTGCGTGCCCGTCATCCGGGCGCGTCAGCCCCGAACCGATCTCAGGAGTGCCGCCCGTGTACGCCATTGTCCGCTCCGGCGGCCGCCAGGAGAAGGTCGCCGTAGGCGACGTCATCGAGACCAACCGCGTGCTCGCCGAGCCCGGCGACAACGTCGAACTGCCCGCGCTGCTGCTCGTGGACGGCGCCACCGTCACCACCGACTCTGAGACGCTGGCCGGCGTGAAGGTGTCCGCCGAGGTCCTGGCGCACACCAAGGGCCCGAAGATCGAGATCCTCAAGTACAAGAACAAGACCGGGTACCGCAAGCACCAGGGCCACCGTCAGGCCCTTACCCAGCTGCGCGTCACCGGCATCGAGAGCGGGAAGTGACCTCATGGCTCATAAGAAGGGTGCATCCAGCACGCGCAACGGTCGCGACTCGAACGCGCAGCGCCTCGGCGTGAAGCGCTTCGGCGGCCAGGTCGTGAAGGCCGGCGAGATCATCATCCGCCAGCGCGGCACGCACTTCCACCCCGGTGAGAACGTCGGCCGCGGCGGCGACGACACCCTGTTCGCCCTCACTCCCGGTGCTGTCCAGTTCGGCACGGCACGCGGGCGTCGCGTGATCAACATCGTCGAGGTCCCGGCTGGCTGAGGCCGGACCACTTCAGCGGAGGCGGGCCCGACTGGGCTCGCCTCTTGCCGTTTCCACCCCATCACAACCGGCAAACCCTCCGCAACGGGTCAGAATCTCCGCGATGACGCGGAGGGTCCTGCCTCTCGTGGAGGTTCTGCGGGAGGGGACCCGGAGCAGCCACGAGAGGAGACAGGCCCATGGCGACATTCGTCGACCAGGTGGTGATCCACGCCACCGCCGGCAACGGCGGGCATGGGTGTGCCTCCGTGCACTCGGAGAAGTTCAAGCCGCTCGGCGGCCCTGATGGGGGCAACGGCGGTCGTGGCGGGGACGTGATCCTGGTGGCCGAGCCCGGCACGCCCAGCCTGCTGGAGTACCACCACTCCCCGCACCGGCGCGCCACCAATGGCGTGCCGGGTCAGGGCGGCCACCGCAACGGCGCCAACGGCTCGGACGTGGTCCTCCCCGTCCCGGTCGGAACCGTGATCTCCGTCGACGGCGAGGTCCTGGCCGACCTGCCGGTGGCAGGGGTGTCGGTCGTGATCGCCCGCGGCGGGCGTGGCGGCCTGGGCAACGCAGCACTTGCCTCCGCGCGGCGCAAGGCGCCCGGCTTCGCGCTGCTCGGCGAGCCCGGCGAGGAGCTCACGGTCACCCTCGAGCTCAAGACGGTGGCCGACATCGGTCTTGTCGGGTTCCCCAGCGCGGGCAAGTCCTCGTTGATCGCGGCGATGTCCTCGGCCCGGCCCAAGATCGCGGACTACCCGTTCACCACACTCGTGCCGAACCTCGGGGTGGTGACCGCCGGGTCCACCGTGTTCACCGTCGCCGACGTCCCCGGACTCATCCCGGGCGCGTCGCAGGGCAAGGGCCTGGGCCTGGAGTTCCTGCGCCACGTCGAGCGCTGTGCCGCCCTGGTCCACGTCCTGGACTGCGCCACGCTGGAGCCGGATCGGGACCCGATGAGCGACCTCGACGTCATCGAGGCCGAGCTCGCCGAGTACGGCGGGCTCGCCGATCGGCCGAGGCTCGTGGTCCTGAACAAGGTCGACGTCCCCGAGGGCCGTGAGCTCGCCGAGATGGTGCGCGCCGACCTCGAGGCCCGGGGCCTGCCGGTGTTCCTGGTCTCCGCGGTCTCCCACGAGGGGTTGCGCGCGCTGTCGTTCGCGATGGGCCGCATCGTCTCCGAGCAGCGGGCCGCGACGGCCACGCCGGTGGCAGAGCGGATCGTCATCCAGCCGAAGGCCGTGGACGACGCCGGCTACGAGGTCGTCCGTGAGGGCGAGGCGTTCCGCGTGCGCGGTGGCCGCCCCGAGCGCTGGATCCGCCAGACGGACTTCTCCAACGATGAGGCCGTGGGGTACCTGGCTGACCGCCTGGCGCGCCTCGGCGTCGAGGAGGAGCTCGGCAAGCTCGGTGCGAAGCCGGGCGACGAGGTTCGCATCGGTCCCGAGGACAACGCCGTGGTGTTCGACTGGGAGCCGACCGTGCGCGGGGCCGGACCCGGACCGCGGGGGCAGGACCAGCGCATCCTGGCTCCCGAGGCGCGCCAGCACGGCCGTACCCGGGCGCAGCTCGAGGAGGGGGAGGACCCTGAAGCCACCTGGGCGCCCGACCCGGTGGACGAGAGCCCCGCGACCCATCGCCGGCGCGCGTCCGTGGCTGTGCAGGGTCAGCCTGCCGGCAGCGACGCGGCATCGGTGCCCGACGGGGATGTTGGTTCGTCCCCGGATGCGGGGGAGGCTGGGGCCTGATGGGTGCGACGTCGGCGCGACCCGCCTCGGCCCGTGACTCGATCCGGGACGCGCGGCGCGTGGTGGTCAAGGTCGGCTCGTCGTCGTTGACGCTGCGTGCTGGCAGTGCGGGTGCCGACGGGGCGGGGGTCAACGACGGCATCACGGTGCGTGGACCTCGAGTCGGCCCCGACGTCGATGCCGGCCTCCGTGACGGCCTGTCTGTCCTCGCCGGGGTGTCCGCCGGGATCGATGTCACCCGCGTCAACGAGCTCGTCGACGCCCTCGGCGATGCGGGGCATCGCGGTGCGCAGCTGGTCCTGGTGTCCTCCGGAGCCATCGCCACGGGCATCGCCCCCCTGGGCCTGCGCCGGCGGCCGCGCGACCTCGCATCGGCCCAGGCTGCGGCCTCGGTCGGTCAGGGGATCCTCATGGCGCACTACCACGACGCCTTCGCCCGCCACGATCGCACCGTCGGCCAGGTGCTTCTCACCGCCGACGACCTGATCCGCCGGGCGCACTACCGCAACGCCCAGCGCACCCTCGAGCGGCTGCTGGAGCTCGACGTGGTGCCGATCGTCAACGAGAACGACACCGTGGCCACCGCGGAGATCCGGTTCGGGGACAACGACCGCCTCGCCGCGCTCGTGGCCCACCTGGTCCGCGCCGATGCCCTGATCCTGCTGTCCGACGTCGACGGCCTCTACGACGGGCCGCCCGACATGGGCGGCAGCCGGCTCATCCCCGAGGTGACAGCGGCCGCCGACCTGGACGACGTCGTCGTCGGCGGGGCCGGCTCCGCCGGTGTCGGGCTGGGCGGCATGGGCACCAAGGTGGAGGCCGCGCGCATCGCCACCGAGGCGGGCATCCCCGTCGTCCTGACCTCGGCGGCCAACGCCGCCCGGGCCCTGGCCGGGGAGCAGGTCGGCACCTACTTCCACGCCACCGGCGACCGATCGGCCTCGCGGATGCTGTGGCTGGCCCATGCGACCTCCAGCCTCGGCCAGATCCACCTGGATGCCGGTGCCGTGCGTGCGCTGCAGGATCGGGGCGCCTCGCTGCTCCCGGCCGGGATCACCCATGTGGTCGGCGGTTTCGTCGCCCGCGACCCCGTGGACCTCGTCGGCCCTGACGGTCAACTGGTCGCGCGCGGGCTGGTCGCCTACGACGCCGCCGAGCTCCCCGCCCTCCTCGGCCGCTCCACCAAGGAGCTGGCGGTCGCGCTGGGACCGGAGTACGAACGCGAGGTCGTCCACCGCGACGACATGGTCCTCCTGCGCTGACCCCGCAGTCGCCACCCGCGCCCCCAGCCCCCGCGCCCCCAGTTCGACCCCGGCCCCGGCTCGATCCGGCGCCGGCCCCGGCCCAGGCCCGCACCCGATCGATCCACTGTCGCTCGGCGCACCTTCGGATCCATCCGGTTGTGCGACCGTCGCTGGTCGGGATCCGGGTCAATCGTTGAGGCTGCGTTGAATGGGGGGGCAATTGCGGGGCGCCCGGGGGCCGGGGCTCGTCTACCCTTGGGCCATGTCCATGACTCCTGCTGTCGGCGACTCCGCCGTCGCTGCTGAACGCGAGTTGGTCCTGGCGACTGCCCGCCGGGCGAAGGAGGCCGCGATCACGCTGCGGCAGCTGACGAGAGCCCAGAAGGACCATGCCCTGCGCGCGATGGCCGACGGTCTGCGTGCCTCGACCGACCTGGTCCTGGCCGCGAACGCCGTGGACGTGGACCGTGCGGTTGCCGCCGGGACCGCCGAGGGGATCGTCGACCGGCTCACGCTCACCGAGGCCCGGCTGGCCGACATCGCCGACGCTCTCGAGCTCGTTGCCGACCTGCCCGACCCCGTGGGTGAGGTCGTGCGCGGCTGGACCCAGCCCAACGGCCTGGAGATCCGTCAGGTGCGCGTGCCCATGGGGGTCGTCGCGATGGTCTACGAGGCCCGTCCGAACGTCACCGTGGATGCGGCCGGCCTGAGCCTGAAGAGCGGGAACGCCGCCCTCCTGCGCGGATCGTCCTCGGCCTACGACTCGAACACCGCCCTGGTCGAGGTCATGCGAGGGGCGCTTGCCGGCACAGACGTACCGGTGGACGCCATCCAGCTCGTGCCTGGACGCAGCCATGAGGCGGTCATGGCCCTGATGACCGCCCGCGGCCTGGTGGACCTGCTGATCCCGCGCGGGGGGGCGGGGCTCATCCGCAACGTCGTGGACAACTCGACGGTCCCGGTCATCGAGACCGGCGTGGGCAACTGCCACGTCTACGTCGATGCAAGTGCCGACATCGACAAGGCGGTCGCGATCCTGGTCAACTCCAAGACGCAGCGGACGAGCGTGTGCAACACCGCCGAGACGTTCCTCGTGCACAGCGCCGTGGCCCAGAAGTTCCTCCCCGCCGCGCTGGCCGCCCTCGCGGCCAAGGGCGTGACGATCCACGGCGATGACCGGATGGCGGACTTCGCAAGGGCCGCGGGGATCGACTTCGTCCCGGTCACCGACGAGGACTGGGCGTGCGAGTACTACTCCCTGGACATCGCCGCCGGGATCGTCGACTCGGTGGACGAGGCGTGCGCCCACATCCGCCGCTGGTCGAGCGGCCACACCGAGGCGATCGTCACCGAGGACCTCGGGGCGTCGCGGCGGTTCATTGGGGGAGTCGACAGCGCAGCGGTGATGGTCAATGCGTCGACGCGGTTCACCGACGGAGGCGAGTTCGGCTTCGGGGCGGAGATCGGGATCTCGACCCAGAAGCTGCACGCGCGCGGGCCGATGGGCCTGACCGAGCTGACGTCGACGACGTACCTCGTCCAGGGTGACGGGCACATCCGCGGCTGACGGCCACGCGCCCGACATCGCCGACCCCGTGGCGGGCGGCCACGCGCGGTCGCTGATCCGGTAGGCTCGCGGCGCTGACCACTGGGAAGGGGATGTTCGATGGTGAACGCACTGGTTCGGCTCTCCGAGGGGGCAGCCGTCGAGGAGCACGCTGGGGTGCCTGCGTGGGTCTTCGGCGCGATCGGCCTCGTCCTGCTGCTGGTCCTGCTCTTCGTCGTGACCCGGTTCAACCCCGACCGGTGAGCCGCGCGCACTGATGACCGTGCGCCTGGGCGTCATGGGGGGCACGTTCGACCCCATCCACCACGGACATCTCGTGGCCGCCAGCGAGGTGGCCCACCTGTTCTCCCTGGACGAGGTCGTGTTCGTCCCCACCGGCCAGCCGTGGCAGAAGTCCGACAGGTCGGTCACGCCGGCCGAGACCCGCTACCTGATGACCGTGATCGCCACCGCTGACGACCCGAGGTTCACTGTCAGCCGCGTCGACATCGACCGGGGAGGACCCACCTACACCGTGGACACGCTGCGCGACCTGCATTCGCAGCGCCCGGATGCTGAGCTGTTCTTCATCACCGGCGCCGATGCGCTCGGGTCGATCCTGACCTGGCGTGATCCGCACGAGGTCCTCGATCTGGCGCACCTCGTGGCGGTCACGCGCCCCGGGCACGATGTCGACGACGGGCACCTGCCCGTGGGTTCGGCCAGCATCGTCGAGATCCCAGCCCTGGCCATCTCGTCGACCGACTGCCGGGAGCGCGTGGCGCAGGGCGCCCCGATCAGCTACCTCGTGCCCGCTGGGGTGGATCGCTTCATCGCCAAGCTGGGCCTGTACCGGGCGGGTGCGCGGTGAGCCCCAAGCACGCCAAGCCGGAGCCGCCGGAGGAGCCGAAGGGCGGGTCAGCTCCAGAGGTGCCCTCCCGTCCGGAGGCGCCAGGTCCCCCCGCCGATGCGGCGGCTCCCCCCGCAACAGTCGCCGAGCCACACGAGCCGCACGTCCCTCCCGTCGCTGAGCCCCAGGCTGCGCCCGAAGTGCCCCCCGGCCCCCCGGATATGGCTCCTGCGCCCGCGCCCGCAACGGCTCCCGCACCGACTCCCCTGCCCGCGCCGGGACCCGCCGCCGAGATGCCCGTGCCGCCCACTGCGCCTCCTGAGGTCCCGAGCGCCCCCACACCCGCCCCGACACCCGCCCCCACCCCCCCGGCCCCCAGCCCGGCCCCCAGCCCGGCGCCCGTCACCCGGCGCCCACCGCCGCGACGTCCGGGGGGTCGCCGGGTCAGGTCGCGCTGGATGTGGGCGTTCCTGGCCGTCCTCGGGATCGCGCTGGTCGGATGGCTGGTCGTGACGATGCGCCCGGCGGACACCACGGGGACCCCGCAGCCGACTCCCACACCGACGGCCTTCGCCGAGCAGGGCACGCTGCTGATCCAGGTCCGCAACGACGCCGACCTCGGCGCGGACAACATGGTGGCGGGTGTCGGCGGCGGCCTTCCAGCAGCCCAGCTTCTCGTGCCCTCACGGCTCATCGTCGATGTCCCGGGTGCGGGCCAGCAGACCCTGGGCCAGAGCGCCCGGCTGCTCGACCGATCCGCCTCGCAGGACGCCCTGTCCGACCTGCTCGCCCTGCGCATCGACGGGACCCTGAGCCTCGCCCGGCTGGCGCTGGCCGGGATGGTCGACTACGTGGGCGGCATCACGGTCGACGTCGATCAGCCCATCACCGTGACCGATGAGGCCACTCAGGTCGAGACCGTCGTCGTTCCGGCGGGCACCCAGACCCTCGATGGCAACCAGGCCGCCACCTACGCGCTGGCCTGGTTGCCCGATGAGCCCGAGGCTGCCCGCCTGGCCCGGTACTCCCAGGTGATGACCGCCACCATCTCGGGCCTGCCCGACGACGCCCTGCGCATCGAGCAGATGCTCACGTCGTTGGGGGCCTCGGCCCGCACGACCACGACCACGGGAGCCGTGGCCGAGTTCCTCCTGCAGATGCGTGGCAGCATCCTCGAGGGGGGTCAGCAGGTCCGCGTCCTGCCGACCACCGACATCGAGGCTGGCGAGACCCTCGCGGTGGTCCGGGTCGACCTGGCGGCGGCGGAGTCGGTCATCAGCTCGCTGCTGCCGCAGGCGATGCTCACCGGCGCGGAGTCCAACCCGAGGGTCCTGGTCCAGAACGGTGTGGGCACGCCGGGGCTCGGGGCCAGTGCCCGCGATCGCCTGGTGGGCGCCGGGATGGTCTACATCAACGGGGGGAACGCCGAGCAGTTCGATCAGCCGTCGACCCTGGTCATCGTCGAGGACGCCACCACGGAGTCGGTGGCCCTCGGCGAGAAGGTCGCCGAAGCCCTGGGAGTCCCGGCCACGGCCGTCCAGATCGCTCAGGACGGCCAGAACGTGGCGGACGTCGTCGTGATCCTCGGGGCCGACTTCGAGCCGTGACTCGACTGACCGCCCGGAGGTCGCGTGGGCGGTAGGCTCGCGGCCGTGACTGCTGACCCCCGTGCCGTGGCCCTGACGATCGCTGCTGCCCATGCTGCCGCCGAGAAGCTGGCAGAGGACATCGTGGCCATCGACGTGAGCAACCATCTCGTGCTCACCGACGTGTTCCTGCTCTGCTCGGCGGCCAACGACCGCGCCGTGCGTGCCGTCGTGGACGGCATCGAGGAGGCGTTGCTCAAGCAGGGTGTCAAGCCGTTGCGGCGCGAGGGCGAGGCGGAGGGCCGCTGGGTCCTGCTGGACTACAACGACATCGTGGTGCACGTCCAGCAGGCCGAGGAGCGGTTCCACTACGCCCTCGAGCGGCTCTGGCGCGACTGCCCGATCATCGAGCTCCCCGAGGAGGTCAACCGGCCCCGCTCGGCCACCCCATGAGCGGCGGCTGGAACGCCGCGCCACGGCGGCGGGTGGTCTTCTGGCGCCATGGGCGCACGGCGTGGAACCTGCAGAACCGGTTCCAGGGGGCGACCGACGTCCCCCTCGACGAGGTTGGCCTCGGCCAGGCGGCCGCCGCCGCCCCGGCGCTGGCCCGGATGGGGCCGACGGCCATCGTCTCCAGCGACCTGGACCGGGCAGCCACCACGGCACGCGTCCTGGCCGACCTGACCGGCCTGGACGTGGTCGCGGATGCCGGCCTCCGGGAGACCAACGGCGGCCGGTGGCAGGGCCTGACCCGTGACGAGATCATCGAGCAGGACCGCGATCTCTTCCTCGCCTGGGTCGCCGGGCACGACGTCCGCCCCCCCGGCGGTGAGGTGCGCAGCGAGGTCGTCAGCCGCGTCGTCGCGGCCGTCGACCGGCAGGTCGCGGTGCTCCCCTCGGGCGGGACGCTCGTCGTGGTCAGCCACGGCGGGTCGATCCGCGGTGCGATCGGCGGGCTGCTGGGCCTGGCCCCGGAGCAGTGGACGGCCCTGGGTGTGATCAGCAACTGCGCCTGGAGCGTCCTGAGCCAGCTCACGCTCCCGGCCGAGCCCGGCGGCGAACCCGTGACCAGGTGGCGCCTCGAGGAGTACAACGCGGCCGCGGCCCCGGAGCCCGCCCTGGGCGCCGACGACGCCTGAGGTCTCAGGCGAGTCGAAGGACCCCCGGAAGCGCTCGGGTGTCCGGCTCATGTGGAACTGAGCGGGTCCGTCGCGGCCGCAGGACGGCCGCTCCTCCCGAGTCCCCACCGCCGGAGCCCGCACAATGAGAGAGAAGCCCCCCGGAACACCGGGAGGCTTCTCGCTCATTTGTGGAGCTGAGGGGACTCGAACCCCTGACCCCCTGCATGCCATGCAGGTGCGCTACCAGCTGCGCCACAGCCCCGAATACCCCGGAAGGATACCTGAGGTCCGCACCCGATCGGAAATCGGTTTCGGCCATGGGGATCGCGCCCGGATGCTGTTCGGGCGCGAGTCTGCCCTTCGCCGTGTGCCGTTTGCCGCGTTAGATGTTGCCCGGAGTCACGTGGAGCCCGCGCGTGCCTCAATTTCCGGGTTTCGAGGCCGATTTCGTGTCCATTCGCGGCAGTTGACGCACGGGACGGGCATGCATGGTCGTGAGGTCCGCGATAGGCGGCAAATGGCGCACGGCAGCTCAGAGAGCGCGGGCCCGGTTGTTGCGGGGGTTGTGCTCGAGCTCGATGTGGCCGAGGTGCTCCAGCAGCGGGGGCAGGTACATGCCGAACCGGCCGCGGTAGCCCTTGCGCTGGCCGTACCAGCCGCCGACCGGGTTGTCGGGTGATCGGCCCCACGCCTCGATGCTGCCCTCGGCGGCGGGCTTGTTCTCGTCCGCGGCTCCCAGCGGCATCCAGTCGCCGTGGGCGACGAGCATCGCGCGGAGGTCCTCGATCGCGGACAGCAGGTAGGTAAGGCGGGTGGATCCGACCTGGCAGACGAGCAGCGGCGGATCGGACTCGGAGTCCGCGTACATCGTGTACTGCGAGGTTCCCGGCGCGGTGGTCAGCTGCCAGGGGTCGTCCTTGGTGCCTGCCTGCGTCATGATGCCTCCTCGTCTGGCGATCGGGCGCGCCCGACCGAGGTGCCAGTGTCGTGGCTCGGCGCAGGTGAGTCCACCGGGATGCACGGGCAGTCTGCGCACCGATCACCCCCGCTGCGCCTCGCTGGCCCGCACGATTCCGCGCGGCGCGCGCCACTTCGCCCGCGCCCTGCGCGTTGCCCGCCCTATGTGGCGCCCAACGCGCAGGGGTCAGCCGGGATGGCCGCGTAGGCGCGGTCTGTTCGCTGCGCCAGGTGCCGCCGGCCGGCCGGTGCCCAGCAGGCTCGGGCCGAACGGCTGGGCACCGCCGGACCCGGGCGTGGGCACCGTGCCCAGCGACTACCCTTGTGCCCCATGAGCACCAGCCCGTCGGAGATCGCCGAGACCCGTGAGGGGTACGACCCCACCGCCCTGCAGGACAAGTGGCTGGAGGTCTGGGACCGCCTTGCGCCGTTCCGATCCGGCCGCCCCGACGACCAGCGCCCGCGCAAGTACGTGCTCGACATGTTCCCCTACCCGTCGGGCGACCTGCACATGGGTCATGCCGAGGCCTACGCCCTCGGTGACGTGCTGGCGCGCTACTGGGTGCAGCAGGGCTACAACGTGATGCACCCGATCGGCTGGGACGCCTTCGGCCTGCCGGCCGAGAATGCCGCCATCAAGAACAGTGCCGACCCGCGTGCCTGGACCTACGAGAACATCGCCACCCAGAAGGAGTCGATGCGCCGGTACGGCTGCTCGTTCGACTGGGACCGGGTGCTCAACACCTGCGACCCCGAGTTCTACAGGTGGAACCAGTGGTTCTTCCTGAAGATGTTCTCCCGCGGCCTGGCCTACCGCAAGGACAGCGCGGTCAACTGGTGCCCGTCCTGCCAGACGGTGCTGGCCAACGAGCAGGTGGTCGGTGGCCTGTGCGAGCGCTGCGACACCCAGGTGACCAAGAAGAAGCTCACCCAGTGGTACCTGAAGATCACCGACTACGCCGACCGGTTGCTCGACGACATGAGCCTGCTCGAGGGGCAGTGGCCGGACAAGGTCCTGCACATGCAGCGCAACTGGATCGGGCGCTCCACCGGCGCCGAGGTGCAGTTCGTCATCGAGGGTCGCGACGAGCCCGTGACCGTCTACACAACCCGGCCGGACACGCTGTTCGGTGCGACGTTCTTCGTGGTGGCCGCCGACTCCGACCTGGCTTCGGAGCTGGCGGCCGGCACCGAGGCCGAGGCCGAGTTCGCTGAGTACCTGGTGGCGACCAAGCGCGAGACCGACATCGACCGGATGGCCAGCGATCGGCCCAAGACCGGCGTGTTCCTCAACCGGTACGCGATCAACCCGGTCAACGACGAGCGGCTGCCGATCTACGCTGCCGACTACGTCCTGGCCGACTACGGAACCGGCGCGATCATGGCTGTCCCCGCGCACGACCAGCGCGACCTGGACTTCGCCCGCACATTCAACCTGCCGGTCCGGGTCGTCGTGGAGTCCGACGCCGACCCGCTGCAGACCGGCGTGGCCACGGCCGACGACGGTGCGCACGTCAACTCCGGGCCGCTGGACGGGCTGGACAAGGATGCTGCGATCGCCCGGATGATCAGGTGGCTCGACGAGGAGGGTCGCGGGAGGTCCGCGGTCAACTACCGCCTGCGCGACTGGCTGATCAGCCGCCAGCGCTTCTGGGGCACGCCCATCCCGATCATCCACTGCCCGGGTTGCGGCGAGGTCCCGGTCCCCGAGGACCAGCTGCCGGTGGAGCTGCCCGACGCGACCGGCCTGGACCTCAAGCCCAAGGGCGCCTCGCCGCTGGGGGCGCTGGACGAGTGGTCGATCGTGGACTGCCCGCGGTGCGGCGGCCCGGCGCGCCGCGACCCCGACACCATGGACACGTTCGTCGACTCCTCCTGGTACTTCCTGCGCTACCTGGACCCGGCGAAGTCCGACGGTCCCTTCGACCCGGCCGTGGCCAACGCATGGCTGCCGATCGACCAGTACGTGGGAGGAGTCACCCACGCGATCCTGCACCTGCTGTACGCGCGGTTCTTCACCAAGGTCATCCACGACATGGGGATGCTCGACGCGGTGGAGCCGTTCACCCGGCTGCTCAACCAGGGCATGGTCCAGATGGACGGCTCGGCGATGAGCAAGTCCCGCGGGAACCTGGTGCGCCTGTCCGACGAGCTGGCTGTCCACGGCGTGGACGCGGTGCGCCTGACGATGGTGTTCGCCGGGCCGCCGGAGGACGACATCGACTGGGCCGACGTCTCGCCGGGTGGCTCGAAGAAGTTCCTGGCCCGCGCCTGGCGGCTGGCCGGTGACGTCACCAGCGCCCCGGGCACGGACCCGGCAGGCGGGGACCTGGCCCTGCGACGGATCACCCACCGGTCGGTGCACGACGCTGGTCTGGCCGTGGAGACCTACCGGTTCAACGTGGCCGTCGCCAGGACGATGGAGCTGGTCAACGCCGCCCGCAAGGCCATCGACTCCGGGGTCGGTCCGGCCGACCCGGCCGTCCGCGAGGCGGCCGAGGCCGTCGCGATCATGCTGTCCCTGGTCGCTCCGTACACCGCCGAGGAGATGTGGGACCGGCTCGGCCACGAGCCGTGCGTGGCCCTCGCAGGGTGGCCGACCGTCGACCCGGAACTCCTGGTCCAGGAGTCGGTGACCTGCGTCGTGCAGATCGCCGGGAAGGTGCGCGAGCGCCTCGAGGTGTCCCCGGACATCACCGAGGCGGAGCTGCGGTCACTGGCGCTGGCCACCCCCGCGGTGGTCGCCGCGGTCGGCGATCGGGAGCCCCGTGCGGTGATCGTGCGCGCCCCCAAGCTCGTCAACGTCGTTCCCGGCTGACCCCGGAGGCGGTGTGAACGGAATCGACCATTGGATGGTCCGTTCCGTTCACACCGACGCTCGGGCCCTTCAGCGCGTAGCCTGAGCGCCCATGAACGTGGCGATCGTCTCCGACTCGACCGGCTACCTCACCGAGGCGCTGACCCCGCCGGGGCTGACCATCGTCCCGGTGGCGATCATCCTCGAGGGGACCTCCTACGACGAGGGCACCGAGATCACCGTCGCGGAGGTGGCCGACGCGCTGCGGCGCAAGGCGGCGGTGTCCACCTCCAGACCCGCGCCGGCCCGGTTCGCCGCGGAGTACGCGCGCCTGGCCGCACAGGGCTACGACCACATCGTCAGCGTGCACCTGTCCGGGGACATGTCCGGCACCTACGACGCGGCGCGGAATGCCGCACGTGAGGCGAGCGTGCCGGTGATGGTCGTGGACTCGCGCACCGTCGGGACCGCCCTGGGCTTCGCGGCACGGTCCGCGGCCCAGGTCGTCGCCGCCGGCGGGAGTGCGGAGGAGGCAGCAGCAGCTGCCACACGCCGGGCGGCGGCCTCCCGTACGTGGATCGTCGTGGACAGCCTCGACCAGTTGCGCCGTGGCGGTCGGATCGGTGCCGCCCAGGCGCTGCTCGGCAACGCCCTGATGGTCAAGCCGATCCTGCAGATCGCCGACGGGACCATCTCGCCGCTGGAGAAGCAGCGGACGATGGGCCGGGCGATCGCCCGTATGGCGGAGATCGCCTGCGAGTACGCGGGCTCGAGCCCAGCCGATGTCGTGGTCCAGCACTGTGCGGCCCCCGAGCGTGCCGAGGACCTCGCCGGCGCCCTGCGCGACGCGCTCCCGGCGGCCGACGTCCACGTGGTCGAGGTCGGGGCCGTGATCAGCGCCCATGTGGGCCTGGGCACCGTCTCTGTGGCGGTCTGCCCGCATGAGTGACATGACCTGGCCGGTGATGGGCGACGTGAACTGGGGGGCGCTGCTGGTGGCGGGCGCCGCCAGCTACGCGTTGGGCTCCCTGAGCCCGGCTGCGGCTGCGGCGCGGTTGCGCGGCGTGGACCTGCGGGGCAGCGGCTCGGGCAACCCGGGCGCCACGAACGCGGCACGGGCGATGGGCGTTCCGGTCGGGGTTCTGGTCGGTGCGCTGGATGTCGCCAAGGGGTTCGCCCCTGTCATGTTCTTCAACCAGTACGGCGAGCCGTGCGGCGAGGTCGCCGGCATTGCCGCAGTGCTCGGACACGTCACCTCGCCGCTGCTCAAGGGCAGGGGCGGCAAGGGCGTGGCGACCTCGCTGGGGGCGATCCTCGCGATCGAGCCGCTGTGGGCGATCCCCGTGCTCGTCAGCTTCGGGACCACCGTGGGCCTGACCCGGCAGGTCGGCATCGGCTCGGTGGTGGGGTCCGCGGCGCTCCTGCCGACGTCGTTCGTCATCTGGCGGGGTTGGGCCGGGGTCGGCTTCGCCGCGGGGATGTCCGGGCTGGTCGTCTACCGCCACCGCAGGAACATCAAGTCGTTCGTGGCCACCCTGCGCGAATCCGGGTCGGCCGCGTCGCAGGAGCCGGTTCCGGCCTGACCGCACGCGGCCGGCGGTCGCCCGCGGGTGCCCGGTTCCACTCGTCAAGGGTGACCCGTTCAGGTTGCCTGGCCTCCAGGCGCAACGCCGTGCATGGAGATCGGCGATTGGTGTCTCGATCCGTCGGTTCGTCGCCGAGGGATGCGCCACTGCGGCTGTCCACAGATCCTGACCCGACGGGTTCCGGATCGGTCACCTGGGACCTAGCGTCGCTGGCGTGAGCCGTACCCAGGACCTCGTCCTCGCCCGCCTGCGACTCATCGCCATGCGCTGGCAGGGCGGGTTCGTCACCCCTGGGACGCCGCGTGTGATCGGTGCCGGTGGCGTGCCCGGACGCGCGGAACCCCCTGCGCCGCGCTGGCCGGAGGACGGGGAGGCGGCCGACAGCGATGGAGGCGGCGAGGAGTGGGCATGGGCGGCCGACTGCGGGCTCGATGGCCAGGGATCGCAGGGGTCTGCCGGCCTCGGACTCGACGAGGAGCAGACGCAGCTGTCGGCCGATGGCGAGCGCCGAGTCGGACCTGCTGCCGACGGGCCGGATGCCCACTGGCCGGCTGCTGACCGAGCGGATGCGCCCGATGATGGGCCTCTGGGGTGGCCGGTGGCGGGCATGTGGGTCCGGCTCGTGGTACTGCTCGTCGTGATCGTGGCGATCGGTGGTGCGGCCATCCTGGTCACGTCGTGGCCGAGGGAGCAGCAGCCGCAGTCCGTGGCCACGCCCCGGGTGACGGCCTCCGGGGGTCCCTTCGCCGACCCGTTCCCGGAAGCGCCGGCCTCGCCGTCGCCGCCGGTGATGGTCCACGTGGTGGGGGAGGTCCGAGAGCCCGGCGTCGTCCGGCTGCCCTCGGGCTCTCGGGTCATTGACGCGGTCCGGGCAGCCGGCGGGTTGCGGCGAGGAGGCAAGCTGGGTGGGACGAACCTCGCCCGCGTGCTCACAGACGGGGAGCGCATCGAGATCGGTGGGCAGGAGGCCGTGGTGGCCGGCGGTGCACCCGGACACGCGGGCGGGTCCGCCGGACCACTTGACCTCAACTCCGCCACAGCCGAGCAGCTCGATGCCCTCCCCGGGATCGGCCCCGTCACCGCCGCCAAGATCCTCGCGTGGCGGTCGACGCACAAGCGGTTCAGCGTGGTCGACGAACTGGCCGAGGTCCCCGGGATCGGCCCCAAGACCCTCGCGGACCTGCGTCCCCTTGTCCGGGTCTGACCGGCCAGCAGTGGCCGTGAGCGGTGCAGATCCAGTCGGACCGCAGGTGCCCGCCGAGCCCGCAGGTCCGGACCTGAGACTCGCCCCCTTCGTCGGTGCCCTGTGGATCGGGGAGGCGGTGCTCCTGCTCGCCAGGCCTGCGCGACCCGCCGTGTGGGGGGTGGGTGCGCTGGTCCTGGTCCTCGGGGGTCTGGTGCGCGCGGCCCTCCTGGTTGAGCCACGGCTGGCGCTCTGGAGGGGATCGCGGGGGATCGACCAGCGAGTGGGCCCGCCAGGATCCGGTCCCCGCACCCCGGCAGTGCGGACGATCGCGCTGCTCCTCGGCGTCTGCGGGCTGGGGGTCGGCGTCGCGATGGGGGCGCTGCACGTCGCGCGGCTGCATCCGCCCCTCCTGGCACACGCTGCTGCCCAGGGCGCCGCCGTCCGGGTTGAGGCAACCGTCACCGGCGATCCCCGGGTCCACCTCCCCGCGAGTGACGGCGGCCGTCCGATGGCTGCGAGCTGGTCGGTGACCGCGCGGCTCAGCGGCATCGTCGTGCGCGGGCGGACCTACTCAGTGCGCGTTCCTGCCCTCCTGCGCGGCGACGAGGTGCGGGGGCTGCGCTACGGATCGCGGATCTCGTTGTCCGGTCGCGCCCAGCAGTCGTTCTCCCCGGAGGTGCACTCCCTGACCCTGCGGGTGCTCGGCGAGGTGCACGTCCGGTCACCGCCGGGACCGGTTGCTCGGGCCACGACGCGGGTCCGGGACGCGTTCCGGCAGGCGTGCGCGGGGCTGCCGGCCGATGCTGGCGCCCTGCTGCTCGGGCTGGCCGTCGGCGACGAGTCCACGCTGCCGCCGGACCTCGACGCGGCGATGGTTCGTGCGGGCCTGGCCCACCTCACCGCTGTCAGCGGGTCCAACACCTCGCTCGTGGTCGCCATCGCGATGGCTGCGGTCGCCGGACTGGGGCTCGGATGGCGCGTGCGCGTGGGCACCTGCCTGGTGGTGCTGTCGGCCTACGTGATGCTGGTCAGGCCCCAGCCCAGCGTCCTGCGGGCTGCTGCCATGGGGGTGGTCGCGCTGGTGGCACTCTCGGCGGGTGGTCGTCGACGCGGTCCGCCGGCCCTGCTCGCCTCAGCGCTGGTCCTCCTGCTCGTGCTGCCGCAGTTCGCCCTGTCCCTGGGATTCGCGCTGTCGTTCGCCGCGACGGCAGGGTTGCTGGTCGTCGGGCCGCCGATCGCCGCCCGGCTCGGCACGTGGCCCATCAGCGCGTGGATGCCGGAGCCGGTCCGCGCAGCACTGGCCGTCGCCGCGGCCGCCCATCTGGCCACGCTTCCCCTCGCGATCCTCATGGGCAACGGGGCGAGCCTGGTGGCCCTGCCCGCGAACGTGCTGGTGACCCCGTTGGTCCCGTTCGCCACCGTCCTCGGGCTGGCGGCGGCCCTGGTCGCCCCGGTGGCATCCACCCCCGCGGCGGTCCTGGCGACCATCGCGTCACCGGCCACGGCGGCGATCGCCTGGGTGGCCAGGACCTCCGCGGGTCTGCCGTTCGGGGTGGTCGACGTTCCCGAAGGACTGGTCGGGGCGCTGGGCAGCGCAGGGGTCCTGGCGCTCGTCGCCACCGGTGCCGCCAGGGGATGGCGACCGTGGCGGGACCGGCGGATCCGGTTGGCGCTCGTCGTGTCGCTCGCGCTGGGGCTGGTGCTCAACCAGAGCCGCGACGGGCGCTGGCCGCCGCCGGACTGGGCGGTCCTGGCGTGCGACGTGGGCCAGGGTGACGGGCTGCTGATCCGCGCACCCGGCGCCGACGAGGCGCTGCTTGTCGACGCCGGCCCCGATCCCGACCGCATCACCGGCTGCCTGCGCGATGCCGGTGTGAAGAAGCTGGCGGTCCTGGTCACGCACTTCCACGCCGACCACATCGACGGCCTCGCCGCAGTCCTCGGGAGGTGGCCTGTGTCGGTCGTCCTGACCACGCCCGTCCCGGAGCCGGCCGAGGGGGCCTCGGAGGTGGTGGACGGGGCCCGCGCGGCCGGCGTGCCGCTGCGCTCCGTGCGTGCCGGGGACCGGATCGACGTGTCGGGGGTCGCGCTGGACATCCTCTGGCCGGCGCGCCGCATGGACCAGTCGCCGGCGAACAATGGCAGCGTGGTTGCCCTTGCCCGGGTGCCCTCGGCCGGCGGGACCATCCGCGCCCTGCTCACCGGGGACATCGAGCCGGAGGCGCAGTCGGTGCTGATGGCCGGGCCGGCGCCGGGGGCCCACGTCGTCAAGGTGCCCCACCACGGGTCTCGCTACCAGGTGCCGCAGTTCGCCCGGTGGTCCGGGGCGCTGATCGCCCTGATCGGCGTCGGCCGGGACAACGACTACGCGCACCCAAGCCAGTCAACGCTCCTGCAGTACCGCGAGGCGGGGGCCCGGGTCGGGCGCACGGATGAGCAGGGCGACCTCGCCGTGCTCCCGGTTCCCGGCGGACTCGCGCTGGTCACGCGGCGATGATCGCGGGCGCGCTTCGCGTCGCTGTCACACCGACGTGGGATGCTGGCGCCGATGAACCCACCCGTGAGTCCCTCCCCGGCGCCGGCACCGCCGGCGGCGCTGACCCTGCTGACCGGCGCCGAGCCGTTCCTGCTCAGCAGGGCAGTCGCGCGCGTGGTCGGCCTGGCCCGTTCGATCGACCCCGAGGTCGAGCGCCGCGATGTCGACGCCCAGGCGCCCGGGGCAGAGGGCGACCTGCTCACGGCGCTGTCCCCCTCGCTGTTCGGAGGTGCGGCCGTCGTGGTGGTCTCAGGGCTGGCCGATGCCTCGGAGCAGCTCATGGGCGCCCTGCGGGCCGGCGCACTGGACCTTCCCGCCGACACATGGGTCGTGGCCCTGCACTCCGGGGAGCGCAACAAGAAGGCCCTCGAGGAGCTCAAGGCGCTGAAGGTGCCCGGCGGGCTCGTCGAGATCCCGTGCGCGAAGGTCAAGGCAGGGCGTCCCACCCGCGAGCTGCTCGAGCAGGAGGCCCGACGCGCCGGGCGGCGGATCACCTCCGACGGGGTCGACGCACTGGTGATGGCCCTCGGGGCCGATGTCGCGCTGCTGGTGGGTGCCCTCGAGCAGCTCTTCGCTGACAGCGCCGAGGACCCCATCGACGCCGCCGAGGTGACCGCCACGTTCGCCGGCGTCGCCGAGGTCAGTGGGTTCCAGCTGGCCGATGCGGTCTGGGAGGGCAGGGCACTCCTGGCCCTGCAGCGGCTGCGGTGGGGCCTGGTCAGCCAGACGATCTCCGGCGCTGGTGCAGTGGGGTCCCTGGCAGCAGGGTTGCGGGCCATGGTCAAGGTCGCCGGCGCGCCCCGCGGGATGTCCGAGGGTGACGTCGCCCGGCTGGCAGGCGTCCCCCCATTCAAGGTGCGGGTGCTGCGTTCCGCCGCGGCCAGCTGGGAGCCCGCTCAGCTGGCCGAGGCCGTGAAGGCCCTGGCGAGCGTCGACGCCCAGATGAAGGGCGGACTGCGGCCGGGGGAGAGCCTGGAGCCCGCCCAGAAGGTCAGGGCGCTCGAGGCGTTCGTCATCGACACGGTCGGTCTCCAGGAGCGCCCGGCGGCCCGTTCCCGCGGCGGTCCTGACAGCCGCTAGCGCAGGATTTGGCCAGCAGTGGGGGTCGTCCGGTATCCTGATTGTCTGCCCGCCGGCTCACGGCGGCCACAGACCGCGCGAAGGGCCCCACCTGGGTCGATCGCGGCCCCCGGACCAGGAAGACGAAGGCTCACCACGTGGCGAACATCAAGTCGCAGCTCAAGCGGATCAAGACCAACGAGAAGGCGCGCCAGCGCAACAAGGCCGTCACCTCCAGCCTGAAGACCTCGGTCCGCCGGTTCCGCGAGGCTGCCCAGGCCGGCGACGTCGAGAAGGCCCAGGAGTACGCCCGCACCGCGGCCCGCCAGCTCGACAAGGCCGCCAGCAAGGGCGTCATCCACAAGAACCAGGCCGCCAACCGCAAGTCGGCCATCCAGAAGCAGGCCGCAAGCCTGTCGTAGTCCGGCCGGGTTCGTCCCGACCAGCACGCAGAGCGCCATCCGCACTTGCGGGTGGCGCTTCGCTATGTTCGCAGCGGGGCGGTTGTGGACGTGGGACCCCTCCAGGTTCACGGGCTCCTCGACCCAGCGTCACCAGCACCGCTGGGGATACTGTGGTGGGACTACCGCGCCCGGTCGCCGCGGCGCCATCACGGAGGTGGGTCATGGATCTGAAGGCCGTCATCGAAGCTGGCAGCGAGAGCGCCACCTCGCTCATCGAGCGGGCCGCGCATGCCGCCGAGGATGCCAGCATCCGCGCCACCGAGGCCGTCGCTGTGGCCAAGGAGCAGTCCGAGCAGGCGGTGCTCTCTGCCGAGCAGGCAGCGGCCTCGCTGCGTCGCTCGTCGAGGAAGCCCCTGATCATCGGCGCAGTCGCCCTCGTGGCCGCGGGTGGCGGATTCCTGGTCTGGAAGCGTCGCCAGGCAGCGGCGCAGGCGCACCTGACAGGCGAGGACGAGTGGGGTGCGCCCCCTGCCGCCCGCGGCACACGTGTCGCCCGAGTTCATGCCCGGTATGGCCGACGTGCAGAGCCCGGACGTCGTGGATGAGGAGTTCGCCCACGAGGTCGACGAGGCTGCCGACGAGTTCGCCGCTGAGGTTGTCGATGCGATCGATGTCCCCGCCGACGCGGCCCACCGGCATGTCCACGACGCCCGGGAGCCGGCTGAGCCGTTCGTCCCCGGCGTGGCCGACGAGCAGAGCCCGGACGTCGTCGACGACGACTTCGCCGCCCAGGTCGACAGCGTCGCCGACCAGATCGCCACGGCTCGTCGTCGACGCGATCGAGACCCCCGAGGGCAAGCACACGTAGCCCGGGGTCCGGCGAACCTGTGGGACCATATCCCTCGTGCCGCCAGCCCCCGGATCAACGGATGAGTCCATCATCCGCAACTTCTGCATCATCGCCCACATCGACCACGGCAAGTCGACGCTGGCCGACAGGATGCTGCAGATCACCGGCGTCGTCGACGCGCGCGACATGCGCGCGCAGTACCTGGACCGGATGGACATCGAGCGCGAGCGCGGCATCACGATCAAGAGCCAGGCCGTGCGCCTGCCCTACGTCGCCTCGGACGGAATCGACTACGTCCTGAACCTGATCGACACCCCGGGGCACGTCGACTTCACCTACGAGGTGTCGCGCAGCCTGGCGGCCTGTGAGGGCGCGATCCTGCTCGTCGACGCCGCCCAGGGCATCGAGGCCCAGACCCTGGCAAACCTGTACCTGGCGCTGGAGAACGACCTGGCGATCATCCCGGTGCTGAACAAGATCGACCTGCCCGCGGCCCAGCCCGAGCGCTACGCCGCCGAGCTGGCGCACATCATCGGCTGCGATCCGGCCGACGTCCTGCAGGTCAGCGCGAAGACCGGCAAGGGTGTGCGCGAGCTGCTCGACGAGGTCGTCCGCCTGGTGCCGGCTCCGGCCGGTGACCCGGATGCGCCGGCCCGCGCCCTGATCTTCGACTCGGTGTACGACTCCTACCGTGGCGTGATCACCTACGTCCGGGTGATCGACGGCAAGCTCTCGACCCGGGAGCGGATCGTCATGATGTCGACCGGCGCCCAGCACGAGATGCTCGAGGTGGGCGTGATCTCCCCGGATCCGGTGCCGTCGTCGGCGATCGCGGCCGGGGAAGTCGGCTACCTGATCACCGGCGTGAAGGACGTGCGCCAGAGTCGCGTCGGTGACACCGTCACCGCGGCGAGCAAGGCGGGCGCGACCGTCCCCCTCGGCGGCTACCGCGACCCCAAGCCGATGGTGTTCTCCGGCCTGTACCCGATCGACGGCTCGGACTACCCGGAGCTGCGCGATGCCCTGGACAAGCTCAAGCTCAACGACGCCGCCCTGGTCTACGAGCCCGAGACATCCGGGGCCCTCGGGTTCGGGTTCCGCTGCGGCTTCCTCGGGCTGCTCCACCTGGAGATAGTCCGCGAGCGCCTCGAGCGGGAGTTCAACCTCGACCTGATCTCGACCGCCCCGAACGTGATCTACCAGGTCACCCTCGACGACGGCCGCAGCATCGAGGTCACCAACCCCTCGGAGTACCCGAACGGCAAGGTCGCCGAGGTCCGCGAGCCCGTCGTGAGGGCCACGATCCTGAGCCCCACCGACTACGTGGGCGCCATCATGGAGCTCTGCCAGAACCGCCGCGGCAACCTGCTGGGAATGGACTACCTGTCCGACACCCGCGTCGAGCTGCGCTACACGCTGCCGCTGGCCGAGATCGTCTTCGACTTCTTCGACGCGCTGAAGTCGCGCACCCGCGGGTACGCCTCGCTGGACTACGAGACGACCGGCGAGCAGGCGGCCGACCTGGTGAAGGTCGACATCCTGCTCCACGGCGAGCCCGTGGACGCCTTCAGCGCGATCGTGCACCGCGACAAGTCCTACGCCTATGGCGTGGCCATGGCCGCCAAGCTCAAGACCCTGATCCCACGGCAGCAGTTCGAGGTCCCGATCCAGGCGGCGATCGGCTCGCGGATCATCGCCCGGGAGAGCGTGCGCGCGATGCGCAAGGACGTCCTGGCCAAGTGCTACGGCGGTGACATCACCCGCAAGCGCAAGCTGCTGGAGAAGCAGAAGGAGGGCAAGAAGCGGATGAAGATGGTCGGTCGGGTCGAGATCCCGCAGGAGGCCTTCATCGCCGCGCTCAACACCGAGGGCGAACAGGGCGCCAAGAAGTAGCAGGGACGCGAGCGCCCTGGGTCGTCGGCGGGATCGATGACGAGCAGGGGCGTTCCTGAGGGTGGGTTCCATCCGCCGAATCCCGCCGGGTTGCGCTCACCACTCAGGGGATGAGACAGCGGGCGACCAGGGGGTCGCGGTGGATTGAGCCGTGCCATCGGGCTTTCGCCGCCGGCCGGCTTGACCGGGGGCGCCTGATGTCGGCAGAGTTACGTACGTCACACTTCCACGTGAACTGACGTCCACCACTGCCACTGGAGGCTCCTGAATGCCCACCACCGCCGGATCCCTGAGCACGCCCCTCCCGCCCCACCCCGAAACGCTCTCCCGGAGCATCCTCGACCGGGTCGCCGTGACTCCGGACAAGCTGGCCTTCACCTCCCCGGGCCCGAACGACGCCTGGGACGTGAAGTACACCTGGGGTGAGGCAGGCGACGAGATGATGAAGCTCGGGGCCGGGCTGATCGCCCTGGGCCTCGAGGTGGAGGACCGGGTCGCGATCGCCTGCAACACCCGCACTGAGTGGATCTTTGCCGATGGCGCGGTGATGCTCGCCGGTGGTGCCAACACCACCATCTATCCGAGCACGGGCGATGACGACTTCGGCTACATCGTCAGCGACTCCGGGTCGAAGTACCTCATCGCCGAGGACCAGAAGCAGGCCGACAAGGCCCTGCACCAGCGTGACCAGGTGCCCGAGCTCACCAAGATCATCCTCATCGACGGCGAGGGCGACGGCGACTTCGTGATCAGCTGGAACCAGCTTCGCGAGATGGGCGTGGCGAAGCTCACCGAGAACCCCAAGGTGATCGAGGAGCGGGTCGCCCAGCTCACGTCCGAGTCGCTGGCCACCATGATCTACACCTCAGGAACCACCGGCCGCCCCAAGGGCGTCGAACTGCCGCACCGCTGCTGGGTGTTCGAGGGGGCGAGCATTGAGGCGATGCACGTCTTCGAGCCCGACGACGTGCACTTCCTGTGGCTGCCGCTGTCGCACGTGTTCGGCAAGGTGCTGATCTCGGCGCAGTACCAGATCGGCTTCATGACGGCCACGGACGGCCGGGTGCCGAACATCGTCGCGAACCTGCCGAAGGTCCAGCCGACCGTGATGGCTGGCGTCCCGCGCATCTTCGAGAAGATCTATCAGGGTGCGAACGCCAAGGCCAAGGCCGGTGGCGGTGCGAAGGCCAAGATCTTCGAGTGGGCGTTCAGCACGTCGGCAGACGTCAAGGCCAAGCAGCGTGCCGGCCAGTCGGCCGGCCCGTTCGCCGGGATCAAGATGGGAATCGCGGACAAGCTCGTCTTCTCCAAGATCCGGGAGCTGACCGGCGGGCGGATCCGCATCTTCTGCTCCGGCTCAGCGGCCCTCAACGGTGACGTCGCCCGCTGGTTCGACGCAGCCGGCATGCCGATCCTCGAGGGCTACGGCCTGACCGAGAACACCGCGGCCGCGTGCCTCGTACGCCCGGACGACATCGTGTTCGGCAAGGTCGGCTCGCCGCTGCCCGGCACCGAGGTGATGATCGCCGAGGACGGCGAGGTCCTGCTGCGCGGTCCGCACATCATGCGTGGCTACCGCAACCTGCCCGAGGTCAACGCCGAGACGCTGCTGCCCGACGGCTGGCTGGCCACCGGTGACATCGGTGTCCTCGACGAGAAGGGGCATCTGAAGATCACCGACCGCAAGAAGGACCTGGTCAAGACGTCGGGAGGCAAGTACATAGCCCCGGGCCTGATCGCCGCGCAGTTCAAGGTGATCTCGCCGCTGGCCTCGAACCTCGTGGTGCACGCGAACAACCGCAACTACGCCACCGCCCTGGTGTCCCTGGACCCCGACGCGTTGCAGGCGTTCGCGGCCAAGAGCGGGCTGACCGGTGACTTCGCGACCCTGTCGCAGGCCCCGGAGGTCCGGGCGGCCATCCAGGCCAACATCGACACCCTCAACGGCCAGCTCAACAAGTGGGAGACGATCAAGAAGTTCACGATCCTCGACCGCGACCTGAGCGAGGAGAACGGCGAGCTCACGGCCAGCCTGAAGGTCAAGCGCAAGGTTGTCGAGGAGCACTTCGCCGACCAGCTCGAGGCGATGTACGCCTAGCAGGCCCTTCGTCGACGGCCCCCGTGGGAGTCCCGCGGGGGCCGTCGCGAATCTCCAGACAGCCCCGTAGCCGGGCCCCGGGTTTGACTCCGCTCGATGGAGTCGGCACATTGGCCCGTCACACCCCGACGCACTCGCCGATCCCACCGTCACGGAGGACCCATGGCCCAGATCGCCGGCTCGCTCGACACGCCGATCCCTGCCCACGCACCCACCCTCGCGCACTCGATCCTCGACCGGGTCGCCGCAACCCCGGATCGGCTCGCCTACCGTTACCCCACGCCGGACGGCGACTGGGGTGCGATGACCTGGCGCGAGGCCGGTGACGAGATGACGACGCTGGCCGCCGGGCTGATCTCCCTGGGACTGCAGCCGGAGGACCGTGTCGCGATCGCCAGCAACACACGCCTGGACTGGATCCTGGCCGACGGTGCCGTGACGCTGGCCGGCGGGGCGAACACCACGCTCTATCCCAGCACCGGGGAGGACGACTTCGGCTACATCGTTGCTGACTCCGGGGCGCGGCTGCTCGTCGCCGAGGACCAGAAGCAGGCGGACAAGGCCCTGCACCAGCGTGACCGGCTGCCTGAGCTGTCCGCGATCATCCTGATCGACGGCGAGGGCGATGGCGACTTCGTCCTCGGTTGGGCGCAGCTGCGTGAGCGCGGTGCGCAGGCGCTCGCCAAGGATCCGGCGCTGATCCAGGATCGCGTCGCCGGCATCACGCCGGACTCCCTGTCCACGATCATCTACACCTCAGGAACCACCGGTCGGCCCAAGGGGGTCGAGCTGACGCACGGCAACTGGGTGTTCCAGGGCGCCAGCATCGAGGCCCTGGACATCATGCACCTGGATGACATGCACTACTTGTGGCTGCCACTGGCGCACTCGTTCGGGAAGCTGCTCATCGCGGCGCAGTACCAGATCGGGTTGGCGACCGCCGTCGACGGGCGGATCGACCAGATCATCGTCAACCTCCCGGTGGTCAAGCCGACGTTGATGTGCGGCGTGCCGCGGATCTTCGAGAAGATCTACTCGGGTGCCAACGCCAAGGCGAAGGCGGGCGGCGGGGCAAAGGCCAAGATCTTCGACTGGGCGTTCAGCACGGCGACGGACATCAAGGCCAAGCAGCGCGCCGGCACCTCGGCCGGCCCGCTCGCCGGTGTCCAGATGGCACTCGCCGACAAGCTGGTGTTCTCCAAGATCAGGCAGGCCACCGGCGGGCGCATGCGACTGATGGTGTCCGGCTCGGCCGCGCTCAACGGGGATGTGGCGCGATGGTTCGATGCGGCCGGCATGCCGGTCCTCGAGGGCTACGGGCTGACGGAGAACTCCGCGGCCGGATGCATCGTGCGCCCGGACGACATGGTTTTCGGGGTGGTGGGCCAGCCCTTCCCCGGCACCGAGGCGATGATCGCCGAGGACGGCGAGATCCTGCTGCGCGGTCCGCACATCATGCGGGGCTACCGGAACCTGCCGGAGGCCACGGCTGAGGCGCTGCTGCCTGACGGGTGGCTGGCCACCGGCGACATCGGCGTGATGGACGCCAACGGCTACATCAAGATCACCGACCGGAAGAAGGACCTGGTCAAGACCTCGGGCGGCAAGTACATCGCGCCGGGGCAGATCGCGGCGCAGTTCAAGGTGATCACGACGCTTGCGTCGAACCTCGTGGTGCACGCCAACAACCGCAACTACGCCACCGGCCTGGTGTCCCTCGACCCAGAGGCCCTGGAGAAGTTCGCCACCAGCACCGGGCTTTCCGGGGACTTCGCGGCCCTGTCGCAGTCGCCCCAGGTGCGGGCGGCGATCCAGGCGGACATGGACACGCTCAACAGCCAGCTCAACCGCTGGGAGACAATCAAGAAGTTCACGATCCTCGACCGCGACCTCTCCGAGGAGGGCGGTGAGCTGACCGCGAGCCTGAAGGTCAAGCGCAAGGTTGTCGAGGAGCACTTCGCCGACCAGATCGAGGCGATGTACGCCTGAACGGGGGCCCGGGGCGCTATCCGCCCGGTGATGCGCTGTCCGAGGGGGTCGTCGTCCCGGCCTTCCCCGACGCGGGGCTCTCGGTGCCGCCCGCGGTGGGCGTCGGCGTGGCCGACTGCCCGTTGGCCGGTGCCCCAGTAGCCGTCGGGGGTCGAACGCTGAGCTCATCGGTCCCGGCGGACGCGGTCGAGCCGCGGACGGTCAGGACGACGTTCGGCTGGCCGTCGTCCTCGCCAAGGACCACGTAGACAGCGAAGGCCGGTGCGGCGAAGCTGTAGAGGCCCGTATTGGTCTCGGCGGCCCCCACGTACTCGGCGATCGGGACGTACTCGCGCTCCCGAAGTGCCGCGACGACCGGTCCGGCCATGTCCAGGGCGGTTCCGCTGTCGGTCGTGAAGGTCGCGGTCCAGGTGCGCCGTGGCGGTGAGCCGATCGCATAGGCGGTGACCACCTCGGCGCCCCTCGGCAGGGGCATGTCGGGCCAGTCGGCGGGCAGCGGCGCGCCCGTGAGGTCCCATTCCTTGGCCAGCTGGGCGGACCGGTCGAACGCCGCGGTGGTCTGCGTGGGGGTGGGCGACGGGGACCCGATCGTGGGACGGGCCTGGGGCTGCGCCTGGGCGCACCCCCCCAGCACGAGGACGCCGGCGCACATCGCCAGCACCGTCCTCGTCATCCCCGACCTCCCCATGGGTCAACGCTAACCCGTGTGGGCCGGTGCCCGGGTCACATGCGGGACAATCACGGTCATGCCCAGCCAGCCGACCGGTGAGGTCCCACCCCTCGACGGATCCCTGCCCGAGGAGTCGGCCGGCGCGTGGGGCGACCGGGACTTCAGCTTCTACGTTCACGTGCCGTTCTGCGCCTCACGGTGCGGCTACTGCGACTTCAACACCTACACCGCCCCCGAGCTGGCTGGGTCGGCCGGTATCGATCGGACCACGTTCGCCGAGCACCTGGCCGAGGAGGTGGTCCTCGCCCGTCGGGTGCTGGGCGATCGTGATGTGCCGGTGCGCACCGTGTTCGTCGGCGGGGGCACCCCGACTCTGCTGGCCCCGGAGGCCCTGGGCTCGGTCCTGAACCGGATCGACGCCGAGTTCGGCCTCGCGCCCGGAGCCGAGGTGACGCTCGAGGCCAACCCTGACTCGGTCGACCCAGCGTCGCTGGCCCGGTTGCGCGAGGTGGGCTTCACCCGGATCTCCTTCGGGATGCAGAGCGCGGTGCCGCACGTGCTGGAGGTCCTGGATCGCACGCACACCCCGGGTGGCGCGCTGCGGGCGGTCGCCGACGCCCGAGCCGCGGGCTTCGAGCGGATCAGCCTCGACCTGATCTACGGCACTCCGGGGGAGTCCCTGGCCGACTGGCAGTCGACGGTGGACGCGGCTCTGTCCGCCCAGGTCGGGCACATATCGGCCTACGCCCTGATCGTCGAGCCGGGGACCCGCCTGGCCGCGGCGGTCCGCCGTGGGTCCATCGAGGCGCCCGACGACGACCTCATGGCCGACATGTACGACCTCGCTGATGAGGAGTTGTCGGCTGCTGGGCTGCCCTGGTACGAGCTCTCGAACTGGGCGCTCCCGGGGCAGGAGTGTCGCCACAACGTCGCCTATTGGCGCGGCGACGACTGGTGGGGGGTCGGGCCGGGGGCGCACAGCCACGTGGCCGGAACCCGCTGGTGGAACGTCAAGCACCCGGCGGCCTACGTCGAGCGGCTGCGCGCGGGGCAGTCCCCGGCCGTGGGGCGCGAGGTTCTGGACGACGACACGCGGGCAGTGGAGGAGATCCTGCTCCGGGTCCGGATGGCCGAGGGACTTCCGGTGGCCGATCTCACGGCGGGGCAACAGGCAGAGGTTGATGTCCTCGTGTCCGACGGCCTGGGCGAGGTGGTCGCGGGGCGGTTCCGGCTGACCCGGTCGGGGCGGCTGCTGGCCGATGCCGTCGTGCGCCGGTTGGTTCCCTGACCGATCGGGGGCCTCGGGTGTACCCGGTGGGCTCCGGGAGCCGGCGGTGCGCCGAGGGACGCCAGCAGCTGCTGTCCCCCGCACACGAAGGGCCGGGGCGGGGGGACTGACCTGGTCGCACCCCGGCGCCGGCCCTTCGTCGTGGGCGGTCTCAGCCGCTTGTGAGAGCGCCTGTGGTCAGCGCGAAGAGCAGGTAGACCAACTGGAGGACCAGGAACGCGATGGCGACGATCCCGAGGATCCGCCCGACGTTGGTCGTCCCGCGGCCAGAGGGATCCATCACCCCCGAGTCCATCTCCGCGAGGTCGTTCTTGCCGAAGATGTAGGCAACGATCCCCAGCGGACCGCAGCACAGAAGGCCCACGATGCCCAGGCCGAGCACGAGCGTCGCCCGGTGGGGCTTCAGACCCGCGGCAGCGCCGTACATGCCCCCTGGGCCGGGCGGGAACGCCGGGGGGTAGGAGCCGATCGGGGGCGCCATCGGAGTCCCACCCGGGGCGGGTGGCGGTGACGGGTAGGCACCCGGCGGGGGTGGTGGCGGGTAGGCCCCCGGCCCTGCTACCGGCGGGGGCGGCGGGGGCGGGGGTGGGTAGCTCCCGGCTGGAGGCGGCGGGGGCTGGTAGGCGGGCGGAGGCTCGGCAGCTGGTGGCGGCGGTTGGGAGGCCGGCGGTGCCGCTGCAGGCGGTGCCTCGAACTCGGGGGGCGCTTCGGGCGGGGCGGGTGCCTCGAACGTGGGCGGTTCGGGCTCGGGCATCTCCTCCGGCGGCGGGGTCAATGCTCCACCGAGGGGCTCCTCAGCCGGGTCGACGGGGGGCTGGGTCATCCTGGACGCTCCTTTGCTACAGGGTGTTCCGAGTCGCAGGCTAGACCCAGACGGCCCACGAATGCGCGAGATATGCCCACAATTCACCCACCCATCTGCTGGCGGCCCGCCGACCGACGGGCCGGGCATCCACCCGGTTCGTCTCCGGGCGACCGATGGTGCCCTGACTCACGCCTGGGGTTCCGTCACGAGGTCGATGGCCTGCTCCACCCGTGCCAGGAGCGCCGGGTCGAGGTCGGCGTAGGTCCGCACCGATCCGAGGATGCGTCGCCAGGCCGCGGGCTCGTCGGCGGGCCAGCCCAGTGCGGCGCACACGCCGGTCTTCCAGGGCGTACCACGCGGGATGGTCGGCCACTCGTCGATCCCCACTGCCGCGGGCCTGACCGCCTGCCAGACATCGACGTACGGATGTCCGAGCACGCAGACGTGGGGCGCCCACCGTCGGGTCACCTCGGCGGCGATCCGTGTCTCCTTCGTGCCGGGCACCAGGTGGTCGACGAGGACCACCAGCCGGCGCTGCGGGCCGGGCTCGAAGTCGGACACCAACATGGGGAGGTCGTCGATGCCGCCCATCGGCTCGACGACGACCCCGAGCTCGCGCAGGTCCGCGCCCCACACCTTCTCCACCAGCTCGGCGTCGTGGGTGCCCTCGACCCAGATCCGCGAGGCGCGCGCGACCTTGGCGGCGCTGCGCGGGGCGGCGATCGAGCCGGAGGCCGTCCGCGTCGGCGCACTCGGCGGGGTCGGGGCGGCGCTCCTGGGTCGGGTGAGGGTCACGGTGCGGCCCTCGAGCAGGAACGCGGCCTGTTCGGCGGGGAACAGCCGGCGGCTGCCTTGCCGGTCCTCGAGAGCCACCGACCATCCGGCGCTCGTCTTCTCCCACCCGACGATCGCGCCACACCACCCGCTCGACGCGCACTCGACGACGAGATCGTTCTCGCCCACGACGTCAGCTACCCGGGGCGCGCGCGGGTGCCGCCCAGTCGCGAGGACGTCGGAACCATAGCGATCCTGCACGCCGGCGAGCCTACCCGGCCAAGCTTCGCCGGGTCCGCCCCGCGACTGCCGTGGCGGTTGCGTTGCGTTCGCTTCGCCCGACACGGATCCACGTTGCACCTCGGACGCGAGAACGTCGCAACTGCAACGCAACCCGGGGCGGCTACAGGGCAGCTCGGAAGACCTCGGACAGTTCCTCGGGGGTGAGCTCGACCGGGTTGCCCTGCATGCTGCTGGCTCGGGCGGCCTTGCTCACCACCTCGTCCGTGTCCTTGGCGGTCAGTCCGTAGGCCGACAGCATCGGGATCTCGAACAGGGCGCAGGTGTGCTCGATCCAGTGCAGCCCGTCGTCAGGTGCGGCGTCCGGAACCCCGGTCAGGCAGGCGGCGATAGTGGCGAAGCGCCCCGTCAGGCGGTCGTCGGCCCGTTCCAGGTTGGCCGCGCACACGGGCCCGAGCAGGGCGGCGCAGATCGCGCCGTGCGGCGCATCTGTCATCCCCCCGATCACGCCGGCGAACCCGTGGACGGCGCCGAGCTTGGCGTTGGCCAGCGAGAGCCCGCCCATCAGGCTGCACAGGGACATGTCCGTGCGAGCGGCGAGGTCGGTGCCGTCCACGTACGCGCCGACCAGGCTGCGGCCGGCGGCCATCATGCCCATCCGCGCCCAGCTGTCGGTCATCGCGTTGGCACGGGCCGAGACGTAGGGCTCCAGGCACTGGGTGAGGGCGTCCATCCCGGAGGCGGCAGTCACGGCCGGCGGGCAGTCGAGGGTCAGCTCCGGGTCGATGATCGCGTGGCTCGGGATCATCAGGGGGTGGCGCAGGCTTGCCTTGACCCCGTGCTCCGGGACGGCCAGCACGGCGTTGGCGGTCACCTCCGCGCCGGTCCCCGAGGTGGTGGGGACGGCAACCAGCGGCAGCGGCGCCCGGAAGATCGGCTGCCCGCGTCCGACGACCTCGATGTAGTCCATCGGGTCCCCGCCGTTGGACAGGAGCATCGCGGCTGCCTTGGCCAGGTCGATCGGGCTGCCGCCGCCGATCGCCAGGACGACGTCGGCTCCCAGCGCCCGTCCGTTCGCCGTTGCCGCCCGCGCGTCGTCCACCGTCGGCTCGCTGGCGACTGTGACCACGTCCAGGGCATCGGCACCCGCCCGCAGGGGCGCGAGCAGGTGCTCCACCCGGGCAGGGGTCCCGCCGGTGATGACCAGCACCCGGGAACCGAGGCCCGCGACGATGCCGGGGAGGTCGGCGACCCGGCCCGGGCCGAAGGAGATCCGTGGCGGCAGGGACAGGTCGAAGGACGTGCTCACGGGGCCGGTGTCGCCCAGCGGCCATCCTCGGCCGGGAACACTGCGGAGAACTTCGTCGAGGTGCGCGGGACTGCCATCATCGGGGCGACGGTGTCGCGCCAGGTCGCATAGTGCGCAGTCTCCTTATGGGCGGCAGCCCCCGCATCGTCGCGGTACACCTCGACGAGCACGACGTGCGCCGGGTCGGCGACGTCGGCGACCACGTCGAACCGCAGCACGCCCGGCTCCTCGAGCGACGCGGTGGCGTTCGCCCGGGTCGCGGTCAGGAAGCCCGGCACCTGGTCGGGCACGACGTGCACATGGACATGGACGATGAGCATCCCCCGATTCTGTCGGCCCGCCCCCACCCAACGCCCGCCGACGACCCCCGCCCCGTGCAAACCCTCCGCAAGGGGCGAGACCCTCCCCGTCGACGCGGAGGGTCTGACCCGATACGGAGGGTTTGCCGGGTGAGGTGGGGACGCGGGCGCGGGCGCGGGCGGGAGGCGGGCCGGACGGCGGGGTCCGGCGTAGAATGGCACTCCGACCCTTTGAGTGCCAGTGCGGCGGCGAGTTCGGGTGCCGACGGCACCAGAGCTCCGCCTTGAGGAGGTGCCCATGCTCGACGACCGCAAGCTCTCGGTGCTGCGTGCCATCGTCGAGGACTACGTGCGCACCCACGAGCCCGTCGGCTCGAAAGGGCTGGTCGATCGGCACTCCCTGGGCGTCTCACCGGCCACGATCCGCAACGACATGGCCGTGCTGGAGGAGGAGGGCTTCATCGCCCAGCCGCACACCAGCGCCGGAAGGGTCCCGACCGACAAGGGCTACCGACTGTTCGTCGACCGGCTCTCCCAGGTCAAGCCCCTGAGCCCGGCCGAGCGCCGCGCGATCGAGAACTTCCTGGCCGGGGCCGTTGACCTCGACGACGTGATGGGCCGCTCGGTGCGCCTGCTGGCCCAGATCACCCGGCAGGTGGCCCTCGTCCAGTACCCGTCGCTGACCAGCTCCGCGGTCCGCCACGTCGAGCTCGTGCCCTTGAGCGAGCATCGGCTCCTGCTGGTCCTGATCGCCGACACAGGCCGGATCGAGCAGCGTGTGGTCGAGGTGCCCGCGGCGCTGTCCGAGGACGAACTCGCCCGGCTGCGCAGCACGCTCAACGAGTCGGTGGGAGGCGGGTCGTTCACCTCCGTGGCCGACCGGGTGGCCGACCTGCCCCAGCGCTTCGACGAGGCCAGCCGACCCGCGGTCTCGGTCGTTCTCGCGACCCTGCTGGAGACGGTCGTCGAGCGACACGAGGAGCGGATCGTGATGGGCGGGACCGCGAACCTGGCCCGGTACGTCGACGGGTTCGACAGCCTCCAGCCCGTCCTCGAGGCGCTCGAGGAGCAGATGGTGCTGCTGCGACTGCTCGGTGAGACCCGGGCGGAGGCGGTCACGGTCACGATCGGGCACGAGAACCTGGTTGCCGGCATGAGCAGCACCTCCGTGGTCAGCGCCGGCTACGGCCCGAACCACGGGACCGTCGCGCGACTTGGGGTCGTCGGCCCCACGCACATGGACTACCCCAGCACGATGGCCTCGGTCCGGGCGGTCGCCCGGTACCTGGGCCAGTTGTTGCGTAACGAATAGGACCCCTGTGGCCAACGACTACTACGCCACCCTGGGTGTGGCCCGCGACGCGAGCGCTGATGAGATCAAGCGCTCGTACCGCCGCCTGGCCCGGGAGCTGCACCCGGACGTGAACCCCGACCCGGTCACCCAGGAGCGCTTCAAGGAGGTGACGGCAGCCTACGAGGTGCTCTCCGACCCGGAGAAGCGCCAGATGTACGACCTCGGGGCCGACCCGCGCAGCCCCGGCGGCGGCAGCCCGTTCGGCCCCGGCACCGCCGGGTTCGGGTTCGGCGACATCATGGATGCGTTCTTCGGCGGCCAGCAGGCCCGCGGGCCCAAGCCCCGGGTCCGTCGTGGCCAGGACGCCCTGATCAAGGTGACCATCGACCTTCCGGAGGCTGCGTTCGGCGTGGTCAAGGAGATCCAGGTCGACACCGCGCTGGTCTGCCCGACCTGCACCGGCACGGGTGCGGCGACCGGGCACCAGCCGACCGAGTGCTCGATGTGCCGCGGCCGCGGCGAGATCCAGTCGGTGCAGCGCTCCTTCCTCGGCCAGGTCATGACCTCACGTCCCTGCCCCCAGTGCCAGGGCTACGGGACCGTCATCACCCACCCCTGCCCGGAGTGCAACGCCGAGGGACGTGTGCGGACCCGGCGCACCCTCAAGGTCAAGATCCCCGCCGGCATAGATGACGGCACCCGGATCCAGCTGTCCGGCGAGGGCGAGGTCGGCCCCGGTGGCGGGCCCGCGGGCGACCTGTACGTCGAGGTCTCCACCCGGCCGCATGCGGTCTTCCAGCGCAGTGGCGATGACCTGCACTGCTCGATCGCCCTGCCCATGACGGTGGCGGCGCTGGGCACGGTCCTGAAGCTCGAGACCCTCGATGGCACCGAGGATGTCGAGATCCGCCCAGGCACCCAGCCCGGTCACGTGGTGACGCTCAAGGCTCGAGGCGTTCCGCACCTGCGCGCCGCCGGGCGCGGCGACCTGCTGGTCCACATCGATGTCCAGACCCCCACCAGGCTCGATCCGCGCCAGGAGGAGCTGCTGCGTGAGTTCGCCACGATCCGCGGCGAGGAGACGGTGAGCACCACCTTCACCCGCCCGGAGAAGGAAGGGCTGTTCTCCCGCCTCAAGGACGCGTTCTCCGCGAAATGACCGCGGCGCTGTTCCTCGTCGGGCAGGCCACGGCCGCACGGGCCGGGGTCGGTGACCTCGTCGAGCTCTCCGGACCCGAGGGCCGCCACGCCGTCGCGGTGAAGCGCGTGGCGGTCGGCGAGCGCATCGACCTCGGAGACGGGTCGGGGACCGTGCTGCGCGCGGTCGTCGAGGCCCTGTCCGGTCGGGACTGCCTCGTGGCCCGGGTGCAGGAGCGTGCGGAAGTTGCACCACCTCAGCCCCGGATCGTCGTCGTCCAGGCGCTGCCCAAGGGTGAGCGCGGCGAGACCGCCGTGGAGACCCTGACCGAGGTGGGCGTCGACCTGATCGTGCCCTGGCAGGCCGAGCGCTGCGTCGCACGCTGGACTGGCGACAAGGTGCAGAGGGGCCAGGCGAAGTGGGCGGCAGCGGCCCGCGCGGCCGGCAAGCAGGCCCGACGGGCATGGCTGCCGGAGGTGGCGCCGCTGGCCCGGACCGCCGACGTCGAGGCGCTGGTCGGTGCCGCTGCGTGCGCGATCGTCCTGCACGAGGAGGCGGCAGTCTCCCTTCGCGACATCGTCGTGCCGGCCGCCGGCGACATCGTGCTCATCGTCGGGCCCGAGGGCGGCGTCAGCCCCGACGAGCTCGACCGGCTCACCTCGGCCGGCGCCCACCTGGCGCTGCTCGGCCCGACGGTGATGCGCACATCCACAGCCGGCACCGTCGCCGCCGCAGTGGTCCTGTCGGCCACGGTCCGCTGGTCCTGAGCCGCGGTCGTTCGCTGGACGGCCGGGCCCGACCCCGGCGGTGGCAGGATGGGCCCATGAGCGATGCCTGCCTGTTCTGCAAGATCGTCGCCCGCGAGATCCCGGCCACGATCGTCGACGAGACCGCCTCGACACTGGCGTTCCGCGACATCGCGCCGGTGTCCCCGACGCATGTGCTGGTCATCCCGAAGCAGCATGTCGGCACCCTCGATGAGGCGGTCGCGGTCGACCCGGCCATCGCAGCCGACGTGATCACCCGGTGCGTCCACGTGGCGCAGCTCGAGGGGCTGACCGGCGGGTACCGGGTGGTCATCAACAACGGCCGTCTCGGTGGCCAGGAGGTGGGCCACCTGCACGCCCATGTCCTCGGCGGGCGGGCGCACTCGTGGCCCCCGGGCTGAACGGGACTTACCCTTGAGTGGTCATGACTGAATCCACCCTGCGCCCTGAGCGCATCCAGCACACCGTCATCGTCCCGGCGAGCCTCGACATGGTCGCCGTCGTCGGGGTCGGCGACGAGGTCCTGCGGACCATCGAGGCCGAGTTCCCCACGATGGACATCCACGTCCGTGGCAACCAGATCAGCCTGACCGGCGGATCGGCGGAGCTGCACCTGGTCGAGCGGCTCTTCGACGAGATCGTGTCGATCGTGCGAACCGGCCAGGGCATGAGCCCCGACGCCGCGCGCCGGGCCCTGTCGATGCTGCGCGCTGAGCCCGAGAGCCGGCCGGTCGACGTCCTGACCGCCAACATCCTGTCCAACCGAGGGCGCACCATCCGGCCCAAGACGCTGAACCAGAAGCGCTACGTCGACGCGATCGACCAGCACACGATCGTCTTCGGCATCGGCCCCGCCGGCACCGGCAAGACCTACCTCGCGGTGGCCAAGGCCGTGCAGGCGCTGCAGGCCAAGAAGGTCAACAGGATCGTGCTGACCCGCCCGGCTGTCGAGGCCGGCGAGCGCCTGGGCTACCTGCCCGGCACGCTCTCGGAGAAGATCGACCCGTACCTGCGCCCCCTGTACGACGCCCTGCGCGACATGCTCGACCCGGACTCGATCCCACGGCTGCTGACCTCTGGGGTGATTGAGGTCGCCCCGCTGGCCTACATGCGCGGGCGCACGCTCAACGACGCCTTCGTGATCCTCGACGAGGCCCAGAACACCTCTCCGGACCAGATGAAGATGTTCCTGACCCGTCTCGGGTTCGGCTCCACGATGGTCGTCACCGGCGACATCACCCAGGTGGACCTCCCCGGGGGCACCGACTCGGGGCTGAAGGTCGTCCAGGGGATCCTCGACGGGGTGCGCGACGTGTCGTTCTGCTACCTCAACGCCCACGACGTGGTCCGGCACAGCCTGGTGACCGACATCGTGCAGGCCTACGGCCGCTACGACGAGGAGCAGGCGCGCAGCGACCGCGCGGATCGGCCGGTCCGGCCGGTCAGGCGGCGCTGATGGCCGAGGTCGAGGTCGACAACCGGAGCAGCATCCCGGTCGACCCCGAGCCGCTCGTCGCCCAGGCTGGCTTCATGATCGACCGCCTGGGACTGCACCCCGATGTGGAGCTGTCGATCTCCCTGGTCGATCCCGAGGAGATCACCGACCTGCACGTGCAGTGGATGGACCTCCCCGGGCCGACTGACGTCCTGAGCTTCCCGATGGACGAGCTGCGCGCGCCGCAGCCGGGCGAGAGCCCGGAGCCGGGCATGCTTGGCGATGTGGTGATCTGCCCGCAGGTGGCTGCCGAGCAGGGTGGGGCGGCCGGCCACGGGCTGCCCGGTGAGCTCGAGCTGCTGCTGACCCATGGGATCCTGCACCTGCTCGGCCACGACCATGCCGAGCCCGAGGACCATGCGCTGATGTTCGGCCTCCAGGACCAGCTGCTGGCGGCCTGGCGGGGACGGGGCTGAGGCATGGCGGAGTCCGACTGGGTGATGCTGGTCCTGGCGATCCTGTTCGTCGTCACCGCCGCGTTCCTCGTGGCTGCCGAGACGGCGATCGGGCGGGTGTCCCGCTCGCGGGTCGAGGAGATGGCCCGCGAGAAGCCGGGCAAGGCCACCGAGCGGCTGCGCCTGATCGTCGAGGACCGTGCGCGCTACGTGAACGTGATGCTGTTCCTGCACACGGCGTTCGCGGTGGCCGCCACGGCCCTGGTGACCTACCTCTGCGTCGAGGCCGGCACGTGGGGTCCGCTGGTGGGTCTGTTCCTGGCTCTGCTGATCATGACCGGCGTCATGTTCATCGCGCTGGGCGTCGCACCGCGCACGCTGGGCCGCCAGCACGCCGACCGGATCGCCCTGCGCTGGGGGAAGTTCGCGCGGGGAGCGGCTGCGGTGCTCGGCCCGTTCGTCTCCCTGCTCATCCTCATCGGCAATGCGCTCACCCCGGGGCGTGGCTACCGGGAGGGGCCGTTCGCCAGCCAGGCGGAGCTGCGGGAGCTCGTCGACCAGGCCGAGGCCGACCGGGTCATCGAGGACGACGAGGCGGCGATGCTGCACTCGGTGTTCGAGCTCGGCGACACGATCGTGCGCGAGGTGATGGTGCCGCGCACCGAGATGGTCTGGATCGAGCGGCACAAGACCCTGCGCCAGGCGTTGTCGCTTGCACTGCGCTCCGGGTACTCCCGCATCCCGGTGATCGGCGAGAGCCCAGATGACGTCGTGGGCGTGTTCTACCTCAAGGACGTCGTCAACCGCGTGTTCGAGCATCGCGAGTCCGAAGCCACTGAGCGCATCGATTCGCGCATGCGTGCGGCGGTGTTCGTCCCGGACTCCAAGCTCGTCGACGACCTGCTCCGCGACCTGCAGTCCCAGCGCGTCCACATGGCGATCGCCGTCGACGAGTACGGTGGCACGGCCGGACTGGTCACGATCGAGGACGTCCTGGAGGAGATCGTCGGCGAGATCACCGACGAGTACGACCAGGAGCCGCCGGAGATCGAGAAGCTCCCAGGGGGTGGCTACCGCCTGAGCGCCCGGCTGCACGTGGAGGACGCCGGTGAGCTGCTGGGGTTCGACATCGACTCCGACTCCGAGGGCGTGGACACGGTCGCCGGGTTGATCGCCAAGCGCCTGGGCAAGGTCGCCCTGCCGGGGTCGTCCATCACGATCGAGGGCTGGGTGCTGACCGCCGAGCAGGCCGCCGGCCGGCGCAACCGGATCACCACCGTGCTGGCCGAGCAGGTCCCGACGCGCCCCTCCGAGACGGGCACCGAGCAGCCGAACGGCAGGTCGGCTGCCGCAGGTGCGTCGGCCGGCAGCACCAACGGCCGTGAGGACACCTCCGCATGACCGAGCACCGCAGCGGCTTCGTCGCGATCGTGGGGCGGCCCAACGCCGGCAAGTCCACCCTCACGAACGCCCTCGTGGGCCAGAAGGTGGCGATCACCTCGAGCAAGCCGCAGACCACCCGTCGGGTCATCCGCGGGATGATCCATCTCCCGGACGCCCAGGTCGTGCTGGTCGACACGCCAGGGATCCACCGGCCGCGCAACGCCCTTGGCGAGCGGCTCAACGCGCTCGTCGAGCAGCAGTGGGCGGAGGTGGACGCGATCGCGCTGTGCCTGCCGGCCGATGAGGAGATCGGGCCGGGTGATCGCCGGATCGCCCACCGCCTGGCCGGTGCCACCCGGGGCGGCACCCGGACCCCCGTGATCGCGCTGGTCACGAAGACCGACCGGATCTCGCGGCCCAACCTGGCGGCCAAGCTCAGCGCCGTGATGGAGCTCGGGACGGCCACGAGCCTCGAGTGGGCGGCGGTCGTGCCGGTCTCGGCCCAGGCCGGCGACCAGCTCGACGACGTGATCGCGGAGTTCATCGCAGCACTGCCCGTCGGCCCGGCGCTCTACCCCGACGGGGAGCTCACAGACGAGCCCGAGATCATCATGGTCGCCGAGCTGATCCGTGAGGCCGCCCTCGAGGGTGTCAGCGACGAGCTGCCGCACTCGATCGCCGTGGTCGTCGAGGAGATGGCGATGCGCCCCGACCGGCACCCGGATCGGCCCCTGCTGGACATCCACGCCAACCTGTTCGTCGAGCGCTCCTCGCAGAAGGCCATCGTGATCGGGGCCAAGGGTGCGCGGTTGCGCGACGTGGGAACGCGCTCCCGTGCCGCCATCGAGGCGATGATGGGCACCCCGGTGTACCTCGACCTGCATGTGAAGGTCGCCAAGGAGTGGCAGCGCGACCCCAAGCAGCTGCGCCGGCTCGGGTTCTGAGCCGTGTTGGTGTGTACGGAATCGACCATCTGATGGTCGATTCCGTACACACCGACTGCCCGCGGCCCGCGCCCGAGCCGGTCCCGATCCCCGCGGGTGGCAGGTGAGGGGCGCACAATGGGGCGGTGCCGACCTACCGTGACTCCGGGGTGGTGCTTCGCACGCACAAGCTCGGTGAGGCCGACCGGATCATCACGCTGCTCACCCGAAGCCACGGTCGCGTCCGGGCGGTTGCCCGCGGGGTCCGGCGGACCAGCTCGAAGTTCGGGGCCCGGTTGGAGCCGATGGGCCTGGTGGACGCGCAGTTCCACATCGGGCGGTCGCTGGACTCAGTGACGCAGGTCGAGTCGCTGTTCTCCTTCGGGGCCGACCTCGCTGGCGACTACCCGCGATGGACCGCCGCCCAGGCGATCTGCGAGACGGCCGAGCGGCTGACCCCCGAGGAGCGCGAGCCCGCGCCCGCGCAGTTCCAGCTGCTGGTGGGCGGCCTGCGTGCGCTCTCCCAGCGCGAGCACGCCCCCGGGCTGGTCCTCGACGCCTACCTAGTGCGCTCGTTGGCGATCGCCGGATGGGCCGCGTCGTTCGACGCGTGCGCGCGATGCGGCGAGGCGGGTCCGCACCGGGCGTTCAGCCTGCCCGGTGGTGGGGCCCTGTGCGCCGACTGCCGGGTCCCGGGATCGGCCACGCCCCGTCCGGCCACGCTGGAGCTGCTGGGCGCGCTGCTGTCCGGCGACTGGGCGGTGGCCGACGCCTCCGAGGAACGCGCGCGGCGTGAGGCGTCCGGGCTCGTCGCGGCCTACCTCCAGTGGCACCTGGAGCGGCAGCTCAAGTCCCTGCCGTTGGTCGAGCGGAGCTGAGGGTCGCGGGTCGGCCCGTCGGGGTCGCCCGGTTCGTCCCGTTCAGGTCGCCCAGCGGATCGCTCAGCTCATCTGCGCCCGCTCAGTGCCGCCTGTGCTGCCACCCCCCGGACCTTCCGCGAGCGGCGCGCAGCGACTCGAAGGCCACCTTGCGCTCCGCCTCCGTGGCGCCCGTGCGGTTCAGGTGCCAGTCCAGGGCGTGCTCGGCGTAGGAGGCCTTGGCCTCCGGCCGGGCCTGCGTGATCATCAGCAGCGCCTCGCCGGGTTCGTATCCCTGGTCGAGCAGCACCGCGTAGGCCATCGACGGCCCCCGCGCCTGGCCCAGGGCGCAGTGCGTCAGCAGGACGGTGCCGGGGATCTTCAGCGCCTCGCGCGCGAAGCCCACCCCACTGTCGAACCACCCCTCGGCAGTCCCCGCGGCCTCGTCCTCGGTGCCTGCCTGGTGGTACTCGACGTCGGGGGCCAGCTGGGCCACGAGCCTCTCGTCCGAGGTCTCCGTGCGGCAGTCCAGGATGTGGGTCAGCCCGTGCCCCTGAAGCTCGTTGAGCACTGTCCCGGGGTCCGCGTCGCCGCTGCGCAGCGACCCGCCCACGTAGAGGAAGGGGGTCACCTGGTGCGCGTTCGCCCACACCGGGTGTCCCCGGTCGTCCGGTGCGGCCTTGGCGCGGGCGTCGTCCGCTGCGTCGTCCATGCCCCCAGCATTCCCCTCGCACCTGCCACGCGCGCGCTGGCGCCGGCACTCGGCCTGCTTCGGCGGCACTCACCCCCGCGGTCGCGACCCACCGGGCTCTCGGGGGGCCAGCTTCACGCGTGGTTCGCCAGTGACGCTGGCTGTGAGGTTCACCGGGGTGCTGGTTGGTGGAGAGCACCCTTGTGCATGAACGGACTCCTTGACAGGCTTGCATCTGGCCCTGCTCGCAGTCACCTCTTCAGGTAGACCGGTCCGGAGGTGGCCTCTGCGTATCCGTACTTCGCCCTGACCACGACCCGGTAGGTGCCCCTCTTGAGGTTGATCGTGCGGGTCTCCTTGCTGCCCTTGGTCCGGTATGTCTTCAGGGGCGTCCAGGTTCCGTCGCTCTGTTGGCGCTGCACCTGGAACTGCCAGTAGCCCTTGCCCTTGTTCGGGTTGACGTTCACGTGCAACCTGGACCTACCCCTGATGGCCTTCGCACGGACGGCCATGGTCACGGGTACGAGGACGAGGCCGTGCGAGTCGCTGGTCGCAAGTTGAGTCGCAGGCTGGGGAAGCGGGGAGGGGGGGTTGATCACGGATTGATGACCCGGGGAGCCGATGCCCCAGCCGATGGCCTGCCCGGCGCTGATCGCATGGAACACGCCCCCGGGGTAGTTGACAGTTGAGCCATCGGGGCTGATGGAGACCCAGTAGCCCCCCGACGCAGAGATGGCAGTCACACGGGACTGCGCCTCGACCGGGATCACACCGAGGCCATCCCGCGTGTCGCCCCAGATGATCACCCCGCCGTCCTTGAGGGCCATCGCCTGGCTGCCGTTCGTGGCAATGGCTGTGACCCCCGACTGCGCCTCAGGCGGCACCTGGATGAGTGCGTCGCCGTCGCCCCTGCCCCAGGTGATGACCTGCCCGCTGTCCTTGAGGGCCATCGAGAAGCCCTTGTCTGTAGCAACATCCCGGACGCCGGTCAGAGCCTCAACCGGGACGGTTCGTTGGTCGGCTGTTCCACCGCCCCACGAGATCACACCCCCACCCTTCACGGCCAGGGAGACGGTGTGACTGGTTGCGATCGCCGTCACACCCGACTTGACCTCAGCCGGCAGGTACAGCGCCGGGTCCATGTATGCACTTCCCCACGCGATGACCTCCCCGTCACGCAGGGCCATGGCCTGGCAATCCCCGGCAGTGATGGCATCAACTCCATCGAGCTCAGGTTGGGCCACCTGGTTGATCTGGCTGCTCCATGACTTGCAGCCCACATCTCCCCACGAGATGACCCTGCCGTCCTTGAGAGCCATGGAGAAGCCAGTTCCGGCCGCTATGTCCTGGACCCCAGCACTGGCGTCTGTGGGGACCTCCGATTCCCCCTTCGTGTTGCTTCCCCAGGCGATCACGCCAACGCCGGGGTTCGACGGGGAGGGTGGGACAGGCTCCTTCGCCTGTGCTGTTGTCGCGCCCTGACCAAGACCGACGGCTGTGAGCAGTAAGGCTACGAGGCCAATCGCCACCCGCCGACGGGGGCTGGTCATCGTTGATCGACCCCGTCGGTCGAGCCGTCGTGCGGTGCCAACTGCTGCAGACTGTTGGGTCATGACGCTCCCGACCCGGGATGTCCAAGGGGCTTTCCCGTCACACCCAATCTACTCCTGGTCAGCCAGTGGCCCCCCCGGCAGCGGGGTGTAGGGCCCAGTCGACCCTTCCTTCCCGGACTCTGGGAGGCAGGGCCCAGCAGGGGACGACGAACGGAGCGGGGGAGCGCGGGCGTCGGGCGCGTCGCAGGCGGCAACCGGGCCCCTGTCCGCGGGAGGATTCCACCATGGCGGACAACTCGGGATCCTGGTGGCGGCGTGGTCGGCCCGGCCCCGACGTGCCGGGCGCCGGCGATCCGGAGGCCACGGAACGGGCGATCCTGGCTCCCACCCCGCACATCTCCGGGGCTCGCCCGCCGGCCATCCCGCCCGAGCTCATCCCGAAGCACGTCGCGATCGTGATGGACGGCAACGGTCGCTGGGCCAAGGAGCGCGGCCTGCCCCGGACGGCCGGGCACGAGGCGGGGGAGGGCTCGCTGCTCGACTGCGTCAACGGCGCCCTGGAGCTCGGCATCGAGTACCTGTCGGCCTACGCGTTCTCCACCGAGAACTGGAAGCGCTCACCCGACGAGGTGCGCTTCCTGATGGGGTTCAACCGGGACGTGATCCGCCGGCGTCGCGACCAGCTCAACGAGATGGGCGTCCGCGTGCGCTGGGTCGGTCGGCGACCGAAGCTGTGGGGCAGCGTCATCGCCGAGCTCGAGCGCGCTGAGGAGCTGACTGCCTCGAACTCCGTCATGACCCTGGCGATGTGCGTGAACTACGGCGGGCGCGCTGAGATCGCCGACGCCGCGGCAGCCCTCGCGGTCGATGTGCGCGCCGGGCTCGTGCGTCCTGAGGACGTGGACGAGCAGATGCTGGTCCGCTACCTCGACGAGCCGGACATGCCCGACGTGGACCTGTTCGTGCGCTCGTCGGGGGAGCAGCGGACGTCGAACTTCCTGCTGTGGCAGTCGGCCTACGCCGAGATGGTGTTCCTGGACACGCTCTGGCCGGACTTCGACCGGCTCGACCTGTGGCGGGCGTGTGAGATCTACGCCGACCGGGACCGCCGTTACGGCGGCGCGGTGCCCAACGAGGCTGCGCCGCCCCCGAGCGAGTAGCACCCGCCCTGGCGCCGGCGCCTCCCGGCGCGGGGGCAGGGGTCGGCGGCAGCGGATCAGAGCCGACCCATGAGCTTCAGCACGCCGAGGACCAGCACGGCCACGTCGACGACGATGCGCAGGATCCGGCTGCCCGTGGTGATCCTCGGCCAGGACACCGCGGTGAGCCAGAACAGGAAGAGGGCGATGAGGATCAGCAGGATGCCCGACCAGGCCGCGTCCAGGGTCAGGCCGAAGAACAGCACGGTCCCGAGGGTGACCGGGATGAGGAACCCGGGCAGCGCCTGCATGCGCAGCAGGATCGGGCGGCTGAAGTCCTCGAAGCGCTCGCGCAGGCTCAGCCCCGAGCCCGCGGATGCTCGGGGCTGCGTCGTCGCCGGCTTGGGTTGCGGTGAGGGGAGGGGTCGGGATCCTTCGGGGCGGTGGACCCGCTTCTTGGCCATGGGGATCATCATCGCCGATCGACCCCCGATGGTGCAGGTAGGGTTGGACGCCAGACTCACCGTCGTGCGCGCCCAGCGCCGTGCCGACACCTGACGAGAAGTTCGAGGACCCTGGAGATCCGATGGCCAAGCCGACCAAGCCCGACGCCCGCGTGGAATCGGTGGTGAACCTGAGCAAGCGCCGCGGGTTCGTCTACCCCTGCTCGGAGATCTACGGCGGGACCCGTTCCGCGTGGGACTACGGCCCCCTGGGGGTGGAGCTCAAGGAGAACATCCGTCGCCAGTGGTGGCAGTCGGTCGTGCGCGGGCGCGACGACGTCGTCGGCCTGGACTCCTCGGTGATCCTCGCCCCGCAGGTCTGGGAGGCCTCCGGGCACGTCAACGCCTTCGTCGACCCGCTGACCGAGTGCAAGCAGTGCCACAAGCGCTGGCGCGCCGACACGCTGCTCGAGGCGTACGAGGAGAAGCACGGCCGTCCGCCGACCGGCCTCGAGGAGATCGTGTGCACTGCGTGCGGGACGCGCGGGCAGTTCACCGAGCCGCGGGACTTCAACGGGATGCTGCGCACGATGGTCGGACCCGTTGAGGACGCCGGCGCGGTGCACTACCTGCGACCCGAGACCGCGCAGGGCATCTTCGTCAACTACCTCAACGTGGCCAACACCTCGCGCAGGAAGCCACCGTTCGGCATCGGCCAGACCGGCAAGAGCTTCCGCAACGAGATCACCCCGGGCAACTTCATCTTCCGCACGCGTGAGTTCGAGCAGATGGAGATGGAGTTCTTCGTCAAGCCCGGCACCGACGAGCAGTGGCACGAGTACTGGCTGAAGGCCCGCTGGGACTGGTACATCGACCTCGGCATGAAGCCGGAGAACATGCGCTTCTTCGAGCACCCGAAGGAGAAGCTCTCCCACTACTCCAAGCGCACGGTCGACATCGAGTACCGGTTCACGTTCGCCGGCTCGGAGTTCGCCGAGCTCGAGGGCATCGCCAACCGCACTGATTTCGACCTGCGGACCCACTCGGAGAAGTCCGGGGTCGACCTGTCCTTCTTCGACCAGGAGTCCGGCGAGCGCTGGGTGCCCTACGTCATCGAGCCGGCAGCCGGGCTCACGCGGTGTGTGCTGGCGTTCCTGCTCGACGCCTATGACGAGGACGAGGCGCCGAACGCCAAGGGCGGCGTGGACAAGCGAACGGTGCTGCGCCTGGACCCGCGCCTGGCGCCGGTGAAGGTCGCGGTGCTGCCGCTGTCGCGCAACGCCGACCTGTCGCCTGTGGCCCGGGATCTGGCCGCTGAGCTCCGGCGCACGTGGAACGTCGACTTCGACGACGCCGGCGCGATCGGCCGGCGCTACCGCCGCCAGGACGAGATCGGCACGCCGTTCTGCGTCACGGTCGACTTCGACACCCTCACCGACCAGGCCGTCACCGTGCGCGAGCGCGACTCGATGGCCCAGGAGCGGATCCCGCTGGAGGGTCTGCGCACGTGGCTGAGCGAGCGCCTGCCGGCGTACTGACCCGCCGGGCTCACGGGCGTGCCGAGGGGTCGTGCGCGTGGACTCGGCTCCTTGCCGCTCGACCGCCTGCCGTCCGCCCCGACCCGACCTGCCCGGTGATCCATTCAGGTTGTTGCCCCTAGAAGGGCAAGAACCTGAACGGATCACGGTGCCCGGTGCCCGGTGCCCGGGCGCGCTGGGGGACAATTGGCCCCATGTCCGTTTCCCTCCCGCTGATCGGCGGCCGACCGGTTGACCCCCCGGTCGTGCTCGCGCCGATGGCGGGCATCACGAACCGGGCGTTCCGGCGGCTGTGCCGGGAGTCGGGTGCCGGCATCTATGTCTCGGAGATGATCACCTCGCGCGCGTTGCTCGAGCGCAACGACGAGACGATGGCCCTGATCCGGTTCGATGCCGATGAGGCGCCCCGGTCGCTGCAGCTCTACGGGGTCGACCCGGCGATCATCGCTGCTGCGGTGCGGATGGTGGTCACGGAGGACCTCGCTGACCACGTGGACCTCAACTTCGGCTGTCCGGTGCCCAAGGTGACGCGCAAGGGGGGCGGCTCGGCCCTGCCGTGGAAGCGCGACCTGTTCCGGGAGGTCGTCGCCGGTGCCGTGGCCGCCGCGGACGGCCGGGTCCCGGTGACGGTGAAGATGCGCAAGGGCATCGACGACGACCACCTGACCTACCTCGAGGCGGGTCGGGCCGCAGCCCAGGAGGGTGCGGCGTGGGTCGCGCTGCACGGGCGCACCGCCGAGCAGATGTACGGCGGCCAGGCCGACTGGTCGGCGATCGCCCGCCTTGTCGAGGAGCTCGTGCCGCTCGGGGTGCCAGTCCTGGGCAACGGCGACATCTGGACCGCCGGCGACGCGTTGCGCATGGTCGAGCAGACCGGGTGCGCCGGCGTGGTGGTCGGTCGCGGGTGCCTGGGGCGGCCCTGGATGTTCGGCCAGCTGGCGGCGGCGTTCGCCGGTGGGCCGCCGCCCCCGGAGCCGACCTCCGGCGAGGTCCTGGCCGTCCTGCGGCGGCATGCAGTGCTGCTCGGTGAGATGTACGACGACGAGCTCAAGGGCTGCCGCGACATCCGCAAGCACATGGCCTGGTACCTCAAGGGGTTCCGGGTGGCCCAGCCCATCCGGGCCGCGCTGGGCACGGTGGGCACGCTCGCGGAGCTCGACGACCTGCTCTCGGGGATCGATCCCGACCAGCCCTACCCGAGCCTGGTCGCGGCCGGTCCGCGCGGACGGACCTCGGGCCAGCGGCGTGTGGCCCTGCCCGACGGCTGGCTCGACTCGTGCGAGCTGGCCCGCGGCGAGGACCTGTCGGCCGCCGAGATCGGCGTCAGCGGCGGGTAGCCGCCACCCGCTAGGGAGCATGGCGTGCCCGGTAGCCGCCACAATCTGTGCGTGGCCCTCGACACCCCGCTGGACGTGCGTTCCCTGGTGATCTACCAGGTGTTCCCGCGCAACCACGGGTCGAGGGGGCGCCTGGCAGACGTCACCGCGGACCTCGCGCGGATCGCCGCGCTCGGGGTCGACGTCCTCTACCTGATGCCGATCCACCCGATCGGCGAGGTCGGGCGCAAGGGAGCCCTCGGCAGCCCGTACGCGATCCGCGACTACCGCGCGGTCAACCCGGAGCTGGGCACGGAGGCCGATTTCGACGAGCTCATCGCGGCAGCGCATGCCACCGGGCTCAAGGTGATGATCGACGTGGTGTTCAACCACACCTCGCCCGACAGCGTCCTCGTCGAGGAGCACCCTGAGTTCTTCCACCAGGACGATGACGGCCGACCGATCACGACGGTGCCCGCGTGGACCGACATCATCGACCTCAGGCACCCCAACCTCGACCTGACCCGGTACCTGATCGACACCCTCGCGCTGTGGGCCGGCCGTGGGGTCGACGGGTTCCGCTGCGACGTCGCGTCGCTGGTGCCCGTGGACTTCTGGACCAAGGCCCGCGCTGAGCTTGCCGACGTCCGGCCGGGCCTGATCTGGCTGGCCGAGTCCCCGCACCCGACGTGGGTCGCGCATCGCCGCGCCCACGGCCTACCCACGTGGTCGGACGCGGAGATGTTCGCCGCGTTCGACATCGAGTACTCCCACGACCTGTGGTCGATCTGGCAGGCGGTCGTGACGGGCCGCGAGCCCGTCGGGCGCTACCTGGAGATGCTGCGCTGGCAGGACGCGACCCTGCCGGCCAACTACGCGAAGCTGCGGTTCGTGGAGAACCACGACCAGTTCCGGATCATGCGCTTCGCGCCCACGCAGGCCCGGGCGCGGGCCTGGACCGCGCTGATGGCCTTCAGCCGGGGACCGTTCATGATCTACGCCGGCCAGGAGTCGGCGGCCCGGGCATGGCCGTCGCTGTTCGACCGGGCCCCGGTGGAGTGGGGTGACTACGAGCTGACCGAGTTCCTGCGCACGCTCACCGCCTGCACGAAGCACGAGGCGATGCGGCTCGGGGACTTCTGGGTGCTCGACGACGAGCCGTTGGTCCAGGCAGCATGGGCGAACCCGGCCGGGGAGGAGCTCGCGCCGGTCGGCTCCTTCGGGCTCTACGGGGTGTTCAACGTGGGCGGCCACCGCGGACGGGCGCACGTGCAACTCCCCGACGGCCGTTACGACGACCTGGTGTCCGGCAAGCGTCTCGAGGTCCTCAACGGGCTACTGGCGATGCCCGGCCCGGCGGTGATCCTCGAGTTCGCCGAAGCCTTCGAGTGCACGTTGTGGCGCAGCTCGCTGCTCGACGTCTTCCTGCAGGTGGAGGCTGAGGAGGGCTGAGTCCGGCGATACGCTGGCGGTAGAGCGCTCGACCGGACGAAGGGCGTGACGATGAGTGAGCCTGTCATCCAGACCTCAGGCCTCGTGAAGAAGTACGGCAAGCTGACCGCCGTCGACCAGCTGGACCTGACCGTGGCCCCCGGCGAGGTGTACGGCCTGCTCGGGCCCAACGGCGCGGGCAAGTCGACGACCATCCGCACGATCCTGGGCTACCTGCACCCCACCGCCGGGACGGCCACGGTGCACGGCGGCAGCGCCCGCGACCCGCACATCCGTCGTCGGGTCGGCTACCTGCCCGGTGACCTGCGCCTCGAGGGCCGGCTGAAGGTGCGCCAGATCCTTGACTTCTACGCCGACCTGCGCGGCGGCGTCCCGCAGGAGCGCATCGACGCCCTCTGCGCCCAGATGCAGCTCGACGTCACCCGCCCGTTCGGGCAGCTGTCCAAGGGCAACCGGCAGAAGGTGGGCGTCGTCCAGGCCGTGATGCACGACCCCGATGTCCTGATCCTCGATGAGCCGACGTCCGGCCTGGACCCCCTGATGCAGCGGGAGGTCCTGAACCTCGTGCGCGAGCGCCGCGACGCCGGGGCAGCGGTGCTGTTCAGCTCGCACATCATCTTCGAGGTCGAGGAGGTCGCCGACCGCGTGGGCATCCTGCGCGAGGGGCGCAAGGTCGTCGAGGACAGCGTCGCTGGGCTCCAGTCGATCACCGCGCGCCAGTCGCTGCACCTGCGGTTCTCGGAGCCTGTCGCGGCCGAGGTCCTCGCGGGGGTGCCGGGCGTGGAATCCGTCGAGGTCGAGCGGATGCGGGTCTCGGTGATCGTCCAGGGCAGCATCGCGCCCCTGGTCCAGGCATTGGCGCACCTGCCGATCGAGCACATCGCGGCTGATCCGCTGCTGCTCGACGACATCTTCTACGGCGTCTACGACTCCGCACCCGGGGAGGGCCCGGACCGTGAGACGGCGGCCGGGTCGGGGGAGGTGGCGTGATGGCAACCCTGCGAATCGCCTGGCAGATGTTGCGCGAGCGCCGGCGCTCGTTGATCGGCTGGAGCATCGGGGTCGGGATCCTGATGGTGCTCATGGCGGCCGTGTACCCGTCGGTGCGTGACTCCGGGGATGTCTTCGAGGACTACATGGAACAACTGCCCGAGGCCTTCGTCGAGGCGTTCGGCCTGGCCGGGGCGAGCATCTCCTCGCCGGAGGGCTACCTGGTCAGTCAGCTGTACTCGAACATGTACGTGATCATCCTGCTCGTCCTGGGGCTGGGTTGGGCGGCCTGGGCGATCGCCGGTTCTGAGGCCGAGGGGACCTTGGAGATGGTGCTGACCAACCCGGTCCGCCGGGTGGCCGTGGCCCTCGGGCGGGTCCTGGGGATCGCCGTCGCGCTGTTCGTGGTCAATGCAGTGGGTCATGTGGTGCTCGCCGCGTACGCACCGGTTGTCGGGCTGGACGAGGGCATGCCGTGGTGGGCCTTCGGTGCTGCGGCCGCTGCCTCGTTCGCGTTCGTCGCCGTGCACGTGGCGCTGACCTTCGCCGCCGGCGCCGCCACTGGGCGCAAGGGCCTGGCGATCGGGCTGGGTGCGGGCCTGGCCCTGGTCGGGTTCCTCGTCAATGCGCTGGCGGGGGTCGCCGAGGCGTTCGAGACCGCACGCGAGTTCTCACCCTGGTACTGGCTGCTCAAGCAGAACCCGCTGACCACAGCCCCGGGCGCATTGAACTTCTGGCTCCCCATGGTCCTCAGCGTCCTGCTGGTCGCCGCGGGGACGTGGGTGTTCAACCGACGGGACCTTGCCGGCTGAGGCCCGCGCGGCTGCACGCCGACCCGCGGACCCGCGCACACGCCCACCGTGCACCCAGCGCCCCAGCGCGGAGTGTCAGCGGCGCGGGTCGATCACGTCTGCGACGAACTGGACCAACGCCCCGAGTCGTGCCTGGAGCCCGTCGGATGGCGGATCGGCGACCCAGGCGGCAGAGATCGCCGGGAGCTGTCCGGCGACCACCGGCTCGGAGGCCAGCAACAGCTCGCCCGCAGGGAGGTCGATGGCCGCACCGGACAGGTTGAGGACCACCCGGACCACCCCGTCAGTGCCGACCATGTCGAACGCGATCAGGTCGGCTGCGTCATCCTGGGAGGACACCCAGCGCAACTCGCCGCGTCCCAGAGCTGGGCTCGTGCGCCGCAGGGCCAGGGCTGTGCGGTAGAGGCTGAGCATGGAGTCGCCGCTGGCCCGCTGCGAGGCCACGGACAGCGCTGCCCACTCCCTGGGGATCGGCAGCCACGGCTTCACCCGCGACTTGGCGAACCCGAGGTTCGCGCCGGTCGTCCACGGCATCGGAACCCGGCAGCCGTCGCGGCCGCGGACCGTGTGCCCGCTGCGCTCCCAGATCGGGTCCTGCAGGACCTCGTCGGGCAGGTCGTCGACGTTGGGCAGGCCCAGCTCCTGGCCGTTGTAGATGTAGGCCGCGCCCGGAAGGGCGAGCAGGATCAGCGCGAGTGCCCGAGCCCGTCGGGTGCCGAGCTCGAGGTCGACCTCCTGGAACACCCCCGAGGCCATCGTTCCCGGAACGTAGGCGCCAGTGAGCACGGCGTTCTGGCCCAGGCGGGACACCGAGCGCGGGGTGTCGTGGTTGTCGGTCACCCAGGTCGTCGGCGCCCCAACCCCGGCGTTGGCCGCCAGAGAGGAGTCGATGGCAGCCCGCAGCCCCGGGCCGTCGAAACCCGCGTGCACGAACCGGAAGTTGAACGCCAGGTGCATCTCGTCGGGCCGGATGAACAGCGCCACGATGTCGTCCTCGGCACCTGTCTCGATCACGGCCATCCGGTCGCCTGGGTAGGCATCCATCACACGGCGGAACTGCCGGTACACGTCGTGCACAGGGCTGTCGTCCCCCTTGGGGATGATCGGCTCCCCCGTGGCCGTGTCGGGGAAGGTGTCGTCCTTGATCAGGGCGTCGGAGACGTCGATCCGGAATCCGTCGGCGCCCCGGTCCATCCAGAAGCGCAGGACGCTGACGAACTCCTCCACCACCTCGGGGTTGCGCCAGTTGAGGTCCGGCTGCTCGGATGCGAAGAGGTGGTAGTACCACTGCCCCGGCGAGCCGTCGGGCTCCTCCACCCGGGTCCACGACGGGCCGCCGAAGACCGACTTCCAGTTGTTGGGAGGCTCGTCGCCGCCCGGTCCGCGGCCGTCGCGGAACAGGTAGCGGTCGCGCTCGGGGGATCCGCGCCCGGCGGCCACGGCAGCCTGGAACCACGCGTGCTGGTCGGAGGTGTGGTTGGGGACGAAGTCCAGCGTCACCTTGATGCCGTAGTCGTGCGCGGTGGCGATGAGCTCGTCCATGTCATCCAGTGACCCGAAGAGGTCGTCGATGTCGCGGTAGTCGCTGATGTCGTAGCCGTGGTCGACCTGGGGGCTGGCGAAGCAGGGGCTCAGCCAGAGGGCGTCGACCCCCAGCTCGGCCAGGTAGCCCATGCGTGCCGTGATGCCGGCGAGGTCACCCATGCCGTCGCCGTCGCCATCGGCGAACGAGCGTGGGTAGATCTGGTAGATCACGGCGTCGCGCCACCACTGGGTCATGGCCCGAGGCTAGGCCAGGAGGGCCCGGGGTATCGCGGTGTCGGTGGTGCGACGGCGGACGTGCGCGGTGGAGACGTGCGGGCGTCGTGCTCGCCGAACGGTGGCGTCCTGCCCGGGGGTAGGCTTGCGCGCGTTCTCACCCACGATCCCAGGAGGATCCACACACATGCGTTATGTCTACGACTTCGCCGAGGGCGACAAGGACAAGAAGGACCTGCTCGGAGGAAAGGGCGCCAACCTCTCCGAGATGATCAAGATCGGCCTGAACGTCCCCCCGGGCTTCACGGTGACCACCGATGCCTGCCGGGCGTACCTGAACGGTGGTTCGGTTCCCCCGGAGATGGCCGAGCAGGTCAGCGAGCAGCTGGCCAGCCTCGAGTCGAAGATCGGGCGCACGCTGGGTGACCCGGCGAACCCGCTGCTGGTCTCCGTGCGCTCCGGTGCCAAGTTCTCGATGCCCGGAATGATGGAGACGGTGCTCAACATCGGCATGAGCGACGCATCCGTCGCCGGCCTCACCGAGTTCTCCAAGGACGAGCGCTTCGCCTGGGACTCCTACCGCCGCCTGATCCAGATGTTCGGCAAGACCGTGCTCGGCATCGAGGGCCACTTCTTCGAGCACGCGATCGACCAGGCCAAGACCGACGCGGGCGTGGCCACGGACGTCGAGCTGGGCGTGCCGGAGCTGCAGGCGCTGGTCGCCACCTACAAGGGCATCGTCAAGGAGCACGCGGGGATCGACTTCCCGCAGGATCCCCGCGAGCAGCTGGACCGCGCGATCAAGGCCGTGTTCGACTCGTGGAACACCGACCGCGCCAAGCTGTACCGCCGGCAGGAGCGGATCCCCGCCGACCTGGGCACCGCGGTCAACGTGCAGGCGATGGTCTTCGGCAACGTGGGCAACGACTCCGGCACTGGCGTGGCGTTCACCCGCGACCCCGCGACCGGCGCGACCGGCCACTACGGCGACTACCTGCCCGATGCGCAGGGTGAGGACGTCGTCTCGGGCGTGCGCAACACCCTGTCCCTGGACGACATGGGCCGCCTCGATCCTGAGGCACACACCCAGCTGCTGGCCAACATGGACGCCCTCGAGGCGCACTACAAGGACCTGTGCGACATCGAGTTCACCGTCGAGCGCGGGCAGCTCTACATGCTGCAGACCCGCGTCGGGAAGCGCACCGCCGGTGCGGCCTTCCGCATCGCGACCCAGCTCGCCGACGAGGGCGTCATCGACATGGACGAGGCTGTGCGCCGCGTGTCGGGCGCCCAGCTCGTGCAGCTGATGTTCCCGCACTTCGACCACTCGGGCGATCGCAAGATCGTGGCCAAGGGCATCGCGGCCTCGCCCGGCGCGGCTGTCGGTACCGCTGTGTTCGACTCCGAGACCGCCGTGGCCAGGGCTGAGGAGGGCATCGCCACGATCCTGATCCGTCGCGAGACCACTCCCGACGACCTTGCGGGCATGGTGGCAGCGGCGGGCATCCTGACCAGCCGCGGTGGCAAGACCTCGCACGCGGCCGTCGTCGCGCGCGGCATGGGCAAGACCGCGGTCTGCGGCACCGAGGAGCTCACTGTCGACACGCACGGCAAGACCGCCACCGCTCCTGGTGGCGTCGTCATCCGAGAAGGCGACGCGGTGTCGATCGACGGTGCGACGGGCGAGGTGTTCCTCGGTCGTGTGCCGGTCATCCCCTCGCCGGTCGTGGAGTACTTCGAGGGCCGGCTGGCCCCCGAGGACGGTGACGACCTGGTCAAGGCCGTCCACCGGATCGTGACCCACGCCGACGAGGCTCGGCGGCTGGCGGTGCGCACCAACGCCGACACCCCGGAGGATGCCGCGCGCGCCCGCCGGATGGGCGCCCAGGGCATCGGGCTGTGCCGGACCGAGCACATGTTCCTCGGCGACCGCAAGCAGTACGTCGAGCGGCTGATCCTGGCCGAGTCCGACGAGGAGAAGCAGGGCTCGCTCGCAGCGCTCCTGCCGCTGCAGCGCGGTGACTTCGAGGAGATCCTCGAGGCCATGGACGGCCTGCCGGTGACGATCCGCCTGCTCGACCCGCCGCTGCACGAGTTCCTCCCCGACCTCACCACCCTCGCGGTTGCGGTCGCGCGCGCCGAGGACGCCGGTTCGGTGACCGAGAGCGACCTGCGGATGCTGGCCGCCGTCGAGCGCCTGCACGAGTCCAACCCGATGCTGGGCCTGCGCGGCGTGCGCCTCGGCCTGGTCATCCCGGGGCTGTTCGCGCTGCAGGTGCGTGCCATCGCTGAGGCTGCGGCCGCCCGGAAGAAGGCCGGTGGCGACCCGCGTGCGGAGATCATGATCCCGCTCGTCGGGGCGGTCCAGGAGCTCGAGCTGATCAAGGACGAGGCAGAGCAGGTCATCGCGGCCGTGGCCGCCGAGACCGGTAGTGAGCTGGAGTTCCAGATCGGCACCATGATCGAGCTGCCTCGCGCGGCGATGACCGCCGACCAGATCGCCGAGGCCGCGGAGTTCTTCTCCTTCGGCACCAACGACCTGACCCAGACGACGTGGGGCTTCAGCCGCGACGACGTCGAGGGCGCCTTCTTCACCACCTACCTGGAGAAGGGCGTGTTCGGAGTCTCGCCGTTCGAGTCGATCGATCGCGACGGCGTCGGGGCCCTGGTCCGAGTGGCTGTGGAGAAGGGTCGGGCCACCCGCCCGGGCATCAAGCTCGGCGTCTGCGGCGAGCACGGCGGCGACCCGGAGTCGGTGCACTTCTTCGACGAGGTCGGCCTGGACTACGTGTCCTGCTCTCCGTTCCGCGTGCCGATCGCCCGGCTCGAGGCCGGTCGCGCCACGCTGTTCCGCAGCGGTGGCGGCAGCGACAGCCGCTGACCCACGCTCGTCCCGGTGGCGTCGGCTCCCTCGAGGGGTCGGCGCCACCGGCATGTTCGCCCGCTCAGCGGCAGTGGCGCTTGTGCCAGGTGACGACTGAGATGTCGGTCAGGCTGGCGACCTGGTCGACGACCACGCGCAGCCGTGCCGTGTCGTCGGGGGCGTTGCCCCAGGTCGGCCGGAAGTGCGGCTCGAGGCTCTGCGGGGCCGAGGCGGACAGGGCGCCCACCAGCTCGGCGATCATCGAGCGCTGGCGCTCGTAGGAGCGCTTGGAGCCGCTGCGCTGCATGACGAACAGGTTGGCGATGCCCTTGAGCACGCCCACCTCGTGGCGGATCTCGGCTGGTACCTCGAGGGATCCGGCGTACCGCGTCAGCTGGGCCTGCGGGTGCGCGGCCCGGGTGGCACTCTCGGCCGCAGAGGTGAATCGGCCGATGAGCTGGCTGGTCAGGTCCTTGAGCGCGGCCAGGTCGCGCAGGCTCCCGGTGTAGTGCGAGTACCCGGCCGGCCAGGCGGGGGACCCGACGAGTCGGTCCAGTGCGGTCGCCAGGTCGGCCGGGTCCGTGCCCGGCAGGTAGGCCTGGGCGACGAGCTCACAGATCGCCGTCGAGGTACCACGGTCCTGCAGGGCGGTCAGGTCGATCAGTCCGGCGTGGATCCCGTCCTCCACATCGTGGACGCTGTACGCGACGTCGTCAGCCCAGTCCATGACCTGGGCCTCGAAGGATCGACGCTGCACCGGGGCCCCTTCCCGCATCCACTCGAACACGGGCAGGTCGTCGTCGTACACGCCGAACTTGCGGGTGTCCGGGTTACGGGGCCACGGGTACTTGGTCGCGGCGTCCAGAGCGGCCCTGGTCAGGTTGAGGCCCACCGAGCGCTCATGACCGAGGCCCTCGGGATCACCGAACGCCTTGGCCTCCAGCCGGGTCAGGATCCGCAGGGTCTGGGCGTTGCCCTCGAAGCCACCGATGTCCGCGCACAGGGCGTCGAGGGCGTCCTCGCCGTTGTGGCCGAACGGCGGATGGCCGAGGTCGTGGGCCAGGCAGGCAGCCTCCACGAGGTCGGCGTCGCAACCCAGGGCGGCGCCCAGCTCGCGCCCCACCTGGGCGACCTCCAGGGAGTGGGTCATCCGGGTCCGGGGGAAGTCGCCCTCGCCGGCGATCATCACCTGGGTCTTGGCTGCCAGCCGCCGCCATGCGGCACAGTGCAGGACGCGGGCCCGGTCGCGCGCGAACGCTGAACGAGTGGGGCGCTTGGGTGGCTCATCGGACCAGCGCTGCTCATCGGCGAGGGAGTAACCGGGCACTGGCACGCCCCCACCGTAGGAGTCCGCGAGGCGCATCGCCAACGCGGGGATGCCCATGGGGTCGGGGGTTCCCGCGGGAGGGGCGACCCGTGTGGGGATCGATGCCGGCCCTAGCTCGCCCCGGGTGCATCCGTGTCGGCTCCTGGAGGTGCCTCTGCGTGGGCGATGTGGTCGAGCTGGCTCCAGACCAGGGCGAGGGTGAGGCCGGCTCCGATGAAGGCGAACCAGAACGGCGCGGTCAGCCCCCACCGGGACGCGATCATCCCACCGAGCGCCTGCCCCACGATCAGGCCGCCGAAGAAGCCAACCATGTACACGCTGGCGACACGGCCCTGCAGGTGCGTAGGGGTAGCCCGCTGCCTCACGGTGGTGGAGACCGCGGCCCACACGAACGCATAGGCGCCGAACACGACCATGATCAGCAGCGCCGCCCACCCCGTCGGGGCGAGGGCGAGCGCGAGGTGGGTCAGGACCTCGAGGAGCAGGCATGTCCGCATCACCGTGGCAAGGTCGAACCGCCGCTCGATCCGGCCGTAGGCGGCCGTGCTGACCAGTCCGCCGACCGCGGCCGCCGTCGTGAGCAGCCCGAATCCCAGGGGGCCCATACGCAGGTGGTCCAGCGCGTAGAGCACCAGTACCGACCAGGCCGCGCCCCACGTGATGTTGAAGGCCACGATGATCAGCCCGAGGGTCCTCACGGGATCGTTGTGCACGACCCAACGGATGCCTTGTCGGATGTCGCGCATCACCGAGGTGTCTGGCGTTCCCCGGACCCCGCCGGATGGGATGGCGATCCGCGCGACCAGCACCACGGCCGACACCGTCAGGAGGAACTGCGCCACGAACGGCCAGACCATCCCGACGGCGAACAGGAACGCCCCGACGGGTGGGCCGATGATCTGGTTGGCCAGGAGATAGCTGCTCTGCAGGCGGGCGTTGCCCAGGCCCAGATCCTTGGGTCCAATGAGCATCGGCAGCAGCGTTGACGACGTCGTGTCGGCGAAGACCTCGCAGATGCCCAGGGCCAGCATTGCGATCAGGACCAGGCCGATGGTCACCTGGTCGGTGGCGATCGACAGGCACAGCAGCGCGACGACCACGGCTCGAGCCGTGTTGGCGGCGACGACCAGGCGGCGGCGGTCGACCCGGTCGGCCACGGCGCCGGCGTACAGGCCCAGCAGCAGCCAGGGCAGCCGCTGGGCGATCGCGGTCAGAGCGACGAGCATGGGGCTGCGGGTCAGGGATGCGACCAGCAGAGGACCGGCGGCCAGCACGATCCCGTCGCCGAGGTTGCCGACCCAGCTCGACGCCAACAGCCACCGGAAGCTGCGGCCCATCCGGGCAGGCGCCACCAACTCCGCGACTCGGCCCATAGCGCCACGACTCTACCGGCGAGCGGGAGGTTCCGTGGTGCGCTCGTGTGCCACCACGGACACGCCAGCCGTCTGACCGGACGGGATCAACCCACCTGCGGCTAGCGGTCGAGCCAGACCGTGATGAGCCCGGCGGACTCGCGAAGCAGGTACTCACTGGTGACGGTGGTCCCAGGGCCCTCTGTGGTGGCCGAGACGTGGGCGTCGAGCCCGAACTGGACGGCGAGGGCGTGGGCACGTGCGGAGTGCGCCGGGTCGGTCACGAGGGTCACGGATTCCAGGCCCTCGGACTTCACGATCGCGGCGACCGCCTTCATCGACTCCTCGGTGTTCTCGCCGAACGGCAGGGCGATGACCTGGGCGCGACGCATGCCGTCGGCGACGAGCTCCTCCTTGCCGGTCTGGGCCTCGGAGGTGATGTCACCTGGCTGGAACCCGCCGACGGTGATCACCCGGTCGCTGACGCCCGCGTTGACCAGCTCGTGTGCGTGGGCCAGGCGGTTGGCCAGGACCGGGGATGGCGCGCCCTGGTACTGCGCGGCGCCCAGGACGACGATGGCGTCCGTGGGGGTCCGGTCATCGACGCCGGACCAGCGCAGCACGTCGGCGACGGCCCCGGCGGGGATGGCGGCCGTGACAGCGGCCACTGTGATCACGAGGGCGACGAAGCGGCGGCGGGCACGCGTTCGCCGGGAGCGGTCGGGCCGCCCAGGACTCCACTCGAGGAGGAGCACGGCGGGGGCTGTCATGGGTGGATCCTCCCATGCGTCGGGTGCTGCGGACCGGTGCGACGCGTTCGCGCTGGGGTGAATCGGCCGGGAGCGGCTGCCTGTGACGCGGGTGCGTACGGCCGGTGTCGGCGGGCGTCCCTAGGATGCGCACCATGGCAGGTCGCGTGCGCACGGAGGACGTGGCGCTGGTGCGCGAGCGGGTGCGGGTCGATGCGGTGATCGGCGAGGTCGTGACCCTGCGCTCGGCGGGCGCGGGGTCGCTCAAGGGGCTGTGCCCGTTCCATGACGAGCGCTCGCCGAGCTTCCACGTCACCCCGGCTCGGGGCCTGTACTACTGCTTCGGGTGCGGTGAGGGGGGTGATGTCGTCGACTTCCTGATGAAGCACGACCACTTGACCTTCACCGAGGCCATCGAGAAGCTCGCCGATCGGGCGGGCGTGACGCTGCGCTACGAGGACGGCGTAGGTCCCAACCGCACGGGTCCCAACCGCCAGCGCCTGGCGCAGGCCAACAAGATCGCGGCCTCCTACTACGTGCAGGCGCTGGCCTCGCCCGAGGCCTCGATCGGGCGGCAGTTCCTGACCGAGCGCGGATTCGATGCCGCAGCGTGCGAGCACTTCGGTGTGGGCTTCGCGCCGAAGTCGTGGGACGGCCTGCTCGGGCACCTGCGTTCGTCGGGATTCACCGACGCGGAGATCCTGGCGGCGGGCCTCGTCTCGCAGGGCCAGCGTGGCACCTACGACCGCTTCCGGGGTCGCCTGGTCTGGCCCATCCGCGACGCCTCCGGGGACGTCCTGGGGTTCGGCGCCCGCAAGCTGTTCGACGACGATGAGGGCCCGAAGTACCTGAACACCCCCGAGACTGCGCTCTACAAGAAGTCCCACGTCCTCTACGGGATCGACCTGGCCCGCCGCGACATCGGCAAGCTCAAGCAGGTGGTGGTCGTCGAGGGGTACACCGACGTGATGGCCGCGCACCTTGCCGGCGTGACGACTGCCGTGGCCACCTGCGGGACGGCCTTCGGCTCCGACCACGCGTCATTGCTGCGTCGCTACCTGATGGACGACGACACGTTCGGCGGCGAGGTCGTGTTCACCTTCGACGGCGATGCTGCGGGCCAGAAGGCTGCTCTTCGGGCGTTCGAGGGCGACCAGCGCTTCGTCGCACAGACGTTCATCGCGATCTCCCCGGACAACATGGACCCCTGCGAGCTGCGCCTGGCCAGCGGCGATGCTGCGGTGCGCGAGCTGGTGGCCTCGCGAACTCCGCTGTTCGCCTTCGCCATCCGCTCAGCGGTGGCCGGGTTCGACCTCACCACGGCCGAGGGGCGGGTGGCGGCCGTGCGCAAGGCGGCTCCGCTGGTGGCCCGGATCCGCGATGCCGCGCTGCGTCCGGAGTACGCGCGGCTGTTGTCGGGCTGGGTCGGGGTGCCCGAGGGCGACGTCCGTGCGGCGGTGAAGGCGGCAGGGCGCGCCGGGGCGACGACGGCCCGGGCCGCAGGGTCGGCGGGCTCCCGCGGTGGTGGCCGTGGCGGCGAAGGTGCCGGCGGCAGCGCGCCCGGGCCGGGACGCTCCGGCGTTGGGGCCGGGGTGGGGCCTGCGGATGGCGGTTCGGCGGGCGACGGGGCGACACCGGACCACCGGGCTCCCAACGGGGACAGCGACCAGCCCGCCACTGTGGCCACCCCGGAGCGCGCCCCGCGGCCGAACCCTCGTGACCCGGGCCTGTTCGTGGAGCGGGAGTCGCTCAAGTGCGTCCTGCAGGTGCCGGACCTCGTCGGCGACTGGTTCGACTCCGTCCAGACCGGGTCCTTCCGGCACCCGCGCTACGCCGAGGTGCAGCAGGCGCTCGTGGCAGCGGGTGGACCGAACGGGCGCACCGGGGGGCAGGAGTGGATGGACGCCGTGATGACGGCTTGCCCGGACGACACGGTCCGCGGCCTGGTCCGCGAGCTCGCGGTCGAGCCACTGGTGACCTCCGGGGAGCCTTCAGGCCGCTACGCGACGTCCATCGTCGCCCGGCTGCTCTCCGACGAGGCGGGCCGGCGGATGGCCGATCTGAAGCGCGAGCTGGGGCAGCTCGACCAGATCGGCCAGGCCGACCAGGCGGCTGCGGTCTTCGCCGACGTCATGGCCCTGGAGGCCTATCGCCGGGAGCTGGCCCAGGTGGGGCAGGCTGAGGACTGATGCGCTGGCGTCGAGAGGTCGATCCGCGCGTGGCCGAGGTGCTCACCGGCGCGTCGGGGGAGCGGCTCCTGGCGTGGGGCGCGCTCGTCGACGGGCAGGTCGTGGTCTGCACGGACCTGGCGATCCACATGCCCGAGGACGGCCGGGTCCCCTGGGATCTCGTGGTCAGGGGAGCATGGTCCGAGGAGTTCCTCGACCTCGTGGTGCAGGCCGCCCCGGGAGCCGCGAGCCAGCAGCTTCGGCTGCGGTTCGACGAGCCGGGTCAGGTCCCCTCGGTCGTGAAGGAACGCGTGCAGTGGACGGTGGTGGCCTCGAACCCGGCGGAGCTGGTCCATCCCGATGGCCGGACGGGGTGGGCCATGCTCAACGCGCGCCGCTCGCCGCAGACCGGTGAGGTCAGGTGGGCTGTCGTGTTCGATCCGGCCATCGACCCCCGTGACCCGGGCTGGCGGGCGGCTGCCGATGCGGCGCTCACAGAGCTGCGGGGGCAGCTGGGGGTGTGAGGGCCTGACCAGGCGGGGGTGGGCGAGCTCGCTCTCGCGCGAGGCCCTGTCGCGGTTTGGGCGGCAGCGGTGGGGGTTGCTATCCTTCTGGCGTTCGATCCCCCATAGCTCAATTGGCAGAGCGTTCGGCTGTTAACCGATAGGTTTCTGGTTCGAGTCCAGATGGGGGAGCATCGCAGCAGGTCAGAGGCCGGTTCCCGTCGTGGGAGCCGGCCTTCGTCGTGCACGTGCTCAAGTGCCGGCCTTTGACGTGTTCGGAGACAGTCTCGGCCCCGCCGTCGGGTCATGCGCCGGGGACGGGGCAGGATGGGGGCGGAGGTGCTCCATGCTCGATCTGGCCGACCTGCTCCACCGCCTCTGCTCCGTGCAGCCCGACCGTCGACCCGGAGGCCCTGGCAACCAGGAGTCCGTGGACCTCGTCGCTGGCCTGTTGACCGGTCTTGGCTGGCAGGTGGAGACCCCCGAGTTCCCCGTCGTCTGCTGGTCTGGCTCTGCGGGCCAACTCGACCTCGAGGGAACCTCCTGGCCGGTGAGCCCCAGCCCCTACTCGCTGGGCTGGCAGGGCAGCGCACCGGTGCATCCGGCGTGCAGCGAGGACGACCTGGCCGCCGACCACGAGGGCGCGATCCTGCTGCTCCACGGGGAGCTCGCGGCCGCGCCGCTGACCCCCAAGGGCTACCCGTTCTACGGCTCTGACAGGGATACCCGAATCGTCGAGCTGCTCGAGGGGTGCGGGGCCGTGGCTGTCCTTGCCGTGACCGGTCGCGCGCCGGAGCTGGTCGGGGCTGTCGAGCCGTTCGCGCTCATCGAGGATGGTGCCTTCCAGGTGCCGACGGGCAACTTGCGCGAAGTCGACGGTGCCGAACTGCTCGCCGCCCTGGGACGTGCCGACCCCGACCGTGCGGTGGACCTTCGCATGTCCTCGCGGCGCTGGCCGTCCACGGCTCGCAACATTGTCGCCCGTCGGGGCCGACAGGCGGATCGAGTCACTGTCGTTGCCCACATCGACGCCAAGCCGGGTACCCCCGGTGCCATCGACAACGCCACGGGTGTCGTGATCCTGGCCAGGGTCGCGGAGTTGCTCACCGACGTCGCCGAGGACCTCGGCGTCGAGCTGCTCCTCGTCAACGGCGAGGACCACTACGCCGCCCCCGGTGAGATGCACTACCTGGGCAGCACGGACCTGACCGAGGTGCGTCTGGCCATCAACGTCGACGGAGCCGGGTACCGCGGGGGCCCGACGGCCTTCAGCGCGTACGGGGCAGCCGACCAGGTGGACCTGGCTCCCCTCCGGGCGTACGGGCTCGTCGCGGGGCCGAGCTGGCCACAGAGTGACCACATGGTGTTCGCGATGGCCGGGCGCCCCGCGATCGCGCTGACCTCCTCGGATCTCGATACCCTCATGCGGGAGGTCACGCACAGCAGTGCCGACACCCCGGACCTCGTCGACCTGGATCTCCTTGAGGAGGCCGCCCGCGGCATCGCGGCGTTGATCCGGGCCTGATCCTGCACGCCTCCCGTCGCTGGGCTGCCTGGAGCTCCCGACGGATCAGCGGACGAGCACCGTGCTCGAGATCACGGCCCGATCGGCACGCCAGAGCTGGCGTCGCCCGGGACCCTCCCGGTGGGCTGATCAGCAGGCGGCGCTGAAGAACGCGGTGAACTCCGCGCGCGTGGCGACGTCCTGGGCGGCGCTGCTGTAGGCCACCCACGCTGCGCCCGGATCTGTGGCGAACTGCGCGCAGGCTGCCTCGCGCTGCGACGGCGGTGCCAGCTCCCACGCCAGGGCCAGGAGTCCGGCTCCGGTGGACACTGCCTGGACGACATCGGGCGCCGAGGCATCGGTGCTGCCCGAGGCCGGGGTGCTCGGCTCGGAGGTGCCGGCCGCGGCCTGCCAGGCGAGAGTCAGGCCCAGGGTGATCGCTGCCACGACGGCAACGGTGACCAGCCAGGCGCGGTGGAGCCGGTGGTGGGTGGGTGCGTCGACGTCCGGGGCCGCCGCGACGATGGTTCCGGCGTCGGGGGAGTCGATAATGGTCGAGCTCATGCTGCTTCCTGTCGATCGGGGACAACCACGTGCAACCATGCCTGACCGCGAACTCGGGCAAACCGCCCATAGGTCCCGATGTCTGAGGGCCGTCCGGCGTACCGGATACGGACCTTCCACCCGCGCCGCAGCCGGACGACCCCCTCGGCTGCCTCGGCGCTGATCCGCCTGCTCCCCGGGTGGGGGATCGAGGCCGAGACCGTACCCTCGCACCTCGGCGACGCGTTCGCCCCGCCGCGTCCGGTGGTGCTGGAGATCGGCTCAGGGATGGGGGAGACGACCCTGGCGATGGCCCAGGCCGACCCCGCCACCGGGATCGTGGCCGTGGACGTGCACACCCCGGGGATCGGCGCGCTGCTGGCGGGCGCCGAGCGGGAGTCGCTGGGGAACGTCCGCGTCTGCATCGGGGATGCCGTCGAGCTGATGGATCGCCTCGCCCCCGGCTCACTCGCGGGCATCCGGGCGTACTTCCCGGATCCGTGGCCGAAGGTGCGGCACCACAAGCGTCGCCTGGTCCAGCCGGCGTTCGTCCACCGGGCCGCTGGGCTGCTGGCGCCCGGCGGGACGCTGCACCTGGCCACCGACATCGCCCCCTACGCCGACCAGATGCTCGAGGTGTGCGCGGCCGAGCCCTTGTTGGACGTCGGGTCCGGGCTGATCGCTCGGCCCGAGTGGCGCCCGATCACCGGCTACGAGCGCCGGGGGATCGCCGCCGGACGCCCGAGCTTCGACCTGATCGCCAGCCGCCGCTGAGCGCTGCGGGGGACGGGGTACCGGTCGCTACCGAACGATCCGCAGGTTGAACATCGGGCCGCCGACGGCCCCCATCACGCGCAACCACAGCGGCAGCCACATCTCCGGTCCGCGGGCGGTGGTGATGTCGCCGAGGTCCAGGATGTCGGTCCAGCCGAACTCGCCGAGCAGCCCGGCGACGGTGGCCTTGGCCTGCGGGTCGTCGCCGGACAGGAACACGGAAGTCGGTTCGGGGAGCAGCCCCGGTTGGGTCATGAGTGTCGCGTTCATCGTGTTCAGCGACTTCACCACCCGGGCTTCGGGAAACGCCCGCTGCACCTGCTCGGCGAGGGAGTCCGTGTCCTTGACCGTCAGGGTCGGAGGGAACCCGTTGGAGAAGTCCAACGGGTTGGAGACGTCCAGCAGGACCTTCCCGGCGAGGTTCGCCGCTCCAGCCTCGGTCAGCGCGGCGAGGGTGCCGGAGCCGTTCGTGGCGTTGACGACCAGATCAGCGGCCCCAGCGACCGACCCGAAGTCGGCCAGTGCGACCGACGGGTTCTCTGCTAGCCACTCGGCGAAGGACGCCGGCGCCCCGTCAAGCTTGCGGACCGTGGTCTCGTGGACGTCGCGGGTACCCATCGAGACGTCGTGCCCGGTCCTGACGAATCCCTCCGCCAGGGCGCGGCCCACCATCCCCGTGCCCAGGATCCCGATCTGCATGTGGTCCTCCCAGTTCGCGAGCTGCACTTCATGGGCTGCAACCTCGCGCCAGCCGCGGATGTTCCCGGATGGTGTCCTGGCTCAGCCGTGGTGCGGCATGATCGCGCCCTCGGGGATCACGCCGAGCCGTCCGCGCTGGTAGTCCTCGATGGCCTGCACGACCTCGGCCCTGGTGTTCATGACGAAGGGGCCGTAGGCGAAGACCGGCTCCCTGAGGGGAACGCCGCCCAGGAGCAGGACATCGAGGGCCGGAGTGGCCACGGACTGGCTGGGCGCCGCCTCGAGCGTGATGTGGTCCCCCGATCCGAGCACTGCGAGCTGGCCGCTGTTGATCGGCTGCCCGTAGGCCCCCACGCTGCCACGCCCGGACAGGGCGTAGACCAGGGCGTTGAAGTCGGCACGCCACGGCAGCTCCAGCCGTGCTCCGGGGGCGAGGGTTGCGTGCACGATGGAGATCGGCGACTGGCTGCGCCCCGGACCGGTGTGCCCGGCGACTGTCCCGGCCAGCACGCGCACGAGCGCGCCACCATCGGGGCTGGATGCGAGCGCGATGTCCGTGCCCTCGAGGCCCTGGTAGGCCGGCGCCAGCCACTTCTTGGCCGCGGGCAGGTTGATCCACAGCTGGACCCCGTGGAAGAGCCCACCGGACATCACCAGCGACTCCGGCGGGGTCTCGATGTGCAGGATGCCCGCCCCGGCAGTCATGTACTGGGTGCCGCCGTTGGCGATCACGCCACCGCCGCCGTGGGAGTCCTGGTGGATGAACGTCCCGTCCATCAGGTAGGTGAAGGTCTCGAATCCGCGGTGGGGGTGCCAGTCGGTGCCGCGTGGCTCGCCGACGCCGTACTCGACCTCGCCCATCTGGTCCATGTGCACGAACGGGTCCAGGTCGGCCTTGTCCACGCCGGCGAAGGCCCGGCGCACCGGGAAGCCCTCACCTTCGAAGCCCCGGGGCGCGGTAGTGACGGTCCTGACTGTGCGGGAGCGCCCGTTGGGATCAGGAGTGTCGACCCGTGGCAGGGTCATGGTGTCGGCGGTCACGGCGGGCATGCGGTCCTCCTGGAGAGTCTGTAGAAGATTCAACTATATGGAGGGCCTGGGTATTCCGCCACCCCGACCGGGCCACTGGATCTCTGTGGTCACCCCACGTAGGAGTACGCCGTGGGCTTCGTCGGGAGAGTCAGGACCCTCGCCGACTTCTTGAGCAGCCGGCTGTTCACGGCCATGATCCCGGCCGCGACAGCGATCGTCGCCGGCGAATGCTTGTCCTTGCGGCGCGCGATCGGCCCGAGGACGATGTCCGAGCCCGTCACGATGGCACCTGCGGCAGCCCCGATGGCGACCTGGCTGGTGATGACCCGACCCGTCTCCAGCAGCGGCCCGGACCTCTGGCTGTGGGTGATGGCCCGCTGCGCGACGACTGCGGCTGCCATGGTCGCGGCGTTGCCGGCGAGCAGCATCCTGCGCCTGGCGGCGACCTGCCCCGGTGTCACCGGCTTCCCACCCATGGACTGGTCCGCCGCCTGCTCGATGGCCAGTTGCGGGACTGCGGTCATCGCGATGTAGAACGATGAGACGGCTCCCGAGAGAGCCAGGTTGGCGAACGGGATCTTCCCCAGCTTCCGCTGGATTCCCGACTGGTAGGGGCCGCTGGCCGCCACCAGGATCGACGACCGTCGCGCGATGCCCAGGCCCGGCTCATTCTTGAGCATCTCGTTGATGCGGTCCATCATGACGGTTCCTCCTGGCGCGGTCGTTGCCCCGAGTATCGCGTGCTTCGGCCACTTCGTGCAGCGCCGAGGGTCTGGATCGACAATGGAGTCCATGTCGAGCCCGAGCGCGCAGTTCCCTCAGGGCGGGGGGACGGCCGATGCCCTGCGCGCCACGAGCGGCCCCGCGCTGGGGGCGGTGGTCACCGACTGGTTCGACGAGAACCGCCGCGAGCTGCCGTGGCGTGCCGCGGGCCGCACTCCGTGGGGGGTCCTGGTCAGCGAGGTGATGCTGCAGCAGACGCCGGTCGCGCGCGTCGTGCCCGCCTGGACCGAGTGGATGGCGCGCTGGCCGCAGCCGGCAGACCTCGCGGCGGACTCCCCGGGTGAGGCCGTCCGGCAGTGGGATCGTCTGGGCTACCCGCGGCGCGCACTCAACCTGCACGCGGCGGCGTCGGCCATCGTCGCGCGCCACGGCGGCGTGGTCCCCGAGCCGGATGCGGACCTCCGGGCGCTTCCCGGGGTCGGGGAGTACACGGCGGCCGCCGTGCGTGCTTTCGCGTTCGGGCGGCGCTCGGTCGTGCTGGACACGAACGTGCGTCGGGTGCTGGCACGGCTGGCCGACGGCCAGGAGCACCCACAGCCCAGCCTGACGGTCGGCGAGCGGGTCCGTGCTGACGGACTGGTTCCGGCCGACGAGGCCGCGGCCGCGCACTGGTCCGCCGCCGTCATGGAGCTCGGGGCACTGGTGTGCACGGCCACGTCCCCGCGCTGCCAGGTCTGCCCGGTTGTCGGGATGTGCGCCTGGGTGCGCGCCGGGCGGCCGGCCTACGAAGGGCCGGTACGCAGGGTCCAGCGTTTCGCGGGGACCGACCGGCAGGTCAGGGGTCGGATCATGGCCCTGCTCCGTGAGTCCCCGGGTTCGGTCAGCCGCTCGGCGGTCGAGTCGGTGTGGGAGGAGGGGATCCAGCGGGAGCGCGCCCTCGACGGCCTGGTGGCCGACGGGCTCGTCGAACTCGTCGACGACGACCGGTACGGATTGCCCAGTCGGGCGTGAGCTCGTAGCGACGAGCGGGCCGTTGTTCACGCCACCTTGGCGCCGCCCGGCCCGGCCGGTGTCAGGTCGCGCGGTGGTGGGCGAGGAACACCGCGCCCATGGGTGGGACGACGATCGTCGCGCTGGCGGGCAGGTCGTCGTAAGGGTCGGTGGTGGCAGTGATCGAGCCCGTGTTGCTGAACATCCCGGTCCCGTCGTACACCGCGTCGTCGGAGTTGAAGACCTCCACCCAGGAGCCGGCCTCGGGCAGTCCGATGCGGTGCTGGGTCCAGGGCTGCGGTGAGAAGTTGACCACGCATGCGACCTGTTCGCCCCGGCCGTCGGAGCGGACCCATGAGAACGTGTTGGCCCCGGCGTCGTGGTTGTTGATCCAGCGGAAGCCCGCGGGTTCGCTGTCGAGCCGCCACAGCGCTGGGTGGGCGCGGTACAGCGCGTTGAGATCGCGGACGAGCCGCTGAAGGCCTCGGTGGTCCGGCAGGTCGGTGACCCACCACTCCAGGCTGGCCTCCTCGCTCCACTCGCTCCGCTGCCCGAAGTCGCAGCCCATGAACAGGATCTTCTTCCCGGGGAACGACCACATGAAGCTGTAGTAGGCACGCAGCGTGGCGAACTGCCGCCACGAGTCCTGGGGGATCTTGTTGATCATCGAGCCCTTGCCGTGCACGACCTCGTCATGGCTGATCGGCAGGATGTAGTGCTCGGTGTACTGGTAGAGCATCGCGAAGGTCATGTCGTGGTGGTCGTACTGGCGGTGGAACGGGTCGAGCGCCAGGTAGCGCAGGGTGTCGTTCATCCAGCCCATGTTCCACTTGAAGTCGAAGCCCAGGCCCCCCTCGGACACCGGCCGGGTGACGCCGTGGAAGGCCGTGGACTCCTCGGCGATCATCATCACGCCGGGCACCTGCTCGGACACCTGGTGGTTGAGGTTCCGCAGGAAGTCGATGGCCTCGAGGTACTCGTTCCCGCCGTGCCTGTTGGGCTCCCACGCACCCGGCTGCCGGCCGTAGTCCAGGTACACCATGGAAGCCACCGCATCGACCCGCAGGGCGTCGAAGTGGAACTCGCCTGCCCAGTACAGGGCGCTGGAGAGCAGGAACGAGGCCACCTCGTAGCGGCCGAAGTTGAAGACGTAGGTGCCCCACTCCTTGTGCTCGCCGCGCCGCTCGTCGGGGTGCTCGTAGAGGGCGGTCCCGTCGAAGCGGCCCAACGCCCACCCGTCCTTCGGGAAGTGGCCCGGGACCCAGTCGAGGATCACCCCGACTCCCGCCTGGTGCAGCCGGTCGATGAGGTGGCGCAGCTCGTCGGGGCGGCCGAGGCGGGACTGCGGGGCGAAGAAGCCTGTGACCTGGTAGCCCCAGGAGGCCACCAGGGGGTGCTCGGTGACCGGCATGAACTCCACGTGGGTGTAGCCCATCGACGTCACGTGCTCGACCAGCTCGTCGGCCAGGTCCAGGTAGGTCCGGCCCTCGCGCCAGGAGCCCAGGTGCACCTCGTAGACGGACAAGGGGGACTCGTGGGCAGCGAACGTGCGGCGCTGGGCCATCCATTCGTCGTCGCCCCAGGCGTAGGTGCTCTCGTGCACGATGGACGCGTTCGACGGGGCTGTCTCGGCGAAGCGGGCCATCGGGTCGGCCTTCTCCCGCCACACCCCGTCGGCACCGAGGACGTCGTACTTGTACAGGGCCCCCTCGCCGACGCCCTCCACGAACAGCGCCCACACCCCAGCCCCGGGCACCAGCGACAGGGCATCACCGGCCCAGTCGTTGAAGTCGCCCTTGACCCGGACTGCCTGCGCGTTGGGCGCCCAGACCCCGAACCTCGTTCCCCGGACCATGCCGCGCTCATCGTCGGGCACGGTGAGCACGTGCGAGCCGAGCAACCTCCAGCACGCCGTGTCCGAGCCTGCGTGGAACCGCTCCAGGTCCCGACCGGTCAGTCCACCCAGATGATCGTGCACGCCCGTCCCCTCCCATTCGACCGTGCCCGGGTGGGGACCGGATCGGCACACCGCCGGACCTGGGCAACATCCACATCAGGCAGAACCACGGCCCCAGCCTCCCACCCGCCCTCCGGCGTTCCGGCAGGGGTGGGCAGATCCGGCTGACAGCGCTGCACCGGGACCCCAGTGCCGCCGGCCCTGGTGTGGACTGCGCCTCGCTTCACGCTCCGACGAGCGGGATCCCGGGGTTGGGGCGCAGTGTGGCCTTGATGCAGCCCGCACCCGGCCCGGCGGAGGCGGTCTCGAGCCCTTCCTTCCAGTCCTCGAGGTCGAACGTGTGCGTCACGATGCCGTCCACCCGGTAGCTGGGGTCGGCGAGCCACTCGACGACCTGGGCCATGGTGTGGCGCCCCCGAGCGTCCGCTCCGGGCCGAGGTTGATCGTCCCCTGGACGGTGATCTCCCGGTTCCAGACCAGGGACCAGTAACCGGGTCCCGGTAGTCGTGGGAGTGGAACGTCTCGCCCGGCGAACTCCCCGGGGAACTCGGGGACCCTCGGATCGAAGTGGTGGCGTTGGCCCGCACCGACCGGTAGGTGCGCCGCTGGCCGCCGGCGACCGTGACGGCCCAGCCGTGGCTGCCGGGATCCCCGTCACCGGGCAACGGCTCCACGCGGGTCACCTCCGTGCGGAAGGTGATCCGCTCCAGGAGGTGGTTGTCCTCGGCGTAGCCCTGGAAGTAGGCCGCGATCTGCTCGTGGGGCGGGTAGTCCGGCCAGTCCTCGGGCATCGGGTAGGACGGGAACTGGCTCAGGGGCCGCGAGCTGTTCAGGTGCAGCGTCTTGTACGCCGCCACCGCCCCGTTGTCGTTGTCGATGCGCCACAGCCCGCCGACCATGGACCCCTTCTCGAACCAGTCGAAGGCGATGCCCCGGTCGGCCAGTGCCTTCCCGGCGGTCAGGCCCGCTGCGCCCGCACCGATCACGCACGCCTCGCCGTCGAACTCGTCGGACGTGGTCCCCTGGGGGTCAGGTCGGCTCACGCGGGCATCCTCTCGGAGGCTCATCAGGCGCTCGGGCGGGGCTCCGGTGCCCCGTCGGTGAAGGCGTTGAGCAGCAGCGTGAGCAGGAAGCTCGCGGCCTGCGGGTCGGCGCCGTCGGTGGAACCGCTGGCGCCGTAGACGGCCGCACTGCGCGGCGTCGGGCCGTCCGGGTTCCGCGCGTACTCGATGGCCGCGGCCAGGTCCGTTGCGAACGCGTCGACGACGCCGGGCTGCAGCTGCGGCCCGGTCACGGCCATGTGCAGGGCGTCCGGCAGCTGCTGGCCGTTGAACCTCCAGCCGCGGGCGACCATGGCGTCGTTGACGTGGTAGATGTTGAAGTCGTCGGAGGTGAAGGAGAAGCAGAAGGTGGGATCGCCCATGATCCGCAGCTCCGAGTGGCTGCGAACGACGTCCTGCATCTCGAAGGACGTGTCGAAGATGCGCCTGGCGCGGTCGCGGTAGCCCTGCTTGCCGTAGCTGACCATTGCCGCCCAGGTCGCTGCGATCAGGCCACCGGAGCGGCTTCCGGCCAGGCCGGGGGAGGCGTAGGCGCCGCCCTTCCAGCCGGGCTGGAGGAAGTAGTGGTGCTGGCGCATCCACGAGTCCCGCCATGCCAGGACCGAGGTTCCCTTGAGCCCGTATCCGTACTTGTGGGTGTCGGCCGAGATCGAGCTCACCCCGGGGAGCCGGAAGTCGAAGAGCGGGATGTTCGGGTACCCCAGCTCCTGGCCCCACGGCAGGATGAAGCCGCCCAGGCAGGCGTCGACGTGCAGGTAGGTGCCGTGCTCGACGGCGAGGTCGGACAGCTCGGGGATGGAGTCGATCGTGCCGTAGGCGTAGTTCCCGGCGGTCCCGATGAGCATTGCGGTCTCGGGGCCGATGTGGTCGGCGACGAAGTCGACGTCGACCATCGTCGTGACCGGGTCGACCGGTGCGACGACGACGTCGAGGCCGAAGAGGTGCGCGCCCTTGGTGAACGCCGGGTGGGCGGTCTCCGGCCAGATCATCTGCGGGCGCACAACCCCCCGCTCCTGTGCGATGTTCCGGTAGGCGAGCACCGCGTTCATGATGCTCTCGGTGCCGCCGAACCCGAGTACGCCGCAGGGCGTCTGGCCCGGTGCCTGCTGGGCCACGGCATCGGCGTGGAGCATGTCCAGGGTCATGGCGATGATCTCGGACTCGAACCTGCTCATGGACGGGCACATGTCGCGCTGCAGTGCGTTCGTGTGGTTGAAGTACCCGAAGCACTCATTGAGGAAGTCGTAGTGCTCGTGCTCGCCGTGGTAGATGCTGCCCGAGACCTTGCCGCCCTCCCACTTGGAGTCCTCCTCGGCCGATATCTCCCGCAGCTGGGCGAGGATGGCCGCGTGGTCCATCCCCTCCTCTGGGAATTCGCGGATCACCCCGTAGCGCTCGGCGTAGGGGTACATGGCCCGGTGGATCGCTTCGAGGTCCATCGTCATTCCTCTCCTGGACGTCCGAGGTGGCGTGTCAGCCGCGCAGGGCCGCGAGGGCCTGGGCGTGCAGCTCGGGGTTGGCGGCGGCGATCACCGTGCCGCCGTTCATCGGCACCCGGCCCTCGATGTCGGTGACGACACCTCCGGCCAGCTCGATGAGCGGGATCAGCGGCACGATGTCGTAGGGCATCAGGCACCCGTCGATGACCAGGTCGATCGTGCCCATCGCGACCAGCGCGAAGGCGTAGCAGTCCCCGCCCCATCGCTGCAGGCGGACCTTGCCGCTGAGGTCACGGAACTGGTCGAGGACCCCGGCCCACTCCAGCATCGTGGGATGGGTGCTGTAGAGGATGGCGTCCTCGAGGGTGGCGCCTGTGCGGGTTCGCAGGCGGCGTTCGGCGCCGGCTCGCAGGAATCGGGAGCCACGGGCCGGGTCGGCGGCGAACGTCTCGTCGGTGAAGGGCTGGTGCATCACCCCGGCGACCGGCTGGCCGTCCACGACCAGCCCGAGCAGCGTGCCCCAGGTGGGCATCCCGCTGATGAAGGCCCGCGTTCCGTCGATCGGGTCGATGATCCAGCTGATCGGCCCCGAGCCCGTGGTGCCGCCCTCCTCCCCGATGACCTGGTGGTCGGGGAAGCGCTCGTTGATGACGGCCCGGACGTGTGCCTCGACCCGCTTGTCGGCCTCGGTCACCGGGTCGTAGGCGACGCCGGCGAGCTTGTTGTCCACGGTCATGTCCGTGCGGAAGTAGTCCAGGGCGATCGATCCGGCGGCGCGCACGGCGGCGACCCCCACGTCGAGCACCTCGGCGATTTCGTCGTGTTCCATCAGGCACCTGCCCCCTGGTTGGCGTTGAGCTTGCGGTAGATCGGCTGGGTCGCCTTGAACGCCTTCACGAACTGCTCGTGGAGCAGGTCGTAGGTCGCGGTGTTGCGCGGATCTGGGTCGAACTCGCGGCGGGTCCGCACGAGGCCGCTGATGGCATCGAAATCCAGGTCGCCGAGTCGCTCGAAGGCCAGCAGCCCGGCGCCGACCGACACCGTGTAGTCGCAGTTGTCCAGTTGGTGCACCGGGGTGCCCAGCACGTCGGCCATGATCTGGCACCACAGGTCCGAGCGGGCCCCACCGCCGTAGATCGTGTAGTGGCTGAACGTGCGCTTGGCGAACTTCTGCACCGGGCCTCGCACCCAGCGCAGGTTCTGCGACACGCCCTCGAGCACTGCGCGCGCCATGTCCCCACGGGTCGTGCTCGTGCTGATGTTCAGGAAGCCGCCCCGCATCTGGCCGTCCTCGGAGGGCGCCATCGACCCCGACAGCCATGGCAGGAACATCAGCCCGTCGCTGCCGGCAGGGATTTCCCCGGCGACGCGTTGCAGGGCCTCGTAGCGGTCATGGACCACCGCATCGCTGAAGTGGTCGCTGCCGTAGACGATGTTGGTCAGGAAGCGCTCCAGCGCGGCGCCGGCCATGCCGTTCTCGGCCATGACGAAGTAGGTGTCGGGCACGGGGCTGGGCATGCTCACGATGCCGTTGAACACGTGTGTGCGCTTGAAGTCCACGTGCGTGATCATCACGCTGGTCGACCCCACGGACACCGCGGCGTGCGAGCCGGTGAAGGCACCCGCGCCCACGCCGCCGGCCTGGGTGTCGTTCAGCCCGGCGACGACCTGGGTGCTCGGCAGGAGCCCGAGCTCGTCGGCGACCTCGGGCCGCAGGGTCCCGACGATCGAATCCATGGGGACCAGCTCCGGCAGCTTCTCCCGGTCGATCAGCGAGGCCGCGACGAGGCGCGGTTCGTAGTCGGTGATGTCCAGGCGTCGGTTGTCGGTCATCAGGTACATGAACGCCGACGCCTGGTTGGCGGTCGCGCGGCCGGTGAGGCGCATCGTCACGTAGTCCATCGGCTCCAGGAGCCATGCCGTGCGCGCGTACACCTCCGGGCGCGAGAACTTCAGGTGCCGCATGTGGGCCAGCGACAGGCTGTCGACGATCGGCGGAATCCCGTGCACCCGCAGCCAGCGCAGCAGGTCCACGGGGTTGTCGGCGCGCTTCGGGAACCCAGCCACGCCCTGGAGGTCCTTCTTGGTTCCGCGGTGGTCCTGCCAGAGGACCATGTTGCTCGTCGGTTCGCCGTTGCGGTCCACCGGGACGATCGAGGAGTACTGGCTCGTGCAGATGACCGCCACGATGTCGTCGCGGCTCTTGCCGGAGGCGGCCAGTGCCTGGACTGCAGCGGACTTCACGGCGTCCCAGACCTGCCGGGCGTCCTGCTCGGCGATGCCCCCGGGCTGGGTGAGCGTGTCCACAGCCGCCCGGGCCGTTCCCGGGGTCCGACCCGTGACGTCGACAACTGCGGCCTTCGGCCCGCTCGTGCCCAGGTCGATGGCCAGGACGTGGCGCTGGCGCTGCACGGGCACTCCCTCCATGGGTCGCGGCCAGCATACGAGTCCGCGCCCTGCGCAGACGCGCCCAGCGGCCTCGCCGAACGCCCCGCCGGGTGCGCGGTCCAGCCGGTGTGCGTGGGTGGTGTTGGTGCTCCGATTGCCGCGTCTGACTCGCCTCGAGACCGGTCAGTGCCAACCCGTGCCCCGAGTGCCGCGAAAGAGCCTGCTTCGGGCGGGCCATTCCCGGCAGTTGGGGCACCTCAAGGGCGAGTGAGTCCAGCCGGGCCGGCGTAACGCGGCAGATCCTGCACCGCCGTGGCGCCCGAGGCTCGCCAGGCCTCGCGCGCGCTCTGATCCGGGGTGGCGAGCCCGACATGCTCGCGGCCGCGCGTCCAGTGCGCGGCGTTGCGGCCGTTCGCGTACAGCCGGATCCCGGCGGGGGTGTCGTGCACGTCAACGGCGTACACGTGGGTCGCGGCCCACCCCGAACCCATCGGTGCCAGGATCGGCTCACCGGCGACATCCCAGTCCAGGCCGTCTGCGCTGATGAGCACCCGAACGGCCGAGCTCGAGGCGCGCGTCGTGGCGTCCCACCCGATCGCGTTCTGGAACGCGACCCACCCGTCGCGGACCGCCAGCACCTCCACGGCGCCGGCCCCGAGGTTGGCCCACCGATCGCCCGCGTCCGGGCTCAGGAGTGGCTCTGGAAGGACCTCGAACGGACCCTCCGGCCCGGGGCCGTCGGCGACGCCGACGTACTCAGGCTCGTTGAAGCCGCAATCCGGGACATGCACGAGGCCCGCACTGAAGTAGAGCCGCCAGCGGGAGTCGGGCAGTGGCACCAGGCATGGGTTGGAGACGGCCTCGCCCTGCTTCGCATCCCGGTGCCAGGGCAGCGTCGGGCGCAGCAGCACGACCGGATCGGACCACCGCCGCAGGTCGTCGGAGGACCGCGATTCGATCCACGACCGCCAGGGGACGCCGAACGGGATGAACGCGCGGGTCCGCTCGTACAGCAGCCGGTAGCGCGGGGTCCCCCCTGGGCCGAGGTCCACGATCTGGGCCCGCAGGGCGTTGCGCGCCACGGTCTCGTGGCGCTTCCAGGCGATGCCGTCCTCGGACGTGTGGTGGTGGATCCCGAGCAGCGAGTGGGCCCACAGGTGCCACCGGCTGTCGGGGGTGGAATCGGGCGGGAGGAACGTGGGGTCGGCGAGGACCGGGGACGGGAACGGCGGGCCGATCAGCGGGGAACGCGCATCCCAGGACCATGTCAGCCCGGCGACCTCTCCGCGGGAGAGCCCAGCGAGTTCCACTCCTCGATTATCCGGCGGCACGTAGTTGGTTGTCGGCCGGGGTCGGGTGCCCGATTCCTCTCCGCACGCTGCTCGAGGTCCGTGGCTCTGCGGTGCAACCCATGCCACCGCCCGTCGGGACCAGGATCGTCATCGGCGCCTTCACCGTGAGCGGTGTCGCGCCCCTAGGGACGAGTCGAGCCCTGGACCCTTTCTGCGGCGGACGTGGCCATCTGCGCCAACAGGTTCCCGCCCAGAACCGTCGTGGCGGTGAGGACTCCACCGAACATCGCACCGGCAACGCCGCAGCTGACGATGTCCTGCCCCGTCAGGTACAGCCCCGGGATCGGGGTCGCAGGCTGCAGGAAGCCCGCGCGGAAGCGCTCCGGGGTGTGATCGATCCCGTAGAGCTCGCCGCGGCCGTATCCCGCGAAGTGCGCGGTCGTCAGCGGCGTCGAGATCTCGAAGAACGCGACCTTGCCGCGCAGCTGGGGCATCTGCTCGAACAGCGCCTCCATCATCCGCTCGGCCAGGCGGTCCTTGAACGCGTCGTACTCGGCGCCGCGGCGCTTCCACCTGCTGCCCTCCCACTGCTCGAACCACTCGTAGGGGGCGGCGGTGATGACGTCGACTGTCGCGTGACCCGGGTGGCGTCGGGTGAAGTCCGGGTCCTTGGCGGCGGGGAACGACACGTAGACCATGGGCAGCGGGGCCTCGGGGTCGGTGCGGCTGTCCTCGATGGTCTGCTCGTAGTCCTCGTTCGGATAGATCCAGAGGTTGTGCTTGGGCATGCGCAGGGCCTCGGCGGTCTCCTCGAACCCGAGGTACAGGCACAGGTGGGCCATCGAGGGCGACACCTGGGTCAGATCCTGCAGAAGTCCGGCGCCCTCGGCGACCTCGCGGGGCAGGAGCGTGCCGAACGTGTTGAGCACCCCGGCATCGCTGATGACCATCGGCGCACGGATGACCTGGCCGTCGGCCGCCATCTGCACGCCGACCGCCCGACCGTCCTCCACGACCACCTGGGCCACCTCGGCGTTGATGAGGACCAATCCGCCCGCACCCTCGATGACCGGGATGATCGACTCCGCGATCACGCCCGAGCCGCCGACCGGGTAGTAGCCGCCGCGGAAGTAGTGGTGGACGAGCAGGGCGTGCATCGCGAAGCTCGACTCGGCCGGGGGCAGCCCGTAGTCGCCGAACTGGGCCGTCAGCACGGCGATCAGCCGCTGGTCGTCGGTGAGCTCCTCGAGCACCTCGCGGGTGGTGCGGTCGGCCCACCGCGCGAAGTTCCGGCGCATGAGCGGACCGGATTCCTCCTGGACCGGGCCGGGCAGCGTCTTGGCGACCTGGAACGGCAGGGAGGAGGACGCGGCCTGGCGGACAGCCTCGAAGTAGCCGTCGATCCCGGCCTCCTCAGCGGGGAACCTCGAGACCAGCATGTCGCGGAGGTTGCGCCGGCCCTTGGGCAGGTCGTAGGCCTCGCCGCCGATGATGACCCGGTCGTAGACCTCGCCCATGTCGGCCCACTCGATGCGGCCGTCGCTGATCTCGTCGACCATCCTGCGCGCCGTCGACCCGGGCGCCATGTCGCCGACGTAGTGGACTCCGACGTCCCACTCGTAACCGGGGCGGTGGAACACGTGGGTGTAGCCACCGGCGGTGTAGTGCCGTTCGAGGACGAGCACCCGCTTCTGACCGTGCTTTGCCAGCATCGCCGCACAGGCAAGTCCGCCGATGCCCGAACCGATGACGATGGCGTCGTAGTCCTCGGTGACCGGATGGCGCTTGTAGGACTGGGCCAACTGTCTGCTCATGGATGACCACTCAACTCCACGGCATGCCGGTGGTTCGCACCGGGTCTCACGCGTGCTGTGTCCCTTGGGTGTCGAAGGACATGGCGCGCTGCAGCGCGGCGGCTCTCATCGACTCGGCGATCTCCTGCGGGCCGCCGATCGGGGCTGCGTTGATCCCCGCCTGGGCGGCCTCCTCGACGACCCCGTTGACCAGGATGGCCAGGTCGGGGTTGCGGTGGAACACCAGCACGCCGTGGTTGGCCAGGAGGACCGCGGGGACTCCGGGCACCATCGAGTTCCTGATGTTGGCCACCGCCTGGTCGGAGCCGCGCGGGCCGTAGTCGGCCAGGGGCACTCCGCTGGGCAGGCCGAACATGGCCAGGGCCTCGATCCAACATCCGATCGGCTGCTGGGCGACGGCGTAGGCCGTGGCGAAGGGGGAGTGGGTGTGCAGCACGCAGCCCACCTCGGAATTGTCGGCGTACATGGCGGTGTGCATCGCGACCGCTGCGCCCTGGATGGGGGGCAGATCGCCCTCGATCAGGGTCCCGTCCAGCCCGAGGCGAACGACTGCCGACCGGGGGTGGTCGCGCAGGGACGGTCCGGCCGTGTAGTACAGCTCCTGCGCTCCGGGGACCCGGATGCTGACGTTGCCGTGGCCGTTGGCTCCGATCGCCCCGCTGGCCACCACTCGCGCCGCCGTGTCGACGACTTGGTCAACCAGGTCCTGGTCCATGGAGCCCTCCGTCCAGTGGGCGAGATCCGCGGCCGAGTCGGCCGGCGCCCAGTCTGACGGCGCAGGGCGTCGGGTGGCAATGCAGAGCGCCAACCGCACTCCGGCTGCTCCTAGGCCAGGGCTCCTGCCCGGAGCGGATCGCTGAGGGCCTCGGTGAGCAGCGCGACCAGGGCCTCGAGCTGGATGTCGGCGGAGGTCGTCGGCTCCTCGGCCGACCCGTCGAGGGCGCGGGCGGCGAGCCCGGCCTTGCTGTCGATGAGCTCGGCGATCCGGGCGTCGATCGTCTGGGCCGCGATGATGCGCCAGGCGGTCACGGGCTCCTCCTGGCCGATGCGGTGGATGCGGTCGATGGCCTGGGTCTGCTCGGCGGCGGTCCAGGACAGTTCGGCGAGCACGAGGTTCGAGGCGACCTGCAGGTTGATGCCGACCCCGGCGGCGGTCAGCGAGCACACCGCGACCGCGACGTCCGGGTCGTTGGTGAACGCGTCGATGTTGCGCTGGCGGACCTTGCTGGTCTGGTCCCCGCGGATCGAGGCGTAGCCGATCCCGCGCTGGGCGAACAGCTCCTCGGCCTGGTCCATCACGTCGATGTGCTTGGCGAAGAACACCACCTTGCCGACGCTGCGCGCCAGTTGGGCGGTGTAGTCAGCGGCGGGGCCGGCCTTGGCCTGACCGATCCGGCGCATCATCGTGAACACGTTCTCGCCGGTCTCGGCCTTGGCGGTGTCCCGTCGCTCCCAGGTCGCGATCCGGCGCACCAGGTCGTGGTCGATGCCCTCAATGTCGGCGCCCGACGAGCGCCTCTGCAGGGCGTCGTTGTAGCGGGCCACCAGACGGCGGGCCAGCACACGCTCGGCCGTGCGGATCGAGCGGGCGGCCTCGGCGTCGAGCTCGACGGGCAGGTCGGCCACGCGACGGGCGGGGATGTCGGCGGCCACGTCGATCTTGCGGCGGCGCACGATCCCCATGTCGATCACGCATCGCCGGGCCGTCGGGTAGAAGCCGCGGTCGCCGGGGACCAGACCGGTGTCCTCCAGTGCTGCCATGAGCTCGCCCCGGGGCCGGGTCTCGTCGATCCAGCCGAGGAAGGCCCAGATCGCCAGGAAGTCCTCGAGGTCGTTGATCAGGGGGGTGCCGGTCAGCGCCATGAGCAGGGGGCGGCCGATCCGGTTGCGGATCCGCTGGGAGATCTCCAGGACGTGCTGGGAGCGCTGGGAGGACTTGTTCTTGATGAAGTGCGCCTCGTCGACGACCATGCCGCGGAAGCCCAGGTCCCCCAACCAGCCGACGTGGCGGTCGAGGACCTCGTAGTTGACCACGACGATGTCGGCGAACCCGTCGATCGTGTCCCCGTCCCCGTGGATGACGGTCGCCGACCGTCGCGGGGTCCACAGGTGGGCCTCCCGGGCCCAGTTCGTCTTCACCACGTTCGGGACCACCGCCAGCAGCGGGTAGGCGTCGGCGGCCTGGGCGGCGAGCAGCGCCTGCGCCGTCTTGCCGAGGCCGGGCTCGTCGGCCAGCAGGAACGTCCGGTGCCCGGCGGCGGCTGCGGCCACCACCTGGGCCTGGTGGGCCATCAGCTCCAGCCCCTCGGGCAGGGGAACCCGCGCGGCCGACGGGTCCGGCAGCGGCATGCAGGAGATGGCCCCGGAGCCCGCATCCTCGAAGGAGCGCAGCAGTGGGCCGAGGAGCTCCCAGCCGGCGAGCCGCTGCGGGCGGACCTCCGCCGGGCGGGCAGCGTTCAGGTCGGGTGCGAGGAACGGATTGGCCAGCTGGCGGGAGATGACCGACCTGGGCACGACCTGGCGCTTGGCCGGCGCGCCGGCCCCCACGGGGGCCGGTTCGGCCACCTCGGGAGCCACCTCAACCCCTGCTGACTCCAGCAGCTCCCGCCGCAGGCGCCTTCCCGACTCGGAGAGCTCGGAGTCGTCGGCGATGAGCGCCAGGAGCGAGGTGTCGCGGGCGGCCGTCCTCGCGAGGATCGTCGCCACGCCGTCCAGGCGCTTGAGCTGTGTGGCCTTGAACGCCTCGGTGGTCGTCGCGTCGGCCCTCACCCGAGCGCGCTCCTCGCGGACGAGCAGTGCGACGACCTGGAACTTGGTCCGCACCGAGGGGCGGATCGCCCCGCGGGCAACCTCCGCCTGCACCTCGCTCACGGTCATGGCGAGCACGGGGATGATGCCTTCGTTGTCACCCTGTCGGCCACGTCGCTGGTGACGTGGGGCGCCACGGCGGGCAGCCGTCTGACGCTGGCCTGCTCGAGCCAAAGCACCTCCCTGCGTGCCGGGCGCGCGTGAACGCGACACCCTCAAGTCCCACGTGTCTGCGATCACGCGACGATCCCGCCTGTCGGACGACGGGATCCGAGCATCAGCCGAAGACCATCTCAGCGACCGCAGATCTCACTGCCCAGGCGGATCGAGCCCTTGCCGTGGGTGAGGGCAGTCTACCGCTCTCGCGGCGGTCTGGCCTGACCGCCGCGCAGCAACCCGTGGAGGGCCCCCTCTGGAGCGGGAGGGGAGCGCGCACATCCGGCCCCGCCCTGTGTCACCATCGATCCGCACGGGTCCGAGCCGCCACGAGCCTCACCTGCCCGCACCCGGGGCGTGCAGCCGACCCGGTGAATCGTGGGAGAATCGATGTCCCTTGCCTAGGAGCGTCCCGTGAGTGGAAACACCGTCTACCGGTTCAACAATGCAGCGATCCTGTCGGTTGTTGCCGTGGATGCGCCCGAGGTCGTCACCTCGGACTACTTCGATGAGCGGTTGGAGCCCACCCTGCAGCGGCTCGGCGTGCGAAAGGGCATGCTGCAGCAGCTGGCAGGGATCGAGGAGCGCCGGTGGTGGCCGGAGGATGTCTCGTTCACCCAGGCGGCCGCCCAGGCCGGCGCGCGTGCGCTGGCTGAGGCGGGCATCGCGCCGGAGCAGATCGGGCTGCTGATCGACACCTCGGTGTGCCGTGCGCGCCTGGAGCCGTCCGCGGCGGTCTCCGTCCACCATGAGTTGGGCCTGCCGACGTCATGCTTGAACTTCGACCTGTCGAACGCGTGCCTCGGCTTCGTCAACGGGATGCAGCTGGCCGGCATGATGATCGACTCCGGGCAGATCGAGTACGCGCTGATCGTGGACGGCGAGGGAAGCCGGACCGTGCAGGAGCGCACACTGGCTCGGCTGCAGTCGGATTCCACGACGGTCGCCGAGCTCTTCTCCGATTTCGCCACCCTCACCCTGGGCTCCGGTTCCGCTGGCATGGTGATGGGCCCCGCCGATCGGCACCCGGAGGGCCACGCGTTCGTCGGCGGCGTGGGTCGGGCGGCCACCGAGCACAACCAGCTCTGCCAGGGCGACATGGAGCGCATGGTCACCGACAGCAAGGGGTTGCTGCTCGCTGGCCTGGATGTGGCCGAGGCGGCCTGGAAGGACGCGGAGGCGGACTTCGACTGGACGGACGTCCAGCACTACGTCATGCACCAGGTGTCCACCGTGCACTGTGGGGCGATGATCCAGCGGCTCGGACTTGATGCCGACCTCGTGCCGCTGACCTTCCCCACGCTCGGCAACATCGGACCGGCAGCGATCCCGATCACCCTGGCCATGCACCAGGACAAGATCGAGCGTGGCGACCGGGTGATCCTGCTGGGCATGGGCTCGGGGATCAACGCCGCGGCCGCCGAGATCCGTTGGTGAGCCTGCCGCCTGCCGGATTGAGCGGGCTCGATGCCCGCTGGTCGCGTGAGGTGGCTGCCGCGGACTCGACTGGCGTGGTCCGAACGTGGCACGTGCTCGACTCGCACGCGGGGCTGCCCGAGGGCAACCCCGAGCCCGTGGGGACGCTGCTGTGCGTCCACGGGAACCCCAGCTGGTCCTACCTGTGGCGGCGCATCGTTGCCCAGCCGCCCGAGGGCTGGCGGGTGATCGCGATCGACCACCTGGACATGGGGTTCTCGGAGCGCACCGGGACCGTTCGTCCACTCGCCCAGCGGGTGGACGACCTCGATGCGCTCACCGACGCCCTGGGCCTCACCGGACCCGGGAACACCGGCCCGATCATCTCGGTCGCCCATGACTGGGGAGGTCCCATCTCGCTGGGCTGGGTGCTTCGGCACGTGGACCAGATGGCCGGCGTGGTGCTGTCCAACACCGCCGTCCACCAGCCGGCAAACGCGAGCGCACCGAACGTGATCCGGGCCGCCCGGCTGCCCGGCATGCTGCCCGCAGTCACCTCACGGACCAGGACGTTCATCCGGGCCGGGTTGTTCATGTCGCGCCCGGTCCCACCGCCCGAGGTCCGGGCGGGCTACTACGCGCCCTACTCCGAGGCGGGTCGCCGGGGCGCGATCGAGGACTTCGTCGCGGACATCCCCCTGGATCCCGATGACGTGAGTGCGGCTCCGCTGGACGCCATCGCCGACGGATTGGGCGCGCTGGCCGACGTGCCGGTGCTCCTGCTCTGGGGGCCCCGAGATCCGGTGTTCTCCGACCTCTACCTGCGCGACCTGATCAGCCGCCTGCCCCATGCCGATGTCCACCGCTACGAGGGCTCCAGCCACTTCGTCCCCGAGGACGCGCCGACGTTCGCCGCCGACGTCGCCACCTGGGTCCGCACCCGCAGCCTCCTGGCCGATGCGAGCGCCGTGGGGCCGAGGCAGGACGCGCCTCCGGTGCCCGACTCCGGCCGGCCTCTGTGGGCGGGCATCAGCGAACGGGCCGCCGATCCGGCGACGAGCGGGACCCCGGCCGTCACCGAGCTGGGGCCCGACGGGGTCACGGCCGTCCATCAGTTTCGCCGAGCTGGACGCCCGGGTCGCCCACGTGGCCGCGGGGCTCGCGGCGATCGGTGTGGGACCAGGTGAGCGGATCGCCCTGCTGGTCCCTCCCGGCACCGACCTGACCGCGGCCCTCTACGGGATCTGGCGTGCCGGGGTCGTCGCCGTGGTCGTGGACGCGGGGCTCGGGATCCGGGGCATGCGCGTGGCGCTGCGCAGCGCGGGACCTGCCTACGTGATCGGTACCGCCAAGGGCCTGGCCGCCGCCCGGCTCATGGGCACCGGCGCGCAGCTGATCTCCGTCGGGCCGGTGCCCGCCTCAGCGCGGCGCGGCCTCGGTGTGCGCTGGAGCCTGGAGGAGATCGAGGCGCGGGGGGGTGATGTCCAGCCCCCGGACGCGCCCGCGGCGGGGGATCCTGCTGTGATCGCGTTCACGTCCGGGGCCACCGGACCCGCGAAGGGCGTGCTCTACCTGCACGGTCAGCTACAGGCCCAGCGGGAGCAGCTGGCCTCCCTCTACGCCATCACCCGGGCAGACCGGCTGGTCGCGGCGTTCGGCCCGTTCGCCCTCTTCGGCGCCGCGCTGGGAATCCCCTCGGCGGTCCCCGACATGAACCTCACCGCGCCACGCACCCTGACGGCCAGGGCGATGGGCGAGGCGGCGGCCGCGATCGACGCGACCATGGTGTTCGCCTCCCCGGCGGCGCTGGCGAACGTCGTCGCGACCGCCGACGCCGTCGAGCCCGCGGGTCGGGCGGCCCTGTCCCAGGTTCGGCTGCTGCTGTCCACCGGGGCCCCCGTGCCGGCTGAGACGCTGCATGCGATGAGGCGGCTGCTGCCGGACGCCGAGGCGCACGCTCCCTACGGCATGACCGAGGTCCTGCCCGTGGCCGACATCGACCTCGCCGGGCTTGATGACGCCGGCCTGGGCAACGGCGTGTGCGTGGGTCGCCCGGTGCCCGGCGTGGAGGTCGAGCTGGCCCCACTGGACCACGAAGGAATTCCGAGCGACGAACGGACCACGGAACCGGAGGTGACCGGAGAGGTGTGCGTCCGGGCCGCCCACATCAAGGCCCGCTACGACCGTCTCTGGGTGACCGACCGGGCCGCCACGCCCGCCCCTGGCTGGCACCGCACCGGCGATGTCGGACACTTCGACGCCGAGGGGCGCCTGTGGATCGAGGGCCGCCTCGTCCATGTGATCGTCACCGCCGACGGCCCGGTCACGCCGGTCGGGATCGAGCGTCGGGTGGAGGGCGTTCCCGGGGTGCGCCGAGCGGCTGTCGTCGGCGTCGGTCCGCGGGGCACCGCCCAGGTGGTGGTGGTCGTGGAGCTCGCCGGCGCGCGCCGGTCGGGCCTGGCCCCTGCATCGCTGCGCGATTCGGTCCGGGTGGCGGCTGGGGGCACGTCCGATGCGGTCCCCGGGATCGCGGCCGTCCTGGTGGTCCGGACCCTGCCCGTGGACATCAGGCACAACTCGAAGATCGACCGCGTCGCTGTCGGGCACTGGGCCCAACGCGTGCTGGATGGCAGGCGGGCGGGCAGGCCATGAAGGTCCTGCTGACCGGCGGCAGCAGCCTGCTCGGGGCCGGAGTGGCGAGTGCCCTGCACACCAGGGGTGACCAGGTCGCGGTGCTGCAGCGCCGCCCCTCTGTCGTGGCCTCTGAGCTCGGGCTGACCGAGCACCTCGCAGACCTCAACGACGCGGACGAGGTAGGACGCGCCATGGAGGGCGTCGAGGCGGTGATCCACCTGGCCGCGCGCGTAGGTGTGGTCGGCAGCGCAGCGCAGTTCCACGAGGCCAACGTGACCGGGACCCGCACCGTGCTCGCAGCGGCTCAGGCGAACGGCGTCTCGAGGCTCGTCTTCATCTCGTCGCCGTCGGTGGCGCACTCCGGCTCGGCCCTCGCGGGCACGGGCGCGGACCCGGCCGATCCGGGCCGCGCCAAGGGCCACTACTCCCGGAGCAAGGCCCAGGCCGAGCTCGATGTCCTGGCTGCTGATGGCCCGGGGTTCGCGACGATCGCGATCCGCCCGCACCTGATCTGGGGCCCGGGCGACACGCAGCTGGTCGGGCGGATCGTCGATCGGGCACGGTCCGGCCGGCTGGCCCTCGTGGGCGGTGGGCGGGCCCTGATCGACACCACGTACATCGACAACGCGGTGGACGCAGTGGTCGCGGCACTCGACCATGCCCGGGACGGTCACGGGCAGGCGTTCGTGGTCTCCAACGGCGAGCCGCGCACCGTGGCTGAGCTGGTCGAGCGGATCTGTGCAGCGGGCGGGGTCCAGGCGCCCACCCGCTCCGTGCCCCGCTCCGTGGCGTGGGCCGGAGGTGCCGTCGCTGAGGGCCTGTGGTGGGTCGGGCGCCGTACGGATGATCCGCCGATGACCCGATTCCTGGCCAGCCAGCTGGCGACAGCGCACTGGTTCGATCAACGTCGGGTCCGTGAGGTGCTCGAGTGGGCGCCCCGCGTCAGCCTCGACGAGGGATTCGCGCGCCTCGCCGAGCACGGCGTCGGCGCGGCCCGCCCCCGCCAGCCGGGCTCAGCCGCAGCCGGGCAGGTCGCCGCTCAGGCGTATCCCTCGCGGTAGGACGGGTACGCCGGCGCCCAGCCGGTCGCCCGCAGCCGCACGTTCGAGAGCCTCTTGCCGGTTGCCCGGGCGACGTCGGTTGCGGGCGGTGCGGGTGCACCGAGACGGTGCGCCAGGTGGGCCGCCACGTCGCCGAGCAGGGCCGGCTCGTCGTCGGTTCCGATGTAGAGCGGGTCAGGAGCCTGCGCGACGGTCAGCAGGTGCACCACTGCCGTGGCGGCGTCGTCGCGGTGGATGCGGTTCGTCCATCGGTTCGGCTCTGCGATGTCGCCTGCGAGCACCTGGGCGTGCAGGCGCCCGGGCGGACCTCCGTAGAGACCCGAGAGTCGCAGCACGGTGCCGTGTGGGATCCGGGCGGAGAACAGGCCCTCGGCCTCGAGCAGCATCCGGCCCGGCCCGTCTGCGGGATGGGCAGGGGTGTCCTCGTCGACCATCGCGTCGTCGGGTTGTGACCCGTACACCGAGGTCGAGGAGACCAGGACAGCACGCCGGGGCACCTGACCGGCCTTGTCCAGAGCGTCGAATGCTCGGCGCATCCCGTCGACGTACGTTGCCCGGTAGGCCGCCTCGCTGCGCGGCCGTGCGGTCAGGGCGACCACGAGGTGCTGCAGGTCGAGCTCCGGCAGCTGCGGCACCTCGGCGGTGAGGTCCGCGGACAGCCCGAGCAGTGGTGGGGGCACGAGCTCGGCACGCCGACGTATCGCCAGCACCGTGTGCCCATGAGCTGCCAGGCGCAGGCCGATGTCCGCGCCCAGCCTCCCGCAGCCCACGAGCAGCACGTCCGGTGTCATGGCCCGAGGGTAGGGCCACCGGCCGAGGTCGGTCCGCGGCTGCACGTGTCAGCGAGGTCGCGAAACGGGCCCCAGGCGGCGTGCTGTGGGCTCATCGATGATGAGATCCGTCACGACCCCCGCCCGCATGGCGGCCACGAGGGGGCGCAGCTTCGCCTCGCCGGCCACCACGCACAGCCGGCGCGGGATGCTGGCGAGCTCTGCGGGTGTCGGACCTGTCGCCCGGCGGTTGATCGCGATGTCCTGGTAGCTGCCGTCCTGGCGCAGGAACACGGTGCAGACATCCCCGACGACGCCTGCTGCGTAGAGCGCGGCGAGATCGCCGTCGTCGAGATAGCCGGCGGAGTAGACGTGGGACGGGACCTGACCCCCCAGGGCGCCCACGCCGAACAGCGCGATGTCGGCTCGGCGCTGGACCGAGAGCACCCGCTGGACGCTGCGTTCGCGCCACATGGCCTCCCGGGTGTCGGCGAAGTCGAAGAAGGCGGGTACCGGGAAGTGGCGGACCTCGGCGTCGAATGCCGCACCGTAGGCCGTGACGATGGTGCTCGCGTAGTCCACGCCACTGGTGACTGTGTTCGCTGCGCCATTGAGCTGGACCACAGTGCCCCCGCGCGTGGGCTTGCGGCCCAGCGCGCGCGCGACGGCACTGACGGTCGTTCCCCATGCGACACCGAGCACCATCTCGTCGTCGAACAGGTCCATCAGGAGCCGCGCGGCCACGTTGGCCACCTTGTCGAGGCGCTCGACCTCCTGGGCCCTGGCCCGGACCGGAACGACATGGGCGCGGACCCCGAAGGTCGCTCATCAGCTGCGCGGCGACCCCCGTGGCGGCGTCGGTCTCGGCCCGCACGGCGATCTGGACCATCCCTCCGTCCCGCGCCGCCTTGAGCAGCCGGGAGACAGTCGAGCGCGAGGTCCCGAGCCGACGCGCGATGGCGTCCATCGGCTCGTCCTGCAGGTAGTACATGGTGGCGGCCAGACGCATCGACTCCTCACGTTCGATCACGCACACCTCCGACGCCTGCACATCTGTGCATCAGTCTTGCACAATCGCACCGCGCTTGGGCTATGGTGCCCTTGTGACAGATGTCTGGTGATCGGGTCCGCACGGGCTCAGATCGACACGTCACGACCACGTCCTCCACTGGCCGTGGAGGAATCAACGAGAGGATCGAACCGGATGCGAATTCGTCATGGGGTGGTGGGAGCCGTTGGGCTGGCCCTCGCCCTGAGCGCGTGCTCCAGCACGACGAGTGAACCAACGACTGACACCAGCGCGGGGGCCAGCGAGGCAGCCAGCCCGGCTGCAGAGGCTGTCGACCTCCGGTGGCGGACGCGACCCGACAACCAGGCCGAGGCAGACGTCTACCAGAGCATCTCCGACGAGATCACGGCCAAGAACATCGGTCTGAACCTGACGTACGAGGCGGGCAACTCCGAGGGATCTCCCTACCAGGACAAGCTCAAGACCGAGCTGTCCGCCGGAACTGCTCCCGATGTCTTCTGGATCCCTGGCACCGACGTCGCGGACTTCGCGAAGGCGGGCCTGATCCTGAATGCGAGCGACGTGTCGTCGGCTGCAGGCTTCAACGCCGCCGACTTCTACGCAGGTCCCGATGGACCAGCTGCTCGTCGACCCGGAGTCCGGCCAGAAGGCCGACGGCTTCGTCTGGGGCGTCCCGCGTGACGTCTCCACCTTCGCGCTCTACCTCAACCTCGACCTGATCGACCAGGCCGGCGTGGACGACCCGCGCGAGCTCGCTGCCGATGGCAAGTGGACCTGGGACGCGTTCCAGGAGACCGCCAAGGCGATCAGCGACCTCGGCGGAGGCGTCAAGGGCTTCGGGGCCGGCGGCTGGTGGGCCAACTGGGGCTACTGGGTGAACTCGGCGGGCGGCTCGTTCTTCAACGAGGACCGGACGGCCTGCAACCTGGACTCCGACGAGTCGGTCCAGGGCATCGAGTACTACCAGAAGCTCTACGACGCCGATTACGGCGTGAAGTTCGGCGAGGATCGCGGAGCCGGTCTACAAGAGCGGCAAGCTCGGCATGTTCGTCAACGGTCGCTGGGCCACCCCCGGCTCCCGCGAGATCACGGACTTCAACTGGGACGTCGCTCCGCTGCCGACCGGGCCTGCTCCCGGTGGGAACTGGCAGTTCTGGGGTGCCTACGTGATCAACGCCGAGACGGCCGACCCGGCCGCGGCCTGGAAGCTCGTCTCTGAGCTCACCAGCCTCGAGGTGCAGGACAAGATCTCCTCGCTCGGCGCGAACATCCCGTCGCGCACGTCGCAGGAGGCCATCGACAAGTTCCTCACCTACACGCCGCCGCAGAACAACCAGGCGTTCGTCGACGGAATCCAGAACAGCCCCGTCGCCGAGGGCCCGCTGTGGAAGGGCAACTGGCCGGAGTTCGACACTGCGACCAATGCCGTGGTCACCCAGTACATGAACGGTGAGATCACGACCGACGAGTACCAGAGCCAGATCTGCAAGGTGGCTGCACCCGCGTTCGAGTAGCGGCTGCGCACAACCACGGCGGGGGTCCCGGGTCCGAACGGGACCCGAGACCCCCGTCCTTGCTCGTGATGGCTCGTACTGCCCAGGTGGACCAATGGAGGAGGCGGACATGACCGCGATGGTCACCGAGACCGAGGACCATCGGTCGAATCCACAGTGGGAGGACGACGAGGGGTTCGAACGGCTCCTTCGAGGCGTCCAGGCGTGGCATCTCTTCCTCGCAGGCGTCTCCACCTGGGTGCTGATCAACATCGGGGCCGGGATCTGGGAGCTCGGCTCCCTGCCCCGAACGGGTCTGGGGATCGCCGGTGGCCTCGGGCTGGGCGTCAACCTCCTTGTCGTTGTCCTGCTTGGGCGCCGCGTCCGTGCGGGACGCACGCTGTCCTTCCTCGTGAGCCTGCTTGTGGCCCTGGGCGCCTTCGTGGTGCTGTTCGGCCAGCTTGAGATCGCCGAAGGGCTCGATGTCTTCGCCGGCGCCTTCGAGCGCGCGTTCCCCGCCGTGATCCTGATCTTCGTGGGTGTGGTCTGGTGGGTGATCGCCCGTCGTATCCACAAGCGCCTGCTGCCCCCTGGGACGCTGGTCACCGACGACGGCGCGAACGCGGGCGCCGTTCGCGCGGCGCAGTGGCTGATGTGGGCCGGGCTGGCGATCATCGCCGTGGGTGCCGTGTGGTGGCTCTTCCTGATGCGTGCCCAGCGGGCCCTGCTCTTCTTCGGTGACGCCATCCGCACCGATCCCGTGGTCTTCGTCGCGGCGCTGATCGTGTTCCTGCTGGCTGCGTGGGCCCTGCGGACGATCATCTCCGAGCGTTCCGCCCGCTACTTCCTGGTCGAGAACGCCCAGGCCGAGGCCCTGACCGGGTGGCTGTACCTGTCCCCGAACCTCCTGGGCTTCCTGGCCTTCTTCGCCGGCCCGCTCGTGTTCTCGATGGTGATCTCGTTCTACGACTGGGACGGGGTCAGCCAGGCTGTCTACGTCGGGCTCGACAACTACATCGAGACCCTCTCCCTGACCGTGGCCTCCTCCCCGGCGGACCTGCCGGCGGGCTACTCGGAGGTCTTCGGCCTGCCCTTCAGCGACCTGGTCGTGGGCGGGACCGATCCGCTGTTCTGGAAGTCGCTGACCAACATCTTCCTCTTCATGCTCGTGGCGATCCCGGCGGCTGTGCTGTCAGCCCTCTTCCTGGCCGTCATGATCAATGCCGGCTACCGGGGCACCAAGGCCTTCCGGACGGTCTTCTTCGTCCCCGCCGTCGCAGGCGTCATCGGCGTGACCCTCATCTGGAAGCAGATGTTCAACGCCGCGGTCGGATTCATCAACTGGGGCATCGCCACCGGCGGCCAGGCGCTCAACGTCGTGCTTCCGGGTGACCCGTTCCCCGATCGGGTCGAGATCGGATGGCTCTCGGACCCGAAGATCGCCCTGCTGGCCGTGTGCATCGTGTTCGTGTGGTCCCAGTTCGGGTTCAACACCGTCCTGTTCACGGCCGGCCTGCAGGGCATCGGTCGCGACCTCTACGAGGCGGCCGAGCTCGACGGGTGCAACGCCTGGCAGCAGTTCCGCCACGTCACGGTCCCGCAGCTGAGGGAGACCACGTTCTTCGTGACGGTGACCACCGTGATCCTGGCCCTGCAGCTGTTCGACATCGTCTACGCGCTGAACCAGCCGAACCCGGTCGGGTTCCCGGACAACGCCACCCTGACGCCGGTCGTCTACATCTACCAGCTCGGGTTCCAGCAGGACTCCTTCGGGCAGGCCAGCGCAGTGGCATGGGTGCTGTTCGTGATCATCTTCATCTTCACCCTCGCCCAGTTCCGAGCCCAGCGTGCCGATGCGGAGGTGAAGTGATGCCCAGGTCAGGTCGTCCCGTCCGAGGGTGGCGGGCCCAGTCCGCGCGGATCTTCGTCTACGCGAGCCTCACGATCGCGGGACTCGTCGTCCTCATCCCGTTCCTCTTCGCCCTCTCCGGGTCGATGAAGACCGCTGAGGACGTCTTCACCTACCCGCCCCGGATCCTGCCGTACGTGGCCGCGACTGCGACCGTCAACGGCGAGGAGCTGCCGGTCTTCACGGTGCCCCTCCCCGGAGGCGGGCACGGCGGACCTCGCGCGGGTCGAGAACGGCACGAGCCTGCGCGAGTTCCGCCAGGTCGACGATCCCGAGTTCGTGCTGGTCAGCCCGAGGGACGCCCTCGAGCCGGCCGGGACCACCGTCACGGTGGACGGCGAGGAGAAGGACGTCTACCTCGTCACGATCGACGGCCAGCAGGTGGAGGTCTACGACAACCGCTCCCGGATCGGTGGCACGTACGTCGACCCCGCGAACCCCAGCGCCCCACCGGTGTTCGCCGTCCCGGCGGACGTCCTCGCGGTGGAGCAGGTCAACTTCCAGACTGGGCAACTACTGCAAGGTCCTGGGCCTCAACGGGTTCTCCCGGGCGCTGACGAACACCGTGCTCGTCACGATCCTCGTGGTGGTCGGGCAGGTGCTGACCAGCATCCTCGGTGGCTACGCCTTCGCCCGGCTGCGGTTCCGGGGCGCGAGAAGCTCTTCCTGTTCTACCTCGGGTCGATCATGATCCCGTTCGTCGTCCTGATCATCCCGCTCTACCGGCTGATGGTCGAGATCGGGTGGGTCAACGACCTGGTGTCGCTGGTGATCCCGTTCGTGTTCACGGCGTACGGCACGTTCCTGATGCGCCAGTTCTTCGTGACGATCCCCAAGGAGCTCGAGGAGGCGGCCATCCTCGACGGCGCCTCGCGGTGGACCATCCTCTGGAAGGTGTTCGTGCCATTGTCGATCCCGGCCATCGCCACGCTGACGACGTTCTCGTTCCTCTACGCCTGGAACTCCTTCGTCTGGCCGTTGATCGTCATCGACTCGGGCAACCAGGAGAACAGCGTCCTCGCGCTCACCCTGGCGACCCTCGGGGGTCGTGCGGCCGACAACCCGAACCTGGTGCTCGCCGGCGTCATGATCGCGATGATCCCGCCGATCACAGTGTTCCTCCTGGCCCAGCGCTACTTCGTGGAGAACGTCGCCAGCAGTGGGATCAAGGGTTGAACGCCATGCCACCTGCCCACCGGAGGGGCCGATGACAGCTCCACTTGCCGCGTGGTCTGGCGCGGAGGGAGCCGGGCGGGTCAGCGACCTCTTCGTCCGCGCGTTCGAGCTGGACCCGGACGGGGTGTGGGCGTCCCCTGGCCGGGTGAACCTCATCGGGGAGCATGTCGACTACAACGGGGGGTTGTGCCTGCCCATGGCCCTGCCGCACCGCACCTTCGTGGCCGTCCGTCGCAGGGACGACCGGGTCGTGCGCCTGGTGTCCTCGCTGGCGCCCGAGGACATCTGGACCGGGACCCTGGACGGCATCGCGCCCGGGCTGGTCAGCTCGTGGGTCGCCTACGCCGGCGGCCCGGCATGGTCCCTGGCTCAGGCGGGCCACATGCTCGGTGGGTTCGACGCCGCGTTCGACTCGTGCGTCCCGCTCGGGGCCGGGCTCTCCTCCTCGGCGGCCATCGAGTGCGCTGTGGCCCTCGCCCTGGACGAGCTGTTCGGGCTGGGCCTGTCAGCCTCGGGTGACGCCGGCCGGGCGGTGCTGGCCGCCACCTGCGTGCGTGCCGAGAACGAGGTCGCCGGCGCTCCCACGGGCGGCATGGACCAGGCCGCGTCTCTGCGCGCCACCGCTGGGCATGCCCTGCTGCTGGACACCCTCGACCACAGCGTCGCGCAGGTGCCGTTCCACCTGGCCGAGGCAGGCCTGGAGCTGCTGGTGATCGACACCCGGGCGGAGCACGCCCTCGTCGATGGTCAGTACGCCTCCCGGCGTGCCGCCTGCCACGCGGCCGCAGCGCGGCTCGGGGTGGGCACGCTGCGCGAGGTCACCGACCTCGACGCGGCCCTGGCTGACCTGCCCGACCCTGTCGAGGCCAGGCGCGTCCGGCACGTCGTGACCGAGATCGCCCGCGTCGAGCAGTTCGTCGAACTGGTGCGCGAGGACAGGGTGCGCGACGTCGGCCCGGTCATGGACGCCTCCCACGAGTCGCTGCGCCTGGACTACGAGGTCAGCTGCGACGAGCTGGATGTCGCCGTCGGGGCAGCCCGGGCCGCGGGGGCCCTCGGGTCCCGGATGACAGGCGGCGGTTTCGGCGGCTCAGCGATCGCCCTGATCGAGGCCGACGCCGCTACCGTCGTCGCCCGGGCCGTCGCCGACGCCTTCGACGAACGGGGCTGGGGCGAGCCCGGCTTCCTGATCGCGGTCGCCGGGCCGGCCGGCGGGCGGGTGCACTGATGCATCGTCGATTCGCGCTCTGAATCCCTCTGAGAACAGGAGACCCCATGGACCCGAAGCGCTTCTCCCTGTACGGCAACACCATCACGCCGGACCAGGACCGCAAGGCCCTCGCGTGGCAGAAGATGTTCGTCGACAAGTTCGCCTACGACCCGAACGAGACCTACGAGCTCAGCGTCCATGACAACCCACAGCTCGGCGACGTGCTCGGGATCCGGGACCTCCGGCGCGACACACGAGGGCGACCCGGTCGACGCCGAGAACGGCATCGTGATCTCGACGATCCGGATGGGCTATGGGCACTACCGGATCGCGATGGCGGGTGCCTCGGCGGCGCGGGCGATGGGCCGCACCCCCTACTGGCTGGACCTGCTGGCGATCCCCGGCATCACGCAGGACGCGATCAACTGGTGGAACACCAACTACAGCAAGTACTCGCGTGTCTCGCAGCGCAATGAGCTGTTCGACAAGTACGTGTGGGAGTCGGTCACGTCCGGGGACAAGACGCTGCCGGGGCTGAACTGGCTGCTCAACAACCAGGCGATCGGGTGGCCGTGGCGGTTCCTCAAGGCCAACGCACGCGACTACCGCAAGAGCGAGCTCTTCGCCAACCTCCACCACGCGTTGCCGGCGGACATGCCGATCCTCACGGCGCACATGTGGAACTGCATGGGGGCCGTCGCCGGGGGCATGACCAATGTCGTCGACATGATGTTCGACAACTGGCCGATGGCCTTCCAGCTCACCGAGGGCGCAACCCACGCCGTGCAGTCGCCGTCGGGCTACTACGGGTTCAGGATCATGAACCAGTTCGACGAGGACGACAAGATCCTGCACCCCACACCGGCCGACGCGATCAAGTACGTGGGTCATCACGTGGATCACGAGCTGGTCGAGAACGTCGAGGTGGACTGCGCCGCGCGTCTGGCGCGCATGCGCAACGGTGAGCCACGTCGGTTCATCCTCACGATGGGTGGTGCCGGTGCCCAACGGGAGCTCTTCAAGGCGATCATCGACCACTGCCGCCCGATGATCGAGCGTGACGAGTTGACCCTGTTCGTCAACCTCGGTGACCACGCCGACAACTGGGACTGGCTCAAGGGCGAGCTCGGCCCGGCGGCTGCATCGGTGACGATGCACCGCACGTGGGACGACGCCAAGGGTTTCGCCGATGGGATCCGCGACGGCGAGGCGCACGGCCTGCACGTCTTCATCTTCGACAACACGTTCCATGGCGTGTACGCGACCAACTACCTGATGCGCGTCAGCGACGTCCTGATCACCAAGCCGTCGGAGCTCGCGTTCTACCCGATCCCGAAGATCTTCAACGCCCGCGTGGGCGCCCATGAGGCGTGGGGCGCGATCCGCAGCGCCGAGCTCGGCGACGGGACGATCGAGACCCGCACGATCCCCAGGACGCTGCAGGCGATCGACCTCATCACTCAGGAGGACGACCTGTTGGAGATGTTCTGCGACTGCATCGTGAAGAACAAGCACATGGGGATCTATGACGGCGCCTACAAGTGCGTGGCGCTGGCGACCGGCACCACCTGGGAGCGCAGGCTGGACGGCACGGTCGACCGCGGCTGAGTGACGACGCCGGGCTACTCCGCGCTCATGGCATGCGCGCGGACGGCCTTCTCCAACGCCTGCTGATCATGGATCGGGCTGGCCTGGGGGTAGCTGGTCGTCAGGAAGTGCTGGGCGTACGGGAAGCAGGCGACCTCGAAGGGCGCGGAGCGCAGGAACCCGGCGCCGAACGTGTTCGTCTCGACCTCGACGGCGTCCAGTGGGATGTGCAGCGCCTGCTCCATCTCCCCGGGATCGAAGATCAGGCCGAACGGGACGGAGTCGGCGTCCATGAGCCGCCCGCCGTAGTCGACCGACAGGTTCCCGTCGATCCACAGGCGAGAGTCGAGCGCGCGCATGGACGACCCCGGCAGGGCTGCCGCCACCTTCAGGTGGTTGACGCGCTCCTTGCTCAGGACGTCCACGAGCACCTCCCCGGCGTGCGACGTCGTGATGACCGCATGGCTCGTGGTGGCCCCGGAGAACCCCTCACCGGGGTCGTAGTTGATCGTGTTGGACTCGTAGTCGCAGATCACCCACGACAGCATGCCCGTCCGGGTGTCCTCGGCGATCAGGTACAGCTCGACCCGACTGCCCCAGAACACCGACGAGTGCACGTTGAATGCACCGAGGATGCCGCAGTACCGCGGCTCCCCGTCGGCGAACATCGTCGTGGGGACGAGCTCGTAGTTGGCGGGCAACTGCATGCGCGCTGCGGCCAGGTCGTCGATCTCGTAGGCCAGGAACAGGCAGTACGGCTCGACGACGAACCCGACGTAGGGGTCCCCGCCCGCGTGGCCGATGATCCAGCGCTGTGCCGGCAGTGGCAGCTTGGCCAGCATCTCGGCACGTGCGTAGAGCTTGGCGACCTCCTTGGGCGAGACTCTCCGCTCGGTCTGCGTCACGAACTCGCGACGGTGCGACTGTTCCACCCCTGATCCCATGCCCGGCAGCGTAGGACCTGCCTGCAGTCACCGCATCCGGGCGTCAGGAGACGGTGAGGACCCGCAGGGGCGTGACGTCGGGCGTGCGCAGGCGAACCTTCTCCGCGGCGGAGTCGTCCGGCTCGAGCTCGGCGGCCTCCTCGGCGCGTGCCCGCTCGGTGTAGCTCTCGATCTCTGCGGCCATGCGCTGCTCGTCCCAGCCGAGGACCTCGCCGACGAGGGCGGCGATCTCGGGCAGTGCGGCCAGGCCGCGGTCGCGCATCTCGTAGTTCAGGCGGGTCCGGTGCAGCATGACGTCCTCGAGGTGCAGCACCCCCTCATGCGTGGCGGCGTACACGATCTCCGCGCGCAGGTAGGCAGGGGCGTGCTCCAGCGGGCGGGCCAGGTCCGGACGAGCCGCGATCGCGTCCACCAGGTCGCCGAGCAGCGATCCGTAGCGGTGCAGGAGGTGGTCGACCATGTGCCCGTTCCACCCGTACGTGCGCGCCACCACCGTCGCCCGCCGCCCCAGGGCCTCGAGCCCGACCGCGCCCACGAGCGGGATCCGCTCGGTGATCGAGGGCAGGTCCTTCGCCCGGTCGCCGAGCGCGAAGTTCACCGCGTCTGTGGCCATCACCCGGTAGGTGGTGAGCTTGCCACCGGCGATGACGGTCAGGCCCGGGACCGGCGAGGCGGTCGTGTGCTCGCGGGAGATCTTCGCTGACGATGTGCCGGCCTTCGTCCCCGGCTGCAGCAGCGGCCGCAGACCGGCCCAGGTCCCGATGATGTCGTCGCGCGTCAGTGGCCGGGCCAGGACGGTGTTGGCGTGCTTCAGGACGTACTCGATGTCCGCCGAGGTTGCCACGGGATGCTGCAGCTCCTGGGTCCAGGGCGTGTCCGTGGTCCCGATCAGCCAGTACCTCGACCACGGGATGAAGAACAGGACCGACTTCTCGGTCTGCAGGATCAGGCCGACCTCGCCGCGGATCCGGTCGCGGGGAACGACGATGTGGATCCCCTTGGAGGCCAGCACCCGCAGACCGCCCCGCTCCCCGGACAGGGCCTCGGTCTCCTCCGTCCAGACGCCTGTCGAGTTGATCACCGCACGGGCTCGGATCCGCAGTTCGCGGCCGGTCTCGAGGTCGACGACGACCGCGCCGTCGACCGCCCCGGCGGGATCCTTGGTGAAGTCCACGAGCTGTGTGCGGGAGGCGGCGAGTGCTCCGTAGGCCGCTGCCGTGCGCACCAGGGTGAGGACCAGGCGGGCGTCGTCGACGGACGCATCCCAGTACTGCAGGGCGCCGACGGCCGCGTCGTGGCGCAGGTCGGGGAACTTGCGCAGCATCCCCTTGCGCGACAGGTGTCGGTGGAAGGGCAGGGCCCGACGCCGCCCGGAGGCTGTGGCCAGGGTGTCATAGAGGGCGACGCCGGCCCCTACGTAGGCGCGCTCCCACACCCGGTGCTCCAGCGGGTAGAGGAATGCCACGGGCTTGACCAGGTGGGGTGCCAGCTGGTTGATGAGCAGGTCGCGCTCGGTGAGGGCCTCGTGGACGAGGTGGAAGTCGAGCATCTGCAGGTAGCGCAGGCCCCCGTGGACGAGTTTCGTGGAGCGGCTCGACGTCCCACTCGCCCAGTCCTGGGCCTCCACGATGCCGACGCGCAGCCCACGGGTGGCGGCCTCCAGTGCGACGCCGGCTCCGGTCACGCCACCCCCGATGACGAGGATGTCGAGCCCATCCTCGTCGCTCATCTTGGCCAGGGCCTCGGTGCGGGACGCGGGGGTCATGATGGACGTCAACATCGGTGGGCTCCTCAGCTCGGCCTTGTGACTCCATCATCGACCTCGCCTGCGCGCATGTGCCAGAACGATGCACGAACGTGCAGGAGCGGAGCTGGGGCATGGTCGAACGTGTTCGGGGTCGCCCTCAGCGCATCGCCCGGCGGTAGGCCGCAGGTGGATGGCCGGTGTCGCGCACGAACCGCTCGTAGAAACGGCTGGTCGACCCGAACCCGGCGCGCAGCGCGATCTCGCCCGTGTTCGCGTCGGTCGAGATGAGCAGGCGTTGCGCCTCGGCAACCCGGCACTGCGCGAGGTACTCGCCGATCGTCACGCCCATCTCCCGGCGGAACACCGCGGCCGCCGTGCTGGGGTGCAGGTGCACGGCTGCGGCGACGTCGGCCACGGCCAGTGGCTCGCGGAAGTGCATCGAGACGTGGGACGCCATCTCAGTGGCGGGGGAGTGGGAGCGTGTTGGTGCGCTCGCGTTGCTCAGTGTCGCAGCGCGCACCAGGCAGGCCTGGGCCTCGAGGCGGACGGCCTGGGTGAGCGCAGGGGAGGCCCCGATGTCGCGCTGCCAGGAGTCCATGCTCGCTTCGAGCAGCGGCGGGGCGTCGAAGGTCGACAGGCCCCCGCGCAGCATGCCGCCGGTGAACGGTGCGGGCAGCGGCCAGGTGAGCACCTCGACGAGGGGCACCGTCAGCCAGGCCACGGTCACGTCGTCGTCGTGGTCTGCCACTCGATGGGGGAGCCCGGCCCAGAACACAGCGCACACTCCGTCGGTCAGGAGGTGGCGTCCGCCGGCATGCTCCAGCACCGCTGTGCCACCACGCGGCAGGACGAGCTCGACGTCGTCGTGCCGGTGGGCGCGCGCCATTGCGGGCACCAGGGACAGGCCACAGGCCAGGCCGAAGACCTGGTGCAGCGGTGCGAGCGCCGTCACGCGAGGATCCGGGAAGGATTGGCCGCCATGGGGGAAGTATGCCGGGATACATCGCCCTTAGTCTCGTGAACATGACCCAGACCACGCCTGCCACGCGCCCGATGGATCTCGACCGGGGGCTGCTCACGCCCGAGCAGGTCGCGCAGTTCGACCGCGATGGCTACCTCGTGCTCAAGGGGCGCATCGACCCCGACCTGCTCGCCCGGCTGCGGACCGCGTCCGAGCGGTGGATGGCCGACGGGGCCGCCCTGGGCCCGCAGCCGGTGAGCGACTGGCTCTTCGCCGACCGGGCCGCCGGGAAGGTGATGTGGCGCGTCGACTACATCCACGGCAAGGGCGAGCCGGCCTCGCTCGAGCTCCTCGGCTCGCGTGCGGTGCTCGGGATCGCCGAGAGCCTCGCGGGCCCCGACTTCGTGCCCACGTACGAGTCGATGGTGATGAAGTCAGCCGGAGATGGCGCCCCCGTGCCGTGGCACCAGGACGCCGTGCACGCGCGGCGTCACCGGCTCTTCAACGTCGATGTCTACCTCGATGACTCACGGCGCGGTGCCGGTGCGCTGCACGTGATCCCCGGGTCGCAGGTGCGGCGCACCGACGCGTGCGCGCTGGCCGAGACCTACGGCTGGGAGCTGCCCGGGGCGATCGAGGTCGAGCTCGAGGCAGGCGATGTGCTCGTGCACGACGACATGATCGTGCACGGCTCACCTCCAGCCTCGGGCAATGCGCTGCGCCGCACGATCTACTTCGAGTTCCGGGCGGCCCAGTCGATCCTCGAGGACGGGCCGTGGACGCCGGAATGGATGGACGCGCGCCTGCGGCTGGTTCCACTCGCCCTCGCCGAGCGGGCGCGGTGGGTCGGCCCCGACGAGCAGTTCGACTGGCGCATCGCGCCGGACCTGCGACCCGTCGTCTCCGAGGATGTCGAGGCCGAGCTGCGCGTGGTGCACACGGTGCACACCCCAGGGGAGTGGTGCAGCGCCGGCTGACCCGCAGGGCCGTCACCTGTCCTCCCGGTGAACGTTGACCCGACGCCCTGCCATCTGGTCGCAGCGGTCGATATGGTGGAGACCTTCGACCCGAGGAGGACGCACATGAGCCAGGGAACCCAGATGCTGCTCGTCGCCGCGTACCCGGATCCGGCGGCAGCGCAGTCGGAGTTCGACGGGCTGGCCGGCCGGGTGCGCGCCAAGGAGATCACCAGCCAGGGCATGATCCTGGTCGCCAAGGACGCCGACGGGAAGGTCGTGGTCGCCGACACGGGCAACCACCTGGGCCGCAAGGGCGCCGGCTGGGGCGGTGGCGTGGGCGTGCTCGTCGGCCTGTTCGCACCACCGCTACTGGCCTCGGTCGCCGTCGGTGCCGCGGCAGGTGGGGTCGTCGGGAAGTTCGCCGGGAGCAAGGTGACCGCCGCGATCCAGGACAAGGTGAGCCAGGCGCTCAAGCCGGGCACGGCCGTGATCATCGGAGTGTTCCCTGCGGAGCAGCGCCTGGCTGTCGAGCAGTCCCTTCCGGGGTCCCCGCTGAAGTCCGTGGTCGAGTCCGACGAGAAGGGGATCGAGGAGCTCCAACGAGCCCTCGGGGAGGCCATGGGGAAGTTCAACCCGGACCGCACGGTGCTGCCGATCCCCGATCGCGCGTTCGGAGGGGTGCTGGGCCGCAGCATCGACGAGTCAGTGGCTGACTGGTCGATCATCGCCCCGGTCAAGCCGCCGGAGGGCGCCCCCAACGTCCTGGTGGTGCTCATCGATGATGCGGGCTTCGGGTCGATCGACTCGTTCGGTGGGCCGGTGCGCACCCCCAACTTCACTCGGGTGCAGGAGATGGGGCTGACGTACAACGCGTTCCACGTGACTGCCGTGTGCTCGCCGACGCGGGCCGCCCTGCTGACGGGCCGCAACCACCACCGGGCAGGGATGGGGTCGATCGTGGAGTATCCGGGGCCGTTCCCCGGGTACACGGGCGCCGTGCCGCGCAGCTGTGCGCCGTTCCCGAGGGTGCTCAAGGAGAACGGGTACGTCACCGGCGGGTTCGGCAAGTGGCACCTGACCCCGGACCATGTGCAGGGCGCGGCCGGGCCGTTCGACCGGTGGCCGCAGGCGTGGGGCTTCGACCACTGGTGGGGCTTCCTCTCCGGGGCCGCCGGCCAGTACGACCCGATCATCACCCAGGACAACGGCATCATCGGGGTCCCCGAGGGCAGGGACGGCCAGCAGTACTACTTCCCCGACGACCTGACCGACAAGGCGGTCGAGTGGCTGCACGCCGTGCGCGCCCAGGACGCCGAGAAGCCGTGGATGATGTACTACTCGACCGGCTGCGCGCACGCCCCGCACCACGTCGCCAAGGAATGGGCTGACCGGTACAAGGGCACGTTCGACGAGGGCTGGGACGCCCTGCGCGAGCAGATCCTGGCCCGGCAGAAGGCGATCGGCCTGGTGCCCGAGGAGACCGAGCTCACGGCGCGACCGGACCTGTTCCCGGCGTGGGACTCACTGTCGGACGCCGAGAAGGAGCTGTACATCCGCCAGATGGAGGTCTACGCCGGCTTCCAGGAGAACGCCGACTGGAACGTGGGCCGCCTGCTGGACTCCATCGAGGAGATGGGCGACCTGGACAACACCCTGGTGGTCTACATCTGGGGTGACAACGGGGCCAGCCTGGAGGGCACGACCACGGGGTCGTTCAACGAGATGACGTTCCTCAACGGCGTGGTCCTCGATGCGGAGCAGCAGCTGAAGCTGATCGAGGAGTACGGCGGCATCGAGGCGATCGGTGGCATCGAGACGGCCCCGCACGTCGCTGCGGCGTGGGCGCATGCCATGAACACCCCGTTCCAGTGGGGCAAGCAGATGGCCAGCCACCTGGGCGGCACCCGCGACCCGATGGCCATCTCGTGGCCCAGGCGGATCAGCCCGGATGCTGCGGTCCGGACCCAGTTCACCCACTGCGTCGACGTCGGCCCGACGATCCTGGAGGTCGTGGGCATCCCCGAGGCGAAGTTCGTCGACGGGATCGCCCAGGAGCCCATGGACGGCACCAGCTTCGCCTACACCTTCGACGCCCCGGCGGCCCCGGATCGGCACACGGTGCAGTACTTCGAGATGCTGGGCAGCCGGGCGATCTACGCCGACGGTTGGTGGGCCTGTTCCCGGCTGGACAAGGCCCCGTGGGACATGTCACCGCAGACCATGGCCCGCTTCGGACCGGGATCCGGGTGGAACCCGGACTCCGACCCGTGGGAGCTCTACTACCTGCCCGACGACTTCTCCCAGGCGAGGAACATCGCGGCGGAGCATCCGGAGAAGCTCACGGAGCTGCAGGAGCTGTGGTGGGCCGAGGCCGAGCGCAACCGCGTCCTGCCGTTGCTCGGTGCGTTCAGCGTCTTCTTCGGAATCCTGCCGCCGCTGCCCACGAACACCCGGTTCGCCTTCCACGGTGACGTGCAGAACGTCCAGCGCGGGATGGTCCCGAGGATCCAGGGACGCTCCTACGCGATCGAGGCCGACCTGCACGTGCCCGAGACCGGGGTGGAGGGGGTGATCGTGGCCAACGCCGACCACATCGGCGGTTTCGCCCTCTGGGTCGACGAGTCAGGCCTCCTGCACCACACCTACTCGTTCCTGGGCGTGGAGACCTACCGCCAGACCGCGACGCAGCCGCTGCCGACCGGCGACGTGTCGGTGCGGATGCTCTTCGAGGCCGACGAGGCCAAGCCGGGCACCGGTGGTGGGGTCACGCTCGAGGCGAACGGCCAGGTGATCGGCCAGGGCCGGATCCCGCGCACGGTCCCGGTCGCGTTCTCCAGCTACGGAGGCATGGACATCAGCCGGGACAACGGCCTGGTCGTCGACCTCGACTACAAGGACAAGGCCCCATACGCATTCACCGGGACAGTCCGCACAGTTGTCTTCGACCTCAAGCCCGCCCCGATCGACGAGCAGTCGGAGCTGCATCGCACGGCCGCGCAGGCCGGCATGGCCCACGGGGCCGCCGGCTGAGTGGCTCGACACCACGCGTGGACGTGGCTTCGACGGGCTGAGCGTGACTAGGGTGCGACCATGAATTTCACACCTGTCGCGTTGCGTGGCTATGACAAGTCATGGCTGGGCCGCGACGTGATCGCGGGCATAACGCTCGCGGCCGTCGCGATCCCGGAGGTCATGGGGTACACCTCCATCGCCCAGACGCCGATCCAGACGGGCCTCTACACGGTTATCTTCCCGACCCTGGTGTTCGCACTGCTCGGCTCCTCCAAGCTGCTGGTGGTGGGTGCCGACTCAGCCACCGCCGCCGTCCTGGCGGCCGGGCTCGCCGGGCTCGGGGTGGCCGGACTCACCCCGTACTCATCGGAGTGGGTCGCCTACGGCAGCCTCACCGCGCTGGTCGTCGGAGGCCTGCTCCTGATCGCCCGGGTGCTCAAGCTGGGGTTCATCGGGGACTTCCTGAGCACGTCGGTCCTCGTGGGCTTCCTGACCGGCGTCGGCATCCAGGTCCTGTCCGGGCAGATCCCCGACATGCTCGGCGTGCCCAAGGGCAGCGGCAACTGGTTCCAACAGCAGTGGGAGATGATCCAGTCCATCCCGGATGCGAACCTCACCACGGTCGGGTTCTCCATCCTGACGGTGGGCCTGATCATCCTGTTCGACAAGTTCCTCCCCAAGGTCCCCGGTGCGCTGGTCGCGGTGGTGCTGTGCATCATCATCTCGACCGTGATCGACGCCACGGCCGATGGTGTGGCGGTCGTCGGGGCGGTGCCCTCCGGAGCACCGCCGATCGGACTGCCCCAGGGGTTGTCGCTCAGCGACGTCTGGCTGGTCCTGCCCACAGCCTTCTCCTGCTTCGTGCTGATCGTGGCCCAGAGCGCGGCGACCTCTCGCAGCTTCGCGGCCAAGCACGGTGACCGGGTCGACGTGAACCGTGACATCGTCGGCCTGTCGGGCGCGAGTCTCTCAGCCGGCCTGTCGGGCACCTTCGTCGTGAACGGCAGCCCGACCAAGACCCAGATCCTCGACCAGCAGCGTGGTCGGACCCAGGTGGCCAACATGACCATGGCTGCCGTCGTCCTGCTGTTCGCGCTGTTCTTCACCAGCCTGCTCACGAACATGCCCAAGGCGACGCTGGCGGGCATCGTGTTCATGATCGGCTTCAGCCTGATCGACGTCCCGGGCCTGAAGAAGATCAACCGCGAGCGGTTCAGCGAGTTCGTCATCGCGTGCCTCACCGGTTTCGTCGTCTTCGGGGTCGGTGTCGAGCAGGGCATCATCCTGGCGATCGTGGCCTCGATCCTCGAGATCATCCGCCGGGCCTACAGCCCCAAGGACTTCGTGGTCGTCCGCGACGCCGACGGCACCCCGTCCTACCTCGCCGCGGAGCCGGGCGCCCAGAGTGCACCGGGGCTGGTCGTCTTCCGGTTCGACGCCGAGCTGTTCTACGCCAACGCCAGCCGCTTCTGCGACGATGTCAAGGCACTCGTGGACGGGGCGCCCGACCCGGTCCGCTGGGTCCTGCTCGACGCCGCGTCACTCACCGACGTCGACTACTCCGCCGGGATCCAGCTCAAGGACCTCGCCGGGTTCTTCAGCGCCCGTGGCATCCACGTCGGGCTGGTCCGTGCCGACGATGACCTGATCGCCACCCTCACCACGTACGAGGTGCTCGGGGAGGACTCCGAGGTCACCACGTACTCGACGATGGATGCAGGGCTCGCGGCGTTCCAGGCCGACCAGGGCGCGAGCCGCTGACTCGGCGCCTATGCCCCGTGGCAACGCTTCCACTTGGCCCCCGACCCGCAGGTGCAGGGGTCGTTGCGCCCGCGCTTCGAGTCGGCGGCGGCGTACCAGTCGCGCAGCCCGGTCGCGTCCTGCCCCGCGCGCAACAGGCCGGCCATGTGCCGCATCGGGGCATCGACGTGACCGAAGAACGCCTTGTACCCGGCGCACAGGTGGTGCAGCCCCGGCTCACCGTCCGGGGTGGTCGCGAACCGGTCCTTCGGGCAGCCACCGTTGCACGCGAAGCGCACGTCGCAGTCCAGGCAGTACTGCGGAAGGGTGTCGAACTTGGCATTGCCGAAGGCCGTCTGCTCGGGCGAGTTGACGAGCTCGAGCAGCGTGCGCCCCTCGGCGATGCTGCCCAGCAGGTAGTCGGGCTCGACGTAGTGGTCGCATGAGTACAGGTCCCCGTTGTGCTCCAGGGCCAGCGCTGACCCGCAGGTCTTGGCATGCACGCAGATCCCGACCTGGTCCATCCCCAGCCAGTGCGCCAGGGAGGTGTCGAACATCTGCACGAACACGTCACCGACATCGTGGCGGGCCCAGTCCTCGAACACGTCGATGAGGAACCGGCCGTACTGCTCCCCGGTGACGCTGCGGTGCGTGACGGCGTCACCCGCCTGCCGGTACAGCGGCCGGTCCTTGGCCCGCACCCCCCAGCCGGAGTCCGCCATGGGCAGCATGTCCGGGGTCATCCGCTCCACGATCGGGATGAACTGGATGAAGGTGGCGCCCAGGTCGTCGCGCAGGAACCGGTACACCTCCAGGCCGTGGTCGGCGTTCGCCGAGTTGACCGTCGTCAGGGCGTTCCACTCGACGTCGTGCCGGCGCAGGACCTCCCATCCGTGCAGGACCCGGTCGAAGGTCGGCTTGCCCCCCTTGTCGACCCGGTAGGCGTCGTGCATCTCCCGAGGGCCGTCGATCGACAGTCCGACAAGGAACTTGTTCTGGGCCAGGAACGCACCCCACGCGTCGTCGAGCAGGGTGCCGTTGGTCTGGATCGTGTGCAGGACGCGCTGCCCCGGCCCAGCATAGCGAGCGGCCAGTTCCACGGAGCGCGCGAAGAACTCCAGGCCCATGAGGGTCGGCTCGCCGCCCTGGTACGAGACGCTCACCTCTGCGTCGGCAGGGTGGGCGGCGAAGAGCTGCTCCAGGTAGGCCTCGTGGACCTCCGGCGTCATGCGGAACTCGCTGTTCGGGTACAGCTGCTCCTTGGAGAGGAAGAAGCAGTACTCGCAGTCCAGGTTGCAGACCGCACCGGTGGGCTTGGACATCACGTGGAAGGCGCCACGGGCAGTCGCCGCGTCCGTCACAGAAGTCCTCCTGACTCAGGGACGCCACCTTATCGACTGCCTCGACCAGATGGCAGGGCGATGGGTCGCGGCGGTCAGGGCGTGCCCGGGGCCGGGCCAGCGGGGGCGGGTGGGACCTGTCGGCCCGCATCTTCGGGCCCCGAATGCCCGCCAAGCCGCACTGGGTACACGGCCATGGGCTGCGCCGGATCGCGAGCCCAGTAGGGCGGGTGGCTGTTGGCACCACGAAGCGGTGCTCACTGGTGCGGATCGTGGGGCTGTGCCCGGACGTTGCTGCGCGGTAGGCCGCTGTCCGGGAGAGGCCCAGGTAGCGTCCTGCCTCTGCGATGGAGAGGGTCGGCCGGTCCCATGGGGCGGGTACGAGGGGCAGGTCCTCCCCGGGTGGCTGGGGTTACGGGGTGGGTCAGCGCTCGAGGGCTCTGACAAGCTGATCGAGAGTCGGCGAGCCCCTGAGCCCGGAGGGGGTTTGGTAGACGCGACAGGCCAGCCCGAACTCCGCGCCTGCAGCCGCAAACGGATCGACACCGTTGATGAAGATGCTTGGCGAGCCAGTGAAGCGCGCGGCAACGGCTTCCTCCGGCGTCTCGATGACCTCCCGGGTCAGCCTGGCACCAGTTGCCCCAACCGCCGTGAGCGCGTCCCTGATCAGTCGGTCTGCCTCGACCCAGTTGGGGCAGCCAGTGCTGTACCGGAGCACGATGTCCATGGGCGCAGCATGCCCGCCTGAGACCTGTCAGCGCCCGTTGGGCCATCCCCCTTCCGCGGCTCTGTCGGCCGTCCTCGAGCCGCAAGCACCTGCAGGCGCAAGAAGAGTGTGCTGCTTTCGCTTGGCGCCCATAGCGCCCAGATAGACGCATGACCATTCCGGCTAGGGAGGTCAACCTGCTACTGATCATCTGCCCCGGTATCGATCAGCTTGTGGAGCTCAGGGCTCGCCCATGTCCCGGTTCGTACCGCCGCGTGCGGACGCGGCGCTGTCATGGGGTGGCTTGCCGAATTGGCACAACAGCCGAGAGTCAGCGGGCGGAAGTTCGCCGCTGAGCGGTCATGGACCAGCGCATCGGACGGCTCTGGGGCCTCCCGCGGCAGGTCGGCAGCGGCGAATACACGCGTTGAGCATTCCTTGAGCGTCTCTAGCCAGTCTGGGGACGCCTGGCCTGCGGCGTGCAGGCCCTGTTCGAGGGAGTTCCTCATGGATAGGATCCGACGTACGAGCGTGATGGTGCTGCCGTTGGCATTGAGCGCTGCGGCTCTCGTCGCCGCTGCCCCGGTCGCGTCCGCGACCCCGGTCAAGCACCCGGTCAGGATCGTGGTCAACACGACATTCGACCCGGACGACACTGACTTGTTCACCGGCAATGTGCCAGGGTGCGGGTCGGGTGAGGTGGCGGACACCGCTGGCCCAGGTCCCACCTTCACCTCCTGGGGCGGGGTCTTCGTCGGGACCAAGTCCTTCACCTGCGACGAAGGCGGCGGATTCGACGTGCGCCTCTGGGCAGTGTTCAGCGAGGCCGGCTCCGTGGGCGGGTGGGTGGTCACGGATGCGTGGGGCTCGCAGGAGGGCACGAAGGGATTCGGTCGCCTCGTGGGCGTGCCCACGGAGACCGGCATCGAGGACATCTACGTGGGGACCTTGCGCTAGCGGATCCGTCAGGGGACAGTGGGCGGTGCGCTCAGCCGGGCGTACGCAGTTCCTGCACGGCGCGTGAGGCGGGAAGCATGCAGATCCAGGTTCTCGGACCCCTGCGTCTCGTGCTTCCCGGTGCGGATGTCGATGTCGATCTCGGGCCGCCGAAACAGCGGGCGCTTCTGGCCCTCCTGGCCCTGCGGGCGGGGGAGTGGACGTCCACGGACTTGCTGATTGATTGCCTGTGGGGTGGTCGGCCACCGAGGTCGGCCACCCACGCGGTTCAGGTGTACGTCTCCGACCTGCGTCGTCGCCTCGGTGGCGAGGGTCGCCGGCTCGAATACGCGGCGTCGGGATACGTGCTGCGGATCTCGCCCGAGGACGTCGACGCCTCACGGTTCGAACAACTGGTGACTGACGGCCGGGCCGCTCTGAGGTCCGGAATCAGCGATCAGGCGATCAGTTGTCTGCAGGCCGGGCTGCTGCTGTGGCGAGGACCGGTGCTGGAGGGTTTGCCGGGGGAGGGGTTCGCCGGCGATCGGGTCGCGTCGTTGACTGCCCATCGGGTTGAGGCCTCGGAGCTGCTCTGCGGGGCCTGGATCGACAACGACGAGCCCACGGACGCCATCCGGCTGCTCACCGAGGTGATCGGCGTCGATCCCCTCCGCGAGCGTCCCCGGGAACTACTGATGCGGGCGCTGTACCTGGCTGGGCGCCACGCCGAGGCGCTGCAGGCGTACCTGACGTACCGCGATGTTCTCGGGGACAGTCTCGGGATCGCGCCGTCGCCGGAACTGCGGCGCGTGTACGAGCAGGTCCTGCTGCACGATCCCGCGCTGCTCGGTCCGCGGCTGGGACATCGAGATGGGCGCGGGACCACCTCGATCCGCAACCCGTTCAAAGGACTTCGCCCGTTCGCTGCCGAGGACGCGGAGGACTTCTTCGGACGCGAGGCACTCATCTGCCGCGTCGTCGAAGAGCTCAACGTGGTCGGCGGACTCGTGACCCTGGTCGGCCCGTCAGGGTCCGGCAAGTCCAGCGTGGTTCACGCTGGCGTACTGCCGCGCCTTGCGGCCACCGACACCTCGTGGCGCGCCATGGAGATCGGGGTCACCCCGGCCGGGTTGGCTGAGTTGGAGTCCCCGACATCGGGGAACGGGGCGGAACTCGGCCGAACGCTGCTGGTGCTCGACCAGTTCGAGGAGGTGTTCCTGGACCCCGACCCGCAGTTCACCGGCCGGTTCCTGCGCGCCCTGAGCGCCCGGCTGTCCGGGTCGCCGGACGTTGTCGCGGTCGCAACCCTGCGGGCCGACTGCTACGACAAGCCGTTGGAGTTCCGCGACTTCGCCGACCTGTTCCTCACCGGTGTCGTCACGGTACTGCCCATGTCTGCCGAAGAGCTCCAGGACGCGATCGTTGCGCCAGCCGCTCGGCAGGGTGTGACCGTCCTGCCGGCCCTACTCGCGGCACTGCTCGCCGACGCCGCCAGGGGACCGGGCACGCTTCCCCTGCTTCAGTACACGCTGACCGAGTTGTTCGACCGCCGGCAGGACGGTGCCGTGCTGACCATCGACGCCTACTACGACAGCGGTGGCCTGGCGGGCGCCCTCCAGCGGCGTTCTGAGCATGTGTACCAGGAGCTGGCCCCCGCCCAGCAGGAGGTCGCGGTCCACCTGCTGCTGCTGCTCATTCGCGTCAGGCCCGGCGAGGCCCCCCTGCGCCGGCGAATCACGCTCAGCGGATTGCTGAGCACCGGCATCGAACCGGTCGCCCTGTCCCAGGTACTCCAGGGTCTGGTGACGCACCGGCTGCTCACCGTGGACTTCGACCCACGTCGCCAGGAGGCCACCGTCGAGCTCGCGCACGAGTCGCTGATCAGCGGCTGGCAGCGTTACGCAGCCCTGGTCGAGGCTCATCGCATCTCCCTGGCCGACCGGGACCGGCTCGAGCACGCAGCCGACGAGTGGGAGCAGTCCGGCCGGCATCCCGACTACCTGCTGCACGGTCACCGACTGGCCCGCTACACCTCCCAGGGGTGGGATCGCCGGCTCGTCCTGACCGCTCGGGAGCAGGACCTGGTGGCGGAGAGCGTTGCAGAAGCCGGGCGACAGCAGGACGCTCGAACGGCAGGGCAGCGTGCGTCCCGGCGCAGACGGCGCAGGGTGTGGTGGACCGCCGCGGCCACGGCAGCGGGCATCGCCGCCGCTGCAGGGCTCGTCGGGGTCCGTATCGCCACACCACCCCCGGATGATCACGTCGCGCTGCTCTACCACGGGTCCGGCACTGAGGTCGATGACGCGATCCGCGAGGGCTTCGATCTCGCCGCGGTCGATTACGACGTCGCGCCGTCGATTCACCTGGCCGACCCCGAGGACGCCGAGCAACAGCTGCGCAAAGTGGCCGCGGACGACCCGGACCTCCTGCTCGTCCAGACGATCCAGACCGACGTGACCGGGGTCGCCGCAGAACACCCCGACACGCACTTCGTGGTCTACGACCAGCCCAGTACCCAGCCGAACGTCACCTCGGTGGTGTCTCAGGACGAGGAGGGCGCATTCCTCGCAGGGGCCGCAGCGGCCCTGGTCTCCGAGTCCGGCAAGGTGGGCTTCATCGGGGGAGTCCGCGGTCAGCTGATCGAACGATTCGAGGCCGGCTACACCGCCGGCGGGCGCACGATCGACCCCGAGATCGACGTGCTCGTCGCCTACCTCAGCACCCCACCGGACTACGAGGGCTTCGTCTCGGTCGACCGCGGCCTCGCGGTGGCGCGACAGATGTACGACGACGGCGCTGATGTCGTGTTCGCCGCCGCCGGAGAGTCCGGCCTGGGCGTCATCGAAGCGGCGGCCGCCGAATCCACGGCCACACGGCACCTGTGGGCGATCGGCGTCGACTCCGACCAGTACGAGACCGTCCAATGGCTCCCCGGCGTGGTCGAGCCAGCTCGATGGCAGGCTCACATCCTCACCTCGGTCACCAAGTCCCTGGATGCCAACATCTATGACGTCGTCGCCGATCACTCCCGGGGCCGCCTCAAGGGCGGCGTCCGCGAGGTGGGGATCGCCTCAGGAGCTGTCGACCTGTCCTGGAGCGGCGGGTACCTCGAAACCCACCGCGCCACCCTCGAGGCGCTACGAGAACAGATCGTCAAGGGTGAACTCCTGGTCCCTGACCAACCCTGAGCACGCCACCGCACGCCCATCCCCCTCGCCTACTTGGCGAGCCGGGGCACCTGCCCCCTATCGCCGCCTATCGCGCGTCCAGGGGTGGTCAGCGCATGTGGGTTCTCGTATCCGAGTCCGTGCGACGCTGGTGACCTTGAGTCGTCCTTGCCGGTGATCGTGTTGGGTCTCGCTTCAATTCGGGCGGTCGGTGCCCCGGTCGTCGTTGGGGGGCTTGACGCGACGAGCCGCGGTCGCTCAGGGGTTCTCACGTGCTAGCAGCGCCACGGTCTTGGCGAGTGGCTCGAGGGCTGGCGACGCCTCACGGTTGGCGAGCAGGGCCACCGTGATGCGGTCGTCGGGGTACCGTGCGAGGTAGGTGGAGAAGCCGTTGATCCCGCCGGCGTGCTGGATCAGCTTCGAGCCATCGTCTTCGCCTACGTACTGGCCGTAGGCATAGCCGAAGCCGACGCTGTCGGTTATGTCCACGAGCGGCGTGAAGTACCGGGCAATATCCGCCGCGGGTGCCAGCTGCTCGGTGTACAACGCCTCCTGCCAGCGGTGGAGATCCAGGACCGTCGAGTACAGGCCGCCGGCCGCGTAGGGCACCGACATGTCAAGCGGATCGGCGACATTGAAGGCGTTCGAGTAGCCGGTGGCCAGCCCCGGGGTATCGCCGTCCTCGTATCCGGAGTCCGCCATCCCCAGCGGCCCGAAGACCTCGTCCTGCAGGAAAGCCGCGTATGACTTCCCGGACACCTTCTCGATCGCCATTCCGAGCAGCACGTAGCCCGTGTTCGTGTAGCTGAACGACTCGCCGGGCTCTCCCCTGAGCGGTATGTCGGCAACGCCCGCCACGGTCTGGGCGGGCGTTGCACCCTTGAGGCCGTCGAAGTCCGGTTCGTCGGTGAAGTTGGCGATCCCCGACGTGTGGTCGAGCAGGTGCTCGATGGTCACGTCCTTCCAGGCCTCGGGGCAGTCGTCGATGTGGTCGCAGATCGAGTCGCTGCGCTCGAGGAGCCCACGAGACTCCAGAATGAGAACCGCCATCGCGGTGAACTGCTTGGTGATCGAGGCAAGCCGGAACCGGGTCTCCGGGCTGTTGGCGCGCTTCGAAGCGGCATCGGCCATGCCGGATCCCTTCGCGTACAGGATCTCGCCATCCTTGGCCACCAGGGCAGCGCCGTTCAGGCCAAGATCGACCAGCAGCTGATCGAGCCGAGCCTCGAGGTTCGGCGACGCGACCGCGGAGGCGACCGCCGCGTCTGACGAGGTCGACGTCGGCACACTCGGAGACGGGCCGCTCGTACAGCCCGCGACGACGATCAAGGCCACGACGCACAGGGCGGATCGCTTCATGAAGCCCCTCCATTGAACGCGTTTCCTCGTCACTGTCCTCGCCGCCCATCAACGCGTCAAGGGTAAGTGCAGCCTCACCTATTGCCCGCGGTTATCAAGCCGTCCCCTGTCCCACAGCGGAATGAGTCACACTGCCGCGAAGGACTGTCAAAAGCAGCTCAGGGCTACTCCACTTCGATGCACATCAGAGTGGCGGCCGCTCGCCCGGCTCAACTCACCCAGCGTGGCCGAGGCCGGGTCGGCCCATGCTCGAGGCTGGATTGACCGCCAAAGTGTCGGAGAAGGGTGTTCCGGGCCTAGTTTGGTCACTCAATGTGACTGTCTGGTCGTGACGACCGGCACGTCCAGCCCTGCCGTTGATAGCCAGGGTGAGGGGCACCCGGGCACGGCCTTCTCAGAGTGACGCGGCGCCAGACCGGCCGCCCGTGCCGTGGGGTGACGTTGGACTCTGGTGACCGGGGTCACGCCGGCCGAGGCTGGAGGTTAGGAGGGAGTCGCCGGCGTCACGTGGGTGCGATGGATGTGAGGCACCCAGCGGGGTGCGCTGGCGGCGCGAGAGATGTCGACAGCGGATCTGGCGGGACCGGCTCCCCAGTTGCAGCCGGAGGTTGAGCCGATCTGGCGAGGGGAGTGCGCCCGCGCCTCGGTGGTCCTGGGGGCGTTCGGGCTGATCGCGGCGGCCCTGCTCGTGGTGATGACCCTGACGTTCTGGTTGGACGGCCTGCCGGGCGCGGGGACCTTCGAGGACGTCGCCGTGCTCGCGGCGCTGATCGCACCCGTGGCTGGCCTGGTGACCGGGTTCCTCGGCCGCAGGTCGCCCCGGCGGCGCACTGCGGTGCTCGGCTCGGTGCTGTCAGCGCTGGCGGTCGCGGGGTTCTGGGTGGCGGCGATCCAGATGCCCCATGACCCGTACGTGTACGGACTGGCCTGGACCCCGGACAGCACACGGATCGCTTACGCCCACACGCGGGGCAACTACGAGGAGGACGGGATCTGGGTGGTCAACGCCGACGGGTCCACCGCGCCGACCCAGCTCAGCGCCACCGGCTCCGCGCCGGCCTGGTCACCGGACGGAACCACGATCTGCTACCTCGCGGGCTCCTTCCGCCACGGCGGTGACCTGTGGCTGATGGATGCCGACGGGCGCAACCCGAGGAAGGTCCGCCCGGCCGATGCGCACGACGGGATCTGGGCTCCGTTCGGTGTCGGCTGCTCCTGGTCGCCCGATGGGATCCGGATCGTGTTCTCCGGAGCACCACAGGGCGACGGGTCGGACGGGATCTGGATCGTCGATTCCGATGGCACCGACCTGCGCCAGGTCGTGGAGTGGGGGGACGCCCCGGACTGGTCACCGGACGGCACCCGGATCGCCTACCGGGCCCAGCCCGACCCCGCGGGGGGTCAGGCAGAGGGGTACTGGGTGATCAACGTTGACGGCACCGGGCGCACTGCGTTGCCCGGCCAGAACGAGGACGTCCCGCGGTGGACCGCGGACGGGCAGGTCGTGCTCGGCTGCCCCGAAGGCACCTGCGTGATGGACTCCGACGGCGGCAACCGGGCGGTCCTGCTCACCGGCCTTACCGGCGTTCTCTCACCCGACGGCACCCGCGTGACATACGCGACGGGCACCGGCATCAAGAGCGACATCGTCGTGACCACCCTGGACCAGACCACCGAGACCTCCCTGATCCGCTGACCTGGAGACGGCGACCATCCGCACCCTCCAAGCCGTCATCCCCCCATCCTGACAGCAGGCCGGACTGGCGCCCCGGCAGAAGCACAGCACATCTCTACTTGCCGCCGGTGCTGTCCGTCACTCCGCGCATGCAGGAGCTACTGCGGCTCCTTCCTGCTTGAGCGTGGTCGGCCGTTCACCTGTATCCACTCACCCAGCGCGACCAAGGCAGCACTCGACGCGAATCTGGCCGCCGATCTGATGCTCCTATGGATGTCAAGGGGTCTTCATGCGGCTTCTTGGGCGGTGATCCAGGTGTGGTAGCGGCGGGTGAGTTCTGCGTCGTGGCCGAGGCCTCGTTCGAGTCGGGAGATGGTCATGACGTTCTCGCCGACGGCGAGGGCCACGACTCGGATGGGGATGTTCAGGGCGGTGCGCCGGGGGCGTAGGTCGTCGGTGATCTCGGCAGGGCGTGGGTTGATCAGGTGGCTGTAGATCTCTCGGGCGACGTAGCGCTTGAGGCAGCGCATGATCGACTTCTTGGACTTGCCCTGGGCGGTGCGCCGGGCGATGTAGTCCTTGGTGGGTTGGTGGTGGCCCATCCGGCCCACGACGATCCGGTGCAGGGCGGCGTTGGCTTGGCGGTTGCCACCGCGGTTGAGCCGGTGTCCGGTGGTCTTGCCGCTGGAGGCGTCCACGGGGCTGGCCCCGCAGAGGGCGGCGAACCCGGCATCGGAGGTCAGCCGTTCGGGGTTGTCCCCAGCGGCGACCAGCAGTGCCGCGGCGGTGTCTGGGCCGACTCCCCGGAGTTGGCGCAGCCCGGGGTTGGCCCGCATGGTCAGGGTGTCCAACTCGGCGCTCAACAGGTCCATGTCAGCGGTCAGGGACTGGTACTGCCGGGCCAGGACCCGCAGCGCGGCCCGGGTCGCGGCGTGCACGTCGGCGGTGTCGTCCCCGGGCCGGAACCGGGCTGCTCGGGCGGCCTGTTCGGCCAGGGGCAGGGGGGCCAGCTCGAGGTGCAGGCGTTCGGGTGCGGTGAGCACGAGGTGGCGGATCTGGGCGCCGACCCGGACGCGGGATCGGCGGGAGGACTCCAGTGCGATCCGTAGGACCCGGATCGACTCGACGATGCCGTCGCGGGCCTTGGGCACCACGGTGGCGTGCCCGGCCAGGACGGCGCGGGCGGCGGCTTCGGCGTCGACGGTGTCGCTCTTGCCGCGGGTCCGGCGCAGCTGCCGGTTGGGCCGGTTCACCTCGATCACCTTCAGCCCGGCGTGCTGAAGGACCCGTTGCAGGCCTAGACCGTAGGTGCCGGTGCCCTCAACGCCGACGATGGCCACGGTGCCCTGGCCGGTCATCCAGCGCAGCATGCCGCGCAGGCCGATCGGGGTGGTGGGGTAGGCCTTGGTGCCCAGGAGTCTTCCGGTGGCGTCGATCCCGGCTGCGACGTGAACATCCTCGTGGGTGTCGACACCGCCATAGACGATGCGTTCTTGGTGCGTCATGCTGGATTCGTCCTTTCCGATCGTTCGGGTGGGATGCACGCCGACCGGTCGGGGCACCGGACAGGACAGACACGGTGCTTGGCAAGGCTCCTATAAGGTCACGGACCCCGACCGGGAAGCGCCACCGAGGACGAGGCAGACCCGAGCCGGCAGATCAATTCCAAGACATCCACAGGAGTCAGTCGGACTACGAGCCAGACCCGGAAGCCGCGCCCTCGGCGCGACCACATCATCCCCATCCTCGGCGCCGTACCAGTGTGTCTGTCGGACTAGGGTGTGTGAGTCGTGGCTCTCTGTAGTCGGCGTGGATCCGGCAAGGCGCGGGCTGGCGGTCGACGAGTGGCCCGGGACGGGGGAGCGGGGATTGCCGGGCTTCCTATGAGCGCTCGATCGGATGGGAGCCTGTGGAGCGGCCGTTTATGGGGGCGAGGCCCAAAGCCTCTACCGGGTGGCCGTTCCCGGCGTGACGATCGGATCGGAGGCGATCGTCATGATCAATCACCGAACTGCTCGTGTGGCCGTTGTCGCTCTGGCGGTGGCATCGCTGGGGATCGCAGGGTGCAGCACCAACTCGAACAGCGACACCGCGACCCCCGCGGTGTCAACCACCCTGAGTTCGGCCCCGTTGTGGGCCCCACCGGGGTCGGGGGACCTGAGCGTTCAGACCGCGGACGAGCTGCAGGCCGCGATCGACAAGTGGGTGGCCCAGGGCAGCCTCACGGGGATGACCGCAGCGGTGGTCACACCCAACGGGGTGTGGTCCGGGGCTGCCGGCGTCGACGGTGCGGGCACCTCGTTGCAGCCCGACTCGGCACTGTCGCTGCAGAGCATCTCCAAGACCTACACCGCCGCTGAAGTGATGCTGCTCTCGGGCCGCGGCCTGGTTGACCTGGACGCTCCGATCACGGACTACGTCGACGTGCCGTTCGACACCCAGGACGCGACGGTCCGCCAGCTGTTGGCGATGCGCAGCGGCTTCCCCGACTACACCACCGAGGCGTCCCAGACGGCGATCGCCGAGGACCTCGACCGGGAGTGGACCGTCCCCGAGGCGCTGGCCACCCTGCCCGAGGAAGCAGAAGGGCTGGGCACCGTCGGCGGCCCGCCGCGCTACAACAACCTCAACTACCAACTGCTCGCCGAGCTGGTCGCCAAGGTCACCAACAAGTCGTTCGCGCAGGCGCTGCGCGCGGACCTGCTCAACCCGGCTGGTCTGCAACGCACCTGGGTGCAGACCGGTGAGACCCCGACCGCGCCACTGACGGTCGGCGGGCAAGCGGCGTACGCCGACGTTGTGGACCCCGCCGGTCCGTTCATGCCGTCCCGCTCGTTCGCCTCATTCACCCTCGGCCCTGGATCCATCGCCGCGGACGCGGCCGACGTCGCCCGGTGGGGCTACCAGCTCTACGGCGGTCAGGTCATCGACTCGACCCTGGTCGCGCAGATGGAGGCCGACCCGCAGGACTCGGACATGGGCCTTTACGGGTTGGGCACCTTCGTGATGTCCGAAGAGGACGTCCTGATGGTCGGCCATGGGGGCGGCGGCTCCGAGTCGGCCTATACGACCATGTTGTTCGTCTGGACCGGCGACCAGCCGGTCGCCGTCGCCGTGCTGGCACCGGAACCGGCCGACTTCGAATCGGGCATTTACAGCGTCTTTATGGGGCTGCACCGCATCGCCGCCGGCTGAGTCCGCGACTGAATCCGCCAGTGTGGACGTAACAGTCCACGCGGGCAACTCATCGTGCAGGACCGCACAATGAGCGACGTTCTACAGCCCGGCTCACCGTCGCACCTGCGGGGGTACTTCTTCACCGCGTTCCCCAAACTGGTCAACATTGAACGGAAACGGCGCCCTCGTGACTGACGAGCGGCTGCGCTCCCATGGGGCTTGGCTGGCGTTGTCGCACCTGCCGATACAGTGATCAGGACGCACCTGTTGGGTGGGAACGTGCGTCCTTGGCGGGTTGAAGGGGGTACGCATGTTGAGAGTGGCTCTAGTCGCCGCAGGTCAGATGCTGCTCGTGGGCATCTTGCTTGGACTGGTCTTGGTGATCCTCGGATATGGGCCTGGCAGCGCTGGCTCCAACCTCTGATCATCATGACTGTTGGCTGGGGAGTCGCCTCATACGTCCGCGCGCGCAGGCGGCAACAGCCGGGCGTTGGCAGATGACTCGTCGGACGTGGATCGCCGCGCTGGGCGCCGGGGTTGTCATGATTTTGACTGGGCTTGCGCTGGATCTGACCGGGGTCGCCGTGGCCGGTAACCCGTACTCGTGGGGTCTCCTCACCGGGATCGTCGTCGTGGGGGCCGGTGAGTGGTTCCGTGAGGACGGTTGGCGGGCACGACGGCGCCAACCGAAGTGAACCCGCTGCAACCTTGAGCCCGTCGTCTACGGCTCGGTGAACGTGACCCTACAAGCAAGTGGGCTGCTACTCGTTACACATCGTTCCCGAGCGTCAACTTGATGTCGAGGCATTGCCGGACCGCGACTCGGACTGCTGTGGTGTCCTGATCTACCCGGATGAAGGCGGTCGAGGGAGTGAACGTACGTGACGATGTGCGCCCTGACGGGGCTTGCGCAACTTCGCGGTACTGCGTCCGCGGTTGCAGGTGTTCCTGCAGCCGCTCGACCGACGCGGGCCACCTGGGCCCTGAGCCCGTCCGTCGTTTCCGCCCAGTTGGGCGCGGTTTGTCACCTGCACTCCCGCACCTGCTTGCGCATGTCCCGATCGTGGCTGCGCACCCGAACCGAAAGGCACTGCCCATGTCATCAACCCCCACCGCCGTGGAGTACATCGGCGAACCACTCCCGGAACAGCCGGGCCGTCCACCCAAGGGCCTCGGACTGTTCCGGGCGTTCTGGAGATGGCACTTCTACGCCAGCGTCCTGGTCATCCCAGTCTTCGCTCTCCTGGCAGTCACTGGACTGATCTGGTTGTGGCGCTTCGAGATCGACCCCGCCATGCACTCCAACCTGATGAAGGTCGACGACTCGCCCGCGGTCACCGCCTACACCGACCAGCAGGCCGCCGTCCAGGAGGCCTACCCCGATGCCGTGGTCACCGGCATGACCGAGCCGTGGGCCGACCGGCCCACCGTGTTCACGATCTCGGTGGGCGAGGAGGAGTCCCGCGCTGTGTACGTCAACCCGCATGACGCCACCGTCCTGGGCGACCTGGACCCCGCGTCGCTGATCAGCGAGAAGGCGATCCTGCTGCACGGGGAACTCATGAACGGCCGGTGGGGCGACGGGCTCATCGAGCTCGCCGCGTGCTGGGCCATCGTGATGACCCTGACCGGCTACTACCTGTTCCTCTCCGGGCGCCGGGCCCGCAAACGACGGATCAAGGCCGGGGCCGTGGGCGCGTCGCTGCGCAATCGGCACGCCTACATCGGGGCGATCGCCGGGGCGGGGATCCTGTTCCTCGTGCTCTCCGGAATGCCTTGGACCGGGCTGTGGGGGGAGAAGGCCCAGGAACTGGCCACCGGCCAGGGCCTCTCGCTGTGGGGTGAGGACCCCGGCGCCGAGTCCACCCTGGTCGACACGCTCGACGACTCCGTGGCCACCCAGGCCCCCGCCCCCTGGGCCCTGGGGGAGTCCGAGGTTCCCGCGTCCGACCCGCACGCCGGGCACAACACGGGCGCCGCGGTGGCCCGGGACGGGTCGATCACGGTGGACCAGGCCATGGCCACCGCGGAGCAGACCGGGCTGCCCCGGCCCTACACCGTGGCCTACCCCGACAGCGAGACCGGGGTGTACTCGGTGATGGCCGACTCCTGGATGGTCGCCGGCAACCCCGCCTTCAACGACGTCTCCAAGGAAGCTGTGGTCCACGTCGACCAGTACTCGGCCGGCATCGCCGGGCAGTACGGCTACGACCAGTACTCCCCAGCGGCCAAGGTCGTCCTGCAGTCCATCGCGCTGCACGAGGGTCGCCGGTTCGCGACACCGAACAAGCTGGCCAGCACCGCGTTCTGCCTCGGAGTGCTGTTCCTATGCATCACCGGACCGCTGATGTGGTGGAAGCGCCGACCCAGCAAGGGCGGACTCGCGGCCCCCCGCGGCAAGATGCCCATCCGCGCCACCCCCTGGCTGGCCGGCGCCCTGATCGTCCCGGGCGTCGTGTTCCCGCTGTTCGGAGTGTCCCTGCTGGCCGTCCTGGCCATCGACCAACTGCTGATCCGCCGGATCCCCCCACTGGCCTCAGCACTGAACACGACCGACTGAACAGCGTCGCGGGGCCCGGAACCACCCACACCGGCACCGGGCCCCGCGACCACACCACCCGCCGCACACGGCATGCTGGTGGGATGAAGTGGCTGCCCCTGGACCTCGCGCTGGTGTCCGGGTTCGCCGTGATCGGCCGGATGAGCCACGACGAGCCGGTCACCGGATCCGGGTGGTGGAACACAGCATGGCCGTTCCTCGTCGGTGTCCTGATCGGCTGGGCCGTGATTGGCCTCACCCACCGGCCAGCATCATCCGCGGCAGCCGGGGTGATCATCTGGGCCTGCACCGTGATCGGCGGCCTCCTGCTCCGCAGACTCACCGACCAGGGCACCGCCACCCCCTTCCTGGTCGTGGCCACCCTCGTCCTCGGGCTCCTGCTGATCGGACCACGCACCGCGGTCCGCCAACTCCAACACACACCCACGATCGGCTGACGCGCAAGGTGCGTGCCGAGGGCATGCCGCCAGCATGAGATCCGACCCAGAGATGTCACACGGGATACGGACCACCCCTTCAGCGCGTCCTTCCGCAAGCCGGGCGCTATTCGGGCCGCGTCCGCCGAAGGTCCGGTGCCTGAGCGGCGACCCGGTCGGCCTGCCGTGTCGCCCGGCGAGCTCGTCGCCGCCGCCCACGGTGGCGCACTTCCTGTGTCGGGCGTATTGGGGGGTGGGGGGTGATGTCCCGAATGGCTCACTGCGCCAGGCCCAGCAAGCGCTCGGGCGGACAGACAGACCCGTTGTCACCGGTAGGCGTCGCGCCGGTGGGAGATGTGTAGCACGGTCACGACCTGGGCGGCGGTGTCGATCGTGTAGATGATCCGGTACTGCCCGCGCCGGGCACTCCAATTGCCATCCAGCGGGGGCTGCAGCGGCTTGCCCACCCGTTGCGGGTTCTCCAGCAACACGCCAGTGACGAACTCCACCACCGCCGATGCGACCGCCTCCGGTAGTTCGAGGTCCAGCGCGCGGGACGCGCTGCGCGCCATCGCCAGCCGATAGGTCACTCGGACTGCGCCCTTCGCCCCATCAACTCCCGGAGCTCGGTGGCGTCGACGGTGTCACCCGCGGCGACCTCGCGTTCGGCCTCGCGCAGCTGACGCATCGTGTCCTCGTCGGAAAGGATCGCGAGCGTCTCCTCGAGCGACTCGAGGTCCTCGACAGCCACGACCACGACGGTGGGGACCCCGTTCTTAGTCACCGTGACTCGTTCGTGCGTCTCATGGACGCTGTCGACCACGGCACTCAAGTGCGCCTTCACCGACGCCAGGGACTGGGTGCTCATGACCAGTATTCTAGTCACGCCGATGGATCCGCGACAATGGAGCCACCTCTAGCGCCGAGTGCGCGTCCTGCCCGCCATAAGGCATGGCCCAAGACCCGGAACGATGGGGCCCATCGGTGCGCTCGAACTGCCCCACACCGCCGCCTATCGCGCAGGTCGGGGCACGTAGCGCACCGCCCCCAGATAGACGCAGGCCTGTTGCGGGAGGTGGCTGGAGGAGCAGCCAAGGTGCCTGGCTACCCGGTGATCCCTGTCGCAGGCAGTTATCGAGCCGCTAGCCTTGGCCCTTGGTCGGAAGTTGGGGGGAATGCGATGCCACGTTGCGTGCACCGGTTACGCGGGCCGCTGTACGTAGGGCTCAGTTCCTTGTCCCTGCTCGTTCTGTCGGCCTGTGCATCGCCGGGGGGCGTGACCTCGTCCTCAGGGGCAAACCAAGTGCCTTTCACGTGCTGCGTGTCGGGTGACATCAGCCCTATCCGCCATCCAGGTGAGGCGGTGAAGCTTCACTGGATCAACAGCAGCAGCGATCCGGCCTCCACCGGTGGAGTGGCCACGGTGCGCCTCGAAGCTGGCCTGTCCGGCCCGTTAGATTCCGTCGATGAGTTGAAAGCCGCCGAGGGCGGCACAGCCACGATCACGGCACCCGTGGTGCTCGCCACGACCGAGCCGGGTAGCGCTCCGGTGTCCACCCTCCGGATCCCGAAGGACGCATCGGCAGGCTTCTACGACCTAACGACGACGATCAGCCAAGGCGGCGGTGTCACATACTCCAGTGGCAGCGTGATCAGGGTCGAGCCGAACTAGCGGCACTTCGGAGGCATCCGCCTGGCTACCTATGCTGCGCCGCTGATGCCCGATCCACACAAAGGGGAGGACACGTCCCGTGCGCGACACGACGCGCACCGCCTGGCGCCCCACCTCAGTACGGCTCTGCCCTGGGTGGCCGGTTGCGGTGCAATCGATGTCGCGCGCGAGGGTCCACTGACATAGTGCTGCTACCGAGGGACCTTCCCCACTTCGGCCTATCGCGCATGTTGGGCAGCCGTCCTGGGACGGGGGGACGTGGCATCCGATCTGGGGTGCGGCACAACTCGAGCACGACGTGCCTGCTCTGTGATGCAGCGTGGTGTGGCCTGGTCGCAGTTCGGCGATGCTGCAGCCGGATGCCCGGGGTGGAGCGCGATCAGGGGGTGGTGGGACGGCCACCCCAGGTCACTCGACGTCGCGCATGCGCAGGCTCCACCAGCTGATCAGGCATCCGAACGCGACCATGGTGACCAGGGTGGCCATTGCGCGGGTGTCGTCGATCCGGAGGTACCCGGGGGAGGCCACACCATCGGTCAGATAGACGCCAGTGCGCTGCGCGGCGGCGGGATCGATTAGCAGGTCCAGCCCACTGTTGAGCCAGGCGGTCGCGTTGGTCTGGATCAGCCATTGGGATCCCCAGGGCCACAGGCCGCGGATGAGTGATTCGATGACGACGACGAAGCCGATCGCGGCTGCGATGGCCCATCCGGTGCTGCGGGTGAGCATGGCCAGGGCGTACGAGCCGGCTGCGGCCAGGGCGGCCAGGGGAACCCATCGGGCGGCGGACTCCGCGGCCGCGCTCACGCTCGCGGGCTCGTACCCGGGAAAGGCCCCGGCGGGCAGGTCCAGCGGGTGGGCCTGGGCGATGACCGATCCGAGGGCGACCGCCAGCAGTCCGAGGATCGCCTGGACCGCGACGGCGATCACCAGCAGGACCCCGAGCCGGACGAGGAACACGCGGGTGCGCCGCGGTTCCCAGCTCAGCAGCAGGCCCATGGTCCGCGCCCCCCAGTCCGCCCCGCCGGAGGTGGCGGCCAGCATGGCCACGACCAGGACGCCGATGCCCCCGGCGAGGCCGACCAGGCCCTCGAACCCACTTTGGTCGAAAGCGCGCTTCGGCAGGTTCCACATGGCATTGCTCCGAGCGTCCTCCTCGGTGGGCGGCCTCCAGCAGGCCATCTCCTTCTGGTCCTCGGGGATGTTCGGATCGTTGATGCAGTCCTCGTAGAACTGGGTCTGCTCGGCGAGCCACTGCTGCGTGGCCCGGTCCAGATCTGCCCCCGTCACGGGGGCGGTCGTGGACCACATGATCGCCGCGACGCCGAGGACCGCGAGCAGGGCCAGGGCCACCAGCCACCGCAACGATCGGCGCGATCGGGCCCGCAGGAACTCCGAGCGCACCAGGCCTCCCAGCCCGGGGGCTTTGCCTGACGTGGGGGCGATCGTGGCGGTCATGCGGACGCCTCCGACGTGGCGGTGAGATCCAGGAACGCGCGCTCCAGGTCCGGGCGCACCGGGGTGATCTCCGCGGCCCAGAGGCCCTGGGCTCCGAGAATCGCATTGACCTGGGCCCCGGCGGGGGAGTCGACCTGCACGGTGCCCGACGGACCAGGGGTCGCCGACACCCCCGCGCTTCTCAGGACTGCGACGGCGTGCCCGGCCTGCTGCTCGTCGTCGAACCGCAGCATCAATACAGCCGACGACCCGGCCATGGCCAGGACCTCGCTGACCGGCCCCGAGGCCACCAGGCGCCCGCGGCCCAGGATCGTCACCGCGTCACACACCGACTCGACCTCGGTCAGCAGATGGCTGGACAGGAACACGGTCGTGCGCCCGTCGCTGCCCAGGGTGCGGATCAGCTCGCGGACCTCGACCATGCCGGCCGGGTCCAACCCGTTCGTCGGCTCGTCGAGGATCAGCAACTCGGGCGCCTTGAGCATGGCCGCGGCGATGGCCAGGCGTTGACGCATGCCCAGCGAGTAGCCCTTGACCCGATCGTCGGCCCGCTCAGCCAAGCCGACCAGTTCGAGCAACTGCTCAACCCGCGTACCGGGGACGTCGGCCAGCCCGGCCAGGATCTGCAGGTTGCGTCGGCCGGTGAAGGTCGGGAACAACTGGGGTGACTCGACCAGGGCCCCCACCCGGCCCACCACCGCCGGCAGCCCGCGGGGCACGTCCGCGCCTAGCACCCGGACGGCGCCTGCATCCGGGGAGACCAGGCCCAGCAGGATCCGGATCGTTGTGGTCTTCCCCGAGCCGTTCGGGCCCAAGAAGCCGTGGACACCACCCGAGGCCACGGACAGGGTCAGGTCGTCAACCGCGACGGTCCTGCCCTTGCGCACGCCCCCGTACGTCTTGCGCACCCGCTCCAACTCGATGACCACGACCGCCACCCTAGCCACCCGGCGCGCTACCACCCCGCAGGCCAGCAACTGAGCCTCGGGCGGCGCATCGGGGGGTGCGAAGTGCCCCGGGTAACCGCCAACTGGGCTCCCGAGAAGCCTCCCCATCCCACAGCCGACCATGCGGGATGGTGCTGCATATAGCCGCGAAGAGGCCAGTACGAGGCGGTGTTTCACTACGTCCAGGGACGCAACTGTGGTCGGCCGTTCACTTGGCTCATCTCACCCAACGTGACCAGGCCGGGAGCCGCCCAGACCGCGAGGTGAATTGACAGCCAAAGTCGGATAGGCCGAGCAGGCGGCCCCGCTCGGCAACCCACGAACATGTGGGAGGAGGCCCCGGCCCGCAACCCCTCAGCAACCCTGAGCGGCCACCCCATACCGTCTAGTCTGGAGCACATGCAGCCGAGCACTACGTGGGCAGAGGATGTCCGACCGGACGAGGCCGAGCAGCACGCGCGATTCGTCGAGCAGATCGTCGCCATGCAGACCAGATTCAACGGTAAGTACGGCCCTGGCCGCCTCACCCACCGCAAGACCGTCGCGGGGCTGAAGGGCCGGCTCGACGTGGCCGAGGATCTGCCGGACTACGCCGCGCAGGGGCTGTTCGCGAAGCCGGGGACGCACCAGGCGGTGGTCCGCATGGCGAACGGCTCGTTCGCCCCGGACCTCGACGCGCTGCCCGATCTCCGCGGTTTCGCCGTCTCGGTGCGCGGGCTCGACGGGCCGGGGGCGCTCGGCGGGCGTACGGATCGCCAGGATTTCGTGCTCAACAACGTCCCGGCGTTCGGGTTCACCGACTTCCGCGACTTCGCCGACATCTTCGAGCCGTCCTCGCGCGGCACCGCGGCAGTCGCGCGGTTCCTCGTTAGCAGGGACGGCCCCGTCCGCGGGACGCTGAAAATGGGCAAGCTTGTGCGCAGCCAGCTCAGACCCTTCAGCGGTTATGCAAGTGCTTCGTTCCACTCCGCCGCTCCGGTGCAGTGGGGTCCGTACGCGGCCCACGTGCACATAGAGCCCGTAGGGGCGACTCGAGATCTGCTGGCATGGAGGGACTTCGGCGCGGACATCCGGGAGCGCCTGCAACGCGGCCCGCTGACCTGGCACGTCCGCGCGCAGTTCTACACCGACCCGAAGCAGACCCCGATCGAGGACTGGAACGCGCTGTGGCGCTCGGAGAAGGTGACCGTGAGGACGCTAGTCCTCGCGGAGTCGACGGACGTGCAGACCGATCGCTTCGACCCCTGGGCCGCGCTCGCGGAGCACCGCCCGCTTGGCGAGATCATGCGGGTGAGAAAGCTCGCCTACGAAGCCAGCGGCAAGAACAGGTGACCCCTCAAACAACCAAACGTCGCGTGTCAAACGCACGGTGGATCGACTCGACTGGCGGGCGGGTTGCTGCTCGTCGGCGCGTTGGTCACCCTCTACCTCGTTGAGCTGCTGTTGAGCCGCTCTCCCCACCGGATCGAAGTCTTCGAGGGCTACGAGCTGGCTGCCCGCGTCCTGGCGCCTGCCGGGGCGATGGTGATCGCCGTTTCGCTGGCCATCCGCGCCCTGACTCGGCCGTTCAGCCGGCTGACGCCTGGCACCCAGCTCGTCGTCGGCATCGCATTGCTCGCGGTGGGCCTTCTTCAGATGACGGTCGGTTCCCAGATCCTTGCCGCGATCACCGAGGCCGCGGGGCCACGGCCAACGCAGGGATTCTCCTCGTCGAGGTCCTCGCCCGCGTCATCGGGCTCACTGCCCTCCCGCTGGGGATCGCTCTGCTGGCGACCCAGCCCCTGGTCAGACTCGCCCACACCAGGCAGGCGTACTCACTGCCCGCGGGACCGCCCGACATCGAGACCCTGGACTAGCGACTGCGCTACAGGAGCTCGCGCGCAGCCAGAGCACTCGCGGAACGCCCCTTTAGCCGCGAAGCGGCCCAGCGACGCGGTTCCTCACCACGACCGTGGACGCCACTTTCGTGGGCCGTCTACCGGTCTCGTCTCACCCAGCGTGATCAAGGCAGGAGCAGCCCACGCCGGAGGCGAATCTGGCCGCCGAAGTGTCGATCTGGGGTGTGAGCCGCCAGCGGCCACTCAGTGTGACTGGCGACCGGCCTGGCCAGTCCTTCCGTTGCGGGCCATGGTGAGACACCCGGGCGCTGCACACCGCCTAGAAGGACGCATCGCACTGCGCGGGAAACCAGCTGGGCACCACGCACAGTGCAAACTTCCCCCATGGGCGCGCCGATGAGCATCGAACACCTTCGGGTCGCTGTCTACCGCCGATTTGCGGAGACCGGTCTGGCAGCCACGGTCCCTGAGCTGGCTCACCAGTTCGCTGTGGCCGAGGCCTCGATTCGGGCGGGACTTCGCGAGCTCGCCGCCGGACGACATCTGGTCCTCGATGACCAGGACCGGATCGTGATGGCACACCCGTTCTCGTCGGTCCCGCTGGGCTTCTCCGTGATGGGCACCGACACCCTCTGGTGGGGAGGTTGCGCGTGGGACGCCTTCGCACTCCCGCACCTGATCCCGGAGCAGAGCCCAGTTCTCGTCGCGACCGGATGCCCGAACTGCGGGCGCGCGCTTGCGTGGAACGTCGGCACGGACCAGGCGCCCGCCGGCACCGAGGTCGCGCACTTCCTGGTGCCCGTGGCCCACATGTGGGACGACGTCGTTCACACGTGCGCTCACCAGCGACTCTTCTGCTCACCCGGGTGCGTCGACCAGTGGCTGGAGGGCACCGACAACACGAGGGGCTACGTGATGGACCTGTCCACCCTGTGGCACTTCGCGTCCGACTGGTACACCGGCCGGCTCGACCACGGCTACCAGCGCCGCGAGCCGAGCGAGGCGGCCGACTACATGCGCAGCGTCGGCCTCGAGGGAGCGTTCTGGGGCCTCTGACGCAGACACCGCGCCGGGGGATCAACACCGCGACCTTCCGCCGCGTACCTCACACGCGGAACGAGGAAGTATCCGGTCGCGGTCAGACGGCTTGACATGCGGGGCAGGGGTGGGGCCGCGGGTTAGTCCCGCAGGAGCTCCTCGATCCGCGCGAGGGTGCGCTCCATGCTCTCCCGGGTGTGCTCGGCCAGCAGCGGCTTGAGCAGGAAGCGGGTCGGCAGGGCCTCGGTGCTCACGTCCCAGGTCTCCCGGATCCTGGTGCCGCCCTCGACGGGCTCGAGCTCGTAGCGCCATGTGCGTCCCGTGAACAGCAGCGTCAAGGGGGTCGGCGCGAGCGTTCGCCAGGCGATCCGGCGGCCCTCCTCGAACTCCGTCACGACGTTGCGGGTCGCGTAGGGGACCCGCCAGTGCATGTCCATCCCGAAGGAGTCGCCCAGACCCAGTCGGCGCCCCTCGCTGCGGGCGCCCTGCACCGTCCCCGACCCGTCGAAGTCGCGGTGGCGCTCGGGCCGGGAGAGCAGGTCGAAGACCGCTTCCGGGGGCGCCGCGACGACGCGTTCGACGCAGACGGGCTCAGGACGCAGGCTCGGGGATGGCATGCCACCCAGTCTCGTCGCAACCAGCAGGTGCCGCGACTTGCTACCGGGGCAGCGACTGGACATCACTGGTGTGGGCGTCGTCCGGTGGGCGGGTGGGGTTGTCGGCTCTTGGGGCGCCGGGAGAACTGATCGCGCGAATTGCTCCACTGCCCACTTCCGCGGCGAGTCGTCGCGGTACAGCCTTCGGGCCGACCAGATCGGTAGCCTCCTGGGAGCCGCCGGAAGTGGGAGTGATGAGGGTTCTTCGAGTTTCCTTCGTAGGCACGAGAACGAACGACTTCGACGCCACGATCGGGTTCTTCCGTGACGTGCTCGGAATGGAGACAGCGTTCGCCCACGCAGGCTGGGCCGGCTTCCACTTGCCTTCGGGCGATCGGGATCTGCTGGAGGTATTCGGCCGGCCCGACGTTGACAACCGGGTGGTGCCCGCAGAGTTCGAAAGCGGAGTTCTGATCGCCCTGGCTGTTGACGATGTCGTCAAGGCGAGGGAGGAGCTCGCCGCGGCCGATATCACGTTGATCGGGGACTTGGTGTGGGCGAACGAGCTGACTGGCAACCCCGCGGATGAGGGCTGGGGGTGGTGCTTCTTCCGCGGACCGGACGGGAATGTCTACGTACTTCAGCAGGACGGCCTGACGAGGCCGGAGTGACCGTAACCATTCTCTGGACTACCTTGCGAGCCTCCCTCCTGCCCGAGCTCCCTCGAGGTTGGGCACCCGCGGCACACCGGCGCCTATCGCGCACGTTGGGGGGCGGGCTGCACCGCCCCGTAGGACGCGAGATCGCTCAGCCACGTACGGCGGGTGGCTCGATCGGGCTCGCGCCCGCCTCATCCGAGGGGTCGACCGGTCACCTCGGGGCGGTCGGGCGCTCGTCGCGCCGGACGCCCAGCCCCGGGCCGCTCGGGTGTGAGTCGCGGTAGGGCTTGGCGTGGGCTGTCACCCACCGGCAGGACGCGAGGGGCGTGCAGGTCCACGATTGGATCGGAGACGAAGGAGTGCGCCATGGCCAGGGAGATCGACGAGCTGACGGAGTTGGCGTACGAGGGTGGGGAGCCGTTGTCCACGACTCCGGTGGTGGGGACGCCTTTCCGGGCGCCGACCTCCCATCTGACGGCCTCTGCCGACCGGGTGCGCGACGGCGAGATCCGGGTGACGGTGCTGGGGTCGGGCGATCCCTTCGTGAAGTCCAGCCAGGCGTGTGCGTCGCTGCTGATCGAGGTCGGCAACCGCGAGCGGGACCTCTTCTTCTTCGACCTGGGTTCCGGTGCCCTGGCCAACTACAACGGTCTGATGCTGCCGGTGACGGCGGCGACGAAGGTGTTCCTGACCCACCTGCACGCCGACCACGTTGGCGACATGCCCACGATGGTGTGGAGCATGGCCAAGGCCGGTCGCCGTGACCTGGTCGAGGTCTGGGGACCAGCGGGGGATACCCCAGAGCTGGGCACCCGGGCTTACACCGAGCACCTGGCGGCTGCGCACGCTTGGGACATGTCGTCGCTGCGCGGGCACCCGGGTCAGTCGGGTGCCCAGATGGAGACCACGGAGGTTCCTTGGGACCGGACAGCGACGGTGTATGACCGCAACGGGGTGCAGGTCTCCTCCTTCCCGGTGATCCACATCATCAACGGTGCTGTGGGCTACCGGCTGGACTACAACGGGCGCAGCGTGGTGTTCTCCGGCGACACCCGCCCGTGCCACCCGCTGGTCGACGCCTGCGACGGTGCTGACTTGCTGGTCCACGAGACGTTCCCGTCGGCGCCGGTATTCGCCCAGAAGGCCGGCGTGCCGCTGGGGTTCGCCGAGCAGGTCGTCAACGGCGCCCACACCAGCCCGACGGCAGCAGGCAGGGTGTTCGCCCGCGCCGGGGCACGGATGTCGGTGATGTGGCACCTGGCTGTTGACCATCAGGTCGTCGGCCCCGCGTATGCCGACATGCGCGCCCAGTACGACGGCCCGGTCACGATCGCCCAGGACCTGACCACGTTCGACATCAGCGTCGAGGCCATCGTCACCCGCCAGGCCATCATCGACCCGGCCGCGTGGCCCGTCCTCGGCCCGACGACAATCACCGGCCCGCCCATGTCTCCACCCCCCGAGCCGCCGGCGTGGTGGGCCGGGGCACTCCTGAGCGACTGAACTCTCCAGTTCGGCGGGGAGGATGTGCTGGCTGGGGCCAGGCCCTCCGGCGTCTGCGAGTCAGCGGTTCCGCTGTCATGCAGGGCGGCAGCCACCGTGGGGTACACCTGCCCCCTACCTAGCCGCGAGTCGACCACCCCGGCGTCCGCTCAGCTTGGGCGGCGACTGGCGATGACTGGTCAGTGCGTGGGTTCCTCTGGGGGTACGCCTTTGATGAGGAGCCATAGCGCGAGGCTGACCTCGGCGATGAAGCCGATCGCCCAGGAGGGGTAGCTGATCGCGGGGTATCCGGGTGCGAGGAGTGCCTGCAGGAACCAGACGAGGACCGCGACGCCGTCCAGGAGGAGGAGCCAACCGAGGAACCGGGGGAGAAACCCCGAGCGCAGGACGAGCCAGCCCAGGGGGAACAGCCATGCGGAGTAGAACGCCTGGGCAATGACGAAGCCGGTCTGGTGGGTGGTGACTGACAGCATCGCCAGGGCGTCGAGTTGCGGGCCGGTGAGTCCCACGGCGTCGCTCTGCGCGAGAACGGCGAACAGGGGCAGGTAGCTCGCGCACTGTACCGCCACCCCGATCGCGTGGAGTATGAGCAGGAGCAGGGCAAGGGGTTCGTTGACGGGGCGCAGAAGCACGTAGAGCGCCCAGGCGGTGAGGACGAACAGCAGCGCCGAGCCGATCGCTGCGACCAGCCCCAGCCGGAACAGCATCTCGTCGTCAGTGATGGTCGCTCGCAGCGTGTCCGCGTCGCTGAGCCCGATGTGCCCGATTTGGCTGGCGAGCACGTTGGCCAGGACGTAGGCGAGGTATAGGCCGCCCGCCCAGCGAGCGACCGCGGTCCGCGGCCGGACGGAGCTGGTGAGGCCATCCCTGGAAAGAAGTGGAGAGGCGCCCAGCGGGTCGTGAGGGTCGGGTGATATCTCGGAGCCCGGGCGCGCCCGTACGCCGGGGGACGCCGAGTCCTGCCGTCGTGTCGATCTCGGGTGTGGGCTCCCGGTGATCGCCCGGTGCGACTGACGACCGGCCTGGCCAGCCCTGCCGTCGACGGCCATGCTGAGACATCCGGGCAGGTCATACCGGCCCAGGTAGATGTGGCTTCAGACCTGGGGCGCTTCAGCGCAGCCAAGGCCACCGCCAAGACCCGCAAGTTTGGTCCCGGTCGGTTCCCGAGGCACGGGATGCCACCGCAACCTCAAGGCCCGCCATGGCCGCGCGAGGGTCGGTGGCCAACATGGCGGCGAACCTCCGATCCTCGGTGACCCTGCGGGCGGCCTCGCCCACATGGTCCTGCACCAACGCGGCCGCGCGACCTCCCACTCGGTCAGGCCCAGCCCAGTCAGCGCCTCCCAGGCGGGGAGTGAGCCACCGAACCGCACCACCAAATCCCCCCCGACCGCAGCCGCGGATCGTGGGCAAGGATCCGGTCCAACCGGGTGCGCCCGCTCGGGCATGTGGGCTCTGCGGGCTCGACTGGCTTCGGCTCGGGGACGCGCATGTCCCCGGAATACGCTCAGCCCCCGGCGGTGTGGCAGGTCGTCGCTGACGTCCGTCGCGGCCGCCTGCCACCGAGAGGGTGGCAGGCGGAACGTGTCTTTCGCCCCTTGCTGGGCCGGTGCGCCCGTGGTGCGGTGGAGGAGCCGGTGTAGGTAAGCGTTCAGAGCCGACCCGGTCAGACCGAGGGAGGTGGGTGTGGTGAAGACCCTCGCGCAATGGCTGGACGAGCCCGTCCCGGTGGAACTGGGCGGTGCAGTGCCTGTCTTCGAGCAGCGGTGGGCTGCCCGGGGGTGGGAGGACGTCGCCCGGCTGGCAGAGGGCTGCGGGCTGAAGGGCGAACCGCGGCAGGGTGATGCGGGTTTGGCGGTCGTGGAGGGGTCGAAGGTGCTGGTTGCCCATGGGGACGGCCCGGCGTTCTTCTTCGCGGACACGTCTAGGCTGGGCAGCCCCGACTACCGTCCCGAGCGGCTGCCGTCGTTGCGGGAGGCGCAGAAGACGGCCCTGGACTTCCTGCGGCAGCGCGACTGGCTGCCGCGTGCTGTGGTTATGGATCGCGTCTCGCGCGACCAGATCGAGCGGGTCGATGGCGAGTCGCGCACCGTTGCGGCGAACTGCAACTGCGTGGATCTGCGGTTCAAGTTGGGCCCGCTGTCCAGCTACGGGCCGGGCGCCAAGATCAAGGTGCTGCTCGGGGAGCGCAACGAGGTCATCGGGCTGTTTCACGCGGCCCCGGAACTGAAGCAGGTGGCCGAGGTCCGGCTCGCGCCCCGCAGGCGCCTGGCCAGGGTGCTGACCGCTAAGCTCGGCGTCCCGCTCGATCAGGTCGAGGTGCGCGGCGACCAGCTGGCCTATACCGCCGAGTCGGCCTTGTCCGGCAGCCGACTGGTGCACCCGGTGTACGTCCTCACCCTGGCGACGGCGACCCCGTCGCGCCGGCGGGGCTCCCCGGTGAGCGTCGAGTTCATGACCCACCCGTTGCCGGCATCGGATGCTGCGCCCGTGATCGTGATCCGTGCCGGGCGTGAGCCGCTGCTGCTGCGGCGCGGCGAGCCGCTGCAGTTGGCCGCGGAAGTCGATGGGGGAGTCCCGCCGTACACGATCGACTGGCGGTCGAACGTCGACGGTCCGCTGGGCGAAGGGGAGCGGCTGGAGGCGACGCGGTTGTCGGTCGCGCACCGGGGTCGCCGGGTGGTCAGCCACACGGTCACCGCCACGGTCACCGACGCCAACGGCAGCCGCGACAGCCACGCCGTGCTGGTCCGGGTGGACCCCGGCAGCAGCATCCGCCCCGAGCCGCTGCCGGCCCGCGGCCCGGTGCCCGGCGACCCGTTCGTGGGGGTGGAGTGGTGCAACCTCTACCACGGCGCCCCCGGTCTGGCGGATATCAGCGGCACCAACGCCAGCGCGCAGGGGTTCCGGTCGGCCATGGCCGCCCTCCCGGGCTGGTCGAGCAGGTTCGACTGGGGAAACGACGCGGCCTGGGAGGAGGACTTCAAGACGTCCACGGCGTCCGGCGGCGGCACGGATGCCTACTGGGCCGACAACGTGGACCTCGCGTTCTTCGCCGGTCACGGCAGCCCAGGGGCGTTCTACTTCGGGTCGCAGATCGATGATCACCAGATGGTTGCCGGCGATGCCCGGTGGGGGGAGGGGCTGCTGAACTGGCTCGTGCTGCACGCCTGCCAGACGATGCGTGCGGACTTCGGGTGGACGGTGTGGTGCGACTCCTTCCGCGGCCTGCACCAGATGTTCGGCTTCCACACCAACACCGAGGGATCGACGCCCCCACTCGGGTCGCGGTTCGCGTACTGGGCCGCCGCACCGCTCGGACTGCCGGGGTTGTTCGACCTACGCACCGCCTGGCGGCTGGCCTGTACGGAATGCTTCGACTCCAGTGTGGAGTGCGCGTCCATCTACGCCAACGGGGCCGGGACCGACACCCACCTGGACCACCTCCCTGGGTACGGTCACGTGAGCGCGGACCCCGCATCGCCGAACTCATGGGCGTACAGCCGGCAGACCTGCTGAGGCGGCGCAGCAGGCGCCCGGGCGCTGGCCCCGGCTGCTGGGGGCTACCCACCGGGGTGCTCGAGGCGGGCACGTGCGCCAGGCTGATGGGTAGGCTGAGCCAACGAGGGTGCCCATGAGGGCCCAGGTTGGTCGACTTCGGTCGATGTCGAACGACGGCTCGAGATGACGGTCTTGCCTGACCGTCCTGTCGACCCAGAGGCTCGCGCTCGTGAGCACGAGGCGGGCGACCGGCCACCTGCTACGCGGGTGCCCGGAACCGGTCGATTGCGGCCGCGGCTCGGTCGGGGCGCTCAGGCCGGCTGCCCGACCAGGCTGGCGATGAAGGCTTCCACCGGGCGTGGCTCGATGGCCGCCGTGCGCAAGGGAGTGTCGTCCCAGGTGGGCGGGTGGGTGTCGCTCCACAGCGCCAGGCCCATGAGCGAGGCGAGCTCGGGTTTGGTCCGAGCCAGCGCGCGCCGACCGATCGACAGCGCCGCCCGCGGGACGTGCCTGACCCGCAGCGATCGGCCCATCGCCTTCTCGAACAGGGCCACGACCTGCATCCGGGTCAGCGCCCCAGGACCACCGAACTCGACGACTGCCGGCGGATCCGGGGTGACGGCGAGGTGCCGGATCAGCGCGGCGACATCGTCCATCGCGACGTACCGGGCAGGGCATCGGCCGTGGCCGTAGATGAGCGCCTTCCCTGCACGGGGGTCGATTCCGGTGACCGGGGCCAGCCAGACCTCCTGGAACATGTCCGGCCTGACGATCACCGCTCGCATCCCGCTGGCCCGTAGTGCCTGCTCAGCGGCCCACTTGGCCCTGGACAGGGGGGCGATCGCCGCGAGCTCGGCGCACAGCCCCGCGCCGGAGACGAACACGAAACGTTCCACCCCCGCCGCGTCTGCGGCGCGGATCAGGTTCAGGTTCCCGCGGCCGTCGACATCGGCGATGGACACATCCCTGGCCCCAGCGAGGATCCGGCCGATCGCGGTGGCCGTGGTGAGGACCGTGTCGACGCCGACCATGGCCGCCGACAAGCTGGCCTCGTCACGCAGGTCCCCGCGCACTATGTCGATCGGCAGCTGCTCGAGCTGGGTTGCCGGCGAAACGGGCCGAACCAGCGCTCGCACGTCGGACCCGGACTCCGCCAGGCGCTTGGCCACCCGTCCGCCAAGTTCTCCTGTTGCTCCCACGATGAGGATCATCTGCTCCCCTTCCGACGCGCCCGGGGAACACAGTGCGGCCCCGGGGGACGAACACTTCGCCGCCTCCACAGATACCCCCCGCCGCGCGCCGAGGGAAGGGCTCAAGGTCCCGCCGTGCCCCCGCGCGAGCCAGGCCAGACCCCAGGCTTCGCCACGAAGGGCGGGAAGACGCCGCACCCCCCGGGGGGGTTAGGGAGGGGGCCTCGGGTCAGCCACCCGGCTCCTCCGCCGTCGGTCTCGGCACCGTGCTCATCGTGCTGGCCGCCAACCCCTCTTGCGCTGCCCACCCTGCGCTCGGCGGTCGACCGGCGCGGGCTGCGCACCGCCTGAACGCGAACCTCAGCAGACCCGCAGTCCGAGACGGGGACAGGCCCTGGGCCCTGATGCACTATCGAAGGCCAGTGGGGCCTACGGCCCGGGGTCGGCTGGTTACCGTGGGCGGGTTGAGCTTGGGAGCTGGTCCGCCGATCCGGAGGGTCTCGCGGCCACCGGACGCCGGGATCACCGGCGGCTGGCCGGCTAACATCCCGGCGGTCCGCGCGATCCTGGACCACGGCCTGGACCTGGGTTCGGTGACGGTGCTGGTCGGGGAGAACGGGTCGGGCAAGTCCACGATCGTGGAGGCGAATCGCCGCGCTGCTGGGCATTTCGCCGGCGGGGGGGTCGAACCAGGCACGTTCCAGGTGCGGCCCCGCGAGTCGGCGTTGGCGCAGCGGCTGCGCCTGGAGCGCAGCCCGGGGGCAGCGAGGTGGGCTTACTTCCTGCGCGCGGAGACCATGCACGTCCTGTACGCGTATCTGGAGGAACTGCTGGCTGCGGTCGACGTCGACCTGCACGAGCATTCCGCACGGGGAGGGGTTCCTCGCGATCCTGGAACGCACGTTCTGGGTGCGCTGCTTGGCGGCGCAGACAAGCGTGGACTCCTCCTGGACCTCGGCCATCCAGATCGCGTCCTGCCCGGGATCGAAGCCGTCGAGTGCGGCCGACGACCGATCCAACTGGTCACCCGGAACGATCACGAGCGTGCGCACCCGCGCATTCTGCCGCTCCACGCTCCCCAGTGCAGCCGGTCAGGGTGGCGGGCTCCAGCCTGCCAGGAGCTCCCCGCGGACCCAGGTGGCTCGCTGACGCTGTCGGTCGTGCACGTGGCCGAGCCGATCCAGGCCGCGCTCAGCTAACCTGCCCACGAACGACCAGAAGGCGGCCCCGACCTGTGCACCGGGGGTTATGTGAGGCTTCTCGTCCGGGCGGCTAGCCGAGAGGCTTGCGGCCGGCACCGGGTGAGCTCATGTGCGCCGACAGGCTGAGCGAACCCCTGTCGTCGGGAGTGAGGCGGTCCGCTGACGGGCGACGGGCCATGGGGTCAGGCCAGCACCTCGAGGATCGCGAGGTTGGCGGTGGTCACGCCGTCCACGCGTTGGCGTACGAGGTCGTTGAGCCGCTGGACATCGTTGACCGGCCAGGCGAGCACGAGCAGGTCGCGCTCGTGGAGCCACCCGACGAGGTTCGCCTCGACCAGGCCCTGGAAGATCGTCACCCCGCCGATCGCGGTCTGCAGCTCGGCGTCGGACCTCAGTTGCTGCACACCCTCGGGGAAGCCGATGCTCAACAGCACCGCGATCTGGGGCAGGTCGCGGTGCAGCCGAACAATGGCGTCACGGTCTCGGGTCGCCACCATGACCTCCCGCGATGTCTGCCGCGGGGTAAGGAACGTGACGAGGTCGTCGAGGAACGCGTCGTCGTTGCGCTTGAGGTCGAGCTTGAGGACGTCGGCGGGCGCCGCGGCATCCCATACCTGGGCCAGCGTCGGCCCCCGGAAGATCTGGTTCGTGAGCCAGGACATGGGCTGGTCGCGACCGGCCACGAGCTCTCCCCGCACCGAGATCAGGTCGGCCTCGACGACCTCGGCGCCATGGTCCAGGGCGACCTGCAGGGTGTCGAGTCGGTTGGCTGCGTTGTGGGCCACGCCCAACACCCCGGGGTAGTCCTTGAGCAGGGCCGGATCGAGCTCGTCACGGAACTGCTGCGGCGGCAGGCCCTGCGAGAAGTGCTGTGCGTGTGGCCACGTCACGACGACCACTGCGGCAAGCAGACCGGCGACCACGCCCGCGAGCCAGCGAACGCGTCGGCCTCGCCAGCGCGAGGGCGGCAGACACCCGTCAGCGGTCACGTGAGCATTCTCAGCCGGGAGATGGATCCGCGCACCCCGCGGCCGGCGGGGCGCGTGCCGCGGCTAGCCCCTCGCGAGCCGCTGCTGACGCAGCGCGACCTGGAGCGGGCGAGGTTGCACCAGACCGGCCGCATCTCGGCGCGGCAGGCGGGCTCGGCCATCGGTTAGCACCGTTCACGGACCACTGCCGATGAACCGCGCACTTGCCGAGAGGCTGACCGCGGCACAGCATGCGAGAACGTCCGATAACTGTCGATTCCGGTGAGGGCCGGGCGAGGGGCGCGTGGAGGGGACCGCCCGCGGGTCGCGGCCGGACATCGGTGCGTCCCATGCCCCCATCGTGGCCCGGTTAGGAGGATGCTGGAACTGCAGGGATCTATGAGGGCGTGGTCGTAATGGACGCGGTGGCGAGAGACTCCATGGGTAGGGCGCAGCCTGTCACGGGGTGTGCGAACCGACAGAACGAGGGGTTCGGCGGCGGTCGTCCTCGTTGCGTTGGTCATTCTCGTAGCGGAGGACTGGCTGAGCACACCGCGGTTTGTCACGTTCGCCAACGTGGCCGCCGCTTCTAGGAACGGCCGATAGGCGTTCCACACCGCCGAGACAGGGGAAGGGGGCGGCAGTGGAGGAGAAACTGCAGTGGCTACAGGCCTTCGCGCTGCTCGCGGCAGGTGCGTTCTTCCTAGCCCGACTGCTTTCAGGCATGTTCATTATCAACCTCAATGTCGCGCCGAGTGTCGCGCGGCACCGACTCCGCGACGGGTCGGACCTCCTCGTTGTCCAGGTTGACTTGGTCAAGGGAAAGTCCGGGGGCGCGCTTCGAATCGATCGCGCTTGCGCGCGGTGGCGGAGTCAAGGTGCCCAGTGGCAACACATCGAATTGCAGCCGACCAATCGCATCGACGTCGGCAGGCTGCCGGAACCGGCCACCGACGACCCCGACGGAGGCGAAGCAGGCCGCGGAACGTGGTCTGACCTCCGGCCAGCGAAGCCGTTGAAACTCCCTCCTGATGAATCCATGGTCCTGTCCGAATACGTCATCGTCGTGAGTCCCGAGGCCGTGTGCACCGTCGAAGTCCTCATCGTCGGGCACGGATGGCAGTGGTGGCGACGAGGCCAGTGGCGGGCATCCGTCGTCTCTGCGCCACTCAATTGCTCCGATAACGCCCTTGGGTGAGCTTCAGGCCGGCGCCGTCGCAGGCCTGAGAAGCAACGCGCGCCAGAGCCGTTCGACCCGTCCCTGGCTTTGGGTCACTGTGACCTTGTGATCGTGGAGGATCGGCCTGGCCAGCCCTGCCGTGGCCGGCCACGGCAGGGACGCCTGGGCGATCTGGTCCATCCTGGTCAACCGGACGCGAAAGGGGCTCCGGGCGGGTCTTCAGACCTGGCCGACCGTGTTGTAGGGGAGGGTCGGCCACGGGCCGGGAACCGGGCCCACCATTCCTGCGGATGCTGTGCGATCGGTTTGGGCCGGGGGATGGGGATGGCCCGGTGCTGGTCGCCCTACCCCGGTGTGTCAGTACTTCTCGGCGCCCGTGGACTTGAGCGGGTGTTCGTCAGGGGCGGATCTCCAGGTCGAGCTGATCGGCTCGAACGCGTTGTACACCAGGGGTTGGCCGTCCTCGTCGAGTTTCCCCAGGTTCGTGTCGGCGAACTCCGGGCAGAGGGCCAGGATGGTGTCGCGCAGGTTCGCGTCGTCGATGAACCTGACGCCCTCGATCGTGAGGTAGCGCTCGTTGAACTTGTCCTTGGAGAACCACGGATCGCGTTGCAGGCGGCCGCTGGCGAACTGGACGAATACCGCGAACAGGGTCTGGCCGAAGCCGTGCAGCGGCCGGTTTCCCTCACAGAGGGTGCCAACGATGAGGTCGAGCCGTTCGACACCCTCACTGCCCTCCCCGTAGACCTCGACGAGCCGCTTGGTGGTCTCGGGGTCGGCTTCCAAGTCCTCGAACCGCTCGATCGGCGGTAGGCCGATCTGGCGCCGGAACTCGTTGTAGGCAGGGACTCCCCGTTCGCGGGCACGCAGGACGTCGGCGGCACCGAGATCCATCACCGGCAGCCCCTCCACGCTCATCTCGGTGAACATCGGTGGGTAGTTGTTGTTGACCAGCAGCGTCATCTTCTCGTGCGCCAGGGAGTTGAGCATCGTGGCCAGGCCATACGTATGCATAAGCTGCTGGGCGCCCTGCTCGCGCGCAGCATCGGTCGGTACCGTCTCCGCATCCCCGCTGTGGCCGATGGGCCGGATCGAGATCTCCTGGGGCACGCCGGCGTGGAGTCGATAGACCTCGGCGAACTGCTCGCCGAAGTTGTACGGCACGCCGAAGCTCTCGCGCCGCCCGTCGACCAGGCCGCCGAGGACCGGGTTGGTGACGTCGAACCCGTTGGCGACCCGGCGACGGCTGAACGGCACGAGCAGGGCGTCGAGTAGTCCGTTCCAGTTGGTGCTCATGCCTACCGCCAACTCCTTGGTCGGCAGCACTGCTGGAGTCCACTCCACCGTGTGGATCTTGGCCATCACATGGCCGTTGATCAGGCGGGCGGTGTGGAACAGCTGATCGGTCGACCAGTCCGGGTGTCCTGGGCCGTACCGGGTGCCGGTGGATGGATCGACGCCCGTTTGGAGCAGGTCGCAGATCCGGTTGTGGTTCATCACGAACAGCGTGTGCAGCACGCTGCGCCCGATCCACCAGTTCTGCGTGCTACCCGACAACTCGCGGCCATCTGCATCCGTCGGCAGCATCCCGTCCGGGAGGAACATCTTGCCCTCGGGAAGGAACGCCCCAGGCCGCTGGGCATCGGTCCTCAGGAGGTCCTGGGTGGCCTGGTCGTTTCCGTAGAGCTGGTTGCCACGCCACCACGCCGCCGACTCGTTGCGGTAGGTCTGCATCCCAGGAGTGGGGGCCACATCCCTCTGCGTGCGCCGGAAGACCAGGGCGTCCTGGCCGTAACGCACCCGCAAGGGGTCGTCTGCTGCCAGCTCAACACGGATCGGGTCCTCGCTGGTGAGCTCCGACTGGCGGTGGCGGATCCACCCCTCAAGCATGAACTGGATCCACGCGATCGCCAGCTGGTTGAGGAACGGGGCCCGCTTCTGCTCGCCGCTACATGCCAGGAACGCTCTGGACACCTCGCGCACGCTGGGCAGGTCCGGATCCCCGGAACGGTCCCGGCGGACCTGGGCGACCGGGTCCTTGCCCTGCCACGCCACGCGCGTACCGGCGGCCCCTTCCCGGGGATCGTCAGTGGTCCAGGACCCATCCGCGGTGGGGAACCGGTCAGCGAACCAGGGCTTGCTCTGACCGGGCGCCTGTCCGTCGACGAGCGTTCCGGGCGCCTCGGTGGACTGCAGGGTGTTCGCGTTCATCCAGTTGCGGATGCCACCGATCTTCAGGTCCTTGCGAATGTCGCCGGCCTTCAACTCCGGCCACTCAATCCATGCCTGTGGGATGCCATGGCGGGTCTCATACCTGAGCACCGCCCCAACGATCGGGCTGGCCACGGCACCAGCGAGCTCCCGTGAAGTACCGCGCAGGCGCAGGCCCCACCTCTCCTTGGGCAACGGCTTGATGTCCACCGGTTCCCGCAGGTACGTCGAGGGCGCGGTGGTCAACCCGGCCACATCGAACTCCTCGGTCGGGGCCGGTGACTTGGCCAACCCGGTCAGCGCATTGCGCCGCGAGCGCTCCAACAGAATCTCCCAGTCGACCTGCCCCGGGCTCGCGCGGATCGCGGTCTCGAGGGTCACGGCCGCTGCTGTGTAGTCCTGCTGGAGGAACTGCACAAGACCAAGGAGGTGGTGTATGCGACCGTCAGGATCGGGCAGATCGATCGCCTCGACCAACGCCCGCTCGGCAAGGCGGAACTGCTGCGGATCACCGCTTCGGATGTGGTGCAGCGCGCGTTCCCGCACCACATCGGCGTCCGCGTCAGAGCCCTGCGGCAGCCCGCCAGCGGTGACCAGACCCCCAGTCTCGGGCCGGCCCTTCCCATGATCGATCTCGGTCATCTACGCAAGGTAGACCTGTTGCCGGCGGCTGTCCCCGTTTCCTGTGTCGCAGTCAGTTCACAGTTGCCGGGGCCCAGCCCGCCGAACGACGAGGAGGTGGGGATCCCAGCCAGTCAGGCGGGATCGACCCAACCAGGCAGACCACCTGCGCGTGCCCGCCGACTTCGAACGCAACCCGGATCGGGCACGAGATGGTCTATGACCCGATCGCCGGGCGGATGATCGTCCTCGGCGGGTCGGTACGCCCGGTGGGGGAGGTCCCAGGCGGCCTGTCCGACGAGGAGGCGCCGGCCGTCGATGACGTGTGGGCCTACGACCTCGCGAGCAACACGTGGACCCAACTTCTGGCGCCCAGTGCCACCGATCCCTAGGTCCCGGCCATCAGCAGGCCGGGACCCTGAGCCCCGGCGGTGGTACGTTCGATCGCCGCGCAGGCGGCTGATCCGGTGGCGCGGAACGTCAGGCAGGAGTGGGTCCAGTGGGTGGCACCGTCGATCTGTCCGCCGGGCAGGCCGGCACGTGGGCGATCCCGTGTGGGGCCTTGGCCGCGGTGATCAACCAAGCGCTGGGTGACGCGGGTGGGTACGCGGTGTCGACGGGGGGTCGCGGTCGGGTCGTCTTCCCCGACGGGCTCGCCTTCCTGCTGGATCAGCCGCTGGTTGTGCCCGCGAACGTCGACGTGGTCGCGGGCACCGCGCGGCTCATCGCCGCGCACGCCGATCCGATGGTGATGAACTCGCTGGCGGGTTGCACCGGCCGGTACACCGGGGCTGGCGGGTGGACCTGGTCCGGAGGCTCCCTGGACGGGGCCAACCTGGCGACCCACGGGTTCTCCCTGGCGCACTGCCCGGGGGCGACCATCTCGGGCGCAGCGGTGTGGAACACGTGCCTGAAGGGGCACGCGATCGAGATCAACTCCTCGGGCGGTCCGCCGAGCTCGAAGCGGATCGACGCGATGACCGACGCCGATTTCACGATCAAGGTCCTGGGCTGTCACTTCCGCGGAGTCGTGGACCGCCGGTCCAACGACTGCGATGAGGCCGTGCACTTCGACTACGCGTGGACCGGCGCCACGTACGCGGTCCTCAACGACGGGACGGTGTCCAACAATGTGCTGATCTCGGGCTGCACCTTCGACCGGTCGGGGCCGACTTCGGTCCCGTACTCGGTGGGCGTGGGCGCGCACAAGTTCGCCACGGCCCCGGCTGCGGGGGAGGCCGTGCCAGTCGCGCTGCACTCCCGCATCAAGATCGCTGGCAACACCTTCACCGGGATCACGCCCGTGGACGTCGCGCACGAGCGGGGCGCGGTCCACATCCGTGCCATGACCCAGGTGATCGTCGGAGACAACTGGTTCACCGGGTGCGCCTACGGCATCACCATGGAGCCGATCGGCCTGCCCGCCAGGTTCGGCCAGCCCGCGGACTTCTTCCTGCGGGGCAACACGTTCGCCTCCTGCGGGTCGGCGGCGAACACCCGCTGGTGCCTGACGAACTCGGTGGGCGCCTCGAACGACCCCGGTGGGACGTTCTGGTCGAACGTTCGCTTCGAGGGCAACACCTTCACCGGCGTTGTCCCGGCGACCCAGACGACCTACCTGATCAGCGGCGCCGACGTGAACGGGCTCTGGGTCGTGAACAACCGCTTCTGGGGCCTCACCGGACACAGCCCATTGGTCGGACGCAAGGGGAACCGGATCCACGGCACGCCCGTCGACCCACCCGGCCAGAGCACCAAGATGACCCTGTCCGGCAACACCTGGTCAGCACACCCGTCCGGAACCGGGGCCGTGCCGGCCGACACCTGAACTAAGGAAGTGATCCGACGAAGGCGACGGTTCCCGATCCGTCACCACGTCCTCACCGGCGAACGCGGGTAACGGGGGGGCTCGTCGCCCTCACTCCAGGACCGTGATCGCTCCGTCCCCGGCCACCCAGACCTGGCCGGTCGTCGGGTCGACCGCCAACTGCATCGTGCCGGCGGAGCCGGTGGGCACCGGGATCGGATCCTCGAAGGTGAGGGAGTCGATGTCGACGGGGAGCACGCTGGTGGTGATCACACCCGTTGCGGGCATGTCCATGACCGGTAGATAGAGCACCCGGGCTTGCAGGTCGACGGTGTGGGAGCCCGCGGCGAACGGAACGCCGACGGTCTGCGTCACGCTCCCTGCGCCAGGGTCAACCACGTACAGCACGCTGGTGCCGAACCCGGCCGGCACGACCCGGACCCCGGTGGGCGCCACCCCCGCCGGCACGACCGTCCCGGCGGAGGACCCGCGGGCTTGGGAGGGATTCGGGTCTTCCGCGGCCTGGTCTGGTGGCCCGGTCACGTACGCCAGGCCCGTGGTGAGGTCGACGACGGGCGTGCCGATGCTGCCCAAGCAGTTCTCGCAGGGATCGGCCAACCAACCAACCACCTGGATGATGCGCTCCACGGTCCCAGCGGCCAAGTCAACGACCAGAAGCCGCCCGGCGAGGTGATCACTGACCAGCAGCAGGCCCCGGACCGGATCCACGGTGAGCCCGGCCAGCGCGTCCACGCCGACGTCGATGCGCCTCACGACACTGCCGTCCTGCGGGTTGATGACCGCGACCCGGGTCGACCGCTCACCTGATGCGTCCTCCTCCAGGGCGTACACGGTGCCGGTGGTCGGGTCCACGGTGATGCCCCAGGCAGCCACGTCGATGGTTCCGGTGACCTCGTGGCTCGTTGTATCGATCGTGCGGATCTGCTCGCCGCGCTCGCCCGTGTGGCTGACGTACAGCACACCGGCGTACGGGTCCACGGCGATCTGGGCCCAGTGGGCCGGGATCGGGATCTCGTCGACGTTGCCGCGGGTGGCGATGTCGATCACCTCGATGACCTGGGTGTCATCAGGGGGTACCCGCCCGCAGCCCGCACAGGTCAGGACGAACGCCTTCCCCGTCACCGGATCCATGGCGATGCCCAGGGCCAAGCCGGTCAGGGGGATGGTGGCGGCAACCTGCGCCACGGGCCCACCGGGGCGGGTTACCGTCTTCAGTTCCCCGGCGGTGGGCCGGGAGGAGGCGGCGGTCCCAGTCGAGATCGTGGAGGGCCCGCCGGACCCGGTGCCGCTGGGAACCCCCGGCCCGCCCGAGCCGCACCCGGCCAGCAGGATCGTCGTCGCGCCGATCACCAGCGCGCGCCCACACCACTGCCGGCTTCCCACACCTCCAGCATGCTCCGACAGCTCGGGAGACGACAGGGACCTGCGGTCCGGGTCCGTGACAACCCGGCGCGCACCCGGGGAGCGCCCCCACGACTTCCTGGGACACGGGTCCGCTCCAGGCGTCCGAGGTCCTTACTTGCCGGGGGCCGGTGGGCTCGCTGTGTAGCCCTCGTCGGCCAGCCAGGCTCGGGCGCGGCCGCGTTGCCGGTCCTCGGAGAAGGCGTACCACCGGGCTGTCAGGACAGGCCATGCGGCCAGGGTGTCCTTGAACCGCCGGAAGGGCCCGCGCCCGCTGATCGCGTCGCTGAGACGGTCGGCGATGGCTGGGTCGTCGAGGTCGGAGATGAACCACTGCAGGTCCCGATAGCTGGCGCGCGAGCCTTCGCAGCGGACCGGCACCCACCGATCCGGGTCATCCTCGTCCTCGTCGATCTCTGCCATCTCAAGGGCGTAGTCGATGGCCGCTTGGGGCCAGACTTCCCCGGTTGTCAGGTCGATCCGGCCACCACACGACAGGGGGTCGCCCTCGAGCACCATTGCGAGTTCCTCGAGGTCGACGGCCAGTGGCTTGAGGAGTCGGGTCGGCGCTGTGCCCAGCCGGGCTAGCAGCGCGTCGGCGAGCTCTTCGTCGCCGTCCCACTCGCGGGTGCGCAGCATCGCCGCGCACCGCGCGACCAGTTCGCCAGCGCCGTGGACCCGTTGGCGCAGCGCGACCAGCAGGCCGTCGCCGATCAGCTGGAGGGCGTCCTCGGGCCAAGGCCGACCGGTCAGCAGCTGGACGACGCCGGCTCCGTCGCCGCGTGCAAGTGCACCCCGCAACTCCGTGCGCTCCTCGCTCTCTGGCACGGTCCCATTCTGGTCCCCAGTCACCTCGACGGTCAGAGGAACATCTGTCGATGGTCAGGGTCGCGCTTCTTGGAGTCAGGTAGTCACCCGGGGTCGGGGGGGTCCTCCACGTCGACGACGACCCCGTTGGGCCGCAGGAACGGTGGGACGAACGGGGCGATGAACCGGGCCAGTCGAACGGTTCCGGCGGGCTGCCACGGGGAGGAGTCCTCGAGGCCGCGCAGCAGCTGCTGCCCGCGCTGTTCGAGTTCGCCCGCATTGCCCCACCGGAGAACTTCAGGGCCGCGGCCACCCGCTCAATCAGGCGTGTACCGAATGGCGGCCGGGCAGGCAGGGCTGTGTCGGCCGGCCAGTGTGGTGATCCACGAGTATCCGGCAGGATGCTTCGGGGCCGGCCGCCGACCACTCGTCGGTCTTGTTGATGCGAAGCCCGTTCGCGGTCTCGGCGGCCTGGACCACGAACGCCAACGGCTCGGTCCGCACGGTGACTGGGAGGAGTGCGAGGCGGGACTTGAACCGGACGAAGAGGCACATGGCGGGAATGCGAGCCTCCATCAGAGCCGGGGAGAGACACCCGGACGACCCGACGCGACCTCGGTCCGCTCAGGGTGTGGGGGGTGCGACACGATCCTGGTGAGGATGGCTCGGAGCTTGTTGTAGTCGCGCACTCCGAGGAGCTCGGTGAGTCGCCCCTCGATGCCTTGGATCGTGGTGGTTCCTTGGCGGGCGACCTTCTCGCCGTCCTTGGTGAGCTTGATGATCTTCGCGCGGCGGTCGGCAGGGTCGGCCGTGCGCACGACGTACCCCAGGTGCTCGAGCTCGTCGACGATCTGGCCCATGGACTGGGGCGTTATGTTCGCGCCGCGCGCCAGGTCGGTCAGGCGCATCCCTTGCGGCCCGATCTGGCCAAAGACTGCGGAGTGGTGGGGCTTGATCGGGAAGCCGGAGCCGACCACCCCGTTCACGATGTCGAACCCCAGCAGGCTGTAGGCGGCCCCCAGCATCGCCACCGTGTTCATTTCCGAAGGATCGGGCTCTTGTCGCACAGACACCGTTTGCCCTAAGGTCGCCTGACAGTAAGTTCACCTGACGATATCGGAGGGGAACACCCATGGTGGACACCGACACGCTCCCAACCGCAAGAACACGCGGACTGGGACTTGCCTGCGCAGCGTCCGGAGTGCTGATGGTCCTGTTGGCCATCCCGATCGGGATGCACATCGGTGACGCTCCGGAGAATCAGTGGAGCTACCCGCAGGCTGCGGGAGTGTTCCTGGTGGAGGCGGTGCTGCTTGCCATCGCCCACCTGCTCTCGGCAGCTGGCTTCGTCGGAGCGCTCCGGCTCAAGGCGCACGGCGGCAGCGGGGCCGGTCGAGTCGGTCTTTGGGTGGCGGTTGCCGGGCTGGTCGGCCTAGCCACCGCAGAGATCGCGAGCGGCCTCATCGCTGAGGAGGCCAGTGACTCGGAGATCGCTACCGCAGTCAGCACAGCCTTCGGCATCACGTCCTTGGTCTTCGCGGTCGGCGCGATCGTGGGTGGGCTGGCCATCGCGCGCGCTGGTGTGTGGCAGGGCCCGTGGAAGTGGGTGGTCCTGGCGACCGGCGTCGTGCTCATCGTCCTCGTGACCCCCGCGAACATTTCCGGGAGCCTGCCCTTCCGACAGGCAGCGCTGCTGATCTGGAGCTTGCTGTTCATCCCGCTCGGTCTTGACGTCGCACGAGGACTCAGCAGACGGACCGCCTGAACCCGGCGCAGGGAGGGTGGTCGCTGTGCGGATGGAGCCCGGTGGCGGACGAGCGCCCGTGCACGGCCCGGCGCGCCGGCTCCTCGCGCGGTCGCGTCCTGTGCTCGGTGGCTGGGTTGGAAGGCCAGGATGAGCAGCGTTGCTCCGGGTCTGGCCAGTTCCGTGACCCCGTTGCCGACGGCGCGCCGCTGTTCGGCGGCGAATCCCTGCAGGCAGCCGACGTCGAGGAAGAAGTCGTATGTGCCCAGCCCGGCAGCGGACAGGCGGTCACGTCGCCGACCACGAACCGTGTCCCCGGGACGTTCCGGTGGGTAGCTGCCTCGATGGCACGGGGGACCAGGTCAACGCCCACAACCTGCCAGCCCCTGCGGGCCAGCTCGGCACTGTGCACGCCCCCGGCCGCAGCCCAGGTCGAGGGCTCGGCCGAGGGGACGTGAACGCTGCGCTTCCTCCCTGTCGAGCAGGGCTCCCGTGCTTGCAGTGGTGGCGCGCGCGGCGCGCTCCCACGGGGTGGATGGGAACCGGTAGGCCAGCGCGTACCACCGATCCAATACCTGGCTGGCGCGGATCGCACCCTCCTCCGCGCCGGCGCCGGCTGGGGTAATCCATTGCCCGGCCGTGAAACGTTGGGGCCACAGTCCGCGACCAGGGGGCGAGGCGGTCCTCACCGCACCAGAGACCACTATCAACGCCAACTCGATCATGGGGGAGATCAAGATCATCATCCCCGCACACATGCTCGCCGTCGTCGACGGGACGCCGATCATGGGCGACTACGGGCCGGGCAAGGAAGGACAAGGTGCCCGCCGACCTCCGCCCCGATTCGCCGACCATCCGGGTGAAGGGAGTGGCCCTGATGGGGTCCGTGCAGGTGGTTCGACTGCCCCCGCCCGGCACGCCGCGCAAGTTCATGGCACCTACTGAGGCAGCGCACCGGCCGAACTCCCGCGTCGTGCGGCATGTGCGTCAATGCGGCCCACTATGGGTCACCTCGTCGATTCACTGGCGCGCCTGCCTGCGCGCTGATATCATCTGATATCTGGAGGTGGGCGTGATGGCCGACGTGTTGATCCGAGACGTCCCTGAGGCGGTGCTGGCGGGTGTCGATGCACACGCTGCTCGGTTGGGGCTGTCCCGGGTGGAGTACATCCGGCGACGCCTCGCGGCCGATGCGGCCAGCTCGAGGGCGTCGGTTTCTGCCGACGATCTGCGCTCGTTCGCCGACCGGTTCACCGACCTGGCGGACGCCGAGATCATGGATGACGCGTGGCGGTGACCGAATGGCTGATCGACAAGTCTGCCTTGGTGCGCCTTGCCGACAGTCCCGACGCTGCGGAGTGGGCGGATCGGATCGAGCGAGGCTTGGTGCGGATCACCACCGTGACCAGGCTGGAGATCGGCTACTCCGCACGTAGTGATGCAGACGCCCGTTCGATGTTCACGACCCCTCCGGTCTCGGCGATGCCGGTGGAGTACCTGACTCCGGCGATCGAGGACCGAGCACTACAGGTCCAGCTGGTACTGGCCGAGAAGGGCCAGCACCGCGCACCGTCGATACCCGACCTGCTCATCGCCGCCACAGCCGAACTCGCTGGGCTAGCCGTGCTGCACATGGACAAGGACTTCGACCTCATCGCAGGCATCAGCGGCCAGCCAGCCGAGCGCCTTCGCCTCTGACGTGATCTTTGCCGCGAGGGCCCACCCTCTCGCAGATCGACCGGCCGCGAGATCAGGGTGGCCAGCCAGATCGTGTCAGCGGCGAGGGCGCGATCGTCGATCGTGGGACCGGCGGGTTCCGGGGTGGTCGTATGCGCCCGCCGGTCCTCCCGCGCCATTGGTGGTTGACCGACGCTGTCAGGTTCCGGTGTTGTGCCATCGCCATGATGTTGAGATGAGGCCGTCGTCGTCGGGGATGCGCCCCGTCGCCATGAGCAGTGCCTGCCATGAGCTGTGCTGCCGCGGCGCTGGAGTGAACAGATGCTGGAGGACTAGCGCCGCAAGCTCCTCTGGGGCCGCCCACGAGACCTTGAGCCCCAGGGACACGTCGTACGTGTGAACCAACGCCTCGACAGCGCCCATCGCGCAGAAGTCGGCTGGTCCTGCCATGCCGTCGGGATGCCAACTCTGTACGCCCGCAGGTGTCGTCCTCCCAACCGATGCCAGGAGGCCACCTGTCGCCCTCACGACCTCGGCCAGCTCCTCGGCATCTGGGTTGCCTTCGAGGACAACGTCGAAGGGGACGTACCCGCGAAGCCGTGGAGCCGTCAACTGTCCGGCGTACCCGACGAAATCACTGGCCAGGTGCAGCACCGTCCCACGGCAGTCCCACTCGAGACGTCCCGCCTTCGCAGTCCAGTCCGCGTCCGAGCCGGCCAGAACCACACCGACGCATTCGGCAACCGCAGCATCCACGACTTCCGGCCAGCAGGGCCACCCGGCGGCATCAGCGTCTCCCAGGTTCGGCACGGGAGCCATTGTGCCGCGCACCGCCCGCGCCCGCGACACACCGCGTGTGGACGCGCATTCGGATCAAAGGCGTTGAGGGGGGCGCGAGATGAGTGAGCCCTTGAGCCCGTACAGGTACCCACGTGTTTGGTGGCGGCGTCAACCGCTCAGTGCTGCTGGAGTGCCTGACGCCCCGTGGCCAGCACAGTGTCGCTGAGAAGGTCCAGCGACGGCGAGCGCACCTTCCATCGCTGCCAGTAGAGCGGGATGTCGACGGTGTCGTGTTCGTCCAGCAGGGCGACGGCCGAGCGCAGCTTCGGGTCGGCGAGTTGGAGATCGCTGATCATTGCCCAGCCCATGCCGGCCAGCACCGCCTGGAGGAAGCCCTCGGTCGAGGGCACGTGGTGCGCAGGCGGGTCGGCCTTTCCCCGTGTGCGTCGTCGCAGCCAGGCTCGTTGGAGGTCGTCGTCGCGGTCGAAGTGCACGACGGGCGCCGTGGCGAGGGCCTCTGCCGTGGGGCCGTTGGGGAACCACCGCTGCAGGAATGAGGGCACGGCGGCGGGCCGGTAGCGAAGGACGCCCAGTCCTGTCGAGGTGCAGCCCGGTACCGGCGTCGCCGAGTTGGTGACGGCGGCCACGACGGTTCCATCGCGCAGCAGCGCAGCCGTGTGGTCCTGGTCGGCCCGGTGCAGGTCGAACAGCACCTGGTCGTGCAGCGGCGCGAGTGCGGGAAGGAACCAGGTCGCGAGCGAGTCAGCGTTGACCGCCACCGCAAGCACGACGGGGCTACTGGAGTCGGCGAGTTCGCGTGCGGTGTCGGCGGCGAGGAGTTCGAGCTCTCGGGCCAGGCGCAGGACCGTGCGTCCCGGCTCGGTGACCTGGACGGGCTTGGACCGCACGAGCAGCACCCGACCGGTGGCCTGCTCGAGCGCCTTGAGCCGCTGACTGACCGCCGACGGCGTCACGTTCAGGACCCGGGCCGCACCCTCCAACGTCCCGGCGTCGACGGTTGCGCTCAGCGCACGCAGCTGACCGAGGTCCAGATCCATGTAGCCACCCTAATGCTGATGAAGAATCCTTCGCTGGACTTCATGTGCTTCACCAAGGACGATCAATGCGTGTCCTCCCCACTGCTGGCCGCTGTCTCCGGCCTCGGCCTCGGCCTGGCGTTGATCGTGGCCATCGGGGCGCAGAACGCCTTCGTCCTGCGTCAAGGACTGCGCAGTGAACACGTCGTCCCGGTCGTGGCCGTGTGCGCGCTGTCGGACCTGATCCTCATCGCGGCCGGGATCGCGGGCACCGGGGCGCTGATCACCGCAGCTCCCGAGGCGGTGACGCTGATCCGCTGGGCCGGGTCGGCCTTCCTGCTCGGGTACGGCGTCCTTGCCGCGCGGCGCGCTCTACGGCCAGCCGGAGCATTGACCGCAGGCGCGGCCCACCAGACGCCGCTCCTATCGACCGTTCTCACCGCGTCAGCGCTGACCTGGCTCAACCCGCACGTCTACCTCGACACAGTGATCCTTCTCGGCTCGGTGGCCGCAACCCACGGCGACCTGCGCTGGCACTTCGGCGCAGGCGCGGCGGTCGGCAGCCTCGTATGGTTCTCAGCATTGGGGGCAGGAGCACGCCTCCTGCGACCAGTCTTCGCTCGTCCAGCAGCATGGCGAGTGCTCGACGCCGGCATCGCCCTGGTGATGGTCGTTCTCGCTGTCGGACTGCTACGCGGCACGTAACGTCAGTCGGGGCTGAGGCCCGACCCCCTCCACCGCCCGGGAATCCGCTCGCTCGAATCGTGCGCGCCCAGTGAAGGTAGCCCGCGGACGACCAGAATCGGGCGCCCCTTCCTAGTAGCCGCGAAGGACTGTCAACAGCAGCTCAGCGGTACTCCACTTCGATGCACATCACCGTGGCGGCCGCTCGCCCGGCTCAACTCACCCAGCGTGACCGAGGCCGGGTCGGCCCATGCCCGAGGCTGGATTGACCGCCAATCTGTCGGTTTGGGGTGTTCCGGGGCTCGATTGGTCACCCAATGTGACTGGCGACGGCCTGGCCAGCCCTCCCGTTGAGGGCCATGCTGAGTCACCCGGGCGCTGCACACCGCCCAGAAGGACGCGGCGAGAGTCGTGGGGCACCTGGCCTGGCCCAACTCAGCCCGCACCACACCACCGATCCGGCCTGATCTGCAAGTGATCTGCGGTGTCACACGCTCGAGCAACAGGCTGTGGAGGGGCGGAGTAACCGTTACAGCACCTGGATTGCCAGCAGGGCCATTGCACTGCGGTTAGCCTTCTCGGGCCGGTTGCGCGTGACCTCCGTCCCGATGGGAGTTTCCCCAATGACCACAAGTGCTGCGGACCCAACCGCGACCGAGCCCTCCGCGACGTGGCGGGTTGCCCCGTCCGTGCCCGTCGCGGTCGGGGTCTTCGTCGCGTACGTCGTGGTGTTCATCGGGCTCGCGGCGACCGCGGGGATCGACTACGCCGACTGGTTCGCGACTGGTAGCAACGCCTTCCGGACCGCGGTGATCCCCCTGATCGGCGGGGCCCTGGTGCTCATCGCCTTCGTGCTGTGGGCGCGCTGGGACTTCGTGTTCAAGGATCCCGCCCGCCTGCCCTGGTCCGGCTTCCTGTGGGTGCCCGTCGCGATCTTCGTCGTGGGGATCGTGGCGCACGTCGCCGTCGCCGACTGGGCCAACACCCCCACCGATCTGCTCCTGGCGATCGTGGCCGCCGGTGTGCTGGTCGGCTTCACCGAGGAGACCCTGTTCCGCGGCATCATCCTGCGCAGCCTGCGCACAAACCTGCGTCCGGAGGCGTGGGTCATGCTGATCTCGTCGGTGTGGTTCGGGTTCTTCCACCTGACCAATCTCGTCGTGGGATCCCCGGTGGGTGGCGTGCTCTTCCAGTGCATCCAGGCCTCGGCTGCCGGGGTCGTCCTGTACCTGTTCCGCCGGGTGCGTGGGCTCCTGGTGGTGGGCATGATCGCGCACGGCCTGTGGGACATGTCGGTGTTCCTGCCGCCGCCTTCGGGCACCCTCACCGTCGTGAACCTGGGCATCCAGGTCCTGGTCTTCGTGAGCGCCGTGATCGCCGCGATCATCGTCGTGCGCAGTGACCGCAGGACCGCGGTGACCCGGACCCGGGTTCAGACCCTGTAGCGCATCCGCCGGACGTTCGGACTCACCGGCCCCTTCGTCATCACCCGCTTCGTTCGCAAGGAGCTAGCCGCCGCATGGAGTACACCTCGTCCCTGATCATCCTGGTCCTGCTCGTGCTGATCGCGCGGGAGAGCCGGGAGGGCACCCGTGCGATCAAGTCCGACCCGAGCGTTCCAGCTGCAGAGCAACGAGCGCTTCCGCACCCTGCGCATGCAGATGCTGGAACCGCTGGTCGCGATCGTGGTCGTCGGGTCGCTGTTGCTGACCGACCTCGAGCGCAGCCCTCTGCACGCGATCGTCGCCGTCGCCGGCGGCATCGCCGGGTACGCGTTCGGCGCCTACCGAGCGCGGTCCACCTATGTGGCTGCGGTCCCCCAGCACAAGGGCGTCATCCTGCGCTACAGCGTGGAATCATTCGTGGCCCTCGGCCTGCTGGTCGTCATCAAGCTCGTCGCCGAGCGCGACCTGCTGCCCGAGGGCGACATCTTCCGCGCCATCATCGCGACCCTCCTGGCCTTCCTCCTCGTCGAGTCAATCGCCCGAGTGATCACCCTGATCCGCCACTACCGCCGCGACGAAGCCGCGACCGCAACGGACACGCACCAGGCCCCGCGCCCTTGAGTGGCTCTTCACGCTTGTCGGCGGGGAGCCGTCCCGATTCAGGCCGAGGACCACCGCCATACGCTGGGCGTTGAGGCCCAGGCTGAGTCAGGATGGCGCCGTGCAGAACATGACCCAAGCCCTGCTGGAGCGTCGTCTGTCGTTGATTGTCGAGCATTTCCCGATCGCCGTCCTCCTCGAGACCGTGGACCGGAAGGTGTCGCAGACGAACCAGGCGTTCTGCGACATGTTCGGCATCCCGGCCCCGCCCGCGGCGCTCGTCGGGGCCGACTGCGAGGAGGCAGCCATCCAGCTCGCGCCGCTCTGGGGTGACGTCGATTCCTTCCTGGCCCGCGTCCATGAGGTCCTCGACGCCCGCGAGCCTGTTGTAGGTGACCGGCTCGAGCTGACCGATGGGCGCGTCCTCGAACGCGACTTCCTGATGGTCCCCGTCGATGAGACCCGCGGCGAGGCCGCGTGGATCTACCGCGATGTCACGGCGTCGGACACTGCTCGCCGGGAGGCGCAGTCCGAGGCAGAGGCCCGCAGCGAGCTCCTGGCAACGATCAGCCACGACGTGCGTACCCCCGTGGTCGGGATCGTCGGCATGGTCGACATCCTCCTGCAGCAACCCCTGGACTACCGGACCCGGGAGCTGGTGGAAAGCGTCCAGAGCTCGGCGGCGGCCATGACGGCCATGCTCGATGACCTCCTGGACCTCTCCCGGGCCGATGCCGGTCGGCTGGAGCTCAGCATCGAGGAGACGAGCATCTGCGACGTGGTCGAGGACGTCGCAGGGATGGTCGGTCCCATCGCCCAGGCCAAGTCCCTTCCGCTGATCGCCGGTGTCACGGTCGCGGTCCCCGACATGGTGCGCACCGATCCTGGACGCCTCCGCCAGGTGTTGCTCAACCTGGTCTCCAACGCTGTGAAGTTCAGCCCGTCCGGGGCTGTGTCGATCCTGGCTGATCGTGAGGGATCAGACCTCCTCATCAGGGTCTCGGACACCGGCCCGGGCATGGCGCCCGAGGTCGTCGACCGGGCCTTCGAGCAGTACGTCCAGGGCGGCGCGGTCGTCAACCGCGAGTTCGGGGGCGCGGGACTCGGGCTGGCCATTGCCAACAAGCTCACGGCCGCGCTGGGCGGGAGCATCGACGTTGGGAGCCGTCTCGGTCTGGGGAGCACATTCACCGTGAGGATCCCGGACGCCGTGGCCGGCCCCGCGCACCGCCCGACCATCAGCGGAATCCGGGCCCACATCACCGGGCACCGTCGCGCCGTCCCCGTGGTGGCCGCAGCCCTGGAGCGTGGGGGGATCGAGGTCTCGCGCCAGGCCGACGACCCGGAGGTGACGCTCGAGGTGGTCGTCGCCAGTAGCGTGTCCGACGCCCAGAGGGTCCCGCCCCCGCCCGCCGGCCGGCGGCAGCTGATTCTCGTCCCCGCGGCCCTGGCCACCTGCCCTCCGTTGGCGGGCACGGCCCTGGCGCTGCCGTGGACAAGGGAGAGGTTGATGGCTGCCCTGCGTGACGAGTGGGTGGCCTCCGACGTCGCGCCTGTGCGTGCCGGACTGCTGCCGTTCGGCACCCGGGTCCTGCTCGCCGAGGATGAGCCGAGCAACCGACGGATCATCTCGGAGATGCTCGCCCGGCTCCAGGCCGAGGTCGTGGCTGTGGGCACCGGGCTCGAGGCGGTGGAGGCGCTTGCCGCCGACCGGTTCGACGTCGTCCTCATGGACCTGTCGATGCCGGTCATGGGTGGCATCGAGGCGGTCGAGACGATCCGGCACCGGCTGCCGGCCGATCGGTGCCCGCCGATCCTGGCCCTCACCGCAGATGCCCGCTCTGACCCGACGCTGCGCCCGTCCAGTGGCTTCTCCGGTCACGTCCTGAAGCCGGTCACGAGCGCCGAGCTGAGCCGTGCCATCGCGAAGGTGCTGGCGACCCCGCAGGCGGGGACACTCGCTCAGGCCGGCGGGTCGCCCGCGGTGGACGTCGCGGTGCTCCAGGGCCTGGTCGAGGACATCGGCGAGGCGGCGGTTGTGATCGACACGCTCGACATCTACCTCGAGGAGCTCCCGGGACGGTTGGACGTGATGGCTGGGGCCCTCACCGACGAGCGCTTCGAGGTCCTGCGTGACGAGGCCCACTCCCTGAAGTCCTCCTCGCGGATGCTCGGCGCAGGGACGCTGTCTGACCTGTGTCGCGATCTCGAGGCCGTCACGGCAGCCCAGTCGCGTGCGGGTACGCCCAGCGGGGGTGACCTGACCCCGATGGTCGACGCCCTGCACTCCGAGGCGTTCCGTGTTGCGCAGTGGCTGGCGGAGTTCCGGGACGCGGGCTACCCGGGTCTCGGGGGCTCGTCGGCCAGCTCGGGTGCGTAGAGCAGGACGGTGGAGCGCAGGTCGTCGAACGTGAACGGCTTGGTGAGGTGCGCGTCCATCCCGGCCAGGAGGCTGCGGTCCGCGTCGCCGGCAGCCGAATGCGCGGTGAGGGCGACCACAGGGACGTCGCTGCGCTCGGCCCCGGCCTCCCCGGCACGGATCCGGCGCGAGGCTTCGATCCCTCCCATGACCGGCATGCGCAGATCCATGAGGACGAGGGCGAACTCCGTTCCCCGAAGCACCTCAAGGGCCTCCAGCCCGTTCTCCGCGGTGCTGACCTCAGCGCCGATCCGGGTGAGCATCGCCGCGCTGATCTGACGCGTGACGGCGATGTCGTCGACCAGCAGGACCCGTCGGCCGAGTCCCCGGCGGTGTCGTCCCTGGACGGCGACGGGGATCCGCACTGCGATCGTGCGGCGCCGGTCGGGCAGGGGGGTCACGGTGATCTCGCCGCCTGCGGAGTCCACGAGTTGCCGGGTGAGGGCCATCGTCGTTCCCTCTGTTCCGGGGTCGGGCTCCTCGACGGTGAGGTCGGCCCAGGTGGCGCGCACCTCAAGCCGGACGCGCACTGCCCCGGTTGACTGTTCGATCAGGCGTCCTGCCAGCAGGGTGTGCACGATGCGCCGGAACCGGTCGACATCCACCAGGACCTCGTTGGACGTCGAGGACACGACGACCACCTCCGAGGAGGCATCCCGTTGGCGCATGGTTGCGTCATGGGCCGCGACGACGTCGTCGAGCACCCGGCCGAGGTCCACGACCCGTGGGTGGTCGGCGGTGGCGTTCGCGGGTCCAGCGAGCTCCACCAGTGCCCGGATCCGCTGCTCGAGCTCCGTCAGGTGGATCGCTGCCCGGGCCAGGTGCTCGCCCGGATCCTGCGCGGTGGTGGCTGCATCGATGTCTGACAGCGCGGCGTGGAGCGGCGTCTGCAGGTCGTGGCTGACGGTGGAGAACAGGGTGGAGCGCGCGTCGGACTGCGCCTCGGCGCGGTTGCGGGCCGCGATGAGGTCGGCCGTCCGCTGCTCGACGGCGTCCTGCAGGGACGTCCGGTGCTCGGACTCCCTGGCCCGCGCCCGGGTGCGCTCGACGACCCGACCGAGCTGGATCCCGATCACGTTGGCGATGTCCAGCAGGCCCTGTTGGGGTGGCCGCGGGCTGGACTGGAGGAACTCCATGACGGCCACGACCTCATCGCCGATGAGGATGGGGAAGGCGAAGGCCGATCCGCCGGTGAGCCACTTCTGTCGCGGGAAGTTGCGTGACTCGGCGATGTCCTCCTCCCAGGTGGCGCCGTGGAGGTATGCCGTCCCGGGGATCCCCAGCCCTGGGGGGAATCGCATGCCGCTGGTTGCCGAGCGCAACTCTCGGAGGAACGGGTCATGGGGTTCCCCGTTCCACACCCCGGAGCTGACCATGACGGTCGGGTCGTCCCGGGCGGGGAGGAAGTAGTGGCCGACCTGCCATTCTCCGGCGTTGCGGATGAGGACCATCGCGTCGCGAAACGCGGGCTCGAACTCCTGGGCGCTGTTCGCGATGGACGTCACCTGGCTCAGGAGGTCCAGCTCCACCTGCCGAAGGTAGAGCCGCCGCAATGTGGCTTCTGCGATGTCCTCCGACTCACGCCGCGCGGCCCGCTCCCGCTCCAGGCGCGCCTGGACGCGGACCAGCTGCGTGCGCAGATCCGCGTCGGAGGGCTGCTCGCTCACGGGCCGTCCGGGGGCCAGGTGAACAGCAGCTCGCAATGGTCGCCGCCCTCGTGCTGGCAGACGGGCTGGGTCACGCTGAGCGTCTCCCCGAAGGCATCCCCGACACCGAGGGCCAGGCCCTCGGCGAAGTGGCACAGTCCCCGCTTGGAGCGATACGAGAGGCTGATGTGGTCCGCCTCGCCGGAGACGACCTCAAAGACGGGGACGTCTGCGCCCGGGTACACCTTGCGCACCTCGGGGTGGATCACGGAGTTGAGGCCGAGCAGCAGGGAGCGTGCGTCGCGGAACTCCCCCATGAGCTCCGCGTTGCGGGCGGCGAGTCGGCCGAAGCCCTGGCGGCCGAGGTGGCGCAGCAGGTCCTCCTGGCTGACCCCGAGGGCTCCACAGGCCGCCGTGACCAGGGCGGCCATGTCCTGGTCGGGGTAGGTGCCCAACGACGTGTAGGCCCCGTCCAGACCTGCTGCGTCGAGCAGGGAGTCCCAGGCGTCCTCACCATGCTCGGCTCGTACGGTCTCCTCGACGATGTTGAAGATGACACCCTTCATGGCGCGTAGCCTCTCATCCGTTCGTTGTGGGTGTCGGGTCCGACGCGTTGCTCATGTGCAGGCCGCCGATCCCTGGTCGGTGACGCCGACCCCGTTGTCCTCCCCGGGATCCCCGGTGGTCACCGCATGGAAGCGCCACTCGTAGGACCCAGGAGCCAGGACCAGCTCGAGGAACCCGTGGTGCCGGCCGTCGAAGTGCTCCGACCCCGCCGAGGTCTGCCTGCTGCGCCACGCCGCGTCGCCCTCGCCGGGCTGGTAGACCGCTTGGCCCCCGGAGCCGACGACGAACGTCCGGATCCCGCCGTCGTCCTTGCGCCCGTCGCCGCCCATCGGCTGGAAGCGCTCGTAGTCCGCCTCGTGGGCGGACAGCCCGATGTCGACGCCGCGGTTGGCCATGAGCCGCACCAGGTCCTCGGTGCGCGCGTCTGCTCCGGCAATGCCGTTGGACCACCGGGGGTGGTGCCACAGGGCGACGGTGCAGCGCGCCGGGTTGGTGGACAGCTCGCGGTCCAGCCAGCGCCATTGGGGCGATCCCTCGGCGCAGCCACCCTCCACCGTGGTGCAGTTCGAGTTCAGGACGATCACCCGCCAGGTGCCCAGGTCGGTGGCCCAGTAGCCGGTCTCGGGGCCCGCCCGGTCGCCGAAGGAGCCCCGGAAGGTGTTGGCGTTCTTGACCTTGTACTCCTGGTTGCCGACCGCGGGGATGGTCGTGTCCCGCAGCCGGCCCCAGGACGTGTCGTAGTGATCCCGGTAGGACGCCGCCGCGGGAACCTCGAACTGGTAGTCGCCGAGCCCGAGCAGGGCGTCGGGGTTCAGGGCGACGGCTGCGTCGGAGGCGGCTCGGTGCTGGCAGCCCCGAGCGGTGCCCTGCCCCGCGTTGAACTGTGGGTCCGCGGGGTCGCAGACCATGCCCCCGACCGCGATCGCCCGCACCGTCGTGGGGGCGGGGTCCTCGCAGGCGCGCAGCCCCAGCAGGACGGCGGCGATGATCGCACCTGCGCTGAGCAGGGACACCGAGGATCCGCCGGGCGCTCATTGCGCGACCGCCGTTCGCCCAGCGGCCGCGAGCCTGCGGCTGCGCCGGACGCTCCACGCGATGCTGGCAGCTCCCAGGGCGGCAGCGAACGGGAACAGGTACAGCGCCAGGCGCGCTCGGTGGGCCGGCGCGTAGGCGAGCGTCGTGTCGATGGCCCCGTCGAGTGGCCACGCATTCATCCACCCCTGCACCGAGGTGTGCTCGGCATTGGCACCCACCCGCCGCCAGCCCGGGGCGTAGGTCTCGGTGAGGGCCAGGACGCCGGTGCCGGACCCCGACACCGTGAAGTTGGCCGGGTTCAGGCGGTCGTAGCCGATGGACACGGTGCGGTCCGCATCCAGCACATCGCGGCCCGTGCCCGGCTCCCGGACGAGGACGACCGAGACCGGTGAGGCGACCGGCCGCACCTTCACGTCCCGGTAGCCGACCTTGGCGACCTGCTGGGTGTCCATGTCCCGACGCCCGTACAGGTACGTCCGGGTCTCGACCGCCCGCCGGGTCGGGGGAGACCAGCGTCTCGTAGCGGGTCCAGCCCTTCCACGGCCCACCGGCCGGGTCTTGGTGCAGGTATCCGGGCCACGCAGGTACAGGCAGAACTCGGGTCCCGCGGCGACACGCTGGTGGCCTCCAGCGACAGCTCGTAGAGCGAGGACCCGCCCATGTCCGGGATGGTGGCACCGAGACAGGCCATGTGGTCGCGGGCCGAGAGGATGATCTGCGGGTTGTCCGGGTCGCCGGTGATCTCCGCGCCCAGC